>NZ_CP012831.1:2472500-3672500 GCF_001307275.1 Pseudomonas fluorescens
CGCTTTTGCCCTTTAACACGCTCCTCTATATAGAAGAGAAGACTCACAGCACCCCAGCCTCTCTGAACGCCATCACCGCAGCCTCGTCCAACCCCAACACTCGCTGCAGCACCTCCAACGTATGCTCTCCTAATAAAGGAGGCGCATTGCGATACTCCACTGGCGTCTCGGACAGTCGAATCGGACTGGCCACCTGCGGCACTTTACCCGCCAGCAGGTGAGGCAATTCCATCGCCAACCCACGAGCCTGTACCTGAGGATCGGCAAACACCTGGGCCAGGTCGTTGATAGGCCCACACGGCACACCCGCCTGCTCCAACTGAGTCACCCATTCAGCGGTGGTCTTGAACACCGTCGCCTGGCGAATCAACGGAATCAGCACCGCCCGGTTCGCCACCCGCACCTTGTTAGTGGCAAAACGCGGATCATCAGCCCACTGCGGTTGACCGGCAACCTCAGCGAACTTTCGGAACTGGCCGTCATTACCCACCGTCAGGATGAAATCGCCATCCGCCGTCGGAAAATCCTGATAAGGCACGATATTCGGATGAGCATTACCCAAACGCTTCGGCGCATTGCCCGTGGTCAGGTAGTTCATCGCCTGGTTGGCCAGGCAAGCCACTTGAACATCCAGCAGGGCCATATCGATGTGCTGACCGCCGCCGACATGATCACGGTGGGCCAACGCCGCCAGAATGGCAGCGGTCGAATACAGCCCCGTGAGGATGTCCGTCAACGCGACCCCTACCTTCACCGGACCCGCACCCTCATCGCCCTCAGGGCGACCGGTCAGGCTCATCAAGCCCCCCAGCCCCTGAATCATGAAGTCATACCCGGCGCGCTTGGCATAAGGGCCGGTCTGGCCAAACCCGGTTATCGAGCAATAGATCAATTGCGGATTGATCGCCTTTAGCGAGTCATAGTCCAAGCCATACGCCGCCAGGCCGCCCACCTTGAAGTTCTCGATCAGGATGTCGGACTTGGCTGCCAGCTCTCGCACCAGCCGCTGCCCCTCTGGCCGCGTGAAGTCGATGGTCACCGACTGCTTGTTGCGATTGGCTGAAAGATAATAAGCGGCCTCGGTCGTGTTCTCGCCTCGGGCATCCTTCAGGAAGGGCGGCCCCCAGGCGCGGGTATCGTCGCCATTGCCGGGACGCTCGACCTTGATGACATCAGCCCCCAGGTCCGCCAGGATCTGTCCGGCCCAAGGCCCGGCCAATACCCTCGATAAATCCAATACCCGCAGATGCGAAAGCGCGCCCATGACCGTTCTCCTATTAGTAGAACGCCTGGATACCGGTTTGCGCACGCCCCAAAATCAGCGCATGCACATCGTGCGTGCCTTCATAGGTGTTCACGACTTCCAGATTCACCAGATGACGCGCGATGCCGAACTCATCGGAAATACCGTTGCCGCCCAGCATGTCCCGCGCCATGCGGGCAATATCCAGGGACTTGCCGCAGGAGTTGCGCTTCATGATCGAGGTAATCTCGACCGCCGCCGTGCCCTCGTCTTTCATACGCCCCAGACGCAGGCATCCCTGCAGGGCCAGCGTGATTTCAGTCTGCATATCGGCCAGTTTCTTCTGGATCAACTGATTCGCAGCGAGCGGGCGACCAAACTGCTGGCGGTCCAGCGTGTACTGGCGTGCGGTATGCCAGCAGAATTCGGCCGCTCCCAAGGCGCCCCAGGAGATGCCGTAGCGTGCCGAGTTCAGACAAGTAAACGGGCCTTTCAGGCCACGGACATCCGGGAAGATGTTCTCTTCCGGAACGAATACGTTGTCCATGACGATTTCGCCAGTGATTGAGGCGCGCAGCCCGACCTTGCCATGAATGGCCGGCGCACTCAGCCCCTTCCAGCCTTTTTCGAGAACGAAGCCGCGGATGTCACCGGCGTCGTCCTTGCCCCAGACGACAAATACGTCAGCGATCGGGCTGTTGGTGATCCACATCTTGCTGCCCGTCAGGCTGTAGCCGCCTTCCACTTTGCGCGCACGAGTGATCATCGCACCCGGGTCGGAACCATGGTTCGGCTCAGTCAGACCAAAGCAGCCGATCCATTCACCCGACGCCAGCTTCGGCAAATACTTCTGTTTCTGCGCCTCAGTCCCGAATTCGTTGATCGGCACCATGACCAGCGAGGATTGCACGCTCATCATCGAGCGATAACCGGAATCGACCCGTTCGACCTCACGAGCGATCAGGCCATAGCTGACGTAGTTCAACCCACTGCCGCCGTACTGTTCAGGAATGGTTGCCCCCAGCAGGCCGACTTCACCCATCTCGCGGAAAATCGCCGGGTCGGTTTTCTCATGACGGAACGCTTCCAGCACTCGCGGGGCGAGCTTCTGCTGGGCAAACTGCTCGGCAGTGTCGCGAATCATGCGTTCTTCTTCGGTGAGCTGCTGATCCAGCAACAACGGATCGATCCAGTTGAAGCTCGCTTTACCGGCCATGAAAGAGTCCTCGCCAATTAAATGAAAATCGTGGATTGATCCTAGGCGCGGTTTCCTACAAGGGCAAACGAGGATTACGCACTAACCTGTGCTAATTTCTCACTCCGTAAACGCCATTAACCCCGTTTACACAGTTATTGAGTGAGGCTTACGTACATGCGTCGTAAAATCCCCAGCACCGCCGCCCTGGTCAGTTTCGAGGCTGCCGCGCGCCATGAAAGCTTTACCAAGGCGGCGCAGGAGCTTTCTCTCACGCAAGGCGCTATCTGCCGACAGATCGCCAGCCTGGAGGACTTCCTCAGCGTGGAGCTTTTCCGACGCTCGCGCCGCGGCGTCAAACTGACCGAAGCAGGTCTTTCCTACAGCCGACGCGTTGCCACCCAACTGGATGCCGTCGAGCGCGACACACTTTCAGTGATGGGGCACACCGGTGCGAACGTGATCGAACTGGCCGTGGTTCCGACCTTCGGCACCCAATGGTTGCTGCCACGCCTCAAGGACTTCCAGCAGCAGCACCCGGAAGTCACCGTCAACCTGACCAACCGCACGCGCCCCTTTCTCTTTGCCGATACGGAATTTGATGCCGCCATCTATTTTGGCGATGCGGACTGGTCCGGTACCGAATCCCACAAGCTGATGGGCGAAAATCCGATGCCTGTATGCAGCCCCGCCTTGCTAGACGGTCGCAAGGGCCTGACACCAGAGGAAATCGCCGAACTGCCCTTGCTCCAGCAGACCACTCGTCCATATGCGTGGCGCCAGTGGTTCAACGCCCAGAACCTGAATATTGCGCGAGACCTGACAGGGCCGCGTTATGAACTATTCTCCATGCTCGCCCAAGCGGCTATGCACGACATGGGTATCGCGCTGATTCCGCCCTTTTTGATTCAACGCGAACTGGCAGAGAAACGACTGGTCGTGGCCAACCGTAACGCGCTGTCGAGCATCAAGGCCTACTACCTGATGATTCCGGAGCGAAAAGTCGAATCCGCCTCCCTTCGGGCTTTTCGTGACTGGCTCGTGAAACAAGCCGACAACTATCTTCTTGATTAATAAGAAAAAAACAAAAACTGACTTAGGTAGTAAACTAACAGAAGTCGCTACAGATATAAGTTTATGTCGCATTCAGTCAATCTGTTATCAAGCCCGTGCAGTAGTCTCCAAAGCGTCTAAATACATGGCTTCGAGCCATATCACGCAACGCATCAGCGCTTATTCATCTGGCCGATGGGAAAAATTGTCAATTTGAACCTGAATCCTTGGAAAGCACGGCCCACAAGGGCTGCCGATCGATAATCGCGACATTCGGTCACAGGGTGACTTGTAGTTAATTTTCCGTCACCCGTCATAATCTCTTGAAGGGCTGAATTTTCGCCTGCAAAATGCCGCGCCCCGCCTGGTTTGGTGGGACCGTGCTGATCGGCCGCCCCAGCCGCACCATCCGAAGTGCCTGGGTTTACTCAATAAGATCACGCAGGAGATTTGACGTGCACATTGGTGTTCCCCTCGAAACCCAAACGGGTGAAACACGGGTTGCTGCTACCCCGGAAACCATCAAGAAGTTGATCGGCCAAGGCCATAAAGTCACTGTTCAAAGCGGCGCCGGTATCAAGGCCAGCGTTATCGACAGTGCCTATGAGGCAGCGGGCGCAACCATTGGCAGCGCCAGTGATGCATTCGGGGCCGAGCTGATCCTCAAGGTGGTGGCTCCCAGCGACAGCGAACTGACGCTGATCAAGAGCGGCACCGTTCTGGTGGGCATGCTCAATCCGTTCAACAACGAAACCATCGCCAAGCTGGCCGAGTGCGGCATTACCGCTTTCGCCCTTGAGGCCGCGCCACGCACTTCCCGAGCCCAGAGCCTGGATGTGCTGTCGTCTCAAGCGAACATCGCCGGTTACAAAGCCGTGTTGCTGGCCGCCCATTACTATCCGCGCTTCATGCCGATGCTGATGACTGCCGCGGGTACCGTGAAAGCGGCGCGCGTGCTGATTCTCGGCGCGGGCGTGGCCGGGTTGCAGGCGATCGCCACGGCCAAGCGCCTGGGCGCGGTGATCGAGGCTTCGGATGTGCGTCCGGCGGTCAAGGAGCAAATCGAGTCCCTCGGCGCGAAGTTCGTCGATGTGCCTTACGAGACCGACGAAGAGCGCGAGTGCGCCGTCGGCGTCGGCGGTTACGCCCGGCCGATGCCGGCCAGCTGGATGCAACGCCAGGCCCAAGCCGTGCACGAGCGCGCCAAACAGGCTGACATCGTCATTACCACCGCATTGATTCCGGGCCGCAAGGCACCGACGTTGCTGAGTGCCGAAACCGTCGCGCAGATGAAACCCGGCTCGGTGGTCATCGACCTCGCGGCAGCCCAGGGTGGTAACTGCCCGCTGACCGTGGCTGATCAGGTCGTGATCGAGAATGGCGTGACCATTTGCGGCCCGACCAACCTGGCCGGCGAAGTCGCAGCCGACGCGTCGGCGCTGTATGCCCGTAACCTGCTGGACTTCCTGAAGCTGGTCTTCACCAAGGAAGGTCAGTTCGACGTGAACCTGGAAGACGACATCGTCGCCGCGTGCCTGATGTGCCGCGACGGCCAAGTCATCCGCAAAAACGCCTAAGCAGGGATTCAGACAATGGAAGAGCTTATCTCCCCCGGTATCTACAACCTGATCATCTTCGTGCTGGCGATTTATGTCGGTTACCACGTGGTCTGGAACGTAACGCCCGCGCTGCACACACCGTTGATGGCGGTGACCAACGCCATTTCGGCGATCGTGATCGTCGGCGCCATGCTCGCCGCCGCGCTGACCGTGACGCCGCTGGGCAAGACCATGGGCACCCTCGCCGTGGCCCTGGCCGCGGTGAACGTCTTCGGTGGCTTCCTCGTGACGCGCCGCATGCTTGAGATGTTCAAGAAAAAAGCCCCGAAAGCCGTAAAAGAAGAGGCGCCCAAGTAATGAGCATGAACCTGGTAACGACGCTCTATCTGATCGCGTCGATCTGCTTCATCCAGGCCCTCAAAGGCCTGTCGCACCCCACCACCTCCCGCCGAGGCAACCTGTTCGGCATGCTCGGCATGGCGCTGGCGGTGCTGACCACTGTGGGCCTCATCTACAAACTGGGGGCCGAACTGGCGACCGCCGGCATCGGCTACGTGATCGTCGGCCTGCTGGTCGGCGGTACCGCCGGCTCGATCATGGCCAAGCGCGTCGAAATGACCAAGATGCCGGAACTGGTGGCGTTCATGCACAGCATGATCGGCCTGGCGGCGGTGTTCATTGCCATCGCGGCTGTCGTCGAGCCGCAGTCCCTGGGTATCGTCAAGCAATTGGGTGATTCGATTCCAGCCGGTAACCGTCTGGAGCTGTTCCTCGGCGCAGCCATTGGTGCAATCACCTTCTCCGGTTCGGTGATCGCATTCGGCAAGCTCTCGGGCAAGTACAAGTTCCGTCTGTTCCAGGGCGCACCAGTACAGTTTGGTGGCCAGCACAAGCTCAACCTGATCCTGGGCCTTGCCACGCTGGGCCTGGGCCTGATGTTCATGTTCACCGGCAACCTCGGCGCGTTCGCCTTGATGCTGGCCCTGGCCTTTGTCCTGGGCGTGCTGATCATCATCCCGATCGGCGGCGCGGACATGCCGGTAGTGGTGTCGATGCTCAACAGCTATTCCGGTTGGGCCGCAGCGGGTATCGGCTTCTCGCTGAACAACTCGATGCTGATCATTGCCGGCTCGCTGGTGGGCTCGAGCGGTGCGATCCTCTCGTACATCATGTGCAAGGCGATGAACCGTTCGTTCTTCAACGTGCTGCTCGGTGGTTTCGGCAATACCGCAGATGCTGCTGGCCCGGCTGGCTCCAAAGAAGCCCGTCCGGTGAAATCCGGCTCGGCTGACGACGCGACTTTCCTGCTGACCAACGCCGATACCGTGATCATCGTGCCGGGCTATGGCCTGGCGGTGGCCCGGGCGCAGCACGCGCTGAAAGAACTGACCGAGAAGCTGACCCATCGCGGCGTGACCGTTAAATACGCGATCCACCCGGTGGCCGGTCGCATGCCTGGACACATGAACGTCCTGCTGGCCGAGGCCGAAGTGCCTTACGACCAGGTGTTCGAAATGGAAGACATCAACTCCGAGTTCGGCCAGGCCGACGTGGTGCTGGTGCTGGGCGCCAACGACGTGGTAAACCCGGCGGCGAAGAACGATCCGAAGTCGCCGATTGCCGGCATGCCGATCCTCGAAGCGTTCAAGGCCAAGACCATCATCGTCAACAAACGCTCGATGGCCAGCGGCTATGCGGGCCTGGACAACGAGCTGTTCTATCTCGACAAGACCATGATGGTGTTCGGTGACGCCAAGAAGGTCATCGAAGACATGGTCAAAGCGGTGGAATAACCTCGCCGCTTCACCCAAAACGCCCCGACCTGTCGGGGCGTTTTGATTTGTATCAAGGCAAAATGTTACCGATCCGGTAATGATGTTTTGCCTGAGACCCTCGTAATAGACGCCTGAAATGCGACCTTTGTAGCGGGTCGGGCACAGCGCTAATTCACTAGACTGCGCATCTTGCTTTCCAGCCCGAGATAACCACCTATGTACCGTGATCGCATCCGCTTGCCTTCGTTATTGAATAAAGTGATGAGCGCTGCCGAAGCAGCCTTGTTGATTCAGGACGGCATGACCGTCGGCATGAGCGGCTTTACCCGCGCCGGAGAAGCGAAAGCAGTGCCCCATGCCCTGGCTGAACGCGCCAAGGTCACCCCGCTGAAAATAAGCCTGATGACCGGTGCAAGCCTGGGCAATGACCTCGACAAGGAGCTCACCGAAGCCGGCGTACTGGCGCGACGCATGCCGTTCCAGGTCGACAGCACGCTGCGCAAGGCGATCAACGCAGGCAAGGTGATGTTCATCGATCAACATCTCTCGGAAACGGTCGAGCAACTGCGCAACGGCCAGCTCAAACTGCCCGATATTGCCGTGATCGAAGCCGTGGCCATTACCGAGCAGGGACATATCGTACCCACCACATCGGTGGGTAATTCAGCCAGCTTCGCCATTTTCGCCCGACAAGTGATCGTCGAGATCAACCTGGCTCACAACCCGAATCTGGAAGGGCTGCACGACATCTATATCCCGACCTATCGCCCCACCCGTACACCCATTCCCCTGGTGAAAGTCGACGACCGTATTGGCAGCCCCGCCATTGCGATCCCGCCGGAAAAAATCGCCGCCATTGTCATTACCAACCAAGGCGACTCGCCTTCGACCGTCGCGCCACCGGACAGCGACACCCAGGCCATTGCCGATCACCTGATCGATTTCTTCAAGCAGGAGGTTTCGGCCGGACGCATGACCAACAAGCTCGGGCCGTTGCAGGCTGGTATCGGCAACATCGCCAATGCCGTGATGTGCGGGCTGATCGATTCCCCGTTCGAAGACCTGACCATGTATTCCGAGGTTTTGCAGGACTCGACATTTGACCTCATCGACGCCGGCAAGCTGAGTTTCGCCTCCGGCAGCTCGATCACGCTGTCGGATCGACGTAATGCCGATGTGTTTGGCAACCTGGAAAGGTACAAGGACAAGCTGGTCCTGCGCCCACAAGAGATCTCCAACCATCCCGAGGTCGTGCGTCGCCTGGGCATCATTGCTATCAACACCGCACTGGAGTTCGACTTGTACGGCAACGTCAATTCCACCCATGTCTGCGGCACGCGGATGATGAATGGCATCGGCGGCTCGGGGGATTTCGCCCGCAATGCCCACCTGGCGATTTTCGTCACCAAGTCGATTGCCAAGGGTGGGGCCATTTCCAGCGTCGTGCCGATGGTCAGCCATGTGGACCATACCGAACATGACGTCGACATCCTGGTCACCGAGATCGGTCTGGCCGACCTGCGGGGCCTGGCGCCAAGGGAACGCGCGCGAGTGATCATCGACAATTGCGTGCACCCCACCTACCACCAAGCCTTGAATGAGTATTTCGACGCCGCGTGCGCCTTGGGCGGACATACCCCGCATATCCTGCGCGATGCACTGAGTTGGCACCTGAACCTCGAAGAAACCGGGCGCATGTTGGCCGTCTGATACAGCTGGATCACCGTTATCGCAAATACAGTTTTGGTTGAAGACCGTCATTCAAGCCTTATCCGTCAAAAACTGTACTGCTGTACCGGTATTTTCTTACAGTCTTTTCCCACAAAGCTACCCCCAACACGCAAAAATGCACCAACATCGTGCAGACAGGTACAGTTGCCTCAATATTGACCAGTACACCGCTCTTTAACAGTTAACTGGTCTCTCACAATACAGGTGAACTGTATCTAGAGAGACTGGCCAAACGAGAGGATCATGGGCACCAGTCAAACCACTACCTAATCCCGCCACAAGCGGAAGGATGTCAACCATGGAACGTACACTCAGTTCCGAGCTGTTTTTCGAAGACAAAGCTGAAAAAAACCAGGCTTCCCTGCCTCTTCGCGTTATCGCCAACCTGATGTTGTGGCAGCGCCGCATCGCCAGCCGTCACCAACTGGCTCGTCTGGATTCGCGCCTGCTGGCTGATGCCGGTATCAGCGAAGCACAACGCTACGAAGAGCTGAGCAAGCCGTTCTGGCGCTAACTCAGCGTCGCTGGCCCTGACCCACCGGGTCCACCGCCAGCACCGAATTGAACACACAAGACCCGTCGCGGGTAACCGCGACGGGTCTTGTCGTTTCGGGGGCCTGATTTTGACGAGAGCCTTGGAGACATAACAGTTTAAACAAGATATAAAACACACCAGTACAGTACGTCGACCCCATGCAGTCAATGAGCACCGCAAGGGCTGTCAGCCAACGCGTTCCTGTCCTAATATCGAGGCGAACGTGGCGAAGCGAGTCGAGCATGCGTCTCCTCTTCCAGCTACACGCACCTGCATCACCCATCATTCAAGGAGTTTCATCATGATCCGTCTTCGCCTGCTCAGCGCAGTTGCCCTGCTGGCCGTAGCCGCCCACTCCAACGCCAGCAGCTTCATCGTCACCACCGACTCCATCGTCGGAGCACTCAAGGCCACCTCCGACGTGACCTCCGATGCAACCTCATCCCTGCGTGACAACAAGATCGTTCAAGCCGCCCGTGATGACGCCGCCAGCTTCGTCGCCAGCGAAGGCGCCATCCGTGGTGTGAAACTGGAAAGCGCCCTGGATTACATCCGCCAGCAGGCACCACAGCTCAACGCCACCGATGCGCAATTGGCCCAGGCCATCCTGGTGATCTGACGCAACATGAAACATCGGGCGCCAAATGGTGTTCCGATGTTTCAGCGCTGGCTCTGGCCCGCAGGTTTGCGCTAGCCTTCAAACTCGCCATCAACCGTCGAGTCCCATGCGTTTCTACTCAGATCTGTTCATCGCGTCTTTCTTCATCGTTTTTTGCTGGTCTGCTCCGGCCCATGCCTTCGATGTGTCCACCCAGCAAGTGGTGGTCAGCGGCTATGCCACGAGCATGGTGACCTCCGCGCCCTTCGACCATAAACTGATCGTCGCCGCTCACGATGACGCTGCGGCATTCGTCGCCAGCGACGGGCAACTGCGAGGAGCACAACTGGAATCGGCCCTGGATTACCTGCGCCGGGCCCAGCCAAAACTTCACGTCAGCGACCTTGAACTGGCACAGGCAATTCTCGTCCAATAGTTATCCTCATTTTTCCGGAGTCGTTCCATGCGTAGCCCGCTGATTGCTGCCGCCTTAGGCCTGCTGGTGTTGGCCGATGTGGCCCAGGCACATACCCTGGTAGCCACCAGTAACATCATCGTTCGCGCTTCCCAGCGCACGATCGATTTCACTTCCGACACCACCACGTCCATCCGTGATTCGAAAATCGTCCGCGAAGCCCATGACGATGCGGCCAGTTTTGTCGCCAGCAATGGTGAAATTCGTGGCGCTCATCTCGAGGCCGCCTTCGACACCTTGCGCACCCGCGTGCCGGAAGCCCGCGACGCCAGTGACCAGGTTCTCGCCGAAGCCATCCTCGCATTGTGAGGCGGTTCGCCGCCTGGCTGGCGGCCGGGGTCTTGCTGCTCACGGGCAGCATGGCCCAGGCCGGCCTGCAATTGCACCTCAACGTCGAAGGCCTGAGCCCGGCGCAACAGCAGGCCAGCCAGGCACTGCTCGATGAAGCCATGCAGGCCCTGCCGCCGCGCTTCATCGAGCGGCTGGACCGGCGCATCGATGTCGGCTGGACCGACCAGATGCCGGCCAATGCCTACGGCCAGGCCTCGCTGGTGTCGCAACTGGACCTCAATAGCAACCTGCTCGACAGCCTTGTCGACGGCAGCGCCGCGACGCAAAAGACCCATCGCCCCCACGGCACCGTGCGCCGGGAAATGCTCGCCACGGTCCTGCACGAACTGACCCACATCTATGATCGCTCGCGTCTATGGCCAGAGACCGAACGCGCACTGATCCAGCGTTGCACTCGACGCAACAGCAGCGCCGGGTTGATCGGTCTTCCCGATGAATGCCGGGGCCAGAACGACCGCCGTTTCACCCTCAGCGATGATCCTCGCTTGTTGGACCTCGCCGGCTGGCCACAATACGTCGGCCGTCGCGGCGAACGGGAACAGCACAACCGCCAGGTCGCCCGCAGCCCGGATCTCTATGAAACGAGCAGCCCCAAGGAGTTCGTCGCGGTCAACATGGAGTACTTCCTCCTGGACTCCAGCTATGCCTGCCGACGCCCCGCCCTGTATCGCTATTACCAGGAACACTTCGGTTGGGCCCCCGCCGCCAAGGACACCTGCGCCCAATCGTTCGCCTTCCTCAACGCCGGAAACGATTTCGCCAAGACACCGCTGGGCAAGGTCGATCCGGAACGGGTCTATGCCATCGATTACCTGCTGGCCGAGGCCAATCAGAACTGGGTGAGCCGCTGGGGCCACAGCATGCTCCGGCTGGTGATCTGCGCACCGGGCCGCCCACGTGGCCCGGACTGCCGACTGGATCTGGACCAACACCTGGTGCTGTCATACCGCGCCTTCGTGGGCGATGTGCAGTTGTCGAGCTGGGACGGGCTGGTCGGCAAATACCCGTCGCGCCTGTTCGTATTGCCGTTGGCCCAGGTGATCGACGAATACACCAAGACCGAGCTGCGCAGCCTGGCATCGGTGCCGCTGAACCTGTCACGCACCGAGATCGAGGAAACGGTCGAGCACGCCGCCGAAATGCACTGGAGCTACGACGGCAACTATTACTTCCTGTCCAATAACTGCGCCGTGGAGAGCTTGAAACTGTTGCGCAGCGGCAGCAATAACGAGCAACTCAAGGGCCTGGACAGCATCATGCCCAACGGCCTGCTGGAGGTACTCAAGGGCCGGGGCCTGGCGGATACCAGCGTGCTGGATGATCCCAAGGAAGCCTTGCGGCTGGGCTACCGCTTCGACTCATTCCGCGAGCGGTACCAGGCGATGTTCGATGTGCTGAAGAAGTATCTGCCGATCAAGCAACAAACGGTGGAAGACTGGCTGGCCCTCGACGCCGCCGAACGCCGGGTCTGGTTCGAACAGGCCGACCTGCGCACCAGCGCGGCGTTGTTGCTGCTGGAACAGGCCAGTTATCGCCGGCAATTGTTGTTGGCGCAGGATGAAGTCAAACAGCGCTACCTGGGTGCCCGTGAATTGCAGAACGGCGGGATGGAAAGGGCCAATGCGACGCTGCAGCAGATCCTCGCCAACAGCGGTTTCCTGAGCCGTCCGGCCGAACTGTTGGGCAGCAGTGGCTACGGCTTGCCGCAACCCAGCGAATGGCAACGCTTGGAATCGGAAAGCAGCTTACGGCAGAAACAACTGCAAACGCTGACAGGCGATCTGGACAAGGAAGTCCGGGCATTGCTCGAACCGAGCCGCGCGGCTGAAATTGCGGCGAGCGAGGCCAATGTGAAAGAGATTGGCGAGCATTTGCGCAAGCTGCACAAGGCCGGGGGCGGGTTGGAGCTGCCTTGACCCTGCAAAGAGCAGCGCCAAGACTGCTCCAGGTGGAATAAAAAAAGGGTTCAGAACCCCGTTCTGAACCCTTTTTTCGTGGCTGTCAGCTGAATCAAATCAGCTGAGACGCGCCTTGCGCACACCATCGGCCAGGGCGGCACACAAGCTCAACACCCCATCAATTGCCTGTTCCGATGTTTCGGCGCTGGCGATATGGTCGATCAGCGCCGAGCCCACCACCACCCCATCAGCCAATCGTGCGATGGCGGCAGCCTGCTCCGGCGTACGAATACCGAAACCAATGCTGATGGGCAGATCGGTATGGCGACGCAGACGCGCCACGGCCTCTTCCACATGCTCCAGCGTCGCGGCACCGGCCCCGGTCACGCCCGCCACCGACACGTAGTACACAAACCCCGAACTGCCGTTAAGCACCGTCGGCAAGCGCACATCGTCGGTGGTCGGCGTCGTCAGGCGGATGAAGTCCAAGCCAGCCGCCTGGGCCGGTTCGCACAGTTCGCTGTTGTGCTCGGGCGGCATGTCCACAACGATCAGGCCATCGACACCGCAATCCAGCGCTTCGTCAATGAAACGTTGCACGCCATAACGGTGGATCGGGTTGAAGTAGCCCATCAGCACCAGCGGCGTCTCGGTATTGTCCTGACGGAACTCGCGAACCATCTGCAGGGTTTTCGCCAGGTTCTGCTGGGCGCCCAAGGCACGAATATTCGCTAACTGGATCGCCGGGCCGTCGGCCATCGGGTCGGTGAACGGCATGCCCAACTCGATCACGTCGGCACCGGCCGCCGGCAGCCCCTTGAGAATCGCCAGCGACGTGTCGTAGTTCGGGTCGCCGGCCGTGACGAAAGTGACCAGGGCGGCGCGGTTCTGTTCCTTGAGTTCGGCAAAACGGGTTTGCAGGCGGCTCATCAGTGTTTCTCCTGCTGGGACTGTTCCATGTGGTGCATCACGGTTTGCATGTCTTTGTCGCCACGGCCGGACAGGTTGACCACCATCAGGTGATCTTTCGGCAAGTTGGGTGCGCGTTTGAACACTTCCGCCAGGGCGTGGGCGCTTTCCAGTGCAGGAATGATCCCTTCCAGGCGACAGCATTTGTGAAAGGCTTCCAGGGCTTCGGCGTCGGTCACCGAGGTGTACTGGACGCGACCAATGTCGTGCAACCAGGCATGTTCAGGGCCGATACCGGGGTAGTCGAGACCTGCGGAAATCGAATGGGCATCGATGATCTGGCCGTCGTCGTCCTGCAACAGGAAGGTGCGGTTGCCGTGCAGTACACCCGGAACGCCGCCGTTCAGGCTCGCCGCGTGCTTGCCGGTCTCGATGCCATAACCGGCGGCTTCGACGCCGATGATCTCGACACTCTTGTCGTCCAGGAACGGGTGGAACAGGCCCATGGCGTTGGAGCCACCGCCGATGCACGCCACCAGGCTATCCGGCAGGCGACCTTCCTGGGCTTGCAGTTGATCGCGGGTTTCCTTGCCGATCACGGCCTGGAAGTCGCGCACCATGGCCGGATACGGATGCGGGCCTGCCACAGTGCCGATCAGGTAGAACGTGCTGTCGACGTTGGTGACCCAGTCGCGCAGGGCCTCGTTCATGGCGTCCTTCAGCGTGCCGGTACCGGCGACCACCGGGATCACTTCGGCACCCAGCAGCTTCATGCGGAACACGTTGGCCTGCTGACGCTCGATGTCGGTGGTGCCCATGTAGATCACGCAATCCAGACCGAAACGCGCGGCCACGGTGGCGGTGGCCACGCCGTGCATGCCGGCGCCGGTCTCGGCGATGATGCGTTTTTTGCCCATGCGCCGCGCCAGCAGGATCTGGCCGATGCAGTTGTTGATCTTGTGCGCGCCGGTGTGGTTCAGCTCTTCACGCTTGAGATAGATCTTGGCGCCGCCGCAGTATTCGGTCAGGCGCTCGGCGAAGTAGAGCGGGCTTGGGCGACCGACGTAGTCGCGCTGGAAGTAGGCCAATTCCTCAATGAAGGCCGGATCTTCCTTCGCCACTTCGTATTCACGGGCCAGATCAAGGATCAGCGGCATCAGGGTCTCGGCCACATAGCGGCCGCCGAATGCACCGAACAGGCCGTTGGCGTCGGGGCCGCTGCGCAGGTTGAAAGGGGTCGTAGGCTGGGTCATCGGGCGCTCCAGGCAAATGCGTTGAAAGACTATGAGGTTCACTCTACCCCTGACATCCCCCAGTGAAAACCGATAAGATCGCCACAACCTGTCAGGAAAACTCACAGATAAAATGAGCCATGATCTTCCCCCGCTCAACGCCTTGCGCGCCTTCGAGGCTACCGCCCGCCTGAATAGCGTAAGCCAGGCGGCCGAACAGCTGCATGTCACCCATGGGGCCGTGAGTCGACAGCTGAAGGTGCTGGAAGAGCATTTGGGCGTCAGCTTGTTCATCAAGGACGGGCGCGGCCTTAAACTCACAGATGCAGGCATGCGCCTGCGGGACGTCAGCGCCGATGCGTTCGAGCGGTTGCGCGGCGTTTGCGCGGAGCTGATGCAAAGTACGGCAGATGCCCCGTTTGTCCTGGGCTGCTCGGGAAGCCTGCTGGCGCGCTGGTTCATTCCCCGCCTGGGCAGGCTCAACGCCGACCTGCCGGATTTGCGCCTGCACCTGTCCGCCGGCGAAGGCGACCTGGACCCCAGGCGACCGGGGCTGGACGCCTTGCTGGTCTTCGCCGAGCCGCCGTGGCCGGCCGATATGCAGGTGTACGAACTGGCGAGCGAGCGGATCGGCCCCGTGATGAGCCCCCACTACGCCGGATTCGCCCGCTTGCAAGCCGCACCGGCCAACGCGCTGCTGGACGAGCCGTTGCTGCACACCACGTCCCGCCCCCAGGCCTGGCCGACCTGGGCACGACAAAACGCCCTGGAACCCCAGGCCCTGAAGTTCGGGCAAGGATTCGAGCATTTGTATTATTTGCTGGAGGCCGCCGTCGCGGGGTTAGGCGTGGCGATCGCGCCCGAGCCGCTGGTGGCCGAGGACGTACGCGCCGGTCGCCTGGTCGCGCCATGGGGCTTCGATGAAACCGCGGCGCGACTGGCGTTGTGGCTGCCCAAGCGCGCCGCAGACGGGCGCGCTCGGCAATTGGCCCAGTGGCTCAGGCATGAGCTGAGCCAACCGACTCAGTCACCGCGCTTGCACAGCAGGTAAGCAGCCAGCAGACCCAGTGCACCGACTGCGACACCGGCCGTGGTCCATGGGTGTTCCTGCGCGTAGTCGCGTGTGGCGATCCCGGTTTCACGGGTTTTCACCTTGACCTCTTCATAGGCATCGCTGAGCAGATGACGAGAATGTTTCAGCGCGCTCTCGGCATTGGCCTTGAGCGACTTGAGGGTCTTACGCGACTCGTCAGAGGCGTCGTCCTTCAGGCTTTCCAACGACTTGAGCAGACTCTCGATCTCCGCTTCCATGCTTTGCAACGAGGCTTTGCGTAACGAATTGCTGGCCATGGTGGCTCTCTCCTGCAGTGGTTGAGTGGCGTGTGTGAATTGGGACTCCAGTCGTTTCTGAAAGTGCAGTAAATCTGAACTTCAGCGCGCGAACGACGACACACGTAAGGCGAAAAATCGCTGCTAGGCTGTTAAACACAACCAAGGAGAATCCCCATGAGTGATCACCACACTTACAAAAAAGTCGAGCTGGTCGGCTCGTCTCCCACCAGCATTGAAGACGCCATCAACAATGCCTTGGCCGAGGCCAGCAAAAGCCTCAAGCATCTGGAATGGTTCGAAGTCACGGAAACCCGCGGCCACATCGAAAATGGCCGGGCCGCGCACTTTCAAGTGACCATCAAAGTCGGGTTCCGGATAGCCAATAGCTGAGGTTCTTTTGAACTTGCACGCTGGCGGAGTGCCATAGGGAGTGGCGATGCGCTATGGTCTGCGCATGACGTTTTTCCAATACCTGCCCTATTTGATCCGACCAAGGAGTGCGAGCGATGAAAAAGTTGATGGTGGCCCTGGGTTTGCTGAGCCTTGCCGGTGGTGCGTTTGCGGCCGGTAAGCCCTGCGAAGAGCTGAAAAGCGAGATCGCAGCGAAGCTGGACGCCAAGGGCGTGTCAGGTTATTCGCTGGAAATCGTCGATAAAGGCACAGCGACTGACGGAAAAGTCGTCGGCAAATGTGAGGGCGGTGCGAAAGAAATCATCTATAAAAAATGATTCTTTTCGAACATCAAAGCCGACGCATCGCGTCGGCTTTTTCATGGGCGTCATTCAGCCTTTCATGACCTGCGCCAGCAACTCGTAGGAGTGCAAGCGATCGGCGTGTTCGTACAGGTCACTGGTGAAAATCAGCTCATCGGCCTGGGTTTGCTCGATCAATACCTGCAGCTTGGCGCGAATCTTCTGCGGACTGCCGACCATGGCCAGGCCCAGGAAATCGCCAACCGCCTCTTTCTCATGGGGCAGCCAGAGACCGTTCATGGTTTCCACCGGCGGACGCTGCACCAGGCTCTGGCCACGCATCAGCGCCAGGATCCGCTGATACACCGACGTCGCCAAGTAGTCGGCCTGTTCATCGGTATCCGCCGCGACCAGCGGCACGCCGAGCATCACATAAGGCTTGTCGAGCACCGCTGACGGTTTGAAGTGGTTACGGTAGATGCGAATCGCCTCGTGCATGAAGCGTGGTGCGAAATGGGAGGCGAATGCGTAGGGCAAACCGCGCTCACCGGCCAATTGCGCACTGAACAGGCTCGAACCCAGCAGCCATACCGGCACGTTGGTCCCGGTGCCGGGCATGGCGATGATGCGTTGATCCGGGGTGCGCGGGCCGAGATAGCGCATCAGCTCGGCCACGTCCTCGGGGAAATCGTCCGCACTGCCGGAACGCTCGCGACGCAGCGCCCGCGCGGTCATCTGGTCGGATCCTGGCGCACGTCCCAGGCCCAAATCGATTCGACCCGGGTAGAGGCTCTCCAGCGTGCCGAACTGCTCGGCAATGATCAACGGCGCATGATTGGGCAGCATGACGCCCCCGGAGCCGACGCGAATGGTCGAAGTGCCCCCCGCCAGATAGCCCAGCAGCACTGCCGTCGCCGAACTGGCGATACCGTCCATGTTGTGGTGTTCGGCCACCCAGAAGCGGGTATAGCCGTACTTTTCCACGTGCTGCGCCAGATCCAGCGAGTTGCGCAAGGACTGGGCGGCATTGCCATCGGCGCGGACAGGCACCAGGTCGAGGGTTGAGAATTTCACGTCGGACAGCTGTTTCATGGGCCGGGATCTCCAACGGCGTTCCGGGCTTTTCCTACGGGCAAAAGCCTGCCGTTTCTATAGGTGTGTTCCATGCAATGTGGGCATATACCCGAGTTTCAATAGCAGCGACGAAATTTCCTACTAAATTCGTCGGCTAATCGACAGGGTGAACTTTTACAGGCGGTCTATCCTCACAACCCAGACAGCTAAAAAACACACAGGCGCGGCTTTCGCGCCGACTCTTCAGGAGGCAGACATGGCTATCATCAAGAAAGCATCGGCTCATTGGGAAGGTGACCTGAAAACCGGTATCGGCTCCATCTCCACGGAAACCGGTGTGTTGCGCGAAGCGCCGTATGGCTTCAAGGCACGATTCGAAGGCGGCAAAGGGACCAACCCCGAGGAGTTGATCGGCGCGGCCCATGCTGGCTGCTTTTCCATGGCCTTTTCGATGATCCTCGGCGATGCCGGGCTCAAGGCCGACAGCATCGACACCAACGCCGAAGTGACCCTGGACCAGGTCGAGGGCGGTTTTGCGATCACGGCGGTCAAGCTGGTGCTCAAGGCGAAAATCCCCGGTGCCAGCCAGGCGCAATTCGATGAGCTGAGCAAGAAGGCCAAGGAAGGGTGTCCGGTTTCCAAGGTGCTGAACGCCAACATCACCCTGGATGCGACGCTGGTGAGCTGACGCATGCAAGGATCGCAGCCTTTGCAGCGTTGGCGAAGGCTGCGTTTTTTGAATGCGGTCGAGCTGTTTACCCTGGCGCAATTATGGTCGAATGAAGCCGCAGTTTCAGCGCACAGGCAGTGCGCGCTGCCATGAGGAATTCGAACATGAAACGATCAGCCCTGGTGGTCATCGGCTGCGCATTCGCGACATCAGCCCTTGCCGCCCCCAAATCCTGTGAAGAGCTGAAAGCGGAAATCGAAGCGAAGATCCAGGCCAATAACGTATCGTCCTACACGCTGGAAATCGTCACGAATGACGAAGTCCACGACCAGAACATGGTGGTGGGCACTTGCGAAAACGGCACGAAGAAAATCATTTACCAGAAGAACGACCGCTAGGGCGTCCTACGGAACACAGTTGACTTGTCGCTCTTCGGCCACGATTTGACGCTTGGCATCATAGAGCCGGGCGCTGGGTGTGAATGCCAGGTTGCGAGCCTCCAGCCGATAGCGTTGGCCGGCCTCGAAATGGTCGTAACGCACGAGCATGTAGCACAGCCGTTCTTGCGGTTCGGCTTGCATGCCCAGGCCACCGCCACTGAACACTTCGAAGTCGAAGCGCACTTTCAATTCGTGGCTGCCCGGCGAAACCTGAAAGATCCGTCCGTCTCGCAATCGCTGGCCGTCCAGGCTTTCAGCCATCAGCATTTTTCCGCCCGGCATGGGGGTCGCGAAATCAACCCACGCCATGTTCGGGTCGACCTGGGGCAGCGGGCTCGTTGCACAACCGCTCATGGAGACCAGGGCCAGTAACAGCAAGGATAAGCGCATCGTGAGTTTCCTTAAAACCGGACACTGAGCATAGCGCCAATCACGTTTGTTGGCAGCCCGCCGGCGTACCTTGCCCCACCACTTTGCGCTGCTGATCGTACAGCTTGGCCCACGGTCGGAAACCAATGCTGCCGGCCTGCAGCTGGTAACGTTGGCCGGCGTTGAAGTCCTTGAATTTCAGGTTCAACCGGCAATCGCGCCACAGCGGCTCGGCATCCGGGCCGATGTTGCCGGGCTCGACGGCAAATTGATAACGCACCGTCAGCTCATGGCTGCCGGGTTGCACTTCGAAATAACGCCGGTCAATGGACATCTTGTCATCGACTTCCAGCGCTTGTAGCGCGGTGTCCTGCTGGTTCCCCAGGTCGATCCACGCCTGGGAGGGATCAGGATCAGGCAAACCGGCGCAACCGGTCAGCAGCAACAGGCCACTCGTCAGCATCAACACGCGCATAGCGAAGCTCCAGGCAAGCGAGATAGTCTGTGGGCAGACTTCCCAGGGTGATTCCAATTGATCAGGCCGCGTTCAAGCCATCGGTTACTCGACCGTGTTTTCCAGATTTTGTTTCCAGGCCTCCTGCTTTTGTTACTGAACGGTTGCAGTAGCGTCGGTTACTACAGCCAGCTCGTCGGCGGACAGCTGCGGTTGTTGCAAGCCCGAGAGCCTATCGACCAAGTCATCGCCGACCCCGCTCGCGATCCCCAACTCAAGGCGCACCTGGCCCAGGCGCGCGAGGCACGGACGTTTGCCAGCGATCACCTGCATTTACCGGACAATCGAAGCTATCGCCTGTATGCGGATATAGGCCGGCCATTCGTCGTCTGGAATGTCTTTGCCACGCCAGAATTTTCCCTGGCGCCGCAGAATCATTGTTTCCCCATTGCCGGTTGCGTGGCTTATCGCGGTTATTACAGCCAGGGCGCCGCCCGTGGCGAGGCCGCGTTGCAGCGCTTGCAGGGCATGGACGTGGCAATTGGCGGTGTGGAGGCCTATTCGACGCTGGGCTGGTTCAACGATCCGATCCTGAGCTCGATGATGCACTGGGGCGACGAACGCCTGGCGACGCTGATCTTTCATGAACTGGCGCACCAGCGGTTTTATGTAAAGGACGACACCGAATTCAATGAGTCCTTCGCCACCTTCGTTGAACAGGAAGGCACCCGGCAATGGCGTGCCAGTCGTGGGTTGGCGCCGGATAACGGCAAGCAGGTGCGCCAGCGCGACCAGTTCATCCAACTGGTCCTCGACACCCGCCAGCGCCTGGAAACCCTCTACGCCCAGCCCCTGACAGCCGAACAGATGCGCCAACGCAAAGCTGAGGAGTTCGAGCGCCTGCGTGCGGACTATGTGCAAATGCGCGACACCCAGTGGGCGGGCGACAAACGCTATGACGCCTGGGTCTACGCGCCACTGAACAATGCGCGACTATTGCCGTTCGGGCTGTATGACCAGTGGGTGCCGGCATTTGCGGCGCTGTTCAGGCGCGAGGGCGGTGATTGGGTTGCCTTTTATGCTGCGGTGGAAAAGCTGGGCGAATTGCCGATCGAAGCGCGCAAGGCGGCCTTGAAGGTATTGGCGCAGCCGAAGACTTCCGCTGACTAGGCGGACGTCATCGCGAGCAAGCTCGCTCCCACACTTGTTCGTCGTTATGCATGCCATCAGGCTTGACGCCGTTCCTACGTGGGAGCGAGCTTGCTCGCGATGACGACAGTACCGACACCATTGAAGCAAGCTGACTCACCGCTATCGCGAGCAAGCTCGCTCCCACATTGGATGCCTGGCTACAGCCAGCAACCCCGCACAAAAAAGGGCATACCGACTCATCGATATGCCCTTTTGATTGCCGCTTTCTTCCCCCCGGCCGAGGTACTCGTAGCGATTATGGGTTGACGCTTTCTTTCAAGGACTTGCCTGGTTTGAAGGCAACGGTGTTGCTGGCCTTGATCTTCACCGGCTCACCGGTCTGTGGGTTTTTGCCAGTGCGGGCGCCGCGGTGGCGTTGCAGGAAAGTGCCGAAGCCCACCAGGGTAACGCTGTCCTTGCGGTGCAGGGCGCCGGTGATTTCTTCCAGGACGGCGTTGAGGACGCGGTTGGCTTGTTCTTTGGTGAGGTCTGCTTTTTCCGCGATAGCGGCGGCGAGTTCTGGTTTACGCATGAATGAAGCCCCTTTGACGGTTTTTTTGTTGTTATGTCCGTGCTGCTCTCTTTGGAACAGCCCCTAAGGCGCCGCAGGCTCTACTCTGCGGCAGACGGAAGTGAGGATGGCACGGTGCCGAAAACGGCGCCAGTGTCCGGGCGACCTTTGTGGGACCAAAAGTAGGGTTTTTGCGACAGAACGACCAGTATTTACGCCAGCAGGGCTGGAAGCTCCTTGTTCAGCGCCAGTTTCTCCATCACCGCCGTGCCTGTCAGGGCATAACCCAACAGGTTGCCTTGAGCGTCGCGGCACAGCGCCTTGATGTCCGCCCCCTGCCCCTCGACGCTCCACACGCCCTCGCGGCCTCGCGGTGGCGGCGACACCACCAAGGGGCACACCGGGGTTTTTACGGTAATCGGCATGGGGCCGTAGCTGACGGCAGTCGGGTTGCCGGCCAGGGTTTGGGCCAGGGCCCTGGCGCAACTCATCAGCGGCATGACATACAGCAGGTTCAAGCCGTCGACCTCGGCGCAGTCGCCCAGGGCGTAGATATTGGCGTGAGAGGTCTTCAGGTGACGGTCGACCACGACACCACGGTTGACCACCAGGCCGGCCGCGGCTGCCAGGTCGATACGGGGACGCAGGCCGATGGCCGAGACCACCAGGTCGCAGGCAATCACCTGGCCGTCGGACAGATGCGCCTCCAGACCGTCGGCGACCTTCTGCAAGCGGTTGAGCACAGGGCCCAAGTGGAAGCGCGCACCGAGGCTTTCCAGCCCGGCCTGGACCGCTGCCGCGGCGGCCGGGTGCAGCAGCGTCGGCATGACTTGCTCGCACGGCGCCACCAGTTGTACTTCGTAGCCACCCAGGCTCAGGTCGTTGGCGAACTCGCAGCCAATCAGGCCGGCACCCAGCAACAACACCCGACGCTTGCCGGCCGCCGCGGCCCTGAAGCGTGCGTAGTCTTCCAGGTCGTTGATGGGGAAGATCAGGTCCGCGCCATCGCCCTGTACCGGCACGCGCACGGTTTCGGCGCCCCAGGCCAGGATCAGGTCGCGGTAGTTCACCGCCTCTTCGCCGATCCATAGCCGTTTGTGGCCCGGATCGATGCCGCTGATGCGGGTATGGGTGCGCACTTCGGCCTTGAGTTGCTCGGCCATGGCCCCCGGCTCGGCCATGCTCAGGCCGTCGGCGTCTTTGTTCTTGCCAAAGCCTGTGGAGAGCATCGGCTTGGAATACGAGCGACCGTCGTCCGCAGTGATCAGCAGCAACGGGGTTTCGCTGTCGAGCTTGCGAAACTCCCGGGCCAGGTTATAACCGGCCAGGCCTGTACCGACGATGACGACAGGTGCGCTCATGTTGCTCTCCATTTGATGAAACGATCAGTTGATTTCGATCATTTCGAAATCCATTTTGCCGACGCCGCAGTCCGGGCACAGCCAGTCTGCCGGTACATCCTCCCAGCGGGTGCCGGGCGCGATGCCATCGTCAGGCCAGCCGTCAGCTTCGTTGTAGATCAGGCCGCAGACGATACATTGCCACTTCTTCATTCCAATACTTCCTCAAGATGTCAGGCCTTGGCCGGTATTTTCCGGCTCAGGGCCGTTTTGTACTGATCGGTTGCGACAGATGCAAGCACGATCAGCAGGGCAGCCGGCCGGGCCCGTCAAAACCCGCGACCGACATGGTAAGCTCGCGGCCTCATTTGCTGCCATTCAAGACCTCTGTGCCGCATACAAATTCGATATTTCCTACACTCCAATGGCTGCCCCAGCACCTGCTGTCGCCCCGCCCCGATGCGGGTGTGCTCGATTGGCTGTTCGACGAAGGCTCCCTGACCCGGCGCCTCACGCGCCTGTCGGACGGCCATTTCAGCGTGACGCCGCTGTTCGAAGGCTGGCAGCCGTTACGCGCCGACGAATGTGCCGCCCTGGACCTGGCCGAGGGCAGCGAGGGCTGGGTACGCGAAGTGTATCTGCGCGGCCGCGACCAGCCTTGGGTGTTCGCCCGCAGTGTGGCGGCGCGCAGCGCCTTGCAGGGTGACGGGTTGCAGATGGACGAACTGGGCAGCCGCTCCCTGGGCGAATTGCTGTTTTGCGACCAGGCGTTCCAGCGCCGGGCCATCGAGGTTTGCCATTACCCCGAGGCCGGGTTGCCGGAAGACGTCCGCGCCAGCGGGCTGTGGGGTCGCCGTTCACGTTTCGATCGCGGTGCGTTGAGCGTGCTGGTGGCGGAAATCTTCCTGCCACGCTTGTGGACCGTCGCCCGCGCCTATTCGGAGAATTTCTGATGTACGTGCAACTGCTCAAATCCTTGAATCGCCTGAATCCACGGGCGTGGGACTTCGTGCAACTGACCCGTATGGACAAGCCCATCGGCATCTACCTGCTGCTGTGGCCGACGCTGTGGGCGTTGTGGATTGCCGGTGAAGGCTCGCCGTCCATCGCCAACGTGGTGATTTTCGTCCTCGGCGTGGTGCTGACCCGCGCCGGCGGCTGTGTGATCAATGACTGGGCCGACCGCAAGGTCGACGGCCACGTCAAACGCACCGAGCAGCGCCCGCTGGTGAGCGGCAAGATCAGTTCGAAAGAAGCGCTGGTGTTCTTCGCCGTGCTGATGAGCGTGAGCTTCCTGCTGGTGCTGTGCACCAATGCACCGACCATCCTGTTGTCCCTCGGGGGCCTGGCGCTGGCGTTCAGCTACCCGTTCATGAAGCGCTATACCTACTACCCGCAAGTGGTGCTGGGCGCGGCATTCTCCTGGGGCATGCCGATGGCGTTCACTGCCGAAACCGGACATCTGCCGGCGGCCGCGTGGTTGCTGTACATCGCCAACCTGCTGTGGACGGTGGGCTACGACACCTATTACGCCATGACCGACCGGGACGATGACCTGCGCATCGGCGTGAAGTCCACGGCGATCCTGTTTGGCGATGCCGATCGGGTGATCATCCTGACGCTGCAAGGCCTGGCCTTGGCTTGCCTGCTGCTGGCCGGATCGAAATTCCAGCTGGGCGGCTGGTTCCACCTGGGGCTGGTGGCCGCTGCCGCATGCTTCGCCTGGGAATTCTGGTACACCCGTGGCAGGGACCGGATGCGTTGCTTCCAGGCGTTCCTGCACAACCACTGGGCCGGGTTGGCGATTTTCGTGGGGATTGTGCTGGATTACGCGTTGCGCTGAGACCGCCGGTCCAACACTGAACCTTGGGTCATGAAAGGCTTTGTGGCGAGGGAGCTTGCTCCCGCTCGGTTGCGCAGCGACCGCAAGATTTTGGGACTGCTTCGCAGCCCAGCGGGAGCAAGCTCCCTCGCCACAAAAGCGTTTCGGGGTGGTCAGTCGGGCTTGGCGATATGCCAAACGCCGCCTTTCCCATCACCTTTCTTGTCGCCCGCCTTCTCGTCGTCGGCATAGGTGTACAGCGGATCGCCATCATAGGCCCATTGCGAAGCTCCATCGTCACGGGTGATAACGGTCCATTCTCCCGAAGGAGTGGCGGTACTTTCAGCCTTAAGCGGCGGCCACTTGACCGCGCATTCGCCATTACACGCAGACTTGCCATCCTTGTCCTTGTCAAATGTGTACAGCGTCATGCCTTTGTGATCGGTGAACATGCCGTCTTTTTCCATCGCCGGTTCAGCCGCGAACGCCCAGGTCGGCAGCGCCAGTGCAGCCGTGACCGCCAGAACCTTGATGGATTGGGTGAAGTAAGTCATGGAAACCTTCTTTTGTGGTTGTCAGGATTCGGACTGAAAAGCTTAGTCCAGGATCCCCCTTGCTGCCGGGCCAGGAAATAACTGTCACACGACTGCAATAATTCCGTTATCTAATGCGGCGCAAGACAGTTAAATGACAAGAGGATTACCCCATGGTTGGCAGGAGCATTCTGATCGTCGACGACGAGGCACCCATCCGCGAGATGATCGCCGTTGCGTTGGAGATGGCCGGCTATGACTGCATGGAAGCAGAAAACTCTCAACAGGCCCACGCCATCATCGTCGACCGCAAGCCCGACCTGATCCTGCTGGACTGGATGCTTCCCGGCACGTCAGGTATCGAACTGGCGCGACGCCTCAAGCGCGACGAGCTGACCGGGGATATCCCGATCATCATGCTCACCGCCAAGGGCGAAGAGGACAACAAGATCCAGGGCCTGGAAGTCGGCGCCGACGACTACATCACCAAGCCGTTTTCCCCACGGGAACTGGTAGCGCGCCTGAAAGCCGTGCTGCGCCGCGCCGGGCCGACCGATGGCGAAGCGCCGATTGAAGTCGGTGGCCTGCTGCTCGACCCGATCAGCCACCGCGTGACCATCGACGGCAAACCCGCCGAGATGGGGCCGACCGAATACCGCCTGCTGCAATTCTTCATGACTCACCAGGAACGTGCCTACACCCGCGGCCAATTGTTGGATCAGGTCTGGGGCGGCAACGTCTACGTCGAGGAACGCACCGTGGACGTGCACATCCGGCGCTTGCGCAAGGCCCTCGGCGATGCTTATGAAAATCTGGTACAAACCGTGCGCGGCACCGGTTATCGTTTTTCGACCAAGGCCTGATCCGAGCCCTTACCGCCCGACAAGCTGACAAGGACGCGCGTCACGTGAATCAAAACTGGCATGGCACCCTGATTCGCCACATGTTGTTGCTGGTGACCGGTTGTTTGCTGATCGGCCTGATCAGCGGTTATTACGGCTGGAGCCTGGCTGCCGGGCTGGGGCTTTACCTGGCCTGGACCCTCAAGCAATTGCTGCGCCTGCATGAATGGCTGCGCCTGCACCAACCCGACGAAGCCCCGCCCGACGGCTATGGCCTGTGGGGTGAGGTGTTCGACAGCATCTACCACCTGCAACGGCGCGACCAGCGCGTTCGCGGCCGCCTGCAGGCGGTGATCGACCGGGTCCAGGAGTCCACCGCCGCGCTGAAAGACGCGGTGATCATGCTCGACAGCGACGGCAACCTGGAGTGGTGGAACCGCGCCGCCGAGACCCTGTTGGGCCTCAAGACGCCCCAGGACAGCGGCCAGCCGGTGACCAACCTGGTGCGTCATCCGCGCTTCAAGGAATATTTCGAGCAAGCCAACTACGCCGAGCCGCTGGAAATCCCTTCGCCCACCAACGATCGGTTGCGCATCCAGTTGTACATCACCCGCTACGGCAACAACGAGCACCTGATGCTGGTGCGCGATGTCACGCGGATCCATCAGCTGGAACAGATGCGCAAGGATTTCATCGCCAACGTATCCCATGAACTGCGTACGCCATTGACGGTGATCTGCGGTTACCTGGAAACCCTGCTCGACAACGTCGAGGAGGTGAACCCGCGCTGGACCCGGGCCTTGCAGCAGATGCACCAGCAAAGCGGGCGCATGCAGACCCTGCTCAACGACTTGTTGCTGCTGGCGAAGCTCGAAGCCACCGACTACCCGTCGGACAACCAGCCAGTGCCCATCGACGACCTGCTGCAAACCATTGCCGAAGATGCGCAGGAACTGTCCGGCCCCAAGCAGCAGACCATTACCCTGGAAGCCGACCCGGCCGTGCAGCTCAAAGGCAGCGAGGCGGAACTGCGCAGTGCGTTTTCCAACCTGGTGTTCAACGCGGTCAAGTACACACCGGAGCAAGGTCGGATCCATGTGCGCTGGTGGGGCGATGAGCAAGGCGCGCACCTGAGCGTGCGCGATTCGGGCATCGGTATCGACAGCAAGCACCTGCCGCGCCTGACCGAACGCTTCTACCGCGTCGACTCCAGCCGCAACTCCAACACGGGGGGCACCGGGCTGGGCCTGGCCATCGTCAAACACGTCCTGCTGCGCCATCGTGCCCGCATGGAAATCAGCAGCGTACCCGGCCATGGCAGCACCTTTACCTGCCATTTCGCCCCGGCCCAGGTGGTTCGCGCACGCCTCGCCCGCCCCGCTGATTGAGCACGCCCCCTAGGCAATCGCCGAGTCAGCCGCTACATTGACTGGCTTGCGCCTGCCTTTTCGGGCGCCCATTTCCAATTCCTACGACTATTCGGAACCCGCAAAACCCCATCATGGACCCTTCCCCTGGCTTGTCCCTCGTTACACTCTTCGCCGAATTCGGCATGATTCTTTTCGCTCTGATCCTGGTTTTGCTCAACGGCTTTTTCGTTGCGGCCGAATTCGCCATGGTCAAGCTGCGCTCGACCCGGGTCGAAGCCATTGCCGAGCAGAACGGCTGGCGCGGGCACATCCTGCGCACCGTCCACAGCCAGCTCGACGCTTACCTGTCGGCATGCCAACTGGGTATCACCCTGGCGTCCCTGGGACTGGGCTGGGTCGGCGAGCCGGCGTTCGCCCACATCCTCGAACCGTTGCTGGGCGCGGTCGGAGTACAGTCGCCAGAAGTGATCAAGGGCGTGTCGTTCTTCACCGCATTCTTCATCATTTCGTACCTGCACATCGTGGTCGGTGAACTGGCGCCCAAATCCTGGGCCATCCGCAAACCCGAGCTGCTGTCGCTGTGGACCGCCGTGCCGCTGTACCTGTTCTACTGGGCCATGTACCCGGCGATCTACCTGCTCAACGCCAGCGCCAACGCCATCTTGCGCATCGCCGGCCAAGGCGAGCCCGGGCCCCATCACGAACACCATTACAGCCGCGAAGAACTGAAACTGATCCTGCACTCCAGCCGTGGCCAGGACCCGAGCGACCAGGGCATGCGCGTGCTGGCCTCGGCCGTGGAGATGGGCGAGCTGGAGGTGGTGGACTGGGCCAACTCCCGGGAAGACCTGGTGACACTGGAATTCAACGCGCCGCTCAAGGAAATCCTGGCGATGTTCCGTCGCCACAAGTTCAGCCGTTATCCGGTGTACGACAGCGAGCGCCAGGAGTTCGTCGGCCTGCTGCACATCAAGGACCTGCTGCTGGAACTGGCGGCCCTGGATCACATTCCCGAGTCGTTCAACCTGGCCGAACTGACCCGGCCGCTGGAGCGAGTGTCGCGGCACATGCCGCTGTCGCAGTTGCTGGAGCAGTTCCGCAAGGGCGGCTCGCACTTCGCCTTGGTCGAGGAAGCCGACGGCAATATCATCGGCTACCTGACCATGGAAGACGTGTTGGAAGTGCTGGTGGGCGACATCCAGGACGAACACCGCAAGGCCGAACGCGGCATCCTGGCCTACCAGCCGGGCAAGCTGCTGGTACGCGGCGACACACCACTGTTCAAGGTCGAGCGCCTGCTGGGGATCGACCTGGACCACATCGAAGCCGAAACCCTGGCCGGCCTGGTCTATGAAACCCTCAAGCGCGTGCCAGAAGAGGAAGAAGTGCTGGAAGTCGAAGGCCTGCGGATCATCATCAAGAAGATGAAAGGACCGAAGATCATCCTGGCGAAGGTGTTGATGCTCGATTGAGTCGTTGACAGAAGGTCGGCGGTGCTGCCTTCGCGAGCAAGCTCGCTCCCACAGGGGATCGCATTTCGGTCTGGAACAGCCAGCCTCTATGGCGAGGGAGCTTGCTCCCGCTGGGTCTGTAGGAGCTGACGAGCGAAGCGAGGCTGCGATCTTTCCACTGCCCGTTGAGTCTGGAGCGAAAGATCAAAAGATCGCAGGCTTCGCCAGCTCCTACAAAGCCGAGCGGGAGCAAGCTCCCTCGCCACAAAAGCGCCTTGGCTTGTGCAGAGGCTACTGCTTGCCCAACGCAAAGTTGGGCAAGTCGCCCACCGGCTGATTGAACTGGTAGGGAATCGACACCAACCCCAACCCGGTATTGCGCTGCACCACGAAATGCAGGTGCGGGCCTGAGCTGTTGCCGGTGTTGCCCGACAACGCCAGCGGCGTGCCCACCCCGACCCGCTGCCCTTCCCGTACGCTCACCGAGCCCTTCTGCAGGTGCAGATAGACACCCATGGTGCCGTCATCGTGCAGCACTCGCACGAAGTTGCCCGCGGGATCGTCCCCGCGGCCGGTCTGCTCGTTTTCGGTCTTGATGACCACGCCGC
Source organism: Pseudomonas fluorescens (assembly GCF_001307275.1). Taxonomy (NCBI): domain Bacteria; kingdom Pseudomonadati; phylum Pseudomonadota; class Gammaproteobacteria; order Pseudomonadales; family Pseudomonadaceae; genus Pseudomonas; species Pseudomonas fluorescens. Next base: position 2,501,754 of record NZ_CP012831.1, read on the forward strand.
CCCGCGCGGCGATGATCGGCGTACCCACGGGCATGGCGATGTCCATGGCGTAGCGGTTCTTCGGGCCGTAATGGCTGTATTGGCCGTTGGCCCCCTGGCTCAACCGGAAAGGCCCGCCGCGCCAAGGCAGCGGGTACCGATAGGCCTCGGCGGCGCCTGCAGGGTCGCCCAGGGAATATTCGAACCTTGGGGTATACACCAGCGGCCTGCCGGGCCGGGTGGCCGTGAGCAGCGCCAGGCGCAGGTTGCTGCGCGCCGGCAGCACCCGACGAATCGGCCGGCTCGGCGCCCCGCTGACATTGCGCAGCCCGGCGAAACTCAACTCGATCTCCACCGGCGCGTACAGATCGTTGCGCACGAACACCGCGTCCGCGCCGTTCTGCTTCTTGATATCCAGAAACACCTGCCGCTCCAGACGTTCGACCATGCGGTCGCGGAACACGAACACCTGGGCGCCCTTGCTGGGGCGGTCGCTATAGGACACCACACCATTGGCATCGGTGGATTTGTAGATCGTCATGGCCACGGCCGAGGTGGAGGCCAGGACAAGACCACAGGCAAACAGCAGGGGCACGAGCATGGGCAAAGGTTCTGTCGAAAATGAAGGCCTGCACAGCAGCCTAGCAGCTGGGATGGACCAGCGTAGTCGACGGATGTTTCAAAATTGGATCAGCGATCGGTGTTGGATCTTATGGCCCCATCGCGAGCAAGCTCGCTCCCACACGGGATCTTCAGTATTCACTGGATCGAGTGTGGGAGCGAGCTTGCTCGCGATAGCGGACTCAAAGTCGCCGCCGGATCAGGCACCCGGCACGAAATGTTTCTGCGCCGTGCCGCGAGCGATCAGGCGGGAGATGTAGTCGAGTTTCTGCGGGTCTTTGTCGACGAAGCGGAACGTCAGTTGCAGCCATTCGCTGTCGGGGGTCTGCTCATGGGCGACGATGGCATGCAGGTAGCCGTTGAGACGGGCCGTTTCGGCGTTGTCGCCCTGTTCCATGTCCAGCACTGCGCTTTCGAGCACTTGTGGCAGGGTGTCGGTGCGCTTGACCACCAGCAGCGCTTCCTTGAGGCTCAAGGCCTTGATCACGCATTGCTGGGTGCCGCTGGACAGGCGCAACTGGCCTTGGCCACGGTTGGTCGTCGAAGCGGCGGCTACCGGCGCCTTGACCGGTGGGCTGTTGAGCAGTCCACGGGCCGGGGCAGCAGCGGCTGCGGGAGCGGGAGCGGCCGCCGGCTTGGCAAACGGATTCGCCGCTGGCGCCGAAGCAACAGCCGCAACCGGCGCCTTATTGCCCGTCAGGGCGCTGAGGGAATCATTACCGAACGCCGAGTTCATCTTGGTCGGGGCACTGTTCATCAGCGTGTCGAGCTTGCCGACCTTGTGCAGGGCCTGCTTGACCTTGGTCAGCAACTGTTCGTTGGTGAACGGCTTGCTGACGTAGCCGGAAACGCCGGCCTGGATCGCCTGGACCACGTTTTCCTTGTCGCCGCGGCTGGTGACCATCACGAAGGGCATGCCCTTGAGGGTGTCCTGCTGGCGGCACCAGGTCAGCAGTTCGAGGCCGGACATTTCCGGCATTTCCCAATCGCACAGCACCAGATCGAATGCCTCGCGAGCCAGCAGGGCCTGGGCTTTCTTGCCGTTCACCGCGTCTTCGATACGCACGCCCGGGAAGTAGTTGCGCAGGCACTTCTTCACCAGGTCACGAATGAACGAAGCATCGTCCACGACCAACACACTGACCTTACTCATCCAGATACACCTCTAAAAAATCCCGGCAAGCATACCGCTTTTACTGATGGCATATTGCCAAAAAAACCGTCAGTCACGCCGGGACTTTTCGTTCGCGGGGTGCTGCTTTCGATTAAAAAAAACCCAAAAAAAAGCCCGACCAAAAGGCCGGGCGCTTTTCTTGGCAATCTTACTTATCGTCAGTTTCGCCCGGAACATTAGCGGTTTCGGACGGGGTGCCCTGAACTTCTTCCTTCATCCGCTTGAGCCCCAAATGGCGCACATCGGTACCGCGCACCAGGTAGATGACAAGTTCCGAGATGTTGCGCGCATGATCGCCGATACGCTCCAGAGAACGCAGCACCCAGATAATGCTCAACACCCGGGAAATGGAGCGCGGGTCTTCCATCATGTAGGTCGCCAGCTCGCGCAGGGCGGTCTTGTATTCGCGGTCGATGATCTTGTCGTACTGGGCCACCGACAACGCCAGGTCGGCGTCGAAGCGGGCGAAGGCGTCCAGTGCGTCGCGGACCATGTTGCGCACCTGGTCGCCGATGTGGCGAACCTCGACGTAGCCGCGCGGCGCCTCGCCTTCTTCGCATAACTGAATGGCACGACGGGCGATCTTGGTGGCTTCGTCGCCGATCCGCTCAAGATCGATCACCGACTTGGAGATGCTGATGATCAGACGCAGGTCGGACGCAGCCGGCTGACGACGGGCCAGGATCCGCAGGCACTCCTCGTCGATGTTGCGCTCCATCTGGTTGATCTGGTCATCGATTTCGCGCACCTGCTGGGCCAGGCCGGAGTCGGCCTCGATCAGTGCGGTCACCGCGTCGTTGACCTGTTTTTCCACCAGCCCGCCCATGGCCAGCAAGTGACTGCGCACTTCCTCCAGCTCGGCGTTGAACTGTGCGGAAATATGGTGAGTAAGGCCTTCCTTCGAAATCATCTTGTTCGCTCCGCGAAAGTTGCAAGCTTCAAGCTGCAAGCTTCAAGCAGTTAAATGTTGATCCTGATAGCGCAGTGCGGCTATGCAGTTGCCTCGACTAGCCGTAGCGACCGGTGATGTAGTCTTCGGTCTGTTTCTTCGCCGGATTGGTGAACAGCGTATCGGTATCGCCGAATTCCACCAGTTTGCCCATGTACATGAACGCGGTGTAGTCGGAAACCCGCGCCGCCTGTTGCATGTTGTGGGTCACGATGACGATGGTGAACTTGGACTTGAGCTCGTAGATCAGCTCTTCGACTTTCAGCGTCGAGATCGGGTCGAGGGCCGAGCAGGGTTCGTCGAGCAGCAGCACTTCCGGTTCCACGGCGATGGTGCGGGCGATCACCAGACGTTGCTGCTGGCCGCCGGACAGACCGAGGGCCGACTCATGCAGACGGTCCTTGACCTCGTCCCACAGCGCGGCGCCCTTGAGGGCCCATTCCACGGCTTCGTCGAGGATGCGCTTCTTGTTGATGCCCTGGATGCGCAAGCCGTAGACCACGTTCTCGTAGATGGTTTTCGGGAACGGGTTCGGCTTCTGGAACACCATGCCGACGCGACGGCGCAGCTCGGCCACGTCTTCGCCCTTGCGGTAGATGTTGTTGCCGTAGAGGTTGATTTCACCTTCGACGCGGCAGCCGTCCACCAGGTCGTTCATGCGATTGAAGGTGCGCAGCAAGGTTGACTTGCCGCAACCCGATGGACCGATGAACGCGGTGACGCGCTGTTTCGGGATATTCAGGCTGACGTCATACAGCGCCTGCTTCTCGCCGTAGAACAGGCTCAGGCCGGGTACTTCGATGGCGACGGTTTCCTGCGCCAGATCCAGGCTCTGCTTGTCGCGGCCCAGGGCCGACATGTTGATGCCGTGTGTATGTGCTTCGTGTTGCATGGGAGGCTCCCTGTGCTAACAAATTCGGTTCGGAACGCCTGTGTGGCGGCCCCATGAAATTCCAGTGAACGCCGATCAGTGTGGGAGCGAGCTTGCTCGCGAAGGGGCCCTCGAGGCCGCCAGAAGCTTCGCGAGCAAGCTCGCTCCCACAGACCATCAACTATCCAGTGCCTTGTACTTCTCGCGCAGGTGGTTACGGATCCACACGGCCGACAGGTTGAGCGTGGCGATCACCAGCACCAGCAGCAGCGCCGTGGCATAGACCAGCGGTCGCGCCGCTTCAACGTTCGGGCTCTGGAAACCGACGTCATAGATATGGAAGCCCAGGTGCATGATCTTCTGGTCCAGGTGCAGGTACGGGTAGTTGCCGTCCAGCGGCAGCGACGGGGCCAGTTTCACCACGCCCACCAGCATCAACGGCGCCACTTCACCGGCGGCGCGGGCCACGGCGAGGATCATGCCGGTCATCATTGCCGGGCTGGCCATGGGCAGGACGATTTTCCACAGGGTCTCGGCCTTGGTCGCACCGAGGGCCAGGGAACCTTCGCGCACGGTACGCGGGATCCGCGCCAGGCCTTCTTCGGTGGCCACGATCACCACCGGCACCGCTAGCAGCGCCAGGGTCAAGGACGCCCAGAGCAGGCCCGGGGTGCCGAAGGTCGGTGCCGGCAAGGCTTCGGGGAAGAACAAGCGATCGACCGAACCACCCAGCACGTAGACGAAGAAGCCCAGGCCGAACACGCCGTAAACAATGGCCGGAACGCCCGCGAGGTTGTTCACCGCGATGCGGATCAGGCGGGTCATCGGGCCCTGGCGGGCGTACTCACGCAGGTAGACCGCCGCCAGCACGCCGAACGGCGTCACGATCATCGCCATGATCAGGGTCATCATCACGGTGCCGAAAATCGCCGGGAAGATGCCGCCTTCGGTGTTGGCTTCACGGGGGTCATCGCTGAGGAATTCCCAGACCTTGCTGAAGTAGAAACCCAGCTTGGTGAACGTGCCCATGCCGTTTGGCTGGTAGGCGTGCACCACTTTGCCGATTTCGATCTCCACTTCCTTGCCGTTGGCATCGCGGGCCGTCAGGCTGTCGCGGTTGAACTGCGCGTGCAGGTCGGCCAGGCGCGCTTCGATGTCCTTGTAGCGGGCGTTGAGTTCGGCGCGCTCGCTTTCCAGGTCGGCCTGGGCCGAAGCATCGAGCTTGCCGTCCAGCTCCAGCTTGCGACCGTGCAGGCGGATACGCTCCAGACCGGCGTTGATGGCGCCGATGTCGACTTTTTCCAGGGTCTTGAGTTCGGCGGCCAACTGATTGACCCGCTGTACGCGAGCCTGCAGTTGCGGCCAGGCAGCCTCGCCTTCGGCGATGACCTTACCGCCTTCCTTGACGTTGACCAGGTAACCGTAGAAGTTGCCCCACTCACGACGCTCGATGGCCATCAGTTCCGGCGGCGTGGTCTGGTTGGTCAGCCAATCGCCGACGATCCAGGTGAAGTCAGTGCCGTTCAGGTCTCGGTTGCCGACCTTGATCAGTTCGCGGGTCATGAACTCGGGGCCTTCATCCGGCACCGGCAGGCCGGCGCTTTTCAGGCGCTCGCGAGGTACTTCTTCTTTCTGCACGACTTCGCCGACCACCAGGTGCGCAGGCATGCCCGGCACGTTGTAGTTGGCGTGGATCAGGTCTGCCGGCCAGAAGTGGCCCAGGCCGCGCACAGCGATCACCGCCAGCAGGCCAATGGTCATGATGACCGCGATGGACACCGCGCCACCGCTGATCCAGACGCCGGGGGCGCCGCTCTTGAACCATCCTTTCAGGGAGTTCTGTTTCACAGACTTCTACCTTTCTTAAAGCGACGAATATTTCTTGCGCAGACGCTGACGGATCAGCTCGGCGAGGGTGTTCATGACGAAGGTGAACAACAGCAACACCAGGGCCGACAGGAACAGCACGCGGTAGTGGCTGCCGCCGACTTCCGACTCGGGCATCTCCACCGCCACGTTGGCCGCCAGGGTGCGCAGGCCTTCGAACAGGTTCATTTCCATGACCGGCGTGTTACCGGTGGCCATCAGCACGATCATGGTCTCGCCCACCGCACGGCCCATGCCGATCATCAGCGCCGAGAAGATGCCCGGGCTGGCCGTGAGGATCACCACGCGGGTCATGGTCTGCCACGGCGTGGCACCCAGGGCCAGGGAGCCCAGGGTCAGGCCGCGCGGCACACTGAACACGGCGTCTTCGGCGATGGAATAGATGTTCGGGATCACCGCGAAGCCCATCGCCAGGCCCACCACCAGGGCGTTGCGCTGGTCGTAGGTGATGCCCAGGTCATGGGAGATCCACATGCGCATGTCGCCGCCGAAGAACCAGGCCTCCATGTACGGGCTCATGTACAGCGAGAGCCAGCCCACGAACAGGATCACCGGGATCAACAGGGCGCTTTCCCAACCCTCGGGCACTCTCAAGCGAATGGATTCCGGCAGGCGGCTGAAGGCGAAACCGGTGACCAGGATGCCGATCGGCAGCAACATCAACAGGCTGAAGATACCCGGCAGGTGCCCTTCGACATACGGCGCCAGGAACAGGCCGGCGAAGAAACCGAGGATCACCGTCGGCATCGCCTCCATCAGCTCGATCACCGGCTTGACCTTGCGGCGCATGCCCGGGGCCATGAAGTAGGCGGTGTAGATCGCTGCGGCAACCGCCAGCGGCGCGGCCAGCAGCATCGCGTAGAACGCCGCCTTCAGGGTACCGAAGGTCAGCGGCGAGAGGCTCAGCTTGGGTTCGAAGTCGGTGTTGGCGGCGGTCGATTGCCAGACATACTTAGGTTCGTCGTAGTTTTCGTACCAGACCTTGCTCCACAACGCGCTCCACGACACTTCCGGGTGCGGGTTGTCCAGCGTCAACGGTTGCAGCTTGCCGCCCTGTTCAACGATCAGGCGGTTGGCCCGTGGCGACATGCCGAACAGACCCTGGCCGTCGACCACCTGGTCCACCAGCAGGGTGCGGTGGGCGGTGCTGTGGAACACGCCGAGCTTGCCGGCGGCGTCGAGCGCCACGAAACCCTTGCGACGTTCTTCGGCGCTGATCTCGACGATGGGCGCGCTACCCATCTGGAAGGTTCGAATCTGCTTGAAGCGCAGCTCACCGTCCGGATCCCGGGCCATGAACCATTGGGCCAGGCCGCCCTTGGAGTCGCCGATGATCAGCGAGATCCCGCCCACCAACTGGGTGGCGGCGGTGACTTGGGCGTCGGCGTTTTCCAGCAGTTTGTAACGGCCGTTGAGGCTCTTGTCCCGCAGGCTGAACACATCGGCCTGGGCACGTCCGTTGACCACATACAGCCATTGCTGGCGCGGGTCGACGAAGATGTTCTTCACCGGCTCGGTCATCTGCGGCAGGTCGATACGCGTCTGCTCGCTGGTGACTTCACCGGTCATCATGTTTTCTTCGCTGGTGAGCGACAGCACTTGCAGCTGGGCGCCGCTGGAGCCGGCCAACAGCAGGGTCGAATCCGTGGCGTTGAGGCTGACATGCTCCAGGGCCGCGCCCTGTTCGTTCAAGGCCATCGGCGTCTCGCCGTAAGGGTATTCGACGGCGGGCGAGATGGTTTTCTTGCCGTCCGGGTAGGTGACCTTATAAGTGTGACGGAACACCAAGGCCTGGCCGTTGGAGAGACCGATCGCCACCAATGGGCTGCCGGGCTGGTCCTCGCCAATGGCGGTCACGCTGGCACCGGCCGGGATCGGCAGGTCGACACGGCGCAGTTCGGCGCCACTGCTAACGTCGAAAAACAGCGCCTGGCCCTTGTCGGAAACCCGCATGGCGACCTGGTTCTGTTCTTCGATAGAGATCATCAGCGGTTTGCCGGCGTCTTGCATCCAGGCCGGGGTGATCGAGTCCTTGGCGGTCAGGTCCGCGCCCTGGAACAGGGGCAGCACCACGTAGGCCAGGAAGAAGAAAATCAGCGTAATGGCCGCCAGGACGGCGAGGCCGCCGACCAGCACGTACCAGCGGGTCAGGCGATCCTTGAGCGCGCGGATGCGACGCTTGCGTTGCAACTCAGGCGTATTGAAATCAATGCGCTTGGGAGGGGAAGTCGTAGTCATTGTGGAGTTGGCCAGATCATTCATGCGCACACCCTAGCGATCCTGTATGACAGAAAGATGACAGTGAAGTGACGCAACAAATCCGCCGCCAGCTAGAAGCGGCAGCGGACGGAAAATTCGTGTCTGTGGGAGCGGGCTTGCTCACGAAGGGGCCAGCGCATTCGACATGGATGCCGACTGATCCACCGCATTCGCGAGCAAGCCCGCTCCCACAGAGAGCCCGGGCGTTGGCCCGGGCTCAGGTATTACTGCTTGGCGACGTTGCCGCCTTCCTGCAGACCCAGGTCAGCCAGTGCCTTGGCGGCGACTTTGGCAGGTACCGGGATGTAGCCGTCCTTGACCACGACTTCCTGGCCTTGCTTGGACAGGATCAGCTTCACGAACTCGGCTTCCAGCGGGGCCAGAGGCTTGTTCGGCGCCTTGTTGACGTAGACGTAGAGGAAACGCGACAGCGGGTACTTGCCGTTCAGGGCGTTTTCTTCGGTGTCTTCAATGAACTCGCCGCCTTCTTTCTTGGCCAGAGCAACGGTTTTCACGCTGGCGGTCTTGTAGCCGATACCCGAGTAGCCGATGCCGTTAAGCGAGCTGCTGATCGACTGCACAACCGAAGCCGAACCCGGCTGTTCGTTGACGTTTGGCTTGTAGTCGCCTTTGCACAAGGCTTCTTCCTTGAAGTAGCCGTAGGTGCCGGACACCGAGTTGCGACCGAACAGTTGGACCGGCTTGTTGGCCAGGTCGCCGGTCACGCCCAGGTCGCCCCAGGTCTTGACGTCAGCCTTGGCGCCGCAGAGGCGAGTCGAGGAAAAAATGGCGTCGACCTGAGCCATGGTCAGGTGCTTGATCGGGTTGTCCTTGTGCACGAATACGGCCAGGGCGTCCACGGCAACCGGAATAGCGGTTGGCTTGTAGCCGTACTTCTGTTCGAAGGCCTGCAGTTCGTTGTCCTTCATCTTGCGGCTCATCGGGCCCAGGTTGGCGGTGCCTTCGGTGAGCGCGGGCGGCGCGGTGGAGGAACCGGCGGCCTGAATCTGGATGTTTACGTTCGGGTATTCTTTCTTGTAGTTCTCGGCCCACAAGGTCATCAGGTTGGCCAGGGTATCGGAGCCGACGCTGGAGAGGTTGCCCGACACACCAGTGGTCTTGGTGTAGCTCGGGATCGCAGGGTCAACAGCGGCAACCGCGTTGGCAGTCGCAACGCCAGCAGCGACAAAAGTCATTGCCGCCATCAAACGCTTCAGTTTCATGCCTTACTCCTAGCAGAGAGGTGTGTTAAGTCGGCCAAGTATTGGTAAGCCGTGTGAACACTCTATGGCTGAAATATGACAATTGGATGAAAGGCCAGCATTGAGTTTTACAGGATGATTCATGCCGGCCCAATCGCGAGCAAGCTCGCTCCCACAGTGGATTTGCGGTGAACGCAGCCCTCTGTGGGAGCGAGCTTGCTCGCGATGAAGCCCGTGCAGTCAGCGAAAGATTCGGACCTAGCGCCCCTTCTTCCAGAGATAACCGCCCACAGCAATCCCGATACCGCAGATCACCGCCACGTAATAGGCCGGTCCCAGCGGGCTTTCCTTGAGCAGCAGGGTAACGATCATCGGGGTCAGGCCGCCGAAGATGGCGTACGCCAGGTTGTAGGAGAACGACAGGCCGCTGAAGCGCACCACGGCCGGGAACGCCTTGACCATGACGTAAGGCACCGCGCCGATGGTGCCCACCAGCAGGCCGCTCAGCGCATAGAGCGGGAATAGCCAGTCGGGGTGGTCGAACAGGCTGTGATAAAAGGTCCAGGAGGTGATCAGCAGCAACGCGCTACCGAAGACAAATACCCGCCCGGCGCCGAAGCGGTCGGCCAGCACGCCGGAGCCAATGCAACCAAAGCTCAGGAACACGATCGCCAGGCTGTTGGCCTGCAACGCGGTGGTCGGGCTGAAGTGGTAAACGGTCTGCAACACCGTCGGGGTCATCAGGATGATCACAATGATGCCGGCCGACAGCAGCCAGGTCAGCAGCATCGAAATCGCGATGGCGCCGCGATGATCGCGCAGCACGGCCCGCAGCGGTATTTCCTCGGCCAGGGCCTTGCGCAGTTGCAGCTCGGCGAACACCGGGGTTTCGTGGAGCCAGCGGCGCAGGTACACCGAAAACAGACCGAACACACCGCCCAGCAGGAACGGGATCCGCCAGGCGTAATCCGCCACTTCCACCGGCGTATAAAGGCTGTTGATGGCTGTGGCGACCAGCGACCCCAACAAGATCCCCGCCGTCAGGCCGCAGGTCAGGGTGCCGCAGGCGTAGCCGATGTGGCGCGCCGGAACATGTTCAGAAACGAAGACCCAGGCCCCCGGCACTTCCCCGCCGATGGCCGCGCCCTGGATCACCCGCATCAGCAACAGCAGGATGGGCGCCCACATGCCGATCTGCGCATAGGTGGGCAACAGGCCCATGATCAGGGTCGGCACAGCCATCATGAAAATGCTCAGGGTGAACATTTTCTTGCGCCCCAGCAGGTCGCCGAAGTGGGCCATGATGATCCCGCCCAGCGGCCGGGCCAGGTAACCGGCGGCAAAAATGCCGAAGGTCTGCATCAGGCGCAGCCACTCAGGCATTTCGGCAGGAAAGAACAATTTGCCGACCACGGTGGCAAAGAACACGAAGATGATGAAATCGTAGAACTCCAGCGCACCGCCCAAAGCTGAAAGCGACAGGGTCTTGTAATCGTTGCGGGTCAGTGGACGTGCTGGTTGTGCGGGCGTCGCCGTGCTCGAAGGCGCAGTGGTCATGGCAAGGGCTTCTCTTATAGTCAATTCTGCAACCCTGGCAATACGGGTTAGGGCCTGGGCAGGTCCGGCACGATAGCAAATTGTTCGAAAAAGCACATAGAGGCGCGTATTTGATAGTCGAAATCAGAACCGAGTGGTCGTCTCGACGTCTATCGCCCGATATACTCGCAACCTTGCAGTACCCTGTAAGGGGTTGCTGTGCGAAAACGTCGTTGGTGGCGTAATACCAGAACCAGCCGGTTTCGCAGAGTTTCCCTTTGGCACGCCTTTACGAAAAACGTGACGAACGCAGTATGTTCGGGCTGAATCGTTTTTTTCAAAGACGGCTATTCACCTGAAGTACCAGACAGCGTTACGGGTCAGAGGCCCCCCGGCATGATAGAGCTCGAACAAGAAGATCCAATCCCGCAAGGCGACCTGGCCCTGCAAATCACCGCGCTCCCTCGCGAGACTAACGGCTTCGGCGATATTTTCGGTGGCTGGCTGGTGTCCCAGATGGACCTGGCCGGCACCGCCATGGCCAGCAAAGTGGCCGGCGGACGCGTGGCCACCGTGGCGATCGATCGCATGGCGTTCCTGGTGCCGGTGGCGGTGGGTGCGCAGCTTTCCTTTTATACCCAGGCGCTGGAAATCGGCCGCAGCTCGATCCAGATGATGGTCGAGGTCTGGAGCGACGACCCGCTGTCCAGTGAATGGCGCAAGGTGACCGAGGCGGTCTTTGTCTTTGTCGCCATCGACGGCAGCGGTCGTACCCGCTCGGTTCCGCCGCGCGCCCGTTAAACACGGCGGCCGTTTTGCGGTCCATTGCAGTCCCTGTTCCCGAGCGAGATTTGCAACATGCCTACGCCCAACGTCGAAGCGGTCAAACTGGATGAACTGAACGCCTGGCGCATCCGTCACGGTCAGGCCGAGTTGCTGGTAGCCCAGCAAGGCGCGCACATCCTCAGTTATCAAGTGGACGGCCAGCCGCCACTGATCTGGCTCAACGACCAGGCCACGTTCAAGACCGGCAAGAGCATCCGCGCGGGCGTGCCGGTGTGCTGGCCGTGGTTCGGCAACCTGACGCGCAACCCCGACAGCGTACAGGCCATGCGTGTGAGCGACGCCCCCGCCACGGCCCACGGCCTGGTGCGGGCGATGGATTGGGAATTGAAGGGCATCGAAGCCGAAGGCGAAAGCCTCAAGGTGGAGTTCGTGCTGCCCTACCCCGAGAATGGCCTTGCGGGCTGGCCTCACCAGGTGGACCTGACGCTGACCATCGTGATGGACGAGCAGCTGCACATCCGCCTCACCAGCCATAACCGTGGCAGCGAAACCGTCAGCCTCAGCCAGGCGCTGCACAGCTACTTCGCCGTGAGCGACGTACGCAACGTGCGGGTCGAAGGGGTGGATGGCTTGAGCTACATCGAGACCCTGGACGACTGGAATACCCACACCCAGGCCGGCGACCTGACATTTGCCAGCGAGACCGACCGCATCTACCTCGACACCCCGCCGACGCTCAGCATCATTGACCCGCACTGGGAACGACGGATCGAACTGAGCAGCAGCGGTTCGCGCTCGGCGGTGATCTGGAACCCCTGGACCGAACGCGCCAAGGCCTTCAGCGACATGGCCGACGATGGCTGGCAGCGCATGTTGTGCATCGAGACGGCGAATGTGATGGACGACGTGGTGACGTTGTTGCCACAGGCCAGCCATACCCTTGGCGTGAGCATCTGCAGCAAGCCCCTCTAAACCCCACCACAAAAACCACTGTGGGAGCGAGCTTGCTCGCGATAGCGGACGGACAGTCAACCTCAGCGTCGACTGACACACCGCCATCGCGAGCAAGCTCGCTCCCACATTGGGTTTCGCCCTACAAATCCGCTTCCTGCACCACCCTCACCTTCTCCGCCTCCAGCGCATACGCCGCGCTCGCCAGGTCGTTGTCGACCTTTTCGATCTTCAGCGTGCCCGTCACCCAGAGCGGCGTGTAGATGTCGTCCAGCTTCAGGCCCTTGGGATAGCGCACCAGCACCAATTGGTTAGGCGGCGGTGGCGGGACGTGGATGCAGGCGCCAGGGTAGGGCACCAGGAAAAACAGCGTGCTGCGGCCCTTGGCGTCGGTTTCCAGCGGCACCGGGTAACCGCCGATGCGGATGTGCTTGTCGTTCATCGCCGCCACGGTCTTGGTCGAATACATCACCGCCGGCAAGCCCTTGCTTTGTTTCAGGCCGCCTTTTTCAGTGAAGGTGCCGTTGGCTTCCGGGGAGTTGTGGTCGATCTCGGGCATGGCCTCGAGGGCTTTCTGGTCCGACTTGGGCATCAGTTCGAGCCAGTCGGTTTCCGGCAGCTCGGCGGCATGGGCCAGGCCACTGCCCAGCAGAAGAAGGGTCAATACTAGACGGCGCATGAAAGGGCTCGGCAATGAATGAAAAGTGAAACGCCGAGCATTCTAGCCCCCTCGGCTCGCCACGCGGAGAGGGCCTTGCTGCATTTGGATCAGTTTCTTTTGATCAGGCCGTAGATCACCAGCAACACGATCGCGCCCACCAGGGCACCGATGAAACCTGCGCCTTGGCCGGCCTGGTAGATGCCCAGGGCCTGGCCGCCGTAAGTGGCCGCCAACGAACCGCCGATACCGAGCAGGATGGTCATGATCCAGCCCATGCTGTCATCGCCCGGTTTCAGGAAGCGCGCCAGCAGGCCAACGATCAAGCCGATAAAGATGGTTCCGATGATACCCATGGCATTTCCCCTCTCATTGAGTCGCTAAGCCAAAGCCCGGTCAGGCTTTGGCACTTAGCCATGAGAAAGATTAGCCGACGAATGGTTCCACCGCCGTTCCAGATTATTGTTCGGCGATCAGCGTCTCGACCTTGATGATCTGCTGGGCCAGCGTGGCCCGGTCAGCGCAGCGCAAGTTGGCGTGACCGACCTTGCGCCCGACCTTGAACGCCTTGCCATAGTGATGCAAATGGCAGTCGGCAATCGCCAGGACCTTGTCGCTGTCCGGGACCTTGCCGATGAAATTGAGCATCGCGCTTTCACCGACCTTGGCGGTCGACCCCAGTGGCAGCCCGGCCACCGCCCGCAGGTGGTTTTCGAACTGGCTGCACTCGGCGCCTTCGGTGGTCCAGTGCCCGGAGTTGTGTACCCGCGGTGCGATTTCGTTGGCCTTGAGGCCGCCGTCCACTTCGAAGAACTCGAACGCCATCACGCCGACATAGTCCAGTTGCTTGAGCACCCGGCTGGAGTAGTCCTCGGCCAGGGCCTGCAGCGGATGATCGGTGCTGGCGACGGACAGCTTGAGGATGCCGTCCTTGTGGGTGTTGTGCACCAACGGATAGAAGCGGATTTCACCGTCGCGGGCACGCACGGCGATCAGCGAGACTTCCCCGGTGAACGGCACGAAACCTTCCAGCAGGCAGGCCACGCTGCCAAGCTCGGCAAATGTACCGACCACGTCTTCAGGCTTGCGCAGGACTTTCTGGCCCTTGCCGTCGTAACCCAGGGTACGGGTCTTGAGCACGGCGGGCAGGCCGATGGCGGCGACAGCGGCGTCCAGGTCGGCCTGGGACTGAATGTCGGCGAAAGCCGGCGTGGGGATGCCCAGGTCCTTGAACATGTTCTTTTCGAACCAGCGGTCACGGGCGATCCGCAAGGCTTCGGCGCTCGGGTAGACCGGGACGAACTGGGACAGGAAGGCCACGGTTTCGGCCGGGACGCTTTCGAATTCGAAGGTCACCAGATCGACTTCATCGGCCAATTGGCGCAGGTGATCCTGGTCGCCGTAGTCGGCCCGCAGGTGTTCACCCAGCGCCGCGGCACAGGCGTCAGGCGCCGGGTCCAGGAAAGCGAAGTTCATCCCCAGCGGCGTACCTGCCAGAGCCAACATGCGACCCAACTGGCCGCCACCGATTACACCGATCTTCATTCGTCAACAACCTCAGGCAATGCGTGGGTCTGGATTGTCCAGGACGCTGTCTGTCTGCTCAGCGCGGAATTTTTTCAGCACGGTATGAAACTGTGGGTGCTTGGCGCCCAGGATGCTCGCCGACAGCAGGGCCGCGTTGATCGCGCCGGCCTTGCCGATGGCCAGGGTCGCGACCGGGATACCGGCCGGCATCTGCACGATCGACAGCAACGAGTCGACGCCCGAGAGCATCGACGACTGGACCGGCACGCCCAGCACCGGCAGGTGGGTCTTGGCCGCGCACATGCCCGGCAGGTGGGCCGCGCCACCGGCACCGGCGATGATCACCTCGATGCCACGTGCCTCGGCCTCTTCGGCGTACTGGAACAGCAGGTCCGGGGTACGGTGGGCGGAGACCACTTTCACCTCGTAAGGGATGCCGAGCTTTTCCAGCATATCGGCGGTGTGGCTAAGGGTGGACCAATCGGACTTGGAGCCCATGATCACGCCAACCAGTGCACTCATCGTCGTGCCTCTTCTCTCTGGGCGCCCGCAGGCGCGTCAAAAAACAACAAGCCACGCAGGAAACCGGCGTGGCTTGTTGTACGAATTATGGCCGGGCGAACCGACCGAAGGCCGGGCAGTATACCGAAAACGGTGCGTTAAACGCACTTTCGCCGACCATCTGTCATTTGGGGTGAGGTGGCGGTTTTATTGACTCGCAGGTCAGCGAGGGAACAACCTAAATCCCTGTGGGAGCGAGCTTGCTCGCGATAGCGGTAGGTCAGTCTATGCAACTGTGAATGTCAGGTCGTCATCGCGAGCAAGCTCGCTCCCACAAGGGGGTCCGCGTTGTTTTCAGGATCCGATGGCGCCCTGCGCCGCACCGCCTTCGAGCTTGCGCCACAGCAACCGCACATTGGCCTTGCGCACCAGGGCGCAGCGGTACAGGCGGATCTCCAACGGCACGTGCCATTGCGTGCCACCACAGATCACCAGTTCGCCCCGGGCCAGTTCGGCGCGTACGCTCAGGTGCGGTACCCAGGCGATGCCCAGGCCTTCCAGGGCCATGCTTTTCAGGCTGTCGGCCATGGCCGTTTCGTAGATCGTGGTGAATCGCAGCGCCCGCTGGCGCAACAACTGGTTGACCGAGCGCCCGAGGAACGCCCCGGCGCTGTAGGCCAGCAGCGGCACGCTGGCCTCGCCTTCAAGGTCGAACAGCGGGTTGCCGTTGGCATCGGCGGCGCACACTGGGAGCATTTCGGTCTGGCCCAGGTGCAGCGACGGGAAGATCTCCGGGTCCATCTGCATGGCCGAATCCGGATCGTAGAAGGCCAGCATCAAATCGCAGCCACCTTCACGCAGGGCGTGGACAGCGTCGCCGACGTTGGTCGCCACCAGCCGCGTGGCGATGTTCATCCCTTCGTTGCGCAGTTGCGCGATCCAGCGGGGGAAGAAGCCCAGCGCCAGGGAGTGGGCGGCGGCCACTTGGATGACTTCGCCCTGCCCGCCTTCCAGGTGATGCAAATGGCGCAGCACTTCGCCCAATTGCTCCACCACGGTACGTGCCGTCACCAGGAACAACTGCCCCGCCGCCGTCAGCTCGACGGGCGTACGGGAACGGTTGACCAGGGTCAGCCCCAGCGCAGCCTCAAGGCTGCGAATTCGCCGGCTGAATGCCGGTTGCGTCACGAAACGCCGCTCGGCCGCCTGGGAGAAACTGCGGGTCGCGGCCAGGGCACTGAAGTCCTCGAGCCATTTGCTTTCAAGATTCATCACGTCCTCCCCTACACGCACCAAAACAGGTCACACGTTCGCCGCACCGTCGGCGTCACACCGGCATTATGCCGAATATGCATAGGCCAGTGTTTAACAGCATTGGCCCTATTTTTTCCCAGAGCCTAGGATCCACAGCGTTCCGGCTCAGACCGGGTCCTTATCGAGATGATTTCCGTCATGTCCTCCGCTGCATCATTCCGCACAGAAAAAGACCTGCTTGGCGTACTCGAAGTACCAGCGCAAGCGTATTACGGCATCCAGACCCTACGAGCGGTAAACAACTTCCGTCTCTCCGGTGTCCCGATCTCGCATTACCCCAAGCTGGTGGTCGGTCTGGCAATGGTCAAACAGGCCGCCGCTGACGCCAACCGCGAACTGGGGCAGCTCAGCGAAGCCAAGCACGCCGCCATCAGCGAAGCCTGTGCACGATTGATCCGCGGCGACTTCCACGAAGAATTCGTGGTGGACATGATCCAGGGCGGCGCCGGCACGTCGACCAACATGAATGCCAACGAAGTCATCGCCAACATCGCGCTGGAGGCCATGGGCCACCAGAAAGGCGAGTACCAGTACCTGCACCCCAACAACGACGTGAACATGGCGCAGTCCACCAACGACGCCTACCCGACCGCGATCCGCCTGGGCCTGCTGCTGGGTCACGACGCGTTGCTGGCCAGCCTCGACAGCCTGATCCAGGCGTTCGCGGCCAAGGGTGAAGAATTCAGCCACGTCCTGAAAATGGGCCGCACCCAGTTGCAGGATGCTGTGCCGATGACTCTCGGCCAGGAATTCCGCGCCTTCGCCACCACCCTGAGCGAAGACCTGGCACGCCTGAAAACCCTGGCGCCTGAACTGCTCACCGAAGTGAACCTGGGTGGCACCGCCATCGGCACTGGCATCAACGCCGATCCGCGCTACCAGGCCCTGGCCGTGCAGCGCCTGGCGACCATCAGCGGCCAGCCGCTGGTTCCGGCCGCCGACCTGATCGAAGCCACCTCCGACATGGGCGCCTTCGTGCTGTTCTCTGGCATGCTCAAGCGCACCGCGGTCAAGCTGTCGAAGATCTGCAACGACCTGCGCCTGCTGTCCAGCGGCCCACGCACCGGCATCAACGAAATCAACCTGCCGGCCCGCCAACCAGGCAGCTCGATCATGCCCGGCAAGGTCAACCCGGTGATCCCGGAAGCGGTCAACCAGGTGGCATTCCAAATCATCGGCAACGACCTGGCCCTGACCATCGCGGCCGAAGGCGGCCAACTGCAACTGAACGTGATGGAGCCGCTGATCGCCTTTAAGATCTTCGACTCGATCCGCCTGCTGCAACGGGCCATGGACATGCTGCGCGAGCACTGCATCGTCGGCATCACCGCCAACGAAGCGCGCTGCCGTGAACTGGTCGAGCACTCGATCGGCCTGGTCACCGCCCTGAACCCGTACATCGGCTATGAAAACGCCACCCGCATCGCCCGTGTTGCCCTGGAAAGTGGCCGCGGCGTGCTGGAACTGGTGCGCGAAGAAGGCTTGCTCGACGACGCCATGCTCGACGACATCCTGCGCCCGGAAAACATGATTGCTCCGCGTCTGGTCCCGCTCAAAGCGTGATCGACACGGCCACCGCTCACCAGGTCGAGGGACTAGACACCTCTCACCTTTTGAGGGCTTGGGGATCTTCCCCAAGCCCTTTTTTTAATGGATAGCAGCCAGGGATGACCGAACCTGTGGGAAGGAACCTGCTCGCGATAAACGACGACGCGCTGCCCGTTGTAAACCGTGTCGCCAGCCAACGCGAGCAGGCTCGCCCCACAAGAACCTGACCGTAAGGCCAGGTGTTTCAAAGGGTCCGCTTCGTCGGACGCACCACAACTGTGCAGACGGGCACCGCACTGATAGGTATAGTGCCGCCCCTCTTCGCATGAGCGGTCGTCCGCAACGAGACCCTTAAACATGCGAAAACCGAACTAATAACAAACCCGCGAAAATGGACCGGGACGAAACTTCGCCTCACCTGTCGGGCCGCGCGCCGACCGATGTAACGCGATATTTCCAAATGGCCAGCATTTGCTTAAACAAAAAACAGCGAGGAATACTCATGCTCGAAGTCATCAACGACTTCCTATCAGGGAAAGTGCTGATCGTGCTCATTGTCGGGCTCGGTGGCTACTTCACGATCCGCTCGCGTTTCGTCCAGTTCCGTCACTTCTTCCACATGTTCACGGTGTTCCGTGACAGCCTGAAAAGCAGCACCGACCAGCTCAGTTCCTTCCAGGCCCTGATGCTCAGCCTGGCCGGTCGTGTCGGCGCGGGCAACATCGCCGGTGTCGGCATCGCCGTGACCCTCGGTGGGCCTGGTGCGGTGTTCTGGATGTGGGTAACCGCCCTGGTCGGTATGTCCAGCAGCTTCTTCGAGTGCTCCCTCGGCCAGCTCTACAAGCGCTGCGACTCCGAAGGCCAGTACCGTGGCGGCCCGTCCTATTACATCCAGCACGGCCTGCAGAAACGCTGGTTGGGCATGATCATGGCGTTCCTGCTGCTGGTCACCTTCGGCTTCGCCTTCAACGGCCTGCAAGCCCACGCAGTGACCCACTCCCTGAACAACGCTTTCGGCTTCGACACCACCTACACCGGCCTTGGCCTGGCGGTGCTGCTGGGCCTGGTGTTCATCGGCGGAATCAAGCGCATCGCCAAGGTTGCCGACCTGCTGGTACCGGTCAAGACCCTGGCGTACATCGCCGTGACCCTCTACGTGATCGTGCTGCAGTTCGAACATGTACCGGGCATGCTGGTGACTATCGTCAAGAGCGCCTTCGGTCTGGACCAGGCCTTCGGCGGCCTGATCGGCAGCGCCATCGTCATGGGCGTCAAGCGTGGCGTGTTCGCCAACGAAGCCGGCCTGGGCAGTGCGCCTAACGTCGCCGCCGTCGCGTCGGTCGAGCACCCGGTCGCCCAGGGCGTAGTCCAGGCGTTCAGCGTGTTCCTGGACACCTTCGTGATCTGCACCTGCACCGCGTTGCTGATCCTGCTGTCGGGCTTCTACACCCCGGGCTTCGAAGGCGACGGCATTGCCCTGACCCAGAACTCCCTGGCGGCCGTCGTGGGTGACTGGGGCCGGATATTCATCTCCGTGGCCCTGTCGTTGTTCGTGTTCACCTCGATCCTCTACAACTACTACCTGGGCGAGAACAACCTGCGTTTCATGATCGGTGACAATCGCAAGGCCCTGATGGGCTACCGCGCGCTGGTCCTGGCCCTGATTTTCTGGGGTGCCATCGAAAACCTCGGCACCGTGTTCGCTTTCGCCGACATCACCATGACCCTGCTGGCGTTCGTGAACCTGATCGCGCTGTTCCTGCTGTTCAAGGTCGGCATGCGCATCCTGCGCGACTACGATGACCAGCGTTCGGCCGGCATCAAGGTTCCGGTGTTCGACTCCAGCAAGTTCCCGGACCTGGATCTGGACCGCAAGGCCTGGCCTGCCAACCCATCGGCGCCCGTTGCCCAGCCTGACGCCGCTTCGGCTGGCGTGACCGCAGCGCAACGCTGATCGGTAACAAGCTGCCTGGAAAAAACCGGACGCATCCCCTGCGTCCGGCGTGACACAACCTAAGGTCGGCGTCATGCTCGGCCTTATGTTGTGGCAGCGAAGTAACGCTGCCGTTTTCGTCCTCGGAGAACAACCATGAACCCCTCGACCTACCCTGCCGCCCAGCACGTCATGGTGCTCTACACCGGCGGCACCATCGGCATGCAGGCCAGTGCCCACGGCCTGGCCCCGGCATCCGGTTTCGAAGCGCGGATGCGCGATTACCTGCACAGCCAACCCGAACTCGTCGTGCCGCAATGGCGCTTCCGGGAAATGTCGCCGTTGATCGACAGCGCCAACATGACCCCGGCCTATTGGCAGCAACTGCGCGAAGCGGTGGTCGATGCCGTGGACGTGCAGGGCTGCGACAGCGTACTGATCCTGCACGGCACCGACACCCTGGCCTACAGCGCCGCAGCGATGAGCTTCCAACTGCTGGGCCTGCATGCGCGGGTCTGCTTCACCGGCTCGATGCTGCCCGCCGGCGTGACCGACAGCGACGCCTGGGAAAACCTCAGCGGCGCCCTGGTCGCCCTCGGCCAGGGCCTGGCGCCGGGCGTGCACTTGTACTTCCACGGTGAGCTGCTGGCACCAACCCGTTGCGCGAAGGTGCGCAGCTTCGGTCGTCATCCGTTCAAGCGCCTGGAACGCCAGGGCGGCGGCACCCCGGCGCCGACCCTGCCAACGCAGTTGAACTACAACCAGCCCAAGCAACTGACGAACATCGCGGCGCTGCCGCTGTTTCCCGGCATCAGTGCGCAGATCCTCGATGGCCTGCTGGGCAGCGGTATCCAGGGCCTGGTGCTGGAATGCTACGGCAGCGGCACCGGGCCGAGCGACAACCCGGCCTTCCTCGCCAGCCTCGAGCGGGCGCGGGACAGCGGCGTGGTGGTCGTGGCGGTGACCCAATGCCACGAAGGTGGCGTCGAGCTGGATGTGTATGAAGCCGGTAGCCGCTTGCGCGGTGTCGGCGTGCTATCCGGCGGCGGCATGACCCGCGAGGCCGCGCTCGGCAAGTTACAGGCGCTGATTGGCGCCGGCCTGCCGGTGGAAGAGGTTCGGCGGCTGGTAGAGCTGGATCTGTGTGGCGAGCTTATCTGACACCGGCAATCCCTGTGGGAGCGAGCTTGCTCGCGATAGCGGGCTGACAGTCGACTTCAGCGGCGACTGACACACCGCCATCGCGAGCAAGCTCGCTCCCACATTGGGTATTGTATTGAGCTTCCTATTTTCATCCGGCATATAACTTGCTCCGTTTCCAGCTTCCCCAGGCTGGAAACGGACATGCTTCATTCCCACCTCACCACCCTCAACGCCGTCTCGCTGGTACTGAGCACCTTTAAAAGCGAAGGCTTGCCCAGTGATGCCTTGTTGGCCGGCAGCGGCATCAGCGCGGCGGACCTGAGCCGGGCCGATACGCGTATCACCACCAACCAGGAGATGCAGGTCTGCGCCAACGCCGTGGCTCTCAAGCGCGACATCGGCCTGGAATTGGGCCTGCGCATGCACGTTTCGTCCTACGGCATGCTCGGCTATGCCCTGCTCACCAGTGCCACCTTAGGTGACGCTTTGCGCTTGGCACTGTGCTATCCGGCGCTGTTGGGAACACTCTACGAGCTGAATCTGGACGACGATGGCGAGCACATCTGGTTCAGCGCCAGCGATTATCGGGAGAACCCGGCCCTGGCGGTGTTCAATGCCGAGTTCTGCATGGTTTCGCTGAAGGTGATCTGCAATGACCTCCTCGGCCATGCACTGCCGTTGCACGCCGCACGCTTCGAACACCCGGCGCCCGATTACCAGGCGCGCTACACCGCGCTCTTCGACTGCTCGGTGCGCTTCGACAGCATCGATAACGCTTTCGCCTTCGACCGTCACTGGCTCGAGCAACCCTTGCCCCTGGCCGACCCCATCACCCATCACGCCATGGCCGAACGCTGTCGCCGGCAGAACACCGAATTCACCGGACGCCAAGCCTGGCTGGGACGGATCCGCCAATTGCTCGACGCCCAACTGGACGCCGCCCCCGGCCTGGAAGGCCTGGCCGAACAGATGAATTGCTCGGCGCGCACCTTGCGCCGCCACCTCAAGGACCTGGGCTGCAGCTACCAGGAGCTGCTGGACGAACTGCGCTTCGAGCGGGCCAAGCAGATGCTCTGCGAGGACCAATTGCCGATCTATCGAATCGCCGAACGACTGGGCTTCAGCGAAACCGCCAGCTTCCGCCATGCCTTCGTGCGCTGGAGCGGCGTGGCACCCAGCCAGTTCAGGGCCTGAATCAGCGCGTTCGTATACAGCGAGCCCCGTTTGGACCGGGACACGGCTACACCTTGAGGCCGGGGGTGTCTGTGCTGACGCCATCGCGAGCAAGCTCGCTCCCACAGGGGTTGGGGCTGCTCGCAACATTTGTGAACACTGGCAATCCTCTGTGGGAGCGAGCTTGCTCGCGATGGCGACCCGGTCAGCGCCGCAAAAACGCCTGATGCAACGCTTCCACCGTCTGGAAGTGATACGCCGGGCGCTCGGTGCTGAGTTCTTCGTGGCTGCCAAACCCATACCCGACCGCTGCCGCATCCAGGCCATTGCTGTGGGCACCGATCAGGTCGTGTTTGCGGTCGCCGATCATCAGGGTGCTGGCCGGGTCGAGGCCTTCTTCGGCCAGCAGGTGGGCGATCAGCTCGACCTTGTTGGTACGGGTGCCGTCCAGTTCGCTGCCGTAGATCACCTTGAAATGCCGGGCGAAGTCGAAGTGGCGGGCGATTTCCCGGGCGAAGACCCAGGGTTTGGACGTGGCGATGTACAACTGGCGCCCTTGGCCGCCCAAGGTTTCCAGCAGCGGCATCACGCCGTCGAAGACACGGTTCTCATAAAGGCCGGTGACCTTGAACCGCTCACGATAGAAATTCACCGCCTCCCAGGCCTTCGCTTCGTCGAAGTCATAGAACTGCATGAAGGCCTGCAACAGCGGCGGGCCGATGAAGTGCTCGAGGCGGGTGAGGTCGGGCTCGTCGATGCCCAATTTGCTCAGGGCGAACTGGATCGAACGGGTGATGCCCTCGCGCGGGTCGGTGAGGGTGCCGTCGAGGTCGAAGAGTACGGTTTGGTAATGCATGGCAGTTCCTGGGGAATATCACTGACAAGCGGGAGCAAGCTCCCTCGCCACGATGAATGAGGGGATGGCAGGCGACCCCATCAGGCCTGGTCGTAACCTTCGGCCAGATGCAGGTCCTTGAGCTTCACGTAGTTCGCCGCGCTGTAGGTGAAAAACGCGCGTTCCTTGTCTGTCAGCGGCCGGACCTGTTTCACCGGGCTGCCCACGTACAAAAAGCCGCTTTCCAGGCGCTTGCCCGGCGGTACCAGGCTGCCGGCGCCGATGATCACGTCATCTTCCACCACCGCGCCGTCCATGACGATGCTGCCCATGCCGATCAGGATCCGGCTGCCCACCGAACAACCATGGAGCATGACTTTGTGGGCAATGGTCACGTCGTCACCGATCAGCAACGGGAAGCCATCCGGATTGAAGGGCCCGGCGTGGGTGATGTGCAGCACACAACCATCCTGGACGCTGGTACGCGCACCGATACGGATGCGGTGCATGTCGCCGCGAATGACCGTCAGCGGCCAGACGGAGCTGTCTTCGCCGATTTCGACGTCGCCGATCACCACCGCGGTGCTGTCGACAAAAGCGCCACGGGCTAGCCGCGGGCTGTGGTTCTGGTACGTGCGAAGGGTCACGATAGGCTCTCTCTTATCCGGTGATAGGCGCTGCTAGCTGCGGTGAGCGCCGATTGTAATTAAGATGGGCCAATGTTTCTTCCAGCCAAGGTGTCGACCGTGAGCGTGAACAACCCTCTTTTGCAGCCCTATGACCTGCCGCCATTCTCGGCGATCCGTGCCGAGCACGTGCAACCGGCCATCGAGCAGATCCTGGCTGATAACCGTGCGGCCATTGCCGAAATCCTCAAGACCCAAGTCCAGCAGCCTACCTGGGCCGGCCTGGTTTTGGCGATGGACGAGCTCAATGATCGCCTGGGCGCCGCCTGGAGCCCGGTCAGTCATTTGAACGCCGTGCGCAACAGCCCGGAACTGCGCGAAGCCTACGAGGCCTGCCTGCCGGCGCTGAGTGCCTACTCCACCGAACTGGGCCAGAACCGCGAACTGTTCCAGGCCTTCGAAGCCTTGGCGAACAGCCCGGAAGCCGCCGGCTTCGACGTGGCGCAGAAAACCATCCTCGAACATTCCCTTCGTGATTTCCGCCTGTCGGGTATCGACCTGCCGCCCGAGCAGCAGAAGCGCTACGCCGAGGTGCAGAGCAAACTGTCCGAGCTGGGCAGCCGCTTCTCCAACCAACTGCTGGACGCGACCCAGGCCTGGACCAAGCACGTCACTGACGAAGCCGCCCTCGCCGGCCTGACCGATTCGGCCAAGGCACAAATGGCCGCGGCCGCCCAGGCCAAGGAGCTGGACGGCTGGCTGATCAACCTGGAATTCCCCAGCTACTACGCGGTGATGACCTACGCCGAAGACCGCGCCCTGCGCGAAGAGGTCTACGCCGCCTACTGCACCCGCGCCTCGGACCAGGGCCCGAATGCCGGCCAGAACGACAACGGCCCGGTGATGGAACAGATCCTCGACCTGCGCCAGGAGCTGGCCCAATTGCTCGGTTTCGCCAACTTCGCCGAGTTGAGCCTGGCGACCAAGATGGCCGAGTCCAGCGATCAGGTCCTCAGTTTCCTGCGTGACCTGGCCAAGCGCAGCAAGCCGTTCGCCGCCCAGGACCTGGAACAGCTCAAGGCCTATGCCGCCGAACAGGGCTGCCCCGACCTGCAAAGCTGGGACAGCGGCTTCTACGGTGAAAAACTGCGCCAGCAGCGTTACAGCGTGGCCCAGGAAGCCCTGCGCGCCTATTTCCCGATCGACAAGGTGCTGAGCGGCCTGTTCGCCATCGTCCAGCGTCTCTATGGCATCGAGATCGCCGAACTGAAAGGCTTCGACAGCTGGCACCCAGACGTGCGCCTGTTCGAAATCAAGGAGAACGGCCAGCACGTCGGCCGCTTCTTCTTCGACCTCTATGCCCGCGCCAACAAGCGTGGCGGCGCCTGGATGGACGGTGCCCGCGACCGTCGTCGCACCTTCGAAGGCGTCCTGCAAAGCCCCGTCGCGAACCTGGTGTGCAACTTCACCCCGGCCGACAGCGGCAAGCCGGCGCTGCTGACCCACGATGAAGTCACCACCCTGTTCCACGAGTTCGGCCATGGCCTGCACCACCTGCTGACCCGCGTCGAACACGCTGGCGTGTCCGGCATCAACGGCGTGGCCTGGGATGCGGTGGAACTGCCGAGCCAGTTCATGGAGAACTGGTGCTGGGAACCCGAAGGCCTGGCGCTGATTTCCGGCCACTACGAAACCGGCGAACCACTGCCCCAGGACCTGCTGGAAAAAATGCTCGCGGCGAAAAACTTCCAGTCCGGCCTGATGATGGTCCGTCAGCTGGAGTTCTCGCTGTTCGACTTCGAGCTGCACGCCACCCACGGCGATGGCCGCAGCGTGCTGCAAGTGCTCGAAGGCGTGCGCGACGAGGTGTCGGTCATGCGCCCACCGGCCTACAACCGCTTCCCCAACAGCTTCGCCCACATCTTCGCCGGCGGGTACGCCGCGGGCTATTACAGCTACAAGTGGGCGGAAGTGCTGTCGGCCGATGCCTTCTCCAAGTTCGAAGAGGACGGCGTGCTCAACGCCGACACCGGGCGTGCCTTCCGTGAGGCGATCCTGGCCCGTGGCGGCTCCCAGGAACCGATGGTGCTGTTCGTCGACTTCCGTGGCCGTGAGCCATCGATTGACGCACTCTTGCGCCATAGCGGCCTGAGTGAGGACGCGGCAGCATGAGTGAAGGGCCTGTGATTACCAAACGACGCTTCATCGCCGGGGCGGTCTGCCCGGCGTGCAGTGAGCCGGACAAGTTGATGATGTGGAACGAAGACGGCGTGCCGCACCGCGAATGCGTGGCCTGCGGTTATGCCGACACGCTCAACGAGCAAGGCCTGTCGGTGCCCAAGGAATTGGGCACCCGTGTGAACACCCCGGCGCCCAAGGTGCCGGACGCCAAGGTCCAGGCGGTGCAGTTTTTCCCCAACCCCAAGTTGAAGAAAAAGACCGACTGACATCTGCGGCATCACCTTCCGGGCCGCCCGGCCCGGAAGCGATACATATTTACCGCCGGGCCCGGGCCCTTCCTTTACAGACTGTCCAGCCAGTACAGACTGACAGGAAGGTTCCCATGCTCGACGCTGACAATCCGCTGTTGCAGGCCTATGACCTGCCCCCGTTTGCCCACATCCGGGCCCGGCATTTCTCCCCGGCCCTGGACCGGATCCTGGTGGAAAGTCGCGCTCAAGTGGCCGACATCATCAAGACCCAGACCCCCTTTCCCACCTGGGATGACCTGGTGCTGGCCATGGACGAAATCCATGGGCGCCTGGAGAGTTTCGGCTACCTGCTGCATCTCCTGACCACGACCAGGCCAGGAGCGGCCTGGGCGCAGGCTTCCCTGGAATGCACTGAGCGGCTGCATGACTTCCAGGTTGAACTCAAACAACACCCCACGCTGTTCACGCTTTACCAGCGCTTGGCAGATAGCCAGATCGCCGAGCATTTCACCCCGGCTCGCAAACGGGTCCTGAAGAAAATCCTCGGCCAGTTTCACCAGAACAGATCGGCAGAACACCTGTCGGCCGACCTGAATCTGTTGAAGTTGCGCATCAACGAGCTCCAGGGGTTGTTCCTGGAAAACCTGCACATGGCCAATCAGGCCTGGAGCAAAGCGTTTGACGATAAAGCCCCGCTGAGCGGCCTGCCGTCGCGCTTCAAACAGCAGATGGCCCAGCGGGCACGCGACGCCGGGCGCACGGGATGGTTGCTGACGCTCAGCGAGGAATCGTTTGGCGTCGTCACTCAATACGCCGACAACCGCGCCCTACGTCAGCAGATGTACGAGGCCTACAGCACACGCGCATCGGATCAGGGCCCCCAGGCGGGCCATTTCGACAACAGCGACATCCTCAGGCAGTTGTTGGAAGACCGTTATCGCTACGCCACCGTCCTGGGCTATGGGGATTTCGCTCAAATGGCGATCGAGCCCGAGCAAGCCGTGTCGACCGAAGAAGTCCTGGCGTTCCTGCGGGCCCAACTCAAACGACAGCACGGCGCTTTCGAGCGGGACGCGCGCCAGCTCAAGGCCTTTGCCACGCAACAGGGTTTCAACGAACTCCAGCCGTGGGACTACCCCTACCTGGCGAATCAACTTCGCCAACAGGCAGCGGGCCTTTCCAAGGAAGCGCTGAGCGTCTGGTTCCCCTTGGAATCCACCTTCGCACAGCTATTGTTGATGGCGACGGAGCTGTTCGGAGTGAGCTTCGCCGAGCGACATGACGTGACGACCTGGCACCCGGAGGTGCGTCTTTTCGAAGTCAGCGAATGGGGAGCGGTCATCGGCTACCTCTATTTCGATCCGTTTGCGGATTCAAGCCGAGACGGTTACCCCCATACCACCACCCTGCGCAGCCGCCGCATCACCGCCGAGGGACGCCCGCGACACCCCATTGCGACGCTGCATGGCTGGCTGCCGCGCGGCGTAGGGGCGGACCCGGTCCTGCTCGATCATCTGCAACTGCGGATTCTTTTCCATGAGTTCGGCCATTGCCTGCAGCATGTCCTGACCCGTGCCGAATACCGTGACCTGTCGGGCATCTCTGGCCTGTCCCGCGATACTGCCGAGTTTGCCGGGGTATTGTTCGAGCAATGGTGCTTCTCCAGGCAATGCCTGATGCGTGTCTCCAGGCACTATCAAACCGGGGCGACGATGCCTGACAAGGTCGCCGATCAACTGCTGACCTTTGCCACCACCCAGGCCAGTTGGGAAACCGCCGTCCTGTTGCGCAACGCGTTATTCGATATGGAGCTGCACCGCACCCACGGCGATGGGCGGACCGTCCAGCAGGTGTTCGATCAAGCCAGTGCGCAGGTGGGGCATTTGCCGGTGTCCGCGAACGAGCGCTGGCCCAATGGCCTGGATTACCTGGTGACCGGCTATGGCGCGCGGATCTACGCCTATGCCTGGTCGAAGGCACTGGCCGCAAAAGTATTCCAGCGATTCCATCGGGACGGGCTGTTCAACCCGGCAACAGGCCGGGCACTGCGCGAAACCGTTTTTGCCCCGGGGGACTTGCGACCGTTGTCCGAATCCATCGCCGCCTTTACCGGCACGCCGCCGATCAATGCTGCGGCAGCGCCACCTGGGGGTCGAGGTGCTGCGCCGGCGTCGTTGAATTGACCCAGCTTTCCAAGGAGCAAAGAGCAAAGACGCTGGTGCTGCAATCGCCGTTCGCCAGCGCCGTGCGGAGTTTGTCGATGTCGGCCTGCATCATGTAGCGCACCCCGTCCTTGAAGTGATGACTGTCACCGAAGCCACCTTCGGTCATTTCATTCAGGGCGTCTTCTTTGCTCCAGCCCTGGACCACCACCCGGTACATGGCGGCCACCAGCCCGGTGCGGTCCGAGCCGTGCTTGCAGTGCATCAGCACCGGCCCCTTGGCTTCGGCCGCCTGGACGGCGCGCAAGGCCCTGAGTATGTCGCTGTCATCGACGTGATTGGTGCGATAGGGCAACTGCACTTGCTCGATGCCGGGGGTGGACAGCCAGCGCTTGTCCGACTCCGGCAGGAAGGTGATGACCGTGCCGATCCTGAGCTTCGTCAGCAAGGGCACTGCCCCGCCGTCCGGCAGGGAACTGCGGTAGAGCGTCGGTGACATCTGGTAGAGGTTGTAGTCCTTTTCCACCGACTGTGCCCATTCAGCGGGCCTCGCCTCAGGGGAATCGGCCGCTTGAGCGGGTACCTCGGCCAGCCCGGTGAACAAGGCCAGGCAGAGCAACGAACGGGAGCAGAACTTGAGCATGCACGGACGACCGAAAATGAAGAAATACGAGAGGCTCAGTCTCGTCTCGCTGCGGTTAAAAGCCTGTGAGGAGAACGTCAAAGCCGTGTGAACGCCGATCCGGTATTTGAGCTGCTGAATGGCACTGGCCTTAATTGAACACAGCGAATACTGTATGTACATACAGCTTTCGGAGTATTCCCATGCCAGCCCCCCTTCCACCGCGCGGCCGCGGCACCGCGACCAACCCGCACAACCGCTTCGCCCCGAGTCGCTCGGTGGCCGAAGATGACGGCTGGTATCAGGAAGTCCCGCAGACCCAGGGCACCGAAGTGCGCATCGAAACGGCGAAGACCATCATTACCCGCAACACCTCGTCCGATATCCCGTTCGACCGCTCGATCAACCCGTACCGAGGCTGCGAGCACGGCTGCATCTACTGCTATGCACGACCCAGCCATGCCTATTGGGACCTGTCGCCGGGGCTTGATTTCGAAACGAAGCTGATCGCCAAGACCAATGCCGCCGATGTGCTGGAAGAGCAATTGTCCCGGCGCGGCTATCAATGCGCACCGATCGCACTGGGGTCCAACACCGATCCCTATCAGCCTATCGAGCGCGAACAACGGATAACACGCCAGATTCTCGAGGTGCTGCTGCGTTATCGGCATCCGGTGACCATTGTCACCAAAGGTTCGCTGATCCTGCGCGACCTGGACCTGCTGACCGAGCTGGCGCAACAACGCCTGGTGCACGTGATGATCAGCCTCACCACCCTGGACGATGAACTCAAGCGCATTCTCGAACCCCGCGCGGCGGCGCCCAAGGCGCGGCTGCGGGCGATCAAGGTCATGCGCGAGGCGGGGATTGCCGTGGGAGTGCTGTGCGCACCGATGATCCCGATGATCAACGACAGCGAGATCGAGAGCCTGCTGGCCGAAGCCCACGCCGCTGGCGCGCAGAATGCCGCCTACGTCATGCTGCGCCTGCCGCTGGAAGTCGCGCCGCTGTTCGAGCAGTGGTTGCAGGCGCATTACCCGCAACGCGCCGCCCACGTGCTGAGCCTGGTGCGCCAGAGCCGCGGTGGCGAACTGTATGACAGCCGCTTCGGTGCGCGGATGCGCGGCGAAGGCCCGTTCGCCGACCTGCTGGCCCAGCGATTCGCCAAGGCACTCAAGCGCCTGGGACTGGAGCGCCGCGACGGATACAATCTTGACTGCGATGCCTTCTGTCCGCCGGGCCGACAGATGTCGTTGATTTGATTAAAGTTGACCCTGGAACGGCGACTGGACATGAACTGCGCCAGCGTTTCGCCACCCCTGAAATCGTTGTCCTAGAGCCTTCGATTTCAGTTTGAGTTAAGTTTCGGCCGCTACCTTGTTCAGCGAGTGACTGACAGGTCGGGGATTACGACCTGGACGTATTTTAACCAGCCACTGGCGTCATACCGTCAAAAGAGGATGAATCATGAGTGACAAGGATAAACAGCCGTTGGCTGCGTCGGCTTCAGCCCAACCCGAGGCGGAAACCGCCGATGCAGCGCTGCAGCATATTGTTGACGGCTTTTTGCATTTCCATCACGAGATCTTTCCGCAACAGGAAGAACTCTTCAAGAAACTCGCCACCGCCCAAGCGCCCCGGGCGATGTTCATCACCTGCGCCGATTCGCGCATCGTGCCCGAATTGATCACCCATAGCTCCCCCGGCGACCTGTTCGTGACCCGTAACGTCGGCAACGTCGTGCCGCCTTATGGACAGATGAACGGCGGTGTCTCCACCGCCATCGAATACGCCGTGCTGGCCCTCGGTGTGCAACACATCATTGTCTGTGGCCATTCCGACTGCGGCGCCATGCGTGCCGTGCTCAACCCCGACACCCTGGAAAAAATGCCCACGGTCAAGGCCTGGCTGCGCCATGCCGAAGTGGCCAAGACCATGGTCCATGACAACTGCCCGTGCGGCGACGAAAAACAGACCATGCCCATCCTCACCGAAGAGAACGTGATCGCGCAGCTGCAGCATTTGCGAACGCATCCCTCGGTAGCGTCGCGCATGGCCAGCGGTCAGTTGTTCATCCATGGCTGGGTGTACAACATCGAGACCAGCGAGATCAAAGCCTTTGATGCGGACCAGGGACGTTTCCTGCCGCTCGATGGCAGCCATCCGATACCGGTGGCGACGCCCAAAGCGCGCTTCTAACCACTCCTAATCATCCTTGCATGGTTCAAGCCTTACCGCTGTTTGCGCGGTAGGGCCTCGCCATGCCTGAAGAAAACTTCGGGAGAGTCGCCATGCGTGCTGCTCAATTAAAAGCTGTACTGCCACGGGAGCTATTGGCTTCGGTGGTTGTGTTTCTGGTGGCCCTGCCTTTGTGCATGGGCATCGCCATCGCCTCTGGCCTGCCACCGGCCAAAGGTTTGATCACCGGCATCATCGGTGGTTTGGTGGTGGGTTTCCTGGCCGGCTCGAAGCTGCAAGTCAGTGGCCCGGCCGCCGGCTTGGCGGTGTTGGTCTTCGAGCTGGTGCGCCAACATGGCGTGGCGATGCTCGGGCCGATCCTGTTGCTGGCCGGTCTGCTGCAATTGTTGGCCGGGCGTTTTCGCCTGGGCTGCTGGTTCCGGGTCACCGCGCCGGCCGTGGTGTACGGCATGCTCGCAGGTATTGGCGTGCTGATCATACTGTCCCAGGTCCATGTGATGCTCGACGCCGCGCCCAAGCCTTCCGGGCTGGATAACCTGGCGGCGTTCCCGGCGGCAGTGGCCCAGGCCTTGCCGTCCTTCGGCTGGCAGGCGGGCCTGCTCGGTCTGTCGACGATTGCGGTGATGTGGCTGTGGGAAAAGTTTCGCCCCCACAGTCTGCGCTTCGTTCCCGGTGCTTTGCTGGGTGTCGGCCTGGCAACCGTCGCCAGCCTGCTGCTGGCCTTGCAGGTCAAGCGGGTGGAAGTGCCGGAGAACATGGCTGAAGCCATTGATTGGCTGCGCCCGGCGGACCTGCTGAACCTGGCCGACCCCACACTGCTGATCGCCGCGTTCGCGGTGGCTTTCATCGCCAGCGCCGAAACCCTGCTGTCAGCGGCCGCTGTCGATCGCATGCACAGCGGTGAACGGGCGGACTTTGACCGGGAACTGTCGGCACAAGGTATCGGCAACATGCTCTGCGGCCTGCTCGGCGCCTTGCCGATGACCGGGGTGATCGTGCGCAGCTCGGCCAACGTCCAGGCCGGGGCCACCACGCGGATGTCGACGATTTTCCACGGCCTGTGGTTGCTGCTCTTCGTCTTGTTGCTGTCCAGCGTGCTGCAAAGCATTCCGGTGGCGAGCCTGGCGGGTGTGCTGGTCTACACCGGTTTCAAACTGGTAGACCTCAAGGCGTTTCGCAGCCTGGGCCGTTATGGCCGGATGCCGATGTTCGTTTACGCCGCGACGGCGTTGGCGATCATCTTCACCGACCTGCTGACCGGTGTGCTGATCGGCTTCGGCCTGACCCTGGCGAAACTGGCCTGGAAAGCCTCACGCCTGAAAATCAGCCTGATCGACCTGCCCCAGGAAGGCGAGATGGAACTGCGCCTGGTCGGAGCCGCCACCTTCCTCAAGGTGCCGGCATTGACCCAGGTACTGGGCACCATACCGACCGGCGCCACCGTGCATGTGCCGCTCAATAACCTGAGCTACATCGACCACTCGTGCCTGGAGTTGCTGGAAGAATGGGGCCGGGCGAATGCCAGCAAGGGGTCGAAGCTGCTGATCGAATCCCGTGGGCTCAAGCGTAGGTTGGAGGGGCGGTTGCGCACGACCGTGGGGGTTGGCGCGGCGTCCGCCTGACACCCAAGAAACCCTGTGGGAGCGAGCTTGCTCGCGATGGCGGTGTATCAGCCAACTGTGATGTTGCTGGTCCAATACAATCGCGAGCAAGCTCGCTCCCACAAAGGTTTTAAGTTGTTCTGATGGATCAAGCCGCCGGCTGATCCAGCTCCAGTCCCACGCCCAGACGACGGGACATGCACGGCCAGCGCTTCCAGGCCGCGCCGGTTTCCGGGCTGCTGAGCTTCTCGCGGTAGGTTTCTACCGACTCCAATGCAAACGTCTCGTCGTTGAGCATCTCATCGAACGTGTGATGGACCACTTCATCGAGTTGATTGGCAAATGCCTCACCGATCAACTGGTGAGCGATCAGATTGGCGACCGTCATGTCCAAGGGGATCAATGGCTGGCCGAAATGCTTGATGTACAGGTCGTTGACCTCTTCGACGAACCGATGGGCCAGGTAGGCTTCGTCCAGGAGGCTGTCGAGCCCGACATGCCCGGCCATGATGGTCGGCGGCTGGAGGAAGTACTGTTCGGCAATCTTCAGTACCGGTTTGATCTGCGACTCGATACCCGCCTCCCTGGCGACATCATTGGCGGCATCCAGCAGGTCGGGGACTTCATCAATGTAGGCGGCGACAAAACGCGCCAGGACGTCGTTGGCGTTCGCGTCCGGCAATTGAATGGCTCGGTGCAGGTTCGGCAGTTGGGCCGTCAACTGACGGCTCAACTGGCCGGTCTCGGCTTCGTGTTGTTGGGCTTTTTGGATCTGCTCGCGCAATGCGGCGGTGTTCATGACAACTCCAGGAAACAAAGGCAAAGAAATAGGGAAGACATAACTTAGCTGGCCCAAAAACACTCCTAAGACCTATTTTTCATAACCGCCTCATCCTTGCTGCGTCGCAGTTATATCGGTTTGCCATCACTCAGGCTCGCATCCTTCTCCATTCGTGGGCTCTAGCGCAAGCCCCGGCTGTTTCAAACGATTTACGCCATCGCGTTGCGAGGTTGCAGGTGCTGTCTATACTCGGGTTGGAATGGAGTTAGCTGATGAACCCGATACATAGGCAGCAAGGCACGGCGGTCGAGTTCGTAGTCTGATGTAGCCGCTCTCCCTTGCCGCAGGCGTTACGCCTACGGGATAACAAGAACGATAAGGGGAACCCGCAATGACGCGACATCCACACGTATGGATGGGCCTCCTGTTGTGGTCGATTTTCAGCCAGGCGCAAGCGGCCTGGACTGTGAATATGGCGCCTGGAGCGACACAGATCAGCAACGCAGTGTTCGACCTGCACATGACCATCTTCTGGATCTGTGTGGTCATCGGCATCATCGTCTTCGGCGCCATGTTCTGGTCGATGATGATGCACCGCCGTTCAACCGGCCAGAATGCCGCGCATTTCCACGAAAACACTCGCGTCGAAATCCTCTGGACCATCGTGCCCTTCGTGATCCTGGTGCTGATGGCGATTCCCGCCACCGCCACCTTGATCAAGATGTACGACTCCAGCGAGTCGGACATCGATATCCAGATCACTGGCTATCAATGGAAGTGGCACTACAAGTACCTGGGCCAGGACGTCGAGTTCTTCAGCAACCTGGCGACCCCCGCCGAACAGATCCATAACCAGAGCGCCAAGGGCGAGCATTACCTGCTGGAGGTCGACAAGCCGCTGGTGCTGCCGGTCGATGCCAAGGTGCGCTTTCTGGTGACCTCCGCCGACGTGATCCACTCCTGGTGGGTGCCGGCCTTCGCGGTCAAGCGCGATGCGATCCCCGGGTTCGTCAACGAAGCCTGGACCCGTGTCGACAAGCCCGGCCTGTACCGCGGCCAATGCGCCGAGCTGTGCGGCAAGGACCACGGTTTCATGCCGATCGTGGTGGAGGTCAAGAGCAAGCCCGACTATGAAAAATGGCTGGGCGAACGCAAGGCCGAAGCCGCGCAGCTCAAAGAGCTGACCAGCAAGGAATGGACGCTCGAAGAACTCAAGGAACGTGGCGACAAGGTCTACCACACCACCTGCGTGGCCTGTCACCAGGCCGAAGGCCAGGGTCTGCCACCGATGTTCCCGGCGCTCAAGGGTTCGAAGATCGCCACCGGGCCCAAGGCTGATCACCTGAGCCTCGTCTTCCACGGCAAGCCCGGCACGTCCATGGCCGCGTTCGGCAAGCAGCTGTCGGAAGTCGATATCGCCGCGGTCGTGACCTATGAACGCAACGCCTGGGGCAACAACAAGGGCGACATGGTTACGCCTAAAGAAGTGCTGGAACTCAAACAGGCGGAAAGCAAATGAGCCGGCCTGACGTGTGTTCCCGTAACCGGTCGGGGCTCATCGCCCCGCGCCGTCCAGCCCACTCGTTCGAAGGAGACAGGACATGAGTGCTGTGATCGATGACCACGGTCATGCCGGTGCCGACCACGCCCACGGCCCCGCCAAGGGCCTGATGCGCTGGGTGCTGACCACCAACCACAAGGATATCGGCACGCTGTACCTGTGGTTCGCTTTCTCAATGTTCCTGCTGGGCGGTTCGTTCGCCATGGTGATCCGCGCCGAGCTGTTCCAGCCCGGCCTGCAGATCGTGCAGCCGGAATTCTTCAACCAGATGACCACCATGCACGGCCTGGTGATGGTCTTCGGCGCGGTGATGCCGGCGTTCGTCGGCCTCGCCAACTGGATGATCCCGCTGATGATCGGCGCGCCGGACATGGCCCTGCCGCGCATGAACAACTTCAGCTTCTGGCTGTTGCCGGCGGCGTTCCTGATGCTGGTGTCAACGCTGTTCACCCCGGGGGGCGGGCCGAACTTCGGCTGGACCTTCTACGCACCACTGTCCACCACCTATGCGCCGGAAAGCGTGACGTTCTTCATCTTCGCCATCCACCTGATGGGCATCAGCTCGATCATGGGCGCGATCAACGTGATCGCCACCATCCTCAACCTGCGAGCCCCCGGCATGACCCTGATGAAAATGCCGCTGTTCGTCTGGACCTGGCTGATCACCGCGTTCCTGCTGATCGCGGTGATGCCGGTGCTGGCCGGCTGCGTGACGATGATGCTGATGGACATCCACTTCGGCACTAGCTTCTTCAGTGCCGCCGGTGGCGGTGACCCGGTGCTGTTCCAGCACGTGTTCTGGTTCTTCGGCCACCCCGAGGTGTACATCATGATCCTGCCGGCCTTCGGTGCCGTCAGCTCGATCATCCCGGCGTTCTCGCGCAAGCCGTTGTTCGGCTACACCTCGATGGTCTACGCCACGGCCGCCATCGCGTTCCTGTCGTTCATCGTCTGGGCGCACCACATGTTCGTGGTCGGCATTCCGCTGGTGGGCGAGCTGTTCTTCATGTACGCCACCCTGCTGATCGCCGTGCCCACCGGGGTGAAGGTGTTCAACTGGGCCAGCACCATGTGGCAAGGCTCGCTGACCTTCGAGACGCCGATGCTGTTTGCCGTGGCGTTCGTGATCCTGTTTTCCATTGGTGGTTTCTCCGGGCTGATGCTGGCCATCGCCCCGGCGGACTTCCAGTACCAGGACACCTACTTCGTGGTCGCGCATTTCCACTATGTGCTGGTGCCCGGCGCGATCTTCGGGATCTTCGCCTCGGCCTACTACTGGCTGCCGAAATGGACCGGCCACATGTACGACGAAACCCTCGGCAAGCTGCACTTCTGGCTGTCGTTCATCGGCATGAACCTGGCGTTCTTCCCGATGCACTTCGTCGGCCTGGCGGGCATGCCCCGGCGGATTCCCGACTACAACCTGCAGTTCGCCGACTTCAACATGGTCTCGTCCATCGGCGCGTTCATGTTCGGCACCACGCAGATCTTCTTCCTGTTCATCGTGATCAAGACCATCCGCGGCGGCCCACCCGCACCGGCCAAGCCTTGGGACGGTGCCGAAGGGCTGGAGTGGAGCGTGCCGTCGCCGGCGCCGTACCACACCTTTACTACGCCGCCGGAAGTGAAATAGATGACACCGGGGCCTTATGTGGGAGCGAGCTTGCTCGCGATGGCAGCGACTCGGTGTGTCAGACACACCGCTATCGCGAGCAAGCTCGCTCCCACAGGGTTCTTGGTAGGGACTGGAAATCATGGCTGATTCGATTTCGCTGAAGAAACTGGTCACCCGCCTGCTGCTGGTGGTGGTGGCCATGTTCATCTTCGGGTTTGCCCTGGTGCCGATCTACGACGTGATGTGCAAGGCGTTCGGCATCAACGGCAAGACCGCCGGGCAGTACGAAGGCGAGCAGACCGTCGATGAGTCGCGCCAGGTTCGCGTGCAGTTCCTGTCGACCAATTCGGTGGACATGCCCTGGGACTTCTACCCCAAGGGCGATCAGTTGGTGGTCCAGCCGGGGGCGGTGAACGAAATGGTCTTTGTCGCCCACAACCCCACCGACCGGCCGATGAGTGCCCAGGCGGTGCCGAGCATCGCACCGAGCACCGCGGCGGCGTATTTCCACAAGACCGAATGTTTTTGTTTTACCCAGCAAGTGCTGCAACCCGGCGAACGCATCGAAATGCCCATGCGCTTCATCGTTGACCGGGACATGCCCAAGGAAGTGAAGCACCTGACGCTGTCCTACACGCTGTTCGATATCACCGCTCGTCATCCACCGGTGGCTTTAAACACTGACCGATAGCGTGCCCGATAAGGAGAACAATAAATGGCAACTCACGAACACTATTACGTTCCGGCCCAGAGCAAATGGCCGATCATCGCCACGGTCGGGATGTTCGTCACGGTGTATGGCCTGGCGACCTGGTTCAACGACCTGAAAGCCGCCCGGCCCGAATCCCACGGCCCGCTGATCTTTTTCGTCGGCGGCCTGCTGGTGGCCTACATGCTGTTCGGCTGGTTCGGCGCGGTGATCAAGGAAAGCCGCGCCGGGCTGTACAGCGCCCAGCTTGACCGCTCGTTCCGCTGGGGCATGAGCTGGTTCATCTTTTCCGAGGTGATGTTTTTCATCGCGTTCTTCGGCGCCCTGTTCTATGTGCGCATGATCTCCGCGCCCGGCCTGGCGGGTGAAGGCACCAAGGGCCTGTCACACATGCTCTGGCCGAGCTTCGAGTTCGCCTGGCCGTTGCTGAACAACCCCGATCCAAAACTCTTCCCGGCGCCCAAGGACGTCATCAGCCCCTGGGGCTTGCCGCTGCTCAACACGGTGCTGCTGGTCAGTTCCAGCGTCACCGTCACCATCGCCCACCATGCCCTGAAAAAAGGCCATCGTGGCGCGTTGAAACTCTGGCTGGCGATCACCGTACTGCTGGGTTGTGCCTTCCTGGGCTTCCAGGCCGAGGAATACATCCACGCGTATAAAGAGCTGGGCCTGACCCTGGGCTCCGGCGTCTATGGCGCGACCTTCTTCATGCTCACCGGCTTCCACGGCGCCCACGTCACCATCGGCACGATCATTTTGTTCGTGATGCTGATGCGGATCATGCGCGGGCACTTCGACAACGAGCACCAGTTCGGCTTCGAGGCGGCGAGCTGGTACTGGCACTTCGTCGATGTGGTGTGGATCGGCCTGTTCATCTTCGTCTACGTGCTCTGAGGCAAACGCTACCAGGGCGCGTGGGACACCAACTGGCCGCTGAAGAAACCCCAGGCGATCAGGCCGACGGTGACGGCGGCCAGGCTGACCCGGATCGCCAGGGCGATGACCAGGCGATTGGAACTGCTGTCGTCCTTGACCAGAAAAAACAGGCCGCTGAACAGGCTGGCAATCGTGGCAATCAGCATCAGGACGATGGCTGCTTTTAGCATCAGGAACACTCCGGGGGGACGCGATGCACGTGAGTATAGCTATCCCGTTCGATGGCTTTCGGACGGCACCATGAAAGGTTTCCGGCCAGGCATCGTGCCGTCTTTGGTGGTGGCCGTGCTGGTGCCGGTGATGGTGTGCCTGGGGTTCTGGCAATTGAGCCGGGGCGAACAGAAGCGTGTGCTCATGGACACTTACGCCGAGCGCCGCGTGGCGCCGCCGTTGGACAGCACCGAGCTGGCGCACACCAGCGACCCGGCCTTTCGAGCGGTCACGCTGCAGGGCCAGTTCGACGCCGAGCACAGCATCCTGCTGGATAACCGCCAACACGACGGCAAGGTCGGCGTCGAATTGCTGCAGCCGTTCCTCGACCACCGCACCGGGCTGTGGCTGCTGGTCAATCGCGGCTGGCTGCCCTGGCCGGACCGGCGCACCCCGCCGGTCTTCGACACGCCGGAACAACCCGTCAACCTCCAGGCCTGGGTTTATGTCGCACCGGGCGCGACGTTCCAGCTCCACCCCGACCCGGCGGGCGCCCCCTGGCCGCGACTGGTCACTGCCATCGAGCCGGACAAGCTCTGGGCCGACCTGGGCCGCAGCGGCTTCGCCTATGAAATGCGCCAACAAAGCGGCCCCGGCGCCTACCGGACCGATTGGCCGGTGGTGGCCATGGGGCCGGAAAAACACCTCGGTTATGCCGTGCAGTGGTTCGCCATGGCGGCGGCCCTGTTCGGCCTTTTTCTTTATCTCGGATGGCACAACGCAGGGAGACACCATGGGAAGCACCATGAATCCAACCAACACGTCTGAGGCGCCCGCGGCACACAACCGTCGCAAGGGCCGCGTGCAATTGCTGCTGATCGTGCTGGGGGTGATCGGCCCGATGATCCTGGCCACCGGCATGTACAAGTTCCAGTTCTGGGTGCCCGACAGCCGCAGCTACCACGGCGAACTGATCGGCACCGGCCAGACCCGCGCCGAGATTGGCGTGCAGGCCGATGAACAGCGCTGGCAGATCCTGGTCACGGCGCCACAGGAATGCTCAGTGGATTGCCGGCAACTGGTGTACCTGGCCCGGCAGGTGCAGATCGGCCTCGGCCGCGACGCCTCCCGCGCCAGCCACGCCTTGGCTATCGCACAACCGCTGGACGCTGAATATGACGGGCAATTGCAGCGCGAATACCCGCAATTGCAACGTTATCCACTGGACCTGCCGGCCTATCAGAAAGGCGCCCAGGGCTCCGGCGGCGCCCAACTGTGGATCATCGACCCCCACAGCAACCTGGTGCTGCGCTACGACGCCCGGGTCAAGGGCAAGGACCTGCTCAACGACCTGCGCCATTTGCTGAAACTGTCGAACATCGGATGAGGGCATCGACATGGCCAAACCTGGATTTCGCCTCGCGCTGTTTGCCACGCTGCTGGCATTGATCGTCGTCCTGCTGGGCGCCTACACCCGGCTGACCCACGCCGGTCTCGGCTGCCCCGACTGGCCCGGTTGCTACGGGTTCATCAGCGTGCCCAAGAGCGAAGCCCAACTGGCCCATGCCGAGTTGCACTTTCCCGACACCCCGGTGGAAGCCCACAAGGGCTGGAACGAGATGGTCCATCGCTACTTCGCCGGGGCCTTGGGCTTGATGATCGTAGCGTTGGCGGCACGGTCCTGGATGAACCGCCACCGCCCGGGCCAACCATTGAAGTTGCCGCTATTTCTGCTGGCGGTGGTCTTCGCGCAAGCGGCATTCGGCATGTGGACCGTGACCCTCAAGCTGTGGCCCCAAGTGGTCACCGGGCATTTGCTGGGCGGCTTCGCGACGTTGAGCCTGTTGTTCCTGCTGACCTTGCGATTATCCGGCGTGCTGCCGGCGCTGACCGTGCCCAAGCGCCTGCAACATTGGGCCACCGCCGGGCTGCTGCTGGTGATCGGCCAGATCGCCCTCGGCGGCTGGGTCAGCTCCAATTACGCCGCCGTGGCCTGCATCGATTTCCCCACCTGCCACGGCCAATGGCTGCCACCGGCCGACTTTGCCAACGGTTTCCACCTGACCCAGCACATCGGCCCCAACTATCTGGGCGGGCAACTGGACAGCGACGCCCGCACCGCCATCCACCTGACCCACCGCATCGGTGCCTTACTGGTGACCGTGGTGCTGCTGGGCCTGGCCTGGCAATTGAAGACCGTCGGCATGACCCGGCTGGCCGGCCTGGTGTTGATCGCACTAGGAGCGCAAATCACCCTGGGCATCAGCAACGTGCTGTTCCATCTGCCGTTGCCGGTGGCCGTCGCCCACAACGCCGGGGGCGCCGCACTGCTGCTGACCCTGGTCTTGGTCAACTATCACGCCCGTACCAGCCTGGTCCGGGTCAAGCATCAAGTCCCGCTGCGCTGGCGGTTCAACCCGCATAAACACGGCGCCAGCCCCCTAACAATAAAAGGAGAGATGCCATGGCAACCTTGACCGGTGAACGCCACAGCCAAGCGATATGGCGCGATTACCTGGAGCTGACCAAGCCGAAAGTGGTGGTGCTGATGCTGATCACCTCGCTGGTGGGCATGTTCCTCGCCACCCGCGCTGGCGTGCCGTGGACGGTGCTGGTGTTCGGCAACCTGGGCATCGCCCTGTGTGCCGGCGGCGCGGCAGCGGTCAACCATGTGGTGGACCGGCGCATCGACGCAGTCATGGCCCGCACCCACAAACGGCCACTGGCCGAAGGGCGGATCTCCCCCGCCGCCGCGCTGACCTTCGCCCTGGCCCTGGCCGTGATCGGCCAAGCCTTGCTGCTAGCCTTCACCAACCCACTGACGGCCTGGCTGACCCTCGCCTCACTCCTGGGTTATGCGGTGGTCTATACCGGCTTCCTCAAGCGCGCAACGCCGCAGAACATCGTCATCGGCGGCCTCGCCGGCGCGGCGCCGCCATTGCTGGGCTGGGTGGCGGCCACCGGGCATGTCAGCGCCGAACCGCTGTTGTTGGTGCTGATCATCTTCGCCTGGACCCCACCGCACTTCTGGGCCCTGGCGATCCACCGCAAAGAGGAATACGCCAAGGCCGACATCCCGATGCTGCCGGTGACCCACGGCGAGCACTACACCAAGATCCATATCCTGCTCTACACCCTGGTGCTGCTGGCGGTGAGCCTGATGCCGTTCGTGATCCATATGAGCGGGATGCTCTATCTTGTCTGCGCGCTCGTACTGGGCGCCAGGTTCCTGCAATGGGCCGTGGTGTTGTACCGTGGCAGTCGGCCGCACGCGGCGATCAATACGTTCAAGTACTCTATCTACTACTTGTTCCTGCTGTTCATCGCCCTGCTTGTAGATCATTACTTACTGTTGAGCCTATGACTCGAACCCAGAAAACCGTCTTCATCCTCGTGGCCGTGATCGCGTTGATCCTCGGCCTGACCATCAACAAGGTGCTGTCCGGCAAAGGCCAGGGCGACCCGACCGCGCTGATCGACGCCGGCATCATCCTGCTGCCCCAGAGCCGCAACCTGCCGGACGTGAAAATGACCGACCAGGACGGCCAGCCCGTAGCGATGGACGGACTGAAAGACAAATGGAGCCTGCTGTTCTTCGGCTACACCTTCTGCCCGGACATCTGCCCCACCACCCTCGCCCAACTGCGCCAGATCAAAAGCGAGTTGCCGAAAGAAGCTGTGGATAAGTTGCAGATCGTACTGGTCAGCGTCGACCCGAACCGCGACACGCCCAAGCAGTTGAAGCAGTACCTGGGGTACTTTGATCCGCAGTTCGTGGGGTTGACGGCTTCATCGGTCGAAGACCTGCAGAAACTGGCGAATGCGGTGAGTATTCCGTTTATTCCGGCGGATACCAGTAAGCCCAATTACACGGTTGATCACAGCGGCAACCTCGCCGTGATCGGGCCGGACGGTACTCAACGTGGGTTTATTCGGGCGCCGTTGAATAATCAGAAGTTGGTGGCGCAGTTGCCGGAGATGCTGAAGCGTAAATAGCGCCTCCAGAGGCACACCGCTCAGCTAAGCCATGCCGATTCCTTGTGGCGAGGAAGTCCCTTGTGGCAATGAAATTGTGGCGAGGGAGCTTGCTCCCGCTGGGCTGCGCAGCAGCCCCCCAAAAGGCTGAATGCGATCTACATGGCACAACGCGGCGGCGGCTCGGTAGATTTAGCTTTGCTCATAGCAAGAACCAAAAAAACCGCCCATGTGGCGGTTTTTTTGTGTCGACAAAAGCTCAGCTTCTGACGCCGGCCATTAGGCCAACGGGTTCAAGCTCCTTACCTTTGGCGAGGCTGACCGACAAGAACTGGCGCTCGATGCTGGACGGGCAACCAGCCAGACGGCGGGCCTCTGCCTGGTACCGGGCAGCAAGCAACGGCTTTGGAGTACGCTTTGAAGTTTTCATGGAAAACTCGGCAATAGAATTGGGGTTGATGTTATGCCTCGTCTACCGCTATGACAAGGCGCCGCTGATCGTCGAAATCGAAGCCCAGATGCCGGTACCACTGGACGGCCCCAGGGTCAGGCTCAAAAATCTCAATCTCGCGAAGCTTCAGCATCCGCGCGTATCGGCTGATCGCGATCAAGACTAAACCGGCAACCTCACCCTTCAAAGGATGAGTAACGTCAGGCTTGCCCTCTAGGAGGACTACCTTGATGGACAAGGTGCTTGATTTTGGAGTCGCAAAGCAAAGTCCACATAGCTCATGGTCATACCACAGAGAAAGGTCAAACGCTTTCCCGTCGCGATTCTTCCAGCCAGGTATATCCTCCCATGGATAAAGTTGGGCCTCTGAGCCCCACAAATAGCATTGATCCAATGCCACTTGCGTTATCGGCTCGTACCTTATCCGTCCAGCATCAATTCCCCTCTCCGCCAGTACCCACGGATCATCCAACAAATACTCTTTGGCGAGTTGCATTGCGGTCGAACGGAACATCTGATGTTTAAAGTCGCTAATACGCGGTCGTTTCATGTGGCGAATACGATGGGAGGTGACGACAAAACGATAGGGCTCGGGGGCGAGGCGCACAATCAGGCCGGTTCCGGTTTAGTTGTAGGTAAAGTCGCAAGGATGTGTGGTCTGGCGGGGGCGTTTGATCCTGCTGCCATTCTCTGTGGGAGCGAGCTTGCTCGCGATGAAAACGACGCGATTCCAGAGAAAACGAACCGCCTGTATCGCCGGCGCGCCATACTCCTACAGCCCCAACCCACACCCCACCACCAACCCACGCATCCTTGCGCCTTTGCCTACAACTACGCCAGAATCCGCCCGCTTGTGCGCCTTGTTCCGGGGCTCTATCGTTTCCTTGCCACTGCCCATCAGTGGTCGGGTTTAGTAGCCCGGTTCACACCTCGGTTGTACAAGTCTCATCAGTCAGGCATTTGCCTGTTCTTGATGGTGGCTGTGCGCATGGCGCCTTCGGGCGCGCCGGTTTTGGTGTGATTCGCCGGTCTACTAACTTGCGCACAGCCGCCACCCTTCCGTTTAGTAGCGAGATGGAGCGGCTCCTTACGAGGATCACACCAATGTTCAAAGCTACTCCGAATCCCCCAGAAGTAGACTCCACCGCACAATCCGCAAAATCCAAAGCCAAGCAGCAAGACGAAACCACCAAACGCGTGCTCGATCACTACTTGCTGCCGAAATCTGAAAAATCTAAAGATGAACCAAAACCGGGGCAGCTATTCACCGTCGTGAAAGGCCTCGATAACGAATGCTTGCTCGCCAACCTCAGTGAGACGCTGGCTTCGGCTGATGCGATGGTGAGTGACCTCGCGTTCGAACTGGATGGATCGCGGCGTCATGTGGCGCTGGGGATTCAGCAGTTGATTGAGCTGGGTTCGTTGTTGGCGAATCGGGTGTTGGATAATGTGGAGCCGAGGCAGTAGATAAAGATTTGCCGATGAAAAAACCCGACGTTTTGCGTCGGGTTTCTTTTTGCCTCCGTCCTCCTAGAGTGGCCGAAAACGGCCGATTCTGTTGAAAAAGTCGGCTTCGAATTCCACGGCAGAAAAGTACGCGCGTGAGATTGAAATCTGAAATTTGGGCAGGCGGTTCAGGACTCGGATTTGACGTAGCAGCGTGCAACAGGGGTGTTTTCATCCATCAATATTCGAGCGTCTTGGGAAAACCGACTTTTTCAACAGAATCGGCAAAAAGCAGACGCTCAGCCGACAGACTACTAGCGGCCAATCCCAGTCTATCTCTCGCTTTAGCTCCGATAAATTAATAGTTACCGTTGCATTCGTTGAGAGCTAAAATTTTTTCCTTCACCGCCAAAATTAAAACTCAAGCCATTGATTTATATAGAGAACGTCTATGTCTTGTGGTTTTTGGCGTCTGAAAAAGAGCTGTATGGGACAGATGGGTGGTTTTCTCACCTGGAAGTGAACCTCCACGCTGGCCTCTGCTGTGTCTACAATGGGCCACTACTCAAGGAGTGACATCAATGGCTATTGAAGATACCCGCAAGCTAATTAAGGTCACCAACGAAGGGCCAGCAAATGCGCTGATCGCCCTGGGTTGGACTCTGCTCGCCGTATGCGTATGTCAGGACGGTAC
The DNA here is from genome assembly GCF_001307275.1 of Pseudomonas fluorescens. Classification (NCBI taxonomy): domain Bacteria; kingdom Pseudomonadati; phylum Pseudomonadota; class Gammaproteobacteria; order Pseudomonadales; family Pseudomonadaceae; genus Pseudomonas; species Pseudomonas fluorescens. Next base: position 2,546,561 of record NZ_CP012831.1, read on the forward strand.
GAGTCAATATGCCGAGTTTCACCTTGGTTGGCAGCAGGAAGGCGAGCCCGCCGAGTTGCCGCGCTACTGATCGAAAGGAATCTCAGCGGGTTGGCTGGTCCACTACGCTGAACTTAAGGCCACACTCAATCACAAGGAATAGCGATGAACCTCGAAAACTACCAAGATCCCGTTAAATTTAAGGCCATTGGTCGTCCGAAGTGCCCAAATCAGGAGTGTAAAAGCACCAACCTAGATGTATCGCTCAGCGAGCATTTGTTTGGTCCGTGCAATGGCCAATACGAAGTGGTCTATTGCGCAGATTGTTTGACATTCCTGAGTGCTCATCCGATAGCAATCATGAACGTGATGACCGGCATCAAGGAAGACGAGAAAATTCCTTACGTTCGAGCGTAATGCAGCGTTAGCAGTTCATGTAAAAAGCCCCACTCGGTGGGGCTTTCTAGTTCCGAGCATATAAAATCAAAATCAGCGCCATTGGCGGAACTATGCTTCGGGAAAGAATGAACGTGCCGGCAATGGTGGAATTGACGGCAACGGTGGCAAGGATGGTGCCGGCATCGTTGGGAAGGGGTTTGGGTAGCGTTTTTGAGTAAAAGGCTTTGTGCCAAGTCCCCAAAGCGAGTCAATGTTTCGGAGATACGTGATCACGCGGTGTTCCTCGGCGCTGATCAAACCGTGTAATTCCGTCTGATGTGGTGATCCAGGTGAACGGTCAAACATACCTACTTCAAGTTCCCAGTTGTCACCATGACCCGGGTTTTCGCAAATTTTCTGTAGCTGCCGTTCATAGGAATTGAGATCGGCATCACTCCCCCAGAAATAAAACTTCGCGGCGACTATTACCGTCAGTGTCCCCTTACGCTCACCAATGAACTGTATTGGTGACAATAAGCCCGCCATATATATGGCTTCGATAGTTTCAATAATCCGAGTATCATGGTCGTCATCCCAAATCACTGCAAAGTCGTGTATTTGAGGAAGCGGGACGGGGGTGCGAGTAACGTCTAGCCATTCTACAGATCGGAATACTGAGTAATGCGTACCGCAGCCCAAGTGCCCGATCGGGCTAGGTTCGTCATAAAGACAGGAGAATAAGGTTGTATAGGTTGGTAGTTGCATGGTTAGTCACTCTGATTTCGTCAGATAAAGTGGAACTCATCCACTGTGAACAAGCTTTCGACTCGCTCACGGCTCACCCAGAACCATAGCATCTTTACTGGGTTAAGCAATCTAGGCACTGCAGAAACAAGGGGACAGATTCTGAGGGATCCCCACAAATCTACTCCAATGCCTGCGCCTCTTGATGTACCTCTGCGCGCAGCGCGTGCTCAAGCCTCTCCTACAGATAAGGGGACGGATTTATTTTAAAATCACACAGTCTGCTCCCTTATCCACCAACCGGACGACAGTCAGAGGATGGCAGGCAGTGGAGCAACTCCCCCGTCATGTAATCAAACCAACAGACGGATCTATCGAAATCGACTGCTTCGATATAGTCGGACAATAATCTAAAACTCTCGGAAAATATCTCCGCGCCAGACACTTGCCAGATTATGTCGCCATCAATGGAGAGGCGAGTAATCTCCAGCTCACCGTGTGAGAGGAGAACTCGATGCTGATTTTCCCAGTAGATACCAAAGCAAGTCGCAGTATCGACCTTAGCGGTCCACAGAGTCTGATCGAGATGCTCTAGCGACAAGCAGGCTACTCGGTCGCCGACTGCTATATAGAGTTTGTCATCGACCGCTGTCGCCGAATGCTCATGGATTGCGGTGCAGCCGCCTCCGGCACCTATCACTAGGATATTTTCACCATTCAGTTTCACCCCATGGACTGACGTGACCGACCCGTCCGTAAGGAGCAACTGGTGCGCATAGGCGTGCGTGTTGTCCGTGGATTTAAACGAGTACGTCGGCTCGTCAATGATCGTGATGAGCCCATATGGGGTTTGGATGTCCATCGGATTGCTGTTTTCTGACCCGTTTGCGATCAGAGTATGCCTCAGGTTTCACCTCGGGACAGAACACCTGCTTCGAGCGCCGCCGTCCTGGTTGGGAGATTAGGGGGCATGAGGCATCGCACCGCTGGCCTAAGGGCATCCCTGAATCCTGATTATCTCTATGCACCAGGATGATCGTATTGACTGTTTTAGGGCTGCTTCGCACCCCAGCGGGGATAAATCCCCTCGCCACAGAGTTTTTGTGTGTCGACTGCTTGGCGTTCGGGCTGCGGACCTTTTATGAGTGCTTCGTACTCAAGCGGGAGCAAGCTCCCTCGCCACGGGCGTCCGAGCCGCTGTCGGGGGCTCAGGTAGCTTTTGTCCTTGGGTCTCATCACGCGCTGCGTGCCGGTTTATCTCGACCGGCACGCGAGTCCATTGTCCCTGCCTTGGTTCGGCTACTTAACCCAAAGACTCCCCAACCGACACAGTCCCCCGCCCAATCAACCGCCCCAACCCCCCACTCTCATCAAACAACGCCCCTTTCGCCGCCGCCGCATCAGAATCCGCCAGCAACGCCGCCAACCCCGCTGGTAACCCCACACTGATCAACACCGCCTCAAACTCAGCCTGCGGCAGGTTCTGATAAACCACTGGCTTGCCGGTTTTCTGGCTGATCAACGCAGCCAGCTCGGTCAAGGTGTAGCTGCTATCCCCCGCCAGTTCATAGACTTTGCCCGCCTGCCCTTCAGTGGTCAGCACCACCGCTGCCGCTTGGGCGTAGTCGGCACGGGGCGCGGAGCTGATTCGGCCCTCGCCGGCGCTGCCGAGCAGGACGCCATGTTCCACGGCGCTCGGTACGTTCGCCAGGTAGTTTTCGCTGTACCAGCCGTTGCGCAGCAATACGTGGGGCACGCCCGAGGCTTTCAAGGCGGCTTCGGTATCGCGATGTTCAGCGGCCAAGCCCAAGGTGGAGGTGTCGGCGTGCAGGACGCTGGTGTAGGCCAGGAGCGTGACACCTGCGGCCTTGGCGGCATCGATCACGGCGCGGTGTTGGGCGACGCGGTTGCCCAGTTCATTGGAGGAGATCAACAGCAGTTTATCGACGCCTTTGAGCGCGGCAGTCAATGTGGCCGGTTGGTTGTAGTCGGCGGTGCGTACCACCACGCCCCGGGCGGCCAGGTCCTGGACTTTGCCGGGGTCTCTGACCAGGGCGACGATTTGCTCGGCTGGCACGCGTTCAAGCAGGGATTGGATAACGAGACGGCCCAGTTGGCCGGAGGCTCCGGTGATGGCGATCATGACAAATACCTTGATGGGAAAAGGAGGTGAAGTCATCCTAGGGCCCTAAGTAACTTTTTGTAAGTACGTACATAAAGGTAAGTATCGTGGACATCACCACCGAAATTTCCGAGCCGTTTAGCGCCGCTGTTCGACGCGGCGATGTACTGAGCGCCGATTGCCCTTCTCGGGAGGTCCTCAAGCACATGACCAGTCGCTGGGGCGTGCTGGTGCTGGTCATTTTGCTGGGCGGGATGCACCGCTTCAGCGAGCTGCGCCGCAAGATCGGCGGGGTCAGCGAGAAGATGCTTTCGCAGACGTTGCAGGAGCTTGAGGCGGATGGGTTGGTCGACCGCAAGTCGTTACCGGTGGTGCCACCGCATGTGGAGTACCGCTTGACGCCGTTGGGTCGGGAGGCGGCTGAGCATCTTGAGGTGATGGTGAATTGGATTGAGGAGAAGATCCCGCAGATTATGGCGGTGCGGCGGGGTCGGTTGGGGGGTGAGGCGCAGGAGTGATTGGGGCTGCTCCGCGACAAGAGACAGGTCTATATTCAAGGGGGGGGCCCCCTTCAATAACATTCGCGTGGATGCTTGCTTGTTTGTCGCCGTGGGCTCGGGCGGCTTCAAGGCCTTGTTCCCAGGCTTGGCGGGCTGCCGGTAGGTCGCCCTGACCTAGGTAGGCCTTATCCAATAGTTTCCATGCCGCCGAATACTTGCATTGAATAATGGGGGAAAATTTATTTCCAGCCAATAACTCCCCCTTTTCATCATTGTCCCCTTTTCATGTCTTCGACGGCCAAGCGACAACCTATATTCCTACAAATTGGATCCAATATAGCAAATGAGTATATGGAGCGAAGAAATAATAGTGTCATTTCTCAAAATGGCTATGTTAGTTTCGCTCTGCCTTGCAATGAAATGCGAATGGCATAACCTTTCAAAAAGATGGAGCTTTTTTATGAAACTCGATATGTCCAAACTGATCGTATCTCAATCCGCACTGAGCCTGACTGCAATGGTTGCGCTGTCGAGCGTAAATAAATCTATCGGCGAATAAATTTCGACGGTGATTTATTAGAAGGACTGCCATATCGCTATGGCGGTCCTTCTTTTTATGGAGAGTCCGTTTCAAGGAGAAATCAATTGAGCATCTTAATCACAAATGAAGAGTATCGCCAAGATTCCTACGCATTGCTCAATCAATACAAAGAGTCGATGACCTACTTGGCAAGCGTGTTTAATGATGACTATCAAAAATCCGACTCTGTAACCAAGCTGCCTTGGAAGTCTTTCGCATTCTACAATAAGTGCATCAAAAGCTTGCAAGCTAATGATGCAGCTTCAGGCTTACATTTTTTTCAAGAAGCCAAGCAAAACGAAAGGCAAGGATCTGAAGGATTCAGGGTTTCTGGATTCTCTGAAAACAACCGAAAAGAAGAAATTGACCTGGTTGTCGATGAAATAAGAGAAGAGGCGTCTGGTAAAATCAGCATTGGTTTCATCGGCGCTGATGTTGTCGAGATCGAGAAAGCCAAATTAATCACAGGAATAGAACTTCTTAAGGCCCAATCGATAGACCTATACAATGAGGCTGAGATCTTAATAGATGAAATAGTCTTGACGGGGCCGGGTGATGAATACCATATCAGATCGGCCAGCAGTTACAATTTATTAGGGCTGGTTTTGATATGGGCCGATGAAGTCCATAGCCCCATCTATTACGCACAACAGGTAGTCCACGAGGCCGCCCATTTAAGACTGTTTTTAAAAAGCACAGACGACAGGTTTGTCTTGAATCCAGAGAGTGAATTATACACAGCGCCATTCAGGCCTGATGCACGTCCCATGCTAGGTATATTTCACGCACTTTTCGTACTGGCTAGAATTGCACTCGCGATGTCTGGCTTGGGAAAAATAGCGCCTGGAAAACTAGCAGAGGAGGCGCTTGAGAAAGGTCGGGTGGCTGAGAAGAGATTTTTCGCGACTGCCGCTCAGATCAAGCGGGACGGGGTGTTGACGCCCATGGGACAACAGATTTTCGATGAGTGCTTGCAGGAAATCACCAAAATATCGCCTTTTCGCAATGTCTATGATGACATGCTAAAAAGTGGATTCTGACCAATGAACAGTTCTAAAAGAATTGCCCCACATGATTACGCATTTTTATTGCTAGTGGCGCTGATCTGGGGCGGGAACTTCGCCCTGATCAAAGTAGGGCTGGAACAAATCAAACCATTCGTGATGACATTCATCAGGTTTTCGCTTTGTGTCTTCCCGTTTGTATTTTTCATGCCAAGACCTAAGATTCCAGCTTATGTACTCGCCGCATATGGAATATTGTTTGGGGGCGGAATATGGGGGTGCGCCAACATTGCCATATATACAGGCACCTCCCCCGGCACGGTATCCCTCATCATTCAGCTCAGCGCATTCATTACATTTATCATTGGCCTGATTGCCTTTAAGGAAAGAGCTTCCAACATCAGTATTATCGCCCTCGCAATATCGCTCTCTGGTCTTTTCTTGATGCTTATCAAAAACAATCAGGGTTCAGGCCCGTTGGGCGTCGCTATCTGCTTGCTCGCAGCTTTCTGCTTTAGCTTGTGTACGTTCATTATTCAAAAGTACAAACCTAAAGACCTGCTGCCATTCATGATTTGGAGCTTATTATTCAGCCTTCCAATTCTATTTATTCTTGCCTTGTACTTTGAAGGGGCCGACGCATTCTATAGCCTGAGGGATGCAATAAACTACAAAGTCATAGTGTCGCTGGTCTCACAGTCTTACGTGACTACTCTGCTGGGCTACTGGATATGGAACTACAATATAAGAAAATATTCCGGATCCACCGTGGCCCCCATAGGCTTGCTGGTTCCATTTTTCGCCATAATCATTTCCTACCTGTTCTTTAGCTACCCGATAAACGGAACAGTCATTCTATCGATAGGCTTGGTTTTCTGCGGCGTCATCTTGTTCAACCTACGACATAGCATTGAGCAGTTGTTCAACAAGACCGCCATACACAGATAACACGACCTTGCTCAGGTTTAAAATTTGCCGCAAGAGCGCATGCACCACTTCAATGCCGGCGCAGCCAAACCGCCCAAAAAAAGTGCGTTTCGTTTGTCATTTAGGAACGCTTTTTTTGCTCGTTGATGCAGTTGCAAAGTTTAACTTTCAAAGCGTCTTAAAAACGGGGTTCTAGCGTGCACAAAAACGCTATGGCCAGCATTTATCACGGCCCAGGCGGTAGTTCACAGCGCTCAAGGATGCCGTTCACTTCCGTCATGCCGAAACGCTTACGATAGGGAAATCATCATGAAGAATTTTTCAAAAGAATTAGCTATTTTTTTAGTCTGCTCAACGGCTTACCGCCTATGTTCCGGGGCACTGGTGGTCTCCCTGACGTGGACCATCCTCAACCAGAACGAAGGTGGTTATTTGCCTTTGGCATTGGCGATTTTTTGCTCCTTCATTCCGGCCTTCATCACGCCGGTGGTTATCAAGCGGCTGTCGGCGCGAATGAACGGCCGGAAAATGAGCAGCTGGTTTACGTTTTGTCTGGCCGGTCTCAGCCTGGTGGTAGGGGCAAGCCGAGACATCACCCTTGCATTGCTAGCCGCCAACCTTTTTGTCTGGCTGGTTTTCATGCTGCTCGAAGCCAGCTTGGATATGTGGTTCACCCAGGTTCAGCGCGGTATGGATGAAGCCTCTGTCAGACGAATCAGTGGTGCCACAACTGCAACCGGTCAAGCGGCCCTGATGATTGGACCGTTGTTGGCAGCCGGCTTGATGCCGATCCTGCCGGGCATGGGGTTCTTTATTTTTCTGGGCGCTGGATTCCTGCTGGTATCAGCGATTTGTTACATCCGCCATGGTCTCTCGGTGGTGGCACAAGAGGCTAGCGAGACAGTTGCGCCAGCCAAGCTTCCACTCACCCTGTTTGTGCCAATGGTGCTGATCTGGCCAATCCTCGGGGCCTTCAACTTCATGCTTCCAGTGTATGTGTCGAGCCATGGCTGGGCGCTATTTGAGCTTGGTGTGCTGGATGCAGTGTTTGGCATGGGGATGGCGTTGGTGGGAGTACTGATCATTCTGAGTAATACCGGTCGCAATCTATCGGTATTTCTCTCGGGGCTGATCGGGCTGGCCGTCATTTCAGCAGCGGTATGGTTTATGGTGCCAGATACCCTAGTGCTCAAGGCTCTAAGCCTGCTGATCCTTGGCATGGCCTTTGGCGGTGCGCGGGTGCATATCCGAGCTGCGATTGCCTACCGCTACAGCGAGGCTGCCGTTGGTGCCTGTGTTAGCCGGGCGAACGCCCTCGCAACGCCGGTCTTGCTGTTAATCCTAAGCCTGCAGCTGGCATTAATCGAGAGCGCGTGGCTGATACCGTTTCTGATGATTACCTTGTCCATTGTTCTATTGCTACAGACATCGGCGACTCGCTTTGCCCAGGGGCACACGAGCCCGGTAACAGCAGGTGCCTGATAGTCCTTATCCGGGGGCAACATAGCCCCTTAATGCCGGAGTTCAGTGTTGGCTGGTTGGCGGGCTGGTCTTGAGAACGTGGTGGGGCTTTTTTGTGAGTGCTTCGCACTCAAGCGGGAGCAAGCTCCCTCGCCACAAAAAGCGGTTTTGTGCGAAGTCAGTGGTGGCGATCCAGCTTTTTGAGGAACACGGTCATTTCTTTTTCCGCCTGCTTGTCGCCGTGGGCGCGGGCAGCTTCGAGGCCTTGTTCCCAGGCTTGACGGGCGGCTGGTAGGTCGCCTTGGCCTTGGTGGGCCTTGCCCAGTAGTTTCCAGGCGGCTGAATACTTGGGGTCGAGTTCGACGCAGCGTTGGAAGTGTTCGGCGGCGCGGGGGAATTCGCCGAGGTCCAGGTAGCCTTTGCCCAGGCCGAAGCGCAGCAGGGCGTTATCCATGCCTTTGGCTAGCATTTTTTCCAGGGAGTCGAGCATGACGGCGTCCTTATCTGTTGTGTCAGGGGTTGATCGGTTGGCTGCTAGAGAGCTATCGCGAGCAAGCTCGCTCCCACAGGGGGTTGGGGTTGCTCACTGCATTTGTGAGCAATGGCGATCCTCTGTGGGAGCGAGCTTGCTCGCGATGAGGCCCTTTCTGTCACTGCACATCCCAGATCAGAAGAAACTCAACCCCACATGGAACAGCTTCTCGACATCGCGAATGTGCTTCTTGTCCACCAGGAACAGGATGACATGGTCGCCGGTCTTGATCGTGGTGTCGTCGTGGGCGATCAGGACTTCTTCGTCGCGGATGATTGCGCCGATGGTTGTGCCGGGTGGCAGGCCGATGTCGCGGATGGCTTTGCCGATCACTTTGCTGGACTTGGCATCGCCGTGGGCAATGGCTTCGATGGCTTCGGCCGCGCCGCGGCGCAGGGAGTGGACGCTGACGATGTCGCCGCGGCGCACGTGGGCGAGCAAGGTGCCGATGGTTGCCAGTTGCGGGCTGATGGCGATGTCGATGTCACCGCCCTGGATCAGGTCGACGTAGGCCGGGTTGTTGATGATGGTCATCACTTTCCTCGCACCCAGGCGCTTGGCCAGTAGCGACGACATGATGTTGGCTTCGTCGTCGTTGGTCAGGGCCAGGAAGATGTCGGCGTCGGCGATGTTTTCTTCCAGCAGCAGGTCGCGGTCGGAGGCGCTGCCTTGCAGCACCACGGTGCTGTCGAGGGTGTCCGAGAGGTAGCGGCAGCGGGCCGGGTTCATCTCGATGATCTTGACCTGATAGCGGCTTTCGATGGCTTCGGCCAGGCGCTCACCGATCTGCCCGCCGCCGGCGATGACGATGCGCTTGTAGTTCTCGTCGAGGCGGCGCATTTCGCTCATGACCGCGCGAATATTCGCCTTGGCGGCGATGAAAAATACTTCGTCGTCGGCTTCGATCACCGTATCGCCCTGGGGCAGGATCGGCCGGTCCCGGCGGAAAATCGCCGCGACCCGGGTCTCCACATTCGGCATGTGCTCGCGCAATTGGCGCAGTTGCTGGCCCACCAGCGGCCCGCCGTAGTAGGCCTTGACCGCCACCAGTTGCGCCTTGCCTTCGGCGAAGTCGATCACCTGCAGGGCGCCAGGATGCTCGATCAGGCGCTTGATGTAGTTGGTCACCACCTGCTCGGGGCTGATCAGCACGTCCACCGGGATCGCTTCGTTGTCGAACAGGTCGGCACGGGTCAGGTAGGCGGCCTCGCGCACCCGGGCGATTTTGGTCGGGGTGTGGAACAGGGTGTGGGCGACCTGGCAGGCGACCATGTTGGTTTCGTCGCTGTTGGTTACGGCCACCAGCATGTCGGCATCGTCGGCACCGGCCTGGCGCAGCACCGTGGGCAACGAGCCCCGGCCTTGTACCGTGCGTATGTCGAGGCGATCGCCAAGGTCGCGCAGGCGTTCGCCGTCGGTGTCGACCACGGTGATGTCGTTGGCCTCGCTGGCCAGATGTTCCGCCAGCGAACCGCCGACCTGCCCTGCGCCGAGGATGATGATTTTCATCCAGTCACTCCTATCGAATCGGTCTTAACCGCGTGCGGCGGCGATCTTGATCAGCTTGGCGTAGTAGAAGCCGTCGTGCCCGCCTTCCTGGGCCAGCAACTGGCGGCCATGGGGCTGCTTCAGGCCGGCCTGGCTGGCGATGTCCAGTTCCCGGGCGCCCGGGGTGCGGGCGAGGAAGGCCTCGATCACTTCGGTGTTCTCGGTGGGCAAGGTCGAACAGGTGGCGTAGAGCAACATGCCGCCCACTTCGAGGGTTTGCCACAGAGCATCGAGCAGTTCGCCTTGCAACGTGGCCAACGCGACGATGTCGTCCGGCTGGCGGGTGAGCTTGATGTCCGGGTGGCGACGGATCACCCCGGTGGCCGAGCACGGCGCGTCCAGCAGGATGCGCTGGAACGGTTTGCCGTCCCACCAGGTTGCGGTGTCGCGGCCGTCGGCGGCGATCAGTTGGGCGTCGAGGCCCAGCCGTTCGAGGTTTTCCTTGACCCGCACCAGGCGCTTGGCCTCCAGGTCCACCGCCACCACGCCGGCCAGCTTCGGCTCGGCCTCGAGGATGTGACAGGTTTTGCCGCCGGGCGCGCAGCAGGCGTCCAGCACCCGTTGCCCGGGCGCCAGCTCCAACAGGTCGGCGGCCAGTTGCGCGGCTTCGTCCTGGACGCTGATCCAGCCTTCGGCGAAGCCCGGCAACGCACGTACGTCACCCGGGGTTTCCAGCACGATGCCGTCGCGGCTGTACTGGCACGGGATGGCCGGGATGCCCGCCTCGCCCAGCAACGCCAGATAGGCATCGCGGGTATGGTGGCGGCGATTGACCCGCAGGATCATCGGCGGGTGGGCGTTGTTGGCCGCGCAGATGGCTTCCCATTGTTCGGGCCAGAAGGCCTTCAGGGATTTCTGCAACCAGCGCGGGTGGGCGGTGCGCACCACCGGGTCGTGTTCCAGCTCGGCCAGCAGGGTTTCGCTTTCCCGTTGGGCACGGCGCAACACGGCATTGAGCAGGGCCTTGGCCCAGGGCTTTTTCAGCTTGTCGGCGCAGCCCACGGTTTCGCCGATGGCAGCGTGGGCAGGGACGCGGGTGTAGAGCAGTTGATAGAGCCCCACCAGCAGCAGCGCTTCGACGTCGGCATCGGCGGCCTTGAACGGCTTCTGCAACAGCTTGGCCGCCAGGGCCGACAGCCGCGGCTGCCAGCGGGCGGTGCCGAACGCCAGGTCCTGGGTGAAACCGCGATCACGGTCTTCCACCTTGTCCAGTTGGGTCGGCAGGGAACTGTTCAGCGAGGCTTTCCCGCTGAGTACCGCGGCAAGGGCCTTGGCGGCGGCCAGACGCGGATTCATGAGGCGTCCGTCGCTTGGCCGAGGACGGTGCCGACGGCAAATTTCTCACGGCGGCTGTTGAACAGGTCGCTGAAGTTCAGCGCCTTGCCACCGGGCAGTTGCAGGCGCGTCAGGCACAGCGCCTGCTCACCGCAGGCAACGACGAGACCGTCCTTGCTGGCGCTGAGGATTTCACCCGGTGCGCCCTTCCCTTCGGCGTAATTGGCCGCCAGCACTTTCAGGGCTTCGCCGTTCAAGGTGCTGTGGCAGATCGGCCACGGGTTGAAGGCCCGCACCAGGCGCTCCAGCTCGATGGCTGGGCGGCTCCAGTCGATACGGGCTTCGTCCTTGTTCAATTTGTGCGCGTAGGTGGCGAGGCTGTCATCCTGCACTTCACCTTCCAGCGTGCCGGCAGCCAGGCCGGCAATGGCCTCGACCACGGCGGGCGGGCCGATGAGCGCGAGGCGGTCGTGCAGGCTGCCACCGGTGTCGTCGGCGCTGATGGGGGTGCTGACCTTGAGCAGCATCGGCCCGGTGTCCAGGCCGGCTTCCATGCGCATCACCGTCACGCCGCTCTCGGCATCGCCGGCTTCCACCGCACGCTGGATCGGCGCGGCACCGCGCCAGCGCGGCAGCAGCGAGGCGTGACTGTTGATGCAGCCCAGGCGCGGGATATCCAGCACCACTTGGGGCAGGATCAGGCCGTAGGCGACCACCACCATCAAGTCCGGCTGCAGCGCGGCCAGTTCGGCCTGGGCCTGCGCGTCGCGCAGGGTCGGCGGCTGCAACACCAGGATGCCGTGTTCCAGGGCAAGCTGCTTGACCGGGCTGGGCATCAGTTTTTGCCCGCGACCGGCCGGCCGGTCCGGCTGGGTGTAGACCGCGACGATGTCGTGGGGGCTGGCCAGCAGGGCCTTGAGGTGTTCGGCGGCAAATTCGGGAGTGCCGGCAAAGACGATGCGCAGGGGCTCAGTCATGGGAAGCTCTCAATTACAAAGCAGTCGCAAAAAGAAAAAGGCTTGCCGCGGCAAGCCTTTGAAGGGGGCATCAAGCATTCTGGCGATGGAGTTTTTCCAGTTTTTTCTTGATCCGGTCACGCTTGAGGGTAGACAGGTAATCCACGAACAGCTTGCCGTTGAGGTGGTCGCACTCGTGCTGGATGCACACCGCCAGCAAGCCTTCGGCGATCAGTTCATACGGCTGGCCGTCACGGTCCAGGGCCTTGATCTTGACCTTCTGCGGACGGTCGACGTTTTCATAGAAGCCTGGCACCGAAAGGCAGCCTTCCTGATACTGGTCCATCTCGTCGGTCAGGGTTTCGAACTCGGGGTTGATGAACACCCGCGGCTCGCTGCGGTCTTCGGAAAGGTCCATCACGACGATACGCTTGTGCACGTTGACCTGGGTCGCGGCGAGGCCGATGCCTGGCGCCTCATACATTGTTTCAAACATGTCATCGACCAACTGACGCACTTCGTCGTCCACTACGGCCACCGGTTTGGCGATCGTGCGCAGGCGCGGGTCCGGAAATTCGAGAATGTTCAAAATGGCCATAAGCTTGATAAATGCACGTGTGAGGTAAAGTCGGGTGGCTGGCCTGGCGTGTCTTGGGATGCAGGCTACCGTTGTAAAACGTTGCCCTTGGGGAAAACAGCTCCGCAGGGCAGCGAGCCACGGGGGCTCTGGCGTTTTACGCGAACGCACATAATAAAGGGATTCACCGCATGAGGAAATCACTACTCGCCCTGCTGCTCCTGGCTTCGGCCGGTATCGCGCATGGGCAAGTGCAACTTCGGGAAGGTTTTCCCCAGCAATACACGGTGGTGACGGGGGACACATTGTGGGACATTTCCGGCAAATACCTGCGCGAGCCGTGGAAATGGCCCGAACTCTGGCAGGCCAACCCGCAGATCGAAAACCCCAACCTGATCTATCCGGGCGATACCCTGTCGCTGGTCTACGTCAACGGCCAGCCGCGCCTGACCCTCAATCGCGGCGCCTCCCGCGGCACCATCAAGCTGTCGCCACGCATTCGCAGTTCGCCGGTGGCCGACGCCATCCCGAGCATTCCGCTGCAAGCCATCAACAGCTTCCTGCTGAGCAACCGCATCGTCGATACGCCTGAGGATTTCGACAAGGCGCCCTACGTCGTCGCCGGCAATGCCGAGCGGGTGCTCAGTGGCATGGGGGATCGGGTCTTCGCCCGTGGCACATTCGACTCGAACCAGTCGGCCTACGGCATCTTCCGCCAGGGCAAGGTCTACACCGACCCCGAGACCAAGGAATTTCTGGGCATCAACGCCGACGACATCGGCGGCGGCGAAGTGGTCGCCACCGAGGGCGATGTCACCACCCTGGCCCTGCAGCGCACCACCCAGGAAGTGCGCCTGGGTGATCGCCTGTTCAGCGGCGAAGAGCGCTCGATCAATTCGACCTTCATGCCCAGCGCGCCAAAATCGGACATCAACGGGTTGATCCTGGACGTGCCCCGGGGCGTGACCCAGATCGGCGCGCTGGACGTGGTCACCCTGAACAAGGGCCGCCGCGATGGGCTGATCGAAGGCAACGTACTGGCGGTGATGAAGACCGGTGAAACCGTGCGCGACCGCATCACTGGCGAGCCGGTGAAAATCCCCGATGAGCGGGCCGGCCTGCTGATGGTGTTCCGCACTTACGACAAGCTCAGCTACGGCTTGGTGCTGTACGCCTCGCGCTCGCTGTCGGTGCTGGACAAGGTCCGTAATCCATAACGGGTCTCACAAGTTACCAACAGAGTTATCCACAGTTTGTTCCCGTTTGTACGGGGCTCATAACGGTCAAGGATGATCGCATGTCATTACCTGAATCTGCTCCGGTTTCCCCTGCGGAACTGGAGGCCCGGCTACGTCTTCACCGCTTGCCGGAACTCGGTCCCAAGCGTTTCATGACCCTGATGGAGGCCTTCGGCTCGGCCTCCAAAGCCATCAGTGCACCGGCCAGCGCCTGGCGAGCACTGGGCCTGCCGATCGCCTGCGCCGAGGCGCGACGCAACCCGGATGTGCGTGACGGCGCCGCCCATGCATTGGCCTGGCTAGAGCGTGCGGGCCAGCATTTACTGATGTGGGACCAACCCGACTACCCGGCGCTGCTGGCACAGATCAGCGACGCGCCACCGCTGCTGTTCGTCGCGGGCGACGCCACCATTCTGGAAAAACCGCAGCTGGCGATGGTCGGCAGTCGCCGGGCATCGCGACCGGGCATGGACACCGCGGCGGCGTTTTCCCGCAGCCTGGCCGGGGCCGGTTTTGTCATCACCAGCGGCCTGGCCTTGGGCATCGATGCGGCGGCCCATCAGGCGGCGCTGGACGTTGGCGGGCGCACCGTCGGCGTGTTGGGCACCGGCCTGGAAAATTTTTATCCACAGCGCAATCGTCGGCTGGCGGACGCGATGATTGCCCAAGGCAGCGCGGTGCTGTCGGAGTTTCCGTTGGACGCGCCGCCTCACGCCAGCAACTTTCCGCGTCGCAACCGGATCATCAGCGGTTTGTCCCTGGGGGTGCTGGTGGTGGAAGCCAGTGTCGCCAGCGGCTCGCTGATCACCGCCCGACTGGCGGCGGAACAGGGCCGCGAGGTGTATGCCATTCCTGGATCGATCCATCACCCCGGCGCCCGGGGCTGCCATCAGCTGATCCGCGACGGTGCGGCGCTGGTGGAAACCGTCGAGCACATCCTTGAAGCGTTGCGCGGTTGGCAGCAGTTGCCGCTGGCCGCGACGCCTGAGCCGGTGACCCATCCGCTGCTGCGCCTGCTGCACGCCGCGCCGCTGAGCAGCGAGGCCTTGGCCGATGCCAGCGGCTGGGGCTTGCCCAAAGTGTTGGCAGCGTTGACCGAGCTGGAAATGGAAGGACGCGCGACCTGTGACAACGGGCGCTGGTTTGCACGCTAGGTTTTATGGGGAAGATCGGTAAACTGCCCACAGCCTTATTTGCGTTGCGGGAGAAACTTTCATGGTCAACAGTTGGCGTGTGCAACAAGCCGCGCGAGAAATTCGCGCCGGGGCGGTGATTGCCTATCCAACCGAAGCGGTCTGGGGCCTGGGTTGTGACCCGTGGAACGAGGAGGCGGTGGAGCGCCTGCTGGCGATCAAGTCGCGGCTGCCCGACAAAGGCCTGATCCTGGTGGCTGACAACATCCACCAGTTCGACTTCCTGTTCGAAGACTTCCCCGAAACCTGGATCGACCGCATGGCCAGCACCTGGCCGGGCCCCAACACCTGGCTGGTGCCGCACCAAAACCTGCTGCCGGAATGGATCACCGGGGTACACGACACCGTCGCGCTGCGGGTCAGCGATCATCCCACCGTGCGCGATTTGTGCTCGTTGGTCGGGCCGCTGGTGTCCACCTCGGCCAACCCCCAAGGGCGCCCGGCGGCGCGCACGCGGATTCGCGTCAAGCAATATTTCCGTGGGCAGATCGATCTGGTGCTCGGCGGCAACCTGGGCGGGCGCAAGAACCCCAGCGTGATTCGTGACCTGGCTACCGGGAAAGTGGTGCGACCGGACTGAGCCCGCCCCCCATTCTGCATCTTGCATAAAACCCCTGTGGGAGCGAGCTTGCTCGCGATGGCGTCAGGTCAGCCAGCATTGATATTGACTGACACACCGCTATCGCGAGCAAGCTCGCTCCCACAGGGATTTGTGGCGAATGCCAGATCTGTGGACACCGCAAAACCTTTGTGGGAGCGAGCTTGCTCGCGATGGCGACAGGTCAGCCAGCATTGATATCGACTGACGCACCGCTATCGCGAGCAAGCTCGCTCCCACAGGAATTTGTGGCGAATGCCAGATCTGTGGACACTGCAAAACCTTTGTGGGAGCGAGCTTGCTCGCGATGGCGTCAGGTCAGCCAGTATTGATATTGACTGACACACCGCTATCGCGAGCAAGCTCGCTCCCACAGGTTCTGCTGGACACCTTCGTCCCTGTAGCTCAAGGCAGGAGAATGGTCGACCCCGTCGTGCGCCGCGCCGACAGCTCGGTCTGGGCCTTGGCCGCTTCCGCCAGTGGATAACGCTGGTTGATGTCCACCGTGAGCTTGCCGCTACTGATCATCCCGAACAGTTCATCGGCCATGCGCTGCAGGTTTTCGGCATTGTTGGCGTACGTCGCCAGGGTCGGGCGAGTGACGTACAGCGAGCCCTTGGCCGAAAGAATCCCCAGGTTCACACCCTCCACCGCACCCGAGGCATTGCCGAAGCTCACCACCAGGCCACGGGGGGCGACGCTGTCCAGGGAGGTCAACCAGGTGTCCTTGCCAACCCCGTCGTACACCACGGGCACCTTCTTGCCGTCAGTCAATTCCAGCACGCGCTGTGCGACGTTTTCCTTGCTGTAGTCGATGGTTTCCCAGGCGCCGTGGGATTTGGCGATGGCGGCTTTTTCCGGCGAACTGACGGTACCGATCAGCTTCACGCCCAAGGCCTTGGCCCACTGGCAGGCCAAGGAGCCCACGCCACCGGCGGCGGCATGGAACAGGATGGTTTCGCCACCCTTGAGCTCATAGGTCTGGCGCAACAGGTATTGCACGGTCAGGCCCTTGAGCATCACGCCGGCGGCCTGTTCGAAACTGATGGATTCGGGCAGATGCACCAGGTTGGCTTCGGGCAACACATGCACATCGCTGTAGGCCCCCAGCGGTCCGCTGCCGTACGCCACCCGGTCACCGACCTTGAACCGCGTGACACCGGGACCGATGGCCTCGACCACGCCCGCACCCTCGGCGCCCAGGCTCGAAGGCAGCGCCGGTGGCGGATAAAGACCGCTGCGGTAGTAGGTGTCGATGAAATTCAGGCCGATTGCCTTGTTGCTGACGCGTACCTGCTGCGGGCCCGGCTCGGCCGGCTGATAGTCGACATACTCGAGTACTTCGGGACCGCCGTGGGAACGGAACTGGATACGTTTGGCCATCTTCACTTTCTCCTTGTCGCAGACTTTTTACCAAGCCTGCTATCGGACTCCTAAGCTTGACCGTCGTCAACTGTGGCGTGGGCAAGTGCGGTGGTATCCTGTGCGCCCATTTGCCACCGGCCCGCTATACGCCGCGTAGCGTAGCCCTGATCAAGGTGACGTCATGTCCACTCGTACCGAGGCCGTGAAAGCCTATCTGCTCGACCTGCAAGACCGAATCTGCGCCGCCCTGGAAGCCGAGGATGGCGGCACGCGCTTCGTCGAAGATGCCTGGGCCCGGCCCGCCGGGGGTGGCGGTCGCACGCGGGTGATCGAAAACGGCACGGTGATCGAAAAGGGCGGTGTCAACTTTTCCCACGTCTTCGGCAGCGGCCTCCCACCCTCGGCCAGCGCCCATCGGCCGGAACTGGCCGGGCGCAGCTTCGAAGCCTTGGGCGTGTCGCTGGTGATCCACCCGCACAACCCCCACGTACCAACCTCCCACGCCAATGTGCGTTTCTTCATCGCCGAAAAGGAAGGCGAAGAGCCGGTCTGGTGGTTTGGCGGCGGCTTCGACCTGACCCCTTACTACGGCGTAGAAGAGGATTGCGTGCATTGGCACCGCGTCGCCGAGCAAGCCTGCGCGCCGTTCGGCCCCGAGGTGTACCCGCGCTACAAGGCCTGGTGCGACAGCTACTTCCACCTCAAGCATCGCAACGAGCCCCGGGGCATCGGCGGCCTGTTTTTCGACGACCTGAACGAGTGGGGTTTCGACACCTGCTTCGCCTTCATTCGCGCCATCGGCGACGCCTACATCGATGCCTACCTGCCCATCGTGCGTCGCCGCAAGCATGACGCGTTCACCGCCAAGCAACGGGAATTCCAGGAATTTCGCCGTGGGCGCTACGTGGAATTCAACCTGGTCTACGACCGCGGCACCCTGTTCGGGCTGCAATCGGGCGGACGTACCGAGTCGATCCTGATGTCCCTGCCGCCGCAAGTACGCTGGGGCTATGACTGGAAAGCCGAGCCGGACAGCGAAGAGGCGCGGCTGACCGAGTACTTCCTGCAGGATCGCGATTGGCTGGCGAAGGCCTGAACGGGGATATTCCATGGATCGCTACGTTGTAATGGGTAACCCGATCGGCCACAGCAAGTCGCCGTTGATCCATCGCCTGTTTGCCGAGCAGACCGGGCAGGTGCTGGACTACACCACGCTGCTGGCACCGCTGGAGGATTTCGCCGGTTGCGCCCGGGCATTTTTCCGCGAGGGGCGTGGTGCGAACGTCACCGTGCCGTTCAAGGAAGACGCCTTCCGCCTGGCCGACACCCTGACCGAGCGGGCCCAGCGGGCCGGGGCGGTCAATACGTTGAGCAAACTGGCCGACGGCCGCCTGTTGGGTGACAACACCGACGGTGCCGGGCTGGTCCGGGACCTGACCGTCAACGCCGGCTTCAGCCTCCAGGGCAAGCGCATCCTGTTGCTAGGGGCCGGCGGCGCGGTGCGCGGCGCGCTGGAGCCGCTGCTGGCCGAAGCGCCGGCCTCGGTGATCATCGCCAACCGCACGGTGGAAAAAGCCGAAGGGCTGGCCAAGTCGTTTGCCGACCTGGGCCCGGTCTCGGCCAGTGGCTTCGATTGGCTGCAAGAGCCGGTGGACCTGATCATCAACGCCACCTCCGCGAGCCTGTCGGGGGATGTACCGCCGATTGCCGCCAGCTTGATCGAGCCCGGCAAGACGGTCTGCTACGACATGATGTATGGCAAGGAACCGACCTCATTCTGCCGTTGGGCCAGCGAACACGGTGCGGCGGTGGCGATGGATGGCTTGGGCATGTTGGCCGAGCAGGCGGGCGAAGCGTTCTACCTGTGGCGCGGGGTACGCCCGGACACCGCGCCGGTGCTGGCCGAGTTGCGCCGCCAATTGGCGCTGTAGGAACTGCGTAGGAGCTGTCGAGTGCAACGAGGCTGCGATCTTGCCCCAGACAATTGAGTCGCACATGAAAGAAGATCGCAGCCTTCGGCAGCTCCTACAGGGTTGAATCAGTTCAATCCTCAAAATGGATCGGGCAATGCTCCGGTCCTTCCAGCTTCAACAACTCCTCCACCACCTGGGGCCGGGCCTTGCGCAAGGTCAGGCTACGCCCCTGGCCACGCAGGCGCCGGGCTTCCTGGTGGAGCATTTCCACCCCGGAATAATCGATGAAGTTGATCTGCTGGGCATCGATGACCACCCGCTGCGCCTGCAGCCGTTGCAGGCGTACTTGCAGGTAATGGCTGGCGCCGAAAAAGATCGAGCCTCCCACCCGCAGGATCTCCGCCTCCCCCTCGCGAAAGTGCTGCACCCGCGGCTGTGAGGTGCGCTTGAGGTAGAAAAACAGCGAAGCCAGTACACCGGCGTAGATGGCGGTTTGCAGTTCCAGCAGCAACGTGGCCAGGCAGGTCAGGCTCATCACCATGAATTCGGCGCGGCTCACGCGGTACAACGCCCGGATACCACGGTGGTCCACCAGCCCCCAGGCGATCAGCAGGATGCTGCCGGCCATGGCCGGAATCGGGATGTGCGCGATCAGTTTCGCCCCGGCGACCGCAAACAACGCCACCCACAAGGCCGAGAACACCCCGGCCAGGGGCGAGCAGGCCCCGGCTTCATAGCTGAGGCCGGAACGGGTGAAGGAACCGGCCGACAAGGATCCGGAGAAAAATCCGCCAACGAGGTTGGAAAGCCCCTGCGCCCTCACCTCCTGATTCGCATCGAGCAATTGCCCGGAACGTACCGACAACGAACGGGCGATGGACAGGCTGGTGACCAGCCCGAGCATGCCCACCGCGACGGCCCCGGGCAGCAAGCGCAGGATCAGTTCCAGGTCCAGCGGCAGCAGCGTGAGCGGCGGCAGGCGCCCGGCGAAGGCGCTGACCAGCGCCACATGCCCGAACATCGCCGGCCACAGCCAGACCACCAGGCTGCTGATGATTAAAGTTATCAACAGGCTCGGCCAGCGCGGCAGCAGGCGCTTGAGCACCACGCCCAGGAGCAGCGTGCCCAATCCCAGCAGCAATGACGGTTTATCCACAGCCTCGATATGGCTGACCAACATCAGCAGGCCCTTCAATGCCGTGGCTTCATTGGGCAAATCGAGGCCCAGCAGGTTCGGCAACTGCCCCAATGCGATCACCACCGCCGCCCCCAGGGTGAAACCCAGCACCACCGAGTGGGAGACGAAATTCACCAGCGCGCCGAAACGCAACAGCCCCAGCAGCCACTGGAAAATCCCCGCCAGGACGGTCAGCAGCAGGATCAAGGTGATGTAGTCCTGGCTGGCGGGCACGGCCAGCGGACTGACGGTGGCATACAGGACGATGGAAATCGCCGCCGTAGGGCCGCAGATCAGGTGCCACGACGAACCCCAGAGGCAGGCGATCAGCACCGGAACGATCGCTGCGTACAAGCCATATTCAGGCGGCAAACCGGCAATCAGGGCGTAGGCAATGGATTGCGGCAACGCGAGAATCGCGCCGCTCAGGCCGACGATCAGGTCGCGGCCGACACTCTGGCGGGTCTGTCGGGGCAGCCAGCTCAGGAACGGAAAGAGTGAATGGCGCGTGGGGATTGCCATGGGGCCTCAAGGATGGGGGAATGGGGCAAGGGTATCAGGACCGGGCACCGTTCTCCCTGTGGCGAGGGGATTTATGTGGGAGCAAAGCTTGCTCGCGAAACAGGCACCTCGGTCTCTGAAAGACCGAGTCGTCTTCATCGCGGGCAAGCCTTGCTCCCACATGGATTTCCTCTCTACAGTGCTCCGCGCCCGCAAAGCAGCGGGGCTGTCAGAGCTTGGCCTTCACCGCCGCCAACGCATCCTTGCCATCCAGGGTCTTCACGCCGTCCAGCCACTTTTCCAGCACTGCCGGGTTGGCCTTGATCCAGGCCTTGGCCGCATCGGCGTTGCTGACTTTGTTGTTCACCACCTCGGCCATGATGCTGTTCTCCATTTCCTGGGTGAAGCTCAGGTTGGTCAGCAGCTTGCCAACGTTCGGGCAGGCCTGTGCATAACCCTTGCGGGTCAGGGTGTAGACGCTGCCGGTGTCGCCGAAGTATTTCTCGCCACCCTTGAGGTAGTGCATTTTCAACTGCACGTTCATCGGGTGCGGCGTCCAGCCGAGGAAGGTCACGAACTTCTGTTTTTTCACCGCCCGGGAGACTTCCGCCAGCATCGCCTGCTCGCTGGACTCCACCAGTTTCCACTCGCCCATGCCGAAGTCATTGGTCTTGATGATTTCTTTCAGGGAGAGGTTGGCCGGGGCGCCGGAACCGATGCCGTAGATCTTCTTGTCGAACTTGTCGGCGAATTTGTTCAGGTCGGCAAAGTTATGCACACCGGCGTCCCAGACGTAGTCCGGGACCGCCAGGGTGAACTCGGTGCCGTCGAGGTTCTTGGCCAGTTGCGTGACATCGCCAGTGGCCACGAACTTGTCATAGAAACCCTGCTGCGCCGGCATCCAGTTACCCAGGAACACATCCACCTGGCCGTCCTTGAGGCCACCGAAGGTGATCGGCACCGCAAGGGTATCGACCTTGGCCTTGTAGCCCATGCCGTCCAACAGGAAACCGGTGATGGCGTTGGTCGCGGCGATGTCACTCCAGCCCGGGTCAGCCATCTTCACGGTCTCGCAGCTCTGCTCGGCCCAGGCCGAAACACTGCTCAACGCCAACAGCCCAGCGGTCAGTACTGTGGATAACTTTTGCATGTGCTTCCCCTTACGTTATTGGTTTTGGCAGGGTTGTGGATAACGGGCCTTGCGCTCCAGATCGTCGAGATCGATGTGGTTACGCATGTACTGCTGGCTGGCGTCCACCAGCGGCTGGTGGTCCCAGCTCTTGAGTTTGCCCAGGGTCAGCGCCTGGGCGACAAAACGGCGGCGGCGCTGGCTGGCGAGCACCTGTTGGTGAATAGCCGGAATATCCCACTTGGCCCGCGCCTCGACGAGAAAATCGGCGAAGAGGGTTTGATGCTCGGGAGATTGGCTGAGATCTTCCAGCTCCTTGGGATCGTTGCGCACGTCGAACAGCAGGCATGGGTCATCTTCGCTGTAGATGAATTTCCACGGGCCACGACGGATCATCATCAAGGGGCTGATGGTGCCTTCGGCCATGTATTCACCGAAAACTTCGTCATGCCCGCCCTGCCCTTGCAGATGCGGCACCAGCGAACGGCCATCCAGTGGCAAGCCGGGTTCCAGGGTACCGCCGGCCAGTTCCACCAGGGTCGGCAGCAGGTCGGCGGTGGACACCGCCGCCCCCACCCGGCCGCTGGCGAACTGCCCCGGCGCGCTGATGAGCAACGGTACGCGGGCAGCCATTTCAAACCAGTGCATTTTGTACCACAGGCCCTTTTCGCCGAGCATGTCTCCATGATCGCCAGAGAAGACGATGATCGTGTCGTCCAGCAGACCGGTATCTTCCAGGGTTTGCAGCAGCTTGCCGACGTTGCTGTCAATGTAGCTGCACGCGCCGAAATAGGCGCGGCGGGCATCACGAATTTTATCCACAGGCAGTGGTTTGTCCCACAGGTCATAGACCTTCAGCAGCCGCTGGGAATGTGGATCGAGGTCCGTTTGCGCCGGGGTCTGCGGCAACGGAATGTCGTTGTCGCCATACAAATCCCAGAACGCCTTGGGAATCGTGTACGGGTCGTGTGGGTGGGTCATCGACACGGTGAGGCAGAACGGCTGGTCACCGTCTTCGCGGATGTGGTCGAACAGGTACTGTTGGGCCTTGAACACCACTTCTTCATCGAAATCCAGCTGGTTGGTGCGCACGCAAGGGCCGGCCTGCAACACCGACGACATGTTGTGGTACCAACTCGGCCGCACGTCCGGCTCGTCCCAGTTCACCGACCAGCCGTAGTCGGCCGGGTAAATGTCGCTGGTCAGGCGCTCTTCGTAGCCGTGCAGTTGGTCGGGACCGCAAAAGTGCATCTTGCCGGACAGCGCCGTGCGATAGCCGAGCCGACGCAGGTAATGGGCGTAGGTCGGCACGTCCGCAGGAAAATCCGCCGCGTTGTCGTAGGCGCCGATCTTGCTGGGCAACTGGCCGCTCACCAACGTGAAACGCGACGGCGCGCACAACGGGCTGTTGCAATAGGCGGCGTCGAACACCACGCCCTCGGCGGCCAGGCGCGACAGGTTCGGCAGCTTGATCGGCGAAGGACCGTAGATCGGCAACATTGGCGCGGCCATTTGATCGGCCATGATGAAAAGAATGTTCTTGCGCTTCATGTATTCGCGGCATTCCATAGTAGACAGTTATGCGATATTGCTGCGATCGAGCATGTAGCCCCCGGGTTTTGGGGTAAAGCCCATGCAGGATAATGACTAGGATAAGCACAGCTTATGTATGACGCCTTGGGTGACCTGTCCCTGGAACTGTTCCGTGCCTTTGAAGCCGCGGCCCGCCAACAAAGCTTTACGGCGGCGGCGATTGAGCTGGGCACCACGCAACCGGCCATCAGCCAGCAGATCAAGCGCCTGGAAGAGCAATTGGGTACACGGTTGTTCGACCGGATCTATCGCGGCATCGAGCTGACCGAGGCCGGGACGATCCTGTTCGAACAAGTGCAGACCGGTTTGCAAAGCATCGATGCCGGGCTGAGCGCGATCACCGCCCAACACCAGCATGAGGTGCTGCAGGTCGCCACGGACTTCGCCTTCGCCGCTTACTGGCTGATGCCGCGCCTGCATCGCTTTCACGCCGCCAACCCCCAGGTGGACGTGAGCCTGGTGACCAGCGAACGCAATCACAACATGTTGCGGACCGATATCGACGTTGCCGTGCTGTTCGGCGACGGTCGCTTCAAACAAGGTGAAAGTCGCTGGCTGTTCAGCGAAGAAGTCTTTCCGGTGTGCAGCCCGCTGCTGCTCAAGGATCGCCCCCTGCCCTTACCCGCCCAGGCCTTGGCGGAATTTCCATTGCTGCACCTGCGCGCGAGCAACAGCAACAGCTGGTTCGACTGGAGCGGCGTATTCCGCGAGCTGGGCATCACGTCGCCGCCCGCCCCCGGGCAATTGCGCTTCGACAACTACACGCTCCTCATCCAGGCGGCGATTGGCGGCCAAGGCGTCGCCATCGGCTGGCGACACCTTGTGGATAACTTATTGGCCCAGGGGCTGCTGTGTCGTCCCATCGCCGAAACAGTGCTGTCGCGGCTGGGGTATTACGTGGTCTTGCCCCAGCGTAAACGACGCGGGGGGTTGATCCGGCTGTTTGTGGACTGGTTGATGGAAGAACAGACCAACAGTGCTGAATCGCTCACGGGGTTGCCGTTGCCTTCAATTGCGGTTTGAGGCCGTGGCGAGCACCATGTTTTTGGGGCTGCTTCGCAGCCCAGCGGGAGCAAGCTCCCTCGCCACGGATGTGGATGTCGACAGCTAGTGGGCGGCGACAAAGCTGACATGCTCGCCCACATGCAGCTTCAGGCGTAGCTCATCGGCGATGCCGACCGCCACGCGGTTGAGCCGCTCCAGGGATTCGGCCAGGCCGGGTTCGAGGCTGGTGCTGACCTGGCTGAAATGCTCGATGCCCAGGCCAGGCGCCGCGTAAGGGGCGTTGACCAAGGTCCATTGCAAGGTGCTGTTCTTGAGGGCGTCGAGCACTTCTTCGGCGGCATGGCGTTGCAAATCGTCGTCGGCCTGCTCTTCGTCGAGCACGGCGAAGTCGCCGATCAGGAACAACCGGGGCACGTTCACCACCTGCATGCCGGCGATCAGTGCATCCACCGCCAGGACTTGCTCCACCGGGCCGGGAATCAAGGTGCGCTCCACTTGTTCGCTGTTCATCGGCAACCCCGGCGCGTTCAACAGGCACACCACGGCGCTGGCGCCGGCAACGCTTTGCTTGACCCGCTCCGGGTCGAAAAGATCGCCGGTCTTGGTCCGCAGGCCCGGGCGTGGAGCCAGGGCGGTAAGATCGTCGAGAATCGCAATGACCTCATGCTGGCGCCGCAGCATTTCAGCCATCAACGCACTGCCGAGGCTGCTCATGGCACCATAGAGCACCACTTTGATGACCGGGGTTTCAGCGTTTTTCATGGCTGTTTTCCTCTTTAACGCGCATGTAAAGGCTCTGACCCGCGGCAAACGGCGAGGGTTCGGCCTCTTTTCCAAGGAGTACAGATGCAGCGGATCAAGGGCTACCACGCCCACGTGTATTTCGACGCCAGCACCCTCGACCAGGCGCGGGCCCTGTGCGAGGAAGCGGCGCAGCTGTTCCCGCTGAAAATGGGCCGTGTCCATCAACGTCCGGTCGGCCCGCACCCGGACTGGAGCTGTCAGTTGGCGTTCGATCCGCAGTACATCGGCGTGGTCCTGCCGTGGCTGGCGCTGAATCGCAAGGGCCTGGTGATTTTCCTGCACCCGGAGACCGGCGATGACCTGACGGACCACACCGAGCATGCGATCTGGATGGGCGCGGTGCGGCCGTTGAATCTTTCAGCGTTTAAAGCAAGCACCTGATTGCTGTTGTGGCGAGGGAGCTTGCTCCCGCTCGGTCGCGCAGCGGCCGCAAAATCCTGGGGCCGCTTCGCAGCCCAGCGGGAGCAAGCTCCCTCGCCACAACAGCAACACAGACCCGCTTGACCAACCATCAGCCATTGCAACGGCGAAAGCTTGCTGAAAGCTAGCGCGATTAGGATCACCTCACTTCCGGCAAAAGACCGGTCGGCCAAAAGCGAGTTTTCAAGGCTCGTTCGGCCCTTTTAACAACAACAATGGTGATTCTGATGTCCGCTGCTACCCGTCCCGCTGCACCCACTCCATCCGTCCCCCTCGTGCTTTGCATTTCGCGCTGACCTGTCCGGTTCGCCTTTCATAGCCGCGCCACGCCTGGAGTATTTCCCATGCTGACTTTCCTTGGCTTCGCCATGGTCATCACGTTCATGTTCCTGATCATGACCAAGCGCCTGTCCGCGCTGATCGCCCTGATCATCATCCCGATCCTGTTCGCCCTGTTCGGAGGCTTCGCGCCGAAGATCGGCCCGATGATGCTCGAAGGCATCACCAAGCTCGCCCCGACCGGGGTGATGCTGATGTTCGCGATTCTGTATTTTGCCCTGATGATCGACTCCGGCCTGTTCGACCCGGCCGTGCGCAAGATCCTCAAGCTGGTCAAGGGCGACCCGTTGAAAGTTTCGGTCGGTACCGCCGTTCTGGCGCTCGTCGTTTCCCTCGATGGTGACGGCGCGACCACTTACATGATCTGCGTGGCCGCGATGTTGCCGCTCTACAGCCGTATCGGCATGAGCCCACGCATCATGGCCGGCCTGATCATCCTCGCCGGTGGCGTGATGAACATGACCCCGTGGGGCGGCCCGACGGCCCGGGCGGCCAGTGCGCTGCATGTGGACCCGTCCGACATCTTCGTGCCGATGATTCCCGCCATGCTGGCCGGCGTCGTGGCGATCCTGGCGATCTCCTACATGTACGGCAAACGCGAACGCGCACGCCTGGGTGAATTGCACCTGGCGGGCGACGAGATCGACCACAGCGAAATCAGCGTGTCCCAGTTCCCCGACGCTCGCCGTCCGAAGCTGATCTGGTTCAACGGCGCGCTGACCCTGGCCCTGATGTGCACCCTGATCGCTGGCCTGTTGCCGCTGCCGGTGCTGTTCATGGTGGCCTTCAGTATCGCGATGATCGTCAACTACCCGTGCCTGCAACAGCAGAAAGACCGCGTCGCAGCGCACGCCGGCAGTGTGTTGGCGGTGGTCGGGCTGATTTTCGCCGCGGGTATCTTCACCGGCATCCTGTCTGGTACCGGCATGGTCGACGCCATGTCCAAGAGCCTGCTGGCGGTCATTCCGGAGTTCCTCGGGCCTTACCTGGCAGTCATCACTGCGCTGGTGAGCATGCCCTTCACCTTCTTCATGTCTAACGATGCATTTTATTACGGGGTGTTACCGGTTTTGGCCGAAGCCGCCAGCCACTACGGCATCACCGCCGTTGAAATGGCCCGTGCCTCCATCGTCGGCCAGCCCGTCCACCTGTTAAGCCCGCTGGTTCCGTCGACCTACCTGCTGGTAGCCTTGGCCGGGATCGAGTTCGGCGATCACCAGCGCTTCACCTTGAAGTGGGCAGTACTGGTTTGCCTGTGCATAATGTTCGCCGCCTTGCTGATGGGGATTTTTCCGCTGTTCAGCACTCTATAAAAGCAACGCTCGCCCTGCCGTGCCGATCTGACAAGAAGGCGCGGCTCGGCCTAACACTCGCTCAAAGGAACTCACATGGAATGGCTGACCAACCCCGAAATCTGGGTTGCCTTCTTTACCTTGACCGCCCTGGAAATCGTCCTGGGCATCGACAACATCATCATGATCTCGATCCTGGTCAGCCGCATGCCCAAGCACATGCAGGCGCGCACCCGGATCTTCGGCCTGGCGCTGGCCATGATCACGCGGATCCTGTTGCTGTTGTCCATCACCTGGGTCATGCGCCTGACGGCGGATTTGTTCGAAGTGTTCGGCCAGGGTATCTCCGGTCGTGACCTGATCCTGTTCTTCGGTGGCCTGTTCCTGCTGTGGAAAAGCTCCCAGGAGATGTACCACGCGCTGGAAGGCGAAGATGAAACCAACGACGAACCTTCGGGCAAGGGCGGCAACTTCATCTACACCATCATCCAGATCGCGATCATCGACATCGTGTTCTCCCTGGACTCGGTCATTACCGCGGTCGGCATGGTCTCCCATGTACCGGTGATGGTTGCCGCCATCGTCGTTGCCGTACTGGTGATGATGCTGGCTTCGGGCACCATCAGCACGTTCATCGACAAGCACCCGTCGCTGAAGATGCTAGCGCTGTCGTTCCTGCTGGTGGTCGGTACCGTGCTGATCGCCGAATCGTTCGACGTGCACGTGCCAAAAGGCTACGTCTACTTCGCCATGGCGTTCTCCCTGGCGGTGGAAGCGGTCAACATCAAGATGCGTACCGCGATTGCACGCAAGCGCAAACAGCAGGATCCGGTGAAACTGCGCAAGGATGTTCCGGGCCAGTAATGGCATCGGGCATTTGAATGAAGGGGCTCTTTGGAGCCCCTTTTTCATGCCCCGAGAAAGGCCGGTGCGCATAACCCTGCGGGAGCGAGCTTGCTCGCGATAGCGGTCTGTCAGCCAAAGAAGATGTTGAATGTCTGGGCCCCATCGCGAGCAAGCTCGCTCCCACAGGGGCTGCGGGTGTTTTTTATGACAGTTTTGTTTCAAACGATTCTTTAGCTGTGCAATGCTGGCGCCCGAACCGTTCGCCAACTACAGCTTAAATACAAGAACGAAGAATGTGGCATCGTCAATTTGTTCCTTTGGGACGCTAACAGGGGGCCTCTCATGCTGACCCTGCTGAATTTGCTCTCCGCCGTGGCCCTGCTGATCTGGGGCACGCATATCGTGCGTACCGGCATCTTGCGGGTCTACGGCTCGAACCTGCGCCATGTCATTGGCCAGAACATGTCCCAGCGCTGGCTGGCGTTTATCGCAGGGATCATGGTCACGGCCATGGTCCAGAGCAGTAACGCCACGGCCATGCTCGTCACCTCGTTCGTCGGCCAGGGCCTGATGGCGTTGACGCCGGCCCTGGCGACCATGCTGGGCGCCGATGTCGGCACCGCGCTGATGGCCCGGGTGCTGACCCTCGACCTGTCGTGGCTGTCGCCGCTGCTGATTTTCCTCGGGGTGATTTTTTTCCTCTCGCGCAAACAGACCCGCGTCGGACAAATGGGCCGGGTCGGCATCGGTCTGGGCCTGATCATCCTGGCCCTGCAATTGATCGTCGAAGCCGCCGCGCCCATCACCCACGCCCAAGGCGTGAAAGTGATCTTCGCCTCACTGACCGGCGATATCCTGCTCGATGCGCTGGTCGGCGCGCTGTTCGCGATGATTTCCTATTCCAGCCTGGCCGCCGTGCTACTGACCGCGACGCTGGCCGGTGCCGCGGTGATCAGCCTGCCGGTGGCCATCGGCCTGGTGATCGGCGCCAACATCGGCAGCGGCGTATTGGCGTTCCTCAGCACCAGCATGCAGAACACCGCCGGACGCCAGGTGGCGCTGGGCAGCCTGCTGTACAAGCTGATCGGGCTGTTGTTGATCATTCCGGTGCTCGATCCGCTGGTGGGCTGGCTCGACAGCCTGGATTTCAGCCCCCAGGAAACGGTGATCGGTTTTCATCTGCTCTACAACACTGTGCGGTGCCTGGTGCTGCTGCCCAGCGTCGGCCCGATGGCCAGGCTCTGTGCCTGGCTGCTGCCGGAACGGCCCGAGACCAACGGCACGGCCAAGCCCCGCCACCTGGACCCCACGGCCCTCGCCACCCCGAGCCTGGCGCTGGCCAACGCGGCCCGTGAAACCCTGCGCATTGGCGACCTGATCGAGAACATGCTCGAAGCCATGCTGGACGTGCTGCGTGGCCAGCAGACCGCGGTGACCCAGGAAGTGCGGCGCATGAGCGATGACGTCGAGGCGCTGTGCAGTGCAATCAAGTTGTACATGGCGCAAATGCCCCGTGAAGACCTCAGCGAACAGGACAGCCGCCGCTGGGCGGAGATCATCGAACTGGCGATCAACCTCAAACTCGCCAGCGACCTGATCGAGCGCATGTTGCGCAAGGTCCAGCAGCAGAAGACCTCGCAGCGCCGCTCCTTTTCCGATGTGGGCCTGGAAGAGTTGGCGGGGCTGCACAGCCACTTGATCGCCAACCTGCGACTGGGGTTGTCGGTATTCCTCAGCGCCGACCGGGAAAGCGCCCGCCAGTTGCTACGTGAGAAACGTCGTTTTCGGGCGCAGGAACGGCGCATGGCCCATGCCCATGTCAGCCGCCTGCAACGCAAAGTCGTCCAAAGCCTGGAGACCAGTTCCCTGCACCTGGAGCTGATTGCCGACATGCGGCGCCTCAATTCGCTGTTTTGCGGCAGCGCCTATGTGGTGCTGGAGACGGCCGAGATCGGTGCGCTGGCGGCGGATGAAATTAGCGACATTACCCATTCGCCTTGAACAACTGGCGCATTGGTCAGTCAGTAACAATGGCCTGGGCCTGAAACCGTTCAGCGGCCCGCCTGCTCCCGTTGTCATGAATACTGCATAGATTCGATAGGGGGAGCGAGCCAACTTCGGGCGCGATCCGCCGATGACGGCCTGCCCAACACCATGGACCTCCACCCAGCCGCCAGGAAGCCCTTATGCGTTGTCTGTTGCTCGCCTTTCTTTTGCTCGGCTCACTGCCCGTGGTTGCCCTGGACCGGTTCCAGGTCGAAGGCTATACGCTGCCCAACGGCATGCAGCTGATGCTCAAGCCCGGCACCGAGCGCGGGCATGTGGCGATCCGGCTGGTGGTCGGCGTGGGCCTGGACGACTTCAGTTGCGCCGACAAGGAACTGCCGCACCTGCTCGAACACCTGCTGTTCAGCGGCGTCGACGACAGTGGTGAAGGCGGCCTGGAAGAGCGCATGCAGGCCTTGGGTGGCGAATGGAATGCCTTCACCAGCAACGCCGACACCACGTTCGTCATCGAGGCGCCGGCGCGCAATCAACGCAAGGTGCTGGACCTGCTGCTGACGCTGTTGACCCGCACCCGTATCGACGAAAAAGCCCTGGAGGCGGCCAAGCGGGTGGTGGAACGCGAAGACGGTGGTCACTACACCCACCTGCAACGCTGGCTCGATCACCAGGACCTGGGCCACAAGGCCAGCAACCAACTGGCGGTCGAGTTGGGCCTGCGCTGCGCGGAGCGGGCCGAGGTCCAGCGCCATACCCTCGCCCGCCTCGAACAAGTGCGCAAGGCCTGGTATGCGCCGAACAACATGACGCTGATCGTGGTCGGGGATCTCGACCGACTGCTGCCCGCCTACCTGGAACGCGCCTTTGGCGAACTCGAGCCGGTGGAACCCAGTGCCCACGAGGCGCTGCCGCAGATCCGCTACAAGGCAGTGACCAAGCGCAACCTGATCCGTGGCCTGGCCGGCGACAGTGCCAAGCTTCACTGGCTGTTCCCGGAACCGGTGCTGGACGAGCAGCATGACGAAACCTTCGACCTGCTCAAGGACTACCTGGATTGGGCACTTTATCGCCAACTGCGCCTGGCCCGCGGCCTGTCCTACGGGCCATGGACCGAGCGCGAAGTATTCGGCGGCGTCGGCTTCTTCAGCCTGAACGCCGACCTGTCCCGCGAAGACCTGCCCGAAGCCGAACAGGCGCTGGAAGAACTGCGCAAGACCTTGCTCAAGGATGGCCTGGACCCCGCCAGTTTCGTGCGCATCAAACGCGCGGCCATCGCCCATCAGTCCTGGGCGGTTCAAGGTAACAGCGCGCTGGCCGATTACTACTGGGGCGCCTTGGGCGATTACGAAGACGGTCGCTTCGCCAACCCGGCCGTGCGCCTGCAGGAGGTGAGCCTGGAACAGGCCAACGTGGCCCTGCGCGAACTGCTCAAGGACCCGGGTTACCTGCGCATCGAGAAGCCTTTGCTCAGTGACGATGAGCTCGTCTGGGGGCTGGGCGGCTTGCTGGGGTTGCTGCTGCTCGGCTTGGTGATGTGGCAGGTACGCCGGCGGGCCCGACCGAAAGCAGACTGAAAGAGCGCATCGCGCCCATCGCGGCCAAGCCTTGCTCCCACAGGTTGGGGGAGTCTTCTGTGGGAGCAAAGCTTGCTCGCGAAAACAGGCCCCTCGATTTCTGAAAGACCGTATCGAGTCCATCATGGGCAAGCCTTGCTCCCACAGGTTGGGGGAGTCTTCCGTGGGAGCAAAGCTTGCTCGCGAAAACAGGCCCCTCGATTTCTGAAAGACCGTATCGCGTCCATCATGGGCAAGCCTTGCTCCCACAGAAAAATCCCTCAGCACAAGAGTGCTCGTCACATCGATGCCCTGGCGATACTCTGTCAGGGATATTTCCTACGACTTACTGTGAAACTACCGAATGCAAAACCTGACGGTCTATATCCAGCGCATCCTTGAATTGATGAAGCGCTATCCAGGGGTCATTGCGCTCGGTGGTTTCATCTCCGGGGTCGGCAGTTTCATGCTGGTGGACCGCCAGCAGGGCCTGGCGACCTGGATCGCCATCATGATGCTGGTGAGCTGGCTCTGGCTGATGGTCGAGAACAGCATGACCCGGCTGTTCACGCGGATTTTCAAACGGGAGATCCCCCAGCCGCTGTTGCGCTACGCCACGCAGATGATTCACCAGGAAAGCCTGTTTTTCGTCCTGCCGTTTTTCTTCATCACCACCACCTGGAACAGCAGCCAACTGATTTTCACCGGCCTGCTGACGATCGCGGCGCTGATCTCGATCACCGATCCGCTGTACTACAAATGGCTGGCGCCACGGCGCTGGGCGTTCCTGGCGTTGCACACGCTGACCCTGTTCGCCGCCCTGCTCACCGCGTTGCCGGTCATCCTGCACCTGACCACCGACCAGAGCTTCAAGCTGGCCCTGGGCATTGCCATGCTGCTGTCGTTCCCGAGCCTGGCCTCGATCTTCCCGATCCGCACCGTACGCAACGCCCTGGCCATTCTGTGTATCACCGTCGGGATTGGTGCCGCCGGCTGGGTGCTGCGCTCCTGGGTGCCGCCAGCGACATTGTGGATGACCGAGGTGGCGATCAGCACCCAACTGGAAGACCGCACCCCCGGGGCCAGCCTCAAGGAAGTCAGCGCCGCCCAGATTCGCGGCAACGGCCTGTACGCCTACACCGCGATCAACGCGCCACGTGGGCTCGACGAGCGGATCTATCACGTCTGGCAGTTCAACGGTAAGGAAGTGGATCGTATCGCCCTGGACATCCATGGCGGGCGCAAGGAAGGCTATCGCGCCTGGACGCACAAACAGAATTTCCCGGACGACCCGACCGGCAAATGGCAGGTGCGGGTGCTGACGGAAAATGGCCAGATGATCGGTGTGCTGCGTTTCAACGTGAGTGCCGCTGCACCCGAAGCAAAATGATGGCGATTGTGCTATCAGGTAGCGCTGTTCAAGCCGAACGAGCATGGAGCTTATGACCCCCAGCCCCCACATGGGCAGTGCCCGACTCGACACGTCCGGCTCGCCGGCGCAGCTGTGGATCAGCGGCGACTGGACGCTGGCCCATTACCCACAGCTCAAGCGCCTGGGCGAATCGCTGCGCGGCCGGTACGACGAAAACACCCGGATCGACCTCAACGGCCTCGGTGCCCTCGACACCGCCGGGGCCTCGTTACTGGTGGAACTGCTGGGCTCCGAACGGCTGGGCAAGACCACCGAACACCCGGACTGCAGTTTGCCGGCAGCCGAGCGCGCGTTGTTGCAGACGGTGTACTGCTCGCTGACGGATTTCTGCGTACCGGACAAAGAACCGAAAGTCAGCGTCGTGACCCAGTTGCTGACGCGCATCGGCCGCGCCGTGGAGAAGGTCTGGCAGGACACCCTGCAATTGCTCGGTTTTGTCGGCCTGATCCTGGAAACCCTGGCCCGCGGGCTGTTTCATCCGCGGCGCTGGCGCATCACGCCAATGGTCGTGCACATCGAGCAGACCGGCCTGGACGCGGCGCCCATCGTGGCCTTGCTGACGTTCCTGGTGGGCGCGGTGGTGGCCTTTCTCGGGGCGACGGTGCTGGCGGATTTCGGCGCCAGTATCTTTACCGTGGACTTGGTGGCGTTCTCGTTCCTGCGGGAATTCGGCGTGTTGCTGACGGCGATTCTCATGGCGGGCCGCACTGCCAGCGCTTTCACCGCGCAGATCGGCTCGATGAAGGCCAACGAAGAAATCGACGCGATCCGCACCCTTGGCCTCGACCCCGTCGAGTTGCTGGTGGTGCCGCGGGTGCTGGCCCTGCTGGTGGCGCTGCCCATGCTGACGTTCGTGGCCATGCTCTCGGGCATCATTGGCGGCGGTGTCGTGTGTGCGCTGTCGCTGGGCATCTCCCCGGCGATGTTCCTGTCACTGCTGCAATCGGACATTGGCGTGCAGCACTTCGTGGTGGGGATGGTCAAGGCGCCGATCTTTGCCTTCCTGATCGCTGCCGTGGGCTGCCTGGAAGGCTTCAAGGTCAGCGGCAGCGCCGAATCGGTCGGGGCCCACACCACCTCCAGCGTGGTGCAGTCGATTTTCGTGGTGATTATGCTGGATGCCGTGGCCGCGCTGTTTTTCATGGAGATGAGCTGGTGAGTCGACCTTCCAGGACGCCCGCCGAGGCGGTGATTCAGGTGCGTGGCCTGTGCAACCGCTTTGGCCGCCAGAGCGTGCATGAAAACCTCGACCTGGACGTCTACAAGGGCGAGATCCTCGCCGTGGTGGGTGGCTCCGGCAGTGGCAAGTCGGTGCTGCTGCGCAGCATCGTCGGCCTGAACCAGCCCAGCGAGGGTTCAGTGCGGGTGTTCGGCCAGGACTTGCCGAGCCTGTCCCAGGAGCAGCGTTCGCGGGTGGAACGGCGCTTTGGCGTGCTGTTCCAGAAAGGCGCGCTGTTTTCATCCCTGACCGTGACAGAAAACGTCGCCCTGCCCCTGATCGAGCACGCCGGCCTCAGTCGGGCCGATGCCGAACACCTGGCGGCGGTGAAACTCGCCCTGGCCGGGCTGCCGCTCTCGGCCGCGGACAAGTACCCCGCCTCGCTGTCCGGCGGCATGATCAAGCGCGCCGCCCTCGCCCGTGCGCTGGCCCTGGACCCGGACATCCTGTTTCTCGACGAACCCACCGCCGGCCTCGACCCCATCGGCGCGGCGGCGTTCGACCAGTTGATCCTGACGCTGCGCGACGCCCTGGGCCTGAGCGTGTTCCTGGTCACCCATGACCTGGACACCCTCTACACCATCACCGACCGGGTGGCAGTGCTGGCGCAGAAAAAAGTGCTGGTGGCCGATGTCATCGACAAGGTGTCGGAAACCGACGACGCCTGGATTCATGAATACTTTCATGGCCCTCGCGGCCGCGCGGCTTTATCCGCCGCTACACAGTCCAACGAGGTTTGACATGGAAACCCGAGCCCATCATGTGCTGATCGGCCTGTTCACCGTCATTGTGGTGGTCAGCGCCCTGCTGTTCGGCCTCTGGCTGGCCAAGTCCAGCGTGGACAGCGAGTTCAAGGATTACGAAGTGGTGTTCAACGAGGCCGTCAGCGGCTTGTCCAGGGGCAGCTCGGTGGAATACAGCGGCATCAAGGTCGGCGACGTGGTGAACCTGCGCCTGGACCCGAACGACCCGCGCCGGGTGCTGGCGCGGGTGCGCTTGAGCGGTGAGACCCCGATCAAGCAAGACACCCAGGCCAAGCTGGCGCTGACTGGCATCACCGGCACCTCGATCATCCAGCTCAGCGGCGGCACGCCCCAGAGCCCGCCATTGACCGGGCACGACGGCGAACCGCCGGTGATCATCGCCGCGCCCTCGCCGATCGCCCGCCTGTTGAACAACAGCGATGACGTGATGACCAGCATCAACCTGCTGCTGCACAACGCCAATGAGGTGTTTTCCTCGGACAACGTCCAGCGCCTGAGCAATACCCTCGATCATCTGGAGCAAACCACCGGGGTCATCGCCGATCAGCGTGGCGATATTCGCCAGGCCATGCAGCAATTGGCGGCCGTCGGCAAACAGGCCAACGCCACGCTGGAACAGACCACGGCGTTGATGCGCAATGCCAATGGGCTGCTCAACGACCAGGGCAAACAGGCCTTCGGCAGTGCCGGCCAGGCCATGGATTCTCTGGCCCGCAGCACCGCGACCCTCGACAAACTGCTGAACGACAACCGCGATTCGCTGAACAACGGCATGCAGGGCCTCAATGCCCTGGCGCCAGCCGTGCGCGAGCTGCGCGAAACACTGAGTGCCCTGCGCGGTATATCCCGACGCCTGGATGCCAACCCCAGCGGCTATTTGCTGGGCAATGACAAGGACAAGGAATTCACGCCATGAAACCGTTCCATCGATTCGTCTGTCCGGGCCTGGTGCTGGCGGGGTTTATCCTGTTGGCCGGTTGTTCGATCCTGCCCAAGGCCGAGCCTTCGGACATCTATCGCCTGCCCGCCGCCCAGGCACCGGCCTCCGCCGGCACGCCGGTGAGCTGGTCGTTGCGCCTGGCCAGCCCGCAGGCCAGCGAAGTGCTCAACAGCCCGAAAATCGCGGTCATTCCCCAAGGCAACCTGTTCAGCAGCTACGCCGCCTCGCGCTGGAGCGACCCCGCCCCGGTATTGGTGCGCAACCGCTTGCTCGACGGCTTTGCCCAGGACGGGCGGGTCCGGCTGTTGAGTGTCGCTGACAGCAACCTGCAAGCCGACCTGGAGCTGGGCGGGCAATTGCAGGCGTTCCAGACCGAGTACCAGGGCAGCGCCGCCAGCGTGGTGGTCCGCCTGGACGCGTTGCTGGTGCGAGGATTCGACCAGCGCATCCTGGCCAGCCGCCGTTTCGAAGTGCGCCAGCCATTGAACGACGTGAAGGTGCCAGCGGTGGTGGACGGCTTCGGCCGGGCCAGCGACCGGCTGACCGCCGAGGTGGTGAACTGGACGTTGGAGCAGGGCCAGCGTTTCGCCACGCCGGCCCCCTGACGGCCTCAGCCAAAGAACCAGTAGCAGACCCCGATCGCCGACAGGACGCCCGCCAGTTCGGCCAACAGCGCGCAACCCACGGCGTGGCGCGCCCGCTGGATGCCGACGGCGCCGAAGTACACCGCCAGCACGTAGAACGTGGTCTCGGTGCTGCCCTGGATAGTCGCCGCTACCAGGGCCGGAAAGCTGTCCACGCCGGAAGTCTTCATGGTCTCGATCAGCATCGCCCGGGCGGCGCTGCCAGAGAACGGCTTGACCATGGCGGTCGGCAAGGCATCGACGAACCGCGTATCCCAGCCGGCCCATTGCACCAGGTGGCGGATGCCGTCCAGGCCGAAATCCAGCGCCCCCGAGGCTCGCAGCACGCCGACGGCGCAAAGCATCGCCACCAGGTACGGCAACAGGTTCTTGGCAACGTCGAACCCTTCTTTCGCGCCTTCGATGAAGGCCTCGTACACCTTGACCTTGCGCAGGGCGCCTACCACCAGAAACATAATGATCAGGCCGAACAGGGTCAGATTACCGAGGATCGATGACAACCCCGCCAGGGCCGTGGCCGAGAGCGTCGCCAGCAACGCCATGAAGCCGCCCAGCAGCAACGCCCCCGGGATCAGATAGGCCAGCACCACCGGGTCCCAGAGGCGCAGGCGCTGCATGAATGCCACGGACAACAACCCCATCAGGGTCGAGCCGCTGGTGGCGATCAGGATTGGCAGGAACACCAGGGTCGGGTCCGGCGCGCCTTGCTGGGCGCGGTACATGAAGATGGTCACCGGCAGCAGCGTCAACGACGAGGCGTTGAGCACCAGGAACAGAATCTGCGCATTGCTGGCGATGGTCGGGCTGGGGTTGAGGTCTTGCAGGGCACGCATGGCCTTGAGGCCGATGGGGGTGGCCGCGTTGTCCAGCCCCAGGCCGTTGGCGGCGAAGTTGAGGGTGATCAGGCCGATCGCCGGATGGCCGGCCGGCACTTCCGGCATCAAGCGCAAGAACAGCGGGCCGAGGGCCTTGGCCAGCCAGTCGACGATGCCGGCCTTTTCGGCGATGCGCAGGAAGCCCAGCCAGAGGGTCAGGGTGCCGAACAGCAGGACCATGACCTCCACCGACAGCTTGGCCATGGCGAAAATACTTTCCACCATGGCCGCGAAGATCCCGGCGTTGCCACCGATCAGCCACTGCGCCAGCGCCGACACGGCTGCCACGATAAAGAAGCCAAGCCACAGGCCATTGAGCATCGGTTAAATCCCCCGGAAGATGCGGCGAATGATAGCGGGGCTGGCAGAAACGACAAACCCCGGATTTCTCCGGGGTTTGCTTGGCACTGCGCAGGGACTGACAGAAGTCCTATGGCAGATCCTGTGGGAGCCGGGGTTGTTCAGAATCTTTGCGCCTGACAAAAATTCCTGTGGGAGCCGAGCTTGCTCGCGATAGCGTCGGATCAGTCAGCATTGATGTTGGCTGACACACCGCAATCGCGAGCAAGCTCGGCTCCCACAATGGCCGGGGTTGTTCAGGCACTTGGCTGCTGGCCCAAACTCCCACAATGGATCTCAATGGCTGGAAGGTTCCCCCGCCGGCAGCGGCTCCTTGCTGCGCCAGTGCGGCAGGGAGTTCCAGTAGCGCTGGCCCTTGGCATCGTCGTACATGCCTTCCCAACGGGCGATGACCAGCACGGCCAGGGCGTTGCCGATGACGTTCAGCGCGGTACGGGCCATGTCCATGATGCGGTCGACACCGGCGATGAAGGCCAGGCCTTCCAGGGGAATACCCACGCTGCCCAGGGTAGCCAGCAGCACCACGAACGACACGCCTGGTACGCCGGCGATGCCTTTGGAGGTGACCATCAGGGTCAGCACCAGCAGCAATTGCTGGCTGATGGACAGGTCGATGCCGTACAGCTGGGCAATGAAGATCGCCGCGATGCTCTGGTACAGCGTCGAACCGTCGAGGTTGAACGAATAACCGGTGGGCACCACGAAACTGCAGATGGCTTTCGGAGCGCCGTAGGCTTCCATCTTCTCGATCACACGCGGCAGCACGGTTTCGGAGCTGGCGGTGGAGTAAGCCAGCACCAGCTCATCCTTGAAGATGCGCATCAGCTTGAGCACCGAGAAGCCGAACAGGCGGGCGATCAGACCCAGCACCACGAAGGCGAAGAAGGCGATAGCGACATAAACCAGGATCACCAGTTTCGCCAGCGGCAGCAGGGATGCGAAGCCGAAGTTGGCAACCGTCACCGCGATCAGGGCGAACACACCGATCGGCGCGTATTGCATGATCATGTGGGTGACCTTGAACAT
Organism: Pseudomonas fluorescens; assembly: GCF_001307275.1. Taxonomy (NCBI): domain Bacteria; kingdom Pseudomonadati; phylum Pseudomonadota; class Gammaproteobacteria; order Pseudomonadales; family Pseudomonadaceae; genus Pseudomonas; species Pseudomonas fluorescens. The sequence goes on from NZ_CP012831.1 coordinate 2,585,374, forward strand.
GCTTTCCGACACGCCCTGGAACATCTTCACCAGCGGTTCGCGCAGGTCCGATTGCAGGCTGGACAGACCCAGGCCGAACAATACGGAGAAGAAGATGATCGGCAGCATCTCGCCACGGGCGACCGCTGCGAAGATGTTCGACGGGATCAGGTTGAGAATGGTCTCGATGAACGCATGCTCATGCTGGACTTCAGCGGCGGTGGCCTGGTACTTGGAAATGTCCACCGTGCCCAGGGTGCTCATGTCGATGCCGCTGCCCGGCTGGAAGAAGTTGGCCAATAGCAGGCCGACGACGATGGCGATGGTGGTGACGATTTCAAAGTAAAGGATGGTCTTGAGGCCGATACGCCCGAGCTTCTTGGCATCACCGACCCCGGCAATGCCGACGATCAGCGAGGAAATCACGATCGGGATCACGATCATCTTGATCAGACGGATAAAGATGTCGCCCGCCGGTTGCAGCACATTGCTGATCCACCAGGCCTTTTCGGCACTGAAATGGTTGAGCAGCGCGCCCAATGCAATCCCGAGCACCAGACCGATGAGGATCTGCCAGGCGAGGCTTAGTCGTGCCTTCTTCATATCGTTACCCTTACTTCAGTTGGACTCGGGCAGTGGCACGAACGGCTCGTCGATGACGAAAAACGTTCGCGCCACTGCCCCCGTATAAGGTCACCCCGAGCGCATTAGCGGCTTACTGGCAGGCGAAAAAAGGCGCAACTATTGCGATGCCAGGGGGGCTCGTCTAATGCCGTAAACGCCTACCCCATGCCGAATCGGCATGAGAATTTCCAAACGAAACCCGCATTACAAGCGGTTCGAATGCGACATTTTTGCAGGCATAAGTGCCGTGAACCGGCCATTTCAGCGTAGCTGGGCTTTTTCTTCCAAGCATGAGGATTCGATGAAACGGCAACGGGTCGAGACGCGATCCACGAGAGAAATCGTCTCGCTATTCTCCGATATACGGTCAGGGAAAGGGTAATAAATTGGCGAGAGGAGACAAAATGCCGCATCGCGGCCTGCTTGCGACGCCAGAATCGAGCAACCGCTCTGGCCCACGCAGGGTGCGACACGAAGCTCTACGCAAGTTCGCCAAGCCGGGAGGGCTTTGCGAACTTGCGTCACAGCTTTTTACCTGACCCGGCCCTTTCGCAGGCACCCCTTGTGCCCGTAGGTCACTCCGACGCACATCCGCCAGAACGTCCCAGCCCCTTGGTCATGCACTGGCCCTCCTCGGGCTGTGCAACAGGAAAAAACAGGGCTGCTTTTTCCATTTCAGAATCAGTACCAGTTCGGATCTTTCTTGAGTTGTTCCATTAACAGTTTTTGCATACCGTCATCGGGATTACCGAGAAAACGGTAGTCGGCATGACGGGTCGGCGACTTGTCGGCCGGCAGTCCGGCAGGGACTTCCACCAACATGGCGTAGGCCTCGTCCTTGTCGAAACTGAAGGCGACGATCAGGCGCTTGCTGCGACACGTGGCCTGGGTTTCACACAGCGGTCCCACCAAGTACTTGTCGCCGTCCTCCTCGACAGCATTCATCTGTTCCGAATCGCCTGACAGGTTCATCACCCATTCGGGCAGGCGTTCTTCTTTTTTGACGACATGCTGCCAAGTCTCGCGGTATTGCGGGTCCGCCTCCAGCAACTGGTTGGCGCGCATCTGCCCGTCATTGGCAGCCATTGCCATGGCACTGCCGCCCAACAGCAGGGCGGCGGCCAGTCCTTTGAATGAAACGCTCATGGTCAGCCTCGGCCACGACGGCCAAAGAAGAAGGAAGCGATAAACATCACCAGGAACACGACAAAGAGAATCTTGGCGATGCCCGTGGCGGTGCCTGCGATACCACCGAAGCCCAGTACGGCGGCGATGATGGCAATGATCAGGAAGGTAATTGCCCAGCTCAACATGGTGATTCTCCTTACGCTTTTCTATTTAGTGAGGGTCTCGCGGTGATGGTTCCGGCACAGTGGACGACCGGTACATCGGGTTAAAACACCCAGCGCTCTTCACGCGGCATGTCGGTCACTGGCTGAGCCTGATCGACATCCATCATGCGCATGGAAGCGGAAGCTTCTGCGACGCTGACGGCGGTGAAATGGGTTTGTGGGGCACGGGAAATGGAGACCTGTGGCGCCTCTGGCTGTTGACGTTCGTGCCAAAGCAGCCATTGCTGGCCGATCACGAGCGTGACCAGCAATGCCAGGGCAGCCCATAAGCCCTGCTGGATGTTCAAGGAAGAGAGTCGAAACTGCGCGGCACATTGACGATTCATCCTGAAATTCCTCCCACCCGGGTGTGGTGATCTGGTTGAGGCGCTCTTACGCCACGTTGACCAGAGCATTGCAGCCGGCGTGCCAGGATTTTTTAAGAGCTAAATTCCTTTAAAATCAAATAGTTAATAAATGATTGCGAGACATGGGGAACGCATCCTGCACGATGGCCCATGCGCACGTCGTGCGTATTGCACGAATGGAAGGGAAAAGGCGTAAGGTTGTTTTGGAATTTCCTGTCAGACGCAGCCGTCGGAATCAGCGATGCGAACCGTCCGCACCGTAAGAATCATAAAAAAAGGAACTCAAATCAGTCTTTTAGGAGTCAGACGTCTACAGAGGCAGGTTCGATGGGTAATATCCCCTCAGAATCGACCATGCAACTTGCCCGATTTTTCTGACACTAACCAACATCATTCATTAAGGAGCGTAGGAAAATGGAATCCGCCACTGAGCACCAAGGCCGCATTCTGCTGGTAGACGATGAGTCCGCCATCCTGCGTACGTTCCGTTACTGCCTGGAAGACGAAGGCTATACCGTCGCCACCGCCAACAGCGCCGCCCAGGCCGACACACTCCTGCAACGCCAGGTGTTCGACCTGTGTTTTCTCGACCTGCGCCTGGGGGAGGACAACGGCCTGGATGTCCTGGCACAAATGCGTATCCAGGCGCCCTGGATGCGGGTTGTCATCGTCACCGCCCACTCGGCCGTCGACACCGCAGTCGATGCGATCCAGGCCGGGGCCGCCGACTACCTGGTCAAGCCTTGCAGCCCGGATCAACTGCGCCTGGCCACCGCCAAGCAGTTGGAAGTGCGCCAGCTGTCGGCAAGGCTCGAAGCCCTGGAAGGGGAAGTGCGCAAGCCCAAGGACGGCCTCGATTCCCACAGCCCGGCGATGAAAGTCGTCCTGGAGACCGCCCGCCAGGTCGCCAGCACCGACGCCAACATCCTGATCCTCGGCGAATCCGGTACCGGTAAAGGTGAGCTGGCCCGGGCGATCCATGGCTGGAGCAAGCGGGCGAAAAAGTCCTGCGTCACCATCAATTGCCCGTCGCTGACCGCCGAGTTGATGGAAAGCGAATTGTTCGGCCACAGCCGTGGGGCCTTCACCGGTGCCAGCGAAAGTACCCTGGGACGGGTCAACCAGGCCGACGGCGGCACGCTGTTTCTCGACGAGATCGGCGATTTTCCCCTGACGTTGCAGCCCAAGTTGTTGCGGTTCATCCAGGACAAGGAATATGAGCGGGTAGGGGACCCAGTCACCCGCCGCGCCGACGTGCGGATTCTCGCCGCCACCAACCTCAACCTCGAGGACATGGTGCGCGACGGGCGCTTTCGCGAAGACCTGCTGTATCGCCTGAACGTCATCACCCTGCATCTGCCACCGTTGCGTGAGCGCGCCGAAGACATCCTGACCCTGGCCGACCGCTTCCTGGCCCGCTTCGTCAAGGAATATGCGCGCCCGGCCCGGGGCTTCAGCGACGAGGCTCGCGAAGCGCTGCTAGGTTACCGATGGCCCGGCAACATCCGCGAACTGCGCAACGTGGTCGAGCGCGCCAGCATCATCTGCCCGCAGGAAAAAGTCGAAATCAGTCACCTGGGCATGGCCGAGCAGCCGGTCAACAATGCACCGCGCATCGGTGCCGCACTGAGCCTCGACGAGTTGGAAAAAGCCCACATCGGGGCGGTGCTGGCTACGGCTGACACGCTCGATCAGGCGGCCAAGACCCTGGGTATCGATGCCTCCACCCTGTATCGCAAACGCAAGCAGTACAACCTGTGAGCGACACCTTATGAAACTGGCGATGAAGCTGCGCACACGGCTGTTTCTCAGTATCTCGGCCCTGATCACCGTGGCATTGCTGGGATTGGTGCTTGGCTTGGTCAGCGTCATGCAAATGGCCAATACCCAGGAACAATCGGTACGCGACAACTTCATCCTGTTGGACCTGGGTCTCAAGCTGCGCCAGACCCTCGGCGATCAGCTGATCATCATGCTCGACGACAACCCTGACCTGGCCGCTCTGGAGGCATCCGAGCGGCAATACCTGGCGTTGATCGACCAAGGGATCGCCCACGAAAGAAAGCTGGACAACACGGCCGCCAGCTTCAGCAGGGCCAAGGCCGACTACGTTGAATTTCTCGAGGCCTTCAGCGCGTCTCGCCAGCAACCGAGACAGCTCACGGGCATCAAGGACCTCACCGAAAAATTCAACGTGCTGCGCAATGGACTGATCGAAGGTTATCGCCAGGCCCTGACCAAGATCGGTGAAACCCAGGACCGCGCGCGCGAACGCGCCTTGTGGATTTCCGGGCTGCTGGGGCTGGTGGGGTTTGCGGTCCTGGTCATCGGTTTTATCACGGCCCATGGCCTTGCCCGGCGTTTCGGCGCACCGATCGAGGCGCTGGCCGCGGCGGCGGATGACATCGGCCAGGGCAATTTCGAGGTCACGCTGCCCGTTTCTTCCGCCGCCGAGTTGAATTTGCTGACCCGTCGTTTCGGCGTCATGGCCCAGGCACTGCGCGAACATCAGGCCACCAATGTCGATGAACTGCTCGCCGGCCAGCAGCGTTTGCAAGCGGTGCTCGACAGTATCGACGACGGCTTGCTGATGATCGATCGCCAAGGCCAGCTGGAGCACCTCAACCCGGTGGCCCAGCGTCAATTGGGCTGGGATGAGGCGCGCCTGGGCCAAGGGCTCGGCGAGGCGCTGGGACGCCTGGAACTGGATGAAGAATTGCACCTGGTACTGCGCGGTGGAACCCTGGAGCGGGCGCCGGAAGACCTGACCATCGAGGTCGATGGCGAGTCGCGGGTGCTGACCTACAGCCTCACGCCGGTCAGCCACACCCAGGGCCACATCCTCGGCGCGGTCATGGTGCTGCATGACGTCACCGAACAGCGCGCCTTCGAACGGGTGCGCAGCGAGTTCGTCCTGCGAGCCTCCCATGAGCTGCGCACGCCGGTGACGGGCATGCACATGGCATTCGGCCTGTTGCAGGAGCGCCTGCACTTCCCACCGGAGTCCCGCGAGGCGGACCTGCTCAACACCGTCACGGAAGAAATGCAGCGGCTGATGCAACTGATCAACGACCTGCTGAATTTCTCTCGCTACCAGAACGGCCTGCAAAAGCTGACCCTGGCGCCTTGTTCCATTGACGACCTGTTGGAAGAGGCCCGTCTGCGGTTCGCCGAACAGGCCCAAGCCAAGGGTATCGAGCTGCTCGTGGCGATCCAGGGCCCATTGCCACGGCTGCATGCCGACGCTGCGCAACTGGATCGGGTGCTCGATAACCTGATCGACAACGCCATGCGCCACACCGGCGAAGACGGCCAGATCCGCTTGCAGGCCCGACGCCACGGCGAGCGGGTGATCATCAGTGTCGAAGACAACGGCGAAGGCATTGCCTACGGCCAACAGGGAAGGATCTTCGAGCCTTTCGTCCAGGTCGGACGCAAGAAGGGTGGCGCCGGCCTCGGTCTGGCCCTGTGCAAGGAGATCGTCCAGCTCCACGGTGGCCGCATGGGCGTTTATTCAAGGCCGGGGCAGGGCACGCAGTTCTACATGGCGCTGACGGTTTGAGTGCACGGCCTGGGGCAACCTAGGCTTCATCATCAAGACGGCGCCCACGCAGGCGTCGGCCACGGGTGATCAATTCGATGAGTTGCACCGCGCTGAGGGCATGGGCGAACAGCCAGCCCTGGCCGAACCTCACCCCTTCGCTGCTCAAATAAGAGGCCTGGGCTTCATGCTCGATGCCTTCGGCGATCACCTTGAGCTGCAGCGCGTGGGCCATGCGGATGATGTGCGGGGCCACGCCGCTGCTAGCGGCATCGTGGCCCAAGGCGTCGATGAAGGCCTTGTCGATTTTCAGGCAGTCCACCGGCAGGGTTTGCAGGTAGGCCAGGCTGCAATAACCCGTGCCAAAATCGTCGATCAGCACCTGATGCCCGACGTCGCGCAGCGATTGCAGGTTATCCCGGGCAACCAACACGTCGATCAGCCCGCGCTCGGTCACTTCGAAGGCGATCTGATGCGCCGAGACCCGATGCAATGCCAGCAGGCGAGCGATCACTTCGCCAATACGCGGCACCATCACATCGCAGGCCGCCAGGTTCACCGAGATATACAGTTGTGGATTGGCCCGCAACAGCTGGCCCAATTGATCGAACAGCCGCTGCAGCACGAAATCGGTGATCTGGCGGATCTGCCCGGTGTTCTCGGCCATCGGGATAAACAAGTCCGGGCTGGTCAGGGTGCCGTCCGGTCGTCGCCAGCGCAGCAAGGCTTCGGCACCGACGCAGTTGCGGCTGTCCAGGTCGAAAATCGGCTGGTACAGCACCTGCAATTCACCGCGCCGGATGGCCCCGTGCAGCTCAGCATCCATGGACTGGCGATGGCGCGCCAGCAGAAACACCTGGAAACCAATCCCCAGGCCCAGCACCAGGCTGATGGGCAGCATCCACCAGGCATTGGCCGGGATCTTGAAACCGTTGCGCTGGGCGATCAGCACCAGTTGATATTCCGGGCTGTCGGTGGGCATCCGATAAATCAGCCGGGTCTGCGTCACCTGCAAGGCATTCTGGCTCTTCGGTGGCCAAGGCTCTGTGGGCGGCCAGTATTGTTGGGTGCCCAACACGGGAATGGCCCGCGTGCCATGATCCAGGACCACCAGCAGGCTGCTGCCCGGTGGCAGGTCGACCACGTCGGCCAAATGCCCCCGGGAGGTGGCGACTCGGAAATTGCCACGGCCCAGCATCAACGCAGCGCGGTCTTCGTTGGGTTCGGTGGTGGTATTGAGCCAATAGCTGTAGGTCGGGCCTCGAAGATCGGGCGGACGGGCCACCGACAGCCCGCTTTGGCGCGGACGATTGGAACAGACGCCGCTGCCATCGATGTACACCGCTTCATAAACGAAACGGTAATTGAAGCTGACCTCTCGCAAGGTCGCGATCATGTCATCGTCGCAGCCGCGCAACGGCTGGTTTTGCAGGTCGTCGAGGCTTTCCCGCAATTGCCCGAAAAGCTGTTCCAGCCGTTGCAGGAAGCGCTCGCCCTGGGCATTCATCTGATCACTTTCTCGCTGCTGGATCTGCTGCACGACCACAAACAGACTGCCCGTCAGCAGTAGGAAGGTACTCAGGGCAGCCGCCATCATCGCCAGGAACAGGGGGCGATGGAGCCAGCTCTGTAAGGTTTCGCGGGCAGCCGTCATCATGGGTAATCCGAAAGTTACCAATGAGTTATAGCTTCTGATTTGGATTTGGCCCGATTCGTCGGACGGGCGTCATTATTTTGTCTGGTTGAGCACCTGCAGAATCGCCGCGCTTTGCGGGTCCGGCATGCCATCGAAGCGGGTCGGCCGGTAGTGCATCTGAAACGCGGCCAGCACGTGGTGGGTGGCTACGTCCCATTCGCCGGTCTGGGGCGTCGGGTAGCCCAGACGGGCCAGCTCGGCCTGGAACCAACTGGCAGGCGGTAGCTGTGTTGCGAAGAAAACCTGCTGGCGTGCGACGGCCTGTTCATCCGGCCACACCCCCAGGCCCGCTTGCGCCAGACGCTTCCAGGGGAACAGCGGCCCCGGATCGAGCTTGCGCAGGGGCGCGATGTCGCTGTGGCCGATGATGCTGCGCGGGCTGATCCCGTTGCGCTGGATGATGTCCTTGAGCAAGACGGTCAAGGCCTGGACCTGAGCTTCGCTGTAGGGATACCAGAGGCGCCCGGTGGGCGTGTCGAGGAAACCCGGATTGACGATTTCGATGCCGATGGAACTGGAATTGAGCCAGGTCCGGCCTTCCCATTCACTTTCCCCGGCGTGCCAGGCGCGCCGGCTTTCATCCACCAGCTTGTAGATGGTCGCGTCTTTATCGTCGCCAATCAGGTAATGGGCACTGACTTCGCCATGGGTCAGCAGGGCCAGTGAACGCTCCAGGGACGCCGAGGTGTAATGCACCACCACGAATTGGATGCGGTTGTCATGGTTGACGGAGGGGTGACTGGTGTCGAACCGAGGGCCGCTGGTGCAGCCGGCAAGGATAAATAAAGAAACAATGAGCGAGAAAAATTTCATGGCGGAGGGCATTACGCGCTGGAAGTAATGCAACAGTGTAACGTATCGCCCCGCGATGATCCGGTGCGCGGGACGATATTAAACAAATTGGAACAATTAGCCCTCAGCCCAGCTCCACGCGGTTGCGTCCGGCATTTTTGGCCCGGTAGAGCGCCTGATCGGCTCTTTTAAGTACCAAATCGCTGTGTTCACCTGGCTTGAAAGCCGTCATGCCCACCGATACCGTCACCGTCACCGGTTCGCCCTTGAAATGAAACGGGCAGGCTTCGATGGCCAGACGCAGCGCCTCGGCCAGCTTGGCGCCAGCCGCCAGGGGGGTATCCGGCACCAGCAGGACAAACTCCTCGCCACCAAAACGCGCAATGAAATCGCCGCCACGCAGGCGTTTGCGCAGGACCGAGGCGATCAGCTTCAACACCCGGTCACCGGCCAGATGGCCGTAGTTGTCATTGATGCGCTTGAAATGATCGAGATCGAGCATGGCCAGCAGCAAGCTGTTGCCGTGCTGCTGCCACTGGACGACTTCATGCTCCAGACGCTCGGACCAGGCGGCGCGGTTGGGCAACCCGGTGAGCGGATCGACCAACGCTTTCTGCCGCTGTTCCTCGAGATTTTCCCGCACGACCTGGGCGTCCTGCTCCATCAGCGCGACACGATCGGCCAGGCTTTTGAGGCGCACCGAGACTTCCTGCTCGCGTTGATCACGTTGCCGGCGGTGTTGGTCCATTGTCCCGAGCAAGCCTTCGAGGTGATTCTCAAGCACCTGCTTGAGGCCTTCCAGGTCATCGGCTTGTTGCACGCTGCTTTGCAGGCCATCCACCTGTTCGCGAATCTGGGTGTCCATTTCCCGGGAGGCCGACAGGTTGTCGGCGTGGTCTTCACTGGCGGCCTGCAGGCTGCTCTGGAAGGACTCGAGACGATCATTGAGGCGTTGCAGGTACGCTTCGAATTCATGCTGGCCGGTGTCGGTGATGGCCAGCATCAGCACCGCCAGATCATCGAGGATCGGCAGCAGTTCGTACCAGTTCAAGCCATTTCGCAACCGCTCACCCATGGCCTCGGCTTGTGGTCGATGACGCTCGGGTAAGGTCAGGTCGCCCAACAGGCCCAGCAAAGTGTCTTCGATGTGCTTGGCGACCGAGCTGTAGGACGGTTCCGGCGAATCGGGCAGGGCGTATTGGGCATCAGCCAAATCGGCGGCGGCCAAAGGCTCGTCAGGCTCGGCTTCAACTGGAGGCGGCGAGGGGTCGGGGAGGGTCTGTGACACCTCTTCGGACATCAGCTCGTCGGGATTTTCCAGGGCGGGTGTCGCTACCGGGAGTTCGTCGGCGGCCACCGTCTGCAAGGGGGCGGGCTCGGCGGCTTCGTCCGGCTCGCTGATCGGCTTAGCCACTTCAGCGGCTGGTGCCGGAGCGGACGTCGGCGCAGGTTCGGTCTGCGGGGTAACCTGGCCGACCGGTTCGGGCGTTGCCTCCAGCGTGGGAGCTTGCTCCGCTACCGACGGGACGGTTGCTGGTGCTGGTGCTGGTGCTGGTGCTGGTGCTGGTGCTGGTGCGATGGATGCTGTGTGAACTGCCGGCTCAACGGCGACTGGCAGGGCCGTGTCTGCCAGAGGCGCCACGCTGGCCTGGGCAGGCTCGTGAGGCTGGGGCGTCGCTTCCTCATGGCCTTGGCCACCAAACAGCCGTTGCAGCAATCCGGGGCGGCTCGGTTCGACAGGGGCGTCCAGGGCACTCAGTGCCTTGCCTTGCAAACCGCTCAATTCGCTGAGCAGCAGCGGAATCTCCCGGGCCTGGCCGACCCGCTCTTCCAACTGCTTGGAAAATTTCTTCAGGGGCCGGCTGACTTCCTTCGGCAGCGGCAGGCTTTGCAGCTGGGCCACCAGGGCCGTCAATGCAGTGCTCATCTGCTCGATGCGGGTTTCGCGGCGCTGCTCGGAATCGAGTACGGCTTTCTCCAGACGCGGCAGCAGGGCGGCGAGGCCGGCGTCCATGTCATCGGTGCGCACCACCTCGCGCATCTCTTTCATGCATTGGTCGACGACCCGATCAGTGCCCTCGGCGGCCAGGGTGCTGCGCACCAGGCCACGACGCAGCAAGTCGAGTCGAGCATCCCAACGGCGCTCGAGCTTTTCCTGCTGTTCGATACTCTTGAGGTATTTCTCTCTCCAGCGTTCGGCTTCGTCGCTCATTCATCGGATCCGCGAGGGGCAGTACTCAGCGCGGGGAATGCATCGGCCGTGAGCGAACCCGGCAAACGAATTTCTACCGCGACCGGCAGGTGATCGGAAATGGGTTGGGCCAACACCTCGACACGTTCGAGGGTCAGGGTCGGGCTCAACAGGATATGGTCCAGGCAGCGCTGGGGGCGCCAGCTGGGGAATGTCGCTTCCAGTTGTGGTGCGAGCAGACCGAGATCGCGCAGGGGCGAGGTTTGCAGCAGGTCGGTGGCGTGGGTGTTCATGTCGCCCATCAGTATCTGGTGCTTGTAGCCGCCGATCAGCTCGCGAATGTACGCCAGCTGCATCGTCCGGGTACGCGCCCCGAGTGCCAGGTGCATCATGACCACGACCAGCGCTTCCGGACCTTCGCCAAAACGCGCAAGAATCGCCCCGCGCCCCTTGGGGCCCGGCAGCGGATGGTCCTCGATCGCCCAGGGACGCAAACGACTCAACACGCCATTGCTGTGCTGGCCGAGACGTCCGAGGTTGCGATTGAGTTGTTGGTACCAGTAGGGGAAGGCGCCCAATTGGGCCAGGTGTTCCACCTGATTGACGTAGCCTGACCGCAGGCTCCCGCCGTCGGCCTCTTGCAGGGCCACCAGGTCGAAGTCCTTGAGCAGGTCGCCGATTTTCTGCAGGTTGCCGGCACGCCCGGTGTGCGGCAGCAAATGCTGCCAGCCGCGGGTCAGGTAATGCCGGTAGCGTTCGGTGCTGATGCCCACCTGGATATTGAAGCTGAGCAGCCGCAAGCGGCTGTCGCCAGGCAGGCCCGTGGACGTGACATGGTGCTCGTTGACCCGTGGTTCATGCAGGCCAACGATGCGTTCGGTACTCCAGCGGGCCATGGGCGTGGGCCGCGCTTAGTTGGCGACAGCCTTGGTGGCCGCTCGCTCTTTGGCGATCAGTTGGTCGGCCAGTTGCAGCGCTTGTTCGGCCCCGCCGGCAGAGCCGATGTCAAAGCGATATTTGCCGTTGACGATCATGGTCGGCACGCCCGTGATCTCGTATTTCTTCGCCAGGTCACGGGCCTTCTTGATCTGGCCCTGGATGGCGAAGGAGTCGAAGGTGGCCAGGAACTTGTCCTTGTCCACGCCTTGGGTCGCCAGGAAATCGGCCATGTCTTGTTTGTCGGTCAGCTTCTTGTGTTCTTTCTGGATCGCGTTGAAAACGGCTGCGTGAACCTGGTGCTCGACGCCCATGGCTTCGAGGGTCAGGAACATCTGGCCGTGAGCGTCCCATGGGCCACCGAACATGGCGGGGATGCGAACGAAGTTAACGTCCGACGGCAGTTTCTCGACCCATGGGTTGATAACCGGTTCGAACGCGTAGCAATGCGGGCAGCCGTACCAGAACAACTCCACGACTTCGATCTTGCCAGGCGCTGCCACCGCAACGGGGTTGGTCAATTCGACATAGGGTGCGGCGGGCTTTTCAGCCGCTTGGGCAGTCATGCCGAACAGGCTGGCGGCGACGAGCGCGGCGCTGATGATCAGATTACGCATGCTTTACTCCTGGACAATGAGGGGGCCTCGCAAGACCTGCTTCTAAGACAGACCGTGGCGGGTTCAAGTTCTCTAGTGTAACGGCAGCGGCCACAAAAAAGGGCGGCCAAAGCCACCCTTTTGATGCTCGCATCGACAGATTAATCGAGCGTTAACGTTGCAAGAGGTGTATCCCCCTCAACGGCCTTAGTGCAAGCCCTGAATGTAGGCGGAGACTGCCGCGATATCTTCGTCGCTCAGCTTTTTGGCGATGCTCTGCATGGGCTTGGTGTCGCCATCGTTGGTCCGGCCGCCTTCTTCTTTACGGAAGTCGGCCAGTTGCTTGCCGACGTACTGGGCATGCTGGCCGCCCAGGTGTGGGAAACCGGCAGCCGCGTTGCCTTTGCCATCCGGGGAGTGGCAACCGGTGCAGGCTGGCAAGCCTTTGTCGAGGTTGCCGCCGCGGAACAGCGCTTCACCGCGAGCCACGAGTTTTGGATCGGCGGCGCCGACGCTGCCCTTCTGGCTGGCGAAATAGGCCGCGATGTCCGCCAGGTCCTGATCGCTCAGGTTGGTCAGCAGGCCGGTCATTTCCAGCACCGTGCGCTTGCCGGACTTGATGTCGTGCAGTTGCTTGTTCAGGTAACGCTCGCCCTGGCCCGCCAGTTTCGGAAAGTTGGGCGCCATGCTATTGCCATCCGGGCCGTGGCAGGCCCCGCATACGGCCGCTTTCGCCTGACCGGCAGCGGCATCGCCAGCGGCGTGGGCTACGCCGGATATCCCCAAGGTCAACAGCAGACTCACGATCAGTTTGTTCATCAGCTAATCCAACTACGGCTAAGGGTTAAAGAGTTATGGACCGGGTTTACTCGCTCATCCACTGGATGATGGCTCGGTAATCCTCGGCACTGCAGTCCATGCACAAACCACGCGGCGGCATCGCCTTGAAACCCTGGGTCACGTGTTGCACCAGCGTCTCCATACCTTTCGCCAACCTCGGCGTCCAAGCTTCCTGATCGCCCTTGCGGGGCGCCATGGGGAGTTGGCCGGAATGACAGGCACCACAAACACGGTTGTACACAGCTTCCGGATCCTGTGTAGCCTGAGCGCTGTAAAGCGGCATCAAGACACCGGCAGCTAGCAGCCATTTCGTCATAAAACGACCTTTTCAGGGTTGGGAACGAGCTGCGTTCTAATGCGCAATTTCGGTCGGTCGCTCCCGTGAGCTTCATCCTACGCTGGGACAAAGCGCACACAAAATCTGCGGCATTATATACTGGCGTCACTGAAACGGAAACGACACAGCTTGCCGCGTCCATTCCCGACGCCGCCCACATCGGAAATCCCATGCAACTGAAGAACCCCATCCTTGGCCTGTGCCAACAGTCCACCTTCATGCTCAGCGCCGCCAAAGTCGATCAATGCCCAGACGACGAAGGCTTCGAAGTGGCTTTTGCCGGGCGTTCCAACGCCGGCAAATCCAGCGCGCTGAACACCTTGACCCATGCGAGCCTGGCACGCACCTCGAAAACCCCGGGTCGCACGCAGCTCTTGAACTTCTTCAAGCTAGACGATGAACGGCGTTTGGTCGACCTGCCCGGCTACGGCTACGCGAAAGTACCGATCCCGCTCAAGCAACACTGGCAGCGCCACCTGGAAGCGTACCTGGGCAGCCGCGAGAGTTTGAAAGGCCTGATCCTGATGATGGACATCCGCCATCCGATGACCGACTTCGACCTGTTGATGCTCGATTGGGCGGTCGCCAGCGGCATGCCGATGCACATCCTGCTGACCAAGGCCGACAAGCTCACCTACGGCGCGGCGAAAAATACCTTGCTCAAAGTGCAGTCGGAAATTCGCAAGGGCTGGGGCGACGCGATCACCATCCAACTGTTCTCGGCGCCCAAGCGCATGGGCCTGGAAGAAGCCTACACGGTGCTGGCCGACTGGATGGAATTGGCGGACAAGGGCAGCGAAGAGGCCGAATAAGCCAAATCGCAGGCAAAAAAAACCCCGGACTTCTTATGGGGAGGGGGAAGTTCGGGGTCCAAGTTCCGGACCGCTAGGGCGGGGTCCAGATATCTGCCAACACTTAACACAACATAGGAGCATTGAAGGGCTTCACCAGCCATTCAGAATCTCTGAGTGGCGATTCACGGGTTTAGTTCAGATTATTTTTGGAAATAACCGTAGGAATTTTCCGAGCTAATGAGGCCGCACCTGGGTTTTCGGTGACTCAATGGAGCATGGGTGTCTGGGCCGACGCTATCGCGAGCAAGCTCGCTCCCACAGGGAATGGGTGTTGGGCTCGGTATTCGGCTCGACACAAAACCATTGTGGGAGCGAGCTTGCTCGCGATGACCATATTTCATTCCCCGCAGATTTATCAGCCGCCACAAGAGCCCTCGACCTCAGGGCTTGGGAATCAGTGCGCCTCGTCCCAGTTATTGCCCACACCCACTTCCACCAACAGCGGCACGTCCAGCGTGGCGGCGGTGCTCATGTGCTGGCGGATTTCTTCGCGCACCTGATCGACCAGGTCTTCACGCACTTCCAGCACCAGTTCGTCGTGGACCTGCAGGATGACCTTCGCATCCAGCCCGGACGCCGTCAGCCAGCGGTCCACGGCGACCATGGCTTTCTTGATGATGTCGGCCGCCGTGCCCTGCATCGGCGCGTTGATGGCGGTGCGCTCGGCGCCTTTGCGCAGGGCCGGGTTTTTCGCGTTGATGTCCGGCAGGTACAACCGGCGACCGAAAATGGTTTCGACAAAACCTTGCTCGGCCGCCTGGGCGCGGGTGCGTTCCATGTATGCCAGCACACCCGGGTAGCGAGTGAAGTAACGGTCGATGTAGGCCTGGGACTGCTTGCGATCGACGCCGATCTGCTTGGCCAGGCCGAACGCGCTCATGCCATAGATCAAACCGAAGTTGATCGCCTTGGCGCTGCGGCGCTGGTCATGGGTAACCGCGTCCAAATCGACGCCGAACACCTCGGCCGCCGTGGCCCGGTGCACGTCCAGGTCATTACGAAACGCATGAAGCAACCCTTCGTCCTTGGCCAGGTGCGCCATGATCCGCAGTTCGATTTGCGAATAGTCCGCCGCCAGCAGTTTGTAGCCTTTCGGCGCGACGAACGCCTGGCGGATGCGTCGGCCTTCGGCCGTGCGAATCGGGATGTTCTGCAGGTTCGGGTCGATGGATGACAGGCGCCCGGTCGCGGCGACGGCCTGCTGGTAATTGGTGTGGACACGGCCGGTGCGGCTGTTGATCTGTTCCGGCAGGCGATCGGTGTAGGTGCTCTTGAGCTTGCTCAGGGAGCGGTACTGCATCAGCACCTTAGGCAGCGGGTAATCCTGCTCAGCCAGCTCGGCGAGCACCGCTTCGGCGGTGGACGCCTGGCCCTTGGCGGTTTTGCTGAGCACCGGCAAACCGAGCTTTTCGTACAGGATCACGCCCAATTGCTTCGGCGAACCCAGGTTGAATTCCTCGCCGGCGATGGCAAACGCCTCACGCTCCAGCGCCACCAGTTTTTCGCCCAGCTCGACACTCTGTACGCCCAGCAGGTTGGCATCGACCAACGCCCCCTGGCGCTCGATGCGCGCCAGGACTGGCATCAGCGGCATTTCGATATCGTTGAGCACCGGCCCCAGGCTTGGCGTGGCGGCCAGCTTTTCCTGCAAGGCTTGATGCAGGCGGAAAGTCACGTCGGCGTCTTCGGCGGCGTAAGGGCCGGCCAGTTCCAGGGAGATCTGGTCGAAGGTCAGTTGCTTGACCCCTTTGCCAGCGATGTCCTGGAAATCGGTCTTGCTCTGGCCCAGGTACTTGAGCGCCAGGCTGTCCATGTCGTGGCGGGTCGCGGTGGAGTCCAGCACGTAGGATTCGAGCATGGTGTCGAAGGCAATGCCCTGGACCAGGATGCCGTTGTTCTGATCGCCACCGATGGCGCAGTTGGCCAGGATGTTGGTTTCGAACTTGGCGTGCTGGCCGATCTTGAGCTTGTTCGGGTTTTCCAGCAGCGGTTTGAGCGCCTTGAGCACCGTGTCGCGGTCCAACTGCTCCGGCACGCCCATGTAGGAGTGGGTCAGCGGGATGTAGGCCGCCTCGAAAGGAGCCACGGCGAACGACAAGCCGACCAGTTGCGAATGCTGGGCATCACCGCCGTTGGTTTCGGTGACAAAAGCGAACAGCGGCGCTTTGTCCAGTTTCGCCAGCCACGCCTCGAAGCGCGCCTGATCGAGAATGACCTCGTACTTGGCCTCGGCGGCGCCAGGCTGTTCTTCGGCCACTTCGACGATCTCCTGGCCGGCACGCTTGGCGTCCCGCTGGTTTTCCTCGAACCAGCTCTTGAACTCCAGCAACGTGTACAGCTCGGCCAGCTTCTCGTGATCGGGTGCGCCCATTTGCAGGTCGTCCAGGCCGACATCCAATGGCACGTCGGTCTTGATGGTCGCCAGCTCGTAGGAAAGTAACGCCATTTCCTTGTGCTCTTCGAGCTTGGCGGCCAGGGTCTTGGCGCCACGGATCGGCAAGGTGGCGACGATATCCAGTTGCGCGTACAGCTCGGTCAAGCCGCCATTGACGCCCACCAGCAGGCCGGAAGCGGTCTTCGGTCCGATGCCCGGAACGCCGGGGATGTTGTCGGACGAATCGCCCATCAACGCCAGGTAATCGATGATCTGCTCTGGAGCGACGCCAAACTTCTCCTTCACGCCAGCCACGTCCAGGGCGCTACCGGTCATGGTATTGACCAAGGTAATGTGCCCATCGACCAACTGCGCCATGTCTTTGTCGCCGGTGGAGATCACCACCGGGCGGTCGGCCGCCGCGCTGCTGCGGGCCAGGGTGCCGATCACGTCATCGGCTTCGACGTTGTCCACGCACAGCAGCGGGAAGCCCAGGGCCTTGACGCTGGCATGCAGCGGCTCGATCTGCACGCGCATGTCGTCGGGCATGCTCGGGCGGTTGGCCTTGTATTCGGCGTACAGCGCATCGCGAAATGTCCCACCCTTGGCGTCGAACACCACGGCGAACGGACTGTCCGGATACTGCTTGCGCAGGCTCTTGAGCATGTTCAACACGCCTTTGACCGCACCGGTCGGCAGGCCTTTGGACGTGGTCAGCGGTGGCAGCGCGTGAAAGGCGCGGTACAGATAAGAAGAACCGTCCACCAGGACGAGGGGGGCTTGGCTCATGAGCAGGATCAACCTTTTCGGCGGGTCCGGGGCTAGAATAGCGGGACCGTTGACGACAAAGGGACAAGGTTATCATGCGTACACTAAATCGCCTGTTACTGGCTGGCTTGTTTGCAATCACCCCGTTGGCCGCCATGGCAGCGGATGACGCACCCTCGGCGGACCCGGATGTCACCATCCGCACCGAAGGCGATAAAACCATTCAGGAGTATCGGCAAAACGGATTTTTGTACGCGATCAAGGTCACGCCCAAGAACGGCAAGCCTTATTTCCTGGTACGCGCCGATGGCACTGATGCAAACTTCATCCGCTCGGACCAGCCGGATATGCTGATCCCTTCGTGGAAAATCTTTGAGTGGTAGCCCCACTCTGCACTTCAACCGGCGCCCGCTGAAGGGCGCCCGTACTGGCAGTTTTAACCATGTCTGTGTTCACGCCCCTGGCTCGGCCCGAGCTGGAAACCTTTCTCGCCCCTTACGGGCTTGGCCGTCTGCTTGATTTCCAGGGGATCGCCGCCGGCAGCGAAAACACCAATTTCTTCATCAGCCTGGAGCAGGGCGAATTCGTCCTGACCCTGGTCGAGCGCGGCCCGGTGCAGGAAATGCCGTTCTTCATCGAACTGCTGGACGTGCTGCATGACGCCGACCTGCCGGTGCCTTACGCCTTGCGCACCACCGACGGCGTCGCGCTGCGGGAGCTGGCGGGCAAGCCGGCGCTGTTGCAACCGCGCCTGGCGGGCAAGCACATCAAGCAGGCCAACGCCCAGCACTGCGCCCAGGTCGGGGAGCTGCTGGCGCATCTGCACTTGGCGACCCGCGACAACATGATCAAGCGCAAGACCGATCGTGGCCTGGACTGGATGCAGGAGGAGGGCGCCAAGCTGCTCTCGCACCTGGATACCGCGCCGCGTCAGTTGCTGGAGGCTGCGCTGGATGAAATTTCGTTGAAGAAGGTAGGCATCCTGGCGCTGCCCCGGGCCAACATCCACGCGGACCTGTTCCGCGACAACGCGATGTTCGAGGGCACGCACCTGACCGGGCTGATCGACTTCTACAACGCCTGCTCCGGGCCGATGCTGTATGACGTCGCCATCGCCTTGAACGACTGGTGTTCGGATGACAACGGTGTGCTCGATGGCCCTCGGGCGCGAGCTTTACTGGGTGCCTATGCGGCGCTGCGGCCGTTCACCGCCGCCGAGGCCCAGCTATGGCCAACCATGCTGCGCGTGGCGTGCGTGCGGTTCTGGCTGTCGCGGTTGATCGCCGCCGAGTCGTTCGCCGGGCAGGATGTGTTGATTCACGATCCGATGGAGTTCCAGCAGCGCCTGGCGCAGCGGCAGACGGTTCACGCGTTGCTGCCGTTCGCCCTCTAAGTACCAATAGAAGGCTTTCGCCGAACGCTGCTTTTGTGGCGAGGGAGCTTGCTCCCGCTGGGGTGCGGAGCAGCCCCAAAATCTTGCGGTCGCTGCGCAACCGAGCGGGAGCAAGCTCCCTCGCCACAGGATCCATGTTCGGCAGGAGCGCGCGGGGCTGGGGTCATAGCGACTCCAGGCACCCCGCCAGATCATTCCCCAGCTTCTCCAACAACTGCTCATACCCTTGCGCCGTCGCCGGGGTATAACCGCCCAGTGCATCCAGCTCCGCCAGTTTCACCGGCAACCCGGCCACCAGGGTTTCGGCCAGGCGCGGGCGCAACGGCGGTTCGCTGAAGACGCAGGTCTTGCCCACCGCTTGCAAGCGCGTGCGCATCGCCGCCACATGCTGGGCGCCGGGCTGGACTTCGGCGGCCACGGCGAACACCCCGGCGTGCTTGAGGCCGTAGTTGTCTTCGAAATAGTCGAACGCTTCGTGGAACACGAAATACGGTTTACCCGCGACCCCGGCCAGACGCGTCTTGAGGCGCGCGTCCAAGGCGTCGAGACGCTGGTTGAAACCCGCGAGGTTGCTCTGGTAGCGGGCCGCATTCGCCGGATCCGCCGCGCTCAGGTCGGCCGCCATTTTCGCGGCGATCACCCGCGCATTGTGCGGCGATAGCCACAGGTGGGCATCCACGGTGCCGGGGCGGTGGTCGTGGTCGTGGTCGTGATCGTGCTCATCGCCGTCATGGTCATCGTCCTCGTGGGACGCGCTGTCCTGGGCGAAGTGACGCAACTTGAGCCCCGGCAGCGCCTGCACCGCGACCGACGGCAGCGTACGACCGTTCAACACGCGCGGTAGGAAACCCTCCATGTCCGGCCCAATCCAGTACAGCAGGTCCACCGACTGCACCTTGCGCACGTCCGATGGGCGCAATGCATAGTGAT
This sequence comes from Pseudomonas fluorescens, assembly GCF_001307275.1. NCBI lineage: Bacteria > Pseudomonadati > Pseudomonadota > Gammaproteobacteria > Pseudomonadales > Pseudomonadaceae > Pseudomonas > Pseudomonas fluorescens. Next base: position 2,604,924 of record NZ_CP012831.1, read on the forward strand.
GCGGCGAAGCCCCTGGCGGCAGCAACACTTCCGGGATGGCCACGCCGTCCTGCACGGCGGCGGCAATCAACTGCAACGGCTTGATGCTGGTGAGGACCTTGACCTCGGCCTGGGCCGGGCCAATCAGTAGAAAACTTGCGACAAAAGCGACAAAGAGCGAAAAAAATCGGGACACGATGACCACTCGAAGAGGCGAGAACGGGTAACATAATAACGTCTCTCACTAAACTCGTCGCTGCCCATGCCTATTACGCCCCTTGCCAGTCGTCCCCACGATCACTCCCACTGCGTGCACACCGCGCTGTCCGAGGCCGACGCCATCTGCGCGCGCCAAGGGTTGCGCCTGACCGCCCTGCGTCGGCGCGTGCTGGAATTGGTCTGGCAAAGCCACAAGCCGCTGGGCGCCTACGACATCCTGGCCGTGCTCAGCGAACAGGACGGCCGCCGTGCCGCGCCGCCAACGGTCTATCGGGCGCTGGATTTCCTCTTGGAAAACGGCCTGGTGCATCGCATTTCGTCGCTGAACGCCTTCGTCGGCTGCAACCATCCGGAGCACGCCCACCAAGGCCAGTTCCTGATCTGCCGCGAATGCCACGCCGCCATCGAGCTGGAACAGAAGTCCATCAGCGATGCCATTATCGCCAGCGCCCAGGAGGTCGGCTTCGTGGTCGACACCCAGACCGTCGAGGTGGTCGGTCTCTGCTCCGGCTGCCAGGGGGCCTGATGAGCAATGCGTTGATCCGTCTCGAGCAGGTGGCCGTGACGTTCGCCGGGCAGAACGTGCTGGACAACATTCACCTGAGCGTCGAGCCGGGGCAGATCGTGACCCTGATCGGCCCCAATGGCGCCGGCAAGACCACCCTGGTGCGCGCCGTGTTGGGTTTGCTCAAGCCCGACAGCGGCAGCGTCTGGCGCAAGCCCAGGTTGCGCGTCGGCTACATGCCGCAAAAACTTCACGTCGATCCGACGCTGCCGCTGTCCGTGCTGCGCTTCCTGCGCCTGGTGCCGGGCGTGGACCGCGCACGGGCCTTGGCCGCGCTCAACGAAGTCGGTGCCGAACAGGTGATCGACAGCCCGGTGCAAAGTGTCTCCGGGGGCGAGATGCAACGCGTGCTGCTGGCCCGCGCCCTGCTGCGCGAGCCTGAACTGTTGGTGCTCGACGAGCCGGTACAAGGCGTCGATGTGGCGGGGCAGGCCGAGCTGTACAGCCTGATCACCCGCCTGCGCGACCGTCACGGCTGCGGCGTGCTGATGGTGTCCCACGACCTGCACCTGGTGATGAGCACCACCGACCAGGTGGTCTGCCTCAACCGCCACGTCTGCTGTTCCGGGCACCCTGAGCAGGTCAGTGGCGATCCGGCCTTTGTCGAGCTGTTCGGAAAAAACGCACAAAGCCTGGCGATTTATCACCACCACCATGACCACGCCCATGACCTGCATGGCTCGGTGGTCAGCGCCCCTTCCGCTTCCAATCATGTTCATGGAGATGGCTGCAAGCATGGCTGATTTTCTGTTGTACGCCCTGCTCGCAGGCCTGGCACTCGCCCTGGTCGCCGGCCCCCTGGGTTCGTTCGTGGTCTGGCGGCGCATGGCCTATTTCGGCGACACCTTGTCCCACGCCGCCTTGCTCGGCGTGGCCCTGGGGTTTCTGCTGGATGTCAGCCCGGCGGTAGCAGTGACCGTTGGTTGCCTGTTGCTGGCGGTGGTCCTGGTGACCCTGCAACACCGCCAGCCGCTGGCGTCCGACACGTTGCTGGGCATCCTCGCGCCGAGCACCTTGTCCCTCGGGCTGGTGGTGCTGAGCTTCATGCATGACGTGCGCATCGACCTGATGGCCTATCTGTTCGGCGACCTGCTGGCGATCAGTCCGACGGACCTGTCGTGGATCCTGGGCGGTAGCGCGGCGGTGCTGCTGTTGCTGGTGGCGCTCTGGCGACCATTGCTGGCCGTCACCGTGCACGAAGAGCTGGCCCGGGTCGAAGGCTTGCCTGTACTGGGTTTGCGACTGGCGCTGATGCTGCTGATTGCGGTGGTCATCGCCGTGGCGATGAAAATCGTCGGTGTGTTGCTGATTACGTCATTGCTGATCATCCCGGCGGCTGCGGCACAGCGTCACGCCCGCTCGCCCGAGCAGATGGCGCTCGGCGCGAGCCTGCTGGGCATGCTCGCGGTGTGTGGCGGCCTGGCGCTTTCCTGGTTCAAGGACACCCCGGCCGGCCCGTCGATCGTGGTCAGCGCCGCGGCGTTGTTTCTGCTGAGTTTTGTCCTGCCTCGTCGAGGGGTGTAGACTTGCTCGCTTTTTGCGCAAATAGAGAGTCGCAGGAATGAAGCCGTTCGCCTCCCGTTATCTGCTCCTTGTCGCATTTTCCCTGCTGCTGGGCGCTTGCCAGAGTACACCGCCGGTCACCCAGGCTCCCGATACGCGGGGCCCGGCCATCGCGCAGCTCGAGCAAAGCCTGGCCAGCAATGAGCTGGCCACCGCTGAAGACCAGCTGGCCGCCTTGCAAGCCCAGTCGCCCGAAGACCGGTCGCTGGAACCCTACCAGCGGCAATTGGCCGAGGCGTATTTGCGCCGCAGCCAGATCGACTTGCAAAAAGGCGACGTAAACGCCGCCGCCACCGCCCTGAGCCGTGCCCGGGCGTTGATGCCCAAGGCCCCGGCCCTTACCGGCGAGGTCAACAGCGCCATCGCCGAAGCCCGCAAGGCCGACCTGGAAAAAGCCGAGGCCGACCTCAAGGCCGCCGAAGCCAAACCGGTCGCCAAGGTGATCGACCCGAGCGCCCCCAGCACCACGGTTGCGCTCAACCTCGCCGATATACAGCAAATGCGTCGGCAACTGGATGCCATTGCCGCGGATGTGGTGAATTACCAGTGCGACGTAAGCATTCAGGCGCCGCGCACCGATGATTATCCGTGGTTGGCGACGTTGCTGACCAAGCGGGTCAAGAAACTTGATCCCGGGTTTGATCTGAAGCTGCAGAAGCAGATTGTGCGCAGTGTGCCGGCGCAGATCGTGCTGACTCCGCGCAAACCCTAAAAGCACCGCGGGCAAGCCTTGCTCCCACAGGGCAATTCCCACAGCTCAATGTGTTCCCTGTGAGAGCTGCCCCCATAGGTCAATATCTTCCCTGTGAGAACTGATCTGTGGGAGCAAGGCTTGCCCGCGATAGCGTCCGATCAAGCAACCAAGCTCTTTCAGACACTCATCAAGCCGGAATCGCCTTCGCCTTAGGCTCCCGCGCCCACACCCGATGCTGGGCAATCGCGTCGAAGAACGCCTGGAACTTGCCAGCATCCACGTCAGGAATCAGCCCCGCATCCGCCTCCAGTTTCAACAACACCAGCAACTGCCGCGCTTCGCCATTCAGAGCGATGGCCTTGAGGTGCTTATAGGCTTCCAGCAAGTAATGCAGGGCCACGCCGTCGGTACTCAAGGCCTTGATCGACTCCGCGCCACCCGGCACGAACACCGCATCAAAGGCAATAGACGGCAACCCTTCCATGGACGCATCCACCGGTAGCGTTTTCCCATCAGCGGTGGTCACTGGCGCAGAAGTCGGCCCCAGCACCTTGGCGTGGGCGCCCTTCGCTTTCAAAGCCTTCTTGAGCGCATCGATGATCGCCCCATCGACGCCGTTAGCCACCAGCACGGCCACTTTTCGCGTCTTGATGTCCCCAGACAGCAGGTTCGCCTGACTCAAGGCCGGGGATTGCTTCAGCGAGGGTTTCGGCACATCGACGGTGCCGGCGGTGGGGGCGGGCAGGCCCAGGTTTTTCGCCACCCGCGCGGCCAGTTCCAGATCGATGTTGGCCAGGATCTCGTTGACCTGCCGCGCCCGGATGAACTCACGCTCTACCTTGCCCAGCTCGAAGCTGTAGGCCGCGATGATGTGCTCTTGCTCGTGGGCGCTCATGCTCTTGTAGAACAAGCGCGCCTGGGAGAAATGGTCGGAGAACGACTCACTGCGCTGGCGGATCTTGTAGGCATCGATGCGCTCTGGATAACTTTCGAAGCCGCCATCTTCCGGGCCAGGTGGGGTTTCCTTCGGCCAGCCACCATCGATGGAGTTCGGCTCGTAGGAGGTGCGGCCCTTGTCGATGGTGGTGCGGTGCATCGCATCGCGCTGACCGTTGTGCACAGGCGTGATGGCACGGTTGATCGGCAGCTCATGAAAATTCGGCCCACCGAGTCGGCTGATCTGCGTATCGGTGTAGGAAAACAGCCGACCTTGCAGCAATGGGTCGTTGGAAAAGTCGATGCCCGGCACGATATGCCCGGGGCAGAAGGCAACCTGCTCGACTTCGGCGAAGAAGTTGTCCGGGTTACGGTTCAACACCATCTTGCCCAGGGGTGTGATGGGCACCAGCTCTTCAGGGATGATCTTGGTCGGGTCGAGCAGGTCGAAGTCGAACTTATGCTCGTCTTCCTCGGCAACGATCTGCACGCCGAACTCCCATTCCGGGTAGTCGCCCATCTCGATCGACTCCCAGAGATCGCGACGGTGGTAGTCCGTATCCTTGCCGGCCAGCTTCTGGGCTTCGTCCCAAACCAACGAGCAGGTACCGACTGTTGGCCGCCAATGGAATTTGACGAAGCTGCTTTTGCCTTCGGCGTTGATCATGCGAAAGGTGTGCACACCGAAGCCCTGCATGCTCCGCAGGCTTTTAGGAATGGCCCGGTCGGACATCGCCCAGATCACCATGTGCGCCGATTCCGGCACCAGCGAGACGAAATCCCAAAACGTGTCGTGGGCTGAACCGCCCGTAGGGATTTCATTGTGGGGTTCGGGCTTCACCGCGTGGACGAAGTCGGGAAACTTGATCGCATCCTGGATGAAAAATACCGGCATGTTGTTGCCCACCAGGTCGAAGTTGCCCTCATCGGTGAAGAACTTGACCGCAAAGCCACGAACGTCCCGCACGGTGTCGCCGGAACCCCGTGGACCTTGCACGGTGGAAAAACGCACGAACACCGGGGTTTTCTTGCTCGGGTCCTGTAGGAAACCAGCCTTGGTCAGCGCCGAATGCGCTTCATAGCTCTGGAGGTAGCCATGGGCGCCGGTCCCACGGGCGTGAACGATGCGTTCCGGGATGCGTTCATGGTCAAAATGCGTGATTTTTTCACGCATGATGAAGTCTTCCAGCAGCGACGGGCCCCGGGCGCCGACCCGGAGGGTGTTCTGGTTATCGGCGATCTTCACACCCTGATTGGTGCGCAACGCCTGTTCGGTGGCATCGGAGCGGAACTGTTCCAGGCTTTCGAGCTTGGCGTTGGTGTTGCCGCGATCCAGGGTGTCGGTCCCGGCCAGTTGGCTCTTGTTGGCCGTGGGTTTTTTGGTACTCATCAGGCATAACTCCTCTTTGCGATCCCGGAGGCCAGGACTCTTGAGTTCGATACCGCAGGTTCCGTACCCGGGCATTTTCGAGTGGCTTAATGAGTGACCCATGCCGTTTGGCCGTGTTCCTTTTTTATGGCCTTTGATCGCGTTATTGCCAAATGACTGGTCTGATCGCAAATAAATGCTAAGAACCTCTATACGGACAGGCTAAAATGCGCGCCCGGCTAACCGCTGATCCTTTTCCAACGCGCCCCACAAGGTTCGCTACGTGATCGAGTTTCAAGACGTCCATAAAACCTACCGGGTCGCCGGTAGGGATATCCCCGCCCTGCATCCGACCAGTCTGACGATTGAGAACGGCCAGGTCTTCGGCCTGATTGGCCATTCCGGTGCGGGAAAAAGTACCCTGCTGCGCCTGATCAATCGCCTGGAAGACTCCACTGGCGGCAAGATCATCGTCGACGGCGAAGAAGTCACCGCCCTGGACGCCAGCGGTCTGCGCCGCTTCCGCCAGCAAGTCGGGATGATCTTCCAGCACTTCAACCTGCTGGCGTCCAAGACCGTGGCCGACAACGTGGCGCTGCCACTGACGCTGGCGGGTGAATTGTCCCGCAGCGAAATCGACCAGCGCGTCGCCGAGTTGCTCGCCCGCGTCGGCTTGTCCGACCACGCCAAGAAGTACCCGGCGCAATTGTCCGGCGGCCAGAAGCAGCGCGTCGGCATCGCCCGCGCCCTGGCGACCAAACCCAAGATCCTGCTGTGCGACGAGGCCACCAGCGCCCTCGACCCGCAGACCACCGCCTCGGTCCTGCAACTGCTGGCGGAAATCAACCGCGAGCTGAAACTGACCATCGTACTGATCACCCATGAAATGGACGTGATCCGCCGTGTTTGCGATCAAGTGGCGGTGATGGACGCCGGTGTGATCGTCGAGCAAGGCCCGGTGGCCGAGGTGTTCCTGCACCCCAAGCACCCGACCACCAAGCGTTTCGTCCAGGAGGACGAGCAGATCGACGAAAGCGAACAGCGCGACGATTTTGCCCACGTGCCCGGACGCATCGTGCGTCTGACGTTCCAGGGCGACGCGACCTACGCGCCATTGCTCGGCACCGTCGCCCGGGAAACCGGTGTGGACTACAGCATCCTGGCCGGTCGTATCGACCGCATCAAAGACACCCCCTACGGGCAACTGACCCTCGCCATCACCGGCGGTGACATGGAGGCGGCGTTCGCCCGCTTCACCGCGGCCGATGTCCACATGGAGGTGCTGCGCTAATGGAACTGTTGAGTTCGTTCTTCTCCAACATCGACTGGCTGGAAATCTGGCTGGCCACCGGCGACACCTTCCTGATGCTGTTCGGTTCGCTGCTGTTCACCGTACTGCTCGGCTTGCCACTGGGGGTGTTGCTGTTCCTCTGCAGCCCGCGCCAGTTGCTTGAGGCCCGCGGTGTGTACGCGCTGCTGTCGCTGATCGTGAACATCCTGCGTTCGCTGCCGTTCATCATCCTGTTGATCGTGATGATCCCGTTCACGGTATTGATCACCGGCACCTCCCTGGGCGTGGCCGGCGCGATCCCACCGCTGGTGGTCGGCGCGACACCGTTCTTCGCCCGCCTGGTGGAAACGGCCCTGCGCGAAGTCGACCGCGGCATTATCGAAGCGACCCAGGCCATGGGCGCCACCACGCGGCAGATCATCGTCAATGCCTTGCTGCCGGAAGCCCGTCCAGGCATTTTTGCAGCGATTACGGTGACAGCGATTACGCTGGTGTCCTACACGGCCATGGCCGGTGTGGTCGGCGCCGGTGGCTTGGGCGACCTGGCGATCCGCTTCGGCTACCAGCGTTTCCAGACCGATGTGATGGTGGTCACGGTGGTGTTGCTGCTGGTGCTGGTCCAGGTGCTGCAAACCGTGGGCGACAAACTGGTTGTGCATTTCTCTAGAAAATAAGGCCTCGCGGCCAATAAACCATGAGCCGGCCATTCGCTGGCAGGCGCCGAGAGCAGGCGCCTCACAAGGAGTTAGCTGAATGAAAAAACTACTGGTTGCCTTCGCTGCCGCCGCAGCGTTTTCCGCCCACGCCGCCGACACCCTGACCGTCGCCGCAACGCCGGTGCCGCACGCGGAAATCCTCGAATTCGTCAAACCGGCCCTGGCCAAAGAAGGCGTCGACCTGAAGGTCAAGGTCTTCACCGACTACATCCAGCCGAACGTACAGGTCGCGGAAAAGCGCCTGGACGCCAACTTCTTCCAGCACCAGCCGTACCTGGATGAGTTCAACAAGGCCAAGGGCACAAACCTGGTGAGCGTGGCCGGTGTGCACCTGGAACCCCTGGGCGCGTACTCCAGCAAGTACAAGAAGCTCGACGAACTGCCAGGCGGCGCCAACGTGGTGATCCCGAACGACGCTACCAACGGCGGCCGTGCGTTGTTGCTGCTGGCGAAGGCTGGGGTGATCAAGTTGAAGGATTCGAGCAACATCCTGTCGACCACCAAGGACATCGTTGAGAACCCGAAGGACCTGAAATTCCGTGAGCTGGAAGCGGCGACCATTCCGCGGGTACTGACCCAGGTGGATCTGGCGTTGATCAATACCAACTATGCGTTGGAGGCGAAGCTTGATCCTTCCAAGGATGCTTTGGTTATCGAAGGTAGCGACTCACCGTATGTGAACATCCTGGTGGCTCGTGAGGATGACAAGGACAGTGAGGCGATGAAGAAGCTGGTTGCTGCGCTGCATACGCCGGAAGTGAAGGCTTTTATTCTTGAGAAGTACAAAGGCGCGGTTTTGCCGGCGTTTTGATCTGATCGGGTGGTGAAAAAACGGGGCTGCGTGGGAATGCAGGCCCGTTTTTTTTTGCTCGGAAATATGCGGCGTTAAGGAAAGGCCCTCAAGATCATGGGCATCCATCAACGTGATTGACATAGCGATTGTCCCGCAACAATACTTATCCCAACGCATGAGGGGTGACTCTCGTGCCTACCTTCCGAGGCCCGCTTGAGAGAAATCTCTGCGGGCTTTCGTGTTTCTATGGCAAGGAATCCGGTCACTATGACGCATTACGTCGTGTACCTGGACAAATTCGGGCACGTCGGCCAGTACGTCTCACGTCACCATCCAAGGTACAAAACCCATCCCGCTTTCGGATTTGCTGGCCTGATTCTTCCGGCTACCGAAAGCCACTTGTTCCAAACCATCCAGTGCGCCGACTGGATCTGCGGCCTTATCGGGCGCCTGACAGCCTTGTTGGTTGCACCTGATGAATATCCGGAATTGGAACCGTTCGACAAGTATTTTTCAGATCGTATCGCCAAAGTCACAATGCCCAGCAGCGGCCTAGAACATCAGAAGACCGCTGAGGTACCCGCCGAGCGGGCCGGAGAGGCCATACCCGACGCAACTGGTGCCCTCGCAGGCAACTAATGTCCCTCATGATTGTTGTTCCCTTGAAACAAGCACAAATAAAGCAAACCCGACACGGGTGCCGGATTTGCTTTTTAAGAGGATGCTTACCCGCTATCGCGGATCAACGTTATCCAACACCCGATTCGCTAGCAATGAACTCAATTCGATCAATTGCTGGATACCGAGAGCAATATGACGGCGGGGGCCTTCCAGGTCGAAGGCGAGGTTGCTGACCATCGCGTCGGCTGCCGCCAGGGTTTCGGTGAGGTTTGCGAGAAGGGATTCGTTGTCGGCGTTTTTTGCGACGGTGAAGAGCTGACCCGGTTGGGACGTATCTTCTGATTTTTCCGGTTTTGGTAGCAGGTAGTAATCCAAGGCGCGATTGGTGACTTCGTCGTGCTTTTTGGCCTTGGATTTGGTGTGCGGGGAAGTACGGTCCGCCTCTGGCGGATTCGGTGTAGGTTTGAACATGTACTAAGTCCTATAGGTGAAGCCGCAACCCTCTAGCTACTAAACAAGGGGAGGCAGCTGTACGCAGGTTAGTAGACCGGGGACTTAGCAAGCCGGCGCGCCCGAAGGCGCCCTGCGCACAACCGCCATCAAATACAGGCATGGAGACGCCTGTCTGACGGAGCTAATGCACCTACTAAATACCTCGGGCTACTAAACCCGACCACTGATGGGCAGTGGCAGGGAAACGATAGAACCCGGGGACAAGGCGCACAAGCGGGCGGATTCTGGCGTAGTTGTAGGCAAAGGCGCAAGGTTGGGTAGCCTGGTGGAAGGGTTGGGGTTGGAGGATAAACAGGTTGCGTTTATTACCTGTAGTTCGGGGATAGAGGGGTGCTTGCGAATGGGCGGCGTGGCTGGTGGGGTTGGTCTGTAGGAATGTATTTGGCTGGTTTGGGGGGTAGAGGAAGTGGGGGCAGTCGCTCGGCGGGAGCGATGCAGCCTTTTTCAGCAATCACTTGCTCCCACCCCCCTATCAGCATTTGCCCATTGTTCGGGCCGAATGAACCTTAGGATCTGCTTCATTGTTCAACAACCCTCATGATAAATTCCCCGCCGCGACCTCTAATCAATAGAGGGCATTCAGGGAGAGAAGTAAGTGATCAAGTCTTTGTTGGTTGGGGCATTTCTGGCAATGGCATCAGCATCGGCATCGGCGATGAGTTGCGATAACCCTAGAAACGCCTATGACAGAACCTATTGCGCGTCGCTGAAAATGGTTCAGTCGGATCAGGAAATCAACGAGCAGTACAAGAAGACGATGAGTGCCCTGAACCCGGATCAAAAGAAAAAAGTGAAAGCCGCTCAGATCCAGTGGATCAAAAATCGTGACAGCGCCTGCTCCAACGATGGCCTGCTCTACTTGGACTGTGCCAATGAGAAGACCGAGGCGCGTATCGTCATACTCAAAGCTGTCGAGCGCGAGTGCCGTGCTGCCGGTTGTGACGACGCCAAGCTGTCGCAAGTCGAGTAACCCGTAAACATTGAGCACGTCGGGCTTGCCCTAACGCCAGTCAGTTAAGCCCCGTGGGAGCAAAGCTTGCTCGCGATTGGGGTGAGCCAGTCGACAACGCTTTTGACTGGTCTGCCGCCATCGCGAGCAAGCTTTGCTCCCACTGGTTTGTGTCGTTTTGATCCTTAACTGACTGGCATTAGCCCTTCCCCCTTTTTCATGCCTGGCGCTGGCTAGTCACTCTCAGTGCTACGCAGCGCCACGCTCGACCATGGCACGCCATGTCTGGACGCTGGAGCGCTCCTGCATCCTGGCGTGCCATGCTCGAAGCGCCACGCACTCTTCAGGCACGGGGAGTTGCACCAGCGAGGCGAAGATCATGCCGCCCAGTACCGCAATGTCGGCCATCGAAAACTTGTCGCCCGCCACAAAGGGCCGGTCTTTGAGAAGGTTGTCGAAATAGCGCATGCCCCTGATCGCCTTATCGCGCATCCGGGCGCCCCACTCGGCATTCTGGTACAGCTCGACATCGGGGCCGAGGCCCGGCGTGGCATGGTGGAAGTACGCGCTGACGGCGTCGAGAAACTCGATCTCGGCACGTTTGGTCATCATATGGATGATGCCTTTTTCAACAGGCGTTTCGCCCGTCAACGTCGGATGACCGTCCAGGCTATCCAGGTACTGGGTGATCGCCGTGCACTCCGCGATCCGCGTCCCATCGTCCAGCTCCAGCACGGGCAGTGTCCCGGAGTAATTGATGGCCAGAAACTCGGGTTTCTTGTGCTCGCCGGCCCAGAGATTCACCGGTACGAATTCGATGTTCGGCAGCAATCCTTTTTCCGCCAGCGCAATGCGGACGCGGGCGGGGTAGGGGCCGTTGAACCAATCGTAGATTTTCATCGTAGGAACAGTGGAAACATCAACGCGCTGTTGTGGGGAAGTCATGATTCAAGCACCTGCCTGTCAATTGGTAGGTAAAGATTGAGCCGCCGATTTAGTGCTGTCAATCCCCTACCTGACAATTGGCAGGTAAACGGATCTGCGCGTAGAATCGCCGTTACCTGAGTGAGTCGAATCTCGAAACGAGGCTGCAACGTGAACGAAAATGCTCGAGAAGCCATCTTGGCGGCAGCGAAAGCCGCTGCCCAATTGCACGGTTACAGCGGTATCAATTTCCGTAGCATTGCCGACCAGGTGGGCATCAAGAACGCCAGCATTTACTACCACTTTCCGAGCAAGGCGGGCCTGGCTGCGGCAGTTGCTGAACGCTACTGGCAGGACGCGCTGCGCATGCTTGAAGCGATACGCGCCGCCCATACCGATCCGAAGGCGTGTGTACGGCTGTACCCCTCCATTTTTCGAAAGTCGCTCGAGGACGGCAACAGGCTTTGTCTGTCCAGCTTCATGGCAGCCGAATACGAAGACCTTCCCGATGAAGTGTCGCGAGAGATCAGGGCTTTTGCGGACGTCAACGTGGCGTGGCTCGCCCAGGTACTGGCAGATGCTGGAACAGGTAGCGCAGAAGAATGTGAACGCCGAGCCCGCGCCATTTACACCGCTGTTGCGGGTGCCCAGTTAATCGCGCGGACGCGGGCGGATGTCGGGCTGTTCGATGATCTGATTTTGAGCTACCGGGAAGCAGGGTTGATTCCAGCCTGATCCTGTAAAGCCAGATGATGCCGTTTGGCTGTAGGAATGGTTGGGGCTGCTTCGCAGCCCAGCGGGAGCAAGCTCCCTCGCCACGGGGTTTTGTTCAATTGGGGCCGTGGGTGTAATTCAGTTGTTTGCATTGGTGGCCGGGTGCCACAATCGCCATTTTAGTTGCATCACGATCAGGTGGATCAAATGGATGGCCCAAGATCTCGGAACGGCCAAGCTTTTTTCATAGCCGAGCAGGTGCGAACTGACCGATTGCAGCAACTGTTTCGCCAATCCGTTTCTGCGGTTTTCGGCAGTTACCTGGCTGCCATCATGTTGAGTTGGCTGTGTTGGGATCGGTTTGAGCACAGCGCTATTCTTTGGTGGCTGGGCATCCTGACCGCATCGACGCTGTTGCGTATCGCGATGTTCGTCGCCTATTTTCGCAGCCCCGAAAGTGAGCGTACGCCTCAACGCTGGGAGCGCCGATACTGGGTCACGCTGGTGTTATCCGCCAGCATCTGGGGCGGTGGTGCGTTTGTGGTCATGCCGGCGGACGATCTGTTGTCCCAGGCATTGGTCATGCTCTTTACCGTCGGGATGACCGTCAGCGCGGTGTCCTGCTATTCGGCCTACCGCGATATGACGCTGGTCTCCATTGGCCTGGTGCTGTTTCCATGCACCGTCTGGCTGCTGTTTCAACCGTCCCCGATCCAAGTCGGCATGGCCCTTTCGATCCTGGTGTTCGCGGCATTTGCGGCCCGCGCCACGCACAAAATGTCCCAGGCACTGGAAGTCGCCTTTCGTCTTACCCGTGAAATGGAACAGGCGAACAGCATTTCAACCCGCGCCGCACAAACCGATGAACTGACCGGCCTGAAGAGTCGGCGGGCTTTTTTCGAGCATGCCCAGCAGCTCTATGACGAATGCAAGACCAACCGGTTAGGGTTGTGCGCCGTCATGTTGGACATGGATCACTTCAAGCACATCAACGACACCTATGGCCATCAGGTCGGGGATCAGGTTTTGCGCGAGATGGGGCTGGTCATCAGTTCGTCGTTTCGGGCGACGGACATTCATGGCCGGCTGGGTGGGGAAGAGTTCGCCATTCTGCTTCCGGACACGTCCATCGAGGTTGCTACCCAGATTGCGGAACAGCTCATCGATACGATTGCGGGTTTGATGATCGAGCCTGTTCACTGCATAACCGCCAGCCTTGGCGTCGCGTCTACGGAGGCCTGTAATAAGGATCTTCACAGCTTGATGAACGATGCGGATAAGGCCCTGTATCGAGCGAAAGCGTTGGGGCGTAATCGGGTCGCTGTTGCTTAGTCGGGTTGGCTTTGCATCATTAGCCAGAATTTGATCACCCCCACGCTACATCACATTCCAGAAGCGGAACGCTGAGCGTCCCGTCCCCGGCGGCGTTCCCACGCGGGAGCGTGGGAACGATCGAGAAACCCTGAACGCCCTCTCTTCAAAGGCCTGCAATTACGCAGGCACTGCCCCCTGGCACCTCCTTCTCCTTGGCTCACCTCGCGGCGGGTGATACTGCGCGGCCCCGAAAATAAATTCCTTTTTAGATCAACTGGTTAATTCAAAAGTGATAATTTTTTGAAAATTTATCTTGCGCGCAAAGTATTTGAACGTTAACTTTATCTCAACTGGTTAGCGCACAAACATTTAGCGCAGACCAAACCCGAACTCGATCAGCCCATTCAGCAAGAGGAAACACCATGAACGTTCTCTATACCGCAGTCGCAACCTCCACCGGTGGCCGTGATGGCCGTGCTGTTTCCAGCGACAAGATTCTCGACGTGAAACTGGCCACGCCAAAAGCCTTGGGTGGTGCCGGTGGTGAAGCCACCAACCCTGAGCAACTGTTCGCAGCCGGCTACTCGGCCTGCTTCATCGGCGCACTGAAGTTTGTCGCCAGCCAGAGCAAACGCAGCATTCCTGCCGACGCCTCGATCACGGCACACGTTGGCATCGGCCAGATCCCTGGCGGTTTCGGTCTGGACATCGACCTGCACATCAACCTGCCAGGTCTGGATCAAGCCGATGCCCAAGCGCTGGTCGACGCGGCTCACCAGGTTTGCCCGTACTCCAACGCGACACGCGGCAACGTCGACGTCCGTTTGCACGTCACCGTCTAACTCACTCACATACGAATAAAAGGATCAGGACATGAACACTTTCCACAAGACTCTCGTTGGCTCGCTTCTGGCACTGTCCCTTGGCAATGCGTTCGCGACTTCTTTTGATCAACCCTCGTTTGCTGAAGGTGGTTCGGATCGACTGATCGAAAAACGTGTCGCTGAAGGCGGCTCGGATCGCCTGATCGAAAAACGCGTCGCTGAAGGCGGTTCGGATCGACTCATCGAAAAACGCGTCGCTGAAGGCGGTTCGGATCGGCTCATCGAAAAACGCGTCGCTGAAGGCGGTTCGGATCGCCTGATGGAAAACAGAGTGGGCTGAACCATCCCTTCACCACTCCAACGCCGGTCGAATCAACCCATGTTGCTTCCAAAACAAAAAACGCCGCTTATCTCTCATGAGGAAGCGGCGTTTTTTTTCAACGTGTCGTAGGCCTCTAAACGATGCTATCCACCACACCACCATCGACACGCAGCGCCGCCCCCGTGGTGGCCGAGGCCTGCTCCGAGCTGGCGTAGATGATCATGTTGGCAACTTCCTCGACGCGTGCCGCACGCTGGATGATCGAGGTGCTGCGGTGCTCGTTGACGAAATCCGCCGCGACCTTTTCCAGGCTTTCCCCACTGCGCTCGACGTCTGCCTGGAGCATCTGGGCAACGCCTTCGGAAAGCGTCGGCCCAGGCAGCACCGAGTTCACCGTCACGCCCGTGCCGGCAAGGCGCTTGGCCAAGCCGCGAGCGATGGACAGTTGGGCGGTCTTGGTGAAGCCGTAGTGGATCATGTCGGCGGGAATGTTCACGCCCGATTCCGACGAGATAAACACAATCCGCCCCCAACCGCGCTCGACCATGCCTTGCGCGTAGGCCCTGGAAACACGCACGCCCGACATCACGTTGGTTTCGAAGAAGCGTTGCCATTCGCTGTCCGGTGTTTCGAAGAAATCCTCCTGTTTGAAAATGCCCAGGTTGTTGATGACGATATCGAAGCTGGGATGCTTGGCGACCAATGCCTGGCAGCCTGATTCATTGCTCAGGTCGCCAACGAAACCGACGGCACTTGAAGCAAGGGCGCCCAGGCGCTGCAATGCGTCGTCCACGCTGCTCTGGCGGCGACCGTTGATGACTACATGAGCGCCGGCTTCGAGAAAGCCTTTGGCGGTCGCGAAACCGATACCGCTGGTGGACCCGGTGACCAGGACCTGACGTCCGGTGAAATCGATGTTCATGAGGGGGACTCCTTGATTAATGAACCAGAGGAAGTGCGATATTTCTGACTGGACGGTAGTCCGACGGATTTAGAGATGGCTTTGCCATCCCAACGTCGCCGATATCGCAGGCCCTTAATCATGGACACAATTGAGGCTTTGCGCCTCCTCGTGGTCAATCAACCATCAGGAAGCCGACCGCACGCCAGCTCATAGCCGGTCATGGGGAAGGGCTGCTGCGCAGCCCGGCGGGAGCAAGCTCCCTCGCCACACGGTTCGGTAGAGCCGGCTTTCAGGCCTGCGCGCTGAATCGCTGCGCGGCACGCCGTTCAAGCATCGCGGCTTCCGTCTCTTGGGTCGCCAGTTCGCCTTTGTGCGCCAGTTGGTTGAAAAACAGCCCGTCCGAAAATTCCTGGGGCGGCACCGAGCCGGCGCGCTTGAGCATCGGCGCCAGATCGATGGTGCTGGCGAAGTTTTCCTTGGTCAGACTGTAGCGGCCCAGGTAGCTGCCAGACCAAGGCGAGTCGGCATCCACCATGTCGATGGAGGCGTCGCGGAAGGCGCTGGCTGCGGCTTTCAAATCAGTGGATTCATTGAGCAGATCGGTGAGGCGCTGGGTCTCCGAGGTGCTGAGCTGCCCGGCGGTGTTGAGCACTTTCAGCTTGCCATCGGCCTCGACGGTGAAGCCGTATTTCTTGCTGGCCAAATCCGGGTGGGTTGCCGACAGCGTTGACTGGAATGCCTCGAAGGAGGTTTTCAACGTGTTTTTTGCGCTCTCGGTGATCGCGGCATAGCGAGGAAAATCTGGCGATTGGGATCGACCGACCCAGGTGGTAATGGCCACCAGTGGTTGCTCCACGGTCTGGGTTTCTTCACTGGGGTGGTAGATGGCTGCTGGGCCAGCGCTTGCCAGTTCCTTTACAGAGCCTGTTGGAGGATGAGTGACCAACTTCTGGTCGGAGCGGGTGAGGTGGGTGTTGGCGGGTGCAATAGAGGCAGCGCTAAGGGAGAGTTCCATTTCATCGGTCCATGATTGGCGGATACATCGGGTTATCGACAGCCGGGGACCGAGCTTTAGGAGGGGAGATGGCGTGGGGTGAAGTCAGTTAGTTATGTGGCGGCTGTTAGGGCGCTATCGCGAGCAAGCTCGCTCCCACAGGGATTTATGATGGACGCAATGCCTGTAAACAGCCCGGAAAAACTGTGGGAGCGAGCTTGCTCGCGATAGCGGTGGGTCTGCTTGCATCGATGTTGAGTGTGCCGCCGTCATCGCGAGCAAGCTTGAACTGGCCTAATAATTCCGGACACCTCTTAAGGGCGATATGATTTCGCCAACTTGGAGGTTCCATGAACGAAAGAAAGGTCTATACCCGCGAGTTCAAGCTGCATGCTGCCAGCATGGTGCTTGATGATAACTGCCCGGTACCAGAAGTTTGTGCATCTCTGGACATCGGACCCACCGCTTTACGGCGCTGGGTTGATCAGGTTCGTAAGGAACGCGAGGGCCAGCCAGTTAAAGGCACCAAGGCGATTACTGACGATCAGCGCCAGATCCAGGAGCTAAAAGCCAAGATCAAGCGCATGGAGATGGAAGCTGAAATCCTAAAAAAGGCTACCGCTCTCTTGATGTCGGATCCCGATCGTTTCCGATGATCGCAGAGCTAAGAGAGTCATTTCCGACGGCCGTGGTGTGTCGTGTGTTCGGCGTGAAGCGCAGCAGCTTTTATGAGTGGATTCAGCGGCGATCCAAGCCGCGGATCAGACGTGAAGAACTCAGGCTGAAAGTCGTTGAACTGCACAGTGAAAGTCGCGAAGCCATGGGCTCCAGGATGATCAGCAAGGGCCTGAAATCGCAAAATATTGCAGCGGGAAGAAGCCTGGTCAGAGCGCTGATGAGGGAAGCCAACATTGTCAGTAAACAACGCCAGCCGCATCCATTTAGATCCAAAGGCGTGGAGGCATTTGTCGCGCCTAATCGGCTCAAACGCAACTTCAAACCGACTGCAATCGATCAGGTTTGGTGTGGCGACGTTACCAGCCTGATGGTGGGTAAACGCTGGATTCATCTGGCCATCGTGATCGATTTGTTTGCTCGCAGGGTTATTGGTTGGGCTTTTTCTCTGGTTAATGAGGCCAACCTAGTCAGCAAAGCGCTACGCATGGCGACAGCTGTACGAACGTGTCCTCCAGGGCTGATGTTTCACTCAGACCAAGGATGTCAGTACACCAGTCGCAAGTTTCAAGAAGAACTGACCCGCCACGGCATTGTGCAAAGCATGAGTCATCGGGGACAGTGCTGGGACAACGCTCCAATAGAGCGTTTTTTCGGCACACTGAAGTCAGAGTGGGTACCTCGCAACGGCTACAGCCTGATCGAGGAGGCAAAAACGGACATGGTGCGTTTCTTCATGTACTACAACCGCACCAGGCTCCACAGCTACAACAACTACCTGTCGCCAATAGCCATGGAGCAAAAAGCGGCATAAACACCGTAATCGGTGTCCGGGATTACTTGACCAGTTCAGCTCGGCTCCCACATAGGTACTCCCACATAGGGACTTGGGTGTTCACAGATCCTGCATTCACCACAAATCCCCGGCGCATATGAAGCAACAGATCTTCAGTACCACCGCGCCTCACCCGGCGGGCGCTTCTTGAAACGTTTCATGCTCCACATGTACTGGCTCGGGTAGGCCCGCACGTAGCGCTCCACCACTTGGCTCATGGCCGCGCAGGAGGTTTCAGTGTCGGTGCTGTACATCGCGTCAGGGGCAGCTTCGAGGATGACTTTGTAGCCGGAGCCGTCGGGCAGGCGCAGGGCGTGGAGGAAGACGCCGACCGCTTTGCCGCCAGCGAGCATGTTCGGCACGAACTTGCTGGTCAGGGCCTGGGTAGCGAAGAAGGGTACGAAGATGCCGGCGGATTCGGCCGGTTCCGGGTCGGCGGGGATGCCCACCTGGCCGCCCTTGCGCACTTCCTTGATGACGCTGAGGATGCCTTCCTTGGTCGACGCCGCGACCTTGTTGCCCAACTGGACGCGTTGCTTCTGCAGCAATTCATCCACCGCCTTGAGCTTGGGCGGGCGGTAGAAAATGATCGGTTTGCACTGGCTGCAATAGAAGTGGTTGAGCACTTCCCAATTGCCCAGGTGGCTGGTGATACCCACCACGCCTTTACCGGAGGCCAGGGCTTCTTTCAGCACCTCCAGGCCTTCGACTTCGCGCACCAGGTCGATGGAGCGCTGGGCCGGCCAGATCCAGGCGCAGGCGCTTTCGGTCAGGGATTTGCCGATGTCCTTGAGGCTCTGGCCCACCAGGCGTTCGCGCTCGGCCGGGTCCATCTCGGGAAAGCACTTGGCAAGGTTGATCCGCACCACGTCGCGGGAACGGTTGGGAAATTTCCACATGAGCCAGCCAATCGCCGAGCCCACTGCCTGCACCGCTCGCCAGGGCAGCAGCGCAAACAACCGCAGAGCGCCGACCAGCAAGGCGCCTTTCAACTTATCCACAGGTCACTCCTGAATGTATGGGCCGTGTTGCGAGCCGGCTATTCTAACCGCCGTTTACCAACTCGGCGTAGCGGTCGCAGTCCTGGGTGTGGTCCATGACCATGCCCGAGGCCTGCATCAAGGCGTAGCAAATGGTCGGCCCGACGAAAGTGAACCCGGCTTTTTTCAGGCCTTTGCTCATCGCCAGTGCCTCGGGCGTGATAGCCGGCACTTCGCTGCGGTCCTTGAAATGGTTGATGATGGGTTTGCCGCCCACGAACGACCAGAGGAACGCCACCGGGTCTTCCAGCGCCAGCCAGGCCTGGGCATTGCGACGGGCGGCCTTGAGCTTGAGGCGGTTGCGGATGATGCCCGGGTCGAGCATCAGCTCGTCTATTTCCGCGTCGCTCATCTGCGCCACGCGCTGCACATCGAAGCCGTACAACACTTCCCGGTAGCGCTCGCGTTTGCGCAAAACGGTGATCCAGGACAACCCGGCCTGGAACCCTTCGAGCAAAAGCAACTCGAACAAACCCTGCGCATCGCGCAGCGGCGTGCCCCACTCCTGATCGTGATAAGCCATGTACAACGGATCGTCAGAACACCAAAAGCAGCGTGGCATAAGGCTCCAGGGGGCGTGCGCACGAACGAATCGGGTATACTCCCGCTCTTTAAATCGCAGCCCAAGAAACAGGTGAATTTCGTGAGCCAGCCTACGCCAGCCGTGCGTACCTTCCAAGACTTGATCCTCGCCCTCCAGCAATACTGGGCCGAGCAAGGTTGCGTGGTACTTCAGCCCTACGATATGGAAGTAGGCGCCGGCACTTTCCACACTGCCACGTTTCTGCGTGCCATCGGCCCGGAAACCTGGAACGCCGCTTATGTGCAGCCCAGCCGCCGCCCGACTGACGGCCGCTACGGCGAAAACCCGAACCGCCTGCAGCACTACTACCAGTTCCAGGTGGTCCTGAAGCCGAACCCGGAAAACTTCCAGGAACTGTACCTGGGCTCCCTCAAGCACGTCGGCCTCGACCCACTGGTGCACGACATTCGTTTCGTCGAAGACAACTGGGAGTCGCCAACCCTGGGCGCCTGGGGCCTGGGCTGGGAAGTCTGGCTCAATGGCATGGAAGTGACCCAGTTCACCTACTTCCAGCAAGCGGGCGGCATCGAGTGCTACCCGGTCACCGGCGAGATCACCTACGGCCTGGAACGCCTGGCCATGTACCTGCAGGGCGTGGATTCGGTCTACGACCTGGTATGGGCCGACGGCCCGTTCGGCAAAGTGACCTATGGCGACGTGTTCCACCAGAACGAAGTGGAGCAGTCGACCTACAACTTCGAACACGCCAACGTCGAGAAGCTGTTCGAGCTGTTCGATTTCTACGAGAGCGAAGCCAAGCGCCTGATCGAGCTGGATCAGCCGCTGCCGTTGCCGAGCTATGAAATGGTGTTGAAGGCGTCCCATACCTTCAACCTGCTGGATGCACGCCGGGCGATTTCCGTGACCGCGCGCCAGCAATACATCCTGCGTGTACGCACCCTGGCGCGTTCCGTTGCGCAAGCCTACCTGCTGGCCCGTGCCAAGCTGGGCTTCCCGATGGCGACCCCGGACCTGCGTGATGAAGTGTTGGCTAAGCTGGAGGCTGCACAATGAGTGCTCAAGATTTTCTGGTTGAACTGGGCACCGAAGAACTGCCACCCAAAGCCCTGAACACCCTGGCCGATGCGTTCCTGGCCGGTATCGACAAAGGCCTGCAAGCCGCTGGCCTGAGCTACGAAGCCAAACAGGTGTACGCCGCGCCGCGCCGCCTGGCCGTGCTGATCACCGCCCTGGCGACCCAGCAGCCGGACCGCAGCATCAACCTCGACGGCCCGCCACGCCAGGCCGCGTTCGATGCCGACGGCAACCCGACCCAGGCCGCCCTGGGCTTCGCCAAGAAGTGCGGCGTGGACCTGAGCGAAATCGACCAGAGCGGCCCGAAGCTGCGCTACAGCCAGAGCATCAAGGGCAAGCCGACCGCCAGCCTGTTGCCGACCATCGTCGAAGACTCCCTCAATGACTTGCCGATCCCCAAGCGCATGCGCTGGGCCGCGCGCAAGGAAGAGTTCGTACGTCCAACCCAGTGGCTGGTGATGTTGCTCGGTGACCAGGTCATCGATTGCACGATCCTGGCCCAGAAGGCCGGTCGCGACTCCCGCGGTCACCGCTTCCATCATCCACAGAGCGTGCGCATCACCTCGCCGGCCAACTACCTGGCCGACCTGCGTGCGGCCTACGTACTGGCCGACGCCAACGAGCGGCGCGAGCTGATCAGCAAGCGCACCGAAGAGCTGGCCACCCTGCAGGAAGGCACCGCCATCGTGCCGGCCAACCTGCTGGACGAAGTGACCGCGCTGGTGGAATGGCCAGTGCCGCTGGTGTGCTCGTTCGAGGAACGTTTCCTTGAAGTGCCGCAGGAAGCGCTGATCACCACCATGCAGGACAACCAGAAGTACTTCTGCCTGCTGGACGCCGAAGGCAAGTTGCTGCCGCGCTTCATCACGGTTGCCAACATCGAAAGCACGGACCCGCAGCAGATCATCGCCGGTAACGAAAAAGTCGTTCGCCCGCGCCTGACCGATGCCGAGTTCTTCTTCAAGCAAGACAAGAAACAGCCCCTGGAAAGCTTCAACGAGCGCCTGCGCAACGTGGTGTTCCAGGAAAAACTCGGCAGCGTCTACGACAAGGCCGAGCGCGTTTCGAAACTGGCGGCATTCATCGCCCCACGCATCGGCGGCGACGCCCAGCGCGCGGCCCGTGCCGGCATCCTGTCCAAGTGCGACCTGTCCACCGAAATGGTCGGTGAGTTCCCGGAGATGCAAGGCGTCGCCGGTTACTACTACGCCCTCAACGATGGCGAACCGCAGGACGTGGCCCTGGCGCTGAACGAGCAGTACATGCCCCGCGGTGCCGGCGCTGAACTGCCAACCACCCTGACCGGTGCGGCCGTGGCGATCGCCGACAAGCTCGACACCCTGGTCGGCATCTTCGGCATCGGCATGCTGCCCACCGGCAGCAAAGACCCGTATGCCTTGCGTCGTGCGGCCCTGGGCGTGTTGCGGATCCTGATCGACAAGCAACTGGACCTGGACCTGAACGACGCCGTGGCATTCGCCGTCAACGCGTTCGGCAGCAAGGTCAAGGCTGCCGGCCTGGCCGATGCGGTGCTGGAATTCATCTTCGACCGCCTGCGTGCGCGTTATGAAGATGAAGGCGTCGACGTCGCCACCTACCTGTCGGTGCGAGCCCTGAAACCGGGTTCGGCCCTGGACTTCGACCAGCGCGTACAAGCGGTGCAAGCCTTCCGCAAATTACCGGAAGCCGCCGCACTGGCAGCGGTGAACAAGCGGGTATCGAACCTGCTGGGCAAGGCCGAAGGCAACATCGCGGCCACCGTCGAAGCCAAGTACTTCGACAACGCCAACGAGTTTTCCCTGTACTCGGCGATCCAGCAGGCGGACCAGGCGGTCCAGCCAATGGCGGCGGCGCGTCAGTACAGCGAAACCCTGGCGCGCCTGGCGGCACTGCGCGAGCCGGTGGATGCGTTTTTCGAGGCGGTGATGGTCAACGCCGAAGATGCCAAAGTACGGGCCAACCGTTACGCGCTGCTGGCGCGTCTGCGTGGGCTGTTCCTCGGCGTCGCCGATATTTCGTTGCTGGGGTAACGCTTGAAACTGCTGATTCTCGATCGGGACGGGGTGATCAATCACGACTCCGACGCTTACATCAAATCGGTGGAGGAATGGTTGCCACTGCCCGGTTCGATCGAAGCCATCGCGCAGTTGAGCAAGGCCGGCTGGACGGTGGCGGTCGCCACCAACCAGTCGGGCATTGCCCGCGGTTATTACGACCTCACCGTCCTGGACGCCATGCATGAGCGCCTGCGCGCCCTGGTGGCGGAGCAGGGCGGGGAAGTCGGCTTGATCGTCTATTGCCCGCATGGGCCGGACGACGGCTGCGATTGCCGCAAGCCCAAGCCGGGCATGTTGAAAACCATTGCCGCGCATTACGATGTGGCCTTGGCAGGTGTGTGGTTCGTCGGTGACAGTCTCGGTGACCTGGAAGCGGCCAAGGCCGTCGATTGTCAGCCAGTTTTGGTAAAGACCGGGAAAGGCGAGAAGACTCTGGGCAAGACCCTGCCGGTGGGCACCTTGATTTTTGACGACCTGGCGGCGATTGCCGCTGAACTTATCCACAATTAGAGCTCCCAAGACATCCTGATCAAGGACTGTTCGGGAAGCGCTTGAACAGGCGGGCATTGCCCGCAACGGTAAACGCCGCTATGTCGATATTGCAGGCCATCAGAAGCTTTCTCTTTTACCTGCTGCTGGGCACCAGCTCCTTGCTGTGGTGCACCCTGAGTTTTTTTATCGCGCCCTTCCTGCCGTTCAGGGCGCGCTACCGTTTCATCAACGTGTACTGGTGCCGCTGCGCACTGTGGCTGAGCAAGGTGTTCCTGGGCATCCGCTATGAAGTGAAGGGCGCCGAGAACGTGCCGGACCGGCCCTGCGTGATCCAGTCCAACCATCAAAGCACTTGGGAGACGTTCTTTCTCTCGGCCTATTTCGAGCCGTTGAGCCAGGTCCTCAAGCGTGAGCTGCTGTTCGTACCGTTCTTTGGCTGGGCCATGGCCATGCTGCGCCCGATTGCCATCGATCGCGACAATCCCAAAGTGGCGCTCAAGCAAGTGGCGAAAAAGGGCGACGAACTGCTCAAGGACAACACCTGGGTGCTGATCTTCCCCGAGGGCACCCGTGTTCCTTACGGGACGATTGGCAAGTTTTCCCGCAGCGGTTCCGCATTGGCGGTGAACGCGAACCTGCCGGTGCTGCCGATTGCACACAATGCTGGCAAATTCTGGCCCAAGGCAGGTTGGATCAGAACACCTGGCGTCATCACCGTGGTGATCGGCGCACCGATGTATGCCGAAGGCACTGGGCCCCGCGCCATCGCCGAGCTCAATGACCGCGTACAAGCCTGGAATGAACAGGCACAACGGGAAATGGGCTCGCTTCCTCCAGGCCCTGTCGCGGAAGTCCCCACGGAACAAGCCGCTGTTTGAGATCTGTGGATAACCTGTGTACCGTTTTTTCGAAATCCGTTGTTTTTATGTCGTAAGCCTATGTTTTTCATACATATTTCATAAACACATAAAACCCACGTTCAGGTGCATAAGTTTTTATAGCAGCAAAATATCGTAGCCTTCGGGGGTTGGAAACGTCCTGTAGGAGCTGCCAAAGGCTGCGATCTTTTCAATCTTCCAATAACGGGAAGCGCAGGCTGAAGGTCGTGCCTTTACCCACCACGCTACGACACTCGATTTTCCCCTCGTGATGGTCGACCACGGCCTTGACCATCGATAATCCCAGGCCAATTCCATCGACCCCTTGAGCCGAGGAAAACCGCCGGTACTGACTGAACAGGTCCGGCAGTTCTTCGGCGCTGATGCCCTTGCCTTGGTCGGCGACATTGCAGATCAACCAACCCGAGATGCAATGAACCTGCAGGGAAATACAGGCGTCGGACGGGCTGTACTTGATGGCATTTTCCAGCAGATTGAACAGGGCACGGGTCAATAACGATTGATCCGCCCGCACCATCGCATCTTCATCCTCTATTTCGTGAACCAACCGAATACGCTTTGCCTGGGCGATGGGCAGCGCCTGATCGAGCACGTCCAACACCAGCATGGCGAACAGCGTCGGCTGGAATTGATAGGCCTCGGATTCGGCCTTGGCCAGTTGTACGAAGCCCTCGGTCAGGTCCAGGGCGCGCCGTACCTGGCGCTCGATCTGGTCGAACAGCGGATGATCGCCACCCGCCTGATGCCGCTGCACATCGAGCAGCGCAAGGATCGCCGAGTGAGGGGCGCGCAAGTCATGGGAGAGGAACCGCAGCATGACGCTGCGCTGCTCTTCCGCCTCACGTTCGGCGCTCAGGTCCGTGAGGCTCAGCAACCAGCCAATCGGCGCATCGCCATCCACCGGCAACAGTGCAGCCCGCTCCAGGCGCAAGCTACGCTCGCGAATGTCGCGAAACTCCACCAAGGGCAATGTGGATAACCGGTGATGCGCCCCGTGCTCCAGCCCCGGATAACCCAATTGCCCAAGGTGCTCCAGCACATCGCCGCCCGCCAGGCCATGGCCGAACAGCTCGCGTGCCTTTCGGTTACCCAGCAGCAGCTTGCCTTGGGGATCGCTGATCATGGTTGCCACCGGCAAGTATTCCAAGCCATCGGCAATGAAGCGCCGGGTGTCGCGGGTTCGACTCATGGCTTGTTCCAGGGCCATGATCTGGCCCTGCAAACGGTCGCTGCCGGCGTAGGAGGCGCGACGACGCTCCGGGAAGACCTTGGGCTCCGCGTCCAGGCGTGCCAGCTCCCAACCGAAATAGGCCAACACCACGCTCAGCCGTCGCCAGTTCCAGATCAGGTAGCCGAACATGATCCCCAGCACGCTCGCCACGGGCGACCACCACCACCCCCGCGCACCCAACATGGCGCTGATCAACAGGGCCAGGCTCATACCACCTACCGTTGTCCACAGGGCCAGGCGCGGGCGCAACAGCAGCAAGCCCAATACACAACCCACCAGGCACACCGACAACAACGCGGCGCCTGAATGGTTATCGGTGGATTGACTGCTCAATGACAACAAGGCCGTCAGCGGCAACAGCAGCAGACTTATCCACAACCACTCCCGCACCAACTGTCGAAACAACCGCTGAACCTGGGTGGGTTCACGACTTTCACGGCGACGCTGGTTACTCATAGGCCTCCTGGCCGAACTCAAGGACTGTGGATATCTTCACTGGCCTGCGTAAGTCGACAGGCTTGAAAGCCCACGACTATAACGGACTCGATGGGTGGCGCGCTGCTGCCTTTCCCTCTGTGTCGCGAGCCGGTATTGTCGCAGCCAGCGACAGGTCAATGAATCAGCCACTGGCTGCCTTTCATTGCCACCTGAAGATGTCCGTTACTCTCGAGATCAAGGAATCGCATTCCATGCGTGTCGCCATACTGGACGATGAACCGGCCGAGTTGCGCCGGGTAGAACAGACGCTGCAACAAATCCCCGGCAGAGGCGAGCAAGCCTGGACCCTGCACAGTTTCGAACGTGGGGAAGACTTGTTGCGGCAACTGCGGCGGGAAACCTTCGACTTGTTGATCCTCGACTGGCAACTGCCCGACATCAGCGGGCTTTCCTTGCTGCGCTGGACCCGCGAGCACATGGATTCGCCACCGGCCGCCATCATGCTGACCAGCCGCGACGGCGAGCACGACATCGTCCAGGCCCTCAACGCCGGCGCCGACGACTATGTGAGCAAACCCTTCAGGCCCAACGAGCTCAAGGCCCGGGTCACAGCCGTGCTGCGCCGTCACAACCTGCAACGCGCGCCTGCCAGCGACGTGCTGGTGTTCAACGACCTGGCGTTCGACGACGCCGAACTGACCATCACCCGCGCCGGCATCCCCATCAGCCTGACCGAACGGGAATACCGCCTGGCCCGGTGCCTGTTCGCCAACCTGGGCCGGCCGCTGTCCCGGGAATACTTCTACGAACGCTTCTGGACCCACGAGGAAATGACCTCGTCCCGCCCACTCGACACCCATATCTATCGCCTGCGCAACAAGCTCGGGCTGACGGCGGATCGGGGTTGGCAGTTACTGACGATCTACGGGTATGGGTATCGGTTGGAGAGTGTGCTGGCGGGGAGTGAGGCGTCGGTGGCCAGTTAGGGAACCGACTGCTCATATTGAATGGCATCTGTGGCGAGGGAGCTTGCTCCCGCTGGGCTGCGCAGCAGCCCCTTTTGTGAGCGCTTAGCACCCAAGCGGGAACAAGCTTCCTCGCCACCCAATGGATATCACCCGATCGTCGGTACCGGGCTTCCTGCTTTTACGATCCGCCGACGCTGTATCAGCACGCCGGATATCACCACCAAGACACTCAGCAGACCGGTCGCAAGGATCTCCACGCGATGGGCTTCCTGGAACAGCATGATGGTCAAGGCCCCGACGATGAAGACAATCACCGCGTAGGTCAGGCCGGGAAACAGCCACATGCTGAAAGCGATTTTTTCCCCGCGAGCCATGCGTTGTTTGCGCATACGCAATTGCGAAACCGCAATGACCAGGTACACCAGCAACGCAATGGCGCCAGAGCTGGCCAGCAGGAATTCGAAGACCGCCGCCGGTGCCACGTAGTTGGCGAACACCGCCAAAAAGGCCGCACCGGTCGACAACATCACCGCCCAGTGAGGTGTGCCGCTCTTGTTGGTGCGCTGGGAAACGGCCGGCGCATCACCGCGCTTGCCCAACGAGAACATCATGCGCGAAGCCGTGTACAGCGCCGAGTTCAGGCAACTGGTGACCGCTACCAGGACCACGATATCGACGATCAGCTTGGCATTGGGGATGCCCATGCGCTCCAGCACCGTCTGGTAGGAGCCAACACTGGCCAGGAGCGGGTCGTTCCATGGCACCAGGGCGACGACGATGAAAATGGAGACGAGGTAGAACAAACCAATCCGCCAGATCACCGAGTTGGTTGCCTTGGAAATCTGCTGGCCCGGGTTCTTCGATTCGGCCGCCGCGATGGTCACGATCTCGGTGCCCATGAACGAAAACATGGTGGTCAGGATCGCCCCCAGCACCGCGCCCATGCCATTGGGCAGGAAGCCCTGGGTGTCGAACAGGTGCGAAACACCGCTGACCTGGCTGGTTGGCAGAACACCGAATATCGCCATCAGACCCAGCCCGATGAAGCCGATGATCGCCACCACCTTGACCAGGGCGAACCAGAATTCGAACTCTCCGTAATTCTTCACACTGAACAGGTTGGTGACCGTCAGCAGGAGGGTGATGACCAACGTGAAGACCCAGATCGCCACGTTCGGGAACCAGGCGTGCAGGATCGTTGCGGCAGCGTTGGCCTCCAGTGGAATCACCAGGACCCAGAACCACCAGTAGAGCCAGCCGATGGTGAAGCCCGCCCAATGACCAATCGCCCGGTCCGCATACGTCGAGAAGGAACCCGTGTCCGGCGACGCCACCGCCATTTCCCCCAGCATCCGCATCACCAGCACCACCAAGGCACCCGCGGCAGCGTAGGCCAACAACACGGCTGGACCGGCCGCTGCGATCGCATGGCCGGAGCCGACGAACAGACCGGCGCCAATCACACCGGCTATGGAAAGCATCGTCACATGACGGGGCTTGAGCCCTTGCGCCAGATTATCGGAAGTTTGCGTACCGCTCATTGAGACTACCCTTGGCATTTGGATTTATTCGTACCACCTCGACCCATCGCTTTCTGTAAATTTAAAAAAACGATGTGTAAGTTATTAAACACGCAAGTTTTGCGCCAGGAAATCCAAAGTCCCCGGTATCCGGGGCCTTCATCCAATTCCTAACCCATTGACAATGAAGGCTTTATGCCAGGGTGTTACCCAGTTACACCGTTTTTGACCGATGGGTCTTAGAAGGAGTGGGTATTTTCCAGCGTAAAAAAAAGCCAACGCATGTGCGTTGGCTTTTTTGCTGGAGCAGGTGCTGCAGAAGGATCAGAAATCCAGATTGGACACTGCCAACGCATTGCTCTCGATGAAGTCACGACGAGGCTCGACCGCATCACCCATCAGGGTGTTGAAGATCTGGTCCGCGCCAATGGCGTCTTCGATGGTGACTTTCAGCATCCGGCGCGAGCTTGGGTCCATGGTGGTTTCCCACAGCTGATCCGGGTTCATTTCACCCAGACCTTTGTATCGCTGGATGGTGTGGCGCTTGGTGCTTTCCGCCATCAGCCATTCAAGGGCTTCCTTGAACTCGGTCACGGCTTTCTTGCGCTCACCCCGTTGGATGTACGCACCTTCGTCCAGCAGCGTGCTCAGTTGCGCGCCAAGGGATACGACGGTCTTGTAGTCGTTGCTGCCGAAGAAGTCGCGGTTGAAGGTGACGTAGTTCGACAGGCCGTGGGAGATCAGTTCGACCTCCGGCAGCCAGACGTTACGCTCACGGTCTTCGCGCAGGCTGGCTTTGTAGACCAGGCCGGATTTTTCGACGGTGCGCAGGCGTACTTCGTACTGGGCCAGCCAATCCTGCATCGCTGCGTGATCGGACAGTTGCTCCAGGCTCACGGCTGGCAGGTAGATGAAGTGTTCGGTCAGTTCCTGTGGATACAGGCGCGACAGGCGTTTGAGGGTCTTCATCACCAGGCGGAAGTCGTTGACCAGGCGCTCGAGGGCTTCACCGGAAATACCGGGGGCGTCTTCGTTCAGGTGCAGGCTCGCGTCTTCCAGGGCCGACTGCGTCATGTACTCTTCCATGGCGTCGTCGTCTTTGATGTATTGCTCTTGCTTGCCTTTCTTGACCTTGTACAG
The DNA here is from genome assembly GCF_001307275.1 of Pseudomonas fluorescens. Classification (NCBI taxonomy): domain Bacteria; kingdom Pseudomonadati; phylum Pseudomonadota; class Gammaproteobacteria; order Pseudomonadales; family Pseudomonadaceae; genus Pseudomonas; species Pseudomonas fluorescens. The sequence goes on from NZ_CP012831.1 coordinate 2,634,041, forward strand.
CGGCGGCTGGGCGATGTAGATGTAGCCGCGCTCGATCAGCTCCGGCAACTGACGGAAGAAGAATGTCAGCAGCAGGGTGCGGATGTGCGAACCGTCGACGTCAGCATCGGTCATGATGATGATGTTGTGATAGCGCAACTTGTCGATGTTGTACTCTTCGCGGCCAATGCCGCAGCCCAGCGCGGTGATCAAGGTGCCGACTTCCTGGGAGGAAATCATCTTGTCGAAGCGCGCCTTCTCGACGTTGAGGATCTTGCCCTTGAGCGGCAGGATGGCCTGGGTGCGACGGTTGCGGCCCTGCTTGGCGGAACCGCCAGCAGAGTCACCTTCCACCAGGTACAGCTCGGACAGGGCAGGGTCCTTTTCCTGGCAGTCGGCCAGTTTGCCCGGCAGGCCGGCGATATCCAGCGCGCCTTTGCGGCGAGTCATCTCACGGGCCTTGCGCGCGGCTTCACGGGCACGGGCGGCGTCGATCATCTTGCCGACCACCAGCTTGGCTTCGTTCGGGTTCTCCAGCAGGAAGTCGGAGAAATACTTGCCCATTTCCTGTTCGACCGCGGTCTTCACTTCGGAAGACACCAGCTTGTCTTTAGTCTGGGAGCTGAACTTCGGATCCGGTACCTTCACCGAAATGATCGCCGTCAGGCCTTCGCGGGCATCGTCACCGGTGGTGGCGACTTTATGCTTCTTCGCCAGGCCTTCCTGTTCGATGTAGTTGTTCAGGTTACGGGTCAGCGCCGAACGGAAGCCCACCAAGTGGGTACCGCCGTCGCGCTGTGGAATGTTGTTGGTGAAGCACAACAGGTTCTCGTTGAAGCTGTCGTTCCACTGCAGGGCGATTTCCACGCCGATGCCGTCTTCACGCTGGATGTTGAAATGGAACACCTGGTTGACCGCAGTCTTGTTGGTGTTCAGGTACTCAACGAACGCCCGCAGGCCACCTTCGTACTTGAACAGCTCTTCCTTGCCACTGCGCTCATCCTTGAGGACGATGCCGACACCGGAGTTGAGGAAGGACAGTTCGCGAATCCGCTTGGCCAGGATGTCCCAGCTAAAGTGGATGTTCTTGAAGGTTTCGCTCGACGCCTTGAAATGGATCTGGGTGCCGGTGGATTCGCTGTCGCCAACGATCGCCATCGGTGCCTGAGGCACGCCATGGACGTAGGTCTGTTCCCAGATCTTGCCACTGCGGCGTACCGTGAGCACCAGCTGTTCGGACAGCGCGTTCACCACCGATACACCTACGCCGTGCAGACCGCCGGAGACCTTGTAGGAGTTATCGTCGAACTTACCGCCAGCGTGGAGGACGGTCATGATGACCTCGGCGGCGGAAACGCCTTCCTCTTTGTGCACGTCTACCGGGATGCCACGGCCGTTGTCGCGAACGGTGATGGACTCATCCGGGTGGATGATGATGCTGATGTCGTCGCAATGGCCGGCGAGGGCTTCGTCGATGGAGTTGTCGACCACCTCGAACACCATGTGGTGCAGACCGCTGCCATCGTCGGTGTCACCAATGTACATACCGGGACGTTTGCGTACGGCATCCAGGCCTTTCAGCACTTTAATGCTCGTTGAGTCGTACGTATTTTCTTCGCTCAATGCCTTCACTCCCGATGGTCGTGGGTCTGGGTGATACGGCCCTGTTCCACGTGGAACAGGGCGACTGGCGTTTCCGTCTGCCAGCCTTCCCTCAATAATTCGTGGTCTACACAGGTGATGAACACCTGGCAGCGTAAGTCTTCCAGCAAGCGGCACAGCGCGCGGCGGTGGGCTTCGTCCAACTCGGACGGCAAGTCATCCACCAGATAAATACACTGACCGCGCCGGGCCTGGCTGACCAGATGCCCCTGGGCGATACGCAAGGCACACACCACTAGCTTCTGCTGCCCCCGGGACAAGATGTCCGCGGCGTTATGTGCGCCCAATCTGAGGCGCAAGTCAGCGCGTTGTGGTCCAGCCTGGGTATGGCCCATCTGCTGGTCCCGCTGCAGCGAGCCAGCCAGCACGGTGCTCAGTTCCCGGTCCTTGTCCCAGCCTCGGTAATAGCTGAGCGTCAGGCCCTCAAGCTCAACCAGTTCGCTCAAGGTCTGCTCGAAGACCGGTTTCAAGGCTTTGATGTAAGCGCGGCGGTATTCATCGATTTCAGCGCTGGCCTGGCACAGTTCCCTGTCCCAAACCGCTTGCGAAACGGCGTCAAGTGTACCATGTCGCAGCCAAGAGTTTCGCTGGCGCAGCGCCTTCTGCAAGCGCTGCCAAGTCGTCATGAAGCGCGGTTCCACGTGGAACACGCCCCAGTCGAGAAATTGCCGGCGAATCTTCGGCGCGCCTTCCAAAAGGCGGAAGCTGTCCGGATTGATCAGCTGCAACGGCAGGATCTCGGCCAGCTGTGCAGCACTGCGGGCGTTCTGCCCATCGATGCGGATCTGAAACTCCCCTTGCCGGTCCCGCGAGATCCCCAAGGCGCTATGGCCACCTTCCGCCAGTTCCACCTGCCCGAACACCGTGCACGCCAGTTGATCGTACTGGATGACCGGTAACAGCCGGGTGCTGCGGAACGAACGGGCAAGCCCGAGCAGGTGCACGGCTTCCAGCACGCTGGTTTTGCCGCTGCCGTTGGCGCCGTAAAGGATATTGATGCGGGGGGAGGGGGAGAAGGTCACCGGGTGCAGATTGCGCACCGCGGTGACCGAGACGCGACTTAAGGACATCTAGCTTCTGCTGGGCATGATTACAGACGCATCGGCATGACGACGTAAGCCGAATCGTCGTTATCAGACTCTTGCACCAGCGCACTGCTGTTGGAGTCAGACAGGATCAGACGCACTTGCTCGGTGGTCATCACACCCAGCACGTCGAGCAGGTAGCTGACGTTGAAGCCGATTTCCAGGGAGCCACCGTTGTACTCAACGCCTACTTCTTCTTCCGCTTCTTCCTGCTCCGGGTTGTTCGCCTGGATCTTCAACTGCCCGTTGGCCAGTTGCAGACGAATGCCGCGGTACTTCTCGTTGGACAGGATCGCGGTACGGCTGAAGGCTTCGCGCAGGGCCTGGCGATCGCCCAGAACCAGCTTGTCACCGCCTTTTGGCAGCACGCGCTCGTAGTCAGGGAACTTGCCGTCTACCAGCTTCGACGTGAAGGTGAACTCACCGGTGGTGGCGCGGATGTGGTGCTGGCCCAACACGATGCTGACGTTGCCGTCGGGCTCGGTCAGCAGACGGGCCAGCTCCAGGATACCTTTACGCGGCACGATCACCTGGTGGCGATCCGGCTGACCGATATCGGCCTGCATCGAGCACATGGCCAGGCGGTGACCGTCGGTGGCGACGGCGCGGATAACGCCGGCCGACACTTCCAGGAGCATGCCGTTGAGGTAATAACGCACGTCCTGCTGGGCCATGGCGAAACTGGTGCGTTCGATCAGGCGACGCAATTTGCTCTGGTCCAGGCTGCAGGTCAGCGAGCCCGGGCCTTCTTCGACGGTCGGGAAATCGTTGGCGGGCAGTGTGGACAAGGTAAAGCGGCTGCGACCGGCCTTGACCACGAGCTTCTGCTCATCGACCTTGATGTCGATCAGCGCGTCGTTGGGCAGGCTCTTGCAGATGTCCATCAGCTTGCGCGCCGGCACGGTGATGGAACCCGGATCGGCCGGTTCCTCAAGTTGCACACGACCGACCAGCTCGACTTCCAGGTCGGTACCGGTCAGCGACAATTGCTGGCCTTCGACAACCAGCAGCACGTTGGAAAGTACCGGCAAGGTCTGGCGGCGTTCGACGACGCCTGCGACCAGTTGCAGGGGTTTCAACAGGGCTTCGCGTTGAATGGTGAAATGCATGGTCTAGTCCCTTGCCTTAATAAGCTGCGCTGGTGGTCATCAAGTGGTCAGTGTACGCAGCAGGTTCTTGTAGTCCTCGCGGATGTCCGCGTCGGATTCCTTAAGTTCGTTGATCTTGCGGCACGCGTGCAGCACGGTGGTGTGATCGCGTCCGCCAAACACATCGCCGATTTCCGGCAGGCTGTGGTTGGTCAGTTCCTTGGACAGGGCCATGGCCACCTGGCGCGGACGTGCCACCGAACGGGAACGGCGTTTGGACAGCAGGTCGGAGATCTTGATTTTGTAATATTCAGCAACCGTTCGCTGAATGTTATCCACAGAAACCAATTTGTCCTGGAGCGCCAACAGGTCCTTCAAGGATTCGCGAATCAATTCGATGGTGATATCGCGGCCCATGAAGTGCGAATGGGCGATGACCCGCTTGAGGGCACCTTCGAGCTCACGCACGTTCGAGCGGATACGCTGGGCGATGAAGAATGCCGCGTCGTGAGGCAGCTCGACCTTGGCCTGGTCAGCCTTCTTCATCAGGATCGCGACCCGGGTCTCCAGCTCCGGCGGCTCGACGGCCACCGTCAGGCCCCAGCCGAAACGCGACTTGAGGCGTTCCTCGAGGCCTTCGATCTCTTTCGGGTAGCGGTCACTGGTGAGAATGACCTGCTGCCCGCCCTCAAGCAATGCGTTGAAGGTGTGGAAAAACTCTTCCTGGGAACGTTCCTTGCGGGCGAAGAACTGAATGTCGTCGATCAGCAAGGCGTCCACCGAACGGTAGAAACGCTTGAACTCGTTGATGGCATTCAGTTGCAGCGCCTTGACCATGTCGGCCACGAAACGCTCGGAATGCAGGTACACGACCTTGGCATTCGGGTTCTTCTTTAATAGATGGTTGCCCACCGCGTGCATCAAGTGGGTCTTACCCAAGCCAACGCCGCCATAAAGGAAGAGCGGGTTGTAACCGTGCTTGGGGTTGTCCGCGACCTGCCAGGCCGCCGCGCGGGCCAGTTGGTTGGATTTACCTTCGACGAAATTCTCGAAGGTAAAGGTCCGGTTCAGGTAGCTGGTGTGCTTGAGCGCGCCTTCGACCTGGACGGTGCGCTGTTCGGCCCGCACCGGAGCCTGCTGGGAGCTGGCACCGGCCATGGGGTCGAAGCTGTCCCGGGAAGGTTCTTCGCTGACTTCGGCGACTTTTTGCGTGTTGCGTTTGCTCGGGGCAGGCGCGGGCGCCGGGGCGGCATGATTGTTCACAGGAGCCGGGGCAGCCTGCTGGGCCTGTGACGCTGCGGCGGCCAGCGGCGCATTGGGCGCGGCGCGGGGTGCCGAACTGCGTTTGCTGCCTATTAATAAGGACAACGCAGGCGCCATGCCATTGCCATGCTCGTCGAGCAGTTCCATGACCCGGCCCAGGTACTTTTCGTTGACCCAGTCGAGAACGAAACGGTTCGGTGCATAGACACGCAACTCGTCGCCTTCGGCTTCGACCTGTAGTGGACGGATCCAAGTGTTGAATTGTTGGGCAGGCAGCTCATCGCGCAAAAGCTCCACGCACTGCTGCCAAAGTTCCACTGACACGGATATCCCCTAAGTTGAAAGCCGGTGAGGCAAAAACAAGCGGCCATTGTAGCGAGCGGACGTGCACTTATCCACACGCAGGTTGCTCATCGCCCATGATTTATCAATGCGTTAACCGAGAGAAAGACGACCGACGGTCGGTGGATAAGCTCTGTGGATAACCGAGCCTGAGGTCGTTGCACAAGTGGGGGCGAAACTCGGTGGATAACCGCCCTGTGGATAACCAGCCATTCCACCCACAGCTTATCCGACAGCGCAGCACAGGCTGGCCACTGCTTTCCCCTGTAGTTGTCATTCTCTGTACATGGCGGATTATAAGGCCTTGGGATGGTTATCCACAGACAGGTGGCGACCTTGCTTTTATAAGCTTTACAGAAAAGCTTTAAATAATTCCCTTCTTTATTTCTATATCTAGCGCTGTGTGATGAATCCGCCGAAAGCGGCTGGATATCTATTTAAAGGAAACGCTGGTTGGAAATTGACCTAGAGGCTTGCTTTCTCTAGAATCCCCGGTCTCTTAAAACGGGGGCCATTCCGGCCCGTTGTGGACGAACCAGGTAACACGACATGAAACGTACTTTCCAACCAAGCACTATCAAACGCGCTCGTACCCACGGTTTCCGTGCTCGCATGGCTACCAAGAACGGTCGTGCCGTCCTGTCGCGTCGTCGCGCCAAAGGTCGTGCGCGTCTGGCAGTTTGATAATCCGGCACTGGAGGTGAGTCAGGACTTCAGTCGGGAAAAGCGTCTGCTTACACCCCGGCATTTCAAGGCAGTCTTTGACTCCCCTACCGGCAAGGTTCCGGGGAAAAATCTCCTGCTCCTTGCGCGCAGTAACGATCTCGATCACCCCCGACTAGGGCTGGTTATCGGGAAAAAGAGCGTCAAGCTCTCCGTTGAGCGCAATCGCCTCAAACGTCTGATGCGCGAATCGTTTCGCCTGAACCAGGATTCACTGGTTGGATGGGACATCGTTATCGTCGCGCGCAAAGGTTTGGGTGACGTAGAAAACCCCGAATTGATTCAGCATTTCGGCAAGCTCTGGAAACGTCTGGCACGCAACAAGCCAGTACCGGCAGTCAACACCGAAACTGCAGGGGTAGACAGTCCCGATGCGTAAACTGGCACTCGTTCCGATCCAGTTTTATCGCTACGCCATTAGTCCTTTGATGGCCAGTCACTGTCGTTTCTACCCCAGTTGTTCCTGCTACGCGTACGAAGCCATAGAAAATCATGGCCTCCTGCGCGGTGGCTGGCTGACCTTTCGTCGTTTAGGTCGCTGTCATCCGTGGAATCCCGGCGGTTATGACCCGGTTCCGCCTATCCCTACCTCCCGTTCTTCTTCGATGGCCGAGTAATCATGGATATCAAACGCACGATCCTGATCGTCGCCCTGGCAATCGTGTCCTACGTCATGGTCCTTAAATGGAACCAGGACTATGGCCAGGCTGCCCTGCCGACTCAGAATGTTGCAGCCAGCAATACCGCACCGAGCCTGCCGGATGCTCCCGTTGGCAACAACGCTGCCAACAATGACGACATCCCACGCGCGGCAAGCGATACCAGCGCTCCTGCCGAAGCCCCTGTGGCCGCAAGCAAAGATCTCATCCAGGTCAAGACGGACGTGCTCGAGCTGGCAATCGATCCACAAGGTGGTGACGTCGCCCAGCTGAAGCTGCCGCTGTACCCGCGTCGCCAGGATCATCCGGACATCCCGTTCCAGTTGTTCGACAACGGTAACGAGCGCACCTATCTGGCCCAAAGTGGCCTGATTGGTAGCAACGGCCCGGATTCGAACCCGGCCGGTCGCCCGGTCTACTCTGCCGAGAAGAAGACTTATCAACTGGCTGACGGTCAGGACCAATTGGTCGTGGACCTGAAGTTCAGCAAGGACGGCGTCAATTACATCAAGCGTTTCACCCTGAAACGTGGCCTGTATGACGTCACCGTTTCCTACCTGATCGACAACCAGAGCGCCCAGCCTTGGTCCGGTGCGATGTTCGCGCAACTCAAGCGTGACGCCAGCGACGATCCTTCCTCCAGCACGGCCACCGGCACCGCGACTTACCTGGGCGCCGCCCTGTGGACAAGTTCGGAGCCGTACAAGAAAGTGTCCATGAAAGACATGGACAAAGGTCAGCTCAAGGAAACCGTACAAGGTGGCTGGGTTGCCTGGCTGCAGCACTATTTTGTAACGGCCTGGATCCCGCAGAAGGGCGACAGCAACGTTGTCCAGACGCGTAAAGACAGCAAGGGCAACTTCATCATCGGTTACACCGGCCCGACATTGACTGCCGCGCCAGGTGCGAAAGCCGAAACCAGCGCCATTCTGTATGCCGGTCCAAAAAGCCAGGCGGTGCTGAAAGAGTTGTCCCCAGGCCTGGAACTGACCGTGGACTACGGTTTCCTGTGGTTCATTGCCCAACCGATCTTCTGGCTGCTGCAACATATCCACAGCATCGTCGGTAACTGGGGCTGGTCGATCATTTTCTTGACCATGCTGATCAAGGGGATCTTCTTCCCATTGTCGGCCGCCAGTTACAAATCCATGGCGCGCATGCGTGCAGTGGCGCCGAAACTGGCCGCCCTGAAAGAACAGCATGGCGATGACCGGCAGAAAATGTCCCAGGCCATGATGGAGCTGTACAAGAAAGAGAAGATCAACCCGCTGGGTGGATGCTTGCCGATTCTTGTGCAGATGCCAGTGTTCCTGTCGCTGTACTGGGTGTTGCTGGAAAGCGTGGAGATGCGCCAGGCACCGTTCATGCTGTGGATTACCGACCTGTCGATCAAGGATCCGTTCTTCATCCTGCCGATCATCATGGGCGCGACCATGTTCATCCAGCAGCAACTGAACCCGACGCCTCCGGACCCGATGCAGGCGAAGGTCATGAAAATGATGCCAATCATCTTCACCTTCTTCTTCCTGTGGTTCCCGGCGGGTCTTGTGCTGTACTGGGTTGTGAACAACGTGCTGTCCATCACGCAGCAGTGGTACATCACGCGTAAGATCGAAGCGGCGACTAAAAAAGCCGAGGCGTAACTTGCTCTGTGGATAACCACACAAAACGCCCCCTAGTGGGGCGTTTTGCTATCTGCCACTTTTGTCTGGATACCGGTTTATGAGCGCACTGCGTGAAACCATCGCCGCCGTTGCCACCGCCCAAGGTCGCGGCGGTGTCGGCATCGTCCGTATTTCGGGGCCCTTGGCCAGTGCCGCGGCCAAGGCTATCAGCGGTCGTGAACTCAAGCCGCGGTTCGCCCATTACGGCCCGTTTTTCAGTGATGACCAGCAGGTGCTCGACGAAGGGCTGGCCTTGTATTTCCCGGGGCCAAACTCGTTCACCGGCGAAGACGTACTGGAACTGCAGGGACATGGCGGCCCCATCGTGCTGGACATGCTGCTCAAGCGCTGCCTGGAATTGGGTTGTCGACTGGCCCGGCCGGGGGAATTCAGCGAGCGGGCGTTCCTCAACGACAAGCTCGACCTGGCCCAGGCTGAAGCGATCGCCGATTTGATCGAAGCCAGTTCTGCACAGGCTGCACGCAACGCGTTACGTTCCTTGCAGGGAGCGTTTTCCCAGCGTGTGCATAACCTCACCGAGCAATTGATCGGCCTGCGGATCTACGTCGAGGCCGCGATCGACTTCCCGGAAGAGGAAATCGACTTCCTCGCCGATGGCCACGTGCTGAGCATGCTCGATAAAGTGCGCGATGAGTTATCCACAGTACTGCGCGAAGCCGGGCAGGGTGCCTTGTTGCGCGATGGGATGACCGTGGTGATCGCTGGCCGACCGAATGCCGGCAAATCCAGCCTGTTGAATGCCCTGGCCGGCCGCGAGGCGGCGATCGTCACCGAGATCGCCGGCACCACCCGGGACATCCTTCGTGAACATATCCACATCGACGGCATGCCGCTGCACGTGGTGGATACAGCCGGTTTGCGCGACACCGACGATCATGTGGAAAAGATCGGGGTTGAGCGGGCACTGAAAGCTATTGGCGAGGCCGATCGTGTGTTGCTGGTGGTCGATGCCACCGCACCGGAAGCGGACGATCCGTTTGCGTTGTGGCCGGAGTTCCTCGAGGTCCGCCCGGATCCCGCGAAAGTCACCCTGATTCGCAACAAGGCCGACCTGACTGGGGAATCGATTGCCCTGCAAGTCAGCGATGACGGGCACGTGAGCATCAGCCTGAGCGCGAAGTCGGCAGGCGAAGGCCTGGAACTGCTGCGCGAGCACCTCAAAGCCTGCATGGGCTACGAACAGACCTCGGAAAGCAGCTTCAGCGCTCGCCGGCGGCACCTTGAAGCGTTGCGCCATGCCAGTGCCGCCCTGGAACACGGTCGCGCGCAGCTGACCTTGGCGGGGGCTGGTGAGTTGTTGGCCGAAGACCTGCGCCAGGCGCAACAGTCCCTTGGGGAAATTACCGGCGCCTTCAGCTCCGATGACTTGCTGGGGCGGATCTTTTCCAGCTTTTGTATCGGTAAATAGCCCCTCCTTTGCAACCGGGTTTGTCCTCGACAATCTGACGAGCGCAACGCAAACCCGGTTCCCCCTCTCTTTTTTTGAACCGATTGCCCCTGATGGCGGCTTGCCTGTGGGCGCTGATGCGACCCGTAGCGGCGGTTTTCTGTGGATTAAGCCCTGTGAATAACTGCCATTGAGGTCGGTTGATAAGCGGCCTTCAAAACTGAAGATAACCGCCTCTGTGGATAACCACCTCATTCATCCACAGGCTTACACCGGTTATCCAAGCCCCTCAATGCCACATGACCACAGGGTTTTGAATCTCTGTACACAACGTAAATAAAGGCCTACAGAACGTTATCCACAGATAGGTGGGGCAGTAAGAATAAACATAAAAACAAAGATTTTATAAATTTCTTTCTTTTTTATTTTTTTAACCGCGAGTTCTCCACAGCTGGTTAAATTTTGTGCAAAGGGTTCTTTAGAAAGGATGAAGTCCCTATACTTGCCGACCTGGCTCGAAAAACGCCCAGGGCCAGACTCAAAACCTATTTCCGAATTACCTGAATAAAGCAGGCACGAGGTGCGTGGTGGATTTCCCTTCCCGTTTTGAAGTGATCGTCATCGGCGGCGGTCATGCCGGTACCGAGGCAGCACTTGCATCAGCGCGCATGGGAGCAAAAACCCTGTTGCTGACGCATAACGTGGAAACCCTCGGCGCCATGAGCTGCAACCCTGCCATTGGTGGCATTGGCAAAAGCCACCTGGTCAAAGAGATCGATGCCCTTGGGGGCGCGATGGCCATGGCCACCGATAAGGGGGGGATCCAGTTTCGCGTATTGAACAGCCGCAAAGGCCCAGCCGTGCGCGCTACTCGCGCCCAGGCCGACCGCATCCTGTACAAGGCCGCTGTCCGCGAAATCCTGGAAAACCAGCCGAACCTGTGGATATTTCAACAAGCGGCCGATGACCTGATCGTCGAGCAGGATCAGGTACGCGGTGTCGTGACGCAGATGGGCCTGCGTTTCTTCGCCGATTCCGTGGTGTTGACCACCGGGACCTTCCTCGGCGGACTTATCCACATTGGTTTGCAGAACTTTTCCGGCGGGCGCGCGGGTGATCCGCCGTCGATCGCTCTGGCTCACCGTTTGCGTGAGCTGCCATTGCGTGTCGGGCGCTTGAAAACCGGTACGCCACCGCGTATCGACGGTCGGTCTGTGGATTTCTCGGTGATGACCGAGCAGCCTGGCGATACGCCGATCCCGGTAATGTCGTTCATGGGCAACAAGGAACAGCATCCACGGCAAGTCAGTTGCTGGATCACCCACACCAATGCCCGCACCCATGAAATCATTGCGGCGAACCTCGATCGTTCGCCGATGTATTCCGCTGCCGGTGAAATCGAAGGCATCGGCCCACGTTATTGCCCGTCGATCGAAGACAAGATCCATCGCTTTGCCGACAAGGAAAGCCACCAGGTCTTCATTGAGCCGGAAGGCCTGACCACACATGAGCTGTACCCGAACGGGATCTCCACCTCCCTGCCGTTCGATGTGCAACTGCAGATCGTGCAATCGATTCGCGGCATGGAAAACGCCCATATCGTTCGCCCTGGCTACGCCATCGAATACGACTATTTCGATCCGCGTGACCTGAAGTACAGTCTGGAAACCAAAGTCATCGGCGGCCTGTTTTTCGCCGGGCAGATCAACGGCACCACCGGTTACGAAGAGGCCGGCGCCCAAGGGTTGTTGGCCGGTGCCAACGCGGCACTGCGGGCCCAGGGCAAAGACAGCTGGTGCCCGCGCCGCGATGAGGCATACATCGGTGTGCTGGTGGACGACCTGATTACCCTGGGTACCCAGGAACCGTATCGGATGTTCACCTCCCGCGCCGAATATCGCCTGATCCTGCGTGAAGACAACGCCGACCTGCGCCTGACCGAGAAAGGTCGCGAGCTGGGTCTGGTGGATGACGTGCGCTGGGCCGCTTTCTGCACGAAACGCGAGCGTATCGAGCTGGAAGAGCAACGCCTGAAAAGCACCTGGGTTCGTCCCGGTACCGAGCAGGGCGATGCCATCGCGGCGAAATTCGGTACCCCGCTGACCCACGAATACAACCTGCTCAACCTCTTGAGCCGTCCGGAAATCGATTACGCCGGGCTGGTGGAAGTGACCGGCCAGGGCGCGGAAGATCCGCAGGTGGCCGAACAGGTCGAGATCAAGACCAAGTACGCCGGTTACATCGACCGCCAGCAGGATGAAATCGCCCGCCTGCGCGCCAGCGAAGACACCAAGCTGCCTGTGGATATCGATTACACCGGCATTTCCGGGTTGTCGAAAGAAATCCAGAGCAAGCTCGGTGCGACCCGTCCAGAGACCCTGGGCCAGGCCTCGCGCATTCCCGGCGTCACGCCGGCGGCGATTTCCCTGTTGATGATTCATTTGAAAAAACGCGGCGCGGGCCGCCAGTTGGAGCAAAGCGCTTGAGTTCGATGGTCACCTCGCAACACGCTGAAGAATTATCCACAGGTGCCCGTGAACTCGGCGTCAGCCTGAGCGAAGCCCAGCATGCGCAATTGCTGGGATATCTGGCGCTGTTGATCAAATGGAACAAGGCCTACAACCTGACCGCCGTGCGCGATCCGGATGAAATGGTCTCGCGGCATTTGCTCGACAGCCTCAGCGTCATGTCCTTCATCGAAAATGGTCGTTGGCTGGACGTTGGCAGTGGCGGTGGCATGCCGGGAATCCCGCTGGCGATCCTGTTTCCCGACTCGCAAGTGACCTGCCTGGACAGCAACGGCAAGAAAACCCGCTTCCTGACCCAGGTCAAACTCGAACTCAAACTGGATAACCTGCAAGTTATCCACAGCCGCGTCGAAGCGTTCCAGCCTGCCGAGCCGTTCAACGGGATCATTTCCCGGGCGTTCAGCAGCATGGAGAACTTCAGCAACTGGACTCGCCACCTGGGCGACGCCGATACGCGCTGGCTGGCAATGAAGGGCGTTCATCCGGCCGATGAGCTGGTAGCATTGCCGGCAGACTTCCACCTCGATAGCGAACACGCCTTGGCCGTACCCGGTTGCCAAGGCCAACGCCATCTGCTGATACTGCGCCGCACGGCATGATTGGGAACACAAGCAAGAATGGCTAAGGTATTCGCGATAGCGAACCAGAAAGGTGGTGTGGGCAAGACCACCACCTGCATCAACCTCGCAGCATCCCTGGTCGCGACCAAGCGCCGGGTGCTGTTGATCGATCTCGATCCACAGGGCAACGCCACCATGGGCAGCGGTGTGGATAAACATGGCCTGGAAAACTCCATCTACGACGTCCTGATCGGCGAATGCGATCTGGGCCAGGCCATGCACTTCTCCGAACATGGCGGTTATCAACTGCTGCCGGCCAACCGTGACCTGACGGCGGCCGAAGTGGTGCTGCTGGAAATGCAGATGAAGGAAAGCCGCCTGCGCAGCGCCTTGGCGCCGATCCGGGAAAACTACGATTACATCCTGATCGACTGCCCGCCGTCGCTGTCGATGCTGACCCTCAACGCCTTGGTGGCCGCCGATGGGGTCATTATCCCCATGCAGTGCGAGTACTTCGCCCTGGAAGGGTTGAGCGACCTTGTGGATAACATCAAGCGCATCGCCGAACTGTTGAACCCGGACCTGAAGGTCGAAGGGCTGTTGCGGACCATGTACGACCCGCGCCTGAGCCTGATGAACGATGTCTCGGCCCAGCTCAAGGAACATTTCGGCGAGCAGCTCTACGACACCGTCATCCCCCGTAACATCCGTCTGGCCGAAGCGCCGAGCTACGGCATGCCGGCCCTGGCCTACGACAAACAATCCCGTGGTGCGCTGGCTTACCTGGCCCTGGCGGGCGAGATGGTTCGTCGTCAGCGTCGCAACCCACGCACCGCTGCAGCCCAGCCAACTTAAGGAAACCCCATGGCCGTCAAGAAACGAGGTCTCGGACGTGGACTGGATGCACTGCTCAGCGGTCCGACTGTCAGCTCGCTGGAAGAACAGGCCGTACAGGCCGACCAGCGCGAGCTGCAGCACTTGCCCCTGGACCTGATCCAGCGCGGCAAATACCAGCCGCGTCGGGACATGGACCCGCAGGCGCTGGAAGAATTGGCCCAATCGATCAAGAGCCAGGGCGTGATGCAGCCGATCGTGGTCCGGCCGATCGCCAATGGACGCTTCGAGATCATCGCCGGCGAACGTCGCTGGCGCGCCAGCCAGCAGGCCGGCCAGGAAACCATCCCGGCGATGGTCCGCGATGTGCCGGATGAAACGGCCATCGCCATGGCGCTGATCGAGAACATCCAGCGTGAAGACCTCAACCCGATCGAGGAAGCCGTGGCCTTGCAGCGCTTGCAGCAGGAATTCCAGCTGACCCAGCAACAGGTTGCCGAGGCGGTGGGCAAGTCCCGCGTGACCGTGGCCAACCTGCTGCGCCTGATTGCGTTGCCGGAAGTCATCAAGACCATGCTGTCCCATGGCGACCTGGAAATGGGCCATGCCCGTGCATTGCTCGGTTTGCCGGAAAATCAACAGGTTGAAGGGGCGCGACATGTTGTCGCACGGGGGCTCACCGTGCGCCAAACCGAGGCACTGGTTCGCCAGTGGCTCAGTGGCAAACCGGCACCTGTGGAGGCACCCAAGATCGATCCGGATATCGCCCGCCTCGAACAACGCCTGGCCGAGCGCCTGGGCTCTGCGGTGCAGATTCGCCACGGGAAGAAGGGCAAGGGCCAACTGGTGATCGGTTATAACTCCCTCGATGAGTTGCAAGGTGTCCTTGCACACATTCGCTGAAACAATTGCTCTTGTAGCGCGCAGTCGGAAATCACTACCTGACAGTTGAATAGGGGCAGAACCGCCCCTATACTCTGCGCGCATTTTGTCGGCACAAATTATGCCAAGTTATTGAATTATGGCGGCCGACTATTGGAGAGCAAAAGCGATGGAAACCCGCACGCCAAACCGCTTGCCGTTCCATCGTCTGGCAGTTTTCCCGGTTCTGATGGCTCAATTCACCGTCGTACTGATCGCCACATTGGCGCTCTGGCAATGGAAAGGAGTCGTCGCCGGATACTCAGGCCTTTGCGGAGGCCTGATAGCCTTGCTTCCCAATATTTACTTCGCTCACAGGGCCTTTCGGTTTTCCGGCGCCCGAGCAGCCCAGGCTATCGTCCGGTCTTTTTATGCCGGCGAGGCGGGGAAACTGATTTTGACGGCAGTGCTGTTTGCACTGACGTTCGCAGGTGTGAAGCCATTGGCGCCGCTGGCTGTATTCGGCGTCTTCGTGCTGACCCAACTGGTCAGCTGGTTCGCTCCCCTGCTAATGAGAACAAGACTTTCGAGACCTTAGGGCGTTTGAGGCAACCATGGCAGAGACAACCGCTTCGGGCTATATCCAGCACCACTTGCAGAACCTGACCTTCGGTCAGCTACCCAACGGCGGCTGGGGCTTTGCCCACACCGCAGCAGAAGCCAAGGAAATGGGCTTCTGGGCTTTCCACGTCGATACCCTCGGCTGGTCGGTCGCACTGGGCCTGATTTTCGTTCTTCTTTTCCGCATGGCGGCCAAGAAGGCGACCTCCGGTCAGCCAGGTGCACTGCAGAACTTCGTTGAAGTACTGGTCGAATTCGTCGATGGCAGCGTGAAAGACAGCTTCCATGGCCGCAGCCCGGTGATCGCACCGCTGGCACTGACCATCTTCGTCTGGGTGTTCCTGATGAACGCCATCGACCTGGTACCGGTCGACTGGATTCCTCAGCTGGCCATCCTGATCTCCGGCGATGCACACATCCCCTTCCGCGCCGTGTCGACCACCGACCCGAACGCGACCCTGGGCATGGCGTTCTCGGTTTTCGCACTGATCATTTTCTATAGCATCAAGGTCAAGGGCATCGGCGGCTTCATCGGCGAACTGACCCTGCACCCGTTCGGCAGCAAGAACATCCTCGTTCAGGCCCTGCTGATTCCGGTGAACTTCCTGCTGGAATTCGTGACCCTGATCGCCAAGCCGATTTCCCTGGCACTGCGTCTGTTCGGCAACATGTATGCCGGCGAACTGGTGTTCATCCTGATCGCTGTGATGTTCGGCAGCGGCCTGCTGTGGCTCAGCGGCCTGGGTGTAGTTCTGCAGTGGGCGTGGGCTGTGTTCCACATCCTGATCATCACCCTGCAGGCGTTCATCTTCATGATGCTGACCATCGTCTACCTGTCGATGGCGCACGAAGAAAACCATTAAGGCCAGTCTCGACTAGTCTGATGTCCTTCCCGGTCAAACGGGAAGGAGCCCGAACCGGGCTGAGAAACGATTTGTTTTACCGCTTTAATCTAAAAAACCTAAACCATACGACGTAAAAGTCGGGAGGAAAGATGGAAACTGTAGTTGGTCTAACCGCTATCGCTGTTGCACTGTTGATCGGCCTGGGCGCACTGGGTACCGCAATTGGTTTCGGCCTGTTGGGCGGCAAGTTCCTGGAAGGCGCAGCGCGTCAGCCAGAAATGGTTCCAATGCTGCAAGTCAAAATGTTCATCGTGGCCGGTCTGCTCGACGCCGTGACCATGATCGGTGTTGGTATCGCGCTGTTCTTCACCTTTGCGAACCCGTTCGTTGGTCAAATCGCTGGCTAATTACTCGGATTTCTCGAGTAGATTGGTGTGATGGACAACGTAACTGCGAGGTGTTGGCGTGAACATTAATGCGACCCTGATTGGCCAGTCCGTTGCGTTCCTGATTTTTGTACTGTTCTGCATGAAGTTCGTATGGCCTCCGGTCATTGCGGCATTGCACGAACGTCAAAAGAAGATCGCTGATGGTCTGGACGCTGCCAGCCGTGCAGCTCGCGACCTGGAGTTGGCCCATGAGAAAGTGGGTCAGCAACTGCGCGAAGCGAAAGCTCAGGCAGCTGAAATCATCGAGCAAGCCAAGAAACGCGGTACCCAGATTGTCGACGAAGCCCGTGAACAGGCTCGCGTCGAAGCTGACCGTGTGAAGGCTCAGGCTCAAGCCGAGATCGAACAGGAACTCAACAGTGTCAAAGACGCGCTGCGTGCCCAAGTGGGTGCTCTGGCCGTTGGCGGTGCTTCGAAGATCCTGGGTGCCACAATCGATCAAAACGCGCACGCAGAGCTGGTAAACAAACTGGCTGCTGAAATCTAAGCGAGGGCGATCATGGCAGAACTGACCACGTTGGCCCGACCTTACGCTAAGGCGGCCTTCGAGCACGCTCAGGCCCACCAGCAACTGGCCAATTGGTCAGCCATGCTCGGCCTGGCAGCAGCGGTGTCGCAAGACGGCACCATGCAGCGCGTGCTCAAGGCCCCGCGACTGACGAGCGCAGAAAAGGCCGCCACGTTCATTGACGTGTGCGGCGACAAGTTCGATGCCAAGGCACAGAATTTCATCCATGTCGTTGCCGAAAACGACCGTCTCCCGCTTCTGCCGGAGATCGCCGCTCTTTTCGACCTGTACAAGGCCGAGCAAGAGAAATCGGTAGACGTGGAAGTCACCAGTGCTTTCGCATTGAACCAAGAACAGCAAGACAAACTCGCCAAGGTTCTCAGTGCACGACTCAACCGGGAAGTGCGCCTGCAAGTCGAGGAAGACAAGTCCCTGATTGGGGGCGTTGTCATCCGCGCCGGCGACCTGGTTATCGATGGCTCGATTCGCGGCAAAATCGCGAAACTTGCCGAAGCATTGAAATCTTGAGTTTGAAGGGGCAGCAGAGCAATGCAGCAACTCAATCCTTCCGAAATAAGTGAAATTATCAAGGGCCGCATCGACAAGCTCGATGTGACCTCCCAAGCCCGTAACGAAGGCACTGTCGTCAGCGTATCTGACGGCATCGTGCGGATTCACGGTCTGGCCGACGTCATGTACGGCGAGATGATCGAGTTTCCGGGCGGCGTCTACGGTATGGCCCTCAACCTGGAGCAAGACTCTGTAGGTGCCGTGGTACTGGGCGCATACACGACGCTGGCTGAAGGCATGAGCGCCAAGTGCACCGGCCGTATCCTCGAAGTTCCGGTAGGTAAGGAACTGCTGGGTCGCGTTGTCGACGCACTGGGTAACCCTGTTGACGGCAAAGGTCCGCTGAACAACACCGAGACCGACGCGGTCGAGAAAGTTGCTCCAGGCGTGATCTGGCGTAAGTCGGTAGACCAGCCTGTACAGACTGGCTACAAGGCTGTCGATGCCATGATCCCTGTCGGCCGTGGCCAGCGTGAGCTGATCATCGGCGACCGTCAGATCGGTAAGACCGCTCTGGCGATCGACGCGATCATCAACCAGAAAAACAGCGGCATCTTCTGCGTCTACGTGGCAATCGGTCAGAAGCAATCGACCATCGCCAACGTGGTTCGCAAGCTGGAAGAAAACGGTGCACTGGCTAACACCATCATCGTTGCCGCCAGTGCTTCCGAATCGGCCGCACTGCAGTTCCTGGCACCGTACTCCGGTTGCACCATGGGCGAATACTTCCGCGACCGCGGTGAAGACGCGCTGATCGTTTATGACGATCTGTCCAAGCAAGCAGTGGCCTACCGCCAGATTTCCCTGCTGCTGCGCCGTCCACCAGGCCGTGAAGCCTACCCAGGCGACGTGTTCTATCTCCACTCCCGTCTGCTGGAGCGCGCATCCCGCGTTTCGGAAGAGTACGTAGAGAAGTTCACCAACGGCGCAGTGACTGGCAAGACCGGTTCCCTGACCGCGCTGCCGATCATCGAAACCCAGGCTGGCGACGTTTCCGCGTTCGTTCCGACCAACGTGATTTCCATCACCGACGGTCAGATCTTCCTGGAATCGGCCATGTTCAACTCGGGCATCCGTCCTGCTGTGAACGCCGGTGTTTCGGTATCCCGTGTGGGTGGTGCCGCTCAGACCAAGATCATCAAGAAGCTGTCCGGTGGTATCCGTACCGCCCTGGCCCAGTACCGTGAACTGGCGGCATTCGCCCAGTTCGCTTCTGACCTGGACGAAGCGACCCGTAAGCAACTTGAGCATGGTCAGCGCGTTACCGAGCTGATGAAGCAGAAGCAATACGCACCAATGTCAATCGCTGACATGGCGCTGTCGCTGTATGCCGCTGAGCGTGGGTTCCTGACTGACATTGAAATCGCCAAGATCGGCAGCTTCGAACAAGCGCTGATCGCTTTCTTCAACCGCGATCACGCCGATTTGATGGCCAAGATCAACGTTAAAGGTGACTTCAATGACGAAATCGACGCTGGCCTCAAGGCCGGTATCGAGAAGTTCAAGGCCACCCAAACCTGGTAAGCCGCAGCGGGAGCCGCAAGGCTCCCGCTTGCTAACCTGATAGGTGTTACATGGCAGGCGCAAAAGAGATTCGCAGTAAGATTGCGAGCATCAAAAGCACGCAAAAGATTACCAGCGCCATGGAAAAAGTGGCGGTCAGCAAAATGCGCAAGGCACAAATGCGCATGGCTGCTAGCCGTCCTTATGCGGAGCGCATCCGCCAGGTGATTGGTCATCTGGCCAACGCCAACCCGGAATACCGCCACCCGTTCATGATCGAACGCGCCGTCAAGCGCGTCGGTTACGTTGTGGTGAGCAGTGACCGTGGTCTGTGCGGCGGCTTGAACACCAACCTGTTCAAGGCCCTGGTCAAGGACATGGCGGCAAACCGCGAACAAGGCGTCGAGATCGATCTGTGCGTGGTCGGTAGCAAGGGTGCGGCTTTCTTCCGCAACTTCGGCGGCAACGTCGTCGCTGCTATCAGCCACCTGGGTGAAGAACCGTCGATCAATGACCTGATCGGCAGCGTCAAGGTGATGCTGGATGCTTACCTGGAAGGCCGGATCGACCGCCTGTCCGTGGTATCCAACAAGTTCATCAACACCATGACGCAACAGCCGACCGTGGAGCAGTTGATTCCACTGGTGGCGACCCCGGAACAGGAACTCAAGCACCACTGGGACTATCTCTACGAACCGGATGCCAAGGAGCTGCTCGACGGCTTGATGGTCCGCTACGTGGAGTCGCAGGTCTACCAGGCGGTGGTCGAGAACAACGCAGCTGAACAAGCGGCGCGGATGATCGCGATGAAGAACGCTACCGACAACGCCGGTGATTTGATCAGCGATTTGCAGCTGATCTACAACAAGGCGCGTCAGGCTGCGATCACCCAAGAGATCTCGGAAATCGTCGGCGGCGCTGCCGCGGTTTAACGGTTCAAATATTCAGAGGATCCAGCTATGAGTAGCGGACGTATCGTTCAAATCATCGGCGCCGTTATCGACGTGGAATTCCCACGCGACAGCGTACCGAGCATCTACGACGCCTTGAAGGTTCAAGGCGCCGAAACCACCCTGGAAGTTCAGCAGCAGCTGGGCGACGGCGTGGTTCGTACCATTGCGATGGGCTCCACCGAGGGCTTGAAGCGCGGTCTGGACGTCAACAACACTGGCGCAGCCATCTCCGTACCGGTCGGTAAAGCGACCCTGGGCCGGATCATGGACGTACTGGGCAACCCGATCGACGAAGCTGGCCCGATCGACACCGAAGAGCGCTGGGGCATTCACCGTCCTGCGCCAACCTTCGCTGAACAGGCTGGTGGCAACGAGCTGCTGGAAACCGGCATCAAGGTTATCGACCTGGTTTGCCCGTTCGCCAAGGGCGGTAAAGTCGGTCTGTTCGGTGGTGCCGGTGTAGGCAAGACCGTAAACATGATGGAACTGATCCGTAACATCGCCATCGAGCACAGCGGTTATTCCGTGTTCGCCGGTGTGGGTGAGCGTACTCGTGAGGGTAACGACTTCTACCACGAGATGAAGGATTCCAACGTTCTGGACAAAGTGGCACTGGTCTACGGCCAGATGAACGAGCCGCCGGGAAACCGTCTGCGCGTAGCCCTGACCGGCCTGACCATGGCCGAGAAGTTCCGTGACGAAGGTAACGACGTTCTGCTGTTCGTCGACAACATCTACCGTTACACCCTGGCCGGTACCGAAGTATCCGCACTGCTGGGCCGTATGCCTTCGGCAGTAGGTTACCAGCCGACCCTGGCTGAAGAGATGGGCGTGCTGCAAGAGCGCATCACTTCCACCAAGCAAGGCTCGATCACCTCGATCCAAGCGGTATACGTACCAGCGGACGACTTGACCGACCCGTCGCCAGCGACCACCTTCGCCCACTTGGACGCCACCGTCGTTCTGTCCCGTGACATCGCTTCCCTGGGTATCTACCCAGCGGTAGACCCACTGGACTCGACTTCGCGCCAACTGGACCCGAACGTGATCGGCCAGGAGCACTACGACACCGCTCGCGGCGTTCAGTACGTGCTGCAGCGTTACAAGGAACTGAAGGACATCATCGCGATCCTGGGTATGGACGAGCTGTCGGAAGCCGACAAGCAGTTGGTAAACCGTGCTCGTAAGATCCAGCGCTTCTTGTCGCAGCCGTTCTTCGTGGCTGAAGTCTTCACCGGTGCCTCGGGTAAATACGTTTCCCTGAAAGACACCATTGCTGGCTTCAAAGGCATCCTCAACGGTGACTACGACCACCTGCCAGAACAAGCGTTCTACATGGTCGGCGGCATCGAAGAAGCGATCGAGAAAGCCAAGAAACTGTAATCCCGGCGCCCGGCAACGGGCGCTAATTTAGGTTGAGGCAATCAGATGGCTATGACAGTCCATTGCGATATCGTCAGTGCGGAAGGGGAAATCTTCTCCGGTCTGGTCGAGTTTGTGGTTGCGCACGGTGAGCTGGGTGATCTTGGTATCGCCCTGGGTCACGCACCGCTGATCACCAGCTTGAAGCCAGGTCCGATTACTCTGACCAAGCAGGGCGGGGAACGGGAGGTGTTCTACATCTCCGGTGGTTTCCTCGAGGTTCAGCCGAACATGGTCAAGGTCCTTGCCGACACCGTGCAACGTGCTGCCGACCTGGACGAAGCTTCCGCTCAGGAGGCCGTCAAGGCCGCCGAGAAGGCCCTGCACGAGCGCGGCGCGGAGTTCGACTACGGTTCTGCTGCCGCACGTCTGGCCGAGGCCGCAGCCCAGCTGCGTACCGTCCAGCAGATCCGCAAGAAGTTCGGCGGCTAAGCCGTCTGCTTCTGTGCGATTGATTAAAAAGGGTAGCCTCGGCTACCCTTTTTTCTTTTCCCCCTATTCATTACCTGGTCGCAGCCGCTGACCACCCAGGATTGGTAGCCAGTCATGTCTCTTGAAATCGTTATCCTCGCGGCCGGCCAAGGCACCCGCATGCGTTCGGCGTTGCCCAAGGTCTTGCACCCGGTCGCCGGCAATTCCATGCTCGGTCATGTTATCCACAGCGCGCGGCAACTTGATCCACAGCGCATTCATGTGGTCATCGGCCACGGTGCCGATGCGGTACGCGAACGCCTGGCGGCGGATGACCTGAATTTCGTGCTGCAGGACAAACAACTGGGCACCGGCCATGCCGTGGCCCAGGCCGTGCCGTTCATCACGGCCGATACGGTGCTGATTCTCTACGGCGATGTGCCGCTGATCGAAGTCGAGACCTTGCAGCGCCTGCTCAAGCACGCCGCCCCGCAGCAGTTGGGCCTGCTGACCGTCGAGCTGGATGACCCCACCGGTTACGGTCGCATTGTGCGCAACGCCGACGGCCAGGTGACGGCGATTGTCGAGCAAAAGGACGCCAACGAGGCACAGCGCGCGATCACCGAGGGCAACACCGGAATTCTTGCCGTGCCGGCCGAGCGCCTGGGCGACTGGATGAGTCGTCTGTCGAACAACAACGCCCAGGGTGAGTACTACCTGACCGATGTGATTGCCATGGCCGTTGCCGATGGGCTGGTGGTCGCCACCGAGCAGCCGCTGGATGCCATGGAAGTGCAGGGCGCCAACGATCGCCGGCAACTGGCCGAGCTGGAGCGCCACTATCAATTGCGCGCCGCCCGCCGCCTGATGGCCCAAGGCGTGACCCTGCGCGATCCGTCCCGTTTCGATGTGCGTGGTGAAGTCAGCGTGGGTCGCGACGTGGTCATCGATATCAACGTCATCCTCGAAGGCAAGGTCGTCATCGAAGACGATGTGGTCATCGGCCCGAACTGCGTGATCAAGGACAGCACCCTGCGCAAAGGCGTGGTGATCAAGGCCAACAGCCATCTCGATGGCGCGGTCATGGGCGAAGGCAGCGATGCCGGCCCGTTTGCGCGGTTGCGTCCAGGCTCCGTGCTGGAAGCCCGTGCCCATGTGGGTAACTTCGTCGAACTCAAGAACGCTCATTTGGGCGAAGACGCCAAGGCCGGTCACCTGACCTACCTGGGTGACGCTGAAGTCGGCGCCCGCACCAACATTGGCGCCGGCACCATCACCTGCAACTACGATGGCGCCAACAAGTGGAAAACCGTAATGGGTGACGATGTCTTCATCGGCTCCAACAACTCCTTGGTGGCGCCTGTGGATATCTCCAGTGGTGCGACCACGGCGGCCGGTTCGACCCTGACCCAGAATGTGGATAACGGCCAATTGGCGGTGGCGCGCGCGCGCCAACGCAACATCGACGGCTGGAAGCGGCCGGAAAAAATCAAGAAGCCCTAAGTTATCCACAACCCCTGTGGGAGCGAGCTTGCTCGCGATAGCGGTGTATCAGGTAAAGCTGTATTGCCTGGCCTGGCCCCTTCGCGAGCAAGCTCGCTCCCACAGGGATGAGAGGATTTCTGAATTTTTCTTCTGGCGCCTTGACGATATCGTTGCAATAGGTTTTGATTGCTTACGTTATCTTTCGAATCGAAACTTAAGCCGCCATGTCGAAACGCAATACGCCACAGCGCCGTCACAACATCCTTGCTTTGCTCCAAGAGCAGGGCGAGGTCAGTGTGGATGAGCTGGCCAAGCGCTTCGAAACCTCGGAGGTTACGATTCGCAAGGACCTCGCCGCCCTGGAAACCAATGGCCTGCTGCTGCGTCGCTACGGTGGCGCGGTGCCGATGCCGCAGGAGTTGGTGGCCGATAACGGGCAAACCGTTTCCAAGTACAAACTCGCCATTGCCCGGGCCGCCGTGAAGCGGATCCGCGAACACGCGCGGATCATCATCGACAGTGGCAGCACCACCGCCGCCATGATCCCTCAACTCGGCCAACAGCCGGGCCTGGTGGTGATGACCAATTCCCTGCACGTCGCCAATGCCTTGAGCGAACTGGAGCACGAGCCGGTGCTGTTGATGACCGGCGGCACCTGGGACCCTCACTCCGAGTCGTTCCAGGGCCAGGTGGCCGAGCAGGTTCTGCGCTCCTACGACTTCGACCAGTTGTTCATCGGCGCCGACGGCATCGATCTGGTTCGAGGTACCACCACCTTCAACGAACTGCTGGGCTTGAGCCGCGTGATGGCTGAGGTTGCCCGGGAAGTGATCGTGATGGTGGAGGCCGACAAGATCGGCCGCAAGATCCCCAACCTGGAGCTGCCGTGGAGCAGCGTCCATACCCTCATTACCGATGATCGCCTGCCCGTAGAGGCCCGCGATCAGATTCAGGCCCGCGGCATCACCGTGATCTGCGCGCCTGTCAGCCAGGAGAAATAGCATGTGTGGAATTGTCGGCGCCGTTGCTGAACGCAACATCACAGCAATCTTGCTCGAAGGCCTCAAGCGCCTGGAATACCGCGGCTACGACAGCGCCGGTGTGGCGGTGTTCACCCACGACGAGAAGCTCGAGCGCATGCGTCGTCCGGGCAAGGTCAGCGAGCTGGAGCAGGCGCTGGACGCCGAACCGCTGCTCGGTCGCCTGGGTATCGCCCACACCCGTTGGGCCACCCATGGCGCGCCGTGCGAGCGTAACGCTCACCCGCATTTCTCCGGCGATCTGGCGGTGGTGCACAACGGCATCATCGAAAACCACGAAGCCCTGCGTGAACAGCTCAAGGCGCTCGGTTATGTGTTCACTTCGGACACCGACACTGAAGTCATCGCCCATCTGCTCAACCACAAGCTCAAGGACCTGGCGGACCTGACCGTGGCCCTCAAGGCCACCGTCAAGGAACTGCACGGCGCCTATGGCCTGGCGGTCATCAGCGCGAAACAACCTGATCGCCTGGTCGCAGCCCGCAGCGGCAGCCCATTGGTGATCGGCCTGGGCCTGGGGGAAAACTTCCTGGCTTCCGATCAGTTGGCGCTGCGTCAGGTCACCGACCGCTTCATGTACCTGGAAGAAGGCGATATCGCCGAGATTCGCCGCGACAGCGTGCAAATCTGGGACATCGACGGCAAAGCCGTGGAGCGCGAGACCGTTCAATACCGCGACGGTGCCGAAGCCGCCGACAAGGGCGAGTTCCGCCACTTCATGCTCAAGGAAATCCACGAACAACCGGCCGTGGTGCAGCGCACCCTGGAAGGCCGCATGAGCCAGAGCCAGGTGCTGGTCCAGGCGTTCGGCCCACAGGCCGCCGAACTGTTCGCCAAAGTACGTAACGTGCAAATCGTCGCCTGCGGCACCAGCTATCACGCCGGGATGGTCGCCCGTTACTGGCTCGAAGAACTGGCTGGTATTCCGTGCCAGGTCGAAGTGGCCAGTGAGTTCCGTTACCGCAAGGTGGTGGTGCAGCCGGACACCTTGTTCGTCACCATTTCCCAGTCCGGGGAAACCGCCGACACCCTGGCGGCCCTGCGCAACGCCAAGGAACTGGGTTTCCTCGCCAGCCTGGCGATCTGCAACGTCGGCATCAGCTCGCTGGTGCGCGAGTCCGACTTGACCCTGCTGACCCAGGCCGGTCGTGAGATCGGCGTGGCGTCGACCAAGGCGTTCACCACGCAATTGGTGGGCCTGCTGCTGCTGACCCTGTCCCTGGGCCAGGTCCGCGGCACGCTGGACGAGGGCGTCGAGGCCAAACTGGTGGAAGAACTGCGCCGCCTGCCGGCCCGCCTGGGCGAAGCCCTGGCCATGGACAGCACCGTGGAAAAAATCGCCGAACTGTTCGCCGAGAAGAACCACACCCTGTTCCTCGGGCGTGGCGCGCAATTCCCGGTGGCGATGGAAGGGGCCTTGAAGCTCAAGGAAATCTCCTATATCCACGCCGAGGCCTACCCGGCCGGTGAACTCAAGCACGGCCCGCTGGCGCTTGTGGATAACGACATGCCGGTGGTCACCGTGGCGCCGAACAACGAGCTGCTGGAAAAGCTCAAGTCCAACCTGCAGGAAGTGCGCGCCCGCGGCGGCCAGTTGATCGTCTTTGCAGACGAGCAAGCCGGCATGACCAACGGTGAAGGCACCCACGTGGTGCACATGCCGCACATCCACGACATCCTGTCGCCGATCCTCTACACCATCCCGTTGCAGCTGCTGTCGTACTACGTCGCGGTGCTCAAGGGGACTGATGTGGACCAGCCGCGGAATCTGGCGAAGTCTGTGACGGTGGAGTGAGTCGTCCACCAAGGGCCAGGCTTCTTGGTGATCCTAGGTAATGAATCTGGTCGGGTTTAGCACTGCTAAACCCGCTCATTCGTTCAGCCGCCTCGGTCCCTACAAATGGATGACACCTATCCCGACCCTTCACCGAACAGCTGAAGAAAAAACCGACCTGACATCTGCGCTGATCTTTGAGTAACCAAGATTTGGCTTGGAAGGTATTTTTCGATTTTCTTTATGAATATGAAAAAATACTTTCATTTTTTCTCGTTGTTGGCAGATTCCGATCATCCATGTGCTAGTATTTTTTCAAATCCTCAAAGAAATTGAAAAAATACTGCCATGCCGAAAAAAACAGCACCCCTCATGCCATCCGCTGAGCGGCTCCTGCGCCAGCTTGGCGAACGGATCGAGCTGGCTCGTAAGCGCCGTAAGATCACTGCGGCGCAAATGGCTGCGCGGGCGGGCATGAGCGCTCCCACGTTGAGGGCGCTGGAAAGTGGCAGTCCTGCTGTGACCATCGGGGCCTACGTTTCGGTATTGGTAGCCTTGGGGTTGGAGAAGGACCTTGAATTGCTCGCACGCACGGATGAATTAGGCCGTGATCTGCAAGATGCCGAATTGAAAGGGCGTTCTGCAGTCGAGCACATCAAGCCAAAAGTACGGCTGCCCCAGTTTCATTGGGACAATCTGGTCAGCGTCTCGGCAAAAGAGAACAGTTCTACCTCACCAGCCGCTGACAGCCGAAGCCAGACAAGCTCTGAACTGGCTAAGAAGCTTTTAGGGGACGACGATGCCTGAAAGGATTTTCGTCTACGCAGACTGGAATGAAACAGCCCCCGTACTGCTTGGAACCCTTCATTCCCGCAGATTGGCAGGATCCGAGCGTATGGAGTTCGAGTACGCGCGGGCTGTTCTTCAAACCCTTCACACTCAGATTGCGATCGACCCTCGGATTCAGCCTTACGAAGGGCGGCAATATCCAACGAGAAATTGCTTTGGGTGCGTATCGGACTCCTCGCCTGATCGATGGGGGCGACTGTTGATGGATCGTCGCTTGGAGCGGGACAAAAGAGCAGGAGTCGTACCGCAGGACGCACGGCTGTTTGACTCGGACTATCTCATCGGGGTTCACGACGCCTACCGGGTAGGGGGACTGCGTTTCAAAGTCGAGGAAGAAGGAGCGTTCCTTGACGACCATGTGGAGCATGCCGCTCCCCCGATGGCCCGCATGCGTGAGCTTGAAGAGGCTTCGCGTCGATTTGAAGCTGGAGAGGATCGGGGGGCTCAGGGTCAGGACTGGATTCGAATGCTCATTGCTCCAGGTGGCTCTCTGGGTGGAGCGAGGCCCAAGGCAAGTGTAGTAGATGACGAGCACGCGCTCTGGATAGGAAAATTTCCCAGTAATAGAGACACCCACGACGTGGGCGGCTGGGAGATGGTCGTCAACACATTGGCCCAAGGCTGCGGGCTCTATGTGGCTGAAGGAAAAGCGCAACGGTACGCGAGTGAGTACCACTGTTTCATGGTTAAGCGCTTTGACAGAACAGCAACGGGTGGTCGACTTCACTTTGCTTCAGCGATGACCCTGACGGACCATCAGGATGGTGATGGGCATGAGACAGGGGCCAGTTACCTGGAGATTGCAGAGGTATTGGTCAGGGAGGGGGCCGCTGCCGACGTGGATCTTCCCGAGCTTTGGCGAAGAATTGTCTTCAACATGCTGGTTTCGAATACTGATGATCATCTACGAAACCACGGCTTCCTATTGGAGCCAGGGCGCGGTTGGCGTCTTTCGCCTGCGTATGACATGAACCCTGTCCCTGGTGACACTGGCTTGAGGCTCAACGTTTCAGAGGCCGATAACGCCATAGACCTTGATCTGGCAATGAGCGTGGCCGGTTATTTCCGCGTCTCCGCTGACGATGCCAGACAAACCATCGAGAGGTTCCAGGGCGTCGTCAGAAAATGGCCCAGGGTCGCACGGTATCTGGGCATCTCAAGCAATGAGCAGGAGCGGATGGCGCCAGCATTTGCGCTGGCCCCCTAAGCACTATTCCAGAAAGCAACGATCAAAAAGATAAACGGCTCCCGGCTTGAGGTTTTCCACCGTGCGTTGCGGGCGGCCGCCGTCGCCGCTTTTCTTGCGGCCGGTTTCCTGCAAATAACCCGCCTCGGTCATCTTCAGCAAACGCTGGCGCATGCTGGTCTTGAGCACCGGGCGGTCGAGTACCACGGAGAAAATGCTCACCGCTTCCGGCGCGCTGAATTCCGGGCCCAGGAACATCAGCGGCAGGCTGCTGTAGAGGGCTTTGGACAACAACCGTTCCTGGACGGCGGCCACCAGGCTGTTGTGGTCGAAAGGGAGTTTGATCGAGGCGTCGGCGACATCCTTGAGGGGGAAAAACCCCTGGTGTTCGGCGAGCTGGACCGCCTCGCTGACAATCGCCAGGTAGAACGTCGAGGATGACCAGCAGCGTGGGTCGCGGAAGGCGTCGCCGACGGTACCCACCTGTTCGATCCAGGCCAGCGGCATGCCCACTTTGCTCGAGCTGCGCAGGCGCTCCACGGCGTCGTTCAGCGTGAGATCTTCGACGTCACCATTGACCACGATCCCGGGCAGCGCCCAATGGCCGGCGAACGGCTCGGCTTCCCGTCGGTTCAGGAGGATTTCCAGCGCCTGGGTCTCCCGGCAGAAGCGCAGCACACAGAGGTCGATGGTGTGCAGGTAACCGCGGGCGGGGGCTGTGCTAGTGGGCATGTCGATTTCCGTGGGTAGCGTAAAGGTCATAGTTTAACGGGTTCATGCCGGGTGCCATCCAGTCGCTGGGAAGCGGCTCGCCCAAGGCCAGCCGTTCGCGAACCACGGTGCTGCGCACGTGGATCTTTTCCTCCACGCGAAGGATGGAAAAACGCTCCAGCAATTCCTGCCCGCGATAGAAGGTCGGCAGCAGGTCCGCGACATCCTGGCCCACCACCAACGCGATCCGCTTGCCGTCCAGGGCCAGGCTGTCGGCGAGGTGGGCGAGCAGGGTGTAGCTGTAGATCGCGCCTTCAACGCCGCGGGCCACGACCTGTTCCACCCGGCTTGCACGCACTTCGGCGCGGCACAGCGGCTGAACGTTTTCGACGATCGATTCCAGCCAGTTCAGGCGCACCTCATAGTCAACCATTTGCTTGCCGTAGGGATGCCGCAAGCTTGGGACCACCAGCACGCGTCTGGCCTGGCATGAGGCCTCGATCATCACCTGGGCATGACCGGCGTGAGGGGGATTGAAGGCGCCGCCATAAAGGGCTATCTCGAACATGGCTCATCCTCTGTTAGTACATGACATGTACTCTATCAGCAAAATCTTTTTTGTGAAAACCCGCTTTCTGTTTAACCAATTGGTTTGGATAGAAAGGGCACGTCAAAAATATTTTCTACGGATGGCTTGTTATGAAAGTACACCTTGTGTACTCTCGTGGCCATGAAGAGGAGAAACCCAGCATGAACAGCCTGACCCGGAAAACCGCTTCCTTCGATGTCGATGCGCAAAAGAGCTTCACGCCGCTATGCCCCGATGAGCTTCCGGTGCCGGGTGGTGATCAGATTGCCGGTGAGCTGAATTTCATCGCGTCCCTGGCCAGCCTCCGTATCGGCAGCAAGGACGCCCATTCGCCCCTGGCCCCGTGGGTGGTCGCCGATCACGCACAGATGTTCGTGCCGACCGGGCTCGAGCACGCCGACATCACCTGGGTCAGCCACTGCGTCCCTGGTACCGAAGGTTTCGCCCTGCTGGATCAACTGCCGACCCCGTACGACTACGACTATTTCGTCTGGAAGGGGGTCGAGCCGGATTTGCACCCGTACGGCGCCTGCTACCACGACCTGCACGGCAAGCTGTCCACCGGGGTGATCGAGTACCTGAGGGGCCTGGGAGTGGAGCAGGTCATTGTCGGCGGGCTGGCGCTGGATTTCTGCGTCAAGACCACCGCCCTGCAACTGGCCGCCGCCGGCTTCAAGGTGATCATTCACCTCCCGGCCTGCCGGGCCATCAGTGAGGAGGGGGCGATTCAAGCCATCCAAGACATGCAGCAAGCGGGGATCTCGGTTGCCGCGACCCGCGAAGAAACCATCCGCCTGGCAAACCCATAAGGAAAAGACATGGACAGTGCATTCGATTCAAGCAGTGGCACCATCCAGAGCCTTCTGGATACCGACTACTACACCTTCACCATGATGCAGGCGGTCTTGCACCAGCACCCGAATGTCGAGGTGGAATACCAGTTCATCGTGCGTTCCAAGGAGCGGCTCGGTCACCTGATCCCGGACATCCGTGTCGAACTGGAGAAGCTCGCCGGGTTGCAGCTGCGCGAAGGGGAGCAGCGGTTCCTGTTCAACAAGCGTTTCCGTGAGTACCTGACCCCGGACTTCGAACAGTTTCTTGGCCTGTTTCGCTTCAATTTGCGTTACATCCACGTTGCGGAAGTCGATGGCCAACTTCACATCCGCGTCCGTGGCCCGATGCTGCACTGCATCATGTTCGAGCAACCGGTATTGGCGATGGTCAGCGAACTGCGCAACCGCGAGAAATACCCCGAGGTCGAGTTGGCCGACGTCACCCGCAAGTTGTACCAGAAGTTCGAATGGCTGGAGAAAAATGCCAGCCGTGAAGAACTCGCCGAGTTTCGCGTTTCAGACTTCTCCACCCGGCGGCGGCTGTCGTTCAGGGCCCAGCGTGAAGTGGTGAATGTGATGCGCAGCGATTTTCCTGGGGTCTTTGTCGGCACCAGTAACGCTCACTTGGCCTACGAGTTCGATCTGCCCCTGATTGGCACCATGGCTCACCAATGGCTGATGGTGCACCAGCAACTCGGGCGCTTGCGCGAGAGCCAGAACGCGGCGTTGGAAAACTGGGTGCGCGAGTATCGCGGCCGCCTTGGTATCGCCCTGACGGACTGCATCAGCACCGACTTTTTCCTCAAGGATTTCGACCTGTACTTTGCCAAGCTCTATGACGGCCTGCGCCAGGATTCCGGTGATCCGATCGTCTGGGCCGACAAGGTGCTGGGGCGCTACCAGGAACTGGGCATCGATCCGCGTACCAAGGACCTGATGTTCTCCGATGGCCTCAATTTCGAAAAGTGCCTGCCGATCCTGCGTCATGTTCGCGGCAAGGCCAAATTCGGCTTTGGCATGGGCACCAGCCTGGCTTGTGATGTCGACGGTGTCGAACCGCTGAGCATCGTCATGAAACTGGTGCGGGTCCACGGCGAACCGGTGGTGAAGTTCTCCGACGACCCGATCAAGAACGTCTGCGAGGATGTCTCGTTTCTGCGGTACGCCGCCCAAGTGTTCAACGTCGCCCTGATCAATCCACAGTTGGGAGCTTGATATGACTTCGTTTCAGCAAGAGAGCATTGCCCAGGAGCTGGGCATCGACCGCCAACTCACGCAGGGCGGCGAAGCAACCGAGATTGCCCGCCGCGTCGAGTTCATAAAGCAGATCTTGCGCGAGTCGGGTTGCCAGTCCCTGGTCCTGGGGATCAGTGGCGGCGTCGACTCCCTTACCGCCGGTCGCCTCTGCCAGTTGGCGGTGGAGCAACTGCGGGGTGAAGACTACGCGGCGCGGTTTATCGCCGTCCGGCTGCCGTACAAGGCCCAGGCCGACGAGCAAGACGCCCAGGCTTCCCTGGATTTCATCCGGCCGGACGTGATCACCACCAGCAACATCGCCGCGTGTGTCGACGGGCTGATGGGCAGCATCGCCATCGATGGCTTGCAGCCTTCGGCCGAACTCACCGACTTTGCCAAAGGCAACGCCAAGGCCCGGGCACGGATGCTGGCGCAATACGCCATCGCCAACTTAAGCAACGGGTTGGTGGTGGGCACCGATCATGGGGCAGAGGCGGTGATGGGGTTTTTCACCAAGTTCGGCGACGGCGCGTGCGACCTGGCACCGTTGTCCGGGCTGACGAAGACCCAGGTGCGATTGTTGGCCGACGCGATGGGCGCCCCCGCGCACCTGGTGCGCAAGGCGCCGACCGCGGACCTGGAAGACCTGGCGCCCGGCAAGTTGGACGAAGTGGCGTATGGCTGCAGCTACGAGGAAATCGACGCGTACCTGATGGGCCAAGAGGTGTCGCCCCAGGCGCGACAGATCATCGAGCACGCCTACATCAAGACGGCCCACAAGCGCGCATTGCCCCGCGTTCCGGCCTTGTAGTTGGAGCCCTTTATTCGTGCCAGGACCGGAGCGATCGCCGCCAATCCGGTCCTGGATGACGTTCAGATCTTGAAGGTATTGACCATTTGTTGCAGGCGGCGTGACTGATCTTCCAGTTCTGTGCAGGCCTGCAAGGTGGATTGCAGGTTGCCGACCATTTCCTGGTTCAGGTCATTGATGTGGCTGATGTCGCGATCGAGGTTATCCACCACTGAGGTTTGCTCTTCGGTGGCGGTGGCCACCGACAGGTTGATCTCGTCGATCTCGCCAATACCTAGCAGCACGCGATCGAGCCGTTCGCCCGCGAGCTTGGCAGTATTGACGTTGTCGTCGCTGTAACGCTGGCTTTCGAGCATGGCGCTCACCGCGTTGCCGGCATTTGCTTGCAACGCCTCGATCATGCCGTGGATTTCCTGGGCTGATTGTTGGGTGCGATGGGCGAGCGTGCGCACTTCGTCCGAGACCACCGCAAAACCGCGTCCGGCATCTCCGGCGCGGGCGGCCTCGATGGCAGCGTTAAGGGCCAGCAGGTTGGTCTGGTCAGAGATGCCTTTGATGACGTCGAGAATACGTCCGATCTTCAGCGTTTTTTCATTCAGGCTTTCGATGTCCTGGCGCGTATTGACCACTTGCGACGAGAGTTGCGACATGGCACTGATACTTTGCTGCACCACAGACTGGCCTTCCCGGGTCCGATCTCTGGTGTCAGAGGCGCGGCTTGACGCGTGAGCGGCGCTACGAGCGATTTCCTGGGCAGCGGCCCCCAGTTCATTGATCGCCGTGGCAACGTTATGGGTCAGCGCCGCTTGAGTGTCAGAGCTTTTCAGGGAAGAGTTGGACGCCTGGCTGACCTGTGATGCCAATTGAGTGAGCTGGATACTGGACGCCAGGACTTCTCGGATCGATTGTTGGATCCGTTCGACGAAGCGGTTGAACCCTGCTGCCATCAGGCCGAACTCGTCCCGGGACAGGCTGTGCAGGCGTTGGGTCAGGTCACCTTCGCCATCGGCTATGGATTGCATGGCTAAGCCCATGCTGCGTAAAGGTCGCATCAGGGCGTTGATCAGCAGGCCGAGCAAGCCGACCATGACCAGCATCGCGATCAGGGTGGCGATCAGCGCCGAGGTGCGAAACTCATGGAGTGCGGCGTAGGCTTTGTCTTTATCCACGGAAAGTCCGATGGACCAGTGCAGCGAGGGTAGGCCGTCGATCGGCGTAAAAGTGACGATCCGCGCCTGACCGTTTTCCTGCACTTCATTCAAGGCCCTGTTGATACTCGGCGGGCCTTCGGGGAACGCTTGCGCCAGTGTCTGGGTAACCCGCGTGCTGTCCGGGTGCACCAGGATCTTGCCGTCGTCGCTGACCAGGAAGGCATAGCCTATGCCGTTGAGGTCCACGGCATTGATGATTTTCGCGAGTTGTTCCAGGCTCAGGCTCGCACCCAGTACCCCAACGGCTTTGCCATTGACCTTGATCGGAGCCGCTTGGGTCATGATCAGATAATCGATACCCGCACCGATGTAGGGTTCGGTGAGCACGGGTTGAAGGGTGCGAGCCGCGTCTTTGTACCAAGAGCGTTGGCGGACATCATAGCCATCGGGCATCACCCGTTCGGGATGAATAAAGAACCGACTGTCTTCAAGACCGACGTAGCTGGCTATGAAGGTCTTTGTAATGATGTCCTGGGATAGAACGCGGCTGATGGTGTCCGGCGTGGGATGAGCGGCGACGGTTTCGGCGGCACCTTCGATCAACAGGATCCGGCCGGC
Source organism: Pseudomonas fluorescens (assembly GCF_001307275.1). Taxonomy (NCBI): domain Bacteria; kingdom Pseudomonadati; phylum Pseudomonadota; class Gammaproteobacteria; order Pseudomonadales; family Pseudomonadaceae; genus Pseudomonas; species Pseudomonas fluorescens. The sequence continues at coordinate 2,668,262 of NZ_CP012831.1, forward strand.
CAGCCAGCTGCCGAGGTTCGCACCCAGCAACTGGCCCGTGGCCTGCAGATTGCTGTGCAGTGCTTCGCGGGTGCTGGCTTCCTGGCGATGGTCGTTGAACAAAGAGAAAGACAGAAATACCGTCATCACGATGGCGCAGGCACCAAGAAGAATCTTGTGACCGAATTTCAGATGGATGCCCATGAGGAGTTCTCGTCTGGCTTGTTTTTATTTATGCATCCCCGCAGGCCCAGGGCTGGTCGAAGAGTTAACGAGCGGGCAGGTTTTGTCGAACGAGAAAAGACGATGGGCCATCGTGGTTTTTTTTATGGGCACCGAACACCCGAACAGGATTTTTATGCCGGGCCCCGGGGCCGGAATGGAGTGATGAATGACACAGGCAATCAGCATCAAGGATCGCGTACGCATCAAGCACGTCGAAGTCCTCTCGGACGATTGGTACGTGCTGCGCAAGACCACCTATGACTACCTCGGCCGCAACGGCCAATGGCGCGAACTGACGCGCGAGACCTATGACCGCGGCAACGGCGCCACCATCCTGCTGTACAGCAAGGCCAAGCAAACGGTGGTGTTGACCCGGCAGTTTCGCTTTCCGGCTTTCGTCAACGGGCATGATGACCTGTTGATAGAAACCTGCGCCGGCCTGTTGGACAACGACGACCCGCACACCTGCATCCGCAAGGAAACCCAGGAGGAAACCGGCTACATCATCCAGGACGTGCGCAAGGTGTTCGACGCCTTCATGAGCCCAGGCTCGGTGACTGAGCGGGTGCATTTTTTCGTCGGCGAATATTTCGACGAAGACAAGCAGCACGAAGGCGGTGGCCTTGAAGCCGAGGGCGAAGAGATCGAAGTGCTGGAGCTGTCCCTCGACCAGGCCTTGGGCATGATCGAGAGCGGGGAGATCTGCGACGGCAAGACCATCATGTTGTTGCAGTACGCCAAGCTGCATCGGTTGCTGGATTAGCCGCGTTTTTTGTTCAACTGGATTGGGCCTCGCTGTCTTCCTGCATATCGTCCAGGTATTGCGGCTGGTCCGTCTGGTCCGGCAGTTCGGTCACGACGCTGAAGTCGCTGATCTCGATGGCGCCGACGCCATGGCCGAGCAGATGGAAGGAAAACGCCTTGCGCTGCTGTGGGTTGTCGAAACTGATGTTCATTACCAGCGGCTGGTCGGGTGTCACCGCCACCTCGGTCGGCAGGTCCATTGGCACATCCTGCTCGAACTCCTTGGCCTTGAGGGAGATGTAGGCGGCATGGTCGGCCTCTACCGCACGGATGGTCAGGCTGACGCGGGTCTGTGAACCCTTGGGCATTTCCAGGTATTGGGCACCGATCAGGTTGTCGGTCCAGTCATTGGTGACCTGGGCCGGCAGCGGGATTTTATCGGCGCTGCCGAACTGATAGTGCTGGTTCAGGGGCGTGCGCATCAGGGTCTGGTCCAGGGCCGTGGCCCGGGCGCTGATCAATCGGGCGCGCTGGCCGCTGTATTGCCCGCCATAGGTGGCGCGGTCGGCGATGAAACCTTCGCTGCTGTAGTAACGGCAATGCTGGAGGAAATCGCATTCGGTGAATGTGCCCTTGCCGTCGTGGTAGCGCAGCTTGCCATTGGTGAACGACATGATTTCCCGGCCCGTCGGGTAGTCCCTGAACATCGAGCGACCGGACAACGACGTGGGCACCGTGAAGCCGAAGTAATCGAGGATCGAGGCGGTCAGGTCCACATGCCCGTAGGTGCCTGACTTGATCCGGGGCAATGGTTCCGGCGCCAGCGTCAGGTTGAACCCCCAGGACGAGGCCAGCCGCACATCGTCGATGCCATGGGATTCGTCCGAGGTGATGACCACCAGGGTATTGTCCAGGATGCCCTGGCGTTCCAGGCCCGCCAGGAAGCTCGCCAGTGCGTCGTCCAGGTAACCCACCGCCGCCTGCTTGGCGGTGTCGTAGCGTTGCAGGTAGTCATCCGGCGCCGAGTAGGGCTGGTGCGTGCCAACGGTCAGCAAGGTCAGCATCCAGGGCTTGTCCGCTTGTTGCAGTTGCCCTACGTAGTCCAGCGCGCCTTCGAAGAACGTCTTGTCGTCCTTGCCCCAAGGGAATTCCAGGTAGGCGGGGCGAGTGAACCACTCCATGCCCAGGGTCGTGTCGAAGCCGATGTGCGGCATGATCCGGTCCTTGGCCATGAACCGCAGGCCCGCGCCCTGGAGGAAATGCGTGGAAAAGCCGTTCTGGCGCAACTGGGCCGGGAGGCAGGCCTGGTTGCGCTGGGTCTGGTTGAGCATTTCGACGCCTTTGGGCGTGCCGTCGTCGAGTTTGTCGTAGTCGCCACACAGCATCGCGTACAAGCCACGAATGGTCTGGTGGCTGTGCAGGACGTAATCGGGGGTGTTCATGCCTCGCTCGGCCCAGGCGCTGAGGTGTGGCATCAGGTTTTCCTGATAGCGGCTGTTCAAGGCCTGGCGGTTGGCACTCACGTAGGCGCCGGGAATGCCCTCCAGGGCGATGACCAGGACGTTGCGCGCACGCCCCGGTTCGGCCAGCAGCCTGTTGCCATCGAGGTCCAGGCGGGTCAGCCCCGCCATGGGCGGGGCGGGGTCCACGGCATCGCCGTCGAGCCATTGCCGGGCTTGGTCCTGCCCGGCCGCGACACCTGCGGTGACGAGTTGGTGAGGCAGGTTGAACACGTTCCATTGGTCCGCCTCACTGGGGCGCCAGGTTTGCAATGCGCCGTGGCTCAACAGGAGCAACACGGGCACGGCCCAGGCGTGGCGAGGCAAGCGTGGCGTCAGGTGTGGGCGGCTGGTCCATTGGGTCATCAGCCAGAACGCCAGCGCGGCCAACTGGATCGCGGCCAGCCACGGATGGGCGAAGCCGCCGCTGGTGGAGTTTTCAACGAACTGCGGGTCGGTCAGGTAATGAATGTCCGAAGGATTGGGCATCCGCCCCACCGCACTGACCAGCTCGATGCTAGCCAGCGTCAACGCACTCCAGGCCAGCAATACCGGCAGCACCAGCCACCAGGGGCGACGATAAAACAACGCGATCAGTAACCCACCGACGCCCAGGTCCGACAGATAGCCCAGCGGGTCGGACCAACCCAGGGCGAGACGCAGGCCCATGGGGACGAGTAATACGCAGCCAATCAGGGCGATGAGGGCGGCGCGGGGGTGGGTTGAAGCGCGATAAAGAATATTCACGAGAAACGGGCCTTTCTGTTGAAGCCAATCCATTGAACGACACACCCACCCTGTAGGAGCGAGCTTGCTCGCGATAGCGGTGTATCAGTCCATATGGCATGTGACTGACTGACGCCATCGCGAGCAAGCTCGCTCCCACAGCAGGTTCTTCCTTCGGTCATGAAACTGTCATGAGGAGGGATGGTACCAAGGGCAATCGCCCCTGGCCGAGCCAATGTCCCGGTGTCCGGCTGCGCTACGCTGTGGTTCACTGGCGCAGGCCTCTACAATGGCGGCGCAGCGCTGCTTTTGAGGCGCGCGGAAAACTTGTATCAGGATTTCTCATCGGGGGATGGATGGACAGGTTCCAGGAAATGCAGGTTTTTCTCGCCGTGGCCCAAGAGTCGGGTTTTTCGGCGGCGGCGCGGCGCCTGGGCCTGTCGGCGGCCAGCGTCACGCGGGCGGTGGCAGGGTTGGAACAACGCATCGGCACGCCATTGCTGGTGCGCACCACCCGCAATGTGTACCTGAGTGAAGCCGGTCAGCGCTTTCTCGAGGACTGTCGGCGGATCCTGAGCGATTTGCAGGAAGCCGAGGATTCGGCGGCCGGTAGTCACGTTCAGCCCCGTGGGCAATTGACGATCACCGCGCCGGTGCTGTTCGGCCAGTTGTTCGTTACGCCGCTGCTGGTGGATTACCTGCATCGGTTCCCAGAGGTCAGCATCAACGCTTTGCTATTGGACCGTACGGTGAGCCTGGTGGAGGAGGGCATCGACGTTGCCCTGCGCATCGGCGAGCTGCCGGACAGCAACCTACACGCCGTTCGGGTCGGTGAAGTACGGCGAGTGGTGTGCGGCTCCCCGGATTTCTTCGCCCGCCACGGGCGGCCCCGGCATCCGGATGACCTGGAGCGAATGCCCGTGGTGGCGTCGTCGGCCATTGGCCAGGTCAAAAGCTGGACCTTCATCGACTCAGGCCAACCGTTGGCCGTCCGGCCCGTGCCTCGGCTGGTGGTGACGGCCAACCAGGCGGCGATCACCGCCGCTTGCCAGGGGTTGGGAATGACGCGAGTCCTGTCTTATCAAGTGGCAGGCAACGTGGCCGCCGACGAACTGGAAATCGTCCTGGCCGATTTCGAATTGCCGCCTCTGCCGATCCATGTGGTGTACCAGGGCGGACGCAATGCGCCGGCGCGGGTCCGCAGTTTTGTCGATTTTGTCGTCAGTGCATTGCGCGAACATCCAGCCTTGAGCGGCTGACGCATTGTTTCTCTGGCTGAAACAATGGATTGCATTTCTGGGTGATTCTCTTGTTTTGGCCCGGAGCGGAAGATGACCCCATCGACGCCGTTGTGCTGATGGCGTCACTTCCTGCGGAGTCGACCATGAACCCTATCAAGCACTATCACTTCCCGCTTTCCGGCCATTCCCATCGCGTTCAATTGATGCTTTCGTTGCTCGGGCTACCGGTCGAGGAGGTCTTCGTCGACTTGGCCAAGGGCGCGCACAAACAGCCGGGTTTCCTCGCGCTCAATACGTTTGGCCAGGTACCGGTCATTGACGATGACGGTGTGGTGCTGGCGGACTCCAACGCAATCCTGGTGTACCTGGCGCACAAATATGGCAAGGGCCGTTGGCTGCCCACCGATCCAGTCGGCGCCGCGCGGGTGCAGCGCTGGTTGTCGGCGGCGGCCGGGCCGATCCATGCGGGGCCGGCAACGGCGCGACTGATCACGGTGTTTGGCGCGGCCTACAACGCCGAGGACGTGATTGCCCGTTCCCACGCTGTGCTGAAAGTCATCGATCAGGAATTGAGCCGTCGTGATTTTCTGGCGGGTGATACGGCGACCGTCGCGGACATCGCCGGCTACAGCTACATCGCCCACGCACCGGAAGGCAATGTGTCGTTGGAAGACTATGTCCATGTGCGGGCCTGGCTGGCGCGGATCGAAGCCTTGCCCGGGTTCGTGGGCATGCCGCGTACGGTTGTCGGGTTGCAAAAGCACGCCTGAAACAGACCCGGTGGTGAGGGGGGTATCTTCACTGTGGGAGCAAGGCTTGCCCGCGATGAAGGCCCTGCGGTCTTTCAGAGATCGAGGCGCCTGTTTCGCGAGCAAGCTTTGCTCCCACACGGCAGAGATTTCGTCGCTCTATCGTGATTTGGTATCAGGCGTAGGAAAGTGCCTTTTCCTCCAGCAGTTCCTCGTACAACTGCACCCACTTTTGGCCCATCTCTTCGGAGGTGAACAACTGGCGGTAACGGGCTTCGGCCTTGATGCCCATTGCCTGGGCCTGGGCCGGGTTTTCCCACAGGGTGCGCATCGCCTCGCGGAAGGCCTCGGGGTTGCTGGGGGGCACCACCAGGCCGGTTTCGTCGTGGATGTTGATGTAGCTGGTGCCGGTGCCGATTTCGCTGGAGATCATCGGCTTGCCGAACATCGCGCCTTCGAGCAGGGAGATGCCAAAGGCTTCGGAGCGCAGGTGTGAAGGAAACACGATGGCATAACTCAGTTCCAGCAATGCGACCTTGTCTTCGTCCCCCAGGCGCCCGAGGAAATGCAGGTTACGCAGGCCCAGTTTCGTGGCCTGGGCATGCAGTTGCTTTTCCAATGGGCCGGCGCCCAGGATGACGACGGGGTAATCCACGCCTTTGAGGGCGTCGAGCAGAATGTGCAGGCCTTTGTAATAACGCATCACCCCCACGAACAAAAAGAAGCGCTCGCCCAGTCTTGCCTTCCATCCCGCCATGCGTTCGGCGTCAGCCTGTGGATAACTGGTCTTGTTCAGGCCGTAGGTGATGATCCGGGTCTTGGCGCTGTATTCCTTGAGCACATCGCTGGTTTGAACATAGTTCGGCGAGGCCGCGACGATACGGTCAGCGCCGTCCAGGAAGCGTCGCATCAGCGGCCGATAGAGCTTGAGCAGGTGCCGTTGGCGGACGATGTCCGAATGATAGGTCACCACGTAGGGTTTTTTCACGGCACTGCAAAAGTGCACCAGGTCCATGAACGGCCAGGGGAAGTGGTAGTTGATCACGTCCGCTTCGGCGGCCAGCTCACGGAATTTCTTGAACACGCTGTAGGAGAAACCGGTGGACGCCACTTGGAAGTCCATTCGAGCTTGATGAACGATATGCTGTCGGAGCTGGATCGGACCGGGTGCGGGATGTTCGCTCAACGTCAGCACGGTGTTATCGATACCCAATCGGTCGCTGCTGTCGCAAAGCTGGAAAATGACCTGTGCGATGCCGCCCATGGAGTCAGTCAAATAACTTTTGTAAAAGTGCAGGACTCGCATTCAACCTCCCAAGACCTGGCGATACGCGTGGGCAGTGACCTTTGCACAGCGTTCCCAGGAAAACAGCGCGGCCTGTTGTAATCCCGCTTCCCGATGCGCCTGCCAATGCAGGCGATCTTCGATCAACCGCTCCATGGCGTCGCGCATGGCATGCGGATCGTCGGGTTCGCAATAGATACCGGCCGGCCCGGCCACTTCCGGCATCGCCGAGCAGCGGGTGGTCATCACCGGCGTGCCACTGGCCATGGCTTCGAGCACCGGCAGGCCAAAGCCTTCGTAGTACGACGGGAACACCAGTGCCCGTGCCCCCGCCAACAATTGGGCGACCTGTTCGTCAGGCAGGTAACCCGCCAGACAAACATGACCGCCAGCCAGGGCGCGTTTCAACTCATCATTGAGCTGTGCCTGTTGCCATCCGCTCATTCCTACAATGAACAAAGGAAAAGCCTGACGTAGGGATTCAGGGAGCCCGGCATGGGCGCGCAGGGCCAACGACAGGTTCTTGCGTGGCTCCAGGGTGCCGACACAGAGGAAGTATCGGCCGTGCTCCAGGCCATGGGCTTTGAGCACGGCGTCGATCGCTTCCGGTTCGCGCGGGTGGAAACGTGCCGCGACCCCCAGTGGCGCGACCCTCAGGCGCTCGGCGGGCAGGCCGAAATACTGCTGGGCTTCATCGGCGATGAACTGCGAGTCGGTCAGGATCAGCTGCGCCTGCTCCACTGCGCGGCTGAGTCGTCGCTCGATTTCCTTCAGGCGTGCCGGTGGTTGCGTCTCGGGGTAGCGCAGGTGCGTCAGGTCATGAAGGGTGATCACCGTCGGCCCTTCGAAGGCCAGCGGCCACAGGCTGGGCTCGTGATACAGGTCGATAGCTTTTGAACGACCTTGATCGAAGCGTTTCTGCTCCAGCCAGCGCCGCGCCTGGTAAGCGCCCGGAACCCGTCGCAGCAAGGGGCTCAGCCTTGAATAGCCAGGCTTGGCGGTTGGCGGCAATTGCGGGCTCCAGCCCCAGCCGTGGAATAGCGACAGCTGTACATCCGGTTCCCGGGCCAAGGCCGTCGCCAGTTCCGCCACGTAGTGGCCGATGCCAGTGCGTGGCGCCTGGAGAATGCGTGCGTTGAGGGCTATCCGCATGCTGTTTCCCTGTCGACGATCACTTCGTCGACGTGTCGCTCGATCCGCTCCACCAGTTGCGCGCTGGCCTGGCGCCAACTCAGCCATTGCCATTGCTCCAGGTTGCGCCTGGCCGGGAATACCCCGGTGTGTTCCATGTCGATGACCAGGTTCGCCAGGCTTTGGGGATCGTCGAGATCGAAGTAGACCATGAAGTCACCGCCGATTTCCCGAAACACCGGAATGTCGCTGCCCATCGCCGGCAAGCCGCGTTGCATGGCCTCCACCAACGGCAGGCCGAAGCCTTCCACGTAGGACGGGAACACCAGTGCAGTGGAGTGTCGATAGGCGTGTTCCAGGCTTTGGTCCGCCAGGTTGTTGAACATGAACAGGCGGCTGTCGAGTTGTGGATGACGCTGGATACGTTCGATCAGGGCTTCGCACTTCCAGCCGATTTTCCCGACGATGCATAACCGTGCTTGTGACCCGGCGGCCCAGGCCCGCTCGAACGCATCGATCAGGTAGGCATGGTTTTTCCGCGGTTCGATGGTGCTGACCATCAGGAACACCGGCTCGGGGCGCTTGAACAGCCGCAGCAAGTTCGGGTCGACGGCGTGAGTGGCGTCGATCAGGTCCAGTTCGCTGCCCAAGTGGAAATAGTCGAACCAGCGCTCGCGCACCTGTTGCTCGCCAATACGCCGGACCATTTCCTGGCGAAGCTGGTCGCGGATGGTGGTGGAGATGGCGATGTAGCCGTCGGCGGTGCGGGCAATCCAGTCGAACCAATGGTTGAACACCTTGACCAGTCCGGCGTCGCAGAATTGTGGGTGGGTCAGGGGAATCAGGTCATAGATCACCGAGATGATCCCGACGCCATCACGCTTGAGCTGTTCGGCCAGGGGAAAGAAACCTGAGTGCCAGGAAGAGTCCAGCAATACCAGTTGATCGCCGGCTCGATGTGCCAGCGGTACGCTGCGCGCCGGGGCAGGCTTGCGTTTGAGCAGACGATCGAGGATTCGAATGGGCAGGCTCAGGCACCCCAGGGCGAACAGTCGGCAAGCAACGTACAGGAAGCGGCGCGCCCAGACCGACTGGCTGAAGGGGCGCCGCCGTTCGAGGGTCCGCTGCCTGAGCCAGAACAGATTGGCGAACTGGACCAGGCGTGCTCGCAGGCCGGCCAGATCCCATCCATTCGTGGGCAGGGGGGCCAGGCTTTTCACCTCGTACAGCTTGCCTTGCAGCATCACCACGGGAATGCATTCGCGCTCCTGGTCCTTGGCCGGTAATTCGCGAATGACGTTGCGCACCACTCGCTGAATGCCGGAGTTGTCATTCGGGTGGTCGTATACGTAGGTGCAATCCACCAGCAAACGGCTCATGGCAACTCCTTTTGCGGCAACGCCTCGACGGCCGTCTGGCTCGAACGCTGGATACTGGTCCGGGCCTGGAGCCAGGAACAGCCGACGAAATCCTCCTGGCGATTATTGATGACGTGAAACACCAACCCATAGTCGCGCCATTCGAAATTACGGTCCAGGTGCGAGTCCAGCCGCGACAGGCTGAGCGCGACGGAGTAATTGCCCTTGCCCAGGCGCATGTCGAAACTGAAACGGAAGGTGATCTGTTCGCCGGCCTTTAGGTCGGTCACGGCTTTGTCCTGGCGATGGGTGTTGATGCCGTACATGGGCTGGCCAAGGCGGTCCTTGATCAAAAAGCCCAGCACCAGCCGCTCGATGTCCTGGCGGATTTCGACCCGCACTTGCAACACCATCGGCTGGCCGATCTCGGCCACTTCCACCGGCTGCCCCTGGCTGTTGAGCAATTGCACATCGACGATGCCGGCCTCGCCGGTACCGGAAATCGTGCGTATCTGGCCGTTGGCGAGCATCTCCTGGCGAACCACCTGGCCCTCGCGCTGGGCCAGCATCGCGTTGTAGTAATCCATCACCTCTTCCGGCTTGCCGCGCATGGCCATGCGCCCGTGTTCGAGCAGGATGGCGGTGTCGCAGATCGACTGGATCGCCGAGCGATCGTGGGACACGATCAGCAGCGTGGTGCCGGCCTTGCGGAAGCTGCGGATGCGCTCGAAGCTCTTGTGCTGGAAGTAGGCATCGCCCACCGACAGCGCTTCGTCGACGATCAGGATGTCCGGGCGTCGGGCGGTGGCAACGCTGAACGCCAGGCGCATCTGCATGCCGCTGGAGTAAGTGCGTACCGGCTGGTCGATGGCCTCGCCGATTTCGGCGAACCCCTCGATCTCGGGCATCAACGCTTGTATTTCCTCTACGTGCATCCCCAACAACTGACCGGCCATGAACGCATTCTGGCGGCCGGTGAAGTCTGGATGAAAGCCCATGCCCAATTCCAGCAACGCGGCGACGCGGCCTTGCAAGTGGATGTGGCCGCAGGTGGGTTGGGTGGTGCCGGTGATCATCTTGAGCAACGTGCTTTTGCCGGCACCGTTGACCCCGACGATGCCGACGGCTTCGCCGGGCTGGATCTCGAAATCCACGCCTTGCAGGATCCAGTGCAGTTGATGGCGCTGGCGGGAAAAGGGGATCAACCACTCGAACAGCCGGCTCCAGCGGTTCGGATACTGCTTGTAGGCCTTGCCCAGGCCGGTGACGCGCAAATGTCCCATCAGAGTTCATCCACCATTTCACCGCCGCGCCGGCGAAACATGCGCAGGCCCAAGGCACACAACAACAGGGCCACCACCAGCAACGGCACCAGCGAACTCCAGACCGGCCACTGGTTGTAGAGAAACAGGTTCTGGTAGCTCTGCATCAGGGCGGTCATGGGGTTGAAGGCGAGCAGTTGCTGGATCGATGGCGGCAGGATCGTCATCGGGTAAACGATCGGCGTGAGCCAGAACCAGAATTGCAGGCAAATGCCGAACAACTGCCCGACATCGCGGAAAAACACATTGAGAATCCCCAGCAGCATGCCCAGCCCGGCGGCGAACATCACTTGCAGGGCCAGCAGCGGCACCAGGGCCAGCAAGGTCATGCCTGGCCAGCGCCCGGTGATCAGCAGGAAACCGAGAAAGAGCCCGAGGATGATCGCGAAGTTGATCCCTGCATTGAACAGCACGATCACCGGCAGGCAGATCCGGGGGAAGCTGATCTTTTTCAGCAGGTTGGCGTTTTCCAGGAACATGCCCTGGCTGCGGGTGGTGATTTCCGCGAACAACCCCCAGGTCAGCAGCCCGGCACAGAGGTAGACGCTGTAGGCCATGCCATCTTCGACCCCGGGCAGGCGGGCACGCATGATGTGGGAAAAAATCACCGTGTAGACGAGGATCATCGACAACGGGTTGAGCACCGTCCACAACGCGCCGAACAACGAGTTGCGATAGCGTGCCTGGAACTCGCGCTTGACGCTGCCCAGGACGAAGCCGCGATAGCTCCACAGTGAGCGTTGCAAGGCCAACAGCATCAGACGGCCCTGCCGTAGTGGTCTTCGAAGCGGACGATGTCGTCTTCCCCGAGGTATTCGCCGCTCTGGACCTCGATGATGACCAGGTCGATGACACCGGGGTTTTCCAGGCGATGCTTGTGGCCGGCGGGAATGAAGGTCGATTCGTTCTTGGCGACCAGGTGCGAGCCCGAGCCGTTATTGGTGACCTTGGCCATGCCTTCGACGACTACCCAATGTTCGTTGCGGTGATGGTGCATTTGCAGCGACAGCGATGCGCCAGGCTTGACCACGATGCGCTTGATCTTGAAACGTGGACCTTCTTCGAGGACGGTATAACTGCCCCATGGACGGCTGACCGTGCGATGCAGGCGATAGGCGTCGTGGTCCTTGTCCTTGAGTTGCCGGGCGACGCGGCGAACATCCTGGGCGCGGTCGGCATGGGCCACCAGCACGGCGTCGGCGGTGTCGATGATGATCAGGTTTTCCACGCCCAGGGCGGCCACCAGGCGGCTGTCGCTCTGGACGAAGGTGTTCTGGCTGTCGATAAACAGGGCTTCACCGGTGGCGCGGTTGTTTTGCCCGTCGGCGGGTACCAGGCTGGCGACGGCGCTCCAGGAACCGATATCGCTCCAGTCGAAGGCGGCCGGGATCACCACGACATTGGCTGAGCGCTCCATCAGGGCGTAGTCGATGGAGATGTCCGGCATTTCGGCGAAATGCGCCGCGGACAATTCCTGCTGCACACAACCTGAGGTTTCCACCGCCGTGCTGGCCGTGACACAGGCGCGCGCCTGTTCCAGCAGCTCGGGGGCGTGGGCGTGCAGCTCCGCCAACAGGGTCTTGACCGAGAAGCAGAACATCCCCGAATTCCACAGGAAACGGCCACTTTCCAGGTACTGCGTGGCGGTCTGCAAGTCGGGCTTTTCGACAAATCTCACGACCTTGGCCGCGCCCTTGGTATCCAGGGGCTGGCCCCGTTCGATATAGCCGAAGCCAGTTTCCGGCGCCGAGGGCAGCACGCCGAAGGTCACCAGATGGCCGTTTTTGGCCAGCTCCACGGCGTGCTCAACGGAGGCCTTGAAGGCCGCCTCGTCCTTGATCAAGTGATCGGCAGGCATGACCACCAGGATCGCCTCGTCACCGTGCAGGGCCTGTACCGCGAGGGTGGCCGTGGCAATGGCCGGCGCGGTGTTGCGGCCTGTCGGTTCCAGAACGAAGTGACCGCGATAACGCTCCAGGTGGGCGCTCTGATAGTGGTCGCGGCTCTGGAAGTAGTACTCGCGATTGGTGACGGTGACGATGTCGCCTCGACCGTCGAACAACCCCGCCGCCCGCCGATAGGTCTTGCTCAGCAGCGACTGGCCGTCGGGCAAGAGCATGAAAGGCTTGGGATGGCCCTCGCGGGACACCGGCCACAACCTCGTCCCGGCACCGCCGGAAAGAATCACGGGAATGAGCATGGCCTACTCCTTGGCGACGCGTTTCATGTCCGCATCCATCATCATGCGGATCAGGGTGTCGAGGTCGGTCCGAGGCTTCCAGCCCAGGACGCGTTGTGCCTTGGCCGGGTTGCCGAGCAACACCTCGACTTCGGCCGGGCGGAAAAACGCCGGGTCGATCTTGACGAAGTCACGGTAGTCCAGGCCCACGTGTTCGAAGGCAATCCTGCACATCTCGCGCACGGTGGTGGTGACGCCGGTGGCCACCACGTAATCATCGGGGCTGTCCTGTTGCAACATCAGCCACATGGCTTCGACGTAATCGCCGGCAAAGCCCCAGTCGCGCTTGGCGTCGATATTGCCCAGGCGCAATTCCTGCTGCTTGCCCTGCTTGATGCGCGCAGCGGCATCGGTGACCTTGCGAGTCACGAACTCGATGCCGCGCAGCGGTGATTCGTGGTTGAACAGGATGCCGCTGCTGGCATGCAGGCCGAAGCTTTCCCGGTAGTTGACGGTGATCCAGTGGCCGTACAGTTTCGCCACGCCATAGGGGCTGCGCGGATAGAACGGGGTGTGCTCGTCTTGTTGCTCGGCCTGGATCAGGCCGAACATTTCGCTGGTGGAGGCCTGGTAGAAGCGGGTCTGCACACTGAACTGGCGAATGGCTTCGAGCAGGTGGGTAACCCCCAGCCCGTCGACGATGCCGGTGGTCACCGGCTGGTCCCAGGAGGCCGCGACGAAACTTTGCGCGGCCAGGTTATACACCTCGTCCGGCGCCGACTTGATCACTGCCCGTTGCACCGAGCAGGCATCGGCCATGTCACCGTCCAGGTAAACGATGTCCTGTTCGATGCCCATCTCTCGCAGCCGCCAGCGCGAATCGCTGCTGCGTCGCGCCACCAGGCCGTGGACTTTGTAACCCTTGTCGAGCAGCAACTTGGCCAGATACGCGCCGTCCTGGCCGGTGATCCCTGTGATCAATGCACTTTTCATTCTTGTTGTACCCGTATCTCCCAGTCGGACAGGATCGTCCGCAAGGATTGTTGTGTTGTTGTTTCGGGCGTCCATCCGGTGGCCTGTCGTAGCTTGGCTGGGCTACCACAGACGCGACGCTGTTCTGCGCGGCGAAGACGCGCAGGGTCCTGGATAAGTTGCACATCGACCTGGGCGAGATCGCCCAGTTGTTCGATCAGGTTGCGAATGCTTTGCTCGCGCCCCGAGCAGATGTTGTAGACCTGCCCCGGGGTGCCTTTTTCCAGCAGGGTCAGGTAGGCCGAAATCACATCGCCGACATCGAGGAAGTCGCGGGTCACGTCGATATCGCCCACTTGCAGCCGGGCCGGTTGCAGGCCCAGCTTGATCCGGCTGATCTGCCGGGCGGCGCTGGCAATGACGAAGCTGTCCTTCTGGCCGGCACCGATGTGATTGAACGGGCGGGCCACCAGCACCGGCCAGCCTTCGCTCATGCCCCACTGCAGGCTCAGCAGTTCGGCCGACAGCTTGCTCACGGCATACGGGTTGCGCGGGGCGGGCGGTTGCAGTTCGGTAATCGGCAGTCGGTCTTCGCCGACCTGGCCATAGACGTCACCGGAGCTGACATACAGGAACGTTCCGGTGAAACCCCGGGCCTTGAGGGCCTGGAGCAGGTTCAAGGTGCCCATCAGGTTGATGTGCAGGGTGCGCGCCGGATCGCGGAAGGCTTCGGGCACAAAGGTCTGGCCTGCCAGGTGGATCACGGCGTCGGGAAGCTCGGGCCAGAGGCCCTCCAGGGTCTTGGCGTCCGTCAGGTCGTAGCGTGCGGCGACAGGCATCACCTGCCACGTCGAATCATGACCGTTCAGTCGAGATTTGAGGTGACGTCCAACGAAACCGCTGAGGCCCGTAACGAACAGACGTTTTTTCAAGCACCAGCTCCCCTGATGGTTGCTTCGTCTATTGCGAACTGAGTGGGAAATTTCCGTAAGATCGGGGAAAAGCCACTCAACGATTAGCCTAGAGAAGCGTTTGTTGTAGTTGTTTGGTTGCCAATCTGTGCCAATTTTGCAGCAATTTCAACAGCGCAAACCGTGACTGGTCAGTTCTCATATTTATAGCTGGTTTATTCTCGCCGGGCGGTTCACGAACCCTTGGCGGATGTGTTTAGAATGCCCCTCGTCAGGCTGTCCCTGGTTTCGATCTTCGAGAGGAACCCCAGGAGCAGGACCATAAAAAAACAAGAACGAGACGGGTAGCGAGATGAACGACGCGTGGCGGCCCCCGGGCCGGCTCGATGCGTGACTCGACCGTCATGAAGTGGGGCTGCCGGGACGGCGGCGCCATGATGGGATGCCATGAATTTCATTCTTTACTCGGACGTAAACGACCACTCCATCAGCCAGAGCCTCGGCCGCCCTGAGTACAGCTATTACTTCGTGCTCAAGGCCTATCGTCCCGTGCTGGAAAGCCTGGGGCCGGTGCATGTGGTGTCGTCGGTCGCCGAGGTCGATCCGCTGTATCAGACACTGCAGCAGGCCGGGCAGGACTGCTTGTTCCTTTCATTTTCCCCCCCGCACAAGACGCCGCTGGACCTGCTTTGCCCGATGGTCTGCGTGGTGGCCTGGGAGTTCGATTCGATCCCGGCCGAGCACTGGGACGACGACCTGCGGCATGACTGGAGTCGCACGCTGGCCCGTCATGGCCGGGTGATTACCCTGTCCAGCCATACGGCCGAGGCGATCCGTCGGACCTTGGGCGAGGATTTCCCGGTATTGGTATTGCCCACGCCGTTGTGGGAGCGTTTCGCGGCGGTTCGCGAGCAATACCCGAGCCTGCCGATCAACCCGGGAACGACCTTGCAGATCAAGGGCTGCATCATCGACAGCCGGCCCCTCGGGCTGTCGGCCGATGGCTTGATCGCACCGATCCTCGAAGAAGTGCCGGAACCGGAACCAGAGCCGGAACCGATCATTGAGCCACCCCCTCTGACTTGGCGGCGGCGCGCATTCATTTCCCGCCATTACCTGCGCGAAGTCATCCGCGCCTTCACCGGCAAGCACGAGCAGGGCCCCGTGTGGCTGTGCAAGCACAACCTGCTGTGCTGGTATCGCGAGGCGGTCCGCGACCTGGTCCCCGTGCCGGTGCGCGTTGCCATCAGCAGGATCCTGAGAGGGCCGGCACCGCTGCCGGTGGCCGTCGAGCCCGTTCCAGAGCCTGCCCCCGAACCGGCGGCGCCGGCACATCCCCAGGCCGTGCTGCCGGACACCCACCAAGTGGTGGAAACTGAAGTCAGCGGCGTGGTGTACGTCAGCGTGTTCAACCCCGATGACGGGCGCAAGAACTGGCATCAGTTGGTCACCGCATTCTGTTGGGCCCTGCGTGACGTCGAGGACGCCACGCTGGTGCTGAAAATGACCCAGAACGACCTGTCGACCTACTACGTCGAACTGTTGACGCTGCTGTCCCAACTGTCGCCGTTCAGTTGCCGGGTGGTGGTGATGCACGGTTACCTGGAGGACGAACAATTCGCCCGGCTGTATGGCGCGGCGAGTTTCTACGTCAATGCGTCCCGCTGCGAGGGCCTGTGCCTGCCGTTGATGGAGTTCATGTCCTGTGCACGCCCCGTCATTGCGCCGGACCACACGGCAATGCGCGATTACATCGACGCCGAGGTGGCCTTCATCGTCAAGTCCAGCCGCGAACCGACCATCTGGCCGGAAGACTCGCGCATTTTGTATCGTACCCTGCGCCATCGACCCGACTGGGGCTCATTGAAACTTGCCTATCAGCAGAGCTACGCCATGGCCAAGCACCAGCCGCAGGCCTACCAGGCCATGGCGGTTGCCGCGAACGAGCGGATGCGCCGCTATTGTGCGTTCGCCCCGGTGCAGCAGCGCCTGGCGGATTTCCTGGCTGAGCCAGGTTGTGACGAAGGGCTGCCGCTGGCGGTCCAGGCAGGTACCGCCTCATGTTGATCATCATTTATTCGGAAACCAACCAGAGCAACATTCTGGAAAACCTCGGTAAGCCCGAGTACAGCTATTACTTCGTGCTCAAGGAGTTTCGCCCGGTGCTGGAGCGGTTGGGGCGGGTGGTCGAAGTGACCCGGCCTGACGAAGAGGTCGATCAGCTGTACGCCGATTGTCTGGGGCGTGGCGAGGATTGCGTATTCCTGTCGTTTTCACCGCCTCATCGCACCGCTGCCCACTACGCTTGCCCGACGATTCCGGTGTTCGCCTGGGAATTCAGCACCATCCCTACCGAAAGCTGGCAGGGCGAGGCCCGGCACGACTGGCGAGTGGTCTTGGGCGCGACCGGCATGGCGATCACCCATTCCAGCTTCACCGTCAACACCGTTCGTGAGGTGATGGGCGCGGACTTTCCCATCGCCGCTGTCGCCGCGCCGGTATGGGACCGCTTTGCCGCCCGTGGCGCGGTGCTGGCCCAGCGGCCGACCGTGGATCACATGCGCCTGCAATTGCGTGGCCTGCTGATTGACAGTCGCACCACCGACCTGCGGCCTTATGGCCCACCGGTGCACCAGGCCGGCACGCCGCTGGTGCTGGACGGCCCGGCCGAGGATTGCGAGTTACTGCTGGACGGTGTGATCTATACCTCCGTGTTCAATCCCTACGACGGGCGCAAGAACTGGAAGGACATGATCAGCGCATTTTGCGCGACGTTTCGCGATGTTCCTGACGCTACCCTGGTGCTCAAGCTGACCCACCACGATGTCACCGCCGCGCTCACCGACATGCTCCACCACGTCTACAAGAACCAGTCGTACCGCTGCCGCATCGTGCTGATCCACGGTTACCTGGCGGACGCGGACTACGAACGGCTGGTGGAAGCCACCCGGTACGTGGTCAACAGTTCCTATGGCGAAGGGCAGTGCCTGCCGTTGATGGAGTTCATGTCCTGCGGCCGTCCGGCAATTGCGCCGCTGAACACGGCGATGGCCGACTACATCGATCACGACAATGCCTTCGTGGTGGATTCGACCGAGGAATTGACCGCCTGGCCCCACGACCCGCGTGCGGCTTACCGGACCCTGCGTTATGTCACCGATTGGGACTCGCTGTGCTCGGCCTACCGCGCCAGCTACGACGTGGCTACAAATGATCCCGAGCGGTATCGCCGCATGTCGGCCCATGCCGTGCGCAGCCTGGAGAAATTCTGCAGCCAGGCCAACGCCGAGCAGCGCTTGCGGGCGTTTTTCGAACAACTGTCCGAGCGTCGCCGGAACGCGACGCAGCCATGATCCGGCGATGGCTGGCCGGGCGCAGGCCTGTGGCGCCTTCGCCAGCGCCGACGGTGGCCGTTTCGCCCCGGGATGCCGGCCTCTACGACGCGATGCTCGACGGCTGGTTTCGCAGTGAAACCGGCGAATTGCTCAAGGGCTTTGCCATCACGGCCGACGATACCTTGCTGGATGTGGGCTGCGGAGAAGGTGTGGCGACGCTGTTTGCCATGCGCCAGGGTGCGTCCGTGATCTTTACCGACAGCGAACAGGACAAGGTGCGCGACCTGGCTCGCCAAGTCGAAGCCCAGGCCGCCGCGCCGTTCCTGGGGTTGGTCAGCAACAGCTTGCCGCTGCCCCTGGCCGATGGCTGTGCGAACAAGATCGTCTGCATGGAGGTGCTCGAGCATATCCATGAGCCTGAGCCGTTCATGGCCGAGCTGGTGCGCATGGGCCGACCCGGGGCGCAGTACCTGCTCAGCGTGCCGGCCTCGGTGGGCGAGCATTTGCAGCAAGGCATCGCGCCGCCGGGCTACTTTCAAGCGCCCAACCATGTGCAGATTTTCAGTGCCGAACGATTCGCCGCGTTGGTGGAGGACGCCGGGCTGGTGATCGAGCATCGCCAGGCCAGCGGGTTTTTCTGGGTCATGGGCATGATTTTCTTCTGGGCCAGCGAACGAGCGGCCGGCCGGGACCTCGAGGGTGCCGTGCGTGACCGTATCCAGGCGCCGTATCCACCCTTGATGGAGCGCTGGGCGAGCCTCTGGCAGGACTTGCTGACGCAACCCGACGGCCTGGTGATCAAGCAGGTGCTGGACCGGTTCATGCCCAAGAGCCAGGTCATCATCGCGCGTAAGCCCGATCCTTCTTCCGGGAGTACTTCATGAGCGGCAAGCGGATCCTGGACATCGAATTGCTGCGCGCCGTTGCGGTGATCGGCGTGCTGTTCCATCACCTGCAAGGCATGCCGTTTCCTGGCGGATGGCCGCGCCTGGCGGCCCTGGCCGACAGTTTCCAGCTGTGGTGGGGCGTGGACCTGTTTTTTGCGATATCCGGGTTCGTCATCGGGCGCAGCCTGATCCCGCAATTGCGTCGCTGCGACAGCCCCCGGCAATTCTGGGCCGTCACCCGGGATTTCTGGATTCGCCGGGCGTTTCGCCTGTTGCCGTCGGCCTGGCTCTGGCTGCTGCTGGTGTTGTTCGCGGTGTTTTTCCTGAACCGTTCCGGTGCGTTCGGCAGCGTGCAGGCCAACCTGCAGGCGACCCTGGCCGGTTTCCTGCAATTCGCCAACCTGCGTTTTGCCGATGCCTTCATGCAGTATGAATACGGCGCGAGCTTCGTGTACTGGACGCTGTCGTTGGAAGAACAGTTCTATCTGATCCTGCCGCTGCTGGTGTTCGTCTCGCGCCGCTATTTGGTGTGGGTGCTGCTGGCGGTGGTGCTCGTGCAGTTTTTCACCTGGCGGGCGCTGTGGCTGTCGGTGATCCGTACCGATGCCTTGGCGCTGGGTGTGTTGTTGTCGATCTGGAGCCTGCGGTCCAGCTACTGGCGCTTCGAGCCCACGTGGCTGTGCCGCCCGCCCCTGGGTGTGCTACTGGTGCTGGGCCTTGGCAGCGTGATGGCCTGGATCGCGACCGAGCACTTCAATTTGTCGTTCTACCGTCTCGGGGTCATTGCGGTGCTCAGTGCCGTGCTGGTCTGGGTGGCCTCTTACGATCGGGATTATTTGTTGCCCCGCGGTCGGCTGAAAACGGCGCTGACCTGGGTGGGCAGTCGTTCCTATGGGATCTACCTGATCCACATCCCGGTGTTTTTCCTGCTGCGCGAGTTGTGGTTTCGTTTCGCCCCCTTGGGCTCGCCGGACCCGGCAAGCCATCCCTGGCCGGCCCTGGCGTGTGCGTTGTTGCTGATCGGGCTGTTGAGCGAACTCAACTACCGTTGGGTCGAAATGCCCATGCGCAATCGTGGCGCCCGGTTGGTTGAACGCCTGTCCGCCGCCCGAACCGTCCTTCCTGTTTCTGGAGCCCCGTCATGCTGAGCCTTTTGAAGAAACTCACCACGGGCACGCCCTCGCCCGCCGAACCGGTGGCCGAGAAAGTCGACCCGTACATGCTTGGGCTGCACGATGCGATGCTCAGCGGCTGGTTCAACCAGCAAACCGGCGAACTGTTCACGGGTTTCCCTGTGACGCCTGAGGACACGTTGCTGGACGTGGGATGCGGCGACGGCGGCAACGTGCATTTTTGCGGAATGCGCGGGGCGAAGATCATCATCGCCGACATCGACGCGGCCAAGGTCGAAGCCACGCGCCAGCGCTTGAGCGACACCCCTGCGCGCGACGTCGAGTGCCATGTGACCGACTGCAATCCGCTGCCCATTGCCGATGCCACGGCCACCCGGGTGGTGTCCACCGAAGTCATCGAGCACGTCGACGACCCGGCGCAGTTCCTCGCCGAACTGGTACGGGTCGGCCAGCCCGGCGCGCTGTACCTGCTGAGCGTGCCGCACCCCAGTTCCGAAGACCTGCAAAAAGACATCGCCGCACCGGAGTACTTCCGCAAGCCCAATCACATTCGCATCATCAGTGAAGAGCAGTTCAAGGCGATGGTCAGCGAGGCCGGGCTGGAGGTGTTGAGCCACAGCCAATACGGGTTCTATTGGTCGATGTGGATGCTGTTGTTCTGGGAGGCCAAGGTCGATTTCAGCAACGCCGACCACCCGTTGCTCAATCACTGGGCCGACACCTGGCAAGCGGTGCTGAACTCACCGCGCGGGGCGCAGATCAAGCAGGCGCTGGACGCGGTGGTGGCCAAGAGTCAGGTGATTATTGCGCGTAAGCCGGGTGGGCTTTCATAGCGTCCATTGCGGCCATGGTACCTACTGTGGCGAGGGAGCTTGCTCCCGCTTGGGTGCGCAGCGCCCACCAAAAGGGGTCGCTGCGCAACCCAGCGGGAGCAAGCTCCCTCGCCACGGGTGTTCGCCAGGATACGGGTGGCGTAATCTGCCGGGTTTTATGGGCGGAAGGTTTCATGACTGTTTTTTTCCGGCTCTCCCTGGCCCTCGCCGTGTTGCTTTTGGCGGGCTGCGAACAACCGCCACCCCCAGCCCTGGATCAGCAGTTGTATATCTGGCAGCGCCAATGGACAAAGGCTCATGAGCCGGCGCTGCGCCAGAGCCGAGGCGATTTCTCCACGCTGCGGGTACTGGCGTTGCAGGCTTTTCCCGGGGCGGGCTGGCGCCGTGCGCGGATCGACCCGGACCTGCTCAAGGCGGACGGCCGTCCGCTGATCGCCGTGATTCGCCTGGACGGCCAGCTCAAGGCCTTGGACCAGGACGAGGTCATTGCGCAAATCCAGCAAGTGTTGGGCGAATGGCAAGCCCAAGGCCTGACCCCGGTGGGCGTGGAGGTCGACCACGATGCTGGCAATGCGCGGCTGCCGGCCTATGGAAACTTCCTCGGCCAACTGCGGCACAGTCTGCCGGCCAACCTGCGGCTCAGCATCACGGCGCTACCGGCCTGGCTCGACAGCCCCGCATTGCCGGGATTGTTGGAGGCGGTGGACAGCAGCGTGCTGCAGGTCCACGCGGTGAGCGATCCACGGCAAGGGCTGTTCGATCCGAAACAGGCCCGGCACTGGGCACAACGCTGGAGCGAGGTCACCACGGGGCCGTTTTATCTGGCCCTGCCAGCCTACGGTGTGGCGCTGCTGACCCAGGAGAGCGGCGTACCGGTGGTGGAAAGCGAAGTGCCGATCGATCGCGGTGGCGAGCGTCGGGAGTTGCTGGCCGATCCGCAACAAGTGGCCGGGCTTGCGGCGGATTTGCGGGCTGATCCGCCGAAACATCTCGCCGGGCTGATCTGGTTTCGCCTGCCTCTGGTCGGCGACCGGCGAGCGTGGAGCCTGACCACGCTCGGCGCCGTCGCCCGGGGCGATCACCTGGACAGTCGCCTGGCATTGCAGTGGGAGGAGCAGGGCGGTTTGTACGATATCCGCCTGGTCAACCAGGGCAATCTCGACCGCCCCTGGCCCCAGCGCCTGACGTTGGCGGTCGGGGCGTGTGACGGTGTCGATGCCTTGGCCGGTTACACGTTGCAACAAACTCCCGGACTGCTTACCTTCACCCGCATTCAGGAAGGCCGCTTGGCGGCTGGTAGCCAACGAGCAATTGGCTGGGCGCGCTGTACGAAAATCGACCAAGGAGGTTTCAATGTTTACCCGTAAGTGGCCTCGTCACCTGCTGTGCCTGAGTCTGTGCCTGCCGCTGGGCCCGGCGTTGGCCTGCGGTCCGGATTTCCCGATGCGCCTGCTGGATAACCGCGCCCAGACCCTGTCGGAGTTGCCCGAAGGCAGCTTTCGCTTCGAGGTCAGCCGTCTCGGCCAGGCGATTGCCGGGCTCAAGCCGGCCACCGAGGCGACGCGCAACCCGGACTACAGCTATGACGACCTGCCTTCCTACGTTGAACAACGCAGCCAGGCCGAGCAGATTGGCCTGACCCCGCCGCAACAAGCGGTGGTGGAGCGCCTACGGGCGCTGACCGATATCGACCAGGTAGCGGCCGAGGCAGCCAACCTGCCCGATGAGCTGCGCCTGTATGCGCTCGGCGCGACGGCTTTTAACGTCGGTGAGCATCAGCGCGCCGTGGAGGCGTTCCAGCAATTGCTGGCATTACCGGCTGACCAGCGACGGTTGCGCAGCACCTGGGCCGCGTATTCCCTTGGGCGGGCATTGTTTGCCGTGAGCACCGAGGCGGGCAGCGGCGACCCTGTGGCCTTGCAGGATCAGGCGCGAGCAGCGTTTCGCCAGGCTCGGGAAATGAGCATCGCCGGGTTCAGCGATCCGCTGGAACTGGGCATCGCCAGCCTCGGCGAAGAAGCCCGGGTGGCCTACACCGCCGACGACTGGGAGAGCGCCATCGGTCTGTACGCGATCCAGAACCTGCTAGGGTCCCCGGTCGGCTACAGCTCGTTGCTGCAATTGGCACAACGCCTGAGCGTCGAGTCGGATGAACGCTTGAGCGAGCTGCTCAAGACCCAGGCGGTGCAGCGACTGGTCACCGCCTACCTGCTCAGCCGAGTTGGCTGGTGGGACGGTGAAGAACCTTCGGGTGAGAAAAGGTTGGTCAAACTGTTGCAGACCAACGCCCGGGACAACCTGGACGATGCTGACCGTTTGGCGGCGGTGAGTTACCAGCACGGCGATTACGCCAACGCCCAGGCGTTTGTGCAAAAGGCTTCCGGCACAGGCCTGGCCTGGTGGGTGCGCGCCAAGCTGGCCTTGCGCGACGGCGACAAGGTGGCCGCGGCGGCGGCCTATGCCAAGGCTGCCCAGGCCTTTCCGAACGATGAGTCCTGGGGCAGCCGGCGCACACCGGATTGGAATTACGAATCGGTGCAACCCAAGTGCCGGGTCGAAGGGGAAAGCGCGATCCTGGCCTTGCAGCGCGGTGATTACCTGCAAGCCTTCGATCAGCTCTATCGCGGCCAGAGCAACTATTGGTACGACGCTGCCGCCGTCGCCGAGCGGGTGCTCACAGTGGATGAGCTCAAGCAGTACGTCGACGCTCAAGTCCCGGCGCCACCGGCGTTGAGCCAAGAGGACCGGGACAACTACGTGCCGCTGCCGGTGGCCGCCAGCTTGCGCAATCTGCTGGGCAGGCGTTTGCTGAGGGAAGGGCGCTTTGATGAGGCGCCGGCTTATTTCGATAACCCGGACCTGCAGAACAAGGCCCGTGCCTATGGGCAGTTGCGCCAGGACGCCGAGTCCAAGTGGTGGCCAACCCGGCGGGCCGAGGCGTATTTCCATGCGTCGTGGATGGCGCGCAAATGGGGTATGGAACTGCTCGGCTATGAGATGGCACCGGATTACGCCAGCCTGGGCGGCAATTACAGCTTGGAACCGGTCGAGCTGAACGTCGGGCCACTGGTGGCCGAAGGTGAAGTGCAACGCCAGCAAGCCAGCGTCGCGCAGCCGGACGTGCGTTATCACTATCGGTTTGTCGCCACGGCGCTGGCGAGCCAGGCGGCGGATTACCTGCCCCATACCAGCCAGGCGTTTGCGGCGGTGCTGTGCAAGGCGGTGGGGTACAACTCCAGCCTTGAAGAGCAAAGTGCATTGTACCAGCGCTATGTGAAGGACGGCCCGTACGTGGATTGGGCTGGGGATTTTGGTCATCAATGCCAGGAGCCGGACTTCGGCAAGGCGAACAAACGCTACGTGACCCAGGCCCTGGACCCGATCCGCTCGACGCTGCGACCTTACAAGGTTTGGCTGGAAGTGGGCGGGCTCGTGCTGGTGGTGGCGGTGGGGTTGGGGTTGATCAGTCGTCGGCGGCGCAAGGCCCGGATGTCGGCCAGCTAAATGGATGGTCGGACGAACACCGATTGTGGCGAGGGAGCTTGCTCCCGCAGGGTGGCGCAGCCGCCCCAAATGGGCTGACGCGATTTTCGGGCAAATCGCATCAGCCGATTCTACGACGGCTTCGCCGCCGAGCGGGAGCAAGCTCCCTCGCCACAGGTGTTCATTCCCGCTTTGCGTCGTTCCTACATCTGCGTCGCCATCCCCTCCACATTCATGGCCGCCTGGCGCAACGCCTCCGAACGGGTAGGGTGCGGGTGGCAGGTCAGGGCGATGTCCTCGGCCGAGGCGCTGAACTCCATGGCCACGCAGTACTCCCCGATCATCTCACTGACGCTCGGGCCCACCAGGTGCACGCCAAGGATTTCATCGGTGCGCTCATCGGCCAGGACCTTGGCGAACCCTTCGGTCTCGTGGTTGATCTTGGCCCGGCTGTTGGCCGTGAACGGAAACTTGCCGACCTTGTAGGCGCGGCCTTCGGCCTTGAGCTGTTCCTCGGTCTGGCCGACGCTGGCCAGCTCCGGACGGGTGTAGATGACGCTGGGGATCAGCGCATAGTTAACCTCGGCGGCCTTGCCGGCGATCTGTTCGATGCAGGCCATGGCTTCGTCTTCGGCCTTGTGGGCCAGCATCGGTCCGGCCGTCACGTCGCCGATCACCCAGACGCCGGGTGCTTCGGTACGGTGATGCTGGTTGGCGAGCATGCCGCGTTTATCGGTGCTCAACCCGACGTTCTCCAACCCCAGTCCTTGCGTGTAGGGCCGTCGACCAATGGCGACCAGCACGTAATCGGCGTCCAGTATCTGTGCTTCGCCGCCCGCCGCCGGTTCGATCTGCAATTGCACACCGCTGGCCGAGGTCGTGGCACCGGTGACCTTCGAACTCAACTTGAACTGGATACCTTGTTTAGCCAAGGCCCGTTGCAAGGTCTTGCCGGCCTCACCGTCCACGCCCGGGCAGATGCGATCGAGGTATTCCACCACGGTCACCTGGGCGCCCAGGCGCCGCCAGACCGAGCCCAGCTCGAGGCCAATGACGCCAGCGCCGATCACCACCAGATGCCGGGGCACCTCACTCAGGGACAAGGCGCCGGTGGAGTCGAGGATGCGCTGGTTGTCGATGGTCACGCCTGGCAGCGGCATGGGTTCCGAGCCGGTGGCGATGACGATGTCCTTGGCGGTGAGTTCGGTCTTGCTGCCATCGTCACCGGTGACGGTCACCTTGCCCGGCCCGTCGATGTGGCCCCAGCCTTTGATCCAGTCGACCTTGTTCTTGCGAAACAGAAACTCGATGCCCTTGGTCAGGCCCGTCACGCTTTCGTCTTTCTGTTTCATCATTTGCGCAAGATTGAGGGTAGGGCTGACTTCAATGCCCAAGTTGGCGAACTCCGTGCCCGTGGCCGCTTCGTACAATTCCGAAGCGTGCAGCAAGGCCTTGGAGGGCATGCAGCCGACGTTCAGGCAGGTGCCGCCCAGGGTGGCTCGACCTTCGACACAGGCCGCCTTCAACCCTAACTGCCCGGCCCGAATCGCCGCGTTGTACCCGCCGGGTCCACCGCCCAGAATGACCACGTCGTAGTTGCTCATCGCTGTTCTCCCGCTTGGCCTGATAAAAAATTATGAGCGTAATATGAGCGTTTCCAGAGATTCCGGTCAAGGCTTAAGTCAAGAGGTCGGCGTGGGCCTTGTCATGAAGAATTCAAAACGGAAATTTCACAGTAATCGTTATAAGGTAACGGCATGTAACGGAGCGGCGGTGGCGTCTGCCCACAGGCCCGGATTTTGATCGCCACGAAAGCTGGGGTGGTATGCAAGTCGATCTAGATATCGAGGGGGCACAAGTGGCCGAATGGCCGCGTTTCCAGCGCGCGTCGTTTCAAGGGCGCCGCTTGAAGCTTATCGCCTGCGTCTTGGGAAGCGTGGCGGGATTGGGTCTGGTCCTGGCGTTTTTTATCGGGGTGTTTTCGCCGCAATCGCTGTGGCCGGTCTTGCTGGTCAGCCAAGGTGCGGGACTGTTGGTGTTGGTGGCCGGCTTGCAATCCGCCTGGTGGGTGACGCAATGGCGCAGCAGGGCATTGTTGCCGGCTGTGGATAACCTGCCGACGGAAAACGAGCCTGTTGATAACTTGGGTTGGTATGAGCGGCTGCTGGACCGCATCGGTGCCCGTTCGGTCGGCCTGCTCAAGCAAATCGGTGCGCCCGCGTTGTGGCTGGCCGGTTGGGCCGTGCTGGTATTGCTGGGCCTGGAGCACGCCTGGGACTTGCAGTTGCCGGCTGCCGCCCTCGGTGTTTCCGCCAGCGTGGGGGCGGTGCTGTCGTTGTTGTTGGCGTTCGGGTTATTGGTGTTCGAGCGGCAATTGGCCCAGCAACCCCCCGTGGAGTGGCCGGAAGCGCCAGCGCTGGCGCAACTGACCCGGGTGGCGATCATCGTGCTGGTGCTTGGCGCCTTGTGCTTGCTGTTCGCTGCAGAAACGTCCATCTGGCCGGTGCGCCTGGCGGTGCTGATGGGGCTGTTGCCGGGGCTGGTGGCGGCGGAGTTGTTGTTGCGCGCGGTGCTATCGTTGTTCATCCCGCGCCGGGACGCCCTGGAGCCGACGCTGCTGGGCCGCAGTGTCATCGCCGATCTGTTGCGCTGGCCGCCGCAACCGTGGCTGGCCTTGCAGCATGAACTGCATAACCGTTTCGGCATCGACCTGCGCCAGATCTGGGCCTTCAGCTACATGCGTCGGGCTTTCTTGCCGGTGTTGGCGTCAGTGGCGCTGGTGGGCTGGTTGCTGACAGGTGTGCACGAAGTGCCGCTGCAGGGGCGGGGCATCTATGAGCGCTTCGGTAAACCGGTAGAGGTGTTCGGTCCCGGTTTGCATGTCGCGTTGCCTTGGCCGTGGGGCAGGGTGCTCAATGTCGAGAATGGCGTTGTGCATGAACTGGCGACCAGCGTCGCGCAGAGTCGTGCAGAGGTCGAGGCTGAACCGGCGGAGGGGCCGGCACCGGCCATTGCCAATCGGTTGTGGGATGCCAGCCATGTGAACGACAAATCCCAGGTCATTGCCAGCCGTCGTGCCGACCAGCAGAGCTTCCAGATCGTCAACATGGATGTGCGTTTTGTCTATCGCATCGGCCTGACGGATGCCGCGGCGCTGGCGGCGACTTACAACAGCGCCGATGTGCCGACGCTGATCCGCAGCACCGCCAGCCGCATCCTGGTGCATGAGTTTGCTTCGCGTACGTTGGATGGTTTGCTGGGTGCCGACCGCGTGAGCCTGGCCGACGAAATCGGTCGCGCTGTCCAGGCTGATCTGCAATCTGTCGACAGCGGTGTGGAAATCCTGGCGACGGTGGTGGAGGCGATTCATCCGCCGGCCGGTGCGGCCAATGCCTACCACGGCGTGCAGGCCGCGCAGATCGGCGCCCAGGCATTGATCGCCCGGGAGCGTGGCGCGGCGGCGGAACAGACCAACCAGGCGCAATTGCAAGCCAGCATCGCCCATGACCGGGCCAGTGCCACGGCGCGGGAAATCAACGCGACCGCCCAGGCTGCCGATTTGCGTTTCAACGCCGACCGCAAAGCCTACGCCACGGCGGGGCACGCTTTTGTGCTGGAACATTATTTGAGCCAACTGAGCCAGGGCCTCGGCAATGCCCAGTTGCTGATTCTCGATCATCGCCTGGGCGGTAGCAGCAACGCGCCGACCATCGACTTGCGAACCTTCACGCTGCCGGCCGACCCCGCGTCGCCGCGTAACCCTGTCCCGCCAGGAGCTGCCCATTGAGCCAGTCCTCTTCACACGATCACGCCGGTCACGATCACGGCCATGCCGGTCATCACCATGGTCATCATCACCACCATCACGGCGACCCGCAGCAAGCCGGGCCGTTTCCTTGGCGGCGGATGGGCTGGGCCGTGTTGTTGGTGGCATTTGCCGTCGCGGCCGCGAGCCTGGTGCAAGTGCGGTCGGGGGAGGCCACGGTCATTACCCGTTTCGGCAATCCGGCCCGGGTGCTGCTGCAACCTGGCCTGGGGTGGCGCTGGCCGGCGCCGTTCGAGGCGGCGATCCCGGTGGACCTGCGCTTGCGCACCACCTCAAGCGGCCTGCAGGATGTCGGTACCCGCGATGGACTGCGGATCATTGTCCAGGCCTACGTGGCCTGGCAGGTCCAGGGCGACCCGGACAACGTGCAGCGTTTCATGCGCGCGGTGCAGAACCAACCGGACGAAGCTGCGCGGCAGATCCGCACATTTGTCGGCTCCGCGCTGGAAACCACGGCCGCCAGTTTTGACCTGGCGAACCTGGTCAACACCGATGCCAGCCAAGTACGCATTGCCGATTTCGAAGCGCAGTTGCGTCAGCAGATCGATCAACAGTTGCTTGCCACTTACGGTGTACGGGTGTTGCAAGTCGGTATCGAACGCCTGACTTTGCCATCGGTAACGCTGACTGCAACGGTCGACCGCATGCGAGCCGAGCGCGAAACCATCGCCACCGAACGCACCGCCATCGGCAAGCGCGAAGCGGCGCAGATTCGCTCCGCCGCAGAACGTGATGCCCGCGTCGTGCAAGCCGATGCCACGGTAAAGGCCGCTGATATCGAGGCGCAATCCCGGGTAGACGCGGCCGAAATTTATGGCCGGGCATACGCCGGCTCTCCCCAGCTCTACAACCTGCTCCGTTCGCTGGACACCTTGGGCACCATCGTCAGCCCAGGCACCAAGCTGATTTTGCGCACCGATGCCGCACCATTCCGTGTCCTGGTGGACGGTCCTGCCTCCATGGACGGCAAAGGTGGAACACAACCATGAGTTTGGTTCCACGTGGAACAAATGCGTTATCCAGTCCGTGGATCCAGGCCGGGCGTTTGGCGTTTCTAGCGCTTTACGCTGTCACGGTGTTGGCGGCGTTGGCCTGGGTCTTTTCCAACGTGCGCCAGATCGACCCGCAGAGTCGTGCGGTGGTGCTGCACTTCGGCGCCTTGGATCGTATCCAGAATGCCGGCCTCTTGCTGGCTTGGCCGCGCCCCGTGGAACAAGTGATCCTGCTGCCAGCAGCGGATCGGGTGCTGGAACGGCGGGTGGAAAACCTGCTGCGCTCGGACGCGGCCTTGCAGGCTGATCGTGTGGCCAGTTTCGCCACGCCGGTCAGCGATGCATTGGCCGGCTCTGGTTATTTATTGACCGGTGATGCCGGTGTGGTGCAACTGGATGTGCGGGTGTTCTATAAGGTCACGGACCCTTACGCTTTCGTCTTGCAAGGCGAACATGTCCTGCCGGCACTGGACCGACTGGCGACTCGCAGTGCCGTGGCCCTGACCGCGGCCCGGGACCTGGACACCATTCTGGTGGCTCGCCCCGAACTGATGGGCAGTGACAACCAGGCGGCCGAGCGCCGCGAACGCTTGCGAGGCGATCTGGTTCAGGGGCTTAACCGACGCCTGGCTGACCTGGCGGCGACGGGGCAGGGGCTGGGCATCGAAGTGGTGCGGGTCGACGTGCAATCGAGTCTGCCCGGGCCGGCGGTGAGTGCTTTCAATGCAGTATTGACCGCCAGCCAGCAGGCCGACAAAGCCGTGGCCAACGCACGGACTGAAGCGGAAAAACTCACCCAGGTCGCCCGCCAGGACGCTGACCGTGCCGTGCAAGTCGCCCATGCCCAGGCCAGCGAGCGGCTTGCCAAGGCTTCGGCCGACACGGCCACGGTACTCGGGCTGGCGAAGACCCAGGGCAGCGATCCCCAAATGCTGCTGCGCCTGTATCGCGAACGCATGCCTGCCATCCTTCGCCAGGCCGGTTCAGTGACCACGGTCGACCCGAAAGACGACTCTCGGCTGATCATCCAGGGAGCCGGCCAATGACCGCTCGAACGCCTGCTGTACCGATGCTGTCCTCGGCGGAGCAACGCATCGCCGCCCGGCAACTGACCTTGGCGATGCTCGCTCTTGGCTTGCTCGCATTGGGCCTGGCATGGCGCGGCTGGTCGCCAGAGCAGAGCGGCGTCAGCCAACTGCTGTTGGGGTTCGCCTCGCTGTTGGTGGCGGTGCCGGTGATGCGTTCGGCCTGGTACAGCTTGCGGTACCCAAGCCTGCACGGAATCACTGACCAACTGATCGCCCTGGCGATGCTCGGCGCCTGGGCCACCGGCGATCTGCTGACCGCGGCGTTGCTGCCGATCATCATGATCTTCGGCCATGTGCTGGAAGAGCGCAGTGTCATCGGTTCCCAAGAGGCGATCCATGCCCTTGGCCAACTGACCCGTAGCCAAGGTCGCAAGGTACAGGCCGACGGCTCGATCATCGACGTCGACAACGCGACGCTCCAGGTCGGCGATGTCGTGGAGGTGCGCGCCGGTGACCGGGTGCCGGCCGATGGTCGGGTGTTGTCCGGCCAGGCCAGCCTCGACACCGCGCCCATCACCGGTGAGTCGGTGCCGCTGGAGGCGGTGGTTGGCACGGAAGTCTTCGGTGGTGCGATCAACCTCGATGGCCTGCTGCGCCTGGAGGTGACCCGTACTGGCGAAGAGTCCACCTTGGGCAAGGTCATCGCCCTGATGCAAAACGCCGAACGCTCCAAGCCACCCATCACCCGTTTGCTGGAACGCTACGCCGGCAGTTACCTGGTATTGGTGTTGTTACTGGCGGCAGTGACCTGGTTCGTGACCAACGATGCCCAGGCGATGTTGGCGGTATTGGTGGCGGCGTGTCCCTGCGCGTTGGTGCTGTCGGCGCCGGCCACCGCCATTGCCGGGATCGCGGTGGCGGCGCGCCACGGGATCCTGATCCGCAGCTCGGCCTTTTTGGAAGAACTGGCGGACCTGACCTCGTTGGTCGTCGACAAGACTGGCACCTTGACCTATGGCGTGTTGCGCCTGCAATCCATCGAACCTGCCCAGGATGCTCACGCGTCGTTGTTGCTGCCGCTGGCTGCCAGCCTCGGGTCGGCCAGCAGTCATCCGGTCAGTCGTGCCTTGGCGGGGCTGGTGGAACAGGACAACTGCCTGGCCCTGACGGACATTCGTGAGCGCCAGGGGTTGGGTGTGGTCGCGATGACGGCTCAGGGCGAAGCGGCCCTCGGTCGGCCGGAGTTGTTTGCACAGTTGGGCATTCAAACCCCAGCGGTTCCTGAGCACGACGGCCCGATTGCCGGTCTGGCGCTGGATGGGCAGTTCCTCGCCTGGTTGCTGTTGGCCGACAGCGTCAAGCCGGAGGCACAGGTGGCCATGGCCGAGTTGCGCGAGTTGGGTCTGGGCCGTCAGTTGCTGTTGACCGGCGACCGCCAGAGCGTGGCCACGACCCTGGCCCGGGATGTCGGCATCGGCGATGTGCAAGCCCAGGCCTTGCCGGAAGACAAACTCAAGCGGGTCATGGCAGAAATCGACCATGGGTTCCGCCCGATGGTGGTGGGCGATGGCATCAACGATTCCCTGGCGCTCAAGGCCGGGGTGGTGGGCGTCGCCATGGGAGCCGGTGGTGCAGACATCGCCCTGGCGTCAGCAGACATCGTGCTGATCGGCAGCGACCTGCGGCGCCTCGGCACCTGCGTACGATTGAGTCGCCAGTGTCGGCGCACGTTGCAGGTCAACGTGATCATTGGCCTGGGCTGGACGCTGGCCATCGTTGCCTTTGCCGCCTTCGGCTGGCTTGGCGCGGCGGGGGCGATGATCGCTGCGCTGCTGCACAATCTCAGTACCCTGCTAGTGTTAGGTAATGCCGGGCGCTTGCTGCGGTTCCAGGAGCCACTGCTCAAGATCCAAGCGAAGGGCACCGTTGGGTAGGGTCAGCGAACTGCGCGTTGTACTTGCAGTCTGCTATTGGAGAGGGCGTGCCAGCGCAGGAGTTACCCGCCACAGGAGTGATTTGGGACAGCGATAGAAAAAGGCTATAAATTCGATAGCCTGCTATTTTTCTAGCATGGTCTACCCTCATTTCAGACGTCTGAAACAAGGGGGATTTTCCATGCTCGCGCAACTTCCACCGGCCTTACAGAATCTGCATTTACCGCTTCGGCTGCGGCTCTGGGATGGCCATGAATTTTCACTGGGGGCCGACCCCAGCGTCACGATTGTGGTCAAGGACCCACAAATGGTCGCGCAATTCACCCACCCCAGCCTGGACGCATTGGGGGCGGCGTTTGTCGAAGGTAAACTGGAACTCGAAGGCCCGATCCACGAAGTCATTCGGGTCTGCGATGAATTGAGCCAGGCCTTGGTCGAGGACGATCCCGACAACCAGCCGGTGCGCTCGGTCCACGACAAGGAAACCGACGCCAAGGCGATCTCCTACCACTACGATCTTTCCAACGCGTTTTATCAGCTATGGCTCGACAGCGACATGGCCTATTCCTGTGCCTATTTCGAGACGGGCAGCGAAACCCTCGAGCAGGCCCAGCAAGCCAAGTTTCGCCACCTGTGTCGCAAGCTGCGATTGCAACCGGGTGACTACCTGCTGGATGTCGGTTGCGGATGGGGCGGCCTGGCGCGTTATGCCGCGCGGGAGTTTGGTGCCAAAGTCTTCGGCATTACCCTGAGCAAGGCGCAGCTGGCGTTGGCCCGGGAACGGGTCAAGGCCGAAGGCCTGGAGGATCAGGTCGAGTTGCAACTGCTGGACTACCGCGACCTGCCCCAGGACGGCCGCTTCGACAAAGTAGTCAGCGTGGGTATGTTCGAGCATGTCGGCCACGCCAACCTCGAGCAGTACTGCAAGACGCTGTTCGGCGCCGTGCGCGAAGGTGGGTTGGTGATGAACCATGGCATCACCGCCAAGCACACCGACGGGCGTCCGGTCGGTCGCGGCGCGGGCGAGTTCATCGAGAAGTACGTATTCCCCAACGGCGAGCTGCCGCACCTGTCGATGATTTCCGCGCAGATCAGTGAAGCGGGGCTGGAGATCGTCGATGTGGAAAGCTTGCGCATGCACTATGCACGCACGCTCGATCACTGGAGTGAACGCCTGGAGGACAACCTCGAGGCAGCGTCGAAGGAAGTGCCGGAGCAGGCATTGCGGATCTGGCGTCTGTACCTGGCCGGGTGCGCCTACGCGTTCGCCAAGGGCTGGATCAACCTGCATCAGATCCTGGCGGTGAAGGCCCATGCCGACGGTAGCCATGAGCTGCCATGGACCCGCGACGACATCTACACCCCTTAGAGAATCGGGGAAATAAGCCGGGCGATCCGCATGCCGACCTTCTGCAGGCGGTGGGTCTCCCGGCTTTCCTGTTTGTCGATTTCCTGGGCTTGGGCGAAGTCCTCTTCAAGCATTTGCTCGACCTCACTGGCGAACGGGATATCCACGGTGAGCAGCATGACTTCGAAGTTCAAGCGGAACGAACGGTTGTCCAGGTTCGCACTGCCAATGGCGCTGATTTCCCGGTCGATCAACACCACTTTCTGATGCAGGAAGCCCGGCCCATAACGGAACATCCGCACACCGGCCCGTACCGCTTCAAACGCGTACAGGCTGGACGCTGCGTAGACGATCTTGTGGTCGGGCCGCGAGGGCAGCAGGATGCGCACATCCACGCCGCGCAGTACCGCCAGGCGCAAGGCTGCGAACACCGCTTCGTCGGGGATGAAGTAGGGCGTGGTGATCCAGACGCGCTCGCTGGCGGCGTGAATGGCCTCGACGAAAAACAGCGAGCAGGTTTCATAGGCGTCGGCCGGGCCGCTGGCCAGCAACTGGCAAAGCACACCATCGTCCGGATAGCTGTCCGGCAGGATCAGTGGGGGCAGGGAACGGGCCGCCCAGAACCAGTCTTCGGCGAACGACTCTTGCATGCTCGCCACCACCGGCCCGCACACTTGCACATGGGTGTCGCGCCAGGGCGCCAAGGGTGGTTTATCGCCCATGTATTCGTCACCGACGTTGTGCCCGCCGACGAAGCCTTGCACGCCGTCCACCACCACGATCTTGCGATGGTTGCGAAAGTTGACCTGGAATCGGTTGAGCCAGCCGCTGCGGGTGGCGAACGCTTTTACGTGGACGCCACCGTCGCGCAAGGCTTGCACGTAGCGGTGGGGCAGGGAGTGGCTGCCAATGCGGTCATAGAGCAGGTACACGGCCACGCCTTCGGCGGCTTTCTTCAAGAGCAGCGTGTGCAGGCGTTGACCGAGGCGGTCGTCATGGACGATGAAGAACTGGATCAGCACGGCCTCTCGTGCCTGCTCGATGGCCTGGAAAATCGCCTCGAACGTGGCGTGGCCGTTGACCAGCAAACGCACCTGATTATTGGCCAGGCACGGTGTGCGTCCGAGTTTCGGCATGGCCCGTAACGAGGCATAGGCCTGGGAGGCGCGAGCGGTCAGGGCTTCTTCGACCCAGGGGCGCCAGTTCAACTCGGAGATTGCCTTGCGCATTTCTTCGTTGGCTTGCCGGCGAGCCTTGATGTAACCATCGAACGTGCTGCGGCCGAACACCAGGTAAGGAATCAACGTCAGGTAGGGAATAAAGGTCAGCGACAGGGCCCAGGCAATCGATCCTTGGGCGGTGCGCACCGTCAGCACGGCGTGGACGGCGGCAATGGAACCCAGGGTGTGGAGCAGCGCGATCAGGTAACCGAAAACATGCGGGCCGAAATAATCCATGGGGCAGCCTTGCTCCTGAAGTTTCAATGCTTAACAGACCATGTTCCGTGACGAATGTCGCTATTTAATTCACAGGTCCGGGCCCTGAACCGAACCCCGTGGAAGGCGTCTAACGGCCACTTGTCCTCTGGAGTTCGTGTAATGAATGTTCGTCTGCTGGGTGTGGCCTTGGCGATGGGTTTGTCGGTTCCGATGGCGGCTCAGGCGCAGATGCTCCAGCCGGGTTTGTGGGAATTGACCACCAGCAATATGAAGGTCGATAACCAGAACCTGCCGGACCTGCAACTGATCCTCGGCCAGTTGCAAACCCAGATGACCCCGGAGCAACGGGCGATGCTGGAAAAGCAGGGGATTACCATGGGGGGTAAAGGCATTCGCGTGTGCCTGACCCCGGCGCAGGTGCAAACCAATGACATTCCGCTGCAAGACCCGCAATCGGGTTGCAAGCAGCAGATCACCGAGCGCACCGGCAATCAGTGGAAGTTTCGCTTCAGTTGCCCGAAAGCCCAGGGTAATGGGGTCGCGACATTCCAGAGTGATCGTGAATTCACCACCAAGGTCAACGGCACGTTCAATGCCACCGGCATCCAGCAGAACGGTAGCCTCGACACTCGCGCGGTCTGGCTGGGGCAGGATTGCGGGACGGTCAAACCGAGGGCTTGAAGCTCATTTGAAATAATCGCTTGGTGAGCCTGTGGGAGCCAGGCTTGCTCGCGATGCAGACAATTCGGTGAGTCGCCAAGGACGTCACCGTTCATCGCGAGCTTTGCTCCCACACAGGCTCTAAGGCCGACTCAGTGCCTCGTACAACGTATTGAGGTTGTATTCGAACAGGCCGGTGAACGTGCTCGCCGGTCCGCTGGCGGCGAGTGCGTCGGAGTACAGCGTGCCGCCGATGTGAGCGCCGCTCTCGTCGGCGATCTGCTTGAGCAGGCGCGCGTCCTTGATGTTTTCCATGAACACCGCTTTGACTTTCGCCTGACGGATCTGGGTAATCAGTGCCGCGACTTCTGCCGCCGACGGTTCACGTTCGGTGGATAACCCCTGGGGCGCCATGAACTCGATGCCATAGGCCTGGCCCAGGTAACCGAATGCATCGTGGGACGTCACGATCTTGCGATTACCGGCAGGCAATGCGCCGAGCTTGGCCTTGGCTTCGGCGAGTAGGGCGTAGATTTTCTTCAGGTATGCCTGGCTGTTGCGTTCGTAGTCGGCCTTGTTGGCCGGGTCGGCAGCTTCCAGTGCCTTGGTGATGTTGCTGACATACAGCTCGGCGTTCGCCAGGTTGTGCCATGC
Source organism: Pseudomonas fluorescens (assembly GCF_001307275.1). Taxonomy (NCBI): domain Bacteria; kingdom Pseudomonadati; phylum Pseudomonadota; class Gammaproteobacteria; order Pseudomonadales; family Pseudomonadaceae; genus Pseudomonas; species Pseudomonas fluorescens. Next base: position 2,704,135 of record NZ_CP012831.1, read on the forward strand.
GTGCGGGTCGGGGATGGTCTCACCGTCCTCATCCAGTGACCGGGGGATGACGCCACGGCTGGCGCTGATCACCGGGACGCTGGTTTCGGTGCTGGTCACCAGGCGGTCCAGCCACGGCTCGAAGCCCAAGCCATTCTTGATGATCAGTTTCGCCCTGAGCAATGCCTTGGCGTCGTCTGGGGTGGGTTCGTAGGTGTGTGCATCGGCGTCCGGCCCGACCATGTTGGTGATTTGAATATGCTCACCACCGACCTGTCGGGTCATGTCGGCGAGGATGCTGAAGCTGGTCACCACCTGGAGTTTTTCGGCGGCGGACAGGGACATGGACAGCATCAGACTGATTAGCACGAGCAGTACGCGCATCGGGAAACACCTCATTGGGATGTGAGCAAGGGCGGGCGGCGCAGCAAACCGTGCACCGGCCCGAATACCACCGACAGCAGATACGACACGCCCGCCACCAGAACGATGGACGGTCCGCTGGGCAGTGAGTAATAGAACGACAACAGCAGGCCGAGCCAAACCGAGAGGCAACCGAGCAGCGCGGCGATTAGCATCAGCAGCGGCAGGCGACGGCTCCAGAATCGCGACGCGGCGGCCGGCAGCATCATCAGGCCGACGACCATCAACGCGCCGATGGCCTGGAAACCGATCACCAGGTTCAGCACCACCAAGGTCAGGAACACGCCGTGGGCCAACGGGCCGAGACGACTGACGGTTTGCAGGAACAGCGGGTCGAGGGTATCGAGCAGCAGCGGTCGATAAATCAACGCCATCGCCACCAGGCTGGCGCCGGAAACCCACAACATGCCGGTGAGTGTGGGGCCGTCCACCGCCAAGGCCGAGCCAAACAGCAGGTGCAGCAAGTCCAGGCGTTTGCCGGCCATGCCGAGGATCAACACGCCGGCCGCCAGGGAAATGGGATAAATCGCCGCGAGGCTGGCGTCCTCTCGTAGGCCGGTGCGCCGGGTAATCCAGGCGGCAAGCCCGGCCATGCTCAGGCCCGCGCCCAGGCCGCCCAGGGTCAAGGCGGGCAGGCTCAGCCCGGCAAACCAGAAGCCCAGGGCGGCGCCGGGCAGGATGCCGTGAGCCACGGCGTCACCGATCAGGCTCATGCGCCGAAGGATCAGGAACACCCCCAACGGCGCCGTGCTGCACGCCAACACCAGGCCACCCAGCAGGGCCCGACGCATGAAGACGAACTCTTGAAAGGGTTGCCAGAAATGCGTGGCCGTGAGCATCAGGCCACCCACGCATGGGGTTGTTGGGCGATCAAATCGACACTGCGGCCCAGCACGCAGCCGGTGTTTTTGATCAGCAGCGTATGGGGGACATGTTGGCGTACCGCTGCCAGATCATGACACACCACTACGAGGGTTCGGCCTGCTGCGTGCCAGCGATGGATGTGTTTCCACAGTAGCGCCTGGCCTTGTTCGTCGAGGGCGGCGTGGGGTTCGTCGAGCAACAGCAAGGGCGCTTCGGCCAGGCTCAGGCGAGCGAGCAGGGCGCGTTGCAGCTCGCCTCCCGACAGCGCCATGAGCGGACGCTGCTCAAGGCCGTTCAATGCCCAATCGTCCAGTACGGTCTGCAGTAACTGTCTACGCATGGCTGGCGTGTGGCGATTGCCCCAAGAACCGGCCGCCACCAGGTCTTGCAAGTTGATGGGGAATTGCCGATCCAGATGTTGCTGCTGGGGCATGAATGAGACGCCACCACGTCGTGGAACATTCAAGGCGACTTTGCCGGCCAGCGGCTTTTGCAGCCCCGCGAGCACTTTCAACAGGCTGCTTTTGCCCGAGCCGTTGGCACCGATGATGGCGGTGAGGCTGCCTGCCGGTCGCTCCATGGCGAGGGGCGGGGTGAGGGGTTGTCCGGGTGCACCCCAGCGCAGTGCTTGGCAGTCGATCATGATGGCTCCCGGGTCCAGCGGCTTTGCGCCACGGCGTCGTGGGCATGAAGGCTTTCGGCGTGAACGACGCGTACATCCAGGGCGGTGATCTCCGATGAGCGGGCCAGGGCCGTGCTCAATCGCCGCGCGGCGTCTTCGCAGAACATCAGGTTTTGCCCGTTGGCCAGGGCGAAGGCTTGTTCATCGGCGCGTTTCACGGCGGTCTGCACGGCGGTGCCAAGGGCTGCTTCGGCTTGGTTGATGAATGACTGCAGTGGTAATTCGTCGACAGCGGTGTCCAGACGCAGGGTCAAAGTCGCCGTGCTGCGCTGGCTATGCGGGGTGGCAACAATGCCGTTCGATGAGCCCAGCCAGGCGAGAATTTCGGCATGCTCAAGTTTCTTGTTAGCGAAGTCGTCGACAAATTGCTGTTGGATCAACTGCCGGGCAAGGGCTGCCGAACAAGGGCAAGTCGAGGAATAGGGGATCTGAATTTTCAGTTCCACGTGGAACATTGTGTTTTTCAACTGAGCTTCGATGCTCACCGGATAACCTTTCCAGCCTGCCAACGGGCTGATTAGCGCCGGACGTTTGAGCAGTAGATTGGTATGCACGCTGAGCGAAGCCGCATGGGATAAGCCTTCATGGCTATCAAGAAATTGCTCCAGGATTCGGCGCAATAGCGCTGGAGAAAGTGGCGTCTCTTCCAGTAACCCCAGCGCCAGATATAAGCGCGACATATGAATGCCGCGTGCCTCGCTGTCATCGAGGCTCACACCGGCGTCGACCGTTGCGCTGAGGCGCTGGCCATCAATCAACACCGGCGTTGCGATACCACACATGCCTACCCAATCAAGGGGTAGGGTTTGATGTGAAACCTGCGCAGCCACATCGGGCAGCGTTAACGCATTCATGGTCAAGGCCCATCGAAGGTTAAAATTAGATGTTATAGTATAACAGTTAATTTCAAGAAACCTTTTCCATGAAAGGAGTTTCATCTCCCCGCATGTTCACGTTCCACGTGAAACATTAACGCGATGAATCCTGGCACCCGTTCATGCGGCCGCATGTAAATGCACCGGTGCTACCGCCCGAGCTGGAAAAACGATTGAGGGTTGTCCAGCCCACACGCCGGCTGTATCCAACCCAACTTTCTCCATCCGACGCCAGTCCGGTAAAGAACGTGAGCTGACCATAACGGCTGTTCGTTTGCGCCCAATAGCGGCGACTGGCTGCTTCAAAGCCGCGTAAGTAAATAGTGTTTCCAGCCGTCGCAACGCTATAGGCATTGCCTTGCATATCCACACACGCCAGCAAATTCGCGCTACGGGTGCAGTTTGCCAAGAGCGGACTCTGGGCAGCAGCGCCTGACGCCCACAGCAACAATGAGCCCGCAAAAACAAATTTCAGAGGATTGCGCATGGATGGAACTCAGACGAATGAGGAGCGGCGGGGCTGGTTGAACTGTATTGTTATACTATAACATAAAAACAACCAAACCCTGAAAACGAGCCGTCATCGAAGCGGCCGCCCGATGAGGATATACCTGATGCCCAATCGTCTTCCCGTCACCGTACTTTCCGGATTCCTCGGTGCCGGTAAAAGCACACTGCTCAATCACGTCCTGCGGAATCGCGACAACCTGCGGGTTGCTGTGATCGTCAACGATATGAGCGAGATCAACATCGATGGCAGCGAAGTCCAGCGAGATGTCACCCTGAGTCGTTCCGAAGAGAAACTGGTGGAAATGAGCAACGGCTGCATCTGCTGTACGTTGCGCGAGGACTTGCTCGAAGAAGTCGGGCAACTCGCCAGGGAAGGGCGTTTCGACTACTTGCTGATCGAGTCCACCGGTATTTCCGAACCGCTGCCAGTGGCGGAAACCTTCACGTTTCGGGATGAAGAGGGCCGAAGCCTGGCCGATGTGGCGCGACTCGATACCCTGGTCACGGTGGTCGATGGGGTGAATTTCCTGCTGGATTACCAGGCCGCCGAAAGCCTGGCGTCACGGGGCGAAACCCTGGGTGAGGAGGATGAGCGCTCGATCACCGATCTGCTGATCGAACAAATCGAGTTTGCCGACGTGATTCTGATCAGCAAGATCGACCTGATCAGCCAGCATGAGCGGGAAGAGTTGACCGCGATTCTGCAGCGTCTCAACGCCCAGGCGCAGATCATTCCGATGGTCATGGGGCAGGTGCCACTGGGCAGAATCCTCGACACAGGCCTTTTCGACTTCGAACGCGCCGCCCAGGCACCTGGCTGGCTACAGGAACTGCGCGGTGAGCACGTGCCAGAAACCGAGGAATACGGCATCGCCTCGACTGCTTATCGGGCTCGCCGACCGTTTCATCCCCAGCGGTTCTTCAACTTCATCGACCGGCCGTGGCCCAATGGCAAACTCCTGCGCTCCAAGGGGTTCTTCTGGCTGGCCAGCAAGCCTGAGGAGGCGGGCAGCTGGTCTCAGGCTGGCGGCTTGATGCGACATGGCTTCGCCGGGCGCTGGTGGCGGTTCGTGCCGAAAAACCAATGGCCGCAGGATGAAGAGAGCACCGCGGCGATCATGAAGAACTGGCTGGCTGCCACAGGCGATTGCCGCCAGGAGCTGGTCTTCATTGGCCAGGACATTGATTTTGGCCAACTCGCCGCTGAACTGGACGCTTGCCTGCTCACCGATGCGGAAATGGCCCTCGGGGTCGAAAATTGGCGCTTGTTGCCGGATCCGTTCGGGCCGTGGCATGAAGAGGTTGCAGCGTGATGCTGGCGCCCAGTCTGAAACGAGCGACGCAGGTACGACAGGTCCAAGGTGATGCGCCAGGGGTATTCACGCAGATCCTGGACGACGGCACCAACCTGGCGGTCTGGCAGCGTCAGCTTCCCGCCCACATCAGCGATTTTGCGGCCATGGTGCTGGCGATGGACCAGCCGCTGGCTGAATCACGGGTGCTCGATTTGCCAGAGGAAGACACCCAGCCAGCGCTGCACGGTCTGGCCGCGGGTTTCGGTGACCTGCAGGGCTATGAGGGCTTTATCGCCGATGTTTCCTGGCTGGTCTGTGCGTTTGCCTGCCTGTTGGGCGCGCAACGTGTCGGTCTGCGCCTGCGCACGCTGGACAAGGCCATGTGCCCGCGCTTCCACGTTGACCACGTACCGGTGCGGCTGCTGACCACTTATGCGGGCGTCGGCAGCCAGTGGCTCAAGGAAGAGGCGATGGACCGTCGGCACCTGGCGCAGCCAGAGGCAGAGCCGGTTGATCCGCGCGTGATCCAGCAGTTTGGTTGCGGTGATGTCGGCTTGCTTAAAGGCGAGAAATGGCACGGTAATGAGGGGTTCGGCCTGATCCATCGCTCGCCGGCGCCTGCGCCGGGAGAGCGTCGCCTGATTCTCACGCTGGATTGGCTGGCTTAGGGCTTGAGCCAGGTGCCTTGGCTTTGCCCTTCGCAAAATGGCTGCAGGTACGCGGCATCGGTCGCCACGCCGTAATAGTGAATATCCTGGCGGTAAGGCATATTGGCGACCTGGGCGTTGCTGCACACGCCGAACGCGCCGCCAGGGCATTGATCGACGTATTGCACCTCGACCTTCTGGCCGGCAAGGTTTGGCTGGCAGAAGCCATCGGCAAACAGCTTCTGCGGAATGCTGCGGTTCTGTTGGCAGACTTTCACATCGAGTCGCTCCGCCTGGCTGTGAACCACGCAGGCCTGGGCCAGCGCCTGGTCCGACGTCAGTGCCAGTAACAACCAGCCGATCAATCGCATGTTCACCTCCTTCGAAAGCCGTCGATTATGTTGCAGCACATTCCCACCCATGTCATCGCCGGCCCCTTGGGCGCCGGCAAGACCAGCCTGATCAAGCATCTGCTGGCCCAGCGACCGGCCAATGAACGCTGGGCGGTGCTGATCAACGAGTTCGGCCAGATCGGCCTGGATGCCGCGCTGCTGACCCAGGCTGGCGATGGTATCGCACTGGGCGAAGTGGCCGGCGGCTGTTTGTGCTGCGTCAATGGCGCGCCGTTTCAGATCGGTCTTGGGCGTTTGCTGCGCAAGGCCCGGCCGGATCGGCTGTTCATCGAACCCTCGGGCCTGGGTCATCCGGCACAGTTGATGCGGCAACTGAGTGAAGCGCCCTGGCTCGGCGTGCTCGCGGTACAACCCTGTGTGCTGGTGTTGGATGCCCGGGCGATGGCGGACGGCAAACCCTTGCCCGATGCGCAGCGACAAACCCTGGCGGATGCCGGACTGCTGGTGCTGAACAAATCCGAGCGCCTCACGCAAGCCGATCGCGAACGGGTGACGGCGCAACTGTCAGGGTCTGCGTTGTACTGGACGCAACACGGGGCATTACCGATCGATCGATTGCCAGGCCTGGCGGCTCGGGGCAGCGGGTCTGTGGATAACGTGAACCTGCCCAAGAGTCTGGGGCAGATCCCGGCCATCTGGACCGACCCGACGCAACCCATCTGCCTGTATCAGCAGCAGGACGGAGGCTGGAGTATCGGCTGGCGCTGGCACCCAAGCCAACGATTCGACGCGGCGGCGCTGACGCGATGGCTACAAGACCAGGGCTGGAAACGGGCGAAGATGGTTATCTACAGCCGCGACGGTTGGGTTTCAGCCAATGCGTTGGAGGGGGAGGCGCTGGGCTGGCAAACCAGCGAGTGGCGCCAGGATTCTCGGGTCGAGCTGATTTTCCATCAGCCGCAAGACGTCGATCGCCTGAAAGCCGGTCTGGTGAGTTGTCGATGTTCCTGAATCAGCCTTGTTTCAAGGCTTCCACTTGTTGTGTTCCTGGCGCCACTGGCTCAATTCGATGACTTCAGCCCTGGGCCTGGTCTGGACCGGTTCGATGGGCGCTGGCGGTGTTTCTTCGAAGGGCATCGGGTAGGGCGCCAGCTCTATGTGTGCGCTGTGGGCACCAAATTGGGTGATGGTGCCCGAATGGCGGCTTTCGCCGGTGACGGTGAACTCGAAGTTGTAGACGCGAGCCAGGCGTCGTCGTCCATTGGCGTCCTTCACGAAGCCGATTTTTTTCAGCGCTACATTGCCGTCCAGCAGCTCGATCTTGAGGTTGGCGCAATGCTGCATGACCCTCGCCAACGCCCGTTCGCGCAAGCCATGGTTGTGCCACAGCCAGGCGCCGCCGGTAGCCAGCAGCATCAGCACGAAGATGTTTCCAAGGGTCAGCATGAACGAAGTGCTCCAACAAGTTGCTGTCAGCTTAACTGTCTCGCCGGTCTGTCGTACAGGCTGTGTTTAGTCGCATACTGCGCGGCTTGAATTTCAATCGTTTTACGGAAACTTCCCGCATGAAACGTACGCCTCATCTGCTTGCCATTCAGTCCCACGTGGTGTTCGGTCACGCTGGCAATAGCGCCGCGGTGTTTCCGATGCAGCGGGTCGGCGTGAACGTCTGGCCTCTCAATACCGTGCAGTTTTCCAATCACACCCAGTACGGCCAATGGGCCGGTGAGGTGTTGGCGCCAGAGCAGATACCGGCATTGGTAGATGGCATTGCCGCTATCGGTGAGCTGGGGCATTGCGATGCGGTGTTGTCCGGTTACCTGGGCAACGCGGCTCAGGGGCGGGCGATTCTGACGGGCGTGGCGCGGATCAAGGCCGACAACCCCAAGGCGCTGTACCTGTGCGACCCGGTCATGGGGCACCCTGAGAAGGGCTGCATCGTGGCGCCCGAGGTGAGCGAATTTCTCCTGGAAGAAGCCGCTGCCGTGGCGGACCTCATGTGCCCGAACCAACTGGAGCTGGACAGTTTTTCGGGGCGCAAGGCGCAGTCGTTGCTGGACTGCCTGGCCATGGCCCGCGCGTTGCTGGCCCGTGGCCCGAAGGCGGTGCTGGTCAAGCACCTGGCCTACCCCGGCAAACCCGATGACAGTTTCGAAATGCTGCTGGTGACCGCCAATGACAGTTGGCACCTGCGTCGTCCACTGCTGGCTTTCCCGCGCCAGCCGGTGGGGGTGGGCGATCTGACGTCGGGGCTGTTCCTGGCGCGGATTCTGCTGGGGGACAGTTTGGTCGCGGCATTCGAATTCACCGCCGCGGCGGTGCACGAAGTGTTGCTGGAGACCCAGGCCTGTACCAGCTACGAGCTGGAACTGGTCCGCGCCCAGGACCGGATCGCCCATCCACGGGTGCGCTTCGAGGCTGTGCCAATCAGCCTCTGATCGCCCGTGGAGATGCTGCAAATCCCTGTGGGAGCGAGCTTGCTCGCGATGAGGCCATCACACTCAACATCGATGCTGGCTGTGACACCGCCATCGCGAGCAAGCGCGCTCCCGGCGGCCGATTAAGGCCCGTCCGCCTTGATCTCCTGGTAGCGCCTCTCCAGTTCCTGGCGGATCTGCCGGCGTTGCTGGGCTTGTTCGTAGCGGCGTTTTTCTTCGCTGTTTTGCGGCTGCAAGGGCGGCACGGTCGCGGGTTTGCGTTGGTCATCCACCGCAACCATGGTGAAGAAGCAACTGTTGGTGTGGCGCACCGAGCGCTCGCGAATATTTTCGGTCACGACTTTGATGCCCACTTCCATCGACGTGTTGCCGGTGTAGTTCACCGAGGCCAGGAAGGTCACCAGTTCGCCGACATGAATCGGCTCACGAAAGATGACCTGGTCGACCGACAGGGTCACCACGTAGCGTCCGGCGTAGCGGCTGGCGCAGGCGTAGGCGACTTCGTCGAGGTATTTGAGCAAGGTGCCGCCATGGACATTGCCAGAGAAGTTGGCCATATCGGGGGTCATCAACACCGTCATCGACAGCTGGGCGTTTCCGGGTTCCATAACGTACTCACGGTTCAAGGCAGTCATTCGGGAGGCACCTCTGCGGGTGCTAGGGGTGGCCTGCGAACAGGTCACCAGGTTTTAAAAACCACACGATATCGGGACGCTGCGCCTGTGGTTGCCGTCACGCGCCGATGGATCTGTTTCCATATATTGCACCGTCTTTTTGTCGGAAGTCGCGGTGTTACCCTTCAAAAGCCCGTTGCGAGGGCAATTCCTACAGAGGAAACGGATTTCTCCAGCTCTGCAGTGAGTCATTTTTGAACAGGGAGCCCCGACATGCATGCCATCAGTTTCATCCAGGATTTGGCGATCATCATGATGGCGGCGGGGTTGGTGACCGTACTCTTTCATCGTTTCAAACAACCGGTGGTATTGGGCTACATCGTGGCCGGCTTCATCATTGGTCCGCACACGCCACCGTTCGGCTTTATCCATGACGAAGACACGATCAAGACCCTGGCCGAGCTCGGGGTGATCTTCCTGATGTTTTGCCTGGGCCTGGAATTCAGCCTGCGCAAACTGTTCAAGGTCGGCGCCACGGCCTTCATCGCGGCGTTCCTCGAAATTGTGCTGATGATCTGGATCGGCTACGAAATCGGCCGCTGGTTCGACTGGAGCACCATGGACTCGCTGTTCCTCGGCGCCATCCTGGCCATTTCCTCCACCACGATCATCGTCAAGGCGCTCAATGACCTGAAGATGAAAAACGAGCGCTTCGCCCAGCTGATTTTCGGGGTGTTGATCGTCGAGGACATCCTGGGCATTGGCATCATCGCCTTGCTGTCGAGCATTGCCGTCAGCGGCACCGTGAGCTCCGGCGAAGTGTTTTCCACCGTCGGCAAGTTGTCGCTGTTCATGATCGTCGCGTTGGTCATCGGCATTCTGCTGGTGCCGAGGGTGCTGGCCTACGTGGCGAAGTTCGACAGCAACGAAATGCTGCTGATTACCGTACTGGGCTTGTGTTTCGGCTTCTGCCTGCTGGTGGTGAAACTGGAATACAGCATGGTGCTCGGGGCGTTCCTGATCGGTGCGATCATGGCTGAGTCCCGGCAACTGCTGAAGATCGAGCGCCTGGTGGAGCCGGTGCGTGATCTGTTCAGCGCGATCTTCTTCGTCGCCATCGGGTTGATGCTCGATCCGGCGATACTGCTGCAGTACGCCTGGCCGATTGCGGTGATCACGGGCGCGGTGGTGCTTGGCAAGATGTTGTCCTGCGGCCTTGGTGCCTTTATCGCCGGCAATGACGGACGCACCTCGCTGCGCGTTGGGATGGGGCTTTCCCAAATCGGCGAATTTTCCTTCATCATCGCTTCGCTGGGGATGACCCTGCAGGTCACCAGCAATTTCCTCTATCCGGTCGCGGTCGCCGTCTCGGTGTTGACCACGCTGCTGACACCGTACCTGATCCGGGCTGCCGACCCGCTGTCCGTCAAGCTGGCAACGGTCATGCCGCAGCGCCTGACGCGGGTGCTGGGGATGTACGGGGAATGGCTGCGTAGCATCCAACCCCAGGGTGAAGGGGCGATGGTGGCGTCGATGATCCGGCGGATTTTGCTGCAGGTCGGCGTCAACCTGGCGCTGGTGATTGCGATTTTTGTCTCGGGTGGTTTTTTTGCCGAACGGATGTCGGCTTACCTGCAAGCCTGGATCAGCGACCCGAGCTGGCAGAAAGCACTGATCTGGGGTGGGGCGTTGCTGCTGTCGCTACCGTTCCTGATCGCCGCGTACCGCAAACTCAAGGCGCTGTCGATGCTGCTGGCGGAAATGGGCGTGAAGCCGGAGATGGCTGGCCGCCACACCCAGCGTGTGCGTCGGGTGATCGCCGAAGTGATCCCGATTCTCTCGCTTTTGGTGATTTTCCTGCTATTGGCGGCCTTGTCGGCCAGCATTCTGCCGACCAACAAGTTGCTCGTACTGATCGCCGTGGTGGCGACTGCCGTGGCGGCACTGCTCTGGCGCTGGTTCATCCGCCTGCATACGCGGATGCAGGTGGCCTTGCTTGAAACCCTGGACAACCACAAGGAGTCGTCCGGGCATTGACCGGCGGCGGGGCTCAGCTTTCCAGCCAGACGTCCCGGGCCCAGTGCCAGACCGATTCCCAGGTTTCCTCGGCGATCAGTTCTTCTTCGGCCTGCCACAGCACCACCGTGCCGTCCTCTTCGACGCAGTAATAATCGTCGCCGTCCTGGCAGATCGGGATCAGGCTGCGGTCGACACCGGCATCCCAGGCGTTGGCGGCCACGTCCGGCAGGTAGGTGTGGGATTGTGGATCGGTGACGGTCACCGGCTCCAGGCTGCCGTAGACGACATCGCTGACGGTCAGCAAAAACTCCCTGAAGACGAATGGGATATCGATGAACAGCTGCTCTTCGATCTCTACCAGCAAATCTTCGTCGGGCAATTCCAGCGGGACCGGTACGGGTTCGTTGGCTTCACGCAATTGTTCGATGATTTCTTCCACGTCCGGGGATCCTCTTTCTCGATGGCGCGGTTTTATATGAAGCGGTTTATACAGTAGCTCGCTATAGATGCAACCGCGAAATAGAAAACCCCGGCCTGGGCCGGGGTTCTTTTATTTCAACATGCAAAACGGGCAAAGGTTCAACCGTTCTGGCGGATACCTGCCACCAGCCAAGGCTGGTCATCGCCCTGGGCGCGTTCCATGTTCCAGCTTTCGCTGAACGCTTCGCCCTTGTCGAAGCGAGAATCCTTCGACACACCGATGAAGGTCAGGGTGGCGATGGTCTTGTCGGCGCGATCGTCGACACCGTCCAGTTGCACCTGCAGGTTATCGATGTAGGTGGACTGGAAGCCATCACCCAGCTCGGCTCGCTCGCGCTTGAGGAACTCCAGCAGTTGCGGGGTCACGAACTCGGCGATCTTGTCCATTTCGTTCGCGTCCCAATGCTGCTGCAGGGCCATGAAGTGGTTGCGCGCGGCTTCGATGAAGCGCTGCTCGTTGAACCAGGCCGGCGCATTGATGACCGGACGAGCGGCCACAGGCGCTGCCGAACCACCGAAGATCGAACCACTGGCAGGCTGCTGGTTGAACACTTCACGCTGCATCGGCGCGTGGCCGGCTGGAGCGAGTTGCTCCTGCTGCTTGCGACGACGAGCGGCAATGAAGCGGAAGACCAGGAAGGCGATGACCGCCATGATCAGGATGTCGAAGATCTGCATGCCCTGGAAGCCGTCGCCCATGAACATGGAGGCGAGCAAGCCACCGGCGGCGATGCCGGCCAGGGGGCCGAGCCAGCGCGAAGCGCCGCTGGCCTTGGTGGCAGCGCCAGCGGCACCGGCCGCGCCTGCGGTGGCAGCGGTGGAGCCGGCGGCAGAAGACGGCGCCATCTGGCTGGTCTGGTGAGTCGGGGCTGCCCCCGAGCTTTTACCACCGCCAAAGCGCTTGGCGGCATTGGCATCGATGGCCATCGTCAGGCCGATGCACAACGCCATGGCGACGCTAAGAAAACGTTTCATATAAAGGCATTCCCATTTGTGGATAGCACGCGGGCCATGTTGCACAGCTGAACTGTTGCTGGCTAGCGGCAGAGTGTTTCTGGCTTTTGCATGACAGGTGAGGTTCAGCTTCAGCTGTGCAAGAGGGCCTGTTCGCTTTGGGCTGTAGGAAAGAGGAACAAGTTCTATCGGAAATGTTTCCCAAAACAACTGTGGGAGCGAACTTGCTCGCTCCCACGGGGGCCTACACAAATCTCTAGATCGCCTCGAGCTTGGCATACCCCAGCATCAGCCACTTGCTGCCTTCGCTGAAGTTCACCTGCACCCGGGCCTGGGCGCCGGCGCCTTCGAAGTTGAGGATGACGCCGTCGCCGAACACCGAGTGCCGCACGGTCTGGCCGAGGCTGAAGCCGGTTTCCGGGATGTCGCTGCCGCCGAACAGGCTGCTGGTGCTTTGTTGCTGGCCGCCGCCGAACGGTCGGCTGACACTGTTGGACAGCCGAACTTCCTGGATCAGGCCCTTCGGCACTTCACGTACGAAGCGCGACACCTTGTTGTAGGTCTCGCTGCCATAAAGGCGTCGGGTTTCGGCGTAGGTCAGCACCAGATTCTGCATGGCACGGGTGATACCAACGTAGGCCAGGCGCCGTTCTTCCTCCAGGCGTCCCGGTTCTTCCAGGCTCATCTTGTGGGGGAACAGGCCTTCTTCCATGCCCACGAGGAACACGTAGGGGAATTCCAGGCCCTTGGCGCTGTGCAGGGTCATCAGCTGGATGCTGTCTTCATGTTCGTCGGCCTGGGTGTCGCCGGCCTCCAGGGAGGCGTGACCCAGGAAGGCCGACAGCGGCGACAGGTCTTCGTCTTCTTCGGTGTTCTCGAAGTTGCGCGCGGCGCTGACCAGCTCCTCGAGGTTTTCCACCCGGGCCTGGCCTTTCTCGCCTTTTTCCGCTTCGTGGTAGGCGATCAGGCCGGACTGCTCGATGACGGTCTGGGTCATCAAGTGCAGAGGCATCTCCCCGCACTTGGCGGCCAGGTCTTCGATCAGGTCCATGAAGGCCTTCAGGGCGCCGGCGGCGCGACCGGTCACGCCTTTGTTGGCCACCAGTTGGCGCATGGCTTCCCACATGGACACGTGGCTGTGGCGCGCGTGATCGCGAATCGCTTCGACGGTTTTCTCGCCGATGCCTCGCGTCGGCACGTTGATCACCCGCTCCAGGGCCGCGTCGTTGCCACGACCTTCGAGCAGGCGCAGGTAGGCCATGGCGTTCTTGATTTCAGCACGTTCGAAAAAGCGCTGGCCGCCATAGATGCGGTAGGGGATCCGTTCGCGCAGCAACGCTTCTTCCAGCACCCGCGATTGGGCGTTGGAACGGTACAGGATGGCAATGTCGCTGCGGGCCAGGCCGGTTTTCAGCGCGCTCTCGATGGTTTCCACCACGTAGCGGGCTTCATCGTGTTCGTTGAAGGCGGCGTAGAGGTTGATCGCCTCGCCTTCGCCGCCGTCGGTCCACAGTTCCTTGCCCAGGCGCCCGGTATTGTTGGCGATCAGGGCGTTGGCGGCCTTGAGGATGCCGGCGGTCGAGCGGTAGTTCTGTTCCAGGCGGATGACTTCGGCGTCAGGGAAGTCCGCCGAGTACTGGTGAATGTTCTCGATCTTGGCGCCGCGCCAGCCGTAGATCGACTGATCGTCGTCACCCACCACCATCAGGCTGTCGCCGCCCTTGGCGAGCAAGCGCAACCAGGCGTATTGCACGGCGTTGGTGTCCTGGAATTCGTCCACCAGTACATGCCGGAAGCGCTTCTGATAGTGGGCCAGCAGGCCTGGATGGTCGCGCCACAGGTCCAGGGCCCGTAGCAGCAGCTCGGAAAAGTCGATCACCCCGGCACGCTGGCACGCCGCCTCGTAGGCTTCGTAGATGCTGCGCATGGTCGCCAGGAACAAGTCGCCGCTGGCCTGGATGTGCTGCGGGCGCAGACCTTCGTCTTTCTGGCCGTTGATGAACCATTGGGCCTGGCGCGCGGGCCAGCGTTGCTCGTCCAGGCCCAGCTCGCGGATCACCCGCTTGACCAGGCGCTGCTGGTCGTCGCTGTCCAGGATCTGGAAGGTCTGGCTCAGCCCGGCTTCCTGCCAATGCGCCCGCAACAAGCGGTGCGCCAGGCCGTGGAAGGTGCCGACCCACATGCCGGCGGGATTGATGCCCATCAGTTGTTCGATGCGATGGCGCATCTCGGCCGCGGCCTTGTTGGTGAACGTCACCGACAGGATCGAATGGGGCGAGGCGTTCTCGACCTGGATCAACCAGGCGATACGGTGCACCAGCACTCGGGTTTTACCGGAGCCGGCACCGGCCAGGACCAACTGACGACCCACGGAGGCAGCTACGGCCTGACGTTGGGCATCGTTGAGGGAGTTCAGCAGAAGGGAGAGATCATCGCGCATCGGGGCATTCTAGGGTGCGGCGTCACCCCGGGCAAACCGAGCTTTGCATCAGCCGATAGAAAGACCGCTTGGTGATGACCGGCGGGTCACAGGCTACAGGCGTTGGCGGGACTCGCTCGGGAGTGGCGCCACCCAATGAAATAGCGACTTTTTTCCTGGTTTTTATGAGCTGGGGCAGTGTGGGATGGCCCATGGCTTGTGTATGCTCGGTGCTCGTTTCGGGTTCTCCACGCTTGACTGAATAAGAACAAGAACAGTGCCAATGACCCTCAATTCCGATCCGGCGGGCCCCTGTGTGGAACCGCGGGTCATCTGCAAGCAGTACGCCACGGAGATGGCGGTCGAGCGAACACGTCTGTTGTATCAAGGCTCACTGCTGCCTACGCTGTTCATGCTGCTCAATGGCCTGGTCTGCGCCGCGCTGTTATGGGAGCCGCGGCGCTATTTCCTGGTCAGCGTCTGGCTCGTCTGGTTGTTGTCGCTGGTGGCGCTGCGGGTGATCCAAGTGGCAGCTTTCGATTCGGCGATGCCAAGCCGCCAGGCGCATCCGATCTGGTTGCGCATGTTTTTGCTGGGCTCGGCGATGACCGGCCTGACGCTGGCCGGGGCGGGCATCGCGCTGGTCCCGGCCGACAGCTTCCAGCAGCAGGCCTGGGTGTTCGGCCTGATTGGCGCGGCGGTGCTGTCGGCCAGTGTGGCCTATGCCGTGAGCCTTCCAGCGTTCCTGTCCTTCACCTTGCCCTGCCTGTTACCGGCCATCGGTTATCTCTTCTGGGGCGGCGATGAGCAGCAACATGGGTGGGGCTGGCTGGGGCTGATCGTGCTGGTTTCCCTGAGCGTAGTGGCCTGGCAAGTCAATCGCTTGATCCAGAGTGGCATGCTGCGCCGCTTCCAGAACCAGGCCCTGATCGAGCATCTGCAGCAAACCCAAACCCGCAGTGCGTTGCTCAACGAGGCACTGGCCCGGGAGGTCGAGCAACGTCGCTCGGCCGAGGAGAAACTGCGGGCGGCCCAGGTTGGCCTGGAGGCGCGGGTCGCGCAACGCAGCCTTGAACTGGAGGTCGCCAGCCAGGCCCTGAGCAAGAGCGAGGCGCGCCTGGCCCTGGCCCTCAAGGCCAGTGAGCTGGGGTTGTGGGACTGGAACCTGCAGACTGACGAAGTCCATCACACCCAGCTCAAGGAGTTGTTCGGCCTGGAGCCCGAATACGTCACGGCGATGCTCAGCCACCTCACCCCGCGCCTGCACCCCCAGGACGTGCCGGCGCTCAAGCGGGCCCTGGTCGAACACCTCAAGGGTCGCAGCGAGGATTACCAGATCGAATACCGTGTGCGTCATGGCGATGGTCACTGGGTCTGGATCGAAGACCGCGGCCGGGCCGTGGAGCGGAGCGCGAGCGGACGGGTGCTGCGCATGGTCGGCACCCGGCGCGACATCAGCGCCAGCAAGGAACTCGAGCAGCAACGCCAGCTGGCGGCCACGGTGTTCGAGGCCGCCAGCGAAGGCATTGTGATTTTCGACCCCAACTACCTGTTGCTCGCCGCCAATCAGGCGTTCACGCGGGTCACCGGTTTCAATATCGAGGACATGCTCGGACGCAACGTGGTCGACCTGCCGTGCAGCCGCGATGCGCGCCGGCACTACCCCGTCATTCGCCAATCGCTCAAGCAGCACGGCACCTGGCAGGGTGAGTTGGTGGAGGCGCGGGCCAACGGCGAGCTGTATCCGCAGTGGCTGCAACTGAACGTCGTGCGCGATGCTCGGGGAAATGTCAGCCATATCGTAGGCTTCTTCGCCGATCTTTCGGCACGGCGCGAATCCGAAGAGCGGATGCGCTACCTGACCCACTACGACGAATTGACTGGGTTGGCGAATCGTTCGCTGTTTCGCGAACGCCTGAACGAAGCGCATCAGCGGGTGCGCCAGGGTGGACGGCGCAGCCTGGCGTTGCTGCATATCAACCTGGACCGTTTCAAATTGCTCAACGACAGCCTCGGCCATGACATCGCCGACCAGTTGTTGCAGAAAATGGCGCGACGCCTGATCAATGCACTGCCCGAGGCGGATACCATCGCCCGGTTATCCGGCGATGAGTTTGCGGTGTTGTTCGATGCCTACGGCAACCTTTCAAGCCTGGCGCGGGTGGCGACCCGATTGGCTTCCAAGCTGCGCGTGCCGCTGACCATCGAGGGCCATGAGCTGGTGCTCAGTGCTTCCATCGGCATCAGCCTGTTGCCTGACAACACGCGGGAAATTGCCACGCTGGTCAGCCAGGCGAACATGGCCATGCAGCACGCCAAGCATTTGGGGGGCAACAACTTCCAGTTCTACACCGAGAGCCTCCAGGCCAGCACGCTGGAGCGCCTGCAACTGGAAAACCAACTGCGCAAGGCCTTGGAAGAGCAACAACTGACGGTCTTTTATCAGCCGAAACTGTGCCTGGCGACCGGTCGCCTGAACGCCGCCGAGGCGCTGGTGCGCTGGGATCATCCGGCCATGGGACGGGTTCCGCCGGGGGATTTCATCGGCCTGGCCGAAGAGACCGGGCTGATCGGGCCGATTGGCGAGTTCGTGTTGCGCCAGGCCTGTTGGCAGGCGTGCGAATGGCAGCGCCAGGGGCTCGAGCCGATCAGGGTGTCGGTCAATCTGTCGGTGCATCAATTGCGCCAGGGCAAGCTGGTCAGCCTGGTGCGACAAGTGCTGGAAGAAACCGGTCTGGCGCCCCAGTACCTGGAGCTGGAGTTGACCGAGAGCCAGTTGCTCGACAGCGTCGAACACATCATCGCCACATTCCAGCAATTGCGTGATCTTGGGGTCAAACTGGCGATCGACGATTTTGGCACCGGCTACTCATCCCTGAGCTACCTCAAACGTATCCCGGTGGACTACGTGAAGATCGACCAGGCATTCATTCGCGGGCTGGGCGAGGGCAGCGTGGATACCGCCATTACCCGGGCAATCATTGCAATGGCCCATGGGCTGTCGCTCAAGGTAGTGGCCGAAGGCGTCGAGCGGCAGGAGCAGCTCGATTTCCTCAGGAACGAGCGATGCGATGAGGTGCAGGGGTATCTGATCAGTCGGCCAGTGGAAGCTGATGGGCTGGCCGGGTTGTTGCGGATGCAACACTTGACTGAATGAGTCAGATCCTCGATTGGAACTTCCCGCCAGACGCTTTTAGTGTCTGGCGGGAAGTTATTAACATGCGCTTAGTTGGTCACGAGTACGTCATCAATGTGATGCAGCAACTGCCCTTCGAAAAAAATGCTCACGCCGGTGACATGAGACTCGCCGGGTACTTTGTATTCGACGACTTTGTCGGTTATGACCGGCAGCGAAACTTCAGTGGAAGATTCAAGTTTCAATTCCAGTCGCAGATCAAAGGACTTGTCCTGCATTGGGCTTCGTACCAGCGTTGGCGTAATGCCGGTGTGGGGTACGGTTACAGTGCCAAAGGTACGGAACGACGCGGCACCTGGCATGCGATCGATTTGTGCGGTCCAATCTTTAGTTGTGATTTTCATGATAGTAACTCCTGTAGTTAGTTGATTGCGTCCTGCGGGAGCCAATATATCGACTTTGACTTGATAGTGTCTGGGAAATTGCGATTGGGATTGTAAGAAGACGTTAGTTGTTGAGTGAGTTGTCAGGTTTTTCGTGGGTCATATTATCGATGACGGCCGGAGTATGTTGTTGGGGAAGTAGTCAGTGATTGAATAGATGGTTTTCCCCCAGCCAGAGGCTCAGGTCGCGTCTGGGGATCAACCGATCGGCAGCGCAGAGGGTTGGCGCTACGGCCCAGGCTGCTACATCTGGTGATCCTCGGCCAAAACAAAGGGGCGGCGCGGCAATCCAGTTACGTTTTGGACGGGCAAAGCGCCAATTCTTGTAGTATAACTACAAGCTTGCTACATCCCGGCATTTGCCCATAACAAGAGTCCAGCCCCTTGAACCTGTTGCAACACATCGCCCAGTCACGCCACTTGCTGCGCAAGTCGGAGCTGAAAGTTGCCGATCACGTACTGCTTGATCCCGCGGCCGTGATGCATAGCTCCATGGCCGATCTTGCCCACAGCGTCGGCATCAGCGAACCGACCATCGTGCGCTTCTGCCGGGCCATCGGTTGCTCGGGTTTCCAGGACCTGAAACTCAAGCTGGCGCAAAGCCTGGCCGCCGGGGCGAGCTTCGGTCAGTTTGCGATCCATGAAGATGACTCGGTGGCGGACTACAGCCTGAAAATCTTCGACACCACCCTGCATACGCTGATGGAGGTTCGCGAGAAGCTTGACCCGGTGGCGTTGCAAAAAGCCGTCACGGCCATGTCCCAGGCCCAGCGTGTCGAATTCTATGGTTTCGGCGCTTCGGGCGCGGTGGCGGCCGATGCCCAGCACAAGTTCTTCCGGTTGCTGCTCACGGCGGCAGCCTATTCCGACCCGCACATGCAAGCCATGTCGGCGGTGACGTTGAAACCCACCGATGTGGCGATCTGTATTTCCCAGTCGGGGCGTTCCAAGGATCTGCTGATCACCGCGAACCTGGTGCGTGAAAGCGGTGCCTCGTTGATCACCTTGTGCCCGAGCCAGACGCCACTGGCGGAGCTGTCCACGGTGAACCTGGCCATCGACGTGCATGAAGACACCGAGATCTACACGCCGCTGACCTCGCGCATCGCCCACCTGGTGGTGATCGACGTCTTGGCAATGGGCGTCGCCATGGCCCGTGGCCCGAGCCTGGTCAACCACCTCAAGAGCGTGAAGCGCAGCCTTCGCAGCCTGCGGCTGTCGCCCAAGTCGGTGAAGGCGCTGGACGACTGAGCCCCGGTCTCGAAACTCGGGGCTTCTGTGGCGAGGGAGCTTGCTCCCGCTGGGTTGCGAAGCGACCCCCAACGCTTATCCAGACACGCCGCATTGGCAGGTGCGACTGCTGCGCAGCCGAGCGGGAGCAAGCTCCCTCGCCACAGGGTGTCATCCGCCCGAATTCATCGTTCTGTAACCCCCGCGCCGCCAAACGGTCATCGCGCGCCTTCATCGTGAAACTCCCGTATACGTCTTGGGAGTCTCGACATGACCCAGTCCTACGAAGAACGCAGCGCCGTCAAAACCCGTCGTCAGCAGGAAGATCAGCGCCGCATGGCGTTCCGTCGCGCCATCGAAGACCGCTATGAGCAGCGTCAGCTCCTGGCCGAGATCAGCGAATTTCCTGACGCGGCAGAATTCAATTACTGGCAGGCATCGTCGGCGGTTTCCCGTCGAAACGCTCAACCAGGCCAATGATCTGAGCGCGCTCGCCGCGCACGAACGCCAGGAAGGCGTGGGCCACCGGTGACAGGCGCTTGGCCCTGGCCTGCACCAGGCACCAACTGCGGTACAGCGGCAACTCCTCCACCGGCAGCTCGATGAGTGCGCCGGACGACAGCTCCCGGCTCACGGCGTGGCGCGTCAACAGCGCCACGCCCAGCCCGGCCACCACGCATTCGCGCTGGGCCTCCGCCGACGCCACTTCCAGCGTCTGGGTGAAGTGCACCCGTTTCTCCTTGAAGTATTCCTCGCAGGCCAGTCGTGTGCCGGACCCCGGTTCGCGCAACAGCAGCGTGTAGGGCTCCAGGTCCTGCAAGCGCAGCGGACCCAGGTGGCTCAGCGGATGATCGGGCGGCGCCACGGCGACGATCGGATTGTTGAGGAAGGGCAGGAACTCCAGGCCCATGTCCTGGGGCACCATGGACATGATCACCAGGTCGTCACGGTTGTCCGAGAGGCGGCGGATGACCTGGCCCCGGTTGACCACCGTGAGGTTCAGATTGACCTCCGGATGCTGGCGCTTGAACGCGGCGAACAGGTGCGGGACGAAGTACTTGGCGCTGGATTCCACCGCCAGCTTCAATTGGCCTTGCAGCGACCCCTGCATGTCCGAGAGCTGCATATCGAGGTTTTCCAGGCGCCCGAAGATGTCTCGGCTGGCACGTTGCAGGGCTTCGGCGGCTTCGGTCATGTAGAGTTTCTTGCCGACATACTCGAACAGCGGCTGGCCAATCAGCTCTTCCAGGGATCGAATCTGTAGGCTAACGGCCGGTTGTGTGAGAGACATTTCGTCGGCTGCACGGCTGTAAGACCTCAGGTCGCACACCTCGTTGAAAATCTGCAATTGACGCAATGTCATACGCATCAATGACTTACGCATTTTCTAAGCACTCTGGGGTGGGGCGGGTAACGCAACTATAAGTCTTTGCTTATGCATGACCCAATAATTATTCATTTTTGTTAATCCACAGCCAGGACTAGTGTGGAGCTGCGACCAATTGTTACATCTGGTCACGCGTCGGCCTGGACCTCAGGCCGTGGTATCACCGGCTCAAGGGAACCTCCAATTGATAACAAAGATCCTGATCGCCAACCGTGGTGAGATTGCCGTCCGCATCGTGCGCGCTTGCGCCGAGATGGGCATTCGCTCGGTCGCGGTCTACTCCGACGCGGACCGTCATGCGTTGCATGTCAAGCGTGCGGACGAGGCCCACAGCATCGGCGCCGATCCGCTGGCCGGCTACCTCAACCCGCGCAAACTGGTGAACCTGGCGGTGGAAACCGGCTGCGATGCCTTGCACCCCGGTTACGGTTTCCTTTCGGAAAACGCCGAACTGGCGGACATCTGCGCTGAACGCGGCATCAAATTCATTGGCCCGTCGGCGGAAGTCATTCGCCGCATGGGCGACAAGACCGAAGCGCGCCGCAGCATGATCAAGGCCGGTGTGCCGGTCACGCCAGGCACCGAAGGCAACGTATCGGGCATTGAAGAAGCGCTGACCGAAGGTGATCGGATCGGTTACCCGGTGATGCTCAAGGCCACGTCTGGCGGCGGCGGTCGCGGCATCCGTCGCTGCAACAGTCGGGAAGAACTGGAACAGGCCTTCCCCCGGGTCATCTCCGAAGCCACCAAGGCATTCGGTTCGGCGGAAGTGTTCCTGGAAAAATGCATCGTCAACCCCAAGCACATCGAAGCGCAGATCCTGGGGGACAGTTTCGGCAACGTGGTGCACCTGTTCGAGCGTGATTGCTCGATCCAACGCCGCAACCAGAAGCTGATCGAAATCGCCCCGAGCCCGCAGCTGACCCCCGAGCAGCGCGCCTACATCGGCGACCTGTCGGTGCGCGCGGCCAAGGCCGTGGGCTACGAGAATGCCGGCACCGTGGAGTTCCTGCTCGCCGAAGGCGAGGTGTACTTCATGGAAATGAACACTCGGGTGCAGGTGGAACACACCATCACCGAAGAAATCACCGGTATCGACATCGTTCGTGAACAGATCCGCATCGCTTCCGGGCTGCCACTGTCGGTCAAGCAGGAAGACATCCTGCACCGGGGTTTCGCGTTGCAATTCCGGATCAACGCCGAGGACCCGAAAAACAACTTCCTGCCCAGCTTCGGCAAGATCACCCGCTACTACGCTCCTGGCGGCCCGGGTGTGCGTACCGACACGGCGATCTACACCGGCTACACCATTCCGCCGTTCTACGATTCGATGTGCCTGAAACTGGTGGTCTGGGCGTTGACCTGGGAAGAAGCGATGGACCGTGGCCTGCGAGCCCTGGATGACATGCGCCTGCAGGGGGTCAAGACCACCGCCGCGTATTACCAGGAGATCCTGCGCAATCCGGAATTCCGCAGCGGCCAGTTCAATACCAGCTTCGTTGAAAGCCACCCTGAACTGACCAACTACTCGATCAAGCGCAAACCCGAAGAGCTGGCCCTGGCCATCGCCGCCGCCATTGCCGCCCACGCAGGCCTGTAAGGAAAGTATGACCATGTCCAAGAAGATCTTTGTTACCGACACAATCCTGCGCGACGCCCACCAATCGCTGCTCGCCACCCGCATGCGCACCGAAGACATGCTGCCGATCTGCGACAAGCTCGACAAAGTCGGCTATTGGTCGCTGGAAGTCTGGGGCGGCGCGACATTCGACGCCTGCGTGCGCTTCCTCAAGGAAGACCCGTGGGAGCGCCTGCGCCAACTGCGCGCGGCGCTGCCCAACACTCGCTTGCAGATGCTCCTGCGCGGCCAGAACCTGCTGGGCTACCGCCATTACAGCGATGATGTGGTCAAGGCGTTCGTGGCCAAGGCCGCCGTCAACGGCATCGACGTGTTCCGTATTTTCGATGCGATGAACGACGTGCGTAACCTGCGGGTCGCCATCGAAGCGGTGAAGGCCGCCGGCAAGCACGCCCAGGGCACCATCGCCTACACCACCAGCCCGGTGCACACCATCGAGGCGTTCGTGGCCCAGGCCAAGCAGATGGAAGCCATGGGTTGCGACTCGGTGGCGATCAAGGACATGGCCGGCCTGCTGACCCCGTATGCCACTGGCGAACTGGTGAAAGCGCTGAAGGCCGAGCAATCGTTGCCGGTGTTCATCCACTCCCACGACACCGCCGGCCTGGCCGCGATGTGCCAGCTCAAGGCCATCGAAAACGGTGCCGATCACATTGACACTGCGATCTCCAGCTTCGCCTGGGGCACCAGCCATCCGGGCACCGAATCGATGGTCGCGGCCCTTAAAGGCAGTGAATTCGACACGGGTCTGGACCTGGAGCTGTTGCAGGAAATCGGCCTGTACTTCTACGCCGTGCGCAAGAAGTACCACCAGTTCGAAAGCGAGTTCACCGCCGTGGACACCCGCGTCCAGGTCAACCAGGTACCAGGCGGGATGATCTCCAACCTCGCCAACCAGTTGAAAGAGCAGGGCGCACTGAACCGGATGAACGAAGTGCTGGCGGAGATCCCGCGGGTGCGCGAAGACCTCGGCTTCCCGCCGCTGGTGACCCCGACCTCGCAGATCGTCGGCACCCAGGCGTTCTTCAACGTGTTGGCCGGTGAGCGCTACAAGACCATCACCAACGAAGTGAAGCTCTATCTGCAGGGCGGCTACGGCAAGGCGCCGGGTTCGGTGAGTGAAAAGCTGCGTCGCCAGGCCATCGGCAGCGAAGAGGTGATCGACGTGCGTCCGGCTGATTTGCTCAAGCCGGAAATGACCAAGCTGCGTGGCGAAATCGGTGCGCTGGCCAAGTCCGAAGAAGACGTGCTGACCTATGCCATGTTCCCGGACATCGGTCGCAAGTTCCTCGAAGAACGCGACGCCGGCACCCTGACCCCGGAAGTGCTGCTGCCGATCCCCGAGGCGGGCAGCGTCAGCTCCGCGGGCGGCGAAGGTGTGCCGACCGAGTTCGTCATCGACGTTCACGGTGAAACCTACCGCGTCGATATCACCGGTGTGGGCGTCAAGGCCGAAGGCAAGCGTCACTTCTACTTGTCCATCGATGGCATGCCGGAAGAGGTCGTGTTCGAACCGCTCAATGAGTTTGTCAGCGGCGGCAGCAGCAAGCGCAAGCAAGCCACTGCGCCGGGCCATGTCAGCACCACCATGCCGGGCAACATCGTCGATGTCCTGGTCAAGGAGGGCGACGTGGTGAAGGCCGGCCAAGCGGTGCTGATCACCGAAGCCATGAAGATGGAAACCGAAGTGCAGGCGGCCATCGCCGGCAAGGTCACCGCCATTCATGTGGCCAAGGGCGACCGGGTCAACCCGGGCGAGATCCTGATCGAGATCGAAGGCTGACTGAACAGCCTCGATACAACGTTTTAACCTCGGGGGGGCATGTGCTCCCCTTTTTTTTTGCCCATTTTCCGCAGTCCTTTGTGGGAGCGAGCCTGTGGGAGCAAGCTTTGCTCCCACAGGGGAGGGTGGTGTCTGCCGAAAATGAGTCAGAACATCATCCGCCACTGCCCCATCAGCGCGCCGTTGCGATTGTCCTGGCCGGTTTCACCCTGGTAGCTCACCCCCAATGTGTGTCGTGGCGAAACGGCCAGGTCCAGGCCGGCTTCCAGGAGCAAGCTGTCCCGGTCCAGCTCGATGCCCTCGACGGTATAGGCCTTGCCGCCGTCGACCAGGCGTTGCCGAGAACTGCCTCGGACGTCGCCATAGAGGTGTTTCCAGCCGACATTCAGGCGCGGCGTCAACCGCGCTCCCTGGTCAAGAACGAAGGGGCGGGCGAGGTGCAGGCCCAGCTCGCTGGTGTAGTGGTCTTGGGTCTGGCTCTCGAACCGCAGCGCCGCGTCGCCACCTTTCTCCGTGAAGCGATCGCGTTGGTAGCGCTGGTAACCCAACTGGACATAGGGCTCGATATCGAAATGCCCGACGTCCAGGTTGTAGCCGACTTGCCCGAAGACCTGCTGCGTGTTGGCGTCGTAACGACCTTTGAGTCGATCGCTGAAACCGTTGAAAGCCACGTGGCGCTTGGTGCTGCCGTCGTGATCGCCATACACCGCGCCCAGGCGTAGCGCCAGCGGCCCATCCTGGCGCAAGGCATAGGCGCCGACATGCCAACTGTCGAGCCGGCCATCGAATCGATGACCGTCCAGCCGGGTCTCGCTCTTGGCGCCGATGACCCCCAAGCGCCAAGTCGGGTTGATCGCCCAGTCGGCTCCCAGCAGCAAACCGGTTGTCGAATGCTTTAGCGCGTAGTCGTCCAGATGCTTACCAATGCGGCCACTGTTGCCGATGGCCTGGACCCAGACCTGCCCATTGCCATGGGCGCTCTGCGAAGTGTTCTGGCCCATGGCCGCGAGTATCCCGGTGCTGATGGGCGCGACACTGCTCAGGGTAGCGTTGCCCAGGTCAGCTGTGTCGTATCCGCTCAACTGGTCGAGGGCATCGGCGGCGGTGACCCGGTTGCTGCCGAGCAGGGCGTTGATGGCGGCGTTGGGTTTGGGGCCCGGTTGGGTGGTTTGCGCTTGGCTGGCGGGAGTGGGCGTGGCGCGGGCGATTTTTGCGGGTTCCGCGGGCTTGGGTGTGACGTGATGGGGTGGCGGCTCGGTGGCAGGCGGTTGTGGGGCTGTTGCCGTGACGACGTGTTCTGAGGCCGGCGCCAGGATGCTGGCTGCAAGTGCCTGGCCGCTATCAGTGGTCGCGGCCTGTTCGAGCGGGACATTGTTACGTGTGTAGGTCAGGCCGACCTGTTTTCCTGTGGTGTAGTCCACTGTAGCCGTCATGTACGCAAGGTCATTGACGATCTTCCCGAATTCCCCCTCGACCGTATCCGCGTCGATCACGATGTGTCTGCTCGTGTCGATGTATTCGCCCGGTACGGCTGCGATTTTCAAGATGGCATTGTCCAGGGTGGCGGTGCCGCCGACCTTGATCGTGGCGCTGCCTTTCTTTGCGTCGATGCCATAGACCAGCGTCGCGCCCTTGGAAAACCTGAGGTCGTTGACCACTGAAGGGGCGCCCATGTCAGGGCCGACTTCCAGCGAGCCCGCTACGTCCAGCGCGTCGACCGTTCCGCTGCCGCTGAACCTGGCCTTTTTCCCCACGAAGACCGGCCCGGCGACGAAGCCCTGGTTCGCGAACTCACCCAGGACGTGAACCGCACCACCGATACGGCCGGTGTTGATCAATTTGGCGTTCGAATCAATCAGGCTGCGGCTGTCGAAATCCTTGCCGTTCGACCATTCGCCTCGCTTCAAATACACATCCTGGATATTGCGTATCTCGCCTAACTCGCCGCCCTTGGCGATCTCCAGTTGCAAGACATTGGCACCGCCGCCACCGTCGGTGAGCCCGATGAGTTCGCCTTGCCTGCTGACAACCACCAGATCATTGCTGTCGTCCTTGGACAGGGGCGTTTCCCGGGCTTTGATGACTCTATCGATATTTGTATCCGGCTTATCCGCGAACGCCTTGAGACGAGCCTGCATCTCGGCGGTTGTTTCGAAGGGGCGGGTTTCCCCGGTAACTGGCTGAGCTGTCGAAACCTCGGCACAGCCAAGTACCAAGGCTATGGCCAGCGCGAGGTGTTGGGGCAGGAACAGGTGTTGGGTAGGCATCGAATGCGACCTCTCATGAAGGAGGTCGCACTTTAAAAATTTCACCCTGGGCGGCGATGCCAGCCACTTTCTCGCCGTGGGAAAGATTCGGCGGATGAAATCTGTAGGCTGCTTGTGCTGCGATCAGCGTGGCGGTTCGTTGGCTTTCATGGTTCGAAGCTTTGCCTTACAGCCCGTACGGACCTTTCTATTTGACCGGCATTTGACGGAGCAATGCCTCACCACTCGGCACCTCGCCTAGGCTCGGTGTGCATGGTTAGAAATGAACGCGTATCTCCTGTGGGAGCGAGCTTGCTCGCGATGGCGGTGAGGCAGCTTGCGATGATGTTGGCTGTGCCTACGTCATCGCGAGCAAGCTCTCTCCCACAGGTTTTTGTACCGTGCCATGTGAGTGAGTCATACCGGCAACGCTGGCAACGGCTCAGCGGTTATTCAGATACGCCTTCCCATAATGCCGCTCCATCCGCGCCTGGATCAGCTCCAGCGCAATGGACATCAACCAGTAAATGATCGCCGCCGTGGTGAGCATTTCGATGTAGCGATAGCTGGAACGACCATAGGACTGCGCCAGGAACATCACCTCCCAGACCCCCATCACCGAGATCAGCGAAGAATCCTTGAGCATCGAGATGAATTGGTTGGTGGTCGGCGGGATGATGGTGCGCATGGCCTGGGGCAGGGTGACGCGCCAGAAGATCACGGTTTCGCTCAGGCCCAGGGCGAGGGAGGCTTCGCGTTGGCCGTTGGGGACGCCGAGGATGCCGGCGCGGAAGATTTCGCTCAGGTAGGCGCCGTAGTTCAGCGACAGGGCGATGATCCCGGCGGCGATGGCGCCCGGGACCACGCCCAGTTGGGGCAGGCCCAGGTAGATCAGCAGGATCTGGATCAGCAGGGGCGTGCCGCGAAAGAACGACGCGTAGAAACTGGCGATGCCGAACGCCACCGCACTGCTGGACAGCCGCGCCAGGGCGGTGATGAAGCCCAGCAATGACGAGGCGACGATCGAGCACAGGCACAGGAACAACGTCAGCACCGCACCCTGCAAAAAGCCATTGGGCGCCAGGTGCACACCCAACAGGTTCGGCAGTTTGTCGAGGATGATGGAGAACTTCAGGTCGAAGCTCAGGAAGAAGCTCGCGAACAGCACCAGCATGGCCGCCCAGGTCAGGTACAGCCGGGTGCGAAAACCGAAGATTTTTTGCAGGCGTGACTCAGCCACCGATGGCGGTGGCTGAGGGGGTGGAAAAGAAGTCATTGGGTGATGTCGGCGCCGATCCATTTTTGCGAGAGTTTGCTCAAGGTGCCGTCCTGTTTCAACTGGGCGAAGACTTCACGCACCTTGCTGTCCCATTGGGCGTCGCCTTTTTCGATGGCCACCGAGTTCGGTTCTGAATAGAGCGGCTCGCCGGCCAGCTTGAAGCGCTTGTCTTCGGTCAGGCGCGGCTGTGCCGTCACCAGGTTGGTCAGCACTGCGTCCAGGCGCACCCCGGCGCCCAGGCCCAGGTCCTGGAACGCCACGTTGTCGGTGTCGTACGGGGCGATCTGCACGTCCTCGAACGGATAGCTCAGTTGGGTATCCTCGGCGCCTTCGATCACCAGGTTCTTGTTCAGGTAGCTTTCGTAGCTGGAGGCGCTGGTGAGGCCGACTTTCTTGCCACTCAAGTCCTTGGCGCCGTGGATACGGTCGTCCTTGGCGTTGACCACGATCACCGCGGGCGAAGCGTAGTACTGCACCGGGAAGTCGAACACTTCGGCGCGGGCCTTGCTCGGCGTCATGGAGCAGATGCAGATGTCATAGCGCCCGCTCCAGTGACCGGCCGCGATCACGTCCCAGGACGGCGTCTCCAGGCGCAGCTTCACCCCCAGTTTCTGCGCCACGGCCTTGGCCACGTCGACGTCGAACCCGTCGAGCTGGTTCTGATCGTTGAGGAACGAGAAGGGCGGATAGCTTTCCATCAATACGCCGACCAGTTCTTTTTTCTGTTCGATGCGATCCAGCGTGGCACCGGCAAACGCTTGCGAAGAGGCGGCCAGCAGCGTCAGGCCCAGGGCCAGCAATGGTTGTCGTTTCATGTGAGGGCCCTGTTAGAAAAATAAGTTGTAGTTCTCTGAATGGTGCGTATTAAATAGTTATAAGAACAACTCTGGTAGTGAGTATTTTTCATAAGCTTATGAGTGAATCGCATATGGGCGCAGCAACGACAGTCATTCTCGATGGCGGCATGGGCCGCGAACTGCAACGCCGGGGCGCGCCGTTCCGCCAGCCCGAGTGGTCGGCCCTGGCCTTGAGCGAAGCGCCCCAGGCGGTAGAAGCCGTGCACGCGGCCTACATCGCCAGCGGCGCCAACGTGATCACCAGCAACAGCTATGCGGTGGTGCCGTTCCATATTGGCGAAGCGCGTTTCGCCGCCGAAGGCCAGGCCCTGGCCGCATTGGCTGGCGAGTTGGCGCAACGGGCGGTGCAGGCCTCAGGCAAAGCGGTGCGCGTGGCCGGGTCGCTGCCGCCGCTGTTCGGTTCCTATCGGCCGGACCTGTTCGACGCTTCCCGCGCCAGTGAACTGTTGGCGCCCCTGGTAAACGGTTTGGCCCCCCATATCGATTTGTGGCTGGCCGAGACTCAAAGCTCGACCGTTGAAGCGCGGGCGATACACGCCGGGTTGCCGAAGGACGGCAAGCCGTTCTGGCTGTCGTTCACCCTGAAAGACGAAGACACCGATGAAGTGCCGCGCCTGCGCTCCGGCGAACCGGTGGCAGACGCCGCGGCAGTGGCGGCCGAACTGGGCGTCGAAGTGCTGTTGTTCAACTGCAGCCAACCGGAAGTGATCGGCGCGGCGATTGACGCTGCCCGTGAAACCTTCGAGCGCCTGGGCGTGGCGATCCACATCGGCGCCTACGCCAACGCCTTTCCGCCGCAACCCAAAGAAGCGACCGCCAACGACGGGTTGGACCCGCTGCGCGAAGACCTCGATCCACCGGGTTATCTGCAATGGGCGGCGGACTGGCGCAAGCGCGGGGCCAGCCATTTGGGCGGCTGCTGCGGGATCGGGCCGGAGCATATTGCGGTATTGGCACAGCAACTGGGTTGAGCCGTCTGGCGATGTCGGCAGATGAATGAATCAATCGTCAAAACGATGCAAAGCTTGTGGGAGCAAAGCTTGCTCGCGAGTGGATAAGTCAGTCGACACCGGTACTGGCTCGTGCCCAGCAATCGCGAGCAAGCTTTGCTCCCACGGGGCTGTGGCTTAGCTGAGCGACATCCGCGATTACGTTTTTCGTTGAATGACGTAGCCAAGCCATACATATGTATGCCGTTTCGGGTCGAACGGCGCGATAGGGTCCGGACTCTTCAATCAGAACCGGACCATTCAGATGGCTACTTTCTCCAAAGGCGACCCGGCCAACGCCGTCGTCCCCCAGGGCGAACCGCTCAGCGCCCAGGCAAAGGTGCAACTCAGGCAACTGGAGTTGCTGGACACCAACCAGATTCAACTCACCCGGTTGTTTGCAGGCCTTCCCACGTTCGACGGGGTGCTTGGGAACCTGCTGGTCAGCCTGCTCAAGGCGAAGATTCCCGCCGACAGATTCCGCCCATCGCTGCTCGCGGATATCGATCCGGATAACTGCTACGTGAACCGCTTCACCAAGGACCAGGCCGGTGGCCGCACCCTGACGTCCTCGGAGCGTTTCACCGATGTCCTGCACAACGGTTTGCTCAGCGACACCGCGCCTGACTTCACGAACGGTGGCGTCGGCTTCTTCACCCGTCCGGACTCGCTGGAGGAGGCCGACAGCGTATTCGCCCGGCAACCGGACGCGCAGATGCGACGGGCCTTGGAGTCGGTGTTCCATTTTCCCCGGCCCACCGCGAACGAGCGGGTAATACGTCAGTTCCGTGACGAGCTGGCGCGCTTTCGCCAGGGCAAGAACCGGGGCGACACCAGCGAGGCGACCGCACCGTCCACGGCTGAAGCGGTCCTCGCCCAATTGCTTTCCCAACGATTCCTGCACCTGTTCAACTTGTATAAAGCCGATCGGGATCCTGCCGCTCCACTCACCCAAGCCGCGCGAATCCAGCAGGCCGATGACGATCGCCTGCTGGACCTCATCACCACCCATCCTTCCCAGGCTGACAGGAACCGGCTGCTACGGGCGCCCATTCCCCATGTCTATGCCGTCCTGCTCGACCAGGGCATGGCCTCACCGCAGAAATGGCCCGCGGCGATGGTGATCAAGTTCACCGACAGGCAGTCGCTGTTCCTGTACTCCCTGGAGCACGGGCTGCAGCGATTTCGTTCATTCCAGGATCTGGTCGCTCACGTGCGGCCCAGCGTCCAGGGCCAGGAACGCACGATCCTGGATATCTCCGTGGAGCTGTCCGGGCATGTCTTTGAAGTGGCGTCGGCGGACCTGTTGCAGAGCCAAAGCGCTGCGCTGGACAGGGCCCTGAATGCGCCAGGCAACGAAACCCTCGCCGTGCGCGTGTTCGCTCAACGAGCCGAAGACGCCTTGGGTTTGCCCATGTTGTCCTTGGCCGGGCCACTGGCGACTCGTCAGGAAACCCTGGCGGAGAACCGTCGCCCCGGCTTCTACAAAATGGCGACGTTTGCCGAGCAGGCCCGCTATCGCCGTCTGGAAGGGCAGGTATTCCAGGCGGTCTATGCACTGGGCAGCGATATTCCGACGCTGGTGCAATTCACTCGCCAGAAGATCAGGCAATACCTGCAGCGAACCATCCATCCGCGCCTGGACCTGGATCCTGATCGAACCATGATCCGGTTGTCCTTCGGTGATGCAGCCAACCCGAGACAGTCGCGGGTCAGCAGCCTGACCCAGTTGATGCTCGATAACCTGCGCCCGCCGCAGTACCCCAACGCCATGCGCGAAGTGCTGGCGGTCCAGCTGGTCGATAAGCATGGACAACGCGTGCGCCACCCGGCGAGCGGTTTTCTGATCACCTTGACGGGCGGTGAGCTGGCGAAGATGGCGTCGAGCATCGATGCCGGTGGCAACTACGAAATTCTGCTTCGCGAGCAAATGAACCAGCCTCGATACAAGGCTGCTTGGCAGACCGCCTACCGCGCCAGTCTGGAGTTCAAAGGCTACGAGGCGGTGCTCAAGGGCGACGAAGTGTTCAAGGCCACTGTGATCGATGAAGTTTGCGACCCACCCAAATCGCAAAAGCTGGTCGCGCAATGGCTGGAAGCGGTCTTGCAAGCGCCCAGCGCTGCGAAACGTGCGCTGGTAGGTGGGCGCAGGGTGCACGTCCATGGCCTGCTGCTGGGCGGAACCGTCGGTTTGCAACGTGGCACCATCGGCAACGCGGTCACCATTGACGGCGCGCTGATCCTTTCAGACCAGAGCGGGCCGGACATCAAGGGGACCGTGGGCGTTTACTTCCCGGACAGTCCTCATGGCAATGACCTTCACGAATTCGCCGACCTGAGCGATGGCGTCACAGGGTTGCTGCAAGAGCAAGAGTGGCGAGCGTATTTCCGCTCGCGCATTTCGACCCTCGACCAGGAGGAGATCAAGCGTGCGCTGGGCCAGCACCGCGGTCGGCCACTGATCCGTGGCTATCTGCTCAACGGCGATGTACTTGAAGAGCTTCACCGGGCCCACGTCAATTTCCACAGTGCCTACGCTGACCACCGCTCCAACAGCAACCGCGATATCGGCCTGCAAACCGCGGCGCGGATCGTGATGATGGTGGTGGAGATCGTCATGGACCTGGCCGGCCTGCTGCTGATTCCCGGGTTCCAGCTGCTCACGCGTGCCATCCGCACGGGCCTGTTGGTGGTCAAGACCGGCGGGGTTCCGACGGACCTGGCAACGCTGGTATTCGTCCATCGGGTGGCAAACACCCGCACCACGACAGGCTTCGGCGGCGTGAGCGTCAACTTGCGAGGGCAGGCCTCATTCCGGGCAATAACGGCGCAGCAGAGCCAGGCTGAAGCATCGATCGGATTGCCCCTGGAAGAGGCGCTTTATCGCCGTTATGCCGTGGCGGATACCACGCTGATCCAGAGCCTGCCAGCCGATGCCCAGGGCTTCTATCGACCGGTGATTACCGATGGCGCCACCGGCAGCGTGACCCGGCCTGTGTTCGTACGCCAACCTGATGGGACGGTGTTCCGGGTCCACGACAACACGCCGATCAGGGCTACCGAGGCCAACATCGTCGACCCTGTCACGGGGGTGAACATTCGCTCCAGTGGCGTGATGCGCAGCACCGTGGCGCGCGCGCCCGATGGTGAGTGGCGTGCCGTAGGGTTTGGCATGGGCGGGGGCAAACGGTCGCAGCCAGGTTCCCCTGAAGCGGGCCCGTCGGCACCCAAGCGACCTGCCACATCGTTGCTTCGCGCCGTTTCCGACCTGATCCGTACGCCCAACCAATGGGACGTAGAGATCATGGATCTGGTGCCGTCCGTCATCACCCGCCTTCCGAATTGGCCGCAGAACCGCAGTCTGTTGATCATCGATCAAAGGCGCGGGCACCAGGACTGGTCCGTACGCTTTACGCCGGGACAGGATGAAGTCGGCTATCCGATGCGCACCCATCCGCTTAGATCGAGCACCGACGTGGTGCTGCTGCGCACGGGTGAAAACCACTACACGTTGATGCTGGACCAGGATCATGAAGTCTTGTTCCCGGCCGACGGCAATTGCTTCTTCAACGCGGTCGCCCGGGGCCTGAACGAGGGGCCGGTGCAACGAAGATTCACGATGCAGCGACTGCGCAATGACATTGCCGACTACATCGACCAGCATCCGGAGATGGGGAACTACCTGGTGGCGCAGCCCACTGCGATGCAACAGGCACTGGCTTACAACGCCCCGGCGCTGGAAAATTTGTTGGGCGAGTCGGCGGTATTGGACCTGACGCAAATCGTCTTTGGGTCGCCCAATCCCCAGGGTCTGTTTCAACCGGTCTTGAACCGCCTGAATCAGTATGCCCTGGACATGGGGCGCCGCTACTTGAATCAGGCCGAAGGCGCCAACCTGCCACCGGAGATGCTGCGCCTGATCGGCAGCTATCTGTCGCCGCGCACGC
This sequence comes from Pseudomonas fluorescens, assembly GCF_001307275.1. Taxonomy (NCBI): domain Bacteria; kingdom Pseudomonadati; phylum Pseudomonadota; class Gammaproteobacteria; order Pseudomonadales; family Pseudomonadaceae; genus Pseudomonas; species Pseudomonas fluorescens. Next base: position 2,737,623 of record NZ_CP012831.1, read on the forward strand.
CCGTTCGCCTGCCATTGAGCAGCACGCCTTTTTACTCGTTGAAAGATCAAGCACTGCGAACCTTCTTCGAGGACACGTTGTTGGGACCGGTCCTGCACCAGGAGGTCACCGAACTGCTCAACAATGAGTATTTGATGCTGTCCCAGGACGTGCTCCATATCATGCTCGAGTACGGCGTCCGGGCCCGGGAGCTGACCGATCACCACCCCAAGAACCACCTGGGCTATGTTGAGTACGACCAGGCCTTGCATGGTCACCTCAGCTACGAGCAAATGGAGGAGCAGCTCAATGGCGCGCTTCTGGTGGAAAGCGACGATCTGGCAAAAGTGAAGACGCGATACGAGCGCGAGACCGGCGATGTCATGGACGACGCTTCGGACCTGTTGGATCAGTTTATCTATTACGACCGGGCTGAAGACCTGGTCGATCTGTTGACCGTTGTCCTTGGGCGTTACCCGATCTTGCTGCGGCGGGCCAATATCCTGCTGCAGTCTCCGGTGATTGCTTCCAACCTGGGCGGGCTGCTGCCCTTGAATGTCGTTTCGCAATGGATACGCACCCCGGCGTTGTCCGATGCGCGCCTGCAGGTGATCGCCGAGTATGCCGGCAGCCGGTATCAGGAAGTGGCGAACCGGGGCCGCATTGATATCGATTGGATGCGGCGGTTCAATGACCGGAACCTGCGTCGCCTGTTCAATCAGCGCTCGGCATTGTCGAACTTCTTCACCTTTCTTGGCGGTACCCGGTATGTCGAGGACAGTGACATGGCGGCGATCGCCAGGCTGTTCAGCGTTGCCGGTGGGCCCGTTCCCAATAGCCGGATCGCCATCGTGCTCGATACGCCGGATATAGGGGGCTCTCTACAGAATATGCCCGGTATCACGCTCCAGAGCGCCAGGGGCATCTGGGAAGACCTGATGGGGCCGCAGTTCACCGATGAAAACATTCGCTTCGCCCTAGGGCGGGCGGGTTCGCTAAGTTCCGAGGCGGCGTTTACCCGAGCCTTGATCGACAGCCTGGTCGAGGAAGAAGCCCTGGCGCACCAGTTGATCATGGACGCGTACGTCGTGACCCAAAGACAGGCCCAGCACTTTCTCCACAACTTTCAATTCACTAACCATCGTGCCGATCACAGCCGGTTGAACCTGGCTCGCTATGTGAATATCAATGGCGAGATACCACAATGGGCATGGCCCTACGCCCGCCCCGGGGTAAGCGACGAAACGCTCGCAGGGTTCCTGGAGCGCAGGAAGCCGTCCAAGCCGAAGTAGCGCGTCCTGATCGATCGCCAGCGCGAAGCGGTTCGCGCTGGCGATCATCCGTCACTTAGCCTATGCGCGGCATTGCGCCAGGCTGCGCACCTGTCCGCCGTCGCGCTGATTGGCCTCGCTCAACCACTGCTCGAACCCGGCGCCAATGGCCGGCCACTCCGAATCCAGCATCGAATACCACGCGGTGTCGCGGTTCTGGCCCTTGACCACCATGTGCTGGCGGAACACACCCTCGAACGTGAACCCCAGCCGCTCGGCGGCGTATTTGGAGCGAGCGTTGCCGTTGTTGCACTTCCACTCCAGCCGGCGGTAACCCAGGGCGAAAGACTCCTTCGCCAACAGGTAGACCGCCTCGGTGCTTTTCGGCGAGCGCTGCATCGGTGCGCCGAAGGTCACGTGGCCGATCTCGATACGGCCCTGGGCCGGGACGATGGACATCAGGCTGAGAATGCCCTGCACCTCGCCGCTGGCGCGGTCGATCACGCTGAAGAAATACGGGTCGGTGTTGGCGGCGTGGTTGTTCAGCCAGGCATCGAACGCGCCGCGATCCTTGAACGGGCCATAGGGCAAGTAATCCCAGAGTTTCGGGTCGGCCCCGGGCCCTTCAAGGGCTTGCCACAGGCCGTCGGCATGCCGCGCCGGATCGAGTTTTTCCAGGCGGATGAAACGCCCTTCGAGCAACTGCGCAGACGGCGCCGGGACACCTTTCCAATCAGCGAGTGAAGACGACATGGGGTGCTCCTTAAAGGGCTTTGCGAAATTGAATGAAGCCTGGGCGCTCGGCGATGCGCTCGTACAGCTGGATCGCCGTGGCGTTGGTTTCGTGGGTCAACCAGTGCACCTTGCAGCAGCCATCGGCCTTGGCGGTGGTGTAGACGAATTCGATGAGCTGGCGACCCACACCGGTGCCACGGCTCTGTTCTGTCACCAGCAGGTCTTGCAGGTAGCAGGAGTTCTCGATGCTCCAGTTCGAGCGATGGTAGATGAAATGTACCAGGCCGACTGCCGTGTCGCCGTTCCAGGCCAGGGCAGCGTGGGTGGGCTCGCGGTCGTCGAGCAAGCGCTGCCAGGTGCTTTGGCTGACCGCGTCCGGCAGCTCGGTGTTGTAGAAACGCAAGTAGGCCTGCCACAGCGGCAGCCACGCGGCGTGATCGTTGGCGCTGACGCGGCGGATTTCAATCTGGCTCATATTCACTCCTTGGACGATGGATCAGGCATCAGCCGCGCGAGCGTCTGGTCCTGCGGGTCGGGGCTGGCGGCAAGGCCGTTGCGTACCCCGGCGACATCCGCGGGGCTGCGGTTCTGGCTGAGCTTGCGCTTGCCTTCCAGGCGCTGGATGGGCAGGGCGAAGCCGACGATGGCCTTGAGCATGCTGTCGATGTACTCGGCGGGTGCATCGTCGATTTTCCACGGCTGCTCGCGAGCGGTTTCGTGGCGGTCGGTGAGGGCGCCGACCAGGTTGCGCAGGCGCTGCGCGTCGCTGAACACCTCTGCGTTGCCGTAGGCGTGGACGGCCACGTAGTTCCAGGTCGGCACGACTTTGCCGTGTTCGGCTTTGCTCGGGTAGAAACCCGGGCTGACGTAGGCCTCGGCACCGGCGAATATCACCAGGGCCTCGGCGCCGGCTTCCAAGTCGCGCCATTGTGGATTGGCCCGGGCCATGTGCCCGTAAAGGGTGCCGTTCGGCCCCTGTTGCGTGTCCAGCAACAACGGCAAATGGCTGGCCTGCACACCGTGTTCACCGTGGGTGACGAGCACGGCCAGGCGGCAATCGCCCATCATCTGGTGCAATTGGGGCAAGTCTTCGACGGCAAAGGCTTTGGGGGTGTACATGATGATTTTCCTTGGCGAATGCGAGCATCCTAGGCAGGCTATTGGTCTGTTGTAAGAGCCACTTCCGGCCAATTCGATAGGTCCATTCGTGAGGGCTGCCATGCACAACGTCGTGCCGCCACTGTCGTTCAACCCCGCTGGCATTGAGCTGGACCGCCGCCAGGGGCTCAGCCGCCAGCTTTACCAGGCGTTGCGCACCCGGGTGCTGGACGGACGCCTGGCCAGCGGCACGCGCCTGCCGGCCAGCCGTGACCTGGCGGCGGCCTTGTCGATCTCGCGCAACAGCGTGGTGCGGGCCTACGACCAGCTCTACGCCGAAGGTTTCATCGAAGGGCGGGTAGGGGACGGTACTTACGTGGCGAAACTGTCCTCGACGACCCTGCCGCTGAAAAACATATCCACAAAAGTATCCACAGGGTTTTCAACAGGCTTACCCACAGCCTTATCCACAGATTGGCTCGATTTGCCTGTGGTTCCATCCAGTAAAGTTATCCACAGCGATGGGTTGAATCGTGTCGAAAACCACCATTTACCCCAGCCGCCTGGTGGCCCGCCGCGAGCATTCAGGGTCGGTGTGCCGGCGTTCGATCTGTTCCCTTTCGACGTGTGGGCCAAGCTGAACGCGGCTTTCTGGCGCAAACCGGATCTGCAGCAGTTGTGTTATGGCGACCCTCAAGGGGATGCGCGCTTGCGCGGGCTGATCGCCGCTTACCTGCGCAGCTCCCGGGGGCTGCACTGCACGGCTGAACAAATTGTGATCACCAGTGGCGCACAGCAGGGCATCAGCCTTTGTGCACAGCTGCTGGTGGACCCGGGTGACGTCGTGGCGGTGGAAAATCCCGGGTATCGAGCGGCCGGGCATGCGTTCGCCGTCGCCGGTGCCGACGTCAGAGGCGTGCCGGTCGATGGTGATGGCCTGGATTGCACGGCGCTCGGTGGGTTGAGCCATTGCCGGCTGGCCTACGTCACCCCGTCCCATCAATACCCGACCGGGGTGGTCATGAGCCTGCCCCGGCGCCTGGAACTGCTGGCCTGGGCCGAACGCAACAACGGCTGGATCGTCGAGGACGACTACGATGGCGAGTACCGCTACAGCGGCGCGCCCCTGGCGCCCTTGGCGGCATTGGATCGCCAGGGGAGGGTGCTCTACGTCGGTACGTTCGGCAAAGTGGCGTTCCCGGCCTTGCGCCTGGGCTACCTGGTGCTGCCGCCGGGCCTGGTCAACGCCTTCGCCCGGCGTCGCGCCGTGGACGTACGCCATTCCGAAGTCAGCACCCAGGCGGTAATGGCCGAGTTCATGGCCGCCGGGCATTTCCAACGGCACATCCGGCGCATGCGGCGGGCCGCGCTGGTCCGACGAGACGCGCTGCTGGCGGGTTGGCCCAAAGACATTCCAGGGGTTGGCAGCTTGCCGACCGTCGTGGCCGGGCTGCATGTCACGGTGCCGGTGGACAGCCTCGCCCGGGAACGCGAACTGATCGCCCAGGCGACGGCGGCAGGGGTCGAAGTCAATGGTTTGAGCAGCTACTGGTTGCCCAGCACCACCACGCCTATCCACGGCGGGTTGGTGCTGGGATTCGCCGCGGTCCCGCCCACGGCGATCGCGACCGCGCTGGCGAGCCTAGCCCAAGCCTGGAGGCTCTGACGCCCCGTGTGCATGACCGTAATACGGTTCACTTAAGGCAATCGACAAACCCGTGGCGAGGGAGCTTGCTCTCGCTGGGCCGCGAAGCGGCCCCAAAACCTGCCAAATGCGCAGCATCAGACACACCGCACCCGCCGGTTTACGACTGCTTCGCAGCCGAGCGGGAGCAAGCTCCCTCGCCACAGGTCCATCATTTTTCTTAAATGAACCGCATTGGGTTCATGAGCGGGCTTTTTGAAAGAACACCTCCTTGGCCTGGTCCACGGCAATTTCGCTGCGATAACGGTCGACCAGCTGGCGCTGGCTGAGGGTTTGTGTGGCATCGGCGGCAGTGGCTTCTCGGCTGGCTTGCTCAATGGTTTTCAAGCGCGCCGAAAGGAACGCATAGGCGGGCACCCAGTTCGTCGAATAGCGGAAATCGGCAAACCAGAGGGTCTCACCGCTTTTCACGTCCCTGATCTCATACCGGTCAAGGTAGCCGTAGGGCGGAGTCTTGATGCGCTGCCGGCTCTTTTGTTTGGTAATGGAAATCTGGTTCCGGCTTTTAAGCCACAGGATGCTGCTCATGGTCGGCGGGCGTTGCTTGATGACATTCAACACGGTGTCGAACCCCAGGACATACAACGCGCTCGCTTCCCGCTGAAGCTGCGCGCGCAGGGTCTCGGCCGAGCGCCGCTGTGCTTCTGGCAGCTCGAAGGTTTCATTCGAAGCCACACCTTGCGCCTGGTCGAGGGCCTTTTGGATGGCCGCGCTGATTTTCTCCATCCTGCCGGCATGGGCATTGAGGATCATCCCGATCCCGGCAGGTGTATGGCTGGGCTGTTTGACGGTGGCTTGCATCTGCGCCTTGAACGCCGTCAGGCCGTTGATCAGGTCCTGGCCCTTGGTGACGCTGACGTCCAGGGGCGGGACGGCGGGCGGCGTCGCGTCGGGTTTGACATGAGGGATCCACTCGCCGGTTTCTTTGCGGTGGAACGTAATGATGATCTCCCCGGAAAACGGGTTCTTCACATCGACCCAATCGGTTTCCTCCATCAACCGAGACAGGCGCGGCTCGCCGCTGACCAGGCCCCAGAAGCGCGCCCGGATGAATTTTTTCCTCGGCCGAGGGCGTTGCACGTAAGGGGAGCCGGCGCTGCGCTGGTCCCTGCGTTCTTCGAGGGCCGCCGCCAAGTGCCGCATCGTCGATTGTTCAAGCGTGCCAATCCCCTTGCGCAGGCGGGCGAGCTGGGGCGCACGCACGCTGCCCTTGTACTCGTTGCCCAGGTAGTTGAGATGTTCGTCGATGGCGGCGAACTGTTCGGCCAGGCTGCCGAAGGCGTCGATGCGCTCATCGAGCCGGATCACGCTGCGTTCATCGATCGCGTCGCGCAGGCTCTGGTAGGCGACCGTGGCGTTGTCCACGATCTGGTTGATCGCTTCCCAGCCTTCGGGCATCGACTCGACGCTGTCGAGTGTCAGGCACAAGTGACGGAACATATCGAGCTTGATCAGGCGCAGGTCGGCGCCGGTGTAGAGCGGCATCTTCTTGCGATGCCGTCGGATGAATTCGAAACCTTCGTAGCCAAGGCTCTTCAGTTCGGTGAAGCGCGTCTCCATGTAGTCCAGGCGTTCGGTCATGTCGTCGCCGACGCTGATCATGCTTTCGGCCGCGTCGATGTGCGCTTGCTCCAGCACCTTGATCCCAGAGGTGATCATGCCCTTGGCTTTGTCCATGGCCGGGGCGAACCGATCCTCCAGGGCTTCCATCTCGGCAAAGGTGAAGTTGATCTGCGCATTCAGGTAACCGAGCCGAGTGCGGGGGTAGTCGGGCCTGGACTGGAAGAGCGGCCATTCCAACAGCAGCGCCAGTGCCTGCTCGTAGTTTTCCCGCTGCGTCTTCAGTGCCGCGACATAGGCGTCGCGTTTCACCTCCTTGGCAGCGCCCGAGGCCACGTCCATTTCCACCGCTTGCATGGTCAACAGTTTCTGGTTCTGCGGTTTCTTCGCTTCGAATTGATTGAGCGAGGCAAGCAGATCGATCCGGCGCCGCTGCGCATCGGCGATGACTTTTTGCCGGATGCCCTTGGACCCGCTGCCACGTACGCGCAGGCGCGTGTCGATGTGCCATTTGCCGTGGGTGTCACTCATCAGCGGAGGGCCTTCACGCGTGGGATCCTTTGCGTCGACGATAGAAACCAGCTCGCCTTCGACCTGCACCTTGAACCACTTGCCGGCCATTTTTGCGTGCCAGACGCCGTCCTTTTCGTAGAGCCCCTTGAGGGCCCCCCAGGTTCGGAACTGTCCGGGGTCTTCGGGTTCGGCGATGCTGAAGGTGTCGAGAAACCGGGCGCTTTCTTTCGATTTGCCCATCAAGGCACCGCTGGAGCGAATGGCTTCGTAGTGTTCGGTCGGCAGCGAAGCGCCGGGAAGCGGTGGGAGTCGCTCGATCACCAGCTCATGGGGGGGCTTGGGCAGGCTTTCCAGTTCCCTTACTTCTTGCGAGGCCTGGAGCCGGTGGGGGCTCCTGGCTGACCTGGCGCGATCGATGGCATGGGTGATGATCGCCAGCGCAACGTTCAGCAGCAGGTCGGTGAACGCCTCCCACTTGGCCGGTTTGTCGGCGCCTTCCTTGCCCTGCGTGAGCTTGTCGATGTCGTCCAGGATCTGCCAGAGCCAGCCGGCCGTGCCTACGGCGGTGCCGAGGTACGGCAGGGCCAGGTTGAACAGCAGCCAGCCTGCCCGTTTGAAGGTCTCCCAGCGGTTTTCCCGATTGGACACCGATTGACGATCGGCCAGTTCGACCAAGGCGTTGGCATTGGCCTTGAACAGCTGCGGCAAGAAATTCGCCCCCAGGGTCTTGTCGGTCAAACTGACAGGACCGCTGTTGGCCAAGGAACTCAACGGATCGACCACGAATGCCACGATGCTCCAGGGGGAGGGCAGCAGGTCCGGGAAGACAAACCGGCCGTAATCGTCCCGTACCCCATCGGGCAACCAGGCCAGTACCGACTGGCGTAACGACGGGGTTTGCCTGATGGCGTACAGCAGGTTGCTGAAGGAGGGGTACTGGCTCAACTGTGGTTCCAGCAGGGGCCGATACAACAGGCAGGGCCCGGCGCTGGAATCCTCGGGGCCGATGATGAACATATTGCCCACCACGTCTTGCGCATCGCCCAGTTGCAGTTCCGGCACGAAGGCCAGTTGGCGCAGGACAATGGTTTTTCCGTCCACCTTGCGATCCGCCTCGGCAGGTTCCATCAGCGCGGCGACGTAGCGGTAACCCGTATCGTCCAGGTGGTCCTCCCTGCGGATCTTGCGTTCCAACGCCAGCATCGGCAGCTGGATGCGCAACTGAGAGGTGTACAACTGTTCGCGGCGGCTCGATTCGGTTGGATCGTCGAGCAGCGTGCGCTGGATCAGCTCGGGATAGACACGACCGATATCGGCCTGGGTGATGAGGTTTTCGATGTACTCGACGGTCATCCATCCGGGCAGTTCCGTGTCGTCCCGAAACTTGACGGTCTTGTCGCCAAGGGGCAGGGCGATCAGGTTCTGCAAGGCCAGTTCGACGAGGCTGAACCGGGTGGTCTCGATCTTGCCGGGCAGCACGAAGCTTCCCCAGACCACGGGGCTGCGCACCTCGATCTCGATGTTCTCCAGATCGAATGTCGAGGCGTCGGCATGGTCCGAGACCATCTGCTGCTTCAGCAGGTTCAAGGTGAACGTCTTGATCGGCACGATTCCGTCCAGGTAGGTCTTGCCGGCATGCTCCTGGTTCAAGATCGAGAGGTTTTTCATGTGCTGGGCAAACAGGATCTGATCGGACGGCGAGGCGTCCAGCAACCAGTGGGGCATCTGCCTCTGGAACCAGGCCACGAGCGCATCTTCGTCGCTTTCTTCACCGCTGGCGGGGGGATCGTAGGTCGCCCATGTCTGCGGGGAGGAACCGATGATCTTGACCTGCTCGGCAATCATCCCGCAGGCCTTGTGATCGAAGAGATTGCCCTCGGGCTCATACAGTCGCCACTGGATCTTGCGGTAGGTGGCCGTACCGAAATGGGTCGTGAGGGATTGACCAAGGGCCTGCTGTGAATCGAATTTCTGGTAGCCGTTGGCGATCGAGTACTTGAGGATGACCTCCTTTTTGTCGATGGTACCGATCAGCACGACGATGGAATTGTCGCCCAGGCGCTTCACCTCGGAACCGTCGACGTTATCGATGTCGATCAGATAACCATGGCTATCGTAGGGGTCGTTCTCCTTGCGGTCCTTGCGGTCGGGGTGGTGGAACAGTTGCCGGGCCATGTCGCATTCGGTCGTCGTCCAGCCGCGGACGTGCCCGACGTTCCAGGCTTGACGCAGCGCACTGGAAAGCTGATGCCAGCGGGGCCCGGACTCGCCGAGGGAGGCATTCCAATAGGCCAACTGTTGCTCCTGGCAAGCCGTCAGCATGGCCGGCACCAGCTCGTTGAGCAGGTGCCCGATCTGGTCGATGCGCACCGGTAAATGCACATCGGGAGAGGTGAGCGGCAGTCGGGTGAGGAAATGCAGGCCTTCGATCAACAGCATCGAATTACCTTCCTCGTTCACCAGCCCGGCCAGCATTTCACTGAGGGTTTCGTAGCGGGTGGGCCGTCGCACGATTTCATCGTCGACAATCTCCCAGTCCGGCTCGCCCACCACGGTGTTGTGTGGATCGAGGTTCAGCGTGGGGTAGAGCTTCTTGAGGGCATCGCGCAAGAGAATGGACGCGACCTCCGGATACGTGGGCCCTGCGAGCAACTGATTGAGGATTGCATCTTTGGGATTGGCATTGGCCCTGGGGGCCGTGATAGGGGGCGTGGGTGTCATCTGAGTCTTCCTGTCTCTCGCGACGAATGGAATGGCGAAGCTGAACGCTTCGGGATAGCCATACTAGTGAGGCGAAAAACAGGGAAGGTGGTAACTATGTATGGGACGTGGGAGGTGACGGGGATGGCGCCTATGGGAGCGAGCTTGCTCGCGAAAGCGATGTATCAGGCGCCGGTGATGTTGAATGTGCCGGCGTCTTCGCGAGCAAGCTCGCTCCCACAGGTTCTCTGTTTAGCTTGATGAACTCACTGACCGGACTTGATCCGCGTCCAGGCCCGCGTCCGCGCCCGTTCGGCATCCCGTGGCAAGGGTTGCAAGGTGTAGAGCGTGGTCATGGCCGCCTCGGTCGGGTACAGGTTGGGGTTGTTGCGGATCGCCGGGTCGACCATCTCGGTCGCGTCCTTGTTCGGGTTCGGATAGCCGACAAAATCACTGACCGGCGCGATCACCTGCGGTTGCAGCAAATAGTTGATGAAGGTGTAGGCGTCCCCTGGGTTGGCGGCGCCTTTGGGAATGGCGAGCATGTCGAACCAGATCGGCGCGCCTTCCTTGGGCAGGCGCATGTCCACCGTCACGCCGTTCTTGGCCTCCTTGGCGCGGTTGGCCGCCTGGGAAAAGCTGCCGGAGTAACCCACCGCCACGCAAATGTCGCCGTTGGCGATGTCGGCCATGTACTTGGACGAGTGGAAATAGGTGATGTGCGGGCGAATCTTCATCATCAGCGCTTCGGCCTTGGCGTAGTCCGCCGGCTTCTTGCTGTTGGGGTCCAGGCCCAGGTGCTGCAAGGCCAGGGGCAGGATCTCCGACGGCGAATCCAGCAGCGCCACGCCGCACTGCTTGAGCTTGCTGATGTTCTCTTCCTTGAAGATCAGGTCCCAACTGTCCACCGGCGCGTTGTCGCCCAGGGCGGCCTTGATCTTGTCCGGGTTGAAGCCGATCAGGATGGTGCCGTACATGTAGGGCACGGCGAACTTGTTGCCTGGGTCGTTGGCTTCGATCAGCTTCATCAGCTTGGGATCGAGGTGGTTCCAGTTCGGCAGCTTGCTGCGGTCCAGGGGTTGGAACACCCCGGCCTCGATCTGCTTGGCCAGGAACACGTTGGACGGCACCACCACGTCATAGCCGGAGTTACCCGTCAGCAGCTTGGCCTCCAGGGCTTCGTTGGTGTCGAAGATGTCGTAGACCAGCTTGACCTGGCTGTTCTGCGCCTTGAAATCCTCCAGGGCCTTGGGCGTGATGTAGTCGAACCAGTTGTAGACGCGCAAGGTGCGCTCCTCGGCCTGGACAGCGCCGCAAAGCAGCGCGGCGCACACGGCTGGAGCCATAAAACGCTTGAGTCTGTTCATGCTGTGATTCCTCATGGGGCGCTTTGGAAACCTTCAAGAACGTTCACGGCATTGATGCCGATTTCTGCCACCGCGTAGCCGCCTTCCATCACGAACAGCGTCGGCTTGCCGAGCGCCGCGATGCGCTTGCCCATCGCCAGGTAATCCGGGCTGTCGAGCTTGAATTGCGAGATGGGGTCGTCCTTGAACGTGTCGACACCCAGGGACACGACGATGACATCGGCGTCGTAACCCCGGATTTGCCCGCAGGCCTGCTCCAGCGCCGCGCTCCAGGTATCCCAGCCGGAGCCGGCTGGCAAAGGGTAGTTGAAATTGAAGCCCTCGCCGTCGCCCTCGCCATGCTCGTCGGCATACCCCAGGAAGAACGGAAACTCCGCCTCTGGGTGACCGTGGATCGAGGCGAACAACACGTCGCTGCGCTCATAGAAAATCGATTGGGTGCCGTTGCCGTGGTGGTAATCCACATCCAGAATCGCGACCTTCTGATGGCCCTGGTCGAGAAAGGCCTGGGCGGCGATGGCCGCGTTGTTGAGGTAGCAATAACCGCCCATCAAATCGCCAGCGGCGTGGTGCCCCGGTGGGCGGCACAACGCAAAGGCACTGCGCGCCCCGCGCTGGATGTCCGCCTGAGCGGTGAGGGCCACTTGCGCGGCGCTGTAGGCCGCCTGCCAAGTGCCGGCGGTAATCGGCGCACCGCCGTCGAAACTGTAATAACCCAACTGGCCGTGCAGGCTCGTGGGGATGACCGAGCGCAGCGTTCGCGCCGGCCAGGTGAAGGGCAACAAATCGCCGTCGCGGTTGTACTTGGCCCAGCGGTCCCAGGCGCCTTTGAAAAACTCCAGGTACGCCGCACTGTGGATGCGCTGGATCGGCCCCAGGCCAAAATCCTGCGGCGCCTCCACCGGCCCCAGCCCCCGCGCCTTGACCCGCTCCAACACATGATCGGCCCGGGACGGCATCTCGAAGCAGGGCATCAATTGCCCATCCATCAACTCGCAGCGCCCGTGGTGCAGGTGGTGATCGTCTGAGTAGATCGTCAGCATTTTTTTGTTCTCCGCAAGGCTGATTCGGTTGAACACAGTCTTGCGGCGTGGGGCGTTTCAGAGAACGGCAGGAGAGGCCAAAAGGGGATCGAAATGGCCAAAAGGTTTGACCGTAAATCGCCCCTTGTTGGCGCGGGTGTGCGCGGGGTTGGGGCATGGGGAGCGGTCAGAGCCGGGGGCCAATCAGCTTAGAGATTATGGGCATAGCCGCGTTTTTCCTTGGTTGATTTGGAGTAATAAGCCAGATCGATTTTAAAAAGAGCGCGGATGTGGGTGAGCTGTGCTTTAAGATGTGATTTATCCATGCCGTCAGTGTTTTCTGAAAACATAAGGTGGTAAATGGCAGGCCAAGTGACAGCTGCGTCCGAAAAATAGATGTCCTCACGAGGGCCCACGACTGAGATGCACTTTGTAGTAGAGAAAAGTGCAGATAAAAATTTGTCATGGATCATGGAGCAAGCGGATAGGAACAGGCGACGTTTTTTCAGGTGAGGTTCTAGGATTTTTGCAAGATCCGTATAGCCGATCTCATTCTGATTGGTCGTGAACAATCCATCTTCATTCCCATGAGCAGAGATGTGCAGGTACCGATATCCCGACTTCCCGAACTCTGTAACGGCTTCGATGAACTGATCTCGTGTCCTGACATAGCGGTATATTGGTTTTTTTTCGTGTAGCCTCAAAACTGAAGAAATCACGCTGCCTTCGAAGCGACCATTGCCTTCATCGTCAGGGTCGAGTGTTTCAATAATGAAAACGTCAGGGATAGAGGCCATCTAGAGGTGCTCAAGTGGTTTTGCTTGTAATGGATAATACTTTTGATCATGCAAGATTTTTTGATCAGCTCTGTTGAAAATAGAAAACACCGTTGGTCTTGAATTTGTCGGCGTACCAAGCAACGCCGAGAACATGCTTCATTGCTTCATTTTCTCCGGAAGGAACATCGTCCCGGTTTTTTAGGAAGTCTTCAAACTTTACATTGTGGTTGGGAAATATCTCATTTAACTCATTTAATTTTTTCCGTCCATTTTCTTTGGTTATGGACTTGCTTTTCTTTGAAAATCTATTGGGGTACAACAGATTGAAAGAGGACGAAAGGCGCCAGTGATTGGATACCCTGAGGTCATTGAAGTAATTGAAATGCCGGTTGTAGATGTTGGTGAGCAAGACAAAATCCACGAGATCGAAGCGTTCATGCCCAATTGGACTGTCTTCGGTAAAAAAACCACCCTCACCAAACAGGTAGCCACGCCACAGTTGCATGTCGATCTCTTCGTGACAGCACACAATCAATATGTTGGTGTCTTCGACTCTGCATTGCTTGACTTTTGCTTGGGTGGATTCCAGAAAGTCCTTCATTACGTTATCTAGATTTTTCCCTTCTTTCACTGTCTTGCCTTGTGGCGTTAAGCGCTCACGCGCGTCCTTAAGCGCCTGCTCGCGGAGTGCGTTGTGGGGCATTCTGTTTGAAAAGGTAAGCGTCACTTCGTCAGGGGAGCGTACTTCATCTTTGTAAGAGGCACATTTTACTTCGAGATTATATTTTTCCCCTTTTACAGTTACGCTGAAGTCAACATCTTTAGGCGACGTGACTTTATCTTCGTAGACGAATGCCGCATTGGGGTAGTCGATAAATTCATTCATGGCTGTTAGCTCGCAAGCAGCCTGTATATATTGACTTTTGTTAAAAGCCCCGGCGCGAACTTGCAATTTATCTCGGATGAGACGCTTGACTTGTTTCTCACCTATCTTAGCTTGAAGCGAGTTGAGGATTTTATTCAGCGCGTGTAGGTACTCGTCGTAATGAATGCTGGTTTTTACAAGGTAGTGCTGGTTGTCAGTAATTTCACTCAGGTGATCGAGGAGCATGCGTCATATTTCCTTGTTCATTTGTTAGCTGAACGAATGCGCGGGTTAACGGGGGGAGCCCCCTGGGCATTGGCTATTCAGGTTTGATAGCGGGAAGCGAAAGGGCTGAACGTATTGCGTTCAAGGACGCGTAGAAATCCTCAGTGTTGCCGAACGCCCCTCTGTAGATCTTGTGAACGAGAGCCTCATCTTGCTTGGCGATCTCAATGAACACGGCAAACGTCAAAGAGATGCCCCGTGGCAGCCGGAAGTAACCTTTGTCTATAAGTTGCTTGGCACGCAGTTCAAGCAATGGGAGGTTCGCCTTGAACATAGCATCCACCTTATCGATGCTGTCCAGTTTGAGTTCGCCGCTGAGGTAGCGGTCGTACCGAATGGTGTGGTCGCTTTCATACCATTCCGAAAGAATCTCGATGCCGAACTTTTTCGCCAGCTCGGCATCCATCGCCGAAACCAACAGATTCGACCGGGCGTAGGTGGAGATGTAGGCGTAGAACTCCCGCTCCAAGGTCTCCAGGATCAAGGCGTTTTTCGATTTGCCAAGGGTATTGGCGACAGCGGCAATGGTCCTGTCCAGGCTGCTGCTCAAATTACGCAGCGTGTAGGAGACCGTTTCGGCCTTTTCAACATCGTTCATAGGGAATGACTCTGGGAAAGCTCCTCCGAAGTAGAAGAGATGGAACCATCGTCTACCTGAAAAACCATTTAGTCAATTGTGGTTCATAAAATAGAATATGGTTATTTTGTTGCGATGTGAATTTCGATGGTTCTAGGACGTGCCTTATTCCGAGGCGATCACAGAGCGGGCACCCACCACCAATCCCCTGTGGGAGCGAGCTTGCTCGCGAAGCGGCAGCACGTAACATACCCGGATTAAAGGGTGTACACGGTCCGTGGCGAGGGAGCTTGCTCCCGCTCGAGGGCGTGGCCGTCGTATTGGCGGTGGTGCCGGTCAAACGATTGAATCGAGATCCAGCGTATACGGTTCACCAATGGCGTACCCGTGAGCACCACGGATCAATTCACTGTCGTCATCCCGGGTCGGTGCCATCGCCAGTTGCTCCGCCTCCCTGTTTTCCGGGTGTGCCTGCCAGCGGGCCAGGTCTTGTGCCAGTTGCTCGGGGTGTTCCGACAAGCTCCCATAGACGTCTTTTTCGCTGACCGACGCAGTGCGCAGCGTCGCCAGGCGCGCGCGTGTGCTGTGCAGCTTGTCGACCTCGCGAATGAGCGCAATGTTGATATCGCTTTCGCTACGTCCATTGGGCGCGTCCCGTCTCGCCAGGGAGCGCTCTTCATCACGCAGCTGTTGGGTAATGCGTGCGAGCGCATTGTCGATCCATTCATATTCGCGTTTTGTCGCCAGTGGGCTTCCGGTTATGTGCGCTTCCTGCCAGCGCCGCAAGGTCGCCCAGCAAGCGGGGATGTAGCTGGGGAGCATGAAATGGTTGCCGGTCTGGATGAGTTGGGCCAGTAAGGCCGGGCGGTCCGGTAGGCCATGTTTATGCTCGAGGGCCACCTCGCAGGCGGCGTGTTGGGTGATGGTGTCGCAACGGGGCATCCACAAGATCGAAGAGCGCTCCTTGCGATCGAACTCCACCGGTAGGAAATGTCGCAAGATCCCATGGTGTTCATACGGTTCGCCCGTCCAGCGATTGATGCCCGCGACGAACACGGAAAGGCCGACCGGTACGTTGGCGAATGCAAGGGCCAATCCTGTTCCATAAACGTTTCCCTTGGTATTCATCCAACTGCCGGGCACGCTGGGTATCGGGTCGTTGTGGTTGACCATTCGGTAGTGCACAAGGGGTTCGGCGTTTTTTGTGAAGGTGGCATCGGCGGCGCGAGGTGCACCATAAGTGTAGAGCTGGAGGGTGTATCCTTCCGGTCGGCGCCGCAGCATTTCTGCCAGCAGCAATGCTACTGCGCCGCCCAGGCTGTGACCGCAGATCAGCAGTTTCTGCCCGGCGTAGAACCGGTCCAGATAACTCGTCACGAAGGCCGCAGTTTTTTTGGCGGCGCCATAGAAGCCTCGATGCACCTGGCCGACACCTTCCTCAAACGGCACTTGGCGTGCATCGGCGTCGCGCAGGAAGTCGGCGAGTTGCTGGGTGCCGCGCACGGCTATCAGGATCAGCTCGTCGTTGTGGGTGATGTAGGCCTGGGTGTCCGTGCTGTCTTCTTCGCCGGTGTCGTCAAGAAAATGGACGTTGGCGGGATGCTCTTGATGTATGCCCAATTCAGGATCGTTGACCGCGTAGAGGGCAGGGTCGAATGGCACGATCTCCAGGCGTCTGGAGTAGGGCATGTCTTCATACAGCGGGTAGTAGGGTTTTCTTTGCCCTGGATAGCACTCCCCGAGTTCCTCGGACTTGGCCAGTGCATCGGCGAACCAGTTACCCACGCTTGGCTGTCGAGTGAAGCTCACCGCTGTTGTGATCGGAGCCTTGTCGGGTTTCTGGCCGAAGGCACAATAGGTCAGTGTCGACATCAGGGCCAACTGGTACAAGTTGAGCGCGCAGAATGCTGAGGCGGTGGACAGCATGGGCCGCAGGGCACGCAACGGCCGTATTTCTAGCACCGTGTGTTTTTGCGGCATCACAGCCACGCCGAGCTTGCCATGTTCGCCCATCAGTCGTGCCGGCCCTGCCGGGTGCGGGTAATGGCGGTACACCTCGGGTGGCAAATGGGCGACGTGCTCGACCAGATGCCGCACTTCCACCTGGAAAAAGTCGTCTGCGCAGGCTTGTGCCGGGTTTTCCCGGGTGCGGGTGGCGTTTGGGTTCAGGTAGCGGGTTTGCTCGGCGCGAACTTGCAGTTCAGTGATCTTGAGGGGGTAGTGAGCTCTGCGTTGAAGCTCGATATAGAGTTTTTCCTCCCCTTGATACGGTTGCTCAAAGGTAAGGGCAATGGGCCCGGCATAGTGGTTGTTGACCTTACCGATACCCCTGGTATCCAGATTGCCCGAATATCTTTGTCCTTCCGAATCGATAGTGACATAGGCCAGCCCCGCATAAGGCTCACCAGAGCCCCATTCATCGACGAGCTGAAAGCTGGTCCATCTACCCCCTACAGGGCAGGTCAGATTGCGGCTGCTCAGCCTTGATTCCAATTCCTTTTGAAACGACGTCATACGTGATCTCCTTATTCCGTACAACCGGGGTAAATAGTGCATTTGCGTCCGTCGGGCATCTGAAAACCGCTGAAGTCTTTGTGATTACCGAAACAAAATGCGTATGGGTCTTCGAAACTATCGCCCATGCAGCGCTTCCAGCCGTTGGGCACCTTTACCCAGGTATCACCCATGTAGGGTCTTTCTTCGCGGGCCAGCTTGATTTTCATCCTCACGGTTTTACCCGGGAGCTGAGCAAGGGTGTACGCCGAGAAAGGACGCCCGCGCCCGAGCTCGCCCTGTGGGTTGGTTTTTTTGCAGTCGAGGATTTTCCTGAGGATTCGAGGCTTGCCTGAGGTGCGGAACAACCATTGGCATTGGCCGTAAAAAGTACTTTCACCCGCTTCGCTGAAAACACCTTTGTAGTGTTCTTCCAGGGCATCGTGAATCAAGACCGTGGCCGAGTCCTGACTGATATCGCTCCAATCCTTGCCGTAGGCGGAGTGGATTTGGAGTTCGATGCGATTGATCACCAACGGGCAGCCCATGCGGGTGCGGCGAATGACGATTTCGGAGTCAGGTTTGTAGGCCTCGCGCCACGCCCTGTTGAACACCGGTGCTTTGTTATATCGGGTCTCGACGGTGCAGGTTTCGCCTGGGGCGGGGACGTAGTACACCGCCGCACGATAGGCAAAGTCAGGCGGCAAATCTGCCGTGAAAATAAACGTGTTCGGTGGTTTGTCGGCACAACCTGTCGCCATCGCCAGGCAGCCGTTCAAAGCGGCAATTCGCAGGGCAAGTTTCATAGCGGCGCGTCTCCTTGGCAGAACGCCGTCATCAGGCGCACCCGTTCAAAATGCTCGTCAGGTTTTTCGGCCGGGCGTACTTGCCAGTACGACGCCCGACTATAGGCGGGAGCTTGCAGGCCTTGGGTCAGCAAAAACTCCAACTGCTCAGGCGTCTGCCAGTGCCATGCCCCGGCCTGATCAAGCGTGGCGCGCAACCACATTTCCGGGTCCTGTTGTTCGGCAAGTGTGGCGAAGGCCTGGACATGCTCGGCCAACAGGAAACGGCGGGCATTGAGCAGGCGAGCTTGCGTTGCTTGTTGCGGGGTAGCAGGCATCTGCAACCAAAGAGGTGAATCTGGCACCGGATATGTCCCAGGTGCCGGGTTGCCCGTGCTTGCCCAACCCGTGTCCTGCCAATAGCAAACACTGAGCGCCGGTCCGAGGTAAGCCGGATAGGCTTCAACGGGCAAATGTTTGAGCGCCCGGGCCAGGACTCGATTGTCATGGAAGCGATACAGCACCTGATGAGGACGTTCTCCAATGATCAACCGCTCACGCCAGTGCTCCACCAGTCTTGGCAGGCCCCCTTGGGGAAGGCTGGCAAGCCATCCCCAGTGGTTGTCCGGTCGGTTGAGCAATTCATTGATAGGTTCGTCGCCGGGCCGCTCGACGCTGAACACAAAGGGCCCGGAGTCACCCAGCTCGGCAACCGGGGTTTGGGCGTAGATGCTCAGGTATTGGTCGGGACGACGGCTCTTGAGCAGTGTCTGGCGCACGGAGTGCTCATTTTCTGAGTCCAGGACGACGCACAAGGCATGCCCGAGACGTTGCTGTTCGATCAACCAGCGGTGCGGGAGTGGGTGAGTCATGCGGTGGCTTCCGTTGGGCAGAAACCCTCACGGCAAGCCTCGCAGACAGGGCAGAAATCCAGTCCCGCTGCTTTGCTGGCCGCCATCAGGGCACGTTGGGTGGGGGCGAGCTCCGGCGAGGGATCCGTCGAGCCTGGCGTGAACGACGATGCGGTGATACTGGCCATGGGCGCGCCGCCGAGCTGGATTGCACTGCTGCTGTAGACGCCGCTGTGGTCGATCACGATGTGCTCGCCACCGGCTTTCAAACTGAGGGTCGCACCTGCTTCAAGGACCAGATGGGCACCCGCCTTGATATGCACGTGTTGCCCGGCCTCGACGACCATTGTCTGATCGACGCGGGTGTGTCGGTTGGTGACGCGCAGGTAATCATTGCCTTTGACCTGGACCGAGCGGTCGGCGGCCGTGGTCCGATGTTCCTCGGCGTGCAGCACGGTGATGCTGTTACCCTTGATGGTTTCCCGCCGTTCGTTGCCAATCTCCAGGCGGCTGTCGTTCTCGATTTTCTGTTCCATGTCGCGCTGGGCCCGCAGATAGATCAGCTCCTGACCTGCACGATCTTCCAGATGCAACTCGTTGAAGCCTTGGCTGCCCGGCGAGCTGCAAGAACGAAACACCGAGCGGGTCTTGTGCGCCGGCAACGGGTAGGGCGCGGCATTGGCGCTATTGGTCAGGCACCCGCTGATCAAAGGCTTGTCGGGATCGCCTTCCATGAAGGTCACCAGCACCTCCATGCCCACCCTCGGGATCGTGACGCCGCCGTAGCGGTTGCCTGCCCAGTTGGAAGCAACTCGCAACCAACAACTGCTGCCGTCGTCGAAGTGTCCCGCACGATCCCAGAAAAACCGGACCTTGACCCGGCCGTACGGGTCGCAGTGGATATCTTCACCCTTGGGCCCCGTGACGATTGCCGTCTGGCTGCCCGATATACATGGTTTTCGATAAACCCGCTGCGAGCGGAAGATCGCGTTCCAAGGCGTGGCAACAAAGCGATTGCGATAGCCCTGGTTGAAGTGGTCTTCATGTCTACCTGTGTCGCAAGGGGCCATTTCCTCCAGCACCTGCGGCTGCTTGCCCTCGTGATTCACCTGGGTCAGGAGCCATAGGTCATTCCATTCCTGGCGAGGGTGCTCACTCAATGCCAGGAAGTGTCCCGTCGTCAGTGCCGGCTGATTGCTCTTTCCTTCAGCCTGGACGTAGTCGGCGCGATGGCGCTCCAAGGTCCTCTGGCTCAATAACTTGCCGCGTTTTTCCTGGGTAAAGTCACCCGGATATTCATAGGCCTCCACGTCTGGCCGGAGCGCTTCGAGGCTGGGCTGGCAACTGCTCTCCAATAGGTGTGTCGACTTCTTGAAGTCGTAATCACGGCGCGTGACGCGGCTGGTTCGGGGTTCCAGCCGCAGGCCGAACCGATGGATAACCGGTTCGTCGTAAACCATCCCGTTGCCGTGTTTATAAACAGTGCGCTGTTCAAGTCGAGGAAACACGGTCTGGTCATCACCCAATACCAACTGATGGCCCGACTCACTGTGCTGGAAGTGGTAATGCAGGCCTTCTTCGTGACACAGGCGTTCAATGAAGTGCAAATCGGACTCTCCATATTGCACGCAGTAATCACGAGTCGGGTAACTTGCACTTAACTGGAAATGATGAGCGTCCGTGAGAATGCCGTGCTCCTTGAAAATCGTTGTGATGATTTGCGGCACACTGGTTTGTTGAAAAATTCGCTGATTGGTGCGGTGTTCCAAGTAAGCCAGTCGTGGCACTAATCTTACTTTGTAGTAAGTCAGGCGATTGCAGGTGTCGCCTTGTGCAACGCGATAAATCAGGCCGTGAACACCGCTTCCCTGTTTATCGAATGTTAGAAAGGCTTGCCTGTTTAATAAATGTTCCAGATTCATGTCGCTTTGTTCGCTGACGAGTTCAATGTCGAACGAATAAGGTGCGCTGATGGCTTCGTAACCTTTGAAGGCCACGACTTGGAGATCATGTTTGAGATCCGTAATCGTGAGATGGAAGCTGGGCAAATCAAGGGTATGGAACATGCGAACGTCCTTGGGCTGTGGCTTTGACTCCTGCTCTCAGTGAAGCAGCCTTGCTGGATGCGCGCGCCGGCGCTGGTAAAAAAAGAAAAGGATGTAGGACTTTTCTCTGTAAGAGAAAGAGGTTGCGAATGAAATAATTTGAAGTGGTTTTCGTTGCCTGGACTGGAGGGTCAAATGTTGTCAACGACCGTTTCGTCTTCGGATGTTTCAGCGAATATCTATTTGGATTTGTTTCTTTGAAAAAAGGAAAGCTCCTACTTTTTTATCCTGAAAACCTTGGCATTCTTCGCGGCGTTCGGCTGGTAAAAAAGCGGTGTGAGTTCAGGGGAAGTGGTTGGATGATGTTTGGCGAAACTTCCTACAAGCGAAGCTGAATATTTACCACTCAATAACCATGTCGTCCAAACAACCCATGCCACAAACCGAATTGTCTCAGCAGGGGCGTGAATGTCGTATTCCGAAAAACTGTCCGTCCATTATCTGGCGCTCGCCAAAACTCCTGTGTCCAAGGAAAGTTTTGCGGGTGCGGATGTGCGTTTTTCAAATGAATACGAAGCCTTGGAGCGCGAGGTGAGCAAAACCCAGTCGATGCACGAAAGTGGCCATGTCGACTGGCTGAAGGTTCTTGAGGCAAGTGAAGCGTTGTTGCGCACCCAGTCGAAGGATCTGCGGGTGGTGGCCTGGCTGGTGTGGGCGCTGTATCAGTGTGAGTCGTTCCAGGGGTTGCTGGCGGGTCTCGGTCTTTTGCAGCACTTATGCAAGCACCATTGGCTGGACATTCATCCGCTCAAAAATCGAACCCGTGCCGCCAGCATCAATTGGTTGATGCCTCGCCTTGAGCAAGCGTTCGGCGATGACATTGCGATCAAGGAGCAATTGCCGATATTCCGTCATCTGGCGGCGCAACTGGAAGGCCTCGACGCTGCTTGCACCGCCCACTTGGGTGATGACGCGCCTCTACTGCTGCCGCTGTGTCGGCGCCTCAACACCATGATCCAGCGGGCCACCGAAAACCTGCCGCAAACGGGTGCCATTGGAACGGTTGTGGCCCAGGTAAAGCACGTTGCCACCCAGCTGTTCACGCCTGGCACTCCGATCGAAAACGAAAAAGAAGCCCACAAGGCCCTGCGCGTCCAGCAGGAAGGTGCGCGGCCGTTATGCACCTGGTGGCTCAAACAAAAAGCGACTGACGCTCGTGCCCTGCGCCTGAATCGCACCATGCTCTGGCTGGCCATCGATGTATTGCCCGAGCGCAACGCCGAGCAGGTCACCCAGTTACGTGGCCTGCCGGCGGACAAACTCAAGGCTTATCAGGACCGACTCCAACAGGGCGATTACGCAGACCTGCTTGTGGATATCGAGGCGAGCCTGGCGACGGCGCCGTTCTGGTTCGATGGCCAGAGGCTTGCCTGGGAATGCCTGCAAGGGCTGAACGCCGAATTGGCCATGTGTGAGGTGGAAATCCACTTCGCGTTATTCATCCAGCGCCTGCCGGGCATTATCGAGTTGCGCTGGCATGACGGTACACCGTTCGCCGACTCGGCCACCCGGGGTTGGATCGCTGCCCAGGTCATGCCTCACCTGCAAAGCCCCGGCGGGGCACCCACAGCCGATGTCGCCGACAACCAGGCGCCTTGGGAACTGGCGCTGGAGGAGGCCGAGGCGATCCTGCGCAAGGACGGTCTCAAACCTGCCGTTCAGTTGCTCAGGCAAGCCATGCAAGGCGCCCATAGGACACGCGAGCGATTCCTCTGGCAGTTCGCGCTGGCTCGCCTGTGCTTTTCAGCCAGGAAATACGAACTCACCAAGGTTCAACTGGA
Source organism: Pseudomonas fluorescens (assembly GCF_001307275.1). Taxonomy (NCBI): domain Bacteria; kingdom Pseudomonadati; phylum Pseudomonadota; class Gammaproteobacteria; order Pseudomonadales; family Pseudomonadaceae; genus Pseudomonas; species Pseudomonas fluorescens. The sequence goes on from NZ_CP012831.1 coordinate 2,760,094, forward strand.
GGTACTCGATCAGACGCTACGAAACGCAGGTCTGAACGCCTGGGAACCCCTCCTGGAGCTGCAGGTGCTGCACCTGTTGCACAGTTGCTGCGAGTTGTTGCCACAGAACCACTCTGTACGTGAGTGCAAGGAAGAGACCCATCGCAGGTTGTGTCACCTCGATCTGGAACGGGTCATTGAATAGGTCTCAGAGTCCCAAACTGTAAGGAGAAAGTCATGGCCAAAGAAGGCTCGGTCGCCCCTAAGGAACGCATCAACGTCACCTTCAAACCCGCCACCGGCGGTGCTCGGGAGGACATTGAACTGCCGTTGAAATTGTTGGCGCTCGGTGATTACACCCACCGCAAGGACGAACGCAAGGTCGAGGATCGCAAGCCGATTGGCATCGACAAAATGACCTTCGACGAAGTGCTGGCCAAGCAAGCGCTGAGCCTGACCCTGAGCGTACCGAATCGTCTCCAGGCACAGGACGGTACTGAGGAATTGGCGGTACAGCTGCGCTTGAACTCGATGAAAGACTTCAACCCGGCGAGCCTGGTCGAGCAAGTACCGGAACTCAGCAAACTGATGGCGTTGCGCGACGCGTTGGTGGCGCTCAAGGGCCCATTGGGCAACGCGCCGGCGTTTCGTAAAGCCATCGAAGGCGTACTCGCCAATGACGATTCCCGCCGTCGCGTCCTGGATGAGCTGGGTCTGGATACCACCGCGAAGAGCGCTTGATTCTTTCAGCCAAGGAAGCCGAAACATGAGTACCCATGCAGTACAGCAGCAGAGCCAGGACAACGCGGATTACAGCATTCTGGAACGCATCATCGCCCAGACCCGCCTGACCCCGGACGATGAGGCCTACGACATTGCCAAGCGCGGTGTATCCGCGTTCATCGAAGAGTTGCTCAAACCGCAAAACAGCGGCGAACCGGTCAAGAAAGCCATGGTTGATCGCATGATCGCCGAAATCGACGCCAAGCTCAGTCGCCAGATGGACGAAATCCTCCACCACCCGCAATTCCAGGCGTTGGAGTCGGCCTGGCGCGGCTTGCAGTTGCTGGTGGACCGCACTGACTTCCGTGAAAACATCAAGATAGAAATGCTCAACGTGTCCAAGGACGATTTGCTGGACGACTTCGAGGACTCGCCGGAAGTCATGCAATCGGGCCTGTACAAGCATATCTACACCGCAGAGTACGGCCAGTTCGGTGGACAGCCGGTGGGTGCGGTTATCGCCAACTACTTCATGTCCCCAAGCTCGCCGGACGTGAAATTGATGCAGTACGTGTCCAGTGTCGCCTGCATGTCCCATGCACCATTCATCGCCGCGGCCGGTCCGAAATTCTTTGGCTTGGAGAGCTTCACCGGACTGCCGGACCTCAAGGACCTGAAAGACCATTTCGAAGGCCCGCAATTCGCCAAGTGGCAGAGCTTCCGTCAATCGGAAGACGCCCGTTATTTCGGCCTCACCGTACCGCGCTTCCTGTTGCGCAACCCATACGACCCCCAAGAGAACCCGGTCAAGTCGTTCATCTACAAGGAAACCGTTGCCAACAGCCACGAGCACTACCTGTGGGGCAACACGGCGTATGCGTTCGGTACGAGGCTGACCGACAGCTTCGCCAAATTCCGCTGGTGCCCGAACATCGTCGGTCCCCAAAGCGGTGGCGCGGTCGAAGACCTGCCGTTGCACCACTTCGAAAGCATGGGCGAAATCGAAACCAAGATCCCGACCGAAGTGCTGGTGTCCGACCGTCGCGAATACGAATTGGCCGAGGAAGGCTTCATCTCCCTGACCATGCGCAAAGGCAGTGACAATGCCGCGTTCTTTTCCGCCAGCTCCGTGCAGAAACCGAAGTTCTTCGGTAACAGTGCCGAGGACAAGCATGCCGAGCTGAACTACAAACTCGGCACCCAGTTGCCGTACATGATGATCGTCAATCGCCTGGCTCATTATCTGAAGGTGCTGCAGCGCGAGCAATTGGGATCCTGGAAAGAGCGTACGGACCTGGAGCGTGAGCTCAACAACTGGATCCGCCAGTACGTGGCCGACCAGGAGAACCCGAGTGCCGAAGTCCGTGGCCGCCGTCCATTGCGTGCGGCGAAGGTCATTGTCAGTGACGTGGACGGTGAGCCGGGCTGGTACCGCGTTGGCCTCAACGTTCGGCCTCACTTCAAGTACATGGGCGCCGATTTCACGCTGTCGTTGGTTGGCAAATTGGACAAGGCGTAAGCACTCATGACTTACGGCAGCCTTTTCGAGCGCCTGGCCGGTGATTCCAAAAAGCGCGCGGGTTTGAGCCGCGAGGTCTGCATCGTCACATCCGTGGCTGCGCATCTGGCCAAGATGCTCAGCACCCGGGCGGGTAGCGTGCAGACGCTCGTGGATTACGGGCTGCCGGACCTCAATGACATGCGCTTGAGCCTGCACGACGCGAGGAGCCAGGCCCGCATGGCGATCGAGACCTTTATCAAGGCCTACGAGCCACGTCTGCGCAATGTCTGTGTCGTTTCAATGCCGAGTAACGCCGATCAGCTTCGCCTGTCCTTGCGCATCGACGCCTTGCTGGATGTGGAGGGGATCAAGCGGCAGGTCAGTTTTTCCGCGTGCCTGGACGGCAGCGGTCAGGTCAAGGTCAAGGATAGCCCCTGATGTCGTTCAATCATTACTACCAGAGCGAGCTGACGGCGCTCCGCCAACTGGGTCGACGTTTCGCCGAGCGTAACCCGGCGTTGGCTCCCTTCCTGGGACAGGCCGGACGGGATCCGGATGTAGAACGGCTGCTGGAGGGGTTTGCATTTCTGACCGGGCGACTGCGCCAGAAGCTCGATGACCAGTTGCCGGAGCTGAGCCATTCGCTGATGCAGCTGTTGTGGCCGAACTACATGCGGCCATTGCCAGCCTTCGGCATTTTACAGTTCGATCCGCTGCAGCGATCCGGCCCGGCGCTGCGGGTCGAGCGCGATACGCCGGTCGAAAGCAAGCCTGTCCAGCAGGTGCGTTGTCGTTTCCTGACGTGTTACCCCACGCAAGTCCTGGCGCTTGATCTGACTCGGTTGAGTTACTCCGTGAAAGGGGAGGGGTCGCTGTTGAGCCTGCATCTGGAGATGTGTTGCGACGGTCATTTAGGCGAGCTGCAACTGAGCCGTTTGCGCCTGCACTTGACCGGCGAGCGTTACATCAGCCAGATGCTCTATCTCAGCCTGTTACGTAATCTCGAGGTTATCGAGCTGATCCCGCTGGACGGCACTGGTGTGGCCCTGCGGGCTGCGGATGGCAGTCCAATGACATTCAGGCTCCCCGCCGACCGTGTTCAGCCGGTAGGGTTTGCCGAAGAGGAAGCGCTGGTCCCGTATCCTCTGAATACCTTTCGCGGCTATCGCTACCTGCAAGAATATTTCGCTTTCCAGGACAAGTTCCTGTTCGTCGACATCGATGGCCTGGACGTGATCAACGCCCTGCCGCACGGCAACATCGAACAGATACGTGGCCTGGAGCTGCGCTTCGATATTGGCAAAAGTGGTATCCAGCGGATGCGCCCGACGCTGGATAACATAAAGCTGTACTGCACGCCGATCGTCAATCTGTTCAAGCATGACGCCCAGCCGATCCGCCTGGACGGCAAACAGGATGAGTACCTGCTGTTGCCGGCCGATTACGACCAGGCGCACTGCGGCGTGTTTTCGGTCGAAAGCGTCACTGGCTGGAGCCCCGGAGGCCTGGGTTATCAGGCTTATGTGCCGTTCGAGTCTTTCGAGCACGATTCAAGCTTCGATGTGCCCCACAGCCGCCCCTACTACAGCGTTCGTCAGCGACCTTCGTTGTTGCACGGCGGTCTGGACACTTGCCTGGGCTTTGGTGTCCGACACACTCACCCGCATGAAACCCTGTCCATCGAGTTGATGTGCACCAACCGGAACTTGCCGCGCCAGCTCAAGCCGGGTGACATCGACCAACCCGGCGAAAAAAGCCCCGAGGGGCTGAGTTTCCGCAACATCGGCCCCGTCACGCCAAGCTTCGCGCCGCCACTCAATCACGACTTCCTCTGGAAGCTGATCAGCAACATGTCGCTCAACTACCTGTCACTGGCAGACGTCAATGCGCTCAAGGTGATTCTCGAAAGTTACGATTTTCCGCGTTACCACGACGAGCAGGCAGAGAAAGTCAGCAAGCGTTTGCTGGAGGGGCTCAAGTCGATCCGGCACCAACACGTCGACCGCCTGCACCGGGGCTTGCCGGTGCGTGGCTTGCGCACCGAACTGATCGTCGACCCGCAGGGTTACATCGGCGAGGGCGACCTGTTCGTCTTCGCCTCGGTCCTCAACGAGTTCTTCGCGTTGTATGCCAGCCTCAATTCGTACCACGAGCTGCGGGTGAACAGCACACAGGGAGAGGTGTACCAATGGACACCCCGCATGGGCCAACAGCCGCTTCTCTGAGCGTGCTGACACGAGGAATACGCGAGTACTCGTTATTCCAGGCTGTGTTGCTGGTCATTGATCGGCTACGCGAGGCTCACCCTGGCCTGGATGATGACGCGCTGTACGACCAGTTGGAATTCCAGGCCAATCCAAGCCTGGGGTTCCCGGCCAGCGACATTGATCGCGTGGAGTTTTTCGAAGAACACGGCCAGGTGCGGGCGCGTCTGTGCTTGAACCTGATCGGACTGGTGGGGGCGGGGTCGCCGCTGCCGGCGTTCTATGGTGAGCAGGCCCTGGGGGATGAAAAGGACAACCCGACACGGGACTTCCTCGACGTCTTTCACCATCGTCTCCAACGGCTGATGTTGCCGATCTGGCGCAAGTACCGTTACTGCGCAAGTTTTCAGAGCGGTGCCCGAGATCCGTTTTCCGAACAGTTGTACGCGTTGATCGGTTTGGGGGGCGAAGAGATTCGCAAGGCCAGCCAACTGAACTGGAAACGTCTGCTGCCATACCTGGGCTTGCTGAGCCTGCGTGCCCATTCGGCGGCGCTGATCGAAGCCGTACTGCGTTATTACTTCAAGCACGCCGAACTGAACCTCGAACAGTGCATCGAGCGGCATGTGGACATCCTTGAGGAACAGCGCAATCGCCTGGGAGGCGCCAATAGCCTGCTCAGCCAGGACCTGGTGCTCGGTGAGCGGGTGCGAGACCGCAGCGGCAAGTTCCGGATCCATGTCTGCGAGCTGGACTGGCAGCGTTTCCACGAATTCTTGCCCATCGGAAGCGGTTACCAGCCGTTGTGCTCGCTGGTGCGATTCACCCTGCGTGATCCCCTTGAATATGACATTCGCCTGGTCCTGCGCCAGCAGGAGATTCGTCAGCTGTGCATCGGTGAACAGAACACCTGCCGCCTGGGATGGACCAGTTGGCTGGGACACGAGCGCGCCGATGGGATGGTGACCCTTGGCAGCAAAATTCATTAGGAATGGATGACATGATCAACGTAGACCTTCAACAATTGATCCAGGCGTTGGACGCCGAAACCAGGCGTGATCTGGAGCGCGCGGCCGAGCAATGCGTGGCCCGTGGCGCAGACAAGGTCCTGGTGGAGGACTTGATGCTGGGCTTGTTGGAGCGTCCGCAGGGGCTGCTCGCGCGTGCCTTGCAGGATGCCCAGGTCAGTGCCGGCGAACTGGGCGCGGCCCTGCAACCGCGGATGGGGCACAGTGCTTCGCGCAACCCGGTATTTGCCCCGGAACTGGTGCAGTGGTTGCAGGATGCGCTGCTGGTGGCCAATCTCGAGCTCGGCCGCGGCCAGGTCGGACAAGCCGCGTTGATCCTGGCGTTGCTGCGCAATCCGCTCCGCTACGCCGGGAGTGCTTACCTGGCGCTGCTGACCCGACTGAATGTCGATCGGCTGAAAGCGTTCGCCTTGTCGCAACAGGCTCAACCGGTTGCCGACCAGCCCACCACGCCGGACGACTCCCTGCTGGCGCGCTTTACCCATGACCTGACCCGACAGGCCCGCGAAGGCCAACTCGACCCGGTGCTGTGTCGCGATGACGAAATCAGGCAGATGATCGATATTCTCGTTCGTCGCCGCAAAAACAATCCAATCGTGGTCGGTGAAGCAGGGGTGGGCAAGACCGCCATCGTCGAGGGGTTGGCGTTGCGCATCGTCGCCGGGAACGTACCCCCGGCGCTTGAGGGCGTTGAACTGCTTTCGCTGGATATGGGACTGCTGCAGGCCGGTGCCAGCATCAAAGGGGAATTCGAGCGTCGTCTCAAGGGGGTGGTCGACGAGGTCAAGGCTTCGTCCAAATCCATCATCCTGTTCATCGACGAGGCCCATACCTTGATCGGCGGGGGTAACAACGCCGGGGGTGCCGATGCGGCGAACCTGCTCAAGCCAGCCTTGGCCCGGGGCGAGCTGCGTACGATCGCGGCCACCACCTGGACCGAGTATAAAAAATACTTTGAAAAAGACCCGGCCCTGGCCCGTCGTTTCCAACCGGTGCAATTGCACGAGCCGACCGTCAGCGAGGCGGTGACCATCCTGCGTGGCCTGGCCCGAATCTACGAGAACAGCCACGGCATCTACCTGCGTGATGATGCGGTGGTCGCGGCGGCGCAATTATCGGCCTGCTACCTGGCCGGTCGTCAGTTGCCGGACAAGGCCGTGGACGTGCTCGACACCGCCTGCGCTCGCGTGCGTATCAGCCTGGCCGCTGCCCCGCAAAGCCTGGAGCGATTGCGCGGCGAGCTGGCCGAAGGCGAGTGCCAACGCCGGGCGCTGCGGCGTGATGCCGAGGCGGGCCTATCCATTGACCTTCAGGCGCTGGAAACGTTGGAGGCAGGTCTGGCGGCCATCGAAGACGAGTGCCAAACGCTGGAAATCCAATGGACCGAGCAACGTATCCTCGCGGAGCGTTTGCTGTCGCTGCGTCAGCAATTGGCCAGGGCACGGGAAAGCGCAGTGGATCAAGACCTCAGTATTGAAGCCCTGGAAGCAGCGGTGGAGCAAACATACGGCTCGCTGGTGGCTGCGCAAACCCAGGAGCGTCTGGTCAGCTTCGAAGTTTGCCCGCGACTGATAGCCGAGGTGATCAACGCGTGGACCGGGGTACCGCTGGCGCAATTGGCACGCGAGCACAATCTGAAAGTCGCCAGTTTCGCCACGGACCTGCGTGCGCGCATTCGTGGTCAGGAACCGGCTGTGCAGGCCCTTGATCGTGCGATGCGCGCCGCCGCCGCGGGCTTGAACAAACCCGATGCCCCGGTGGGCGTATTTCTGTTGGTAGGCCCCAGTGGCGTTGGCAAGACCGAAACGGCACATGCCCTCGCCGACCTGCTCTATGGCGGTGAGCGTTTCATCACCACGATCAACATGGCCGAGTTTCAGGAGAAACATACCGTTTCCCGGCTGATCGGCGCGCCGCCGGGCTACGTCGGTTTTGGCGAAGGTGGCATGCTCACCGAAGCCGTGCGGCAAAAGCCCTATAGCGTGGTGTTGCTCGATGAGGTCGAAAAAGCCGATCCCGATGTGTTGAACCTGTTCTACCAGATCTTCGACAAGGGCCTGGCCAACGATGGGGAAGGGCGGGAGATTGATTTTCGCAACACCCTGATTCTGATGACGTCGAACCTGGGCAGTGAACGTATCGACGCACTGTGCGAAAACGGCGCACAACCGAGTGCCGAGCGCCTTGAAGAATCCATTCGCCCGATCCTCAGCGAGCATTTCAAGCCAGCGCTGCTGGCCCGTATGTGCGTGGTCCCGTATTACCCGGTCAGCGGGCCGGTGTTGCGTGAGCTGGTGGAAATCAAACTCGACCGCCTGGGCGAGCGGTTGCGTCGTCGGCAGTTGGGCTTCAGTTATTGCGGGCATCTGGTGAGCCATCTGGTCGAGCGCTGCAGTCGCAATGACCGTGGTGCGCGGCTGATTGACCAACTGCTCGACCAGCACCTGATGCCGCTGGTGGCCGACCGCTTGCTCGCGGCCATGGCCGGTGGCGAACCGCTACGGCATGTACACGCGGTGCTCGAGGGTGAAGCCCGCGTCGCGTGCGAGTTCTCCTGAGGTGGGCGCCATGTTCAAGACGCTCTCGCAGCCGCTGGACTATGCCGAAGCACTCTTGGCGCAGTTCTTCAGCCTCTCGCGTTTGGCGGACGGTGCGGTGTTGGTGGGGGATTTCCTTCAGGGCGTGGCGCGGCTCAGCGGCTGTGAGCTGGTGCAGTTGTACGTGCTCGATGCCACCGGTACCCGCCTGGAAATGAACACCGAATGCCTGGAAGGCCAGTTGCAGTTTCGTGACCCGCAAAGCCTGCCTTCCGATTATCGCGCTGAGCAATTGCTGCAGTTTTCCCTGGGCCAGAACCGTGTGGTGTGTCTCGGCGCGTTGGGCGACAGTGTGCACGAAACCCGCTTCCTGCCAGCCCGGGCCACACCCTGGCAGTCACTGCTGTGTGTACCCCTGGTCGACCCGCAGGGTCGTGTCGGGGGCCTATTGCTGTGTGCCAGCGATCAGCATCTCGACCTGCATGGGGTTGCTGAATCCCTAGGACAGCTCGGGGCTTTTGCCCTTGGCCAGATGCATCTGCTGCAGCGCCTGCAGCGCCCTGTCGACGAGCCCGTATCCGTTACCTCAAGCCTGCCGAGTGGCATCAGCTATGGCCTGATCGGCAAGAGCGTGGCGATGCGCAAGACGTGCTCATTGATCAGTAAAGTGCTGCACAGTCCCTATACCGTCTTGCTGCGGGGTGAGACCGGCACCGGCAAGGAGGTGGTGGCCCGGGCCCTCCATGACCACGGCCCGCGTCGATCCAAGGCGTTTATCGTGCAGAACTGTGCGGCGGTTCCCGAGAATCTGCTGGAGAGCGAGCTGTTCGGCTATCGCAAGGGTGCGTTCACCGGTGCCGATCGGGACCGTGCCGGGCTGTTCGACGCGGCCAACGGTGGCACGCTGTTGCTCGATGAAATTGGCGACATGCCGCTGTCCCTGCAAGCCAAGTTGCTACGCGTGTTGCAGGAAGGCGAAATTCGTCCGTTGGGGTCCAACGACACTCATCACGTCGACGTGCGCATCGTTGCCGCCACTCACCGCGACCTTAAGCAGTTGATGGAGGAGGGCAAGTTCCGCGAAGACCTGTATTACCGCCTGGCACAATTTCCGATCCAGTTACCGGCGTTGTGTCAGCGCGATGGCGACATCATTGAACTGGCGCGGCATTTTGCCGAGAAGGCTTGCGCGCTCCTGCAGCGTGATCCTGTGCGTTGGTCAGAGGCAGCGCTCGATCACCTGGCTGCCTACGGTTTCCCGGGCAACGTCCGTGAACTCAAGAGTGTCGTGGAAAGGGCAGTGCTCCTGTGCGAGAGCGGCGAACTGCTCATCGAGCATTTTGCGCTGCACATCGAGCCCCCCTCCGAGCGCGGCCGCATCAATCTGCGTGAGCGAATGGAACAGATCGAACGAGGTTTGTTGATCGATTGCCTGCGCGAGCATTCGGGTAACAAGACCCGCGCCGCCCGCGAACTCGGCCTGCCGCTGCGCACATTGATCTATCGCCTTGCGCGCCTGAACGTCCAGCGCAGTGATTTCAATGATTGACCCTGTCCTCGCCCTATTCGCAGCCGTTCCAGCCCGATCCTTTCATTCCTGGAGACTTTTCGATGCCTGTCTTTTCCTGGCGAGCAGTCCTGTTGATGGTTCTCGTGTCACTCACCCTGGGCGGTTGCAACGCCAATTACACATTCAACGACAGTGGTTATCGCCCTTTGGGTGATCCACAGGCGGTTAATCGCGGCAAGTGATCCCAAGGAGCCTTTGATAGATGGAACTTGTTTTCGAAATGCTGAACGCCAACCAGTTCGTCCCGTCACGGCTGTGCCAAAAGACCTTTGGGCCGGCCGGCGGCGTGATTGGGCGGGGCGAGGGCTGCCACTGGGTCATCCATGACCGCGAGCGCCTGCTGTCCAAGCGTCATGCGCAGGTCAGTTTCCGTGACGGTGTGTTTTTCCTGACCGACACCAGTGGCAACGGTACGACTCATCGCCAAAGCGGCGCGCGTCTGCCCAAGGGCGAACCGGTACGGATACAGGACGGAGATGCCTACATCATGGGCGATTTCGAGGTCCTCGCACGGCTGGTCTCCAGGCCGGCGGGCCAGCTTGCCGAAGCGAGCCGTTCGATGCCGGTCGACAGCCTCATTCCGGATGACGCCTTTCTGGAACTCGACCCGCTGAAGGCGCTGGATCAGCAGGAGCGGGCCGTTTTGGACGTCGATGAACTGATAAATCCCGCTGTCGTGCCGCCGGATGCCCTTGGGCGACCGGATTATGCGCGTATCGACATGGAAAACCTGCCCTGGCCGGAGCTGGTCGAAGCCCCCCTTGAACCGGGCCCGCCCGCCGACGTTATCGATCACCCTCACGAAGGCTTTTGGCAGCGCTTCGGTACCGCCCTGGGCATGGATCTCGAAAGCCTGGATGGCGAGGCCCGTGAGGCCCTGGCGATCAACGCCGCGCTGCTGCTCAAGCAAAGCATCCAGGGTTTGCAACAGAGCCTGCGTACTCGCTCGGAATTGAACAGCGAATGGCGTCAGGCCCAGACCTATGAAGAACGGGTTCGCTTGATTGCCGGCCTGCAAATCGACCACCACGGATGATGTCCATGCCGCACTGCACGATGCACTTATCCAAGATTTTGCCGGCGTTCGCCACGACCCTGCTGCTGGCCGGTTGCTCCGCGTTGTCGCCCTTTTCGACGATGACCAAGCTCAACCTCACCCTGACGGCCAGTGATCGACTCAACCCCGACCTCAATGGACGACCATCGCCCGTGGTGGTGCGGTTGTTCGAACTCAAGCACCCCGTGGCTTATGAAAACGCAGATTTCTTCAGCCTCTATGAGCGCGCGAGGGAAACACTGGCCCCTGATCTGGTTTCCAGCGAGGAGCTGGAACTGCGCCCAGGCGAAACCGTCGAGCTCAGGCTCGCTATCAGCGGGAATGGCCGTTACGTGGGCGTACTCGTGGCGTACCGTGACCTGCCACACGCTCGCTGGCGCTACACACTGCCGGTGGCGACGACGCAGTTGACTGAAGCGAACCTGACACTCGACGAAAATGGGATCGCCAACACGCTTGAGCGGCTGGCCAAGGTGGATGACCGATGAATCACGATAAGGTCATCTGGCAGGAAGGCATGCTGTTGCGCCCACAACATCTGCAACACAACGATCGCTACTTCGACCACCAGTTGAAGGTTCGCACTCGGTTGCTGGCCAGCTACGCCTGGGGATTCCTGGCGCTGGAGATCGATCTGCAATTCCTCAACATGGGGCAACTGGTGGTCAGCCAGGCCAGTGGGGTCCTGCCGGACGGCAGTCTGTTCGAGTTGGGCGGCAACGCCGAGCCGCTGGCCTTGGAAGTACCATCCAATACCCGCAACACACCGATCTACCTCGCGCTGCCATTGGTGACCGGCAATCACATCGAGTCCCGTCGTCCGGAACAGTCTGATGTATTGGCACGCTACACCCTCTACGACGCGCAAGTGACCGACTCCAACGCCGGGGATGCCGGTGCAAGCCAGATCAGTTGCGGCCGCCCGGACCTGCGCCTGCTGTTGGGCGAACAGCAGAGTGACCATGCGTTTGTGAAGCTCAAACTCTGCGAGGTGCTCGATACCACGGCCGATGGCGTCATCAGGCTGGATCCGAACTTTGTGCCGACCTTCATCCAGGCCCGCTCCTCCCATTATTTGCTGGCGTGCCTCAAGGAGATCATCGGCATGCTTGCCCATCGGGGCGATAGCCTGGCCGAGCGAGTCCGCTTCAATGGCAAGGCCGGTGGTGCGCAAGTCGGCGATTTCATGATGCTGCAACTGATCAACCGCAGCGAACTGTTGCTGCGTCATTACCTGGACCTGGAGCAGGTACACCCCGAAACACTGTACCGAGCGCTGCTGGCCTTGCTGGGTGACTTGGCAACGTTCTCCAGTGACAGCAAGCGCCCGCCGCTCAACAACCGCTACCGGCACAGTGACCAAGGCGCGTGTTTTCGAACCCTGATGCAAGCGATCCGCCAGGTTCTATCGATGGTGCTCGAGCAACACGCTATCGAGCTGCAACTGCAGCGGCGCCAATACGGAATCATTGTCTCGCCGGTGCAGGATCTGTCACTGCTGGACACCGCTTCATTCGTACTGGCGGCAAGTGCCCACTGTGACGGCGAAGAACTGCGCCATCGATTGCCTGCACACCTCAAGGTCGGTTCGGTGGAACGCATTCGCCAGTTGGTCAACCTGCATCTGCCCGGCATCAAGATCAGGCCTTTGCCCGTGGCCCCTCGGCAGATTGCATTCCATGCCAACAAAACCTATTTCATTCTCGAGCCCAACGCCGAAGACCTGGCGCAACTGAAGCGCTCCGCAGGTTTTGCGTTCCATGTCAGCGGTGATTTCGCCGAGCTTGAACTGAATTTCTGGGCCATCAGGAACTGAACCAAATGGATAAGGAAAGTCCTCAGGACGAAAAAACGGTCCTGCTCGACCACCATGGACAACGCCCTGTTTCAGGGCCCTTGACCGACGCTGCCGCGCCACCGCGTTTCGAACAGTTGCAAGAGCGAATGATCTACGCCGCGCACCTGCCGCAGCCACAGATATTCACGGTCAGCCTCAATCCGCTGGTGGCGGCGGCGTCCGGATTGCTGTCGCACATGGTGCAGCTCAAGCACGGTCGCGAACGCGAGGACCTGCACGCCCTTAAAGGTGAGCTGAAGCGGGGCCTGGAGCAGTTCGAAGCCTGTGCCTTGCAGGGCGGTGTTGAAAACAGTCAGCTGATCGCCGCGCGTTACGTGTTGTGCACGGTGATCGATGAGGCGATTGTCACCACGCCGTGGGGCCACGGAGGTGGTTGGTCACAGATAAGCCTGCTCAGCACCTTCCACAATGAAACCTTCGGCGGCGAGAAAGTCTTTCAATTGCTCGAGCGCTTGTCAAAGAGCCCCATCAAGCACCTGCCGATGCTTGAGTTGCTGTACCTGTGCCTGTCCCTGGGTTTCGAGGGTAAATACCGGATTCAGACCCGCGGGATGCTCGAACTCGAAAGACTGCGCGACGCCCTGTATCGGCTGATTCTCCAGACCCGCGGCGACACCCCGCGTGAACTGTCGCCTCACTGGGAAGGCTTCGACGGTGCGCGACGTCGTCCGGTGCGCATTGTCCCGACCTGGACGGTGGCGGTGTTCACGCTGGCCTGCCTGGGGGTGATGTATGCGAGTTTCGCCTGGGTATTGGACGAGCAACGCAAAAGCGTATTGAAACCTTATCAACTGTCAGAACCGGTCGCTGCTCAGCCGCTACCGTAAACAGGGACGTGTCATGAAATTGCTTTTCAGGAAAGCCGGCGCCTGGGTGCGCCAGACCTGGGTTTGGACGCTGCTGCTGGTGCTAGGTGTCACGCTGTTGGTGTGGTTCGCCGGGCCATTCGTGGCCGTCAATGAGTACAAGTTCTGGGCGAGTCCGACGGCGCGATTGCTGACCGCCAGCGTGCTGGCGCTGGGCTGGGGCCTGGGCATGGTTTTCGTCAATGAGCGTGCCGCTTCCAACACCAACGCCCAACAAAACGTCCCCGATCAGACTCGCGCCCTGCACCAAGCCAGGATCGACGATGAGCGGCGCGAAGTGCGCTCGCGCTTCAAGCAAGCCTTGACCAGGTCAAGGTCCTCGAACCTTTATGCCGGTCGCAGCGATTTGCCCTGGTACCTGCTGATAGGCCCGCCTGCCAGCGGCAAGACCCGTCTGCTGGAGTGCTCGGGCCTGGAGTTTCCTCTCAACAGGCTAGATCGCAGCCCTGTCAGCGACGCATCTGGCACTCGGTATTGCGATTGGTATTTTGCCGAGTACGCCGTGCTGGTCGATACCGCCGGGCGCTACCTGACTCAGGCGGACAGTGAGGTCGACGGCCGTGGCTGGGCCGTATTGCTCGAACTGTTGCGCAAGCGTCGCCGCAGTCGTCCGTTGGGCGGTGTACTGGTGACGGTGCCGGCCGAGTTGCTGTTGCGGGGCAGTGAGGACGAAGTGACCACGCTGGCCCGTCAGATTCGTGGTCGCCTGCAGGAGCTGCAACAGCGACTGCACATCGATGTCCCGATTTACCTGGTCTTGAGCAAAGCGGACAGCGTGCCCGGTTTCGATGAGTTCTTTGATTCGCTGACGCGTGAGGAAAACGACCAGGTGCTGGGGGCGAGTTTCAGCCGGGACCCACGCGGCAGTGACATCACCGTGTTACGTGCCGAGTTCGAGGCGCTGCTGCAGCGGCTCAATAGCCAAATGATCATGCGCATGCATCAGGAGCGCGACACGCTACGCCGTAGCCGTATGCTTGATTTCCCTCATCACCTTGGCCAGCTCGGCACCAGCCTGTGCCTGCTGGTCGAACAGGTGTTCGGCGGTAACGTCGGAACGTTGCGTGGTTTCTATTTGACCTGCGCATCGTCGCCGGACCGCACGGCAACCCCGACCGCCGAACCTGGCTACGCGGGGTTGGGAGTCAGCCATACCGCACCTGGCCGGCGCTCGCGGTTCATTCATCACTTGCTCAGCCGGGTGATCTTTCCGGAAGCTGATTTGAGCGACCTCGTTCAACGCGAACGCCGCCGTATCCATTGGAGGCAGCGGGCCCTATACCTTGGAGCGCTGGCAGTCGTTGGTCTGTGCGGGTTGTTGTGGGCGAAGGGTTTTTCAACCAACCACGAGCGCCTGGACAGCTTGCGTACGCTGGCGCAACGCTGGGACCAGCAGCAATCGACCCAGATGAACGCTGATGACTGGAGCGCGCTGCTTGAATCACTGGATACGCGTTTGGAGGCCACTCGGGTTTTCCCACCCTACAGTGCGGTGCCGTTGCATGAGCGTGTCGGCTTGTATCAGGGGGAAGCGATCAAGGCTGCGGTGATCGACGCTTACGAGCGTGAGCTTCAGGCGCAACTGCTACCGAAGATTGCGCAGAGGCTGGAAGAACATGTCCGCAACAGCCGGGCTGACCGCGAGCAACTGCTCAACAGCCTGCGTGCGTACTTGATGCTGGGCCTCAAAGAGCGTCGCGATATCGCCTGGCTCAAGGATCGGGTGGCCAACGACGAATCGCTTCGTTACCCCGGCAACACGGCGCGACAAGAGCGCTTGAATGCCCACTTCGCGCGCCTGTTGGAGCTGCCCTTCATCCATGAGCTCAACGAGCCGCTGGTGGCCCAGGCTCGGGAGGCGCTTCGCCGTGAGTCCTTGGCCGCCGTGGTGTACAGGATGCTGCACGAACAGGCCAATCATCTGCCGCTCTACCGACTCAGCCAACACCTGGGTTCACAAGGTGCGCTGCTGGTTGGCACCGACCGTATGATCCCCGGTTTCTACACCCGCCAGGGTTACGAACGCTACTTTTCGGTCCAGGGCGTGGCCCTGGTCACCGAATTGCTGCGGGACAACTGGGTATTGGGTGAAGGCGATGGCCTCAGCGGCATGGACATGCGGCGCCTGATGGTCGAACTGGAACAGCTGTATTTTCGTGATTATGCCGACCACTGGAGCGAAGCCGTCGGTCAGGTCGGCCTGCAAACCATCAGCCATCCGGGTGAGGGCGCCGAGCAACTCGCGGGCCTGACCTCGGCACATTCGCCGATTCTGCGGCTGCTGGTACAAGTGCGCGAGAACACTCGACTCCAGGGGGGTGCCGAGCAGCTCGACGATCTGGCGCCAGCGGTCGGGAAGGGTGGACAAGCCGTGACAAAGCTCGTCGCCGTAGCTGGGAAAACCGCTGCGTCTCTGACCGAGCATCTGCCGGACACCGCGCAAAAATCCCTGCGACGGCGTTTCGAACCGCTGCATCGTCTTCTGGATAGGGATGGCGGCCCCACGGCTGATCTGCTCCAGGCCTTGCGGGCCCTTGATGAGGTGCAATTGCAACTGGCGAACCTGGCTCGGGCCAGTGCACCGGAACAAGCGGCGTTCGAACTGGCCAGGCACCGCATGGGCGGGCAGCGCGATGCGCTGAGCAGCCTGCGCGACGCCTCTGCTCGGCTTCCGCGTCCGGTCAAGGCATGGTTCAACGTGCTGGCCGAGGATAGCTGGCGCTTGGTGCTCAACGACTCGTACCGCTACCTGAACCAGCGTTATCAAAGCGAGCTGTACAGTTTTTACGGCAAGGCGATCAACAAGCGGTATCCGTTCAGCGCCCACAGTGCCAGCGACGTCGCGCTCAACGACTTCCGGGAGTTTTTCAAGGAGCAGGGCATCGTCGATCGATTCTTCGAACATTACATGCAGCCCTTCGTCAGTGGCCCTGCGGGACACTATCGCTTGCGTAGTATCGACGGCCAGAGCTTGCCGATGTCTCGGGTCTATCTTGATCAGATGGCGACAGCGCATACCATCCGCCGGAGCTTTTTCGCCGAAAACCCGACCGAGCCGCAAGTGCAGTTCAAGCTTGAACCGTACACCCTGGATCCGGCGGTGAGCCGTGCTGAATTCCGCTTTGGCGACCAGACGCTTGAGTACCGCCACGGTCCGATCCTGCCGGTGGCATTTACCTGGCCAACCGACGCGCAGAACGGTCGGACCGCCCTGGTGCTGGATAAAATGATCGGTCGTGGCGTCGGCATTGAGAAGAATACCGGGCCGTGGTCGCTGTTTCGTTTGTTCGACCTGATGCAGAGCGAATACCTGACCGGGCGCGATGTCCGTGTATTGAAGGCGGACCTGGGTGGCCTGCGCGCCAATTACTTACTGACGAGCCAGCGCACGCCGAACCCTTTCGACATGAGCGTGCTGCGCACATTTCGCCTGCCGGTGCAGCTTTGAAACAGGAGCCCGGCCCCTGGCGCAGCGCCGCGCGCACGGACCCTGGCAAGACCCGGGCACGTAACGAGGATGCCTTTCTCGACTGCCCGCGACAGGGAGTGTGGGCGGTCGCCGATGGCATGGGCGGCCATTCGGGCGGCGACATCGCCAGCCAGTTGATCGTTGCCAACCTGACGACACTGCCCTTGTACCAGGACTTGGATGAGCGTTCGAAAGCGGTGCGCCAATGCCTGCGCTGGACCAACCGCCGGTTGAGCCAGGAGCTTACCGTCACCGAAGATCATCCCGGCATTACCGGCAGCACGGTGGTGGCGCTGTTGCTGGAAGGGAACCGTGGGGTCTGCATCTGGGCGGGCGACAGCCGTTGTTACCTGTGGCGCGGTCGTCGGTTGTACCAATTGACCAAGGATCACTCACTGCAACAGCAACTGATCGACACGCAACACATCAGCCGCGATGAAGCCGGTGCCCATCCTGCGGCCAAGGCATTGACGCGCGCGGTGGGCGCCGCAGCAGAACTGACGTTGGAGGTGCTGGAGCTGGATGTTCACCCGGGCGACACATTTTTGCTGTGCAGTGACGGTCTGTACCAAGGCCTTGGTGCGCAAGCCCTTGGCAATGCCTTGGGCCTGGCATCGCCACCTAGGGTGTTGGAGCAGCTTTTCGATGACGTCTTGCGTGGCCCGGCGCGGGATAACCTGACGGCCGTAGTGATCCGACCGTGAATGAAGAGGCTGGTCATCCCACGTATTTCGCCTTCGCCAACGCGGCACCCGTTGTGAAATCCAACCCGAGTAGCGCCAGCGAAGTACCGGACATACTCGCAGGGCGCTATCGCCTCGAACGCTTGCTTGGGGCCGGCGGCATGGGCGTGGTTTACCGTGCGCGGGACCTGTTGCACGAACAATACGCCGATCCCGATCCGTACCTTGCGCTGAAGATGCTCAGTGAGGCATTCGATGAGTCAGCCGATGGGAGTGCGCTGCTCTACAGCGAGTTCGCCCTGACGCGGCGATTGCACCACCCGAATATTTTGCGTCCGTACACCTTCGAGGTGGATGCCGGCCAACGGCGAGCGTTCATCACCATGGAGCTGATGCGCGGCTTGACCCTGGACCAACTGCTTTGCGAACGGCCCCTGGGGCTGCCTTGGCCTGAACTGAAGGCGATCGCCGTGCCGCTGCTCGATGCTTTGGCGTACGCCCACAGCCGTGGCGTGCTGCACGGAGACATGAAGCCGAGCAACGTCATGTTGAGCGAGGAAGGCCTGCGTCTGTTCGATTTCGGCTTGGGCCTGGCCGAGGAAGGCCCCTCGCAGCACCTGCCGAACCTGAACCGTGAGCGCCTCAACGCTTGGACGCCAGGTTACGCGGCACCTGAATTGCTTGAAGGTGCACGCCTGTCAGCGGGTGCCGATGTCTATGGTGTGGCTTGCGTGCTGTATGAACTGGCGAGCGGCCAACACCCGTTCCGACGGTTACCCGCCACCCAGGCTCGCGATGCCCGGTTGGAGCGCGGGCTCAAGGCACCGCGCCACCTGCCCAGGCGTTGCTGGCCGGCGCTGCGAATGGCGTTGGCGCTTGATCCGGGGCAGCGGCGTATTGGTGCGGCTCAGTTGCGTGATGCCTTGGGTGATGTTTCGTCTTGGTGGTGACATTCCCCTGTGGGAGTGAGCTTGTCTGACCCGGTGATGTTGAAGGTGCCGCCGTCATCGCGAGCAAGCTCGCTCCCACAGTTTTTTCCGAGTTGTTCATAGGCATTGCGTTCACGCAAATCCCCTGTGGGAGCGAGCTTGCTCGCGATGACGGCAGTACATTACACACCTAAGTCCGGCCCTTCTCGATCTGAGGGTGTACGCGATCCGTGGCCAGAGATCGCTCCCGCTGGGTGGCGCAGCCGACGTAAACCGGCTGATGCGGTTTTTCCGGAGAAATGCGTCAGCCTGTTTTGGGGCGGCTTCGCCGCCCAGCGGGAGCAAGCTCCCTCGCCACAGGGTTGGTGGTGTTGCGGCTATCGTGGGTCGGCGTTATCCAGTACTCAGTTTGCCAGCAATGAATTAACTTTTCTGGAACAGCTAAGCGCGATCAATAAAGAAGCGTCGAGACAGTGCTGTCCCGACGCTTCATAGTTTCTTCGTCTACGCCGGTAAATAACGATGGATACGCGGCGTTCTTTAATTGCATTATTTATCAACGGAAGGTCTGGTTACGTTGTATTGCCTTATGCCCTTCCCAGCACCATCAAATGTATCTTGGAGATCGGCAAGTTTATTACTTGCCTTTTCTTTTTCTTTTGGACTGGCTCCGCTTCGCAAAATTGCTTGTTCTTGTTCCATCTGGAGTTTTGCGTTTTTCAGCGAGGCATCCCGGGCTTCAGCCTGGGTTTCCAATATTTTGACGCACCAATCCGAGAATTTTTTCTGGCCCTCATTCGGGTCTGGCAATAAAAGAGCCGACATGCACAATTGCTGTTCATCATCGGCAAGCACAACGTTATTCACAATCCCTTCGACTGTTTTTGCTATTTGTTGTATGTGGGCGTCTGATCGTTGGCTACCCATGCCAGTGGTTTCTATTTTTACCTTTATTTCCCCGTCTGCAATGACGCCTTTTGTATCGGCTATTGCGCTGTCGATAACGGTTCTATCGTCTTTCAGGTTTTTGATTTTTTCCGCCAGGTCCGATGCGGTTTGATCCATTTCCGACGTATCAGCCTTGGCGTCCGCTTTTTTTGCGTCACTGATTTTTTTGTCTACGGCCGTCTTCTCTGTTTCCAGGGCAGAAATTCTATCGCTGACCTTTTCTCTCTCTGCTCTTTGTTCGGAAAGTGATTTTGTCGCTTCGGCCCGCCCACTGGTCGTGAGGGCTATTGGAGGGGCCTTCACCGTTCCTGTCAGTTGCTCAATCGCCAAAAGGGCCACTGTATTTTTTTGGAAGCGCCTCATGAGAAGGTCATATTGAGCGGCGCTTATCGCGCCAGACATGTAGCTCTCACACAAGCGATAGCCGAAATCACGGAGCAACTGGATGCTTTGTGTGCGTATGCCTGTGAATGCGGCTCCATCCTGCATGGCGAAAGCCAATTCACCGCTTGCCTTACCTGGATACCCCCCTTTTGCCGCCAACTCATAAGCAAGGGAGGCCATTGCATCGGGGCTGGGTTCTGCACAGACAAACACCCCGTTCTTTTTGTGCTCCTCCGAAACGAGCTTTCCGGTGGTGTCGTATTTTCTGGTTACGTTCTCATTGGGGGCTACCAGTATGGCTCTCTGTCGAATATCGCTCAGGGAGCTTTCCCCACGAGAAACATCAAAAGTTCGGTAGATGCTGTTCAGGTTGGCGCAGCCGGCGATAGACATAATGATGAAAGCTAATAAGGTCCCCTTCATGGCGCATGGCTCCCTTTGCTTGGCGATGATGGCACTCTGGTATAGCTCATGGAGTCGATGTCCGCGACTGAGCCGAGCAAAAGAATGTTGGGAGACCAAGCCAAAGCGCTTTTTTTTTCGGCAAGCGGGGGCGGCTTCGCCACCCAGCGGGAGCAAGCTCCCTCGCCACGGGGATTTGTGCTTAGCCTGCGTGGCTGTACAAGATGTTGTAGAACGAGGTGTGCTCATCGTTGATCAAGGCAAGATCCTGCCCCGTGGGAATTTTTTCGAACAGCGCTTTGTCGACCCCCATCCGACGCCGGATGATCACTTCCAGCAATTGGCCGAACAACGCTTCATCACGGACGTGTTTTTTCAGTTTTAGAACGTCGCGAGGTTTGTCTTTCAGGATGTGAAAGGCGTAATTCATCACAACCATATTGGAGACGAACAGGTTTGCCGTTGACTGAAGCGGATTGACCGCATCGATCAACGCATCAAATATTTTTTTCGGGTCCTGAGCGTACGTGAGCAGAAATACATCGGGGTACATAAGCTCGCTGTGGCGATCATTGATCGCGAAGCGGTAATGAGTCTCGTCGGGCTCGGTGAGTAATCTGACGGTGCTTGTTTGAAAGGTTTTCAACGTCCTGAGCAGTTCATGCTCTTTCCTGCTGTCGGCCTTGATCGTTTTGTAGACCCGATCAATCACATCCAGAAAAGCCACGGGCCCCAGCCCGTCGGTCGCCATCATCAGTTGATTACCTTCGATGCTGAACCGGCGATAAGCCTCGTCATCAATGCTCAATTCGAAAAGCAGGAACCTGAGCATGTAGTTCCTCAGGTGCGCGTCCGCATCCAGGGCGCTGTTCTTCAAGCTGATCAGTTGGATCAGGTAGAAGAAAATAAAGTACTGCTTGTTGGTTCGTTGACGGTTGTCGATTTCAAGCAGGTAGCCAAAACGTGACAGGACCAGCAGCAGGGCGTAGCAGTCGGGTTCCGTGAAGCCGTTCTTCAACATGGCTTTTTCGAAAGCGCTGACGGAAAACAAATCATGCCAGCGGCTAACGCTGAAGGGCGCGCCATTGCGTTTTCTGGCGACAGCGGTCAGCAGCGCAGGCTCGTCTTCTTCGTAAAAAACAGCACCCAACGCCTTCGGATACGGCCGGACGTTCAGGAAGTTTTCAAGCTTGTATGAGAGCAGATCGAGTACATCCATTGCTTTAAGCCTGCCGTCTCGTATTGCGAGGTAGATATTCGTTGCTGTATTTGGCCTTGTGCTTGTTGCGGTATGTAGGTTGTGCTTCTTTCCAGGTGTATGTCAGAGGGATAGTTTGATGGTTTATGTTATTGCGGTTTATGAAGCCAGGAAGAAAAATCGGATATGTAAATTTCATCCAGCGTTAGCGTCGACGGTATGTTTTCGATGCTGTCAGCTATCTCGTCATAAGGTGTTGGCAAGACGTAGCAGAAGCCGAAATCCTCGTTGAGGATTATGACGCCATTAAATATACGCTGGCGTTCAGTCAGCTTTTTTATTTGGTCAAAACGCATCCCTGTAGAAAGTGTGTTTTGATAAAGCCCTGTGTATCGCGCGTTGCAGCCGATTGAAAAAATTGTTCCGTCAGGAAGGGTCGAGAGAGTGAGCGTACTATCGATTACGTACGCTGTTCTTGTTTCGCCGTCAGGTAGCGTGTAGCTCTTTATCTCGACTTTATGATGCTCATAGAGCTCATTCATGTAGGTCGAGATATTGTCTTGCAATAAGATGTTCGCAATTGAATGCTTGGATTTTATGTCGGCTGCAAAATCAATCATTTAAATTCCACCGTTCATTAGCGTGCCGTTTACGTAGACGGGTGAGTCTTTTATAAGGTCATAATTTTTAAAGTCACCATGTCCAATCCTACCGAATACAACATCTTCACCGGATTTATTGACTTTATAGACCTTCCAGTAATCATTGCCATGAATGTTGGGTTGGGTAGGGCTGCCGCCTGGATGGTAGTCAAGCTTGTAGGTGGCCCCGGATTTTGTACTGCGCACATACTGGACGTGCTGAATCGCATCCGGTCTGCCGGCTTGTGGATAGGTTTTGGTCCATCCTCGCGATGTCAGGTAGCCGTCGACGTCAGCAGGTTTTTTCCCGGTTAGTTTTCCAGTCCATCGCTGGGTTATCGTATTTTTTCTGGCAAAGCCTTTGGCCGAGGTACAGCTCAGTCCTAGTGGGTCGGCATACCCTGCGGGATTCGGCGCATAAGCATAGAAATTAATTCCCCCCGCCAACCCAATCGGATCCGGCGTAGTAAACCGCCCGACATCCGGATCATAAAACCTGAACGTATTGAAATGCAGCCCGGTTTCCCGGTCCAGGTACTGCCCCTGGAACCGCAAATTCTGCTCTTCGATGTAATACGGCTCGCGCACCTCTTCCAGCGTGTTGCCCCAAACCCGATACGTGGCCTGCCAAACGTTGTGCCCGTCGGCTTCGGTGAGTTGTTCCGGCAGGCCGTTGAGGTCGTTGTGGTAGTAGCGGATCTTTTGCAGCGGGCCGCTTCCATCGACGCGGGCCAGGGGTTCGTAGCCGTCGTCTTCGTAGAGGTAGAGGCTGGTTTGCTGGTGGCGGTGTTCCTGCAACAGGCGCAGGCCGTCCCAGGTGAAACGGGTTTCGCCCAGCGGGTAACCGTGGTTGTCGTGTTCGGTTTTTTCGATGCGCCGGCCCAGCGGGTCGTAGGCCATGTTGACCACGCTGCCGTCGTCGTTGCGCACCTCGATCAAGCGGCTTTCGGCGTCATAGGTGAAGTGTTGCACGCCGAGTTTGGCGCTGCGTTTTTCGATCATCCGGCCGAAGGCGTCGTAGCGGTAGCGCTTGTCCTGGTAGGTCAGCAGTTTGTTGTGCACCACCAGCCCGGCGCCGGGGGCCGGGCCGTCCAGCAGGTTGGCGGCGGCGTCGTAGGTGAAGGTCTCGCGTTGGCCGTGCAGGCTGTCCTGGCTGGCGATGATGCGGCCTGTGGCGTCGTAGTGCAGTAGCTGGCGCTGTTGCGTGGTGGGTTGCTGGTCGAGTTTGCCGATCAGGTTGTTGGCGGGGTCGTACTCGAAGTGTTGTTGCACCGCCGCCGGCAGCAGCGAGGGTTGGCTGCTGTGGCGGCGTTGACGCGTGCGCAGGCGGCCGCTGCGGTCGTATTCGCTGCGGGTGCTGATCTGGCCTTGGGTGCGCAGCACTTCGCGGTGCAGGCGGTCGCGTTCGAAGTCGCTGATGACCTGGCCGTCGAGGTTGATCTGGTGCAGGTGGCCGCTGCCGTAGTACAGGCGGTTGACCCAACGGCCGTCGGGCAGTTGACTCTGGATCCGGTTGCCGAGTTCGTCATAGCGGTGTTGCAGGCTGCCGGCGGCGCTGTTTTCGGCGAGCAACTGGCCGAGGGCGTCGTAGGCGAAGCTCAGGGTCTGGGCGTTGCCCTGCAGGTCGGTGAAGGTGACGGCGGTGAGTTGGTCCAGCGGGTCGTAACTGTATTCAGTGCGGCCATCGTCGGTGACTTTGGCGATCAGTCGGCCCGCGGCGTCGCGTTCCAGGCGATGGACGATGGTCGCCGGCGGTGTTTCGGGAATAATCGCCAGGCCCGTGCCGTAAGGCGCGGGAATCGCCGTCACCGCCGCGACGTTGTCGAGGCGGTCGTAGTCGTAGCGTTTGGCGCTGCCGTCCAGGTCCTGTTGTTCGGCCAACCGATCCCCTGCATCCCAGGCAAACCGGTAGCTTTCGCCATTCTCGTTGGTCAGCGCTTGCAGCCGGCCGAAGCTGTCGTAGACAAACTGCACCTGCCGGCCCTGGGCGTCGGTGCGTTGGCGGACCTGGCCGCGGCGGTTGTGTTGGTAGAGCGTGGTGTGCCCGGCCGGGTCGGTGTAGCCGGTGAGCTGGCCGGCGGTGTCGCGTTGGTAACGTTCGGTGCGGCCGTCCGGCAACTGGCTGCCGAGCAAACGCCCCTGGGCGTCGTAGCTGAATTGGGTGCGCTCGCCGAGGGCGTCGGTGATGGTCTGCAAATAACCGCGGGCGTCGTAGCTGAAGCGTGTCGGGTAACCCGAGCAATCGACGTGTTCCACCAATTGGCCGAACGGGTTCCAGCGCAGTTTTTTGCTTTTGCCGGTGGCGTCGATGATTTCCACGACCTGGCCGTGGGCGTCGTGGCGGTAGCGGGTGACGTGGCCCAGCGGGTCGATTTCCGCGGTGCAGTTGCCGCGTTGATCGTAGCGGTATTTCCAGCTGTGGCCGGCGGGGTTGGTGTCCACCAGTGGCAAGGCCCAGTGTTCGAGCCAGAGGGTGGATTCGCTGCGGCCCAACGGGTCGGTTTCGCTGAGCAGGTTGCCGGCTTCGTCGTAGCTGAATGAGTACTGGCCGCCTTGTGGATCGGTGGCGCTGAGCAACTGGCGTTCGTCGTTCCATTCGAACAGCCAGGTCTGGCCGAGGTTGTCGGTGTAGTGGGTGATCTGGTGCTGGCTGTTCCACTGCCGGGTGCTGACGCGTTGCAGGCTGTCGCTGATGCGGGTGGTGCCGGCCTCAAGGTCATAGTCGAACTGGTAGGCGTCGCCTTCGTCGGTCCAGTGCCGGACCACGCGCCATTCCTGGTCGTCGATCAGGGCCCATTCGTAGAAGCAGTGCAGGCCGGTGGGCAACTGGTGCTCGACCATCCGTTGCCCGGCGTCGTAGCGGAAGCGCCGTTGTACCTGGCCGCTGGCGTCGCGCACTTCGGCGAGGGTGTTGGCCGCGTCGTAGGCGTAGCTGACCAGCACCTCCCGCGTTTGGTCGGGGTAGAGGCGCTCGATGTGGGTGACGCGTTCGCCTGCGCGGATCAGCTCGACGTGCACCAAGTCGAAGGTGTCGCGCAGCCGCACCAGGCGTCCGGCGTCGTCGTAGTCGAGGTGGATGCGGTTGTCGTTGCGGTCGCCCAGTTGGTTCAGGCGCAGGTGTGAGGGGTTGGCGGGTGAAGGTTCGAACAAACGGTACAGGCCGTCTTCGCTTTCGATCAGCAATTGCCCGTTCACGTGGCGGCGCACGGCCAGGCCTTCGCCGGCGCTGAACACCGCGCCGCCCAGCGGGATGGAGCCCATGTCGATGGGCCGGCCCTGTTCGTCGGTGTAGACCAGGGTTTCGCCGCCCTCGGGGTGGGGCTGGATTTCCACCTGCACTTCGTAGGCGACGCTCCAGCCGGCGCCGAACAAACTGTCGCGGCGTTCGTCGCGGCTGTTGTAGATGCGCTGCCAGTCAATCGGCAGGATGCCGGGCAAGACGAAATCCAGGTCCTCGTCAGCGCCCAGCACCTTGGCCCCGGTGGCGGCATGCACCGGGTTCGACGAACCCATGGCCGCGTTGGCGGCCGCGTTCGCTGCGCTGCTGGCGGCCATGGACACCGCGCCGCCCACCAGCATGCACGGCAGTTTGCTGAAGAACTTGCCCTTGCCGCCCTTGAGCATCAGCAGTGCGGTGACCGCCAGGCCCACGCCCGGGGTCTTGCCGCTGCGAATCTCGCGCACCACCACCGAGCCGCCGCCAATGGTCACGTCAGGGGAAATCAGCCCGGCCGACACCACCGTCGCATCGCAGGTGCTGCGGTCGCCGCTGCGCACGGCGGGCTGGCCGTTGATGGTGACCTTCTCCGAACCTTCGGCCATGAACTGCGGAGGCATGGGTGGGTGCTTGGTGCAGATCACCAGGTCTTCCGGGCGGGTCTCCGTACCGGGGGCGGGCGAGGCGACAGTGGGGCGCCACATTTGCGAGAAGAAACTCCCGGCCATGTCCAGGTAACTGGGTTCTTCTTCCGGCTCGGGCATTTCCAGTTCGGTGCCGGCCGGCGCCACATGGGAAACCACCGCGCCGGCGGCCCGGGCCGAGGGGATGTTGTTGGTGAAGGTGTCCTTGGAGCCGGTGAGGATGTTGGCCTGCACCGTGGGCGGAAAGAGGGCGTTGCCGATGCCCTCGCATAAATTGCTCAGGCCTTTGTCGGCCCCGGTCTTGCTCATGGCCAGGCCGACGATGGTGCCCACCACCAGGCCCAGGACGAAGCAGCCCAGGCCGCCGGTGACCACGGTGATGCCCGTGGCCGCGACCACGGCGGCGGTCGCCAGGGCGGTGATCGCAATGTTGGCCGCCACCTCCAATACACCGCCCAGGATGTCGGCCATCATCGAGGTGTGGTTGAGTGCATCGCCCAGGCGGGCGGCCCAGAGCGCGTCAGACATGCACGTTGCTCAGGCGGGTAGGGTGGTTGGGGAGCGTGTGTTCAAGCAGTTGGATGCCTTCCATTGCATCTGTCCTTGTGGGTTAGGGCATGCTCATCAGGGCCATTCTCAGGCGCTTGATCAGTTTCGGGGTCTTGAGGCAATCGGCCGGGCGTTTGTTACCCAGGGCGGGCACGGTCTGTTCCAGCCACCATAAGCCTTCCTTGAGCCCCCTTTTGCCATAGAGCACCACGGCCATGTCGAGGTTGTCATCCATGGCCTTGGCCAGCACGCGGGCGTTGTCGTCGAGGTAGTCCTCTTCGTACAACCGCACGAAATGCTGCCAATCGGCATCGCCGACGTATTCGTCTTCCAGTCCCATTTTAAAAACCTGCAAACGAAATCAAGTTGCTGCCGGTCGGGTTTCGCGCCGACGGCGCCAGGATCCCATCATAACCATTAGCCTTGGCCCAGGCGCCGATTTGATGGGTCTGGGTGTATTTGTCGCCGGTAATGCTCTTGAGGGAGACCCCCAATTGTTTGCGCACATCGGCCCGGGTCAGGTCCAGGACGTTGTTGAGCTGCACTTTCTTGCTGACCAGCACCCGTGTGGACAGGTCCACGCCCCAGTGATTGACTTCGCCCATGGCTGTCTTGCGTGAGTTGGCGCCATAGACACCGCCCAGGCCGGGGGCGGTGTAACGGTGCCTGGAGGCGACGTTCCACTTGTGCGCCGTCCAAGTCGTGCTGATCCGCCCCGGCTCTTCAAAGCGATACACCGTTCGGTTGACCTTGCGACCCTTGGGCGGCGTCGAGCATTTCATCAGCCCGAAGGGGTCGATCCAACTCACCGGGTTCGGCGCATACTGGTAGAGGTTCAGCCCACCGGCTAGGCCGATCGGGTCCGGTGTGGTGAAGCGGCCGATGTCCGGGTCGTAGAAACGCAGGGTGTTGTAGTGCAACCCGGTTTCGCGGTCCAGGTATTGGCCCTGGAAGCGCAGGTTCTGCTCTTCGATGTAGTACGGTTCGCGCAGCTCTTCGGCGGTGTTGCCCCACACTTGGTAACGGGCTCGCCAGAGTGTGTGGCCGTCGGCTTCCGAGAGCTGTTCGGGCAGGCCGTTGAAGTCGTTGTGGTAGTAGCGGACCTTCTGCTGATCGCCCAGGCCGTCGACCCTCGCCAGGGGGTCGTGGCTGTCGTCGGCGTAGATGTAGAGGCTGGTCTGGCTGTCGCGGTGTTCCTGCAAAAGTTGCAGCGCATCCCAGGTGAAACGGGTGCGGCTGAGCAGCGTGGCGTTGCGGTCGTATTCGGCTTTTTCGATGCGTCGACCCAACGGGTCATAGGTCATTTTTACGACCGAGCCGTTATCGTTGCGCACTTCCACCAGGCGTTGTTCATCATCGTAGCGAAAACGCTGGACGCCACGTCGGGCGCTGCGTTTTTCCACCATGCGACCGAAACCGTCATAGCGGTAGCGCTTGTCCTGGTAGGTCAACAAGCGGTTATGCGCGACCTGGCCTGTGCCCAGGCCGTCCAGCAGGTTGGCGGCCGGGTCATAGGCGAAGCTTTCACGCTGGCCTTGAAGGTTGTCCTGGCTGGCAAGAATGCGGCCGGTGGCGTCATAGTGCAGTAACTGGCGATGGGACGCTTCGGGCTGGCTGTCGAAGCGCTCCACCCGTTGATCGCTGGCGTCATAGCCAAACAGCGATTGCGCCACAGGCTGCAGCAGCGTGGATTGACCCTGTTGCCGCCGCTGGCGGGCCCGCAGGCGGCCACTGCGGTCGTATTCGCTGCGCGTACTCTGGCGCCCTTGGGTGCGCAGCACTTCGCGGTGCAGGCGGTCGCGCTCGAAATCGCTGATGACCTGGCCGTCGAGGTTGATCTGGTGCAGGTGACCGCTGCCGTAGTGCAGGCGGTTCAGCCAACGACCGTCGGGAAGCAGCGTCTGGTTCAGGTTGCCCAGTTCGTCATAGCGATGCTCGAGGTTCCCCGCCCAGCCTTGCTCGGTAATCAATTGCCCCAGGGCGTCGTAATGCAAGCCCAGGCTTTGTACTTCACCGGTCTGGCTGGTGAAGGTGATCGCGTTGACCTGGTCGAGCGCGTCATAGCGGTACTCGGTGCGCCCGTCTGCGGTGACTTTCGCCACCAGTCGCCCCATCGCATCGCGCTCCAGCTCATGAATGATGGGGGCTTGGGGGGCGAGGTCCAGGTCGGTGCTGCCAGGCACCGCGAGCGCTTCCACGCGGGTGACGTTGTCCAGCGGGTCGTAGGCGTAGCGCTTGAGGCTGCCGTCCAGGCTGTGTTGGGCGGTCAAGCGGTCGGCGGCGTCCCAGGCAAACCGGTAGCGCTCACCGTTTTCGTTGGTCAGGGCCAGCAGGCGCCCGTAGTTGTCGTAGCTCAGCTCCACCCGGCGACCGTGGGCGTCGGTGCGCACCCGCAGTTGACCGCTTAGGGTGTGTTGGAAAGTTGTCGTATGCCCGGCCGGATCGCTATAGCTGATCAACTGTCCGCTTGCGTCACGCTGATAGTGCTCGGTGCGCCCGTCCGGCAGTTGCTTGCTCAGCAGTCGACCCTGGTCGTCGTAGCTGAAAAGCGTCCGCTCTCCCAGTGCGTCGGTGCTGCTGAGCAACAGCCCTCGCTCGCAATAGCTCAACCGTGTGGTGTAACCGGAACAGTCGGTGTGTTCGCTGAGTTGCCCAAGCGCCGTCCAGCGCATGCGCTTGCTTTTGCCGGTGGCGTCGATGACCTCCACCACTTGGCCGTGGGCGTCGTGGCGATAGCGGGTGACGTGGCCCAGCGGGTCGGTTTCGCGAATACGGTTGCCCCGCGCGTCATAGCGGTACTGCCAGGTATTTCCCGCGGCATCGGTTTCAGCCAGGGGCAGGGCCCAGTGTTCGAGCCACAGGGTTGACTCGCTGCGCCCCAGCGGGTCGCGGGTTTCGCAGAGGTTGCCCGCTTCGTCATAGCTGAACTGATGTTGTCCGCCGTTGGGATCGGTCGCCCCCAGCAACTGGCTTTCGTCGTTCCACTGGAAGGTCCAGGTGCGACCCAGCGCGTCGGTGTTTTCGGTAATCTGATATCGGGTATCCCAGCGACGGGTGCTGATGCGCTGCAAACCGTCGGTGATGCGCGTGGTCCCGGCGGCCAGGTCGTAGTCGAAGGTGTAGGCGTCGCCCGCGTCGGTCCAGTGGCGAACCACGCGCCATTCCAGGTTTTCAACCAACGCCCATTCATAGAAACAGCGAAGCCCGGTAGGCAGTTGGTGTTCCACCATTCGCCGCCCGGCGTCGTAGGCGTAGCGACGTTTTACCTGGTCGTTGGACTGACGGACCTGCGCCAGATCGCCCTGGCCGTCGTAGCCATAGTGCATCAGCACTTCCCGGCGTTGATCGGCATAGAGGCGGTCGATCCGGCTGACCCGTTGTGGCCAGCGCTCGTCATACGCCAGTGCGATGCGGGTCAGGTCGAAGGTGTCACGCAGTTGCGCCAGGCGTCCGTTATCGTCGTATTCCAGGTGGATACGGTTGTCGTTGCGGTCACCCAGTTGGTTCAGGCGCAGCAACGCTGCATTGGCTGGCGTGGGTTCGAACAAGCGGTACAGCCCGTCCGCGCTCTCTATCAGCAACTCGCCGTTGGCATGCCGGCGCACGCTGAGGCCTTCACCGGCACTGAACACGGCACCGCCCAGGGGGATCGAGCCCATGTCGATGCGGCGGCCCTGTTCGTCGCTATAGACCAGGGTTTCGCCGCCGTCTGGATGGGGCAGGATTTCGACGCGCACCTCGTAGGGCACGCTCCAACCGGCACCAAACAATCCGTCGCGGCGTTCGTCGCGGCTGTTGTAGAAGCGTTGCCAGTCGATCGGCAAGATGCCGGGCAGGACGAAGTCCATCTCCTCGACATCGCCCAACACTTTGGCCCCGGTGGCGGCGTGTACGGGGTTCGACGAGCCCATCGCGGCGTTGGCCGCGGCGCCCATCGCGCTACTGACCGCCATCGACGCCGCACCGCCGATCAACATGCAGGGCAGGTTACTGAGGAATTTACCCTTGCCGCCCTTGAGCATCAGCAGCGCCGTGACCGCCAGCCCGACGCCCGGGGTCTTGCCGCTGCGGATCTCGCGCACCACCACCGAACCGCCACCGATGGTCACGTCAGGTGAAATCAGCCCGGCTGATACCACGGTCGCATCGCAGGTGCTGCGGTCGCCGCTGCGCACGGCGGGCTGACCGTTGATGGTGACTTTGTCCGAGCCTTCGGCCAGGAACTGCGGCGGCATCGGCGGGTGTTTCATGCAGGTGATCATGTCCAGCGGCTTGGGCACGGCACCGGGGGCGGGTACGGCGACGGTGGGACGCCACATCTGCGAGAAGAAATTCTCGGCCATGTCCAGGTAGCTGGGTTCGGCTTCGGGTGCTTCAAGTTCGGTGCCGGCCGGCGCGACATGGGACTCGATCGCCCCGGCGGCGCGGGCGGCAGGGATGTTGTTGGTCAAGGTGTTGGTGGAGCCGGTGAGGATGTTGGCCTGCACCGTGGGCGGGAAGAGGGCGTTGCCGATGCCCTCGCATAAGTCGCTTAGCCCCTTGTCGGCCCCGGTCTTGCTCATGGCGAGGCCGACCACGGCGCCCACCACCGCGCCGAGCAGGAAGCAACCCAAGCCGCCAGTGGCAACGGTAATGCCCGTGGCCGCGACCACGGCAGCCGTCGCCACCGCGGTGATCGCAATGTTCGCGGCCACTTCCAGGACGCCGCCGAGGATATCGGCCATCATCGAGGTGTGGTTCAGCGCGTCGCCTAGCCGAGCGGCCCAGAGTGCGTCAGACATGCAAGGTGCTCATCAAGCCAGAGCGTCGAACAGCAGCGAACCCTTGATCGTTGCCCAATGCGCCGCTTCGGCATCGCCCAGTTTCTCGGCTTTCACGTAGCTGAGGGCAAGCATTTTGCGCGTGCCGGGCAGCACCAGGGCCAGTTGGAACTGGAAGACCTTTTCATTGCCTTTGTTGAACTGGCTGCGCAGTTCGATGGCTTCGACTTCCTGGTTGGCGCCTACGCGCACGGTGGCGCCCGGTTGGCAGCGCAGGTCCTGGACCTGTTTTTCCAGGCGCTTGAGCTGGTCGTCGAGGTTGCTTTGCAGGGTCTCGCCCTCGGCCAGCAAGCTGCGGCTGACGATCAAGGACGTGCCCAGTTCGGGGAACTTGAGGATGTTGATTGTCGCGTCCAGCAATTCGCTGGGCGGCAGCTGGAACTGGAATTCATTGAGGCGGTAAGTCATGGCGCGAAAATCTCGAGGTTAGCCCTTGGGTGCAGGGAACGCGGCTTGGATGTTGGCATCGATGCTGCCCTTGACGCCCTGGCCGTCCGGCGTGGCTCCGGGGCCGCCACCGTTGTTCAGGTGCAGCACGCCGCCGGTGTTGAACTCGGCATCGCCGCTGGCGTAGAAGCTGATCTGTACGCCGGTCAGGTTGATCTGGCCGCTGGCGTTGAGCTCCAGGATGCTTTCGCCACATACCAGGCGCAGGTTTTCGCCCACTTCAATCACGTAGCTCTGGCTGATGCTGTCGGTCTTGCGCTGGCCGACGGAGAGGATGTCCTCCTGCTTGACGATGCGCAGGCGGTTGTTGCCGATGGTCACCGTCTCGTTGTGGCCGATGCTCTTGTTGCGGTCATGGCCCACCGAATGGCTTTCATCCACCTCGACCACGATGTCCTGGTTACGCTCGGCGTGGATGTACAGTTGCTCGGCGCCTTTCTTGTCTTCCATGCGGATTTCGTTGAAATTCGCTGGCGTGCCGCCCTTGCTCGAACGGCTTTTCATGCCGCTCTGGGTGGCATTGGCGGGCAAGTCATAGGGCACGGTCTGTTCGGCGTTGTAGACGCGACCGGTGATGATCGGCCGATCCGGGTCGCCTTCGAGGAAACTGACGATCACTTCCTGGCCAATTCGCGGGATCTGCATCGAGCCCCAGTTTTTCCCGGCCCATGCCTGGGACACGCGAATCCAGCACGAGCTGTTTTCGTTGGATTGGTCGTGACGGTCCCAGTAGAAATGCACCTTCACCCGGCCGAACTGATCAGTCCAGATTTCCTCGCCCTTGGGACCCACCACTAACGCAGTCTGCGGGCCTTTGACGATAGGGCGATGGGTGATGGGCAGTGGCCGATAGCTTTGCTGGGCGTCGATACAGATCAGGCTGCTTTCGAACTGCGCCGAAGGCGCGCCACCGCCGGTTTCGCCGCTTTCCTGGGAAATGTAGTAGCGGGCGCCGACGATCAGGTATTCGCGGTTCTGGTCCTGGCGGGTGAAGCCGGTGAGGCTGAACAGATGCCCCGAGCCCAGGCCCCGAGCGTTACCGGCCAGCTCGACCTGTTCGTGCTGGGTCTGCAAGGCTTCGATGCGGGTGCGGGCGTAGTGTTCGCCGTCCTGGCTCTGCACGTAGGTGCCAGGGTAGTCGTACAGGGGATAATCGCCGGCCGTGTGCGGGCGGGGCATGGCCGAGCGCACGTCGATGCGCGCACTCGGGCGCTGGAAGTCGTAGTCGTTGAGCTCCAGGGAGCCTGGCTGGACTTCCTGGGCCAGGTGCCAATTGTGAATATGGTCACGCTCGCGCTGCTGCTCGTTCTTCGGGTAGTACGGTACTGAGCCGTAGCCGGGGGCCGTGGAGTGGGCGCCATAGGCATCGGCCAGCACCAGCACATGCCGGCCCTGCTCATGGCGGAAGAAGTAGTAGATGCCTTCCTGTTCCATCAAGCGGCTGACGAAGTCGAAGCTGGTCTCGCGATACTGCACGCAGTATTCCCACTCGCGATACGTCTGGCTCAAGGCGTCTTCGAAATCGGAAAAGCCCAGGTCGCGGAACACCTGCTTGATGATCTGCGGGATGGTCAGGTTCTGGAAAATCCGGCAATCGGAGGTGCGGGTCAGCAGCCAAAACCACGGGCGCAGGGTGGCCTGGTAACTGGCGAACTGGCCCTGGTCGACGTTCTGGCTGAAACGGGCGACGATGCCATGGAAATAACGCTCGCCACCGCCATCGAGTTGCAGGCTCACGCACATGGGCTTGCCGAGCACCTGATTGAGGTCGATGGCGTTGTCCAGCGAGTGCAGCTGCAGCTCATAGTTGAACAGCCGCCCCAGTTCTTCGCCGCCGCCCATGTCCTTGAGCAGCAGTACCTCAGGTCCCAGGGGGCTGGTGATCTTGGCCAGGCGTGAGGCTTGGTTGAATAACATCGCTCATCTCATCGTTGTAATGGCTGCGCCGCTGATTGGAACAACTGTGGGAGCGAGCTTGCTCGCGATGGCGGTATGTCAGTCAACACGGATGTTGAATGTGACTGCGCTATCGCGAGCAAGCTCGCTCCCACGGGGTCTTGCAGTGTTCCTTACCGTCAGGCCGCGTCGCTGAAATCGTACTGCAATTCGTTGTCCACCGCGCTGATCCGCACCCCGGCCAAGGCCTTGCCTTCGAGCATGCGGGTCAGGAACTCGCGGCTCATGTCCGGCAGCAGGCTGTTGGTCAGGATGGTGTCGATCATACGCCCGCCGCTTTCGGTTTCGGTGCAACGCGAGACGATCAAATCGATCACCGCGTCGTCGTAGTCGAAGGCCACTTTGTGGGTGCTCTCCACGCGCTTCTTGATGCGGTTGAGTTGCAGGCGGGTGATGGCCTTGAGCATCTCGTCGCTGAGCGGGTAGTACGGGATCGTCACCAGGCGGCCGAGCAGGGCCGGCGGGAAAATCTCCAGCAGCGGCTGGCGCAGGGCCTTGGCGATTTCTTCCGGCTCGGGCACGTTCTGCGGATCCTTGCAGACGTCGGCAATCAGTTCGGTGCCGGCGTTGGTGGTCAGCAGGATCAAGGTGTTCTTGAAGTCGATCACCCGGCCTTCGCCGTCCTCCATCACGCCTTTGTCGAACACCTGGAAGAAAATTTCATGCACGTCCGGGTGGGCTTTTTCCACCTCGTCCAGCAGCACCACGCTGTACGGTTTGCGCCGCACGGCTTCGGTCAGCACGCCGCCTTCGCCGTAGCCGATGTAGCCCGGTGGCGCACCCTTGAGGGTGGACACGGTGTGGGCTTCCTGGAACTCGCTCATGTTGATGGTGATGACGTTCTGCTCGCCGCCGTACATGGCTTCGGCCAGGGCCAGGGCGGTTTCGGTCTTGCCCACGCCGGAGGTGCCGGCGAGCATGAACACGCCAATCGGCTTGCTCGGGTTGTCGAGGCCGGCGCGGGAGGTCTGGATGCGCTTGGCGATCATCTGCAAGGCATGGTCCTGGCCGATGATGCGTTTTTTCAGGTGCTGGTCGAGGTTGAGCACGGTTTCCAGTTCGTTGCGGGCCATGCGGCCCACCGGGATACCGGTCCAGTCGGCGACCACCGAGGCCACGGCCTGGTAATCCACGGTGGGCAGGATCAGCGGGGTTTCGCCTTGCAGGGCGGTCAGGCGCTGTTGCAGGTCTACCAGTTTCTCGCGCAGGGCGTGGCTGGCTTCGCTGCCGTCCTCGCTGTCCACCACGCCGACGCGCTCGCGCAGGGTGGCGCGGGTGGCGAGCAGCTCGTCCACCAGGGTTTTCTCTTCGGCCCAGCGGCTTTCCAGCTCGGCCAGGCGCTCGCGTTCGGCGCTCAGCAGGCTTTCGGTCTGGGTCTGGCGAGTGCCGATGACCACGCCAATGGCGTGCTCACGGGCGATGATTTGCAGCTCGGTTTCCAGCGCTTCGATGCGCCGACGGCTGTCGTCCACTTCGGCCGGCACGGCGTGCAGGCTGATGGCGACGCGGGCACACGCGGTGTCCAGCAGGCTCACGGATTTGTCCGGCAGCTGGCGCGCGGGAATGTAGCGGTGGGACAGCTTGACCGAGGCTTCCAGGGCTTCGTCGAGGATCTGCACCTGGTGGTGTTTTTCCATGGTCGAGGCCACGCCGCGCATCATCAGCAGGGCTTTGTCTTCCGACGGTTCGGCCACTTGCACCACTTGGAAACGGCGGGTCAGGGCCGGGTCTTTTTCGATGTGTTTCTTGTACTCGGCCCAGGTCGTGGCAGCCACGGTGCGCAAGGTGCCACGAGCCAGGGCCGGCTTGAGCAGGTTGGCCGCGTCGCCCGTGCCGGCGGCGCCACCGGCACCCACCAGGGTGTGGGCTTCGTCGATGAACAGGATGATCGGCTTGGGCGAAGCCTGGACGTCTTCGATGACCTGGCGCAGGCGCTGTTCGAATTCGCCTTTCATGCTCGCGCCGGCCTGCAACAGGCCCACGTCGAGGCTGCGCAGTTCCACGTCCTTGAGGGCCGGCGGCACGTCGCCGGCGACGATGCGCAGGGCAAAGCCTTCGACCACGGCGGTCTTGCCCACACCGGCTTCACCGGTGAGGATCGGGTTGTTCTGCCGGCGGCGCATGAGGATGTCCACCAGTTGGCGGATCTCTTCGTCACGGCCGACGATCGGGTCGAGCTTGCCGCTGCGGGCCTGCTCGGTGAGGTCGACGGTGAAGCGCTTGAGGGCTTCCTGCTTGCCCATGGCGCTGGGGGCCATGGCGCCGCTGGCTTCGCCCGGCACGGCGCCGGCATTGAAGCCGTCGCTGGCGGTCAGGGCGTTTTCCGGCGAGTCGCCGACGTATTCGTCAAAGCGCTCGCTCAGGGCTTCGACCTTGACCTTGTCGAACTCCGACGACAGGCCCAGCAACGCGTGGCGCAGGCTCGGCGTCTTGAGGATGCCAAGCACCAGGTAACCGGTGCGCACCTGGCTTTCGCCGAACATCAGGCTGCCGTAGACCCAGCCGCGTTCCACGGCTTCTTCGACGTGGGAGGACAGGTCGGTGATGGAAGTCGAACCCCGTGGCAGGCGGTCGAGGGCTTCGGTGAGGTCACGGGCCAGGCGCGCCGGCTCGATGTTGAACTGGCGGATGATGCGATGCAGGTCCGAGTCCTGCAGTTGCAGCAACTGGTGAAACCAGTGGGCCAGTTCCACATAAGGGTTACCACGCAACTTGCAGAACACGGTGGCGGCTTCGATGGCTTTGTAGGCCACGCTGTTGAGTTTGCCGAACAACGCGGCGCGACTGATTTCACCCATGCTCATGGCTCCTTGAGGTCTGTGAGGTGTTGGCCTGTTCGGCGTAATGCCGGGCCAGTATTAAATCGTTGGCATCTGTTTCGGGGCGGCCCAGCCAGGTATTGAACCCCAGGCGGAAGCGACCATTGAGTTGCAGTGCCGGGACTTCGGGTTGTTCCAGGACCAGGTTCAGGTCCCAGTCCAGCTCATGGCCCAGGTATTCGGCGACCCAGGCCACCAGCTCGTTGAACGGTTGGCTGCCGGGCAGCATGCCCATGTAGTCAACGAGCTTGAGTGGCCCCAGGCGAATGCGGAATTTGTGCTGGCGATCCCACACGAAGCGGCCCAGGCAGAAGTCCACGCCCAATTGATGGGCGCTGACCCCGACGCGGCTGCGTTCGGGCAGCTCCAGCCATTGGCCGACGTATTCTTCGATCTCCACCGGCAGGCCGAAGTACTCGCTGAGAATCGCCTTCAAACCGTCCGGGTAACGGGTCTGTGCCGACAGGTGGCCGCTGTAATGGAGTTTCGCCGTGTCGGGGATCAGCCCCTGGTTGAGCAGGCTTGGCATGCCCCGGCCGCTGAGCGCCGCCAGGCGCGCCGACCAGTAGTCATCGTCCGGGCGGTCATGGCTGACGGTCGGCCGTGCTTCGGCCCAGGCCCGGTAGAACAGGCTGAGCAGGCGATGGTGAAACACATCGAGGAAGCGCTTGCTGGTGCTGTCGGCGTTGTTGCGCTGGCGTTCGCGCACGTATTCGGTGATGTGCAGCGGCATCGGGCCGTTGGGGCCGCCGAGGCCGAAGAAGAATTGCTCCAGGCGCGCCGGCGTACCGTCGCCGCCCGGTTGCACCGAGGCGAGGGTGGCCGGGGCGAAGGTGCAGTCGGCCTGTTGCCCGAGGCGCAACGGGTCATCGGCCAGGCGCAGGGAATGGCCCAGGCGCGGCAGCTCGGGGGATTCGCACTCGATGCGCCGCAACGCCTGGAAGAAGTCGTATTCCCAGGGTTCCTGGTGCATCGCTTCCAGGGTACTCACAGGGTCGGACGACGTCCGGGCTTGGCTTTCCATCGCATGATCTCGCCGCGTTCGGTGGTACGGATCACCGTCTCGGTAAAACTGTTGATCGACACGTAGCGTGCCAGGAAGCGCTCGAACACCGCACCGAGCAGGAACACCCCGGTGCCGCGAAACGCGTTTTCATCGAATTCCAGGGTGATCTCCAGGCCCCGACCGAACACGATCGGGCCGGGCATCGGCAAGCGCCGGGTGCAAGCCTTGCTGCTGACTTCCCGCAGGCCTTCGATCTGCAATTGCAGCGCCGCGTCGTTGCTGTCGCCGTACAGGCGCAGCAGTTCACGCAGGGCGGCGGCGCCTTGGCCTTGTTCGCTCAACGACAAGTAGTTCAGCGACAACTGGCTGATCAGCCGCCAGGCCTTGGCATCGTGGGCATGGCTGGCCCGTGGGCGACTGGGACCTGCCACGCAACGCACGGCGCCAACCGGCGCACTGTCGGCCAGGGTGAAGTCGGTCTTGCCGTTGCCCACGCCCATGAACAGCGGCAGGTCGCGGTTGGTGCACAACGCCGTCACGCCCAACTGGCGCAGGTCGTGGCGGTAGGGCGCTTGCTGGCTGTCCACCAGGCTGACGAAGGTTTCGCTGCCGATGTAGGTCGAGCGCGGGCCGTTGCGTCGTTGGTCGCTGGACAGCACGCGTGGTTCGCGGCGCACGGTGTAG
Organism: Pseudomonas fluorescens; assembly: GCF_001307275.1. Taxonomy (NCBI): domain Bacteria; kingdom Pseudomonadati; phylum Pseudomonadota; class Gammaproteobacteria; order Pseudomonadales; family Pseudomonadaceae; genus Pseudomonas; species Pseudomonas fluorescens. The sequence goes on from NZ_CP012831.1 coordinate 2,798,213, forward strand.
TAGGCCTGGTCGCGGCCATAGCGGGACGGATCGCGCACGGCGTAGAACGGCAAGAACGGCTGCTCCGGCCCGGTGCCGTGGCCGGTGAGGCCGCTGAGCGAATGCACTTCGAAATCCATCGGCCGGGTGCGGTCGGCGATCACGTGGTGTTCGTTGACCCGCTCCGACAAGTGAATGCGATCCAGACGCTTGGGGAACAGGTTGATGGCCGGGGTGCAGAACGGCAGGAATTGCGAAGCGCCGACGCTGCCTTCCAGGCTTGGATCGTGACGGTCGAACAGCACGATCAACTCCAGTTCCTGGCCGTCGCAGCGTTTGACCGCGCGGCTCAACTGGGTGAAGTCGACAAACAGGAAGCGGTGGGGCAGGGCGAAGTATTCCTGCAACAGGCGATAGCCCTGGAAGGCCCGGGACACCACCGGCAGCGCGGCGTCGGCATCGTCGAAGCCGCGCGAGCGCAACGCATCCTGGGGCAGCCGCTCCACCCAGTCGCCGCCGGGCTTGCGGGCGAACACCGCGCAGGCATTGCCCAGCAGTTGTTCGTAGAGGCGGAAGGGCTGTTCGTCGGCGCCGCTCAAGTACAGCGGCAGGTTGTCCAGGGCCAGGCTGTTGAACGGCAGTTCGGCGCCGGTGCGCAGTGTGATGCGCAGCCCGGCCTTGGCCTTGGGCTCGCTGGCGGCCAGGCGCCCGAGCACCACGGACGGGTTGCCGAAGTATTCGGCCTGGCTGACCTGCAACGGCCACAACGTCACCGCGTGGGCGGTGCGGTACTCGCAGCAGGTCTGGGTTTCGCGACCCAGGGCGGCGCGCAGGACGGTATCGCGGGGCAGCGGGAAGCCACTGCTCAGCGAGCCTTCGTCCGGGTCGGCCTGCATCTGCACCACGGTCATCGACGGTGTCGGTGCCAGGTAATGGGGGTAGGCGATTTCCAGCAGGTTGTGGGTGAAGGTCGGGTACTCGGCGTCGAGCTTGAGCTGCACCCGCGCCGTCAGGTAGGCGAAACCTTCCAGCAGGCGCTCGACATACGGGTCGGCGCAGTCCATGCCGGACAACGTCAGCCGACTGGCGATCTTCGGGTATTCCTTGGCGAACTCCGCTGCGCTTTCGCGCACGTGGTGCAGTTCCTGGTTGTACAGCTCCAGCAGGCGCGGGTTCATGAGCGTCTCCGCTGGTCGGCGTTGACCACGCGCACATGGCCGGTTTCCAGGTCCAGGTCGGTCTGCAGCATCAGGCGCAGGGGCACCGGCTGGGCCCAGAGGTCGCCCTCGATCTCGAAACTCAAGGCGTTGTGGTTCATCTCGGCGGTCGCCCGGGCGCGTACCCGCAGGGTGTGGCGCAGGATGCGCGGTTCGAAGGTGGCAATGGCCTGGTGGATCAAGGTTTCCAGGGCCGAGACATCGACGTTCGACGCGCTGTTGCCGGCCAGCGCCGGCAGGCCGAAATTCACCACCGAGGTGCCCGCCGGGGTGTGCAACGTGGCATCGGCGTCGAGCAATGAGGTGGTGTTGAGCAGCCACGCCAGGTCACGCAGCACCGAGGCTTTCAATTGGGTCAGGGACAGCACGCGTTTGTCGGCGCTTTCCTTGGGGTTGGTCGGATCGTCGTCGGTCAACCGGTCCAATAGGGAGGGCTGGAGGCGATCGCGGGTGGCGATTTCGGTTACCACGTAAAGGGCGCCACGTACATTTTCTGGTCTCCGCCGGAGCCGCAAGCTGCATACAGGCTGACCGTTCCCGCCTCAAAACCTTCCGGCATCTGACGAATAGCCTGCATTTTGCTCAGACAATCGCGGCTGGGGGCGGGCATGTGTTCGCTGCGCCAGACCGCAAAAATCGGGATGTTGTTGAACATTTCCACGCGCAGTTTCTGCTGTTTATCCAGGCTGAAGCCGCACGGCCATTCCATGTCCAGCTTCATGCGACTCTGGTCGGGTTTGACCAGCGTGCATTGGCCCTGATCGTCAACCAGGCTGAGTGACTGGCCCTCGAAAACCGCCTGGGTCGTTGGCGCCCCGGCATGCTCGGCGCACGCGCTCAGGCTGATCAGGCTAGTCGTCAGGCATAAGGCGAGCAGGGGCTTGTTCATTAAATGAGCTCCCAGAACCAGACCTTCTTGGATCGATAGAAAAGATCGCTGGTTTGGGTCAGGCCACGATTCCATAGATCGATGTGGTCGCCGCTACGACCTTCGGCAGTCTCTCCTGATTGCTGAAAGCAGTCCTTGAAGAAAATCAGGCCGGTCTTGCCCATCAATGTCTTTCGGTCTTCGGGGCTGTTACTGAGAATAGTTGGATGGCCCAGATGATGTTTCCACAACCAATTCGCCAATGACTCGGCGCCCCTGGCGTGTTCATGCTTACACAGGGGGTCTTTGGTGTAGGTGGATTTGTTGACCTTGATGGTTTTCTCCGCATTGAGCGTCAGGCTCATGCGTATGGCGCATTGGTTTGCCCAGGGACCGTCACAGGGTTTTGCGTCAGGATGGGCAATCAGCAGGTCGGAATAGGCTTTCCACAAATTGATAAACGAAGGCTTGGCCATGACTCAGACACCGAAAGGGAAAAGATTGGATTCGAGCAAGCACCAAACACCCCCGGCGCGTGGCACCGGGGGTATTTTCGATTACACCTTGACGTTCTGACGGATGTTCCAGCCGAACTTGACCGGACCGCCTTCCTTGGTGCCGTCGGCTTTCTGTGGCTGGTAGTCCACCAGCACCTTGGCGAAGTTCAGGGTGACGTTTTCAGTCAGGCGATCATCGCCGCCCGAGCCGCCGGTGCTCAGGGAAGTGACCAGCACTTCTTCCAGGTTGATGATCATGTACTCGACCTGGCTTTCACCGCCGGCCTTGCGCACGGTCAGCTTGACCTTGTCGATGTGCTTGCCGCTGGCGCAGTGCATCATCAGGTTCGGCGAAGCCTTGTCGACGAACTTGGTCAGCGACAGGTCCTGGACGTTGACCTTGCCGGCACCGCCGCCGCTGCCCACGTGCATGTTGCCGGACTGGGACATGCCCCAGCTCCAGTTCAGGACGTCGATCTCGTCCTTGTGGGCCTTGTCCATGGACTCGCCCTTGATGTCGCCGATCTTGATGAAAATATCAACAGCCATGTTTTCTCCCTGTGTGGTTTCTAACCACATTGTTTGGTTGACGCTGACCTTGCGAAATTACGGGTGCTGAACGGGGTGGAAGACGATCTCCAGCCTGCTGGAGATCCCCTGTGGGAGCGAGCTTGCTCGCGATGGCGGCGTCACATCCGACATCAATGCAAGCTGATCCACCGCTATCGCGAGCAAGCTCGCTCCCACAGGGTTACCGCCACCCGTTTCAATAAGTTTTTACGCGCCCTTGGCCGACGGCAGTTTCGATACCAGGCGCAGCGACACGGTCAGCCCTTCGAGCTGGTAGTGCGGGCGCAGGTAGAACTTGGAGTTGTAGTACCCCGGGTTGCCTTCGACTTCTTCGACGATCACTTCGGCGGCAGCCAGTGGATGCTGGGCCTTGGTGGTCTCGGTGGAGTGCGCCGGGTCACCGTCGACGTAGTTGAGGATCCAGTCCTGCAACCAGCGCTGCATCTCGTCCTTCTCTTTGAAGGAACCGATCTTGTCGCGCACGATGCACTTCAGGTAATGGGCGAACCGGCAGGTGGCGAACAGGTACGGCAGGCGCGCGGCCAGGTTGGCGTTGGCGGTGGCGTCCGGGTCGTCGTATTCGGCCGGTTTCTGCAACGACTGGGCGCCGATGAACGCGGCGAAGTCGGTGTTTTTCTTGTGCAGCAGCGGCATGAAACCGTTCTTCGCCAGTTCCGCTTCACGGCGGTCCGAGATGGCGATTTCGGTCGGGCACTTCATGTCCACGCCACCGTCGTCGGTCGGGAACGTGTGGGCTGGCAGGTTTTCCACTTCGCCGCCCGATTCAACGCCACGGATGCGCGAGCACCAGCCGAAGTGTTTGAACGAGCGGTTGATGTTCACTGCCATCGCGTAGGCGGCGTTGGCCCAGGTGTACTTGGAGCTGTCGGCGCCGTCGGTGTTTTCTTCGAAGGCGAAGGCTTCCACCGGGTCGGTCTTGGCGCCATAAGGCAGGCGCGCCAGGAAGCGCGGCATGGTCAGGCCGATGTAGCGCGAGTCTTCCGATTCACGCAGCGAGCGCCAGCCGGCGTATTCCGGGGTGGTGAAGATCTTGGTCAGGTCGCGCGGGTTCGACAGTTCCTGCCACGAGCCCATGCCCATCACGGTTGGCGATGCCGCGGCGATGAACGGGGAGTGCATGGCCGCGCAGACTTTCGACAGCTCGCCCAGCAGCTCGACATCCGGTGGCGACTGGTCGAAGTAGTAGTCGCCCACCAGGCAGCCGTAAGGCTCGCCGCCGAACTGGCCGTATTCTTCTTCGTACATCTTCTTGAAGAGCGGGCTCTGGTCCCACGCGGTGCCCTTGAATTTCTTCAGGGTCTTGTGCAGGTCGGTCTTGGAGATGTTGAGCACGCGGATCTTGAGCTGCTCATCGGTCTCGGTGTTGTTGACCAGGTAGTGCAGGCCACGCCAGGCGCTTTCCAGTTGCTGGAAGTCGGGGTGGTGGATGACCTGGTTGACCTGGGCGGTGAGCTTGGCGTCGATGGCGGCGATGATCGATTCGATCGACTTGATGGCGTCGTTGGACACCAGGTCGGTCTGCGCCAGGGCCTGTTCGGCCAGGGTACGCACGGCGGTCTCGACGGCTTCGCGGGCGCGCTCGGTCTTGGGTTTGAATTCTTGCAGCAGCAGGGACGCGAACTCGCTGGTTTCTTCTGTCGCGCCGAGGTTCTGTGCGCCTTCGCGGGCTGTATTGTCAGTCATGATCATTGGTCCTGTGCTGGCTTCGGCGCGCTCGCCAGGGCCTGCAACAGCGCTGGGTCCTTGATCGCCTTCATGATGATTTCTTCGGCGCCGGTCTTGCCGTCCATGTAGGTCAGCAGGTTGGCCAACTGGGTGCGCGCTTCGAGCAGCTTGTTCAGCGAGTCGACCTTGCGGGCCACGGCCGCCGGGCTGAAGTCGTCCATGCTTTCGAACGTCAGGTCCAGGCTCAGGTTGCCTTCGCCGGTCAGTTCGTTAGGCACATGGAACGCCACGCGCGGCTGCATGGCCTTGAGGCGCGAGTCGAAGTTATCGACGTCGATCTCGAGGAACTTGCGGTCGGCTACCGCAGCCAGAGGCTCGGCAGGCTTGCCGGCGAGGTCGGCCATGACGCCCATGACGAAGGGCAACTGGACCTTTTTCTCGGCGCCGTAGAGCTCGACGTCGTACTCGATCTGCACTCGAGGCGCGCGGTTGCGCGCGATGAATTTCTGAGAACTTTGCTTCGCCACGTTGCTGCTCCTGGTCGCTTGAGCGACGGTGTTGGCGTCATCGGGGGTGCCGGTGACGTGACTGCGTGATCCGCTCGCTTTTTATTCGCTGTCTGGGCCGCGCAGGTTTTCAAATTGACTCATGCCGTCGGGAATCAGGTTGCGCACAATGGCCGCGAAATCGGCGTGCACCAGATGCTTGGCCCGGTTCAACAGCACCGGCAGCGGGCTGGAGGGCTCATGACGGGTGTAGTACGCGAGAATCCGGTCCAGGCTGCGCAGCACGTCGTCGCGGTTGTTGATGTCGCCGCTGACGGTGTTGGTGCTGTTATTGGTATTGCGCGGTGAGCTTGTGACATTTACATGCTCAGCGGGCGCTACGCTGTTGTCGCTGACGGGATCGGCCTGGGCGTCGTCGCCACTCTGCGGGGCGAACTGGCCGAGAATCTGCAGGGCCATCTTCAACGGTTGCTTCAACGGGCCGAGGTCCACGCCTTGGGCGGAACCGACCTGGTCGCTGACCTGCTGCTCGATGGCTTCGGCGGCGCTGCGGGCTTCGAGCAGGGCGGCGCGGATGACTTCCAACTGTTCGGGGTCGCTGTCGAGCAGGGCCCCGGCGAGCTGTTCGGCACCGAGGTTTTCATCCGGGAAACTTTGCAGGCCACTGGCGTTGGCGGCGGCGCGCAGGCTGACGGCACCGAAGGTCCGCGAACGGGTCAGGATGCTTTCGCGCAGCAGGCGGATGGTGACATCGGACGTCAGGCCGGCGAGGGCATTGATGCGCACGGTGGGGTCGTTGTCGTCATCGGCGTCCAGGCGCGGATGCAGTTCGGCCCAGTATTGCTTGAGCAATTCGCTGATCAGCGTCAGCACACGGGCCATGCCCGGCAGGCCTTCGAGGGCCAGGGAGCTCTGCATCAGGAAATGGGTGATGCGCAGGTCTTTGCTGCGCTGCAGCAAGTCCAGGCTCTGCTGTTGGATGCTGCGCCATTCAGGGGGTTCGGCAGGCAGGATCGAATCGCCCATGCTGCGCTCGGGTTGGCCCCGGGAGTCACGTTCCAGGCGCAGGAAATCCGCGTCATATTCCAGATCTTCACCACACGGCGAAGTCGCGGAAACGGCGGCGAGCAGCAAAGGCACATCCACTTGGATCGATCTCCCTATCACCCGCTTGATAGAAGTCGGGCAGTTCACACGCAAGTTTCGGATGAAACTTCACATGTTCCTTGACGGTAATGGCCCTTTAGATCTGCGATGATCCTAAAGTGCCATCATGTATATTCAAGAAGTTGTGCATTTTTGGTGTAGTACTTATCGCTTGTCAAGGTAAGCTATTTCGCCTGTGTATGCCCTATGTAACAGTTGTGATGCGCTTAACAGCCTGTCCGACCTACCGGTCGAAGCGGCAACTCACGTGGGGTTTTTGTCACGCAAGCCGGTTATGATCAGCGATCATGCTGGCAAAAAGCCGTTTTTACGGTTGTTGGCAGGTTGCCGGCGGGTGGTCAAGGTCTGAACCTTCACTCCCGCCCGCGCGCGAAGTATTCAGCAAGGAGGCAAGATGCCGCTGTGTTTGACTATCACTAGTTATCACAAAATTACCCCAGGCCAGTGTTCTGAAAAGTCCATGGATCAGGGGGTGATGGCAATTGGCCGTAATTCCGATAATGACTGGGTATTACCGGACCCCGAGCGCCTGGTTTCCGGTAAACATTGCGTTATCCAATACAAAGACGGGCGTTATTATTTGACCGATAACAGCACCAATGGTGTGGAATTGGTCAAGGCTGGCGTTCGCTTGCGCAAGGGCAACAGCGAGCCCCTGCAAGACGGCGAAGTGATCCGCATTGGTGATTATGAAATCCAGGCCCGCGTCGATTTCAACCTGCCGGTCACCGACAGCAATCCGTTCGCCGAATCGCCCAGCAGTTTCGAGGCCTTGATGGGGCAGCAGAGCGCCGCGGCGCATGTGCCGTCGCCGATCCAGGTGGCCTCGCCTGCGCATTTCCAGGGCGTGTCGGCCATGGACACCCTGCCGGACCTGTTCGACTTCTTGGCCCCGAGCAGTGTCCCGCCGGCCACCCAGCCTGACCATGTCCCGGCCGAGCAACACAATTTCCGCCCGCCGACGCCAATTGCCCGGCCGAGCCCGCCCTCCGTGGTCGAGCCGGTTGTACCGCCGTCTGCCTCGGTGATTCCGGACGACTGGGACCCGTTCAGCGACAAGCCTGCACCGGTGGCGGTTGCCCCGCTGCCCGTGGCCCCGCCGCCGGTGCCGCTACCGCCAGTGGTTGAGCCGATCGCGACCCCGGTTTCGCAGCCTCCGCTCGTCGACATCTTTGCTGAAATCAGTGCACCGCCGCCGGCACCCGTGCGTGAAGCACCGGTGACCCGCGTCGAGACCCCGGTCGCACCGCCAGTTGCTCCTCCAGTTGCCCCGGTTGCTCCAGTTGCTCCAGTTCCTCCGGCCGCGCCGGCCGAGGCCGCCCAACCCGACTTGCTGCAAGCCTTCCTGCGCGGCGCCGGGCTGGATCAGTTGCGCCTGGACAAGGCCAATGCCGAAGCACAGATGGAAAGCATCGGGCGCAGTTATCGCTTGATGGTCGAAGGCCTGATCGATGTCTTGCGCGCCCGCAGCAGCCTCAAGGGTGAGTTCCGCATCCAGCAGACGATGATCCAGCCGGTGGAAAACAACCCGCTGAAGTTCGCCCCCAATGTCGATGAAGCCTTGCTGTTGCTGTTGCGCCACGGCAACCAGGCGTTCATGGCCCCGGACGCGGCGGTGCGTGACAGTTTCGATGACTTGCGGGCCCACCAACTGGCGGTAATGGCCGGTGTGGAAGCGGCCATCAAGCATTTGCTGGGGCGCTTCGAGCCGGCGCAACTGGAAGAACGCATGGCCAAGCCCGGCGGGCTTTCGGGGATTTTCAGCGGCTCGCGGCAGGCCCAGTACTGGCAGCAATTCACCGAGCTCTACAGCAACATTTCCCGGGAAGCCCAGGAGGATTTCCAGGACCTGTTCGGTCGCGAGTTCAGTCGCGCCTACGAAGAACACAGCACACGACAGCGACGCCGTTGAGCGGCGCTGTCCTATAACAATATTGATCAGCCAACAACGGATAGCTCAAACGTCATTGAGGACGCAGGATGATTCCCAGGTTTTTACTCGCAGTCGCCACCGCGCTTCTGCTGACGGCGTGCGCCAAGGATGCGGCCAACCCCCAGCCCGAAGAAGCTGAGGCCGACACCGCCGCCATCGAGTTGCATTTCCATGCCATTGCCGGCCTCAACCCCGGCGCCACCGGCCAGCCGGCCCCGGTCCGGGTGCGCATTTTCGAACTGAAAAATGCCGCGACCTTTGGCCGTTCCGATTATTTCGCCCTGGCCGAACGGGCCCAGGCCACGCTGGGCGCTGACCTGATCGACCAGGACGAGGTGCTGATCCAGCCCGGCCAGCAACTGAGCCTGCAACGCGACCTCGACCCGGCCACGCGACACATCGGAATACTGGTGGGCTATCGCGAGCTGGACCAGTCGTTGTGGCGCACGGTGATGAATGTCCCGGCGCGCGAATACACCGAATACCAGATCAGCCTCGATGTGCGCGCCGTGCGCAGCGCCGTCGTCGTTCCCCCATCCAGCCCTGCCCAATAAGCAATCGGAGCCCCCATGTCCTGGAACAATCGCGTGGTCTGGTCGGAAGGCATGTTCATTGGAACGCAGCACTTCCAACAGCATGACCGTTACCTGGAAAACCTCATCGACGCACGCAGCCGCCCATTGTCGGCCGGCGCCTGGGGTTTTTCCGAATTGCTGATCGACCAGGGCCTGCTGGCCCAGGGCAAGCTGGCGATCATCTCGGCGCGGGGCCTGTTGCCGGACGGCACGCCCTTCAACATTCCCCAGGATGACCTGGCGCCCACGCCGCTGAACGTCGATGACAACCTGCGCGATGGCCTGGTGTACCTGGCCTTGCCGCTCAAGCGCGCCGGCGCCCGTGACACCGTGGACGAAGGCGAAGACCTCGGCGCCGCGCGTTATGTGAGCCAGGTGTGCGAAGTGCGCGACGACAACGCACCGTTCGAAAACCGCGCGCCGGTGGCCCTTGGCTCCCGGGCCCTGCGGTTGTTGACCGAACAGGATGGCATCGGCGACTACGCCGCCATCGGTGTGGTGCGCATCAAGGAAAAACGTGCCGACCGTGCCTTGGTGCTCGACGACACCTACATCCCGTCACTGCTGGATGTCATCGCCTCCAAACCGCTGGCGGCGTTTCGCAGCGAACTGCTGGGCCTGCTGCATCAACGCGGCGAAGCCTTGGCCGGGCGGGTGGTGGCGTCCGGTGCCGGTGGCGCCTCGGAGATTGCCGACTTCATGCTGCTGCAACTGGTCAACCGCGCCCAGCCGCTGATCCAGCACCTGAGCCAGTTGAGCCCGCTGCACCCCGAGCGTTTCTACAGCGAACTGGTGAGCCTGGCCGGGGAGTTTTCCACGTTCACCGCGTCCGGGCGACGACCGCAGCAATACCCGCCGTACCAGCACGATGACTTGGCGCTCAGCTACGCGCCGGTGATGCAGGCCCTGCGCGAAGCCCTGTCGATGCTGATCGACAGCAAGGCGACGCCGATTCCGATTGTCGAGAAAGCCTACGGCATCCACGTGGCGATGCTGGCCGACAAGACCCTGCTCGACAGCGCCAGCTTCATCCTGGTGGTGCGTGCCGATGTGCCGGCCGAAACCCTGCGCAGCCGCTTCGGCCAGCAGAGCAAGGTCGGCTCGGTGGAGCACATCCGCGACCTGGTCAACCTGCAACTGCCGGGCATCGGCCTGCTGCCGTTGCCGGTGGCGCCACGGCAACTGCCGTACCACGCCGGCTCCACCTACTACGAACTCGACCGGGGCAGCGACCACTGGCAGCAGTTGAGCAACTCCGGCGGCTTTGCGTTCCACATCGCCGGCCAGTTCCCAGGGCTGAACCTGGCTTTCTGGGCGATCCGAGGATAAACCGCGATGAGCAACGACGATCGTACCCAATTCATGCCGACGCCCGGTGGCCGTGGCGCCGATCCATTCCGCCCGGACCCTGGCCGTCCGGATCCGGCTCGTCCACAGCCGGCACCGCTGTCGATGCCGGCCGCGCCGGTCCTGACCGGCAAGGCCGAGGGCCTCAACCCGTTGGAAAGCGCCGCCGGCCCGCTGTTGGCCCTGCTGACGCGCCTGCGCAACACCATCGCCCACCCGGCGCCGGCCAGTTTGCGCGCGCAGCTGCTGGCCTACCTGCGCCAGTTCGAAGAGCGCGCCGAGGCCGCCGGTGTGGTGCGCAACGATGTGCTGCTGGCCCGCTACGCCTTGTGCACCGCGCTGGACGAAGCGGTGTTGAGCACGCCGTGGGGCGGCACCAGTGACTGGGGCAAGCAAAGCCTGTTGATCACCGTGCACAACGAAGCCTGGGGCGGTGAGAAGGTGTTCCAGTTGCTGGAGCATTGCCTGCAAAGCCCCCGTGAGCGCCTGTACCTGCTGGAACTGTTGTACCTGTGCATGTGCCTGGGTTTCGAGGGGCGCTACCGGGTGATGAACGACGGTCGCAGCCAACTGGAAGCGTTGCGTGAGCGCACCAGCGCGGTGATCCGCAGCGCCCGGGGCGACTACGAGCGCGAGCTGTCGCCGCACTGGCGTGGTGTCACTGTGGCCCGTGATCGACTGGCGCAATTCATGCCGCCGTGGATCGCCGTGGCCATCGGCGCGGCCTTGCTGCTGGCGCTGCTGTTCGGCCTGCGCATGAAACTGGCCTCCGATGCCGAACCGGTGTTCAAGAACATTCACTTCCTGGGCGAAATCCCGGTGCAGACCATCGACCGCCCCGTGGTGCAGCCCAAAGTGGTCGAGCGCCCACGTCTGGCAGGCTTTCTGGCCGATGAAATCCGCGCCAACCGGATTGCCGTGGAAGACGCGGTCGACCGCTCGGTGGTGACCATCCGCGGCGACGAACTGTTCGCTTCGGGCAGCGCCAGCATCAAGGACGATTTCCAGCCGCTGATGCTGCGCATCGCCGATGCGGTGCGCAAGGTCAAGGGCCAGGTCCTGGTCACCGGCCACAGCGACAATCGGCCGATCGCCACCCTGCGGTTCCCGTCCAACTGGGCGTTGTCCGAAGCGCGGGCCCAATCGGTGCTGCAAATTCTTTCGGCCAAGACCGGCCAGCCCGAGCGCTTCAGCGCCGAAGGCCGCAGCGACACCGAGCCGTTGGCGTCCAACGCCACCCCAGAGGGGCGTGCGCGCAATCGTCGGGTTGAAATCACAGTATTGGCGGAGGGGGTCGAGTGAAGGCGTTTTTCAGTTTTATGACCCGCTGGGTCATCCCATTGCTGGGGCTGATCGCCCTGAGCCTGATCATCTGGTTCGTCGGCCCGCTGCTCGATTGGCTGGTGCCTGAAGGCCGCCGCTGGGCCTTGATCATCCTGGTGTTCGCGGTGTGGATCGCCTACCGGGTGTTCCGCATCATCCAGGCGCGCCGTCAGGCCGCCGAAGTGATGCGCAGCCTGGCCGCGCAAACCCCGCCCGACCCCACCAGCATCGCCACCGCCGAAGAGCTCGAAACCCTGCGCCAGCGCATGGACGAAGCCTTGGCCCTGCTCAAGAAAGCCAAGCTGGGCGGGGACGAGCGTCGCAACCTCTACGAGCTGCCGTGGTACGTGATCATCGGCCCGCCGGGTTCGGGCAAGACCACCGCGCTGGTCAACTCCGGGCTGCATTTCCCACTGGCCGCGCAACTGGGCGCCGGTGCCGTGCGCGGTGTTGGCGGTACGCGCAATTGCGATTGGTGGTTCACCGATCAGGCGGTCCTGCTCGACACCGCTGGCCGCTACACCACCCAGGACAGCGACGCGACCATCGACAAGGCCGCCTGGCTGGGCTTCCTGGGGCTGTTGAAAAAGCAACGGGCCCGCCGCCCGATTGACGGCGCGTTCATCGCCATCAGCCTGTCCGACCTGCTGCTGGGCAGCGACGCCGAGCGCGCCGCCCATGCCGCGGCGATTCGCTTGCGGATCCAGGAGCTGTACACCCAACTGGGCGTGCGCTTCCCGATCTACCTGATGCTGACCAAGCTCGACCTGGTGCCCGGGTTCATGGAGTATTTCGATACCCTGAGCAAGGAAGAGCGCGCCCAGGTCTGGGGCATGACCTTTGCCCTGGACGACGGCAAGAGCAACGACAGCCCGCTGGCGCACCTGCAAAGCGAATTCACCGGCCTTGAGCAACGCCTCAACGACCGCCTGGTGGAGCGCCTGCAACAAGAGCGCGACCCGGCGCGGCGCGACCTGATCTACGGCTTCCCGCAGCAGTTCGGCGCGCTGAAAGATTGCCTGCAAAGCTTCCTCGAAGGGGTGTTCAAACCCAACGCCTTCGAAGAGCGCGTGTTGCTGCGCGGTGTGTATTTCACCAGCGGCACCCAGGAGGGCAGCCCGATCGACCGCCTGATCGGCTCCATGGCCCAGAGCATGAACCTGGACCGTCAACACCTGGCGCGTCAGACCGGCACCGGGCGCAGCTACTTCATCGAAAAACTCTTCACCGCCGTGGCTTTCGCCGAGCGCGGGCTGGTGGGCGTCGACCCGAAAGTTGAGCGTCGACGCAAGTGGATCGCCCGCGGCGTATTGGCCTCTACGGTGGTGCTGGTGCTGGTGGTCAGCACGTTGTGGTGGGTCAGCTACCGTGCCAACCAGGCCTACATCGCCCAGGTCGATCAGAAGGTCGCGCCCTTGGGCCAGACCGTGCAGAACCTCAGCCCGGCGCAACGGGATGTGCTCGCGGTGTTGCCATTGCTCAACGCCGTGAAACACCTGGCCGACGACGCCCCGAGCTGGGCCGAAGGCCTGGGCCTGTACCAGGGCGACATGCTCGAAGCCGAGTCCGGCAGCGTCTACCGCAAGCTGCTGATCGCGGTGTTCGCGCCACGCCTGCTGACGCGCATCGAAGAGCAACTGCACAGCGGCGGCAATTCGGATTTTCTCTACGAAGGCTTGAAGGCCTACCTGATGCTCGCCGACACCGAGCATTACGATGCCGACTTCATCAAGGCCTGGATCGCCCTGGATTGGGACCGCAGCCTGCCGCGGGACTTGCCGGCCGAGCAGCGCCAGGCCCTGGCCGCGCATTTGCAGGCACTGTTCGAGCGGCGTCCGCCCCTCGCGCGCCTGGACCAGCGCCTGGTCGAAGACCTGCGGCGCCAGTTGCAGCAATTGCCGGTGGCCCAGCGGGTCTATGACCGGATCAAGCGCCAGAAACTGCCCGAAGGCATCCCGGACTTCCGCATCAACGAAGCCGCCGGGCGTGACGCGGCGCTGGTGTTCAGCCGCAAGAGCGGCAAGCCGCTGGGCGAACCACTGAGCGGGTTTTTCACCGTCAAGGGTTACCGCCAGGGCTTCTTGCTCACCAGCCTGAGCCAGACCGGCACCCTGGCTGAAGAGCAGTGGGTGCTGGGCCATGAACAGGCCGATCAGCAGAACGTCGCCAGCCTGGCTGCCGATGTGCGTCGCTTGTACTTCCAGGATTACCTGCGCCAATGGGACGCCTTGCTCGCCGACATCGACTTCGTGCCGATCACCAGCGTGGCCCAGGCCGCCGATGTGCTGCGGGTGATTTCCGGGCCGACCTCGCCGCTGAAAAAACTGCTGGTGGCGGTGGCGAAGGAAACCGATCTGCAACAGGATGAACGCTTGCTGGCCGCCCAAGGTGCGCCGGTGGAAGGCGGCGTGGACAAGCTCAAGGAGCGTTTGGGCAGCTTGCTCGGCCAGGAGCAGGCGACGCCAAACGCGCCGGCGGCGAGCGATGACCCGATCACCGCGCACTTCGCCGAGCTCAACAGCATCGTCAGCAAAAGCGAAGGCGAGCCGGCGGCCATCGACGGTCTGTTGGCCGACATGAACGCTCTGTACGTGCAGGTCAGCGCCATGGTCGGGGCCAGCGGCGATGCCTTGCTTGGCGAAGCCAAGAACCAGGCCACGGCCGCCGCCACTCGCGTCAGCCTCAACGCCGAACGCCAGCCGCCGCTGGTGCAGGGCCTGGTCAAGTCGGTGGTCAACTCCACCACCAACAGCATGATGGGCGGGGTGCGCAACCAACTGAACGCCGCCTGGACCAGCGAAGTGGTGAACATCTATCGCCAGTCCCTGGCCGGGCGCTATCCGATGTCGCCGGGCAGTGCGCGAGACGCGACCCTGGACGATTTCGGCCAGTTCTTCGGCGTCGGCGGGGTGATGGACAACTACTTCCGCAAGTACCTGCAACCCTACGTCGACACCTCGACGCCGACCTGGCGCTGGCAGCCGGGCGCGGCGCAGAAGCTCGGCATCGCCCCCGGTGTACTGCAGACCTTCCAGCGCGCGGCGACCATCCGCGATGCGTTCTTCCGCTCCGGCGGCACCCAGCCGATGGTGCGCTTCGAACTCAAGCCGGTGGCGATGGACTCGACCATCACCCAGTTCCTGCTCGACCTCGACGGCCAACAGCTGAGCTATGACCACGGCCCGAGCCGCCCGACCGCCATGCAGTGGCCGAACCCGGGCAGCATCGGCGTGGTGCGGATTTCCATCATGCCGCCGTCTTCCAGCGGTCGTTCCGGCATCACCCTGGACGGGCCGTGGGCCTGGTTCCGCTTGCTGGAGCAATCGGACCTGACCGCCGGCAACTCGCCGGATCGCTTCAACCTGCGGCTGCGGGTCGATGGTGCCAGCGCCTCTTACGAGTTGCGGGCCAACAGCGCCTTCAACCCGTTCAAGAGCCGGGTGCTCAGCGGCTTCAGCCTGCCGGAGCGGCTATGAGTACGCCGGGCTTCTACGGAAAGTTGGCCAGCCGCGGCGACTTCGTCAGCCGTGGCTTGCCCCAGGGGTTCATCGGCCCGTGGGATTCGTGGTTGGCGGCGGGTCTGCTCGCCAGCCAGAGCAGCCTCGGCGAGCGCTGGCTGGATGCTTATCTGGTCAGCCCGCTGTGGCGCTTCATGCTCGCGCCGGGGGTGTGTGGCCCGGACGCCGCCGTCGGAGTGGTGATGCCGAGCATCGACCGGGTCGGCCGTTATTTCCCGCTGACCGTCGCGGTGCTGCTGGAGCCCGATGCGGACCCGGCGTCCGTGGTGGGCGGTGCGGACGAGTGGTTTGAGCGGGTCGAAAACCTGTTGCTGAGCACGTTGAGCGTGGAGGCCAGTTTCGAGGCGTTCAACGAACAGCTGGAAACCCTCGGTAGCCCGATGTACCTGCCGCGCACGTCGAGCAGCCGTTTCGCCAGCCTGCATCGCTTCGATGCCACCGACCCGCAGCGGCGCATGAGCGCCTTGGCCGAGGCGGCCTGCGAAGGCGTGAGCCTGTGGTGGGGCCAGGGATCGGAGCGCATTGCCCCGGGTTTGATGCGCTGCCAGGGATTGCCGGCAGCCGCTGATTTTGCGCAATTTTTGCTCGGCCAAGAAGGTGTTGTGTAGATGCGTCCAAGTGCCGGAAAAGCAATCAAGTCTGCAAGCAAGAGCCATGTCGGGATGGTCCGCCAGGTCAACGAAGATGCTTGCCTGGACCTGCCGGAAAACGGCCTCTGGGTGGTGGCCGACGGCATGGGCGGGCACGCGGCGGGCGATTACGTCAGCAGCCTGATCGTCGACAGCCTGCGCGGCATCGCCGTGGGGCGTTCGCTGGACGAATACGTTGCGGCGCTGCAAAGCGACCTGCTACGGGTCAACGCCGCCGTGCGGGAAGAAACCGCCAACCGTGGCGTGACCATGATGGGCAGCACCGTGGTGGTCCTGGCCGTCCGTGACCTGCGGGGCATGTGCCTGTGGGCCGGTGACAGCCGCCTGTATCGCCTGCGTGACGGCGTGCTCGAAGGCATCTCCCGGGACCACAGCTACGTCCAGGATCTGCAGGACAGCGGCCTGCTCAGCGAAGCCGAGGCGCGGGTGCACCCGCGGGCCAACATCGTCACCCGGGCCATTGGCGTCGAGGCGCAACTGAACCTGGCGTTGACCGAACTGCTGCTGGTGCCTGGCGACAGCTACCTGTTGTGCAGCGACGGGCTGACCAAGACCGTCGAGGACGAGGAGATCCGCGAAGTACTGAGCCACGACGAGCCCGGCGAAATCGCCAGCAGCCTGGTGTCCCTGGGCCTGATGCGCGGCGCGCCGGACAACATCACCGTGGTGGTCGTGAAGGTGCCGTCATGAGCTTGACCCTGAACATTGTCATCCCCGGCTACGACATCGAAGGGCCGATCGGCGAAGGCGCGATGGCCAGCGTGTACCTGGCGACCCAGCGTTCGCTGGAGCGCAAGGTGGCGTTGAAAGTGATGGCGGCAGCCCTGGCCGCCGACCCGACGTTCTGCGAGCGGTTTTTGCGCGAAGGCAAGACCCTGGCGCGCTTGTCGCACCCGCACACCGTCACCATCCATGACATCGGCAACGTCGGTGAGCTGTATTACATGGCAATGGAGTACCTGCCCAACGGCACGCTCAAGGAACGCATCGCCGCGGGCCTGACGCCGGAGCAGGGCCTGACCTACATCCGCCAGATCGCCTCGGCCCTGGGGTATGCCCACGGCTTGGGCCTGGTCCACCGCGACGTCAAGCCGGCCAACATCCTGTTCCGCGCCGATGGCACGGCGGTGCTCTCGGACTTCGGCATCGCCAAGTCCCTGGACGACCGCACCCAGTTCACCCAGGCCGGCTTTGCCGTCGGTACGCCCAGCTACATGAGCCCGGAACAGGCCCGAGGGCAAGACATCGACGGCCGCGCCGACCTGTACGCCCTGGGCGTGGTGCTCTACGAAATCCTCGTCGGCAAACTGCCGTATACCGGCAATGACGCACTGTCCACGGCCCTGGCGCACCTGACCGAACCGTTGCCGGAGTTGCCGGTGCACCACGGCCGTTATCAGGACGTGTTGCGCAAACTGTTGGCGAAGGACCCGGCGGAGCGTTTCCCGGACGCGGCGGCATTGCTGCGGGCGCTGGATAACCTGCCTGAGGAATCGTCGGAAGCGACGCTGATCCGGCCGTTGTCGTTGCAACTGCCGACCACGTCGCCTGCGGTGGATGACTTGGCGGGCTTGACGCCCATGTCCATCGACATTCCCAGCGGCCCGGCTTATTCACCACCGCAGTCACAGTCGAAGCCACAGTCCAAGCCCGTTCCGCCGCCGATAAAACCGACGGCTCAATCCTCGGTGTCGGAGCAACGCAAGGGCCCGGTGTTCGCCCTGGCCGCCGTTGCGGTCGCCGTGGCGCTGGCGTTGGGCGGCGCGGGTTATTGGTGGTTGGCCGGTGACGACGGCAAAGAAGTGAAGACGCCGGTGGCCACGACCACCTCGGTCAAGCCATCGGAAGTGAAGCCGCCGAAGGCCCCGGACGTGCCGGCGGTCAAGCCACCCGTCGCCCCGCCGGCCCAGCCCCCCGTGGCGACCGAGGCCGACGGTGGCCAGCGTCCGCTATTAATGGCTGGCAAGAAAACCCTGTTCCAGCGTGTGCTCAGCAAGCCGGGGGCGAAACTCGCCGAGGCGCCGGGTGCCGCACTGGGCAAGGCACTGCCGGCGTTTTCGGTGTTGTACGTGTATCAGCGCAAAGACCTCGATGGCAGCGCCTGGGTACGGGTCGGCGCGGCCACCGACGGGCGCAGCGACGGCTGGTTGCCCGCCG
Organism: Pseudomonas fluorescens; assembly: GCF_001307275.1. Taxonomy (NCBI): domain Bacteria; kingdom Pseudomonadati; phylum Pseudomonadota; class Gammaproteobacteria; order Pseudomonadales; family Pseudomonadaceae; genus Pseudomonas; species Pseudomonas fluorescens. Next base: position 2,816,206 of record NZ_CP012831.1, read on the forward strand.
CCCAGGTCAGCGACTGGAAGCAAAGCCTGGTGCTCAAATTCACCGAACGTTCCGGCCGTGCGCCAGTGATGTTCCTGCGTCAGCCTGGCGAAGTGGAAAAGCTCCTGGCTAACCCATCGGCCGCCAAGAACGTGTTGCTCAAGGCCCAGCAGAGCCCGCAGGACGACCAGCAAGTGCTGGCCCTTGAACCGGCCGCCAGCGCGGTGCCGCAGAGCCAGTTCTATCTGTTGCCGATCTTCGACTCCCGCGAAAGCCTCGATGAAAACGGCCAGCCGGTGCAGTTGCTGAACGTGGCGTCCATCGACCCTGGCAACACCCCCAAGGCGGCGGGCAATACGCCGATCACCACCGCCAACGCCGACGCGTTCCGCACCGCCGTGGTGCTGGTGGTGGACACCACCGTGTCGATGCAGCCCTACATCGACCAGGTGCGCGACGTGGTCCACGAACTGCAAACCCGCATCGCCGAGCGCGGCGAGTTGGACAGCGTCAGCTTCGGCATGGTGGGTTTCCGCAGCAGCATCAAGAAAACCCCGGGCCTGGAATACGTCGCCAAGACCCTGATCACCCTCGAGCAGGGCCGCGACCCGCAGCGCTTCATGGACCTGGCGCGGCAGGTCAAGGCATCGACGGTGTCGAGCCATTCGTTCAACGAAGATGCGTTCGCCGGGGTCATGGAAGCCGTCGAAGGCATGGACTGGTCCGGTTACGGTGGGCGCTTGATCCTGTTGGTCACCGACGCCGGTGCCCTGCGCAAGAACGATCCATTTGCCGCCACGCAAATGAACGAGGCCGAAGTGCGCCAGGCGGCGCTGGGCAAGCAGATCAAGATCTACGCCTTGCACCTGCTCAGCGACGCGGGCAAGAAAACCCATGCCGGCGCCCAGAGCCAGTACCGCACCCTGACCGCCGACGCCAACCCGCAGATCGGCGACCTGTACATTCCGGTGCCGGGCGCCGACGTGCGCAAGTTCGGCGAGCGGGTCGACGAGATCGGTTCGGTGTTCGCCGACCTGGTGCATCAGGTGCGCAGCAACAAGGCGCAAAGCGTGCCGCTGCTCAGTGCCGCGCCGAGCCTGGCCGACAAGTCGGCCGCGGTCGGCTACGCGATGCACATGGATTTCCTGGGGCGCAAATCCGCCAGCCAGGCGCCGCAACTGGTCAGCGCCTGGACCGCCGACCGCGACCTGACCAACCCGGCGCTGCCGGCGTTCCAGGTCTGCGTGATGCTGACCAAGCTGCAACTCAACGACCTGCAGCAGTCGCTGAAACTGATCGTCGACGCGGCCCGCAAGACCCAGAGCTCGCCCAAGGATTTCTTCCAGGAAATCGCCAGCGCCAGTGCCTACATGAGCCGCGACCCGTCGGCCCTGCGCAAGGGCGGCAACCTGGCCGACGGCGGGATTCTGGGCGAGTACCTGGAAGGGCTGCCGTACCGCAGCAAGTCGCTGAACATGACCCAGGACTTGTGGCTGTCCTTGAGCGTGGCCGAGCAGGAAGATTTCATCGACGAGCTGGATTCGAAAATCCGCCTCTACGAAACCTTCCACAACGACCTCGCCAACTGGGTGCGCTTCGGCGACGCCGAGCCGGGCGATGCCTTGTACCGCGTTCCGTTGTCGACGCTGCCGTGATGCTGACCCTCAACGCCGTGCACAAAAGCCGGGGCGCCGGCAGCCAGCGCTACAGCCTGGTGATTCCACGGCTGCAATTGCGCGGCGGTGAACAACTGGCGGTGGTCGGCCCCAGCGGTTGCGGCAAGAGTACGTTGCTGGACCTGCTGGCGCTGGTGTTGGCACCGGATCAGGCCGGACAGTTCGACTTCACGCCCGCCGACACGCCGCTGGACATCGCCAAATTGTGGCGTGCGTCGCAACAGGGCACCTTGGCCGAGCTGCGCAGTCGTTACCTGGGTTATGTTCTGCAAACCGGCGGCCTGTTGGGCTTCCTGGATGTGCGCGGCAACATCGCGTTGTCGCGCAAATTGCTGGGCTTGAAGGATGACGCAAGCGTGACGCGCCTGGCTGGGCAGTTGGACATCGCCGATCAACTGGACAAGAAACCGGCGGACTTATCCGTCGGCCAGCGCCAGCGGGTCAGCTGTGCCCGGGCGTTGGCCCATGGGCCGCGCCTGCTGCTGGCCGATGAGCCGACCGCCGCCCTCGACCCGCTGAACGCCGAGCGCGTCATGCACTTGCTGGTGGCCCAGGCTCGCGAACATGGGGTGTGCTGTGTGGTCGCCACCCACGACGAGGCGTTGGCTCGCGCCAGCGGCTTGCAGGTGCGGCGCATCAGTTGCCGTCGCGATGCCGACGGCGGTGTCACCGCCACCCTCGGGGAGGCTTGCTGATGCGAGGCGCGCTGGTGGCTTCCCTGGCCTGGCAGGATTACCGCAACGATGCCTGGCTGTCGGCCTGCTCGGTGCTTGCTCTGGTGGCTGTGGTGGCGCCGTTGCTGGTGTTGTTCGGCCTGAAGTTCGGCCTGGTCAGCAGCCTGACCGAGCGCTTGCAGAACGACCCGGCCACCCGGGAAATCATCCCCTTGGGCGGCGGTCGCTTCAGTGCCGAATTCATCGAACAATTGAGCCAGCGTGGCGACGTGGCCTTTGCCTTGCCGCGCACCCGCCAGATCGCCGCCACGGCGGATCTGAGCAGCGATGCTTCGGCTGTCACGGTCGAGATGATTCCCACCGCGGCCAACGATCCCTTGTTCGAGCATTTGCCGGTGCCGCAAGGCTTGGATCAAGTGGTGCTCAGCCAGACCGCCGCTGAAAAGCTCGGCGCCAAGGCTGGCGATTGGGTGCAAGCCAGTTTCGGCCGGCAGGTGGCCGGTCGCAGCGAGGCGCAGCGCACCCGCGTTCAGGTATTGCATGTGCTGCCCTTGGAAGCCTTTGCCCGGGATGGCCTGTTTGCACCGCTGGCCTTGCTGGAGGCCGCCGAGGATTACCGCGACGGCCGTGCCGTGCCCGCGTTCGGCTGGCCGGGCGATGCGGTGAGTGTGGCCGGGCAACGGGTCTACCCGGCGTTTCGTTTGTATGCTCGCAGCCTCGGCGACGTCGAGCCACTGCGTCAGTATTTCGCCGGGCAGAACCTGCTGGTCTCGACCCAGGCCCAGACCATCGCACAAGTGCAATCGCTGAGCCGCAATCTGTCGATCGTGTTCTGGATCATCGCCGGGTTGGCCTTGGCCGGCGCGTTCGCGGCGATCTTTGCCGGCGCCCTGGCGGCGGTCGAGCGTAAGCGCCGGGAGTTGTCGGTGTTGCGCCTGCTGGGGGTTTCCACCGCGGCGCTGTTGCTGTTCGTGGTGTTGCAGGCCCTCTACAGCGCCACGTTCGCGGCCCTGCTGAGTGCCGGCCTGTATGGCCTGGCGCAGTCGGGCCTGAATTATTTATTTGCACAGATGCCCGGCGAATACGCCAGCCATCTGTTGGTGCGTCACTACACTTTGGCCCTGGTGGCCGTGCTCGGCGTCAGCGCCGTCGCGGCGGCTTGTGGTGGCTGGCGGGTGGCGCGCATCCAGGCGTGTGAAGGAATTCGCGATGTATAAGTTATTGGGCGCCGCCGTGGCGCTGAGCCTGGCCAGCATGGTCTGGGCTGATGAAAGCACGGACAAACTGGACAACCCCAAGCCGTTGCCCGACGACGTCAGCCTGCCGCTGCCGTGCGAAGGCCAGATGGTGTTCCGCTACGTCTACATCCTCGCCCAGGGCACCCTGGACGATCGCGAGATCAGCCTCGGTTACCCGTTCAGTGAAGGCGAGGCCGGTTACCAGCAGTCGTTCATTTCCGGCTACCGGCGCGACTTCATCAACGGCCAGTTCACTCTCAAGGACTTGCCCAAGGACTGGAACAAGACCATCACGCCGTTGATGCCCAAGACCGACGCCAAGACGCCGCTCAAGCCGATGCTGTATTTCATCGGCAAGTACGAGGTCACGGCCCGCCAATACGCCCAGGTCATGGCCCAGGCGCAATCGCTGGCCAGCGGCGAAGCGGCGCCGGCCTGCGAAACCCTGCAAGCCGATTTGCCCCAAGGGGTGGCGGGGCGTTTGCCCAAGGTGAAACTGTCGAAGTTCGAGGCCGAGCGCTTCTCGGCGGTGTACAGCGCCTGGCTGATGAAATACCACAAGGACCTGCTGCCGGTGAGCGGTCGCGGCACCTCCGCCGAAGACGGCGGGTTGGGTTTCGTGCGCTTGCCGACGGAAGTCGAATGGGAATTCGCCGCCCGCGGCGGGCAAGCCGTCAGCCGCCAGGACCTGGAAGGGCGCCTGTTTCCCCGGCGCCTGGAGGGCAGTGAGAGCGACGGGCCGCTGGCCGATTGGGCGGTGTTCAACCAGGTCGCCGGTGGCACCGGTCAGGCGGCGCGGCTGATGCCCATCGGCACCAAGTTGCCGAACCCCATCGGTCTGTTCGATGTGGTGGGCAACGCGGCCGAGATGGTCCAGGAGTCCTTCCAGTTGGTGCATGCCGGTCGCCGCCAGGGCGCTTATGGCGGCTTCGTGGTCAAGGGCGGCAACTACCTGGAAGGCGAGGGCACGCTGTTCACCGGCATGCGCCGCGAATACCCGTTGTTCGCCGCCGACGGTACCGAGCAGAGCAACGAAACCACCGGCTTTCGCGTGGCCGTCGGGGCACTGTCGGCGCCGCGTTCGCGCTACAAGGAACTGTTCGCCCAATGGCAGAAAGAAGGGCGGCTCGCGTCGCTGACCGACGCCATCGATGACGCTGACGATCCGACCAAGCGCCTGGACAGCATCATCGCCGCCAGCGTCGATCCGCGCCTGCAAGCCGAACTGGGCCTGGTCAACGAAGAGCTCAAGCGCAACGTCTCGCTCATCGCCCAGCAGCGCGAGGAAGCGGCGGGCAACCTGATCCAGTCGTCGGCCCTGGTGGCCGAGACCGTCAACAACTACAACATTCGCCTGACCAATCTGCAGAACAGCCGGCAAGCCGCGCTGGATGCCAAGGATGAGGCCAGCGCCACGCTGTTCGCCACGGCCATCGACAACGGCCGCAGCGCACTGGATGGCGCGGTGGCGATCTACATCGACAACCTGGCCACCGGCACGCGCTACACCGATGCCGTGATCCAGGCGCAGTTCCAGCGCATCAAGGAAGAATTGGAGCGCAAACCGGTACTGGGCAAGAGCCTGGTGGCGCGTGCAACGTTATTCGTTCGTCATGTCGGGGATTATCGTCAGCAAAAACGAGCCGACCCGGCGGCGATATTGAAGGAATTGCTCGCATCGAACGCTCAGCGGTCTTGAGTGTTCGTTGTCAGCGAGCTTGGAAGGGACTCAGGCGGCGATAGCGCCGTGCTGAGCTTGGTCAACACTTAAACGAGAACACAACTATGCTTTTCTCCCGTAAACCATTTGCTTCGGTTTCCAAGCGTCACTTGCTGATGGTCGCTGTCGGCTTCAGCACCGTACTGACCGGCTGCGCCACGTCGCCGACCTCCAAGGTCGCCTCGAGCACCAAGGTCGAGTACTACCCGAACTGCTACGAGCCGGTGCAGCACCTGCGCTCCACCGAAGGCAACATGACCAAGTCGGTCGTTACCGGTGCCGCTGTCGGCGCTGTCGGTGGTGCACTGCTGGGCGCCCTGACCGCCGACAAGGAAGACCGTGGCCGCAACGCCGCCATCGGTGCCGCGGGCGGTGCATTGGCCGGTGGCGCAGCCGGTTACTACACCGAGCGCCAGAAGCAGATCGCCGATGACAACCAGCGCATCGCCTCCTACGCTGCCGACGTCAACAAAAGCGTCTCCGACATCGACCGCAGCACCGCTTACGCCAAGACTTCGCAGCAGTGCTACCAGAATGCGTTCAGCAAACTGGTTGCCGACCGCAAGGCCAAGACCGTCAACGACACCGAAGGCCGCAAGCGCCTGGCGGAAATCGTTTCCGGCCTGAAAGAGTCGAATGACCTGATCGTCGCGGTCAACGGCAAAGCCTCGGAAGACCTGAACAACTACACCCAGGCCTACGAGAAAGACCTGCAGCAGGTGGGTGTGCAGCGTACTGACGTGGTGACTGTGGCCACTGCTGATACCCCGGCGGTCGTGGCTCAGACCACCAACAACAAGAAAATCAAGAAAGTGCAGCCGGCGAAGAAGAAAGACCTGCCGACCGTGCCGAAAGAAGCGGTGACCACCGAGAAAACCCTGCAGACCGCCAAGGTCAAGCAGGATGAAAGCAAGCAGGTTGCCAGTGCCGGTACCACTCAGGTCAACAGCATGTGCAAAAACCCGGACCTGGGCGACTGGGCACCGGTTCCTTGCCCGAATGTTTGATTGAGTGAGGGCTGCTGATCTTTGGTCAGCAGCCAAAACCTGTGGGAGCGAGTCTGCTCGCGATAGCGTCCGTTCAGTTGGCATCCATGTCGACTGACCCGCCGCCATCGCGAGCAAGCTCGCTCCCACAGTTGTTTTGTGTTGCCGGTGATATCTGCGACACCTCCAATCCCCTGTGGGAGCGGGCTTACAGCTGGCCTGTCTCTTCCGGTTTTACTTCGATCAAACTGTGGGAGCGGGCTTGCCCGCGAAGGCGGCCTAGTAGCCGGCCGATCTCTTGCGGTTGTACCCGATCCAATTGTGGGAGCAAAGCTTGCTCGCGAGGCGGCCTTATAGCCGACCTGGCTCTTTGGCCGTCCCCGATCCAATTGTGGGAGCGGGCTTGCCCGCGATGGCGGCCTGACAGCCGGCCAGGATGTTGTTGACTGAGTACATATCCGTTGCTGCGGTAACGGCGGCTGGCGGTTCCGCTCTTACAGCGGGTCACTTTTGGCAAACGCCCCAAAAGTAACCAAAAGGTCTTTGCCCCACCACTCGGCACCTCGCCTAGGCTCGGTGTGCCCTCACTCCGGCATTGCTCCGTGGGCCCGCCGCGAAGGGCCATCCATGGCCCAGCGCGGCTATCCCGGCATCCATGCCGGGATGCCCACTGCGCAATACCTGCGTTCGGCCAGCGTGGTCAACGGGGCCCCCAGATCAAAAGCCCGCCGAGGCGGCCTTATAGCCGGCCTGGCTCTTTGGCCGTCCCCCCGATCCAATTGTGGGAGCATAGCTTGCTCGCGAGGCGGCCTTATAGCCGACCTGGCTCTTTGGTCGTCCCCCGATCCAACTGTGGGAGCAAAGCTTGCTCGCGAGGCGGCCTTATAGCCGACCTAGCTCTTTGGTCGTCCCCGATCCAATTGTGGGAGCAAAGCTTGCTCGCGAGGCGGCCTTATAGCCGACCTAGCTCTTTGGTTGTCCCCCGATCCAATTGTGGGAGCGGGCTTGCCCGCGAAGGCGGCCTAGTAGCCGGCCTATCTCTTGCGGTTGTACCCGATCCAATTGTGGGAGCGAGCTTGCTCGCGATGGCGTCGGCTCAGCCTGCATCAATGTAAGCGCTATCCCTTGGCATCAGGCGCCGCTATCTCCCTGGTTTCCAGATGATCCAACGCCCGCTCGACCAACAACTGCACCCCATCGGCCATGCGGCTGATTGCCAGGGCGATGCAGCGGCGTGAGTCATCCACGTCGTCAGCCAGGTCGGCGGCGATGGTGCTGATGGACAGCAGGTCTTCGGAGGCGTTGGCGAGCAGGGTTTCGGTGTCGATGTGGGGAGCGACGATGAAGAGCTGGCTTTTGTCGGTTTCGGGTGGGGCAGAGGGTTTGGGGTTGAGGTAGTAGTCGAGGGCGCGGGTGGCGGCGTCTTCGAGCTTTTTTTCTTCCTGCGCTTCGACGCGGGATTTGTGGCCGCTTTGTGGCGGATTTGGAGTGACCTTGAACATATCTATGTACCAGAGTTGGGGTCGACATCCTTTCGCTTGCATTCGAAGAGGTGGCAACTGTGCGTAGGTGTGCAAGACCGGCTGGTACCCCCGGCAGACCCGAAGGTCTCCCACGCACAATCGCCATAACGGACGCGAGCATAAAAAAATGCTCGGTCAATAGCCATGACCAATTGCGTACCAATCCGGACTTGCACGTCCGTGTCACCGTTTTTTGCGATGACGAACAAAGGTTAGCGGTGCCCCAGAGCCCTGCCTAGTTCACGAACAGCCCGGCGTGTTGAAGGAAATGTCCGAGGGTTGGGCAGGGGAAAGGGATCAAAAAATCGCAGCCTTCGGCAGCTCCTACAGAAACCGATGTAGGAGCTGCCGAAGGCTGCGATCTTTTGATTTCAGGTTTTGTGACTTGGCAGTCATCTTTCGCGAAAACCAGCTTATCTTCCGACAAAGCGATCCGATGATGGCGTTGTGCCGAAGAATCGCTAAACTGCCAGCCATTGATCTTTTCTCACGAGGCTGTGCCCATGAAATTTCGTTTTCTGCTGTGGATGCTGGGGTTGTTGATGGGCAAGGCCAGCCGGACCAATCCGGCGTTCCAGCAGCAGTTGGGCGACAAGGAATTGGTGTTCCAGCTGCAAACCCTGGACGGCAAGGTCGCCCGGCATTTCACCGTGAAGAACCAGCGCATCACCAGCCAGTCCGGTACTTACCCGGAGCCTGCCTTCGCCATCGCCTTCAAGGACGCCGCCTATGGCTTCGCCACGATGCAGGCCAAGAACAAGCAGTTGGCGTTCATGACAGGGATCCAGGACAAGTCGATCCAGATCAAGGGCAACCCGGCGCTGGTGATCTGGTTCCAGGGGCTGACCAAGTATCTGAAGCCGAAGAAGGCCAAGCCGAAGGCTTGATCGGGTTTGGCCTGAAAGGCCATTGATTTGGCCGTCAAGGATCATGGTGACTGTCAGCTCTGACAGGTGTGCGGATCGGTGTTTGGGTGCTCCATTGTGATGAAACCCGCGTGGTTTCATACACCTTGATGGAGTGACGATCATGGCCCAGGCACCAAGCGCCGTTCAGGCTGGCACGCTCGACCCGACCTTTGCCGAAGAGGGGGTACTGACACTGCCGACCCCCGATTTAACAGGCTATCGCACGCTAGCCATCCTGCCGCTGGCTGAAAACAAACTGCTGATCACCGTGCTTCTACCGGGAGACCCCGCCCCTATCAGACTGGCGAAAGTGAACGAGGATGGATCGCTCGATATGGCGTTTGGTGGCGCCGGGACGGGCTTGGTGGAGTTCTCCATCAAAAATACAGACTTGGAGGTCTACCAACTCAGCGGCCTGGACGATGGTGGATGGTTGGTGATCGGTCAATTTTCATCGTTCGAGCAGAGCGGCGCTTATGTCGTGCGATTCCTGGAGGATGGGCGGCTGAATACGCTCTTTGGCGAGGACGGTGTGCGTTTGCTTCCGTATCGTAGTGAGCCAAGGGCTGAAGATAGGGAAGATGGCCCGGCGACTTTCAGTCGGCGGGACCGAGAACCTTCCGCAGGGGATGCGCGATCTTCAGGCAATCAGGGCGTCTCTGCGGTTGTGCAGTCGGATGGGAAGATCGTTCTGCCCAGTTGGGTAGAGTTCGGCACGTCACCAGGGCAGTGGGCGGTGCTTCGTCTTAACCCGGATGGCTCTACTGACGACACGTTTAACGGGAGTGGATTCGTGGTTATCGAACTCCCCGGTATTCCCCGTACCCCTACCAGTATCAGAAGTGTTGTCCTTCAAGCGGATGGCCAGGTGCTGGTTTGCGGGGAGTATTCTTCCCAAGACACTCCGGATTCCAACGGTATCTATGTGATACGTCTGGATGTAACGGGGCGTCTCGATACCAGTTTCAATGGCGGCGTCGGCGTTGTGACCGTTGCAAACCCCACTTTCATGAATGCGAATGCGATGGCGCTGAGAGAACGCGACGACGCGATTGTTGTTGTCGGGGATGTTTGGCGCGACCAATACAGGCACGGGCTGATGTTCGTGTTGAGTCGCGATGGATTCTTCGATTTTGCGTTCAATAGCGGGCAGCCACTGTTCTCTAAGTGGGTGGATCAGGGGCATGACTGGTATCGCTGCGCATGGCAGGCAGACGGTTCCATTCTTGTCGGGGGCAGTACCGGCAGAGGGGTTGTGGAAGAGGGCGTGTCAGCGCTCACCGCACGGTTCCGTTCCGATGGTTCGCCGGACCTGACCTTCAACGACGTTGGCTTTGTGCTTTTTGACGAAGAAGGACAGTACGAGACGGTCGAGGATATGGCGCTAATGCCAGACGGACGGATCGTCGTTGGCGGTTTTGCGCGGCTACCCGGCCCGGTTTGGTCCCGTATCGTTGGAAGCTGGATCATTCGCTATCTGGCTTGAGTAACCATGGGATTGGGGGCGAGGGGGCACGCCCTGCCCTTGGCGCAAAGGCACCGTCATCTCCTGGCGCTTGAGCCATTCAGTGTCTGCAATGGCCGGTCAGCTCAGCACGTTGTCTGTACGGGCAATCAGAACTGTCATCTCTGACAGGTGTGTGATCGCGGGTTGAGGTGTCTACTCAACATCGTTGTTGGATTCCCCACGCACCGATGGAGCACAAAATCATGACTCATCCTGCAGGCAGTCTTAAAGCGGGCACCCTCGACCCATCCTTTGGGGAAGGGGGCGTGTTGCATCTTCCCATACCAGAAGTTTCCGCGGCCGGAGCACCCGGTATATTGGCACTTCCTAACGGCAAATTGCTTGCAGTCATGCCGTTACTGGGAGTGGGGGCTCCTATGGTGGTCTTGCGTTTGAACGAGGATGGAACACTCGACAGCACATTTGGCAATTCGGGAACGGGTTATATTGAATTGCCAGAGAGAGGGATGCACCCCAATTTACTGGGTATTAATTCATTGTCTGACGGCGGATCGATTATAGGTGGCCGATTTGGTAACGACGATGATTTCGGCACCATTATCATAAAGTTGCGTGAGAATGGCGAGTTCAATAGCGAGTTTGGAAATAATGGTGTCGTCCGTCTGCCTATTTGGGGGCGCAAGCAACAGAGCGAGCAGGGTTCAGAAGGTGAAAGTGATTCAGGCAAGGCGGAGGGGAACTGGAGATATTCTGCGATTGAGGACGCAAACGGCAAGATTGTATTGGTAGATCAAACTTATCTTACGCAAGGTATCAGAGCCATTGCTATTCGTTTGAACGTAGATGGTTCGTTGGATGACACTTTCGACAGGCGCACTTCAATTGTTGAACTCCCTGGCGTCGAGTACAGATGGACTACTGCTTCAGGTGTCACCGTTCAGTCTGATACAAAAGTGCTGGTCTGCGGTCATTATGGTGATGAAATACAGTACGGGCTTTATGTTGTACGTTTCGACAGTGAGGGGCGAGTGGATCCAGATTTCAATAACAACCGTCCCATCGTAATCCCCCTCGCCAACACGGCAAGATTTTTTTCAATAGCGATAGGCAGAAGTGCGGGTTTTGAGAAAATCCTTGTTGTCGGTGAATCTGTAGAGAGTGACGGCACAAAAGGAGTGCTTGTTGTTTTGAATGAGCAAGGATCCTACGATTCCGCTTTTAATAATGGAGCTCCCTTGTTTGCCACGTTGTATGCCAGGAATCTTACTTGGACAAAATGCGATTGGCGACCTGATGGCGCGATAGTTGTTACAGGCGCCGTGGGGCATCTCGATACTTCTCGTAATGGAGTGCTGACAGCGCGATACCGTCCTGATGGCTCTTTAGACCCGCAATTCAACGATGGCGTAGGCTATGTTGTTTATGAGGGGATCGATGGGGCGAACGTACCGGAAGATATGGTTGTCATGGCGGATGAACGGATCGTGATCAGTGGCTTTCGAGTTTCCGGTAGTTCCAGACAAGACTGGATTCTACGTTACTTGGGCTAAACCGCCTGCGGTGTCCGTTGCGAGCGAAGCCGCTCTCACTGGGTGGCAAAACCCAATGAGAGCGGTGCTCAGCTGTGAAACTGCGAAGCCAGTTCCCGCAGCAGTACTTCTGCTTCAAGCACCTTGCTGACCACGTCGTTGGCCTTTTCCCGGGTCAGGCCCACGCGTTCGAGCAGGGCATCCGGGATGTCTTCGTCCGGGCCGGAGCCGATGCTGCGGGCGCGCAGCAGGCGCACGGCCAGGCACACCAGGTTCGGGTAGGCGGCGTATTCACCGTCGTAGTTGGGGTCGTGCTGGAAGCGCAGGGCGGTGGCCAGTTCGTCGGGCATGTCCCAGTAGCGCATCAGCCAGGCGCCGATCTGCTCGCGGCTGATGCCCAGCAGGTGCTGTTCCACGTAGCTGTGGCACAGGTGCGGGTTGACCTCCAGGTGTCGACAGATCAGCGAGAAGTGCGGTGGGAACACGTGGGCCAGCAGGAGGTAGCCGAAGTTGTGCAGCAGGCCCGACAGGTAGGTCAGGCCACCCTCGGGACGTTGCGCGCGCGGCATGGCGCGGGTCAGGCCTTCGATGACGGCGGCGGTGTAGATCGACTGGTGCCAGTACGGCGTGGTGTGTTGCGGATGGTCCTTGGGCAGGCTCAGGGTCTTGCCCAGGGCCAGGCCCAGTGCCAGGTTGATCACTAGGTCGAAGCCCAGTACCCGCACGATGGCGTCTTCCACTGAGCGAATCTTGCCCGGCGACGCGTAGTAGGGTGAGGCGGCCCAGCTCACCACTTGCGCGGCCAGGGCCGGGTCGGTTTCCACCACGCCGGTGATGTCGTCGATGGTGGCGTCGGGGTCGACCCGCAGCTTGATGATTTTTTGCGCGGTTTCAGCCAGCGGCGGGATCTCGATGGTTTCTTCCAGCCGTTGCTGGATACGCCGGGCGGTGAACGCCTGCACAGCCTGGGTGATTTCCGCGCGGTCGTCGTGGGGGCGGTCCAGGTTGGGGGTGATGTTGCTCACGGCTTCGCCGAACGTCGCGGCGCTGGCCTTGGTGAGCATGGTCTTGAACGCTTCGCTGGTCACTTCCAGCAGCAGCCCCGGCTCGCCGGAGTTGATCAGCAGCTTCGGTTCGCGCAGCAGGCTTTCTTCGTACAGGCACGGTGAGCTGGTCAGCGCCGGCAGCCCGGGCAGCAGGCTCAGGCTGTGTTTGCCAAGCATGCGCTCCAGGCGTTCGGTCGGCACCGCCGTGAGCTTGCGGCCGGTGAGTTCGGCCAGGCGATTGAGGTCCAGCAGCTGGCTTTGTGGAAACAGCACCATGAGCGCGCCAACGGCATCGTGCAACAACACCGCCTGCACTTTGCGGGCGGGGTTCAGGCCGGGTCGTTCGAGTACTTCGTCATAGCCGATGCCCAATTTCTCGAGCAACAGCCGAATAACAGACGGAGCGTGCGGGGCTTCGGGGACGAGGGCAGCTTCTGTCATGGTCTGTATCCGTTTTCCTACAAGTTGGTCAGTATAACCAGCTTGTCCTGCACGCGGGGCTTGAAAACTGAGCGCGTGCTCACACTTGGCCGTATTGCTGCCCATGACGCAGCCAGCGATCCAGCAGCGGGCTGACGTGGTCGGGCCAGCGTTCCAGCAGGGCCTGGGCGGCATCGCGTACGGCGGGGAGCAGATCGGCGTCGCGCATCAGGTCGGCTACCTTGAATTGAAGCAGACCTGTCTGGCGTGTGCCGAGCATTTCACCGGGGCCGCGCAATTCGAGGTCTTTTTCGGCGATGACGAAACCGTCGTTGGTTTCGCGCATGATCCCCAGCCGTTGGCGGCCGATCTGCGACAGCGGCGGGTGATAGAGCAAGACGCAATGGCTGGCGGCGCTGCCCCGGCCCACCCGGCCGCGCAGCTGGTGCAACTGTGCCAGGCCCAGGCGCTCGGGGTTTTCGATGATCATCAGGCTGGCATTGGGCACGTCGACGCCCACCTCGATCACCGTGGTGGCGACCAGCAGTTGCAGGGCGCCGGCCTTGAATTCAGCCATGACCGCGGCTTTCTCGGCGGGCTTCATGCGACCGTGGATCAACCCGACTTTCAACTCGCCGAGGGCGGCGGTGAGGTCCTCGAAGGTGGTTTCGGCCGCCTGGCAGGTCAGTTCTTCCGACTCTTCGATCAACGTACACACCCAATAGGCCTGCCGGCCCTCGGCACAGGCGCTGCGCACGCGCTCGATCACTTCCACCCGTCGGGTATCGGTGACCAACACGGTATTGACCGGCGTACGGCCGGGAGGCAGTTCGTCGAGGATCGAGGTGTCGAGGTCGGCGTAGGCGCTCATCGCCAGGGTCCGCGGGATCGGCGTGGCGGTCATGATCAGTTGATGGGGGCACATCCGCCCGCCGACGCCTTTCTGCCGCAGGGCCAGGCGCTGTTGCACGCCGAAGCGGTGCTGTTCGTCGATGATCACCAGGGCCAGGTTCTTGAACTGCACTTCGTCCTGGAACAGCGCATGGGTGCCGACCACCATCGGTGCGCCCTCGGCGATCTGCGCCAGGGCGGCGGCGCGGTTCTTGCCCTTGAGCTTGCCGGCCAGCCAGGCGACTTCGATGCCCAGCGGTTCGAGCCAGCGCTGGAAGGTGATGAAGTGTTGTTCGGCGAGGATCTCGGTGGGCGCCATCAGCGCCACCTGATAACCCGCCTCCAAGGCCTGCAGCGCGGCGAGGGCGGCGACCACGGTCTTGCCGGCGCCGACATCGCCCTGGATCAGCCGCAGCATTGGCTCGGGCTGGCTCAGGTCGTAGGCGATTTCGTTGCCGACTCGTTGCTGCGCGCCTGTGGGGGTGAAGCCGAGGTTGGCCAGGTAGCGGGCCGGCAGGTCCCTGGCCTTGGGCATGGCCGGGGCGCGCAGGGAGCGCAGGCTTTCGCGCAGGCGTTGCTGGGACAGTTGATGGGTCAGCAGCTCTTCGAACGCCAGACGATGCTGGGCCCAGTGATGGCCCAGGGCGAGTTCGTCCACGTCGGCGTCGGCGGGCGGATGATGCAGGTAGCGGATCGCGTCGGCCAGCGGCGCCAAGTGGTAATCCCGGGCCAGTTCCGTGGGTAGCCAGTCGGGCAGGCTGCTGGGGCCGAGCAACGTCAGGGTTTGCTGGCAGAGCTGGCGCAGGCGTTGCTGGGTCAGGCCTTCGGTGAGCGGATAGACCGGGGTCAGGGTTTCATCCACGGGCGGCGGTTCGTCGCCGGTAATGCTGCGGTATTCCGGGTGGTAGATTTCCAGTCCCGACGCCCCGGGCCGCGCTTCACCGTAGCAGCGCACGCGGGTGCCACGCTTGAGGCCTTCCTTTTGCGCATTGCTGAAGTGATAGAAGCGCAGGCTGAGTCCGCCGGTGCCGTCCTGCAGGCGCACCACCAGGCTGCGGCGGCGGCCCATGACCACGTCGGCGCCGCTGACGGTGCCTTCGATCACCGCATCCTGTCCCGGGCGCAGATGGCCGATGGGCACCACGCGGGTGCGGTCCTGATAGCGCAACGGCAGGTGGAACAGCAGGTCCTGGAGGTTTTCCAGGCCGACCTTGGCCAGTTTCTCGGCCATGGCTTCACCGACACCCTTGAGTGTCGTGACCGGCACCTTCGACAGCTCAGTCATGACCGCGGCTTACTTGCCAGCGGGCGGCTTGGCCACGGAGCACAGGCGGATCGAGTCGGCGAGGATTTCGATGGCCTTGGGCCGCGGGAAACTGGCGCGCCAGGCGATGGCGACGGTACGGAACGGCACGGGCGGCGTCAGCGGGCGGACTTCGATCACCCCGGGGGAGTAATGATGGCTGTCCACTGCCGACAGCGGCAGGATCGAGATGCCCAGGCCGGATGCGACCATGTGGCGAATGGTTTCCAGGGAGCTGGATTCCACCGTGGTGTGCTTGGCCCCTTCGCTGCCCTTGGTCAGGGTCGGGCAGGCTTCGAGCACCTGGTCGCGGAAGCAATGGCCTTCGCCGAGCAGCAGCAGGCTCTTGTCGTTGAGCAGGGCCGCGTCGATGGTTTTTTTCTGGGTCCAGGGGTGCTCTGCCGGCATCAGGACGTAGAAGGGTTCGTCGTAGAGCGGCAGGGTCAGGACGTCGGCTTCGTTGAACGGCAGGGCGATGATGATCGCGTCCAGCTCGCCGTTGCGCAGCTTGTCGCGCAGCACGTGGGTGAAGTTTTCTTCGATGTACAACGGCATCTGCGGGGCGACCCGGTGCAGTTGTGGAATCAGGTGGGGGAACAGGTATGGGCCGACGGTGTAGATCGCGCCGACTTTCAGCGGGGCGGTCAGTTGGTTCTTGCCGGCCTGGGCCAGCTCGCGAATGCCTTGGGCCTGCTCCAGGACTTTCTGTGCCTGGGCGACGATGCCTTCACCCACCGGGGTCAGGCGCACGGCGCTTTTGCTGCGCTCGAAAATCAGTACACCGAGTTCGTCTTCAAGTTTTTTCACGCCCACCGATAGCGTCGGCTGGCTGACGTGGCAACGCTCGGCCGCATGGCCGAAATGCTGCTCTTGGGCGAGGGTCACGATGTAGCGTAATTCTGTGAGGGTCATGGCGAGCGTCCGTGAAGTTGCGAGCCAAGCATACCGGCTGCAATCGATAGACGCACGTTATCAGACTGGGGGCGCGGTGTGACACTGTCGAATGTCTGTGTGGCGAGGGGATTTATTCAAGAATGTGGAATTGTCTGTGGGAGCAAGGCTTGCCCGCGATGAAGTTAACGCGGTGTTCACTGGAACCGAGGTGCCTGTATCGCGAGCAAGCTTTGCTCCCACAGATGCCCTGGTTCCCACATTGCCTTTGCTCCAAAAGGCCTCTTCACCAGAAATAAAAAGCCCCTGTTACAGGGGCTTGCAAATTTGCGATCAGCGCCGGCGCTTGTCGATGGAGTACACAAACGGTGCCGTCAGTTCGATGGTGCCGTTGGTCAGCAACTCCGCCGGTGGCTTGGGCAGCGGTTGGGCGCGGCGGATCATTTCCAGGGTGGCCCGGTCCAGCAACTCCGTGCCGGAACTGCCCACCAATTCGAATGACAGCACGTTGCCGTCGGCATCCACCACGAAACGCAAGCGGTTGGTGCCTTCCTTGTTCATTTGCTGCGCCCTGGGCGGGTACTTCTTGTACTTGCCCAAGTGCGCCAGCAGCGTGCCCTGCCAATTGGCCTTGGCGGCCGTCTGCGCAGGTGACGGGCCGGGCGCCGGTTGCGCGGACTTCTCGGTCGGTGCCTGGGTCGGCTGAGTGTCGCTCGGTTTCTGCTCCGACGGCTGTTCCTTCGGCGGCTCCGGCTTTTTCTCGACCACGGGCTTGGGTTTGGGCGGTTGAGGCTTGGGCTTGGGCTTGACCGGCTTGGGCACGGCGATTTCCGGCGTCGGCGCTTCGGCAAGCTTGGGCAGCGGCAGCTCTTCGACCGGCTCGGGCGGTTGCGGCGGTGTGACGACTTTCGGCGGTGCCGGCGGTGGCGGGGCTGGCACTGGCGCCAGTTCGACCATCATCGCCTGGGGCGGCAATTCGATGGGCGCGCGCGAGGTCCAGTTCAGCGCCAGGGCGATGGCGAGCGCATGCACGCCCAATACCACCATCAGGCTACCGCTGTAACGCGTCAGCTTTTGGCGCGTCGTGATCATTTCTTGGGCGCCGTCTCGAGTCCGACCAGGCCGACCTTCAGGTAGCCGGCGCTTCGCAGCGCATCCATCACGCTCATCAGGTCGCCGTAGTCCACGCCTTTATCGGCCTGGAAGAAGATCGTCGTGTCTTTCTTGCCCTGGGTCTTGGCGTCGAGGGTCGCACCGAGGGTGTCGGCCTTGACCTCGTCTTCACCCAGGAACAGGCGTTGGTCGGCCTTGACGCTGAGGAATACCGGTTTTTCCGGGCGCGGCGAAGGCTTTGCCGTCGACGCCGGCAGGTCGACCTTGATGTCCACGGTGGCCAGCGGGGCGGCCACCATGAAGATGATCAACAGCACCAGCATCACGTCGATGAACGGCGTGACGTTGATTTCGTGGTTCTCGGCCAGATCGTCGTCTGCGCCTTCTTTCAAATGCAGGCCCATGGCCGATTACCCCACTTTCACCATGTGCGGTTGCGAGCTGCGCTCGGACGGCAGGTGATCGAGGTCACGGCTGACCAGCAGCAGGACTTGCGCCGAAGCGTCGGAGACCTGGGCCTTGTAGCCGGCAATGGAGCGGGCGAAGACGTTGTAGATCACCACGGCTGGAATGGCCGCGACCAGGCCCAGTGCCGTTGCCAGCAGGGCTTCGGCGATGCCTGGGGCGACGACGGCGAGGTTGGTGGTCTGGGTCTTGGCGATGCCGATGAAGCTGTTCATGATGCCCCACACGGTGCCGAACAGGCCGACGAAGGGGGCGGTGGAGCCGATGGTGGCGAGCACGCCGGTGCCGCTGCTCATGTTGCGACCGCAGGCGGCAACCAGGCGCTCCAGTCGGAAACTCACGCGTTCCTTGATGCCTTCTTTCTCGCGGCTGTTGGCCGACAGGCGCATCTCTTCGAGTGCGTCATGCACCAGCAGGTTGGCGAGGGTGCCTTCCTTCGCGGCGGTGGCGCTGGCGTCCTTGAGGGTGGCGGCTTTTTTCAGGGCGGCGATTTCACCGCGCAAGCGACGCTTGGCCCCCAACAGCTCGAAGCCTTTGGCAATCCAGATGGTCCAGGTGATGATCGACGCGATGGCCAGGCCGATCATCACGATTTTCACGATGATGTCGGCGTTCTTGTACATGCCCCATGGCGACAGGTCGTGGGCCATGCCCAGCGAGTTGTCGGCTTCGAGTGCTTCAGGTGCCTGGGCCTCGACGGCTTGGGCCGGATCGGTGGCGACCGGCGTCGCAACGGGAGCGGCCGGGTCTGCCGGTGCCTGGGCGGCGGCCGGGGTTGTGGCTGGGGCCGTGGCGGGCGTCTGTGCATCAGCGAGCGCGGCGACAGGTGCCAGCAGCAGGCTGAACAGCAGGGCGGCTACCGTGCTCCAGGCACGAGGTCGGTTGGTTGGCGAAGCGGGGGATAGAGAGCGTTTCATGCTGGCCGGACCTGAGAAAAAAAGAAGGTTGATGTTCTTCCAGGCCTCGTGGGCCGAGAACAAAAGTGGCGGGCATTATTGCAAGTAATTCTTGTTAACAAAAGTAATACAGTTACTTTTTTTGTCCCATGGCTAGCCGCTCGTCCCCCTCGGAGGCTAGTCTGGGGCTTTGCCAGAGGAGTTCTTGATGTCCGCGCCTTCTGTTTTGATCGCCGGCTGCGGTGATATCGGCGGCCGCCTGGCTCGCCAGTTATTGGCCGAACATTGGCAGGTCCATGGCCTGCGGCGTACGGTTTCGAGCCTGCCGGCCGGCGTCATCGGGGTGGCGGGGGATTTGTTCGGCGAGCAATGCCCGGCCGACTGGCCCACCGGCTCGCTGGATTACCTGGTGTACAGCGCCGCGGCCACCGACCATGACGAAGCGGGCTATCGCACGGCGTATGTCGAAGGCTTGCAGCATGTGTTGGGCTGGCTGAAGCAGCATGGGCAGCGGCCCAAGCGCCTGCTGTTTGTGTCCAGCAGCAGTGTGTATGGGCAGCAGCAGGGCGAATGGGTGGATGAAACCTCGCCCACCGTGGCCGGCGGGTATTCCGGCCGGCTGATGCTCGAAGCCGAGCAAGTGGCCCTGGACAGTGGCATCCCCGCCAGCCGCGTGCGCCTGACCGGCATCTATGGGCCGGGCCGCGAATGGCTGCTGAACCAGGTGCGCCAGGGCTACAGCGTGGTGGAAGATCCACCCCTGTACGCCAACCGCATCCACGCCGACGACGCGGCGGGACTGCTGGCCTTTCTGCTGGAAGCCGATCGCCAGGGCAAACCCCTGGAAGACTGCTACATCGGTGTCGACGACACGCCCGCCGCGCTGGCCGACGTGGTGGGCTGGCTGCGCAACTACATGGGTGTCACCCAATGGGCCGAAAACGCCAGCGTCCGCCGCGCCGGTAGCAAACGCTGCAGCAACGCCCGGGCCAAGGCCCTGGGCTGGTCGCCGCGGTATCCGAGTTTTCGCGAGGGGTATGCGGCGATTCTGGAAGGGCGCTGCTGACACGGCATCAACGATGCCCTCGGGGCCTAGGCTCGCTCGTTGGCCGTGAGCCGCTATTGCTGTGGCCCGCACAGGATCCGTGGTGCCCATTGAATGCACGGGCACCACGGTTCCACCCTCGAACTCCAGCCCACGCCGGTACTCAGGTCGTGTAGTCGGCGTTGATGCGGATGTAACCCTCCGAAAGATCGCACCCATAGACGGTGAACTGCCCTTGGGCGATGTTCAGGTCTACCGAGATCAGCACTTCCTTGCCCTGCAGGTAACCCTTGACCGCCAGTAGCCCGGCCTCGTCCAACTGCTGTGGATACGCCTCGGTCTCACCAAAAACGATGCGTACCTTGTCCGGGTCGATGTCCTGTTCTGCCTCGCACTTGCCGATTGCCATGGCTACGCGCCCCCAGTTCGGGTCCGCGCCATGGACAGCGGTCTTGACCAGCGGCGAGTTGACGATGGCCTTGGCCACACGCTTGGCCTGCGCATCATCACGCGCCCCCGTGACGTGCACCTCCAGTGCCTTGCTCGCGCCTTCGCCGTCCGAGGCGATCATGCGCACCAGCCCAAGGGCGATGTCATAAAGCGCTTGCTCGAATTCGACCATGTCCACTTCGCCCGCCAGTCCGTTGGCGAGGATCGCCGCCGAGTCGCTGGTGGAGGTATCGGTATCGATGCTCAAGGCATTGAAGGTCTTGTCGATCACCCGACGAAACAGCGCATCCAGCACATCGGGGGCGATGCGGGCATCGGTAAAGAAGAACGTCAGCAGGGTCGCCATGTTCGGCTCGATCATCCCCACGCCCTTGGCGATGCCAACCAGGCTTGCGCTGCCGACCTGGCGTGCTGCGTACTTGGTGTGGGTGTCGGTGGTCATGATCGCCGCCGCGCAGCGTTGGAAGTCGGCGGGTTGCAGGGGCGGTACGTTGCCCAGGAAGGTGCGGATCTTCTCCATCGGATACTGGCGACCGATCACGCCGGTCGAGGCGATCACCAGCGCCTGCGGGTCGACGTCCACGGCCCGGGCCAGCCCCGCGCGAACTTCCTGGGCATTGGCCAGGCCCTCTGGGCCCGTGGCGACGTTGGCGTTGCGCGCGATCACCACCACGCCTTGTGCGGTATCACGTTGGGCGACCTCGCGGGACAGCGTCACACTCGGGCCGGCAAAGCGCGACTGAGTGAACACGGCACTGATGCTGGCCGGCACGTCGGAGATGACGGCCATGAAATCGTCGCGGCTGTCCTTGATGCCCAGGTTGGCGATGATGCTTCGAAAGCCTTTTGGCTGAATGTGCGTGGCGCTCATGTCAGGTCCTTCAGATGAATGATTGATTCCATGCCTGTGTGCCTTGTGCCGAGCAGCATGCGCAAGCGCATGCGGTCCGGCTTGCCGGTCGGTGTCAACGGTATCCTTTCGATTGCCGCGATGCCAGCGGCAACACCCAGTCGCTCCAGTAGCATGACCAGCGTCGACCGCTTTTGAGCAGCGATGACGGGGCTGGCTTGCAGCACCACGTGGGCGCGACGGCGATCCTGTTCGTCGACAAGCACGACCACCCGTTCGAGTACCAGCGACTGTGCAAGACGTCCTTCCAGGGCGGGCGTGAATTGTGTCCCCTGTGCGGTCAGCAGGGCGTCGTTCGTGCGTCCCAATGGCATCAGGCTGCCATCGTCCAGTCTTCGTGCGACATCCCCGGTGGGATAGGCGTCGTCCTCGACCGGGTTGGCCGGGAGGGGGAAGTAACCGGAGCCCCGATGCGCGGAGCGAGCGACGATTTCGCCGACCTCCGGCTGCGCGGGGTCGAGCACCGCCAGCGTCACCTCGACATCCCCCACCGCACGCATGCCGCAGTTGACCTGCAGGCCGGGGGCGAAATTGGCCAGGATCATGCCGAACTCGGTGGAACCATAGATTCGCTTGATGTGTATGCCCAGACCGCGCTCGGCTTCGAGCACCACCTGATCGTCCAGGTAGGCGCCGCCGCAGAACGGCCGGGTCAGCGCCGGCAACCGGGTGCCGAGCCGTTGCGCGGCTTGCGCCAGCGCCAGGTATTGCGAGGGCAACGCGCTCATCACGCTGATGCGCTGCTCGTCGAGGGTGCGCAGGGTGTCCTCGATTCGGGACGCTTCGCCCAGGTAAAGCGTGGCGCCCGTCAGCAAGGCAGGGAACACATGGAGGTCGACGGCATGGCCGCCATCGAGGGTGTGGATGTTCAGGTAGCGCGCGCTGTCATCGAGGCCGGCGCACTCGACCCAGTGCAGGATCTCCCGAAACAGGCGGTCCTGTCGCCATAGGGCGAGTTTCGGCGTACCCGTGCTGCCGGAGGTCTCCTGCATGCGCATCAGCCCGGTTCGCTCCTGCCAGGCGGGAGCTTCCTGGTTGACGGGGATCGAGGAGTGCAGGGCGAAGCCGGGTACATCGATGCCGTCGGGTACGATGCCCCGTTCATTGACCAGCACGGTGGCACCGACCTGGGTCAGGCGCATCGCCCGGTGCTCGGCACTGCTGGCCAGATTGATCGGGCAATGGACCAGGCCCAGGCTGGCCATGGCGAACAAGAGCGCCACATAGCCGGTGCTGTTGCCAAGTTGGGTCGCCACCACATCGCCTTCTCGCAGGCCCGCCGCCTGCAAGCGGGCGCGCAACAGGTCGATGGCTTGCAGCAGGTCGCCGTAGGTGCTGGACGTGCCGTGGCTGTCGATGACGGCCGGACGGTCTCGATGATGCGCAACCATGCTGAGGAACTGGCGCTGGAACATTCGTTGGATTCCTTGGTGATCAGCCGAAATACAGCTTCAAATGTTCGCCCACTGTGCGAAAGCCGATCTCACCCAGGCGATGACGCAACGGGCCGCCGCTGCAGGTAAACGTCAGCGGCTTGCGCTGGCGGCGGTGGATGCCGGCACAGACGTCGCTCAGCAGCCTGTCCGAAACGCCACGCAGCCGGTGACGGGCCTCGACGAAGATGAAGCCCAGTTGCTCGTGCTGTTCGTCCCGGCTGGTCAGGGCCGTGCAGCCGCCGAGCTGGCCGTCCACCTCGACCACATGCAGCGCCTGGCGCTGGGTGAGCTGGCGGACGGTATGCGTGGCCTGTTCGCGACTGGACACGAGCTTTACGCCGGAATCTTTCTCCATCTGGATCCGGTAGCCAACCAGGGTGGCTTCGTCCTCAGGCCCGGCCAGGCGGGTGCTGAGTGCCGGTATCGATTCGACCGGGAAGGGGGCGAACTGTTTGAGCAGCACTTCGTCGCGCCGCCCGATCAGCGGCAGCCAGGCGGCCGGCCAGTGTTCCAGCAAGCGCTCCAGGACGGCCTTGGGACCGATTGCCATCTGCGGGCTGACATGCCCTGCGGCAACGTGTGCCAGCAACGCTGCGTCCGGCTCGCCGGCAACGAGGATGACCGGCACGGCGAACGGCGGCAGGCTGGGCAACAGGGCGACGGCACCGAGCAGGTGGTCGCCCGCCTGACGCACATAGACCTGCAGGCCCTCGGCGCGATTGCTCAGTGCGCCGGCGAGGAACAACTGGGCGTCGGCATCGTTCGACTGGCCGATGAAAGCCAGCAACTGGGGGTATTGATCCGGCGCGAGGAGGTGGATGTTCAAGGCAGCATTCTCGTTCTAATGGGATAAAGGGGACGGCAAGTTGCGCCAACTGGTCGGGTCCAGTGGCGAGGCGCTGAAGTCCAGTCGCGACTGTTGTTTGCCCAGCGCCAGGCAAGCGGCCGATTGAGAGGCCCAGGGGCCGCCTTCAACGTCGCGCCGCCACATCAGCGCATCGTCGGCGCTGCTGTACTGGCCGCCATCGGCCAATAGGTGCAGCCAGCGACCCCAGGCTTGCGCCGGGGAGGCCGTCGCGAGAGGCCGAGGCAGCGGGCTGGCGGCGAAACGGGGCAGGTGCCGTGCCAGGCGTGGGTGATCCTCGCCGATGCCGCGGTAGCACAGGCCGTGGAGACCCTTGCCCAGATGCACCGAGCGCAGGGTGCGGGTGTCCCATTGATGGAGCACCAGGCCGTTGGCATCGGCCAGTCCTAGGATGAAGCCGTTGTACTGGCTCAGGCTGTCGGCGTCCCAGCGCTGCGCGGGTGCTTGCAATGCGATGAGCGGCAGGTCGCCACGGCTGCGGGTTTTACCGGCGAGGTGCTCTGGGCGGTTGACCAGAAAACTCGCGCGGTGCTGGTGAACGTCAAGCGCCAGCCAGGTGCCGCCGGATTGCAGGTCCAGGCCGCCGATCACCTGTGGATGCTGCTCGGGCCAATGCGCGGCCGGGGCTTGCCATGGCCGCGCGACCGACTCGTCCCGCACCGTGGCCAGCATCACCGGCCACTGCGGTGAAAGGCCGAGCGCGGCAATGATCGTGCACACGCTCAGGCACTCTCCAGCGCCGCGCCGGGTGCCGAGGCGATGGCCTCGAACGTTACCTGGCCGCGTAGCAGCTTGCGGCAGGTATTGGGCAACAGCCCGCGCCGGCCGTGCAGGGTGCGCTGGTTATCGATGATCAACAGGTCACCCTTGCGCCAGCGATGGCAGTACAGGTACGGGTCGGCTGTCAGGTGTCGTTCCAGTTCCGCGAACCAGGCAGCCGATGCGTCCTCGCTCAGCCCCGGCACGCGAACATCCCAACTGGCCTTGACCTGGCTGTCGAAAGGCAACGCGAGGTTGAGCGAGCGGACACGGCCGTAGTCGCGGAACGTGGATATCGGATACCAGCCCTCGGGCACCGTGGCGAAATAGCCTCGCTCGAAGGCCAGGTATTCGAGCCGGCCGTCCAGCAGCGGTTGGCGCAACGAATCGGGCATGTCCTTCCAGGCCGCGAGCTGGTCGCACACGACGGTTGCGCCATCTTCGTCAATGTTCGCAACGTCGGCGGCATACAGGATGATGAGGTCGACCTGGGTGCCGAGCAGGATGCCGTCCGTATGCAGCGGCAGGCTGCCCCGGCCGGTAATGACCTTTTCCTTATCGTGGGTGCCGTCGAGCTTGAGGATGTCGGCGAAGCCGTAGCCAACGTTGGCGTTGCCCTCGTCGTAGGACACCTTGTCCCCCAGGCTTTCGACGAACTGCCGGAAGCTGTCTTCGTCGAAGTGGACGTTGCGCAGCAGGGTCACGCCATGGTCGAGCACCGCCTGGCGAACGGCCGCCAGCGGTGTTTCGTCCGGCAGATGGACGCCCAGGCCAGAGGCGGTCAGGGTCTGGCCGCGCAGGTCGCGCAAGGAAACGGATGAGTTCATGGGCGGTTCCTTCAGCGGCAGTGAGCGAGTGAGTGCAGGGCGCGGTCGAGTACTTCTTCGGCACACAGCGGCGCCAATGGGGCTCGTACGGCCTGGTCCAGCTGGGTCGCCAGGATCTGGCGGTACAGCGCCGGCGCGCTGGCGGACTGGTGGGTGGTGACGTCGATCAACTGCGACAGCGCCGTGCCCAACCCATTGCCGTGGTGGATGGCGGTCTTCTTGCGCCAGGCGACCTCGGCAGGCAGCCATTGCTCGGCGGCAAGGCGCAGGTGGCCCTTTTCGCGGCCGCGGGTGGTCTTGACCGACGGACACGTGTCCAGCGCGCTACGCAGCACCGGCAGGTCCCAGTAGGGATGAACCAGTTCGCTGCCGCAGGCTTGGGCCGCGATGCCTGTGAGTTCGCTGGAGTAACGGGTCTTGTCGACCTCGACCGCGATACTGCTGCGGATATCTTCAGCCAGGCCGTCACCCGTGGCCATGCCGGAGTTGATCAGATCCGAGCCATAACCGGTGAAAATCGTCCGGCCTTCTTCCAACTGCCGACAGAACGCGGTGATTGCCACGCCGATCTCTACGGCTTGGGGCTGCGGATGGCCAAAGGCACGGATGGTCTGGGGCAGCGCCAGCAGGATCGATTGCGGGTCGAGTTCGACACGGTTCAACGGGCGTCCGAGTGCGTCGGCCAGTTGCTGGGCGTCATCAAACTCGTTGCCCCAGGGGGTACCGATGCTGAAGGCTTCGAAGTCCGGGCACTGCGCGGCGAGCAGGGCGGCGACCAACCCGGAGTCGACACCACCGGAAACCAGTGCGGCGACCTTGCCGGGCCGCTGCAGATGGCCGGCGATACTTTCCTGCAACGCCCTGATCTGCGTCTGTCCGGCGAACAGGGCGTCGCCGTAGCGGTCGCTTTGCAGGGCCAGGGTGTCTTGCATTGCGTCACGTCCGACGCGCACCTGGTTGCCCTGCAACACAACCTCAAGGCGGCTGCTGTGCAACAACCGGCCGATGCCATGGATGCTCGAGCGATCGTCCAGGTGCACGCCCGCCTGTTCGCGCACGCCCAACTGGCAATCGGTCAGGCTCATCCAGGCGCTGGCAGCGATCAGCAGGTCGGTCGACAGGACGAAGTTGCCTTGATGGTCGGCGCTCCAGTACAGCGCGCAGGTGTTGCGGCTGCTGGTCGTCACGGTCAGCTGGTCGCCTTGCACCTCGATCAGGTTGTCTCCCCCTACGTGCAGGCGCGTGCGAGGCCGGCCAGACGCATCGTGACGGTCGTCGGGCGCGGGGACCGGCCAGGCCGAGGCATAGCCGTGGAAAGCCGAGGCGGCCAGCGGCACGTGGGCGGATTCGAAGCGGTCGAGGGGGCGGCTGGAAAGCAGCAACCAGGGTTGTACGGTCATGGGGTCGCCTCCAGGCTCGGTTGCACACTGGAGCGGTTGAGGATCGTCTTCATCCGGCCCTGTGCCTCGCCAGCGGCGAAGGCCGCGCGATGCGCCTGTTTGCCGGCGATGCGGGTCTGCTCCAGCCCGGCGATGAAGTCTCGGTTGAGGTAGGCCTTGGTATTGCGGAACGCGGCATCGGTGAACGCGGCGGCGCGGTGGGCCTGTTCCAGGGCGCTGGCGCGCAGTTGTCCGGCATCGGCCACTGCATGCAGCAGCCCGTCGGCCATGGCGCGCGGTGCTGGCCACTCGGCACAGGACATCAGCATGTTCTGCATCAGGCTGCGACCGACGATCTTCTCCAGCATGAAGCCACCAAAGGTGCAGGCGATGCCCAGTTCGAACTCGGGCATCTTCAGCACGCAGCGATCGCTGCCGATCCGGTAGTCGGCGGTCAGGGCTATCTGCAGGCCGATGCCGATGGCGTAGCCATCGATGGCTGCGATCAGCGGACGGTTCAACTGCAGGGCTGCGATGTACAGGTCGGTGACGTGGTCGATCCAGACATCGACCTCGTTGCCACCGGTGAATGTCGAGGTCTCGTGGAAGCTGCCGCCGGCACCGAACGATCGGCCCTCGCCGCTGTGCAGCAGCACTGCACCTACCGCGTCATCCTCGTTCAACTGTCTCAGCAGTCGGGTCAGCTGGGCCATCCGTGGCATCGACCACAGGTTGTGCCGGTGCGAGTCGGTGAAGGCCACCAGCGCGACGCTGTTTTCGAAAGTAATGTCGAAATCGTAAGTGAGGTAATCGTTTTCAAGACCTGGCATCGCTAACTTCCCGTGGCGTCCTTGGTGCGAAGTGGTGCTGTCGGGCCCGATAGCGCCCGGCACTGCCTAGTAGATAGGGCGCGCGTACGGCCTGGTACCTCCCGGAACAGGGAGGTTGTTAGCGTCGTGGCAACTCACTAGTTTCTGCGGCCGCTCGAAGGCTGGCGGACGCCCTATCCGCAGGGCCCGAGTCTCCAAGGCGAATGAAACAGGATCATCGATGTTACCCAGACACCGGTTCTCGAAAGAGATCAAGGACCAGATCAAGCAGTTGTACCGCTACGACAATTACCATGGCCCCCTCGCGTTGCTGCAGAACCTGTTCTGGATCAGCCTGGCGATCTACCTGGGCGAGTCCAGTCCCTGGCTGCTGCCGTTGTCCATCCTGCTGATCGGTTCACGACAACGGGCATTGGCCACGCTGCTGCACGAAGCGGCGCATGGTGCGCTGTGTCGCAGTAAGCGGCTGGAAAAATTCCTCGGCACCTGGTGCTCGGGTTACCTGATTTTCCAGGGCTGGGCCAGCTACAAGCGCTCCCACACCCTGGATCACCACCACAAGTTGGGTGACCCGGAGCGCGATCCCGACTATCGGTACTATCAGCAGTCCGGGGTGTTCGAGGTGCGCTCGACGGCCAGGTTCGCGCTTGCGCACCTCATCAGGCCGCTGCTATTCCTGGGCGCACCGCAGAGCTTGAAGTATCTGCTGGTCAACCGACTGATCCGCAGCCCCAGCAAGCGTGAGCTGTTTGCGGTGCTCGCCTGCCAGGGCCTGCTCGGCGTGGGCCTGACGATGCTGTTCGGCGCCAAGGGCTATGTTCTCTACTGGCTCTTGCCCTACCTCAGTACTTTCCAGGCCTTGACTTGGTTCATCGAGCTCGCCGAGCATTACCCGATGATCGCCCAAGCCAAGAGCGATCTGCAGGCCACCCGAAACCGCTTCAGCCATCCGCTCGAGCATTTCTTCACGGCCATGCATGGAGAGAACTTCCACCTGATCCACCATCTCTTCCCTGCCATTCCGTACTGGAACCTCAAGAAGGCTCATCGGATCCTGCTCTGCGACGCGGCATACGCCACAACGAATGCGGGGTTTGGCGGGATCTTCATATCCTCCAATTTCGCGCCGTCGATGTGGGCCGACATTTTATCGAACGACCTACCAGCGACAGGGACCGTCATCAATGCAAGCTAGTTTCAGCAAAGGCGTTATCTTTGCACTCTCCGCTGCCGCACTTAACGCCACGATCGGCGTGCTCAGTAAAGTGCTCATGAGCAATGGCTTTACCGCCAGCAGTGTCGCCGTCATAAAGACGGTCCTGGGTTGTCTGCTGCTCTCGGCTTTGCTGCTGTTTCTCAAGCGTCCGGCGACGACAGCCAAATGGACCCAGGCGGCGATCTGTGCGTTCCTCGGTATCTTCGTGCTGTTCCACTTCGAAACATCTGCCTATCGGCATTACGCCGCGGCGGGCGTGGTCGTGATGTTGATGGCCAGCGCATCCATCTCCTCCATCGTGCTCGGCCGCATATTCCTCAAGGACGCCATCACCGCCAACGCCACCGTGGGCGCGGCCCTGGCTATCGCCGGGATCGCGGTGATCTTCGGTGCCGACCTGCGGCAGGGCTTCACTCTCCAAGGCGCTGCACTGGCTTCCATGGCGGGCTGCGGCTACGGGGCATTTTCGGTTGCCATGAAGCGAATGGGCGTGTCCGGTGGGTTGCACTTCACCCGTCAACTGCTGTTTTTCGGCAGCCTGTACTTGTTGATGCCAGCCGCAGCCGATGGTTTCGTGATCGGTGAGCTGTCGTCCCTGGCGGTTGCCGCGCTGCTGGCGCTGGCTGCGCTGCCGACCATTCTCGGCTTTTTCTGCACCACCAAGGCCATCGAATACCTCAAGCCCTCCCAGGTGCAGGCCTTGGAGCTGACCGAACCGCTGTTCGCCGCCCTGCTGGCGTTTGTGGTGCTCAATGAGGTGCCTCGCGAAAGTCTGTACGCGGGCGCGGCACTGATCATCATCGGTTTGTGTTTCTCCAACGAGCTGATCCGCCTGGGCAGAAAAACGCCTGTCCCGTCTCGCGCGTGAGCCTTTGCCAGAGGGCCTCGCTCGCACATTGATTTCAAAGCGCCATATCTCTATCTTATCGCCCCACTTTTGCGAGGGGGGCGGTTTCCCTCACGTGCTGTCTCAGGATGAGAGCACCGTCGAGCGGTGTCACAAGGAAGGGAATGGCTGTGCTGGCAATGGATGAGCTGATACAACTCAGCGAAACGGAGTGCTTCGAGGATTGGCTGGCAGGGTTGAAAACGCTGACCCGCAAGCTGGGCTACGCGAACTTCCTGTTGGGCCTCAAGCCCGGCCCCGCTGCCATGAACCAGCAGGTGCTGATCCACAGTGACTATCCCGGCGCCTGGCGCAAACGTTACGACGCCCAGGGCTATGTGGCGGTTGACCCGATCGTCCAGCATTGCCTGAACCTGAACCAGCCGTTGCTCTGGAACCGTGAAAATTACCGTCGGCCCTCGGAATCGGCGTTCTTTGAAGAGGCTGCCATGTATGGGCTCCAGCGCGGACTGGCGCTGCCCCTGCATGGCCCACGGGGGGAGGCGGGTATGCTCTGTCTCAAGCACTCCGAACACGGCGCCCGAGCCACCCTTGCCATGATCGAAACCTTGCCCCTGGCGACAATGCTGCGTGACTACGTCATCGAGCGGGTCCTCAAGGCCCAGGCTGAACACCATGCACCGGTGCATGTGACGAAACGGGAGAAAGAGGTGCTGCAATGGAGCGCGGCGGGCAAGACGACTTGGGAGATCGCGATGATCCTCTCTTGTACAACCTCGGCAATCGACTTCCATTTCAAGAACATTCGCCGCAAGTTTCAGGTCAGCTCGCGCCAGATGGCAGTGCTCAAGGCTATCCAGCAGAAATCGATCACGCCTTGAGCGTCACTGTGGACGCTGGGCCAGGTCGCTCTCCTGCAGGCGCCCGCTCAAGTAGAGGCGCAACAGAATGTAAACCGGGGCGGGGACCTGGCTGGTGCATTCGATACGACTGGCGCAGGCCTGGCTGATGCCGAACCTTGACCAGAACTCGGTCTGGCTCTGCTTTTGATCCAGGCGCAGGCTGATGGCTTGGCGCGCAACCTCGCGCACGGTCGAGGTGTTGAGTAGCTTCATCGGGCTGAGTCCTTCAAAAGGCAAAAACTAGCAAATCCGTCCGGCCCGAACTACCTCCCGGATCGGGGAGGGTCTCATTTATTCATTGCGAATATACGCTGTGCGACATATTTCACTCCGCCGGTATATACCCGTCATGTTTATTTCCATTGGCCGTCGCCACAAGATCAATCCTCAAGCGCTGAATAACATGCACAAACTTCGGGCGCGTATCTTCAAGCAAAAGAAGATGTGGGATATACCGCTGATCAATGACATGGAAATCGATGGATACGATGCACTCGATCCTTATTACATGATTATCAATCGGAGCGCGGAGCAGGCATACGTCTGCGGTTGCTGGCGGATCCTTCCCACCACCGGGCCGAACATGTTGGCGCATACATTTCCCGAACTGCTGCACGGACAACCGGCGCCGTGCTCCGATTCGATCTGGGAGTTGAGCCGGTTTGCCATCGAGATGCCCCATGACAACCGCTTCGGTTTCTCCCAAGGCACTGTCCAGGCGATCCACGCCATTGTGAATTTCGCCCTCGGGTGTGGGGTGAAGCAGTTCGTGACGGTTACCACCGTCGGTGTCGAGAAGATGCTCATCCGTCTGGGATTGGACACCAGCCGCTTCGGCCCGGCCCTGCAGGTTGGCGTGGAACGGGCGGTGGCGTTGCGCATCGAGCTGAATGATCGAACCACGGCCGCGCTGGAGCGAGCGATCGAGGTCTACATATACAGATCCCAACGTCTTGGAGACGCTGCCGATTTTTAGCATCGCCGTTTTGCTGGCGAAGCCGCCGAAGCGCCAAGCCTGATTGAACACGAGGACGTTCAGACCGCCGGTGTCATGTTCCAGAGCTTCGCAATTGTGAACTCAATTGTGCTGCCAGATGAAACCACTCTCTTCGGTAGGTTTATAGAAGTTGTCCGATACCTTGGAGCGGTCAGGTTTCTTCGAGGCAAGACGGGCGTCGTTCGGCGCTGCTTCACCGCGCTATCGCGAGCAGAGGATTTCGGTCTGAAGGGCTCAGATCCGACTTACTGCTTTTCCAACACCCACTGCCGGTTGCCCGGCGTGAACGACGGCATTTCATCCGCCAGCGCCGCATTCACGGTCTGGAAAATCTCCAGCTTCTTGCCATCACGGGCAAAGATCCAGGTGTTGCCCTGGCCGTTCTGTTGCAGCCAGATATTGTCGTTGCCGCCGCTCATGGAGGCGCAATCGCCGGCCAGGCACAGGGCGTAACGGTCGGCGCCCGGCAGGCCGCTGACCTGGCCGTCGGGCTGGAATTGCACGGTGGCGCCCTGGCCGGGGCCGCTGGCGATGTTCCAGGTGCCGCCCAGGTAGGCGGCATACAGCGCGCGTTCGAAACTGGCGCCGATGGGTGCGCCTTCCGGTACCTGGACTTGCGCGCGGTGGAACACCTGCTGCGGTTCGTTCTCGGTGGCGGCCTGGCTCAACTGGTCGCCGTCGCGCTTGAGCTCGCTGGCGGAGCTGCCGTAGAAGTCGACTTTCCAGGCGCCGTCTTCTTCGCCCAGCAGTTTGCCTTCGACGTTTTCAAAACCATTGGTGTAGCGTGCCTGGCCGGCCCGGGTATTGACGTCCCATTCCAGGTTCGGACCATAGCCTTGCAGCGCTTCGCGCAGCGGGCCGCCCTTGGCGGCAGCGTCGATGGCCGCCTGGTTGATCCAGGTGCCGCTGATGTCACGGTCGGCAGGGTCGCTGGCGCAACCGCCCAGAAAAAGGGCGAGCAGCGAGAAAGCAAGCGCTTTGCGCATGGTGGAATCCTTTCAAGACGAAAACGGCGCAGCGGGGGAGGCTGCGCCGACCTTATTACTCGATGACCAGGATGGCATCCATTTCAACCTGCGCGCCCTTTGGCAGGGCCGCCACGCCAATGGCGGCGCGGGCAGGGTAAGGCTGGTCGAAGTACTTGCCCATGATCTCGTTGACCTTGGCGAAGTGGCTCAGGTCGGTGAGGAAGATGTTCAGCTTGACGATGTCCTTGAAGGAACCACCGGCGGCCTCGGCCACGGCCTTGAGGTTTTCGAACACCTGCACGGTCTGGGCTTCGAAGCCTTCCACCAGCTCCATGGTCTTCGGGTCCAGCGGGATCTGGCCCGACATGTACACGGTGTTGCCGGCCTTGATCGCCTGGGAGTAGGTGCCGATGGCGGCTGGGGCCTTGTCGCTGGTGATAACGGTCTTGGTCATTGATGACTCCTTGTAAGGAATAGGCTATTGAGGCGCTATGCGCGCATGCGGGTGATGCGGATAACGCCGGTCAGGGCGCGCAGTTTCTTGATCACGCGGGCCAGGTGCACACGGTCGTGCACGCTGACCACCAATTGGACGACGCTGATGCGGCCATCGCGCTCGTCCATGCTGATTTTTTCGATATTGCCGTCGGCGGCGTTGACGCTGCTGGCCAGCAGCGCGATCAGGCCGCGCTGGTGTTCCAGCTCGACCCGCAGCTCGACGTTGAATTCGCCGGTGACATCCTTGGCCCAGGAGAGCTGGATGCATTTTTCCGGGTTGTGACGGATTTCGCTGATGTTGCGGCAGTTGTCCAGGTGCACCACCATCCCCTTGCCAGCGGACAGGTGGCCGACAATCGGGTCGCCCGGGATCGGCGTGCAACACTTGGCATAGCTGAGCACCAGGCCTTCGGTGCCGCGAATCGCCAGCGGGCCTTCGGGGCTTGGCAGTTGTTCGCCTTCGCCGAGCAGGCGACGGGCGACGACATAGGCCATGCGATTGCCCAGGCCGATGTCTTCGAGCAGGTCTTCGATCAATTCGAGGCGGTATTCGTGGAGCATCACCTGCACGCGCTCGCCGGGGATCTTGTCCAGGGAGCTGTCGAAACCGTTCAGGACCTTGTTCAGCAGGCGTTCGCCGAGGCTGATGGATTCGGAGCGGCGTTGCAGTTTCAGCGCATGCCGGATGTGCGTACGGGCCTTGCCGGTGACCACGAAGTTGAGCCATGCCGGGTTGGGCCGTGCGCCGGGGGCACTGACGATTTCCACCGTGGAGCCGCTTTGCAGCGGCTCGGACAACGGTGCCAGGCGCCGATTGATGCGACAGGCGATGCAACTGTTGCCGACGTCGGTGTGCACCGCATAGGCAAAGTCCACGGCCGTGGAGCCTTTGGGCAGCTCCATGATCCGGCCTTTGGGCGTGAAGACATAGACCTCGTCCGGGAACAGGTCGATCTTCACGCTCTCGATGAATTCCAGGGAGTTGCCAGCGCGCTGCTGCATTTCCAGCACGCCCTTGACCCACTGCCGGGCACGGGCGTGGGTGCTCTTGGGTTGTTCGTCACCGCTGGATTTGTAGAGCCAATGGGCGGCAATGCCGTTGTTGGCCATCTCTTCCATTTCACGGGTGCGGATCTGGATTTCGATCGGGACGCCGTGCATGCCGAACAACGTGGTGTGCAGCGACTGGTAGCCGTTGGCCTTGGGGATCGCGATGTAATCCTTGAAGCGCCCCGGCAACGGTTTGTACAAATTATGTACAGCACCCAGCACGCGATAGCAGGTGTCGACCTTGTCGACGATGATCCGGAACGCATAGACGTCCATGATCTCGTTGAAGGCCCGCCGCTTGCCGCGCATTTTCTTGTAGATGCCGTAGAGGTGTTTCTGGCGCCCGCTGACTTCGCCTTCGATGCCGTCGATGGCCAGGCAGTGGCTCAGGGACTCTTCGATCTTGTTGACGATTTCCTTGCGGTTGCCCCGGGCGCGCTTGACGGCCTGGTTGATCCGCGCCGAACGCATCGGGTGCATGGCCTTGAAGCCGAGGTCTTCGAACTCGATGCGGATCGCGTGCATGCCCAGGCGATTGGCGATGGGGGCGTAGATTTCCAGGGTTTCCTTGGCGATGCGCCGGCGTTTTTCGCCGGACAGCACTTCCAGGGTGCGCATGTTGTGCAGGCGGTCGGCGAGCTTGACCAGGATCACGCGGATGTCGCGCGCCATGGCCATGGCCATTTTCTGGAAGTTCTCGGCCTGGGCCTCGGCCTTGGTCTCGAAGTTCATCTGGGTCAGTTTGCTGACCCCGTCGACCAGTTCGGCCACGGTTTCGCCGAACTGCGCTTGCAGCGCTTCCTTGGCAATGCCGGTGTCTTCGATCACGTCATGCAGCATCGCCGCCATCAGGCTCTGATGGTCCATGTGCATGTCGGCAAGAATATTCGCCACGGCAAGCGGGTGCGTGACGTACGCCTCGCCGCTGCGGCGGCGTTGGCCGTCGTGGGCTTGTTCGGCGTAGAAATAGGCTCGGCGGACCAGGTTGACCTGGTCCGTGCCGAGGTAGGCCGATAAGCGATCGGCGAGGGCGTCTATGCTCGGCATGATGATGACTCCTGCCGTTTGCTGTGACCCCGCGCCGTGCTACGTCGACCAGGCATAGGCTTAGACCGCCTCGTTGGACTCGTCCTCGAACGCTGCGAACAGCGGTTCGTCTTCGACGATTTCAGCGTTGGCGATGAACTCGTAGCTCATCAGGCCCTCGGCGATTTCACGCAGCGCTACCACGGTAGGCTTGTCGTTTTCCCACTGGACCAATGGCTCTTTGCCGCCGGTGGCCAGTTGACGGGCACGCTTGGTAGAGAGCATGACCAGCTCAAAGCGGTTTTCCACGTGTTCTAGGCAGTCTTCAACGGTTACGCGGGCCATGGTATTCCTCGGAGCGAATGCAATATGCGCGCTGCCCGGTTGGGCGAGCGGACTCGACAGTTTAAAAAAACACCAGCGTTTAGGGAAGCGCTGATTTTTTAACCAAACCCCTCGGCGCGCTGCGAGTACCAATGTAAAGCCGTCGCAGCGGTTTTGGGAAGGGCTGTTCAACCCAACAGTTCGGCCAATAATTTACCGAAACGTTGCTGCTGGCGTTTCTGCTGCAGCTGGCTGGCGCGGAAAATCGCCTTCAGATCGTCCAGCGCATGGGCGAAATCGTCGTTGATGATCAGGTAATCGTAGTCGACGTAGTGGCTCATTTCGCTGACCGCTTCACGCATCCGGCCTTCGATGATCTCGTCGCTGTCCTGGCCGCGATTGGTCAGGCGCTGGCGCAACGCCTGCTGGCTCGGCGGCAGGATGAAGATCGAACGGGCCTGGGGCATCAGCTTGCGCACCTGCTCGGCGCCTTGCCAGTCGATTTCCAGGATCAGGTCATGGCCTTCGTCGAGGGTCTGCTGCAGATAGCTTTGCGAGGTGCCGTAGAGGTTGCCGAAGACTTCGGCGCGCTCCAGGAAGTCGCCGTGTTCGGCCATCTTCACGAATTCTTCGCGGTCGACGAAGTGATAGTTCACGCCGTTCACTTCGCCCGGGCGCATGGCACGGGTGGTGTGCGAGACCGAGACGCGGATCTGCGGCTCGGCGTCGATCAGGGCCTTGACCAGGCTGGTCTTGCCGGCGCCCGAGGGCGCGGAAATGATGTAGAGAGTGCCGGTGCTGTGGGTCATGTTGTTAGCCTTACTCAATGTTCTGCACTTGTTCGCGCATTTGCTCGATCAACACCTTGAGGTTGACCGCCGCCTGGGTGCTGCGCGGGTCGAAGGCCTTGGAGCCCAGTGTATTGGCTTCGCGGTTGAGCTCCTGCATCAGGAAGTCGAGGCGGCGACCGGCCGCGCCGCCGGACTTGAGCACCCGGCGAACTTCGATGATGTGGGTGCTCAGGCGATCCAGTTCTTCGGCCACGTCGCTCTTTTGCGCGAGCATGACCATTTCCTGTTCCAGCCGTTGCGGGTCCAGCTCGGCCTTCATATCGGCGAAGCGGTCGAGGACTTTCTGACGCTGGGTGGCGAGCATCTGCGGGACCAGCTCGCGCAGGGTACTGACGTCTTCTTCAATGGAGGTCAGGCGCTCGTTGATCAGCCGGGCCAGCTCCGCGCCTTCACGCTCGCGACCGGCCTTGAGTTCTTGCAAGCCTTGGTTGAACAGCGCCAGCGCCTCGGCGTTCAGCGCTTGCGGGTCGCTCGCGTCACCCACCAGCACGCCGGGCCAGGCCAGGACTTCCAGCGGGTTCAGGGCGGCGGGGTTCTTGATCAGGCTGGCGACGGTTTCGGCGGCAGCGACCAGTTGCGCGGCGCGCTCGCGGTCCACTTGCAGGGTCTTGCCGGTATTTTCTTCGGTGAAGCGCAGGGTGCATTCCAGTTTGCCCCGGGACAGGCCCTGGCGCAGGGCTTCGCGCACGCCGCCTTCCAGGTCGCGGAAGGACTCGGGCAAGCGCAGGTGCGGCTCCAGGTAACGGCTGTTGACCGAGCGCAGTTCCCAGCTCAGCGTGCCTTGGGCCCCGGCTTTTTCGACGCGGGCGAAGGCGGTCATGCTGTGCACCATGGAGGTTCCTCGCAATGCAGGCCGGCACGACGGTGGTCGTGGGCCTGGGATCTGTAGATAAAAGCCCGAGGGCAGCAAAGGCGCAGGATTGTAGCGCAGTGGGACGCAAGCGCCCAAACAGCTCCGGTAACAAAGCGCCGCAGCCCGTCGGCCGGGGCTTTGAGGGCGCTCACCCGCGCCAGCTTTTTAGCGCTGCACGACGTTTTAACTGCCCTCTGACGGTTCACGGCTCTATAATGCCAGGCAGTTTTCCGTCCTCTGTACAGGTGTTCCCTATGAAACGTCCAAGTGGTCGCGCTGCCGATCAGCTTCGCTCGATCCGCATTACCCGCAACTACACCAAACACGCCGAGGGATCTGTACTGGTCGAATTCGGTGATACCAAGGTCATCTGCACCGTCAGCGTCGAAAACGGCGTGCCACGGTTCCTCAAGGGCCAGGGCCAGGGCTGGCTGACCGCCGAGTACGGCATGCTGCCGCGCGCCACCGGTGAGCGGAACCAGCGTGAGGCCAGCCGTGGCAAGCAGGGCGGTCGTACCCTGGAAATCCAACGGCTGATCGGCCGTTCGCTGCGCGCGGCGCTGGACATGTCCAAGCTGGGCGACGTGACGCTGTATGTCGATTGCGACGTGATCCAGGCCGATGGCGGCACCCGTACGGCCTCCATCACCGGCGCCATGGTTGCGCTGGTCGATGCCTTGAAAGTGATCAAGAAGCGCGGCGGCCTCAAGGGCGGCGACCCGCTCAAGCAAATGATCGCCGCTGTGTCCGTGGGCATGTACCAAGGCGAGCCGGTGCTGGACCTGGATTACCTGGAAGACTCCGCCGCCGAGACCGACCTGAACGTGGTCATGACCAGTGCCGGCGGTTTCATCGAAGTCCAGGGTACCGCCGAAGGCGCGCCGTTCCAGCCGGAAGATTTGAACGCTATGCTGGAGTTGGCGAAGAAAGGCATGAACGAGATCTTCGAATTGCAAAAGGCCGCGTTGGCCGACTGATCGATCCCTGCTTCAAGACAACAAGGAGAGCGTCATGAGTGATGAACAAATCCTGCTGCCCCAGCCGAGCAAAGAGGCGCGTCAATGGGCAATGTTTTGTCACCTGTCCGCCTTGTTGGGGATCTGGATTCCGTTTGGCACGTTGATCGGGCCGTTGGTGCTCTGGCAGCTCAAGCGTGAATCCGACCCGTTCATCGATGCCCAGGGCAAGGAAGCGCTGAACTTCCAGATCACCGTGGCGATTGCTTCGGCGATCTGCCTGCTGCTGATGATCGTGGTGATTGGCTTCTTCCTGTTCGGCCTGGTGGCCATCGGTGCGCTGGTGCTGACCATCATAGGTGGCGTGAAGGCCAATGAAGGGCAGCCGTATCGGTATCCGTTCACCTGGCGGTTGGTCAAATAACGATCAGTTCTGTGATTCATAAGAATGCCCCGATTTATCGGGGCATTCTTTTTTAAATAAAAATGTTTCTATCCCTGTCGGGCATCCAATTGCCTGGCGCGTTATCGTGCGCATCCATGTAGTACTCTTAAATTTTTAGTCACAACTCACGAAGTTTCAAGGCGATCTATGTTCTTGGCAATAACACGCATCGATTGATAGAGTTGCCCCAAGTTATATTCCTTTAGAAATATTTCGATATATTCAGACCATTGAAGGTCCTTGAATTCAAAGTCAATCAGTGTTGAGGCAATCAACCTGTTCAAGCGGCGTGCCCAGGTAAAAAGTTCGCCCTGAATAGATATATTCAAAGAATAAACACTTATGTTTCAGCTCGACTTCTACGGAACCCTTGTCGCCGCCTCTCTAGTGCTTTTGCTGGGGCGCGGTCTTGTTAAACGTGTCGGTTTTCTACGCGTCTACAATATTCCCGAACCCGTGGCGGGTGGGTTGGTAGTTGCCTTGCTGCTCCTGGCTTTACGGGGGCTTGAAGTTGAAGTGCGTTTTGATACTTCATTGCAAACACCCTTGATGCTGGCGTTTTTTGCCACGATTGGCCTGAGTGCGGATTTCGCCAGCCTGAAGAAAGGTGGCCGCGTGGTGGGGATTTTCCTGTTGGCGGTCACCGGCCTGTTGGTGGTCCAGAATGCCATGGGCATCGGACTCGCAAAAGCACTGGGGCTCGATCCGTTGATGGGATTGCTGACCGGCTCGATTACCTTGGCGGGCGGTCACGGCACCGGTGCGGCGTGGGGAACGGTGTTCAGCGAGAAGTTCGGTCTGGCTTCCGCCTCCGAGCTTGCGATGGCTTCTGCGACGTTTGGCTTGGTGTTGGGTGGCTTGATCGGTGGGCCGGTTGCGCGCCTGCTCATCAAGCGTGTCCAATCGCCCGGCGGCCTTGAGCCAGAAAAGCCCCGCGTGCCCAAGGGCTTCGAACAGCCAAACAAGGAGCGCTCGATTACGCCATTTTCGTTTATCGAGACGCTCGCCTTGATCGCGGTCAGCCTGTTGGCCGGTACGCTCCTGAATGGACAGCTCCACGACACCGCATTCGAGTTGCCGACGTTCGTTTGTGTTCTTTTCGTGGGCGTGATCCTGCGCAACGGGCTTTCGGCACTTGGCCTGTATCAGGTATTCGAGCGAGAAGTGTCCGTGCTCGGCAACGTCAGCTTGTCACTGTTCCTGGCGATCGCCTTGATGTCACTCAAGTTGTGGGACCTGGCGTCATTGGCCTTGCCGATCTTCATCATTCTGGCGGCCCAGACATTGGTCATGGCCCTGTTTGCGATTTTCGTGACGTTCAGGCTCATGGGCAGTCACTACGATGCCGCGGTATTGGCGGCAGGGCATTGCGGTTTTGGACTGGGCGCCACGCCAACGGCCATCGCCAACATGCAGGCCGTGACGCAGCGCTACGGACCTTCGCAGATAGCGTTTCTGGTGGTGCCGATGGTAGGGGCGTTCTTCATCGACCTCATTAACGTCATCGTCATCAAGTTGTATCTGGCCCTGCCGTTTTTTGCCGTGGCTTGATGCTCGAGGCGGTAGCGCGCTCCATGAAAAATGCCCGTATCTTGCGATACGGGCATTTTTTGGGGCGGTCGGCCTGAAGGCTGTCGCCGATACGCTTAGATGGTCAGCGTCCAGTCGTAATCCACGATCAGCGGCGCATGCTGCGAGAACCGTGGCTGGCGCGGCAGGCGGGCGCTGCGTACGAAGCGGCGCAGCCCAGGCGTCAGCAACTGGTAGTCGAAGCGCCAACCGAGGTTGAGCATTTCGGCCTGCTCGTTGTCCGGCCACCAGCTGTACTGGTCGCCTTCGCGGCTGACTTCACGCAGGGCATCGACATAACCCATGTTGCCAATGATCTCGTCCATCCAGGCCCGTTCCGGCGCCAGGAAACCAGGAGATTGCTGGCTGTCGCGCCAGTTCTTGATATCCAGCTTCTGTTGCGCCACGTACAGCGAGCCACAATAGATGTACTCGCGACGTTTGCGCCGCTGTTTATCCAGGTAACGGGCGAAGTCGTCCATCAACTTGAATTTCTGATTCAAATCTTCATCGCCGTTCTGCCCCGAAGGGAGCAGTAAGGTCGCGATGCTGACCTTGTCGAAATCGGCTTGCAGGTAGCGCCCGTAGCGGTCCGCCGTCTCGAAACCGAGACCGTTGATGACAGCCTTCGGTTGCAGCCGCGAGTACAAAGCCACGCCACCCTGGGCGGGGACTTCGGCATCGCAGGCATAAAGGAAGTAACCATCCAGTTGGAAGGCTGCATCGTCCAGTTCAAAGGCGGAGGCGCGGGTGTCCTGCAGGCAGATGACGTCGGCATTCTGTGCTTGCAGCCAACTGAGCAAACCACGCTCCACTGCAGCCTGAATACCATTGACGTTCACACTGATGATCCGCATAAATGGCCCCAAAAATCACGTGCGTGTATGATACACGCCGTGTACCTATTTAGCTAAATCCGCGGTATTTGAGGCTTTTTTCATGCAGGCGTATCAGCGCGATTTCATTCGCTTTGCCATCGATCGCGGGGTTTTGCGCTTCGGTGAATTCACCCTCAAGTCCGGGCGCACCAGCCCGTACTTCTTCAATGCGGGCCTGTTCAACAGCGGAACCGCCCTGGCGCAGTTGGGCCGTTTCTATGCGGCGGCCATCGTCGAGAGCGGCATCCCGTTCGACGTATTGTTCGGCCCGGCCTACAAAGGCATCCCGCTGGCCGCCACCACCGCCGTCGCCCTGGCCGAACACCACGGCCGCGACCTGCCCTGGTGTTTCAACCGCAAGGAAGCCAAGGCCCACGGCGAAGGCGGCAGCCTGGTCGGCGCGCCGCTGACCGGCGATGTGTTGATCATCGACGACGTGATCACCGCCGGGACCGCCATTCGCGAAGTGATGCAGATCATCGCTTCCCAGGAAGGTGCCAAGGCGGCCGGCGTGCTGATCGCCCTGAACCGTCAGGAGCGCGGCAACGGTGAGTTGTCGGCGATCCAGGAAGTGGAGCGCGATTTCGGCATTCCGGTGATCAGCATCGTGTCACTGAACCAGGTGCTGGAGTTTTTGGCCGACGACCCGCAGCTCAAGCAGCATTTGCCGGCGGTTGAGGCTTATCGCGCGCAGTTCGGTGTCTAAAAGGCCTGCGCTAAACCCCTGTGGGAGCGAGCTTGCTCGCGATGGCGGCTTACCCTCAGCATTACTATTGACTGACCCACTGCTATCGCGAGCAAGCTCGCTCCCACAGTAGCCAGACAAAAAAAGACCCCGCTCAACCAGGTTGAGCGGGGTCTTTTTTTACCGGTATCGCTTAAGGACGCTTGCGATTGCTGATCAACGTACCCACACCCGTATCGGTGAAGATCTCCAGCAGAATCGCATTCGGCACCCGACCGTCGATGATCAGCGAGCTGCCGACGCCGCCCTGTACCGCTTCCAGCGCGCAACGGATCTTCGGCAGCATGCCGCCGTAGATGGTGCCATCGGCGATCAGGTCATCTACCTGCTGGGTCGACAACCCGGTCAGGACCTTGCCGGTCTTGTCCATCAGGCCGGCGATGTTGGTCAGCAGCATCAGCTTTTCAGCTTTCAGTGCCTCGGCAACCTTGCCCGCCACCAGGTCGGCGTTGATGTTGTACGACTCACCGTTGGCGCCCACGCCGATTGGCGCGATCACCGGGATAAAGTCGCCCTTGACCAGCAGGTTCAGCAGGTCGGTGTTGATGCCGACCACTTCGCCCACATGACCGATGTCGATGATTTCCGGCTGGGTCATCTCCGGCGTCTGGCGGGTGACGGTGAGTTTCTTCGCCCGGATCAGCTCGGCGTCCTTGCCCGTCAGGCCAATGGCGCTGCCGCCATGGCGGTTGATCAGGTTGACGATGTCCTTGTTGACCTGGCCGCCGAGGACC
This sequence comes from Pseudomonas fluorescens, assembly GCF_001307275.1. Lineage (NCBI taxonomy): Bacteria > Pseudomonadati > Pseudomonadota > Gammaproteobacteria > Pseudomonadales > Pseudomonadaceae > Pseudomonas > Pseudomonas fluorescens. The sequence goes on from NZ_CP012831.1 coordinate 2,858,292, forward strand.
ATTTCCACCACATCCATGGTCTGTGCGTCAGTCACGCGCATGCCGTCGATGAAGTGGCTCTCGATGGACAGGCGCTTGAGCAGGTCGCCGATTTGCGGGCCGCCGCCGTGGACCACCACCGGGTTGATGCCCACGGCCTTCATCAGCACGATGTCGCGGGCGAAGCCGGTTTTCAGCTCCTCGCTTTCCATCGCGTTGCCGCCGTATTTGATCACCAGGGTCTTGCCGACGTAGCGTCGGATATAAGGCAACGCTTCGGACAGGACCTTGGCGGTGTTGGCGGCGGCTTCGCGTTCGAGGGTCATTCAGGGCTCCGGTAGTGCTTCAAAAAATCAAAACGGTAGTTGGAGATCAGGTGCAACACGTTTGAGTTGGGTGTGGAACACGTCCTTGATGCGCTGCAGTTCGGCCTCGTTGTCGGCCTCGAAACGCAGCACCAGCACCGGGGTGGTGTTGGACGCGCGGACCAGGCCCCAGCCTTGTGGGTAGTCGACCCGTACACCGTCGATGGTGGTCAGTTCGGCGCCTTCGCCCCACTGGGCGTCGTGCAGTGCATCAATGATGCTGAATTTGCTCTCTTCGGTCACATGGATATTGATTTCCGGCGTAGAAATATCGTTCGGGAAGGTCGCGAACAACTCTTCGGCCGTGGATTTTTCCTTGCTGAGGATCTCCAGCAGGCGCGCGGCGCTGTAGATACCGTCGTCGAAACCGAACCAGCGCTCCTTGAAGAAGATGTGGCCGCTCATTTCACCGGCCAGCAGGGCGCCGCTCTGTTTCATTTTCTTCTTGATCAACGAATGACCGGTTTTCCACATCAGCGGGCGACCGCCATATTCCTTGATCAGCGGGACCAGGCGACGGGTGCACTTAACGTCGAAGATGATTTCGGCGTTCGGATTGCGCGCCACCACGTCGCGAGCGAACAGCATCAACAGGCGGTCGGGGAACACCACGCTGCCGGTATTGGTCACCACGCCGACGCGGTCGCCGTCGCCGTCGAAGGCCAGGCCCAGGTCGGCGTTGGTTTCCTTGACCTTGGCGATCAGGTCTTGCAGGTTTTCCAGTTTGCCCGGGTCCGGGTGGTGGTTAGGGAAGTTGCCGTCCACGTCGCAGAACAGCGGGATGACTTCGCAGTTCAGGGCTTCGATCAGTTGCGGAGCGATCACGCCGGCCGCGCCGTTGCCGCAGTCGACCACCACTTTCAGGCGTCGGGCGAGCTTCACGTCCTTGACGATCTCGTCGTTGTAGCGCTCGAGGATGTCGACCTTGGTCACGCTGCCCTGGCCGCTGCTCAGGTCGTTGGTCTTGAGGCGGGTGTGCAGGGCCTGGATCTGCTCGTTGGCGAGGGTGTCGCCGGCGATGACGATCTTGAAGCCGTTGTAGTTCGACGGGTTGTGGCTGCCGGTGAGCATGACCCCGGACTTGCCGGCCAGCACGTTGGCGGCGTAGTACAGCGCAGGCGTGGGCACCAGGCCCACGTCACTGACGTGGCAGCCGCTGTCGGCAACGCCTTTGATCAATTGTTCGACCAGCTCGGGGCCCGACAAGCGGCCGTCGCGGCCGACGCACACGTTCGGTTCACCCTGGGCCAGACTCTGGGAGCCAATGGCGCGACCGATCCAGTAGGCGGTTTCGGCTGTGAGGGTTTCCGGTACCACGCCACGGATGTCGTAGGCGCGGAAGATGCTATCAGGGAAGATCGGGGCGATTGCGGCTGGGGTGTTCATGGGCGGGGCGCTCTATCAGGAAAGTGACTGGACAGGCCGACGCTGGGCGTCGGCAGGCTCAAGCTGAAGGGTATGACGGCGTTTTTGACAGAGAGTTCGTGGTGGGAAATTGCCATGAGACAGCGTTACCCCGGCCTCGCTCGCCTAATACATTGATTCCGGATGGGAAACCTAGCAGAAAGCCATTGCGCATTTTTTGTCCTGAAACAGAAGCTTAACAAACGGGCCGGGCAGAACGCCCGGCCCGGAACTGCACGGTCAATGGCTGCCGGAGTGCCCGAAACCACCGGCGCCGCGCTGGCTCTCGTCGAACTCCTCGACCAGTTCGAAGTGGGCCTGGACCACCGGCACCAGCACCAACTGCGCGATGCGCTCGCCCACGGCAATGTTGAAAGCCGTTTGGCCGCGGTTCCAGCACGACACCATCAGTTCGCCCTGGTAGTCGGAATCGATCAGGCCCACCAGGTTGCCCAGCACGATGCCGTGCTTGTGGCCCAGGCCCGAGCGCGGCAGGATCAGCGCGGCCAGGCCCGGGTCGCCGATGTACACCGACAGGCCGGTAGGAATCAGCAGGGTCTGGCCTGGTTCCAGGATCGTGTCCTGCTTGAGCATCGCCCGCAGGTCGAGGCCGGCGGAGCCCGGTGTGGCGTATTGCGGCAGCGGGAATTCGCTACCGATGCGTGGATCGAGAATCTTGGCTTGTAAGGCGTGCATGAAAATTAAACCTGGTTCAGACGTTCGGCGATAAAAGTGATCAGCTGGCGGGCAATCTTGCTCTTGCTGGTCTGGGCGAAAAGCGTGGCGTGCAACTGGCGGTCGATCACGCTGCAGGCGTTTTCTTCGCTGTTGAAGCCGATGCTCGGATTGGCGACGTCGTTGGCGACGATCAAGTCGAGGTTCTTGTCCTTGAGCTTGCGGGCAGCGTAATCGAGCAGGTGTTCGGTCTCGGCGGCGAAGCCGACACTGAACGGACGGTCGGGGCGGGTGGCGATGCTGGCCAGGATGTCCGGGTTGCGCACCATTTGTAGTAGCAGGCCGTCGCCGCTTGTAGGGTCTTTCTTCAATTTTTGCGGGGCAACGACTTCGGGGCGGTAGTCCGCTACCGCAGCCGAGGCGATGAACAGGTCGCAGGGGATGGCCGCTTCACAGGCCGCGAGCATGTCCCGGGCACTGACCACGTCGATGCGCGTGACCCGGTCCGGGGTTGGCAGGTGCACGGGGCCGGTGATCAGCGTCACCCGGGCGCCGGCTTCCACGGCGGCTTCGGCCAGGGCGAAGCCCATTTTCCCGGAGCTGTGGTTGGTGATGTAGCGCACCGGGTCGATGTTTTCCTGGGTCGGCCCGGCGGTGATCAGCACGTGCTTGCCGGTCAGGGCCTGGCGCTGGAAGCAGTCGGCGGCGCACTGGGCCAGGTCCGTGGCTTCGAGCATGCGCCCCATGCCGACATCGCCGCAGGCCTGGCTGCCGGAGGCCGGGCCAAAGACTTTCAGGGCGCGGCTTTCCAGCAGTTGCAGGTTGGCCTGGGTGGCCGGGTCGCGCCACATGGCCTGGTTCATGGCGGGTGCGACGGCGACCACGGCGTCGGTGGCGAGCACCAGGGTGGTCAACAGGTCGTCGGCGATGCCTTGGGCCAGGCGGGCGATCAGGTCGGCCGTGGCCGGGGCGATCAGCACCAGGTCGGCCCACTTGGCCAGTTCGATATGGCCCATGGCGGCTTCGGCCGCCGGGTCGAGCAAGTCCAGGTGGACCGGGTGCCCCGACAGGGCTTGCATGGTCAGTGGGGTAATGAACTCGCTGCCGCCACGGGTCATGACGACCCGTACTTCCGCGCCCTGGTCGATGAGTCGGCGAACCAGCTCGGCGCTCTTGTAGGCGGCAATGCCGCCGCCGACGCCCAGAACGATGCGTTTCCGATACAGCCGCTGCATAGGCCTGCCTTTCGATTTCAGTGGTCAGTGCAAGGCGAACCCCTTGGCAGCAGCTGCCAGGGTGCAAATCACCTGCAAAAAAGATGGGCTACGATATCACAGCGACCGCTACGGAACAGCGGCGCCCACAATCAGGGAGATGCCATGAGTATTCGCGATTGGCCTGTGGCCGAGCGGCCGCGGGAGAGGTTATTGGCGCTGGGGGCGGGGAGTCTTTCGGACGCCGAGCTGCTGGCGATTTTTTTACGAACCGGCGTGTCCGGCAAAAGCGCGGTGGATCTGGCGCGACAACTGTTGATTCAATTTGGCAGCCTGCGCGCGCTGCTTGAAGCGGATCAGATCACATTCAGTAACCACATGGGGCTCGGGCCGGCGAAGTTTGCCCAACTGCAGGCGGCTCAGGAAATGAGTCGGCGGCATTTGGCTGAACGGGCGCGGGAAAAGACCATGCTGGAAAGCCCGTTCGCGGTTCGTGAATACCTCAAGTCCATGCTGCGTCACGAACCCCACGAGGTGTTCGGTTGCCTGTTTCTCAACGCCAAGCACCAGGTGCTGACCTTCGAGGCGCTGTTTCGCGGTTCTATCGACAGCGCCAGTGTCCATCCCCGGCAGGTGGTCAAGCGCGCCCTGGCCCACAACGCCGCCGCGTTGATCCTGTGCCACAACCACCCCTCCGGCAACACCGAGCCCAGCCAGGCCGACCGGGTGCTCACCGAGCGGCTCCAGGAGGCCCTGGAACTGATCGACGTGCGGGTGCTCGACCACTTCATTGTTGGCGATGGGGAGCCGCTGTCGATGGCGGAGTATGGGTGGATGTAGCCAGGGTCATGCTTGAATAATCCCTTGTGAGAGCAAAGCTTGCTCGCGATGACGTCGACACAGACAACACTTCTGTTGGCTGTAAAACCGCTATCGCGAGCAAGCTTTGCTCCCACAGGCTCCCACAGGAGGGGACTGTGGTTACTTGAGGCTGACCTTGGAGTAATCCTGCCGTCCAAACGGGCTCACCGCATAACCCTGCACATCCTTGCGGGTCAGTGCGAAGGCGGTGGGGTGCGCCAGGGGCAGCCACAGGGCCTGCTGCTGGATCTGGGCCTGGGCCTGCTCGTAGAGCTTGGCGCGCACGCCTTGTTCGCCGGTGGTCTTGCCGGCGCTGATCAGTTTGTCCAGGTCCGGGTTGCAGTAGCGGGCGAAGTTGGTGCCGGACTTGAGTGCCGCGCAGGAAAACTGCGGAGTGAGGAAGTTGTCCGGGTCGCCGTTGTCGCCGGCCCAGCCCATGAACAGCAGGTCATGTTCGCCGGCCTTGGCGCGGCGGATCAGTTCGCCCCATTCGATCACGCGGATTTCCGCCTGGATGCCGATCTGCGCCAGGTCGGATTGCAGCAGCTGGGCGCCAACGCTGGGGTTGGGGTTCAGCAGGCTGCCGGAAGGGCGGGTCCAGATGGTGGTCTGGAAGCCTTCCTTCAAGCCGGCCTTGGCCAGCAGGTCGCGGGCCTTCGCTGGGTCGTGGGCGTAGCCGGGCAGGCTTTTGGCGTAGCTCCAGGTGTTGGGCGGGTAGGGGCCGTTGGCGGCTTCGGCGGTGCCTTCGAAGACGGTCTTGAGGTAGCTGGCCTTGTCGAAGGCCAGGTTGATGGCTTGTCGCACCTCAGGCTTGTCCAGTGGCGGATGTTGGCTGTTGATCGCCACGAACGCGGTCATGAAGGCGTCGGTCTGGGCCACGCTCAGGGTCGATTCCTGCCGGGCGGCCTGGACGTCCAGCGGCTTGGGCGACAAGGCGATCTGGCATTCGTTGCGGCGCAGTTTCTGCAGGCGCACATTGGCATCCGGCGTGATAGCGAAGACCAGCGGGTCCACTTTGGGCTTGCCGCCGAAATAGGCGTCGTTGGCCTTGTAGCGGATCGAGGCATCCTTCTGGAACCGGCTGAAGATGAACGGGCCGGTGCCGATCGGCTGATTGTTGAGTTTTTCCGGCGTGCCGGCCTGCATCAGTTGATCGGCGTATTCGGCCGAATAGATGGAGGCAAAGCCCATGCTCAACGTTGCCAGGAAGGTCGAATCGGCGTGATCGAGGGTGAAACGCACGGTCAGCGGGTCCAGGGCGTCGATTTTCTTGATCAGCGCCGGCAATTGCATGGACTGGGCGTGGGGGAAGCCGCTTTGCGCAACCTTGTGCCACGGGTTCGCCGGGTCGAGCATGCGCTCGAAGCTGAACTTCACGTCCTCGGCGGTCAGGTCGCGGCGCGGCGTGAAGTACTCGGTGTGATGGAACTTGACCTGTGGCCGCAGCTTGAACACGTAGGTCAGGCCATCGGTAGAGATTTCCCAGCGCTCGGCCAGGCTGGGGACCACTTTGCCGCTGGCGGTATCGAAATCCACCAGGCGGTTCATCAGCACGTCGGCGGAGGCGTTGGTGGTGGTCAGGGAGTTGTACTGGACGACATCGAACCCTTCCGGGCTGGCTTCGGTGCAGACGCTCAGGGCGGCGGCCCAAGCCTGCGGGGTGATCAGCAGAGGGGCGAGCAACAACGGTAGGGCAGCGAGGCGCATGGTCGGTTTCCTGTGCAAGTCGAAGGCCCATCTGCGAGTGCAGTCTGGAAAAGGCCTACCCTAGTGGGCTCGCTGCCAAATGACTATCCCCTTTTTGCATTTTCCGGCACTCTGCGGCGACGGGATGGGTGGCCAGAACCTACCGCACGTGAAAAAAACCTGCGTGCAGCGACGAGCGGTCAGGGGCCGTGCCAGCCTCTGCCCCAGCCGTCCGAGGCGGTTAACCGATGTTTCTTCAGAAAGACAAATCACATCGGCTGTTGTTGCGCTGTGGTCTTTCTGGTATAAAGCAGCGCTCTTTTCTAGGGGCCCGGTTCCTTCACTGTAGGTGTAGCCGGTAAGACCCTTAAAGAAACGCGGCGCCTGGCGCCAAATGACTGAGAGATTAAGCGGCCAACCCATGCCGGGTTGGGCATGTGGTTTTAGAGGGCTGAGGCATGTCGAGAGTCTGTCAAGTTACCGGTAAGGGTCCGGTGACTGGGAATAACATTTCCCACGCAAACAACAAAACCCGTCGTCGTTTCCTGCCGAACCTGCAGCATCACCGCTTCTGGGTTGAAGAAGAGAAACGTTTTGTGCGTCTGCGCGTATCTGCCAAGGGCATGCGTATCATCGACAAGCGTGGCATCAGTGTCGTGCTGGCCGAACTTCGTCGCGATGGCAAGGTTTAAGGGAGCTAATCATGCGTGAATTGATTCGTTTGATCTCGAGCGCCGGTACTGGTCACTTCTACACTACCGACAAGAACAAGCGTACTACCCCGGACAAAATCGAGATCAAGAAATATGATCCGGTTGTTCGCAAGCACGTGATCTACAAGGAAGGCAAAATCAAGTAATTGATTTTTCCCTCTTACGAAAAAGGCCCGTATCGCGAGATACGGGCCTTTTTTGTTGCTCAGGTTTCGTGGTCAGCAACGAGAGGGATCAACCGCAGTGGATGCTGACAATGATCCTGTTGGCATCGGTGTGCAGGTTGATGCGTCGCGGACGCAGGTCCCAGCTCGAAGGATACTTCGGCCCCGTAGCGCGTACGGGAGCCCCATTGGCCAAGGCGCGAACCTCTTCAAGCAGCTCGGGGGTGCATTTTTGGCCGATGGTGTATTGGGCGATGGTCAGGTCGCATTGATCGGGTAAGACGGGCATGTTTGCCTCCTTGCAAATAGTTATGGGGTCGGGGCGCTCACTTGTCGGGTTGACCGCACGTCCTGTGCGTTGTCGTTGCGACAATAAAGTGCGTGACGCCCGTGAGCAGTCTTATCTGTGGTGGGAGACATTGGCCAGCGATAGAGTGTCAGCTTCTTTTTCGGTGGCTAAAAAAGGGCCCGTATCGTGAGATACGGGCCCTTTTTTGTTACTTGTTCGATGTGTCTTGTTTTCAGCCGAAGCGGAACGATTCAATGGTCCCACAAGCATTGGCGACGACGCGAATTCGATTGGGATCCCATTCCCTGGAAGCCCCTTCATTAGGGCCTACGACGTGTGCACGCCCGGTCAGCTCGCTGATGTAAGCCTTCAGGGAGGATACATAAGAGCTGCCAATCAGGTAGCGGAGCTTGTGTTGGACCTCGTCATTGGTCATGGTCATTAATCCTTTGAGTAAGAAGTGATGTCCGGATGGACAACTCGATCTTCTTCCTCGGCGCCACACGCTGTGCGGTACATATTTATAGCTTTGCTTCAAACACCACGTAGATCTTGCGGCATGGCTCGAGCACTTCCCAGGTGCCCTTGAATCCGGCCGGGATCACGAAGCGGTCGCCGGCCCGCAGGGTCTTGGCGTTGCCATCGTTGTCCCGCAGCACCGAGACGCCCTGGACGATCTCGCAGTATTCATGTTCGGTGTAATTGACCGTCCACTGGCCGACGGCGCCTTCCCATACGCCAGCGTTCATTTGCCCACAAGGGCTGCTGTAGTGGTTGAACACGGTTTGCTCGGGATCGCCCTTGAACACCTTGGCCGGGTCCGGGCGATAACGTTCGGCGGTGGTATTGGCCTGGCTGAAGTCGACGATGTCCTGAATGCTCATGCGGGTGATCCCCAGTGATCGCTTGGAAGGCCTCGAGTCTATGTTTATTAAAACGAACATCGCAAGGTCGTTTGCCACTGTTGTGTCAAATATATTGAAACATGACCGGCCGCTGGTTTAGGGTGGCGGGTGCCCTATGCCGAAAACAGCGCCGAAAACAGGCTGGCCGGGCAGAATTCTTTTGAGCGCTGCGCATTGCGCGGCGTTCGTACTCAATAAGAGGAGGACACACGCATGACCACCCTGACTCGTACCGATTGGGAACAACGCGCCCGCGACCTGAAGATCGAAGGCCGCGCCTTCATCAACGGTGAGTACACCGATGCGGTGTCCGGCGAAACGTTCGATTGCCTCAGCCCGGTCGATGGCCGCCTGTTGGGCAAGATCGCCAGCTGCGACGTGGCCGACGCCCAGCGTGCTGTCGAAAATGCCCGCGCCACCTTCAACTCCGGCGTCTGGTCGCGCCTGGCGCCAAGCAAGCGCAAAACCACCATGATCCGTTTCGCCGGCTTGCTCAAGCAGCATGCTGAAGAGCTGGCCCTGCTGGAAACCCTGGACATGGGCAAGCCGATCAGCGATTCGCTGAACATCGACGTGCCCGGCGCGGCCCAGGCGTTGAGCTGGAGCGGTGAAGCCATCGACAAGCTCTACGACGAAGTGGCGGCCACCCCGCACGATCAACTGGGCCTGGTGACCCGTGAGCCGGTGGGTGTCGTGGGGGCTATCGTGCCCTGGAACTTCCCGTTGATGATGGCCTGCTGGAAGCTCGGCCCGGCGCTGTCCACCGGTAACTCGGTGGTGCTCAAGCCGTCGGAAAAATCCCCGCTGACCGCCATCCGTATCGCTGCGCTGGCGATCGAGGCCGGCATTCCGAAAGGCGTGCTGAACGTGTTGCCAGGCTACGGCCACACCGTTGGCAAGGCCCTGGCCCTGCATATGGACGTCGATACGCTGGTGTTCACCGGCTCCACCAAGATCGCCAAGCAACTGATGATCTATTCCGGCGAATCCAACATGAAGCGCATCTGGCTGGAAGCCGGCGGCAAGAGCCCGAACATCGTGTTCGCCGATGCCCCGGACCTGCAAGCCGCCGCCGAATCCGCTGCCAGCGCCATCGCCTTCAACCAGGGCGAAGTCTGCACCGCCGGCTCGCGACTGTTGGTGGAGCGCTCCATCAAGGACACGTTCCTGCCGCTGGTGATCGAAGCCCTCAAGGGTTGGAAGCCGGGCAATCCCCTGGACCCGGCCACCAACGTCGGTGCCCTGGTCGATACCCAGCAGATGAACACCGTGCTGTCCTACATCGAGGCGGGCCATAGCGACGGCGCCAAACTGGTGGCCGGTGGTAAGCGCATCCTTGAGGAAACCGGCGGCACTTACGTCGAGCCGACGATTTTCGACGGCGTGAGCAACGCCATGAAAATTGCCCAGGAAGAGATTTTCGGCCCGGTGTTGTCGGTCATCGCCTTCGACACCGCCGAGCAGGCCATCGAGATCGCCAACGACACGCCATATGGCCTGGCCGCAGCGGTATGGACCAAGGATATCTCCAAGGCTCACCTGACCGCCAAGGCCCTGCGTGCCGGCAGCGTATGGGTCAACCAGTACGACGGCGGCGACATGACCGCACCGTTCGGTGGTTTCAAGCAGTCGGGCAACGGTCGCGACAAGTCGCTGCATGCATTCGACAAATACACCGAACTGAAGTCGACCTGGATCAAGCTTTGACAGTGACGGCCCCGGATCTTGTCCGGGGTCTCATGCAGCGCTGATTCCCTCTGTGGGAGCGAGCTTGCTCGCGATAGCGGTACGACAGTCGACGACTTTGTTGAATGTTACGCCGCCATCGCGAGCAAGCTCGCTCCCACATTGGTCGGGGATGAGCGGAAGATTGGCGGTCAACACACATCCCCTGTGGGAGCGAGCTTGCTCGCGATAGCGGTACGACAGTCGACGACCTTGTTGAATGTTGCGCCGCCATCGCGAGCAAGCTCGCTCCCACAGTGTTTTGGGTGATGGTTGAGATTGATAACTGTCCACAGGAGCGTGGAAATGCGTTGGGCAACCTATTTCGCCGTGCTGGCGTCTGTCCTGAGCGTCGGCCTGGCCCTGGGCGTGAGCATGCCGTTGGTGTCGCTGCGCCTGGAGGGCTGGGGTTATGGTTCGTTTGCCATCGGTGTGATGGCGGCCATGCCGGCGGTGGGGGTGTTGCTCGGGGCCAAGGTGTCGAGCCGGCTGGCGGCGCGGTTCGGCACGGCGGCGTTGATGCGCCTGTGCCTGTGGGGCGGTGCGGTGTCCATCGGGTTGCTGGCGCTGCTGCCCAGCTATCCGGTCTGGTTGCTGCTGCGCCTGATGATTGGCGTGGTCCTGACCTTGGTGTTCATTCTGGGTGAGAGCTGGATCAACCAACTGGTCATTGAAAAATGGCGTGGACGGTTGGTGGCGCTGTACGGCAGCAGCTACGCCCTGAGCCAGTTGTCCGGCCCGCTGCTGCTAGGCGCGCTGGGGACCGATCATGACTACGGGTTCTGGGTGGGCGTCGGCCTGCTGTTGGTCGCACCCTTGCTGTTGCTGGGCCGTAGCGGTGCGCCGAGCAGCGAGGCCGGCAACGTTACGTTCGGCGATTTGTGGAGGTTTTGCCGTGGCTTGCCGGCGATTGCCTGGGCGGTCTCGTTGTTCGCTGCGTTCGAGGCGATGATCCTCACGTTGTTGCCGGTGTATTGCCTGCGCCAGGGTTTCACGGCCGACATTGCGCTGGCGATGGTCAGCACCGTGGTGGTCGGTGATGCCTTGCTGCAATTGCCCATCGGCGCCCTGGCCGATCGCGTGTCTCGCCGGTCGTTGTTCACCGGATGCGCGGTGGCGCTGACGTTATCGAGCCTGGCGGTACCCCTGCTGATCGATACGTTGCTGATTTGGCCGCTATGGGTGCTGTTTGGTGCCAGCGCAGGCGGGTTGTTCACCTTGTCGCTGATCCTGATCGGCGAGCGTTACCGCGACGATGCGCTGGTGCGGGCCAATGCCCATATCGCGCAGTTGTGGGGGATCGGCTGCCTGGTCGGCCCGCTGGTGGCGGGAGCGGGCAGCCAATGGGTCAGCGGACATGCGCTGCCGTTGTTCATGGCGGCCGGGGCGTTCGGGTTGGTGATCCTGCTGTTGCGCCAAGGGGCGTTCGGGGCAACCCAAGCGGCCTGAGCACACCCAAATCCCTTGTCACAAAAGCGGGCTGCCTCTAAAGCATCCGCTCCAACCCGACAGTCGTGGCGAACCAGGCATTGAACCGGCGCCACCAACTGCCCGGTTCGCGGTCCAGGTCGTGGATCTTGCCGTTGTCTTCGGTGGTCCATACAAGCTTTCCATCTTTCAGCCTGGCCTGGTAACTCAGGGCCGGCGCCATGCCTTGCAAGGCCAGCTCGCGGACTTGGCCGGCGAGTTCCGGGCTGTCCACCAGCACGCCGACTTCGGTGTTCCACAGCACTGAGCGCGGGTCGAAATTGAACGAGCCGATGAAGGATTTCTGCTGGTCGAAGATGATCGCCTTGCTGTGCAGGCTGGAGTCCGATTCGCCGTAGGATTTGCTGTAGAACAGATGCGGGCTGCCACCGGTGTCGCCCGGTTGTCGTCGCAGTTCGAACAGGCGCACGCCATGTTGCAGCAGGGCCTTGCGGTACGGTGCATAGCCGCCGTGCACGGCGGGCACGTCGGTGGCTTCCAGGGAGTTGGTCAGCAGGCTCACCGACACGCCGGCATCGGCGCGACTGGTCAGGTACACCAAGCCTGGCTGGCCGGGGACGAAGTAGGCGGAAATCATGATCAATTCTTTGCTGACGCCCGTCAGCTCGGGGGCCAGTTGGGTGGTCAGCAACAACTGAGGGTCCGGTTCGTCCTTGGCCAGCACTTTGCTGGGCGCGTCCCACAGCGCCTGGTTCCAGGCCCAGATCAACTGGTCGCGCCAGGTGTCCAGGCGCGGTTGGGTCTTGTAGGCGGTCAACTGCTGGTAGAGCGCGTGGTTTTCCTTGTGGGTCTGCTCCAGGGACTCTTGCAGGCGCAGGCGGCTGTTGGCCAGGTCCTTGGGCGTGGGGCGATGGGACAGGAACTGTTCGATGGGTTTGCTCAGGGCGCTGTTCCAGTACTGGTCGAAGCTGTGGCCCAATTGTTCGGCCACCGGACCGACACTGAGCAGGTCGATGTCGGTGAAGTTCAGGTTGGGTTCGGCGTCGAAGTACTCATCGCCCAGGTTGCGACCGCCGACGATGGCCATGCTGTTGTCCGCCAGCCACAGCTTGTTGTGCATCCGGCGGTGTTGCAACGACAGGTCGAACAGGCGTCCGAGGCCGCGAGTCACGCCGGTGGCGCGTCCCAGGTGCAGCGGATTGAACAGGCGGATCTGGATCTGCGGATGGGCGGCGAGGGTGGCGATGATCTGATCCTGGCCATCGCTGGTGGTGTCGTCCAGCAGGATCCGCACGCGTACGCCCCGGTCGGCAGCCTTGAGCAGTTCATCCACCAGCATCCGCGTGCTGATGCCGTCATGGACGATGTAGTACTGCAAATCCAGGCTGCCTTGGGCATGGCGAATCAGCTCGGCCCGGGCAGTGAAGGCCTCGGTGCTGTCCGACAGCAGCCGAAAGCCCGAGCGCCCTTCATGGGCGGCGGCCTGGGCCTGGACCGAGCGGCCGAACGAGGATTCGGTGGCCGGCAGGGCCTGGGACGGCTCGCGGGTGACATCAAGACCGGCGCAGCCGCTCAGCAGTGAGCCGACTAACAGTAGCGCAGGCAGGATCGGTCTGGATCTCACGTAGGATCGTTCCGCTTGTTCACGTTGATCGGCTATTGGGTGCTGCTTCCCTGGGTAAAGTTCAGACGACGTCGCGCTGGGTTTCGTTCAACAGCGCGATAGCGGCGGCCCCGACCTTGCGCACGGCCTCTTCGATCTGAGCCGTTGGCTTGGCAGCGTAGTTCATCCGCAAGCAGTTGCGGTACTTGCCCGATGCCGAAAAAATACTGCCGACGGCCACCTGCACGCCTTGGTCCAGCAGAGCCCGATTGAGCTTCAGCGTGTCGAAGCCGTCGAGCAATTCGATCCACAGCATGAAACTGCCCCGTGGGCGACTGGCACGGGTGCCCGCTGGAAAATAGCGGCTGACCCAGTCGATCATCACGTCGCGATTGCGCTGGTATTGCGTACGCATCCGCCGCAAATGGGGTTCGAAATGCCCGCCCTTGAGAAACTCGGCAATGGCAATCTGCGGCTGTGGCGCGGTAGAGCCGGTGCTGATGTATTTCATGTGCAGCACCCGCTCCAGATACCGGCCTGGCGCAACCCAGCCAATGCGCAGGCCAGGCGCCAGGGTCTTGGAAAACGAACTGCAGAGCAGGACGCGACCGTCTTCATCGAAGGACTTGATGGTGCGTGGGCGGGGGTATGTGTAGGCCAACTCCCCATACACATCATCTTCGATGATCGCCACGTCGAAGCGCTGTGCCAGGTTCAGCAGCGCGCGTTTATTGGCGTCGGGCATGATGTAGCCCAGCGGGTTATTGCAGCTGGGGGTCAACTGTATGGCCTTGATGGGCCATTGCTCCAGGGCCAGCTCCAGTGCATCCAGGCTGATGCCGGTGAGCGGGTCGGTGGGGATTTCCAAGGCCTTCATGCCCAGGCCCTTGAGGGTTTGCATGGCCCCGTGAAAGCTGGGTGAGTCCACTGCGACGATGTCGCCTTGTTCGCAGGTGGCGCGGATGCTGACCGACAGGGCTTCATGACAGCCGGTGGTGACGATCAGGTCGTTGGGGCCCAGTTGGCAGCCGGAGTCCAACGACAGTCGGGCGATCTGTTCACGCAGTTCGAGGTTGCCGTAGATGTTGTCGTAATACAGGCCGGGCATGTCTTGCCGGCGGCTGATCTGCGCCAGGCTGCGCAGCAGCGGTTTCATGGTCGGCGAGTTGATGTCCGGCATGCCGCGTCCCAGTTGCACCACATCCGGGCGCGGTACGGCGCGTATCAGCTCCAGCACCTGGTCCCACTGGGAAATATCCACGGGGCGCTGGGCCGGACGGCCTACTACCGGCAGGTCTGGCAATTCGCGGCCCACGGGTACGAAGTAACCGGACTTGGGTCTCGGCATCGCCAGCCCACTGTCCTCCAGCACCCGATAGGCCTGCTGCACCGTACTCAAGCTGACCCCATGTTCGGTGCTCAATGCCCGCACCGACGGCAGCCGGTCGCCGGGGCGGTAGAAGCCCTGTTCGATGCGGGTGCCGAGCAGTTCGGCGAGGTTCACATAGAGGGTCATGGTGCGCTCCCGATGAGATGGACAACTGCGACCGATACAGTTGGATTGGAAAATGACAATTCAGTGGCGGAAATACCGAATCTGTATGCTTATAAAAGGAATAGGTTGAATCTGTATTGCTTTTAGCCGTTCGCGCATCATGAAACCTCTGGCTACCCAAGTAAACAGGAGCGATCAAAATGAACGGCTTGAGCGATGTGCGGCTGACGTTACACAGTCAGGAACTGGCGGCAGGGCAGGAGAAGGGGCTGCGCAGCGCGACATTGCGCAATTCGCCGTCCGGCCTGAGCCGCTGGGCCCTGTTCTGGCATCGTCTGCATACACGCAGGGCCTTGTTGGAACTTACACCCGAACAGTTGCGTGACGTCGGGCTGAGTCGGGAGCAGGCGTTGGAGGAGGGGCTCAGGCCGTTCTGGCGGCTTTGAAGTGGTGCCGGCCCGGAGATGGCTATCGCGGGCAAGCCTTGCTCCCACAGATTGAAATGGCCTGTGGGAGCAAGGCTTGCCCGCGATCGCGTCGTCAGTCCTGGTGAAGCTCTTTAAACCAACTCTTTCAACCGATGCCACAACATCCCCAGCGCCAACAGCGGTGAGCGCAAGTGCTTGCCCCCCGGGAAGGTCATGTGCGGGACCTGGGCGAACAGGTCGAAACCGCTGCTGTGCTGCCCGCTGATGGCTTCGGCCAACAGTTTGCCGGCCAGGTGCGTGGCATTCACCCCATGGCCGGAATAGGCCTGGGCGTAATACACATTGGGCTGGTCCTTCAGCCGGCCGATCTGCGGCAAACGGTTGGCACCAATGCCGATCATCCCGCCCCATTGATAATCGATTTTCACATCCGCCAATTGCGGGAACACCTTGAGCATTTTCGGACGCATATAGGCGCCAATGTCCTGCGGGTCGCGGCCGGAATAGTGACAAGCCCCGCCGAACAGCAAGCGGCGATCCGCCGAAAGCCGGTAGTAATCCAGTGCGACCCGTTGATCACAGACGGCCATGTTCTGTGGCAACAGCGCTTGTGCCTGGGCCTGGCTCAAGGGCTCGGTGGCGATGATGTAGCTGCCGGCCGGCAGGACTTTGCCGCCGAGTTGCGGATTGAGTCCATTGAGGTAGGCATTGCAGCCCAGCACCAGCGTCTTGGCACGGACCGAGCCCCGTTGGGTGTGCACGTTCACCTCAGGGCCGTAGTCGATGCGCGTGACCGCCGATTGTTCGAACAGCCGGACCCCCAATTGCTGCGCCGCGGCGGCTTCGCCCAGGGCCAGGTTCAACGGATGCAAATGGCCCGAACCCATGTCGATCAGTCCGCCGACGTAGCGATCCGAACCCACGACGCTGTGCATTTCGTCGGCTTGCAGCAGTCGGGTCGGGTGGCGATAACCCAGGCTGCGCAATTCTTCGGCGTCTTCGGCGAAGCCTTCCAGGTCGCTGGGTTTGTTGGCGAGGTCGCAGTAGCCCCAGGTAAGGTCACAGGGGATTTGAAAACGCTCGACGCGCTGTCGGACGATTTCCACGGCCTCAAGCCCCATGAGTTTCATCTGGCGCACGCCGTCGGTGCCGATGATCGGCGCGAACTGGTCGAGACCATGACCGACGCCACGGATCAATTGGCCGCCGTTGCGCCCGCTGGCCCCCCAGCCGATCCGGTGCGCTTCCAGCAGCACCACGCTCATGCCGCGTTCGGCCAGTTCGATCGCCGTGTTCAACCCGGAGAACCCGCCGCCGACGACGCAGACATCCGCCCGCAACTCACCCAGCAGCAGCGGATGGTCCGGTTGCGGCAGGCTGCTGGCGGCGTAGTAAGAGGCGGCGTGCGCGTGGTTCGGGACCGGTTGCTGAACACGGGCGTTCATGTGCGTAATCCTGATTGTTGTGTTTGAGAAATTTTACGGAGCATAAGCCGGGGCTTCCTTCCTGGGCAACACCGGTCGGTTGGCGCTGTCTGGCACGCGGCCTTTAAGGCAGAATCCCGGTTTGTCCCTCTCGGTAAACGCCTCGATGAGCTGCAACAGTCAGAAGATCCGCACGCTACGCCAGCAGATTCCCTCGTTCGAGTGCGTACCGGGCTGCCATGACTGCTGCGGTCCGGTCACCACCTCGCCCGAGGAAATGGCCCGCTTGCCCCGCAAGACCCGCGCCGAACAGGACGCGGCCATGGACGCCTTGGACTGCGTGCACCTGGGGCCCAACGGTTGCACCGTCTACGACGAGCGACCGCTGATCTGCCGGCTGTTCGGCACCACGGCGACCTTGCCGTGTCCCAATGGCCGGCGGCCAGTGGAACTGATTCATCCACGGGTCGAGAAGCAGATTCATGAGTACATGGCCAGCACCCGGCAGGTGTTGGTCTAGTCGCCAGGAGACCGAGTCGCGGCCTTCGCGAGCAAGCTCGCTCCCACAATGGATCTCGGTTCGTTCGCAAGAACGTGCTCACCCCTCACCTGTTTGGGAGTGAGCCTGCTCGCGAAAGCGGTCCGGAGCCAGGCTCAATCCGGAATCGGCAGGTTCAAGCTTTCCTTCACTTCTTCCATCACGATGTAGCTCTTGGATTCGCGTACGTGGGGCAGCTTGAGCAGGATGTCCCCCAGCAGCTTGCGGTACGAAGCCATCTCGGAAATCCGTGCTTTCACCAGGTAGTCGAAATCCCCTGACACCAGGTGACATTCCAGCACGTGAGGCAGTTTCAGCACGGCGCGTCGGAACTCTTCGAAGGTGTCGCCGGATTTGTAGTCGAGGCTGATCTCGACAAATACCAGCAGGCTGCCCTTCAAGTGCTGCGGATTGAGCCGGGCGTTGTAGCCCATGATGATGCCCTCGCGCTCCAGGCGCCGAACCCGCTCGGTACAGGGCGTGGTGGACAGGCCGACCTTTTCCCCCAGCTCGGTGAAGGAGATCCGCCCGTCCGCCTGGAGAATGCGCAGGATGTTGCGGTCGATCTTGTCCAGCTCGCGTTTGGTCTGGGTGTTGGTACGCACAGGTGATGCGCCTCCATGAAAAGGGGTTTTGCCGAGAATTCTCGCCAAATATAGGTGTTTATATAGTGAAAAGCACTGGCTGATCTTTTTTACACTGCGCCCATCAAAGCTTTGTACAACAAACGTCAGCGGTTCATCCGCGATGAGGGCATCAACATGCGCGTTCTGGTCTTGGGTAGCGGCGTCATCGGTACCGTCAGTGCTTATTATCTGGCTCGTGCCGGGTTTGAAGTGGTGGTGGTCGACCGTCAGCCAGCACCTGCCATGGAAACCAGTTTCGCCAACGCCGGCCAAGTGTCGCCGGGTTATGCCTCGCCATGGGCCGCGCCGGGCGTGCCGCTCAAGGCCATCAAGTGGCTGCTGCAACGGCATGCGCCACTGGCGATCAAGGCCACGGCCGACATCGATCAATACCTGTGGATGGCGCAGATGCTGCGCAACTGCACCGCCAGCCGCTATGCCATCAACAAGGAACGCATGGTGCGCCTGTCCGAGTACAGCCGTGATTGCCTCGACGAGCTGCGCGCCGAAACCGGCATTGCCTACGAGGGCCGTAGCCTGGGGACTACACAGTTGTTCCGCACCCAGGCCCAGCTCGATGGCGCGGCAAAAGACATCGCCGTGCTGAAGGAGTCCGGCGTACCGTTCGAAGTGCTCGACCGCGAAGGCATTGCCCGGGTCGAGCCGGCGCTGGCCAATGTCACCGACATCCTGGCCGGTGCCTTGCGCCTGCCTAACGACCAGACCGGCGACTGCCAGATGTTTACCACGCGCCTGGCGGAAATGGCGGTGAAGCTGGGTGTGCAATTCCGCTTTGGCCAGGATATCCAGCGCCTGGACTTCGCTGGCGACCGCATCAACGGTGTCTGGATCGACGGCAAGCTGGAAACCGCCGACCGCTATGTGCTCGCCCTGGGCAGCTATTCGCCGCAATTGCTCAAGCCCCTCGGGATCCGCGCGCCGGTGTATCCGCTCAAGGGTTACTCCCTGACCGTGCCGATCACCAACCCGGCGATGGCCCCGACCTCGACCATTCTCGACGAAACCTACAAGGTCGCGATCACTCGCTTCGACAATCGCATTCGGGTGGGCGGCATGGCGGAAATCGCCGGTTTTGACCTGTCCCTGAACCCGCGTCGGCGTGAAACCCTGGAGATGATCGTCAACGACCTTTATCCTCAGGGCGGCGATCTGGCCGAGGCCAGTTTCTGGACCGGCTTGCGTCCGACCACCCCGGATGGCACGCCCATCGTCGGTGCCACGCCCTTCAAGAATCTGTTCCTGAACACCGGCCACGGTACCCTCGGATGGACCATGGCCTGTGGTTCCGGTCGCCTGTTGGCCGACCTGATGGCGAAGAAAAAGCCGCAGATCAGCGCCGAAGGCCTCGATATTTCCCGTTATGGCAGCAAAACCCAGGAGTCTGCAAAACATGTCAATCCAGCGCCAGCTCACCAATGACCGCATGAGCCAGGTTGTCGTGCACAACGGCACCGTTTACCTGGCCGGGCAGGTCGGCGACGACATGAACGCCGGTATTGAACAGCAGACCCGCGAATGCCTGGCCAATATCGAGCGTTTGCTGGAGTTGTCCGGGACCGACAAGACGCGGCTGTTATCGGTGACGATCTACCTGAAGGACATCGAGGCTCACTTCGCAGGCATGAACGCGGTCTGGGATAAGTGGTTGCCCAAAGGCGTCGCCCCGGCCCGGGCCACGGTGGAGGCCAAGCTGTGTGAACCGCAGATCCTGGTGGAGCTGTCCGTCGTGGCTGCGCTGCCTTAATACCTGCCTAAACGATCCCTCTTCCGGCGCTGGGTGGTTCACCCTGCCAACCTGCGCCGGTTTTTTATTCATGACCGCCTAGAAGCCTGCCGCCATGCGTCCTGCCCGTGCCCTGATCGATCTCCAAGCCCTGCGTCACAACTACCAATTGGCCCGCGAAGTCACGGGGGCCAAGGCCCTTGCGGTGATCAAGGCCGACGCCTACGGGCACGGTGCGGTGCGGTGCGCCGAGGCGCTGCAGGCCACGGCGGACGGGTTCGCCGTGGCCTGCATCGAAGAAGCCCTGGAGCTGCGGGCCGGTGGGATCCGTGGGCCGATCCTGCTGTTGGAGGGGTTTTTCGAAGCCGATGAGCTGCCGTTGATCGTCGAGCATGATTTCTGGTGCGTGGTGCATTCGTTGTGGCAACTCGAAGCGATTGAAAAAGCCGCGCTGAGCCAGCCGATCACGGTCTGGCTCAAGCTCGATTCCGGCATGCACCGGGTCGGCCTGCATCCGGCGGATTACCAGGCGGCCTACCGTCGCCTGCTGGCCAGCGGCAAAGTGGCGAAGATTGTCCTGATGAGCCACTTCGCCCGTGCCGATGAACTGCACGATCCCAGCAGCACCGAGCAACTGGTCGTGTTCGAGGCGGCCCGTCAGGGGTTGGCGGCAGAGATCAGCCTGCGCAACTCCCCAGCGGTACTGGGCTGGCCGCAGATGCCGAGCGACTGGGTGCGGCCGGGCATCATGCTCTACGGCGCGACCCCCTTCGACGAACCCAACACTGTCGCCTCGCGCCTGCAACCGGTGATGACCCTGGAATCGAAGATCATCTGCGTGCGTGAATTGCCCGCCGGTGAGCCGGTGGGCTACGGTGCTCGCTTCGTGACCACGCAACCGACCCGGGTCGGGGTGGTCGCCATGGGCTATGCCGACGGCTACCCGCGCCAGGCGCCGAACGGCACGCCGGTGCGGGTGGATGGGCAGCGCAGCCAGTTGGTCGGGCGGGTGTCGATGGACATGTTGTGTGTCGACTTGACCCATGTCCCCCAGGCCGGGCTCGGCTCGACCGTGGAGTTGTGGGGCAAGAACATCCTCGCCAGTGATGTCGCCAAGGCCGCCGACACGATTCCTTATCAGATTTTCTGCAACCTGCGGCGGGTGCCACGGCTCTATTCCGGGGGCTGAGACGAAGCGCCACCTACCGAAAGTCGCTTCACCGCACAGGATTCGGGTCAAAGTGTTGTAAATACTGAACGCTGTCGCCATGATAACGCTCACTTTCCTCACAACCTGATTCCCTGGAGGCTCCAGCATTGGACGTCGGTGAACGACTGCAATCCATTCGTAAACTCAAAGGCCTTTCCCAGCGTGAACTCGCCAAGCGCGCGGGCGTCACCAACAGCACTATTTCGATGATCGAGAAGAACAGCGTCAGCCCCTCGATCAGCTCGCTGCGCAAGGTCCTTGGCGGGATTCCCATGTCCATGGTCGAGTTTTTCTCCGAAGAGATCCTTCAGGAAAAACCGACCCAGATCGTCTACAAAGCCAACGAACTGATCGACATCTCCGATGGTGCCGTGACCATGAAGCTGGTGGGCCGGGCGCATCCGAGCCGGGCGATTGCCTTCCTCAACGAGATCTATCCGCCGGGTGCCGATACCGGTGAAGAGATGCTCACCCATGAGGGCGAGGAGACCGGGATCCTGGTGGAAGGACGGCTGGAACTGGTGGTCGGCGTCGAAACCTTCGTGCTCGAGGCTGGCGACAGCTACTATTTCGAAAGCACCAAGCCCCACCGTTTCCGTAATCCGTTCGACGTGCCGGCGCGACTGATCAGCGCAGCCACGCCGGCCAATTTCTAGACCAAGAGGCGCCAGGCCCGCGTGGCAAAGGCGCCCACCTGTTGGGCTGTCATGACAAACAAGACCCTTGCGACTTTGGGGTTGTTTCAGAGTGACAGGCTTACCGCTATACTTGCGCCCGCCTGCAAACCGTGGCCGCAGGCGTGACTAGCCACCATTGAGGGTGTACGCGTGAACCTAATTATGAAAATGCTGGCTGCACCAGCAACCGTATTGGCCCTATGGGCTGCGACCGCTCAAGCGGCGCCGAACGACGAAATCGCCAAGCGCCTTGAACCCGTCGGCCAGGTCTGCGTCCAGGGCAAGGAATGCAAGGGTATGGAAGTCGTGGCCTCGGCCGGCGGCGCCGGCGGCGCCGGCGGTGCCAAGGCGCCGAAAGATGTAATTGCAAAGCATTGCAACGCTTGCCACGGCACGGGCCTGCTGGGCGCGCCGAAAATTGGTGACAAGGCTGCGTGGAAAGAACGCGCCGATCACCAGGGCGGTCTCGACGGCATCCTGGCCAAGGCCATTACCGGCATCAACGCAATGCCGCCTAAAGGCACCTGCGCCGATTGCTCGGATGACGACCTCAAGGGCGCCATCAAAGAGATGTCCGGTCTGTAATACGCCGGCATCCTTCACAAAAAAGCCGCTTACGAGCGGCTTTTTTGCGCCTCGGATTTTTCGGGACTGTTCATCGCAACCAAGACCCGGCAAGCTCGGTCCAACCCACATTCATGGAATGTCCTGGAGGGTCCGATGGTGCAGTTGTGTTCAATCGAACAGGCGGTGGATGACGTGCTCGAGCGCCTGCCCGCGCATATTCACCTCGGCATGCCCCTGGGGCTGGGCAAGCCCAACCTGTTCGCCAACGCGTTGTACCGGCGCATCGCACAGCTGCCCGAGCGACAGCTGACGATCTACACCGCCCTGAGCCTGGGCCGGCCCAACCTGGGCGATGGTTTGCAGAAGCGCTTCCTCGAACCCTTTGTCGAACGGGTCTTCGGCGACTATCCCGAGCTGGATTACCTGGTCGACCTGCACCAGGACAGTCTGCCGGCCAACATCCGCGTCCAGCAGTTCTTCATGCAGCCCGGCAGCCTGTTGCACAGTGCGTCGGCCCAGCAGGACTATGTCAGCAGCAACTACAGCCATGCGGCCCGGGACATCAACGCCGCCGGCTTGAACCTGGTGGCGCAACTGGTGGCGAGCGCCCCGGAACACCCGGACCGCCTGAGCCTGAGCTGCAACCCGGACATCACCCTCGACCTGCTGCCGATGATCGCCAAGCGCCGGGCGGCCGGGGAAACCATTCTCCTGGTCGGCCAGGTGCACAACGACTTGCCTTACATGCCGGGCGACGCGGAAGTCGGCATCGACACTTTCGACCTGTTGATCGACGAGAAGGACAGCCACACGCTGTTTTCCACGCCGAACATGCCGGTGGGTTTCCAGGATCATCTGATAGGCCTGCACGCCAGTACCCTGGTGCGTGACGGCGGGACATTGCAGATCGGCATCGGCGCCATGGGCGACGCGTTGACGGCGGCGCTGCTGGCACGCCAGGCCGATAACGCCGGTTACCAGGCGTTGCTGGCGGACCTGAACCTTAGCCAGTGGGCGCAACTGATCGAGCGCGAGGGCGGGGTCGAGCCGTTTGCCAAAGGGCTGTACGGTTGCAGTGAAATGTTCGTCAACGGTTTGCTGGTGCTGACCGAGGCCGGGATCATCCGGCGCAAGGTCTACCCCGACGAGCCGACCCAGGAACGAGCGAACGCCGGAACCCTCGACGAGGCGGCACAACCCGACGGCATCTGCATACACGGCGGCTTCTTCCTCGGCCCGCGCAGTTTTTACGAGCGCCTGCGCGAGTTGCCGCAGAGCCGTCGTCTCGAATTCAACATGACGCGCATCAGTTACATCAACGAGCTCTACGGCCAGGAGCCGCTCAAGCGCCTGCAGCGCCTCGATGCCCGCTTCATCAATACCGTCTTCACCATGACCCTGATGGGGGCCGGGGTGGCCGATCAGTTGGAGGACGGGCGGGTGCTCAGCGGCGTGGGCGGGCAATACAACTTCGTTGCCCAGGGCCATGCGCTGGAGGGCGGGCGCTCGATCCTGCTGCTGCGCAGTTGGCGCGAGGCCGGGGGCGAGATCAGCTCGAACATCGTCTGGGAGTACGGCCATTGCACGATTCCCCGGCACCTGCGCGACATCGTGGTGACCGAATACGGCATCGCCGACCTGCGCGGCAAGACCGACGCCGCGGTGATCGAGGCGTTGCTGAACATCAGCGACTCACGCTTCCAGCCCGGGCTGATCGAGCAGGCGCAGAAGGCTGGCAAATTGCCGAAGGATTTCCGCCTCGATCCGCGGTTCGCCGACAACACGTCGGAGCGGTTGCAGGCGATCCAGGCTCGGCATCCGAATCTGTTTCCCGAATACCCGCTGGGCTGTGATTTCGACGGGGTCGAGCGGGACCTGTTGCGGGCGCTGAACTGGCTCAAGAGCAAATTCAAGCTCACCGAGATCCTGGAGTTGGGCAAAGCCGCGCTGGATGCGCCGGAGCCCTGGGAATTTGCCGGGCATCTGGAGCGGATGCAGCTGACCAGTCCTGAAGGGCTGAAGGAGGAGCTGTTCCAGCGGTTGCTGTTGGCCGGGCTCAAGGCTACTGCACAACAACAATCAACCTGAAACCCCTGTGGGAGCGAGCTTGCTCGCGATGGCGATCTGTCAGACACCTTTTATTTGACAGATACACCGCTATCGCGAGCAAGCTCGCTCCCACAGGGGGGGATTGGGTCAGTCGATGAAGGTCACGACCCCACCCGCCAGCGACTGCACCCGGGCCAACGACTCGACGCGATAACCCTGGGCATCCAGTTCCGCGCGGCCGCCCTGGAACGACTTCTCGATCACGATCCCCAGCCCGGCGACGGTGGCGCCGGCCTGCTTGATGATGGAAATCAGCGCCTGGGAGGCTTTGCCGTTGGCCAGGAAGTCATCGATGATCAGCACCCGATCGCTGCTGGTCAGGTGACGCGGGCTGATGGCGACGGTGCTTTCGGTTTTCTTGGTAAACGAATACACGGTGGCCGACAGCAGGTTCTCCGTCAGGGTCAGGGATTGTTGCTTGCGGGCGAAGATCACCGGTACGCCAAGGTTCAGCCCGGTCATGATCGCCGGGGCAATGCCCGAGGCTTCGATGGTGACGATCTTGGTGATGCCCGAATCCTTGAACAGCGCGGCGAATTCGTCGCCGATCAGCTTCATCAATTGCGGGTCGATCTGGTGGTTCAGGAAAGCGTCGACTTTCAGGACCTGATCGGAAAGCACGATGCCTTGTTCACGAATTTTCTGGTGCAGGGCTTCCATGAAGCCTCCTCTGATGACGCCTTCAGCGCCTGAAGTCGTTGAAAAAAAGTAGTCGATTCTAGCGCTTTAGCATCGCGCGTATATCCGCCAGGGCACTGTTGCCGCGAACGACTTTGACTTCCGTGGGCGTGTCGTCGTTGCCTTCCCAGGCCAGGTCGTCCGGTGGCAGCTCATCGAGAAAGCGGCTGGGGGCGCAGTCGATCACTTCGCCGTACTGCTTGCGCTTGGCGGCGAAGGTAAAGGCCAGCGTCTGGCGTGCCCGGGTAATGCCGACATAGGCCAGGCGCCGTTCTTCCTCGATGGTGTCGGCCTCGATGCTGGAACGGTGCGGCAGGATTTCCTCTTCCATGCCCATGATGAACACGTAGGGAAATTCCAGGCCCTTGGAGGCGTGAAGGGTCATCATCTGCACGCCTTCGGCGCCGTCTTCCTCTTCCTGCTGGCGCTCGAGCATGTCCCGCAAGACGAGTTTGCCGATGGCGTCCTCGACCGTCATCTCGCCGTCTTCGTCCTTTTCCAGGGTGTTCTTCAACGCCTCGATCAGGAACCAGACGTTACCCATGCGGTAATCGGCGGCCTTGTCGCTGGAGCTGTTGGTGCGCAGCCAGTTCTCGTAGTCGATGTCCATGACCATGCTGCGCAGCGCCGAGATCGGATCTTCCCCGGCGCACTGCTCACGGACCTTGTCCATGAAACGCTTGAAGCGCG
Organism: Pseudomonas fluorescens; assembly: GCF_001307275.1. Lineage (NCBI taxonomy): Bacteria > Pseudomonadati > Pseudomonadota > Gammaproteobacteria > Pseudomonadales > Pseudomonadaceae > Pseudomonas > Pseudomonas fluorescens. The sequence continues at coordinate 2,883,489 of NZ_CP012831.1, forward strand.
CCAGGCGATCGGTGAAGCGGCTGTCCAGATGTTCGCCCAGGCCGATTTCATCGGTGGCGGCGTACATCGAGATCTTGCGCTCGGTGGCGTAGTTGCCGAGTTTTTCCAGGGTGGTCGAACCGATTTCCCGGCGCGGCACATTGATCACCCGCAGGAAGGCGTTGTCGTCGTCCGGGTTCACGATCAGGCGGAAGTAGGCCATCAGGTCCTTCACTTCCTGGCGCCCGAAGAAGCTGTTGCCCCCCGACAGGCGATAGGGGATCTGATGATGCTGCAATTTCAGCTCGATCAGCTTGGCCTGGTAGTTGCCGCGGTACAGGATCGCAAAGTCGCTGTACGGCCGGTCGGTGCGCAGGTGCAGGCTGAGGATTTCCATGGCCACGCGCTCGGCTTCGGCGTCTTCGTTGCGGCAACGGATCACGCGGATCTCGTCGCCGTGGCCCATCTCGCTCCACAGTTGTTTTTCGAACTCGTGGGGGTTGTTGGAAATCAGCACGTTGGCGCAGCGCAGGATGCGGCTGGTGGAGCGGTAGTTCTGCTCCAGCATCACCACTTTGAGCGACGGGTAGTCGTCCTTGAGCAACATCAGGTTTTCCGGCCGCGCGCCGCGCCAGGCATAGATCGACTGGTCATCGTCGCCCACCACGGTGAACTGGTTGCGTTTGCCGATCAGCAGCTTCACCAGCAAATACTGGCTGGCGTTGGTGTCCTGGTATTCATCCACCAGCAGGTAGCGGACCTTGTTCTGCCATTTTTCGAGAATGTCGGCGTGGTCCTGGAACAGCTTGACCGGCAACAGGATCAGGTCGTCGAAGTCCACCGCGTTGAACGCCTTGAGGGTACGCTGGTAGTGGGTATAGACGATGGCGGCAGTCTGTTCCTTGGGGTTGCGGGCGTTCTCCAGGGCTTCGGCGGGCAGGATCAGGTCGTTTTTCCAGGAACCGATCATGTTCTTGATCTCGTCCACGCCGTCGTCGCCCGAGTATTCCTTTTGCATGATGTCGGTCATCAAGGCCTTGACGTCGGTCTCGTCGAAAATCGAGAAGCCCGGTTTGTAGCCCAGCCGCGCGTGCTCCTTGCGGATGATGTTCAGGCCCAGGTTGTGGAAGGTACACACCGTCAGGCCGCGGCCTTCGCCGGCGCGCAACAGGCCGCCGACCCGCTCTTTCATTTCTCGGGCGGCCTTGTTGGTGAACGTCATGGCGACGATGTATTGGGCGCGGATGCCGCAATTCTGGATCAGGTGCGCGATCTTGCGGGTGATTACGCTGGTCTTGCCGGAGCCTGCACCGGCGAGCACCAAAAGAGGGCCGCCGACATAGTTCACGGCTTCTTGCTGCCGGGGATTGAGTCGGGACATGACAGAGTCAGGGAGTCGTTTGCGAAATGGGCCGGCATTTTAACAGGCTCAGAGAATTGTGCTGCTCTGTCCGACTTGTGACGCACACAGGATTGTCATTTGCCGCTTCTGCCACTTTCACGCAGGATGTGGAACCAATTGGGTCCCGCGCAGCATTTCGAGCGGGAAAAACCACCGAAAGCGCGTGTTTGAGAACCGTTGGCATTGGTCATTGCCCATCGGCAGGTCATAATGCCCGGCGCCTACCACCTTGCAGAGTCTAGGGAGTCAGCTTGTCAACGCCTGTCGAACCCTTGCGTTTGCTGTTATTGGCCCAAGAGCCAGAGTGGTCAGCAATACTGCGCGAGTGCCTGGTGCCCATGGGGCCCTCGGTCGTGTTGATCAGCGCCCCGAGCTGGGAGTCCGTCAGCAGCCTGTTCGAAGACAATCGCAACGCGGTGTTGCTGACTGTTGCGGCGTTGCAGCCGACGCCGGGCCGTTGCAGCCTGCCGACCATCCTGTTGCTCGAGCACGAGCCGGCGGTTGCCCCCGACGGTGCCAGCGACTGGTTGGTGCGCGATGTCCTCGACAGCGCGACCCTGCGTCGTTGCCTGCGCCATGTGCGCGAGCGCGGCGTGCTGGAAAACACCCTGCAGCGCCTCGCCGAGCAGGATCCATTGACAGGCATCGCCAATCGCCAGGGTTTCCAGACATTGCTGGCGGCGCGCCTGGCGGAAAATGACGGCCGAGGCCTGGCCCTCGGTCACTTGGACCTGGACAACTTTCGCCACGCCAACGACGCCCTCGGTCACCAGGCCGGCGACCGTTTGATCCTGCAAGTGGTGTCGCGGCTCAAGGGGTCGCTCGAAGCCGGCGATCAATTGGCGCGGCTGGGCAGTGATGAATTTGCCTTGCTGATCGACACCCGCCGCGCACCGCAGCGGGCCGAATGGATGGCCGAGCGTATTACCGAAGCCTTGGCCGAACCCTATTGGGTGGACGGCGAAAGCCTGCTGATCGGTTGCAGCCTGGGCGTCGCCCATGCTCGCGCCCAGGCTGGCGCCGATCCGCTGATGTGGCATGCCCACATCGCCATGCAGCAGGCCAAGAGCACCCAGGGCTGCACCTTTCATATCTTCAACGAGCGCATCAATCGCAATGCCCGCAGCCTTGCCGACCTGGAAAGCGAACTGCGCCGGGCACTGCGCCGTGACGAGCTGGAATTGCATTACCAGCCGCGCCTGGACCTCGATGGCGGCCACATCGTCGGCCTCGAAGCCCTGGTGCGTTGGCGCCATGGCGAACGCGGCTTGTTGCCACCGAGTGAGTTCGTGCCGCTGGCCGAACAGAGCGGCCTGATCGTGCCGTTGGGCTACTGGGTGATTTCCCGGGCGCTGCGGGACATGCAGGCCCTGCGCGAACGGGGGCTGGCGCCGTTGCACATGGCGGTCAACCTGTCGTTCCGGCAGTTCCAGGACAGCCAGTTGCTGCCGACCTTGAGCCGACTGATTGCCGAGCGGGGTGTCGAGGCGCAATGGCTGGAGTTCGAACTCACCGAAACCGCGGTCATGCGCCGCAGCGAACTGGTCAAGCAGACCATGGATGCCCTGGGCCGCCTGGGGGTGCGCTTCTCCCTGGACGACTTCGGCACCGGGTTCTCCTCGTTCGTGCACCTCAACAGCCTGCCGATCGCCTTGCTCAAGATCGACAAGAGCTTCGTCGGCGGCATGGAGCAGCGCGAAGAGAACCGCAAATTGGTGCACGCCATGATCAACCTGGCCCACAACCTCAACCTGGAGGTGGTGGCCGAAGGTGTGGAAACCCAGGAGCAACTGGACCTGCTACGCGGTTTCGGTTGCGACCAGGTGCAGGGCTTCCTGATCAGCAAGCCGTTGCCGTTGCCGGAATTGGTTGAGTACTTGACGTTCGAAGGTGATCAGCACTCCACACACGACGTCGTGGTCTGACGCAAAACCTTGTGGGAGCGAGCTTGCTCGCGATAGCAATAGGTCTGTCACATCGATTTTGACTGACACACCGCTATCGCGAGCAAGCTCGCTCCCACAAAGGCATGGACTTCACTTGGCCTGAATGGCTTCGAAACCGGGCTGCCCAGCTTCACTGCGAATCATCCGCTTCATCTTCCATTCAAACGCCAGGGTCAGGCTCACGGCCGCGCAGGCCAGCCCCAGGGCCAGGCCCCACCAGACACCGGTCGGTCCCCAGTTCAGGTGGAACGCCATCCACCACGCCGACGGTGCCCCGATCAGCCAATAGCAACCCAGGCCCACCAGGAAGGTGGTCTTGGCGTCCTTGAGCCCGCGAATGCAGCCCATGGCGATGGTTTGCGTGCCGTCGAACAGCTCGAACCACGCCGCCACCGCCAACAGGCTCACGGCCAGGTTGATCACGTCGCGGAACGCCGGGTCATCGTGGTCCAGAAACAAGCCGATCAATTGATGGGGCAGCAGCCAGAACACCATGGCGAACGCCAGCATCGCGGCCGCGCCAAAGCCAATGCCGACCCGACCGGCCAGGCGCGCCCTCAACAGCTGCCCGGCGCCGTAGTGCTGGCCGATGCGCATGGTGATGGCGTAGGACATTCCGGCCGGCACCATGAACGCCACCGAGACGATTTGCAGGGCGATCTGGTGGGCCGCCAACGGCGTGCTGCCCATGGTGCCCATGCACAGCGCGGCGAACGCGAACAGCCCGACTTCCACCGCATAGGTGCCACCGATCGGCAGGCCCAGGCGCCACAGCTCCTTGAGGTATTGGCGATTGGGCCGCGACAGCCCATCCAGCAGCGGATAGGCACGGTAGGCCGGGTGCCGATGGATGTGCCAGGCCAGGGCCAGGGCCATGCAGTTGGCGACAATGGCCGTGACCAGGCCGATGCCCATCAGGCCGAGTTTTGGCAGGCCGAACATGCCGGTGATGAGCGCGTAGTTGAGCAGGAAGTTGGCCACCGTGCCGCCGAGGCTGATCACCATGACCGGCGTGGCCCGGCCGATGGCGCTGGTGAAGCCGCGCAGGGCCATGAAGCTCAGGTAGCCGGGCAGGGCGAACGGCAGCGCCAGCAGGAACTGGCCGGCGGACAACACGTTGGTTTCGGTCTGGCCGAACATCAGCAGTACGGGCTTGAGATTCCACAGCAGCAACCCGGCCATCAACGCCATCAACCAGGCCAGCCAAAGCCCTGCCTGGGTCAGCCGGGTGGCGCCTTCGACATCGCCCGCGCCCTGGCGGATCGCGACCAGGGTGCCCACCGCGGCGATCACGCCGATGCAGAAGATCGACACGAACGAATAGGTGGCCGCTCCGAGCCCGCCCCCGGCGAGGGCTTCGGGGCTCAGGCGCGCCATCATCACGGTGTCGGTGAGCACCATGAGCATGTGCGCCAACTGCGAGGCAATCAACGGCCCCGCCAGCCGCAGGATGGCCCAGAGTTCGGTACGCACCGGATGCCGCATGATCATCACGCTCCATGTTCAAACAAGGCAGTAAAGCGACGATTCTCGGCGCTCTTGGCGGATTGCACAAAAGGATAAAAAAGATCGCTGGCATGATTAAAACTCATGCTGGATGGGTTTCTGGTAGGGTTTGCAGACCAAGCCATGGAGCTTTTGCGATGTCCCGTCGTCTTCCTCCTCTTTATGCGTTGCGGGCATTCGAAGCCGCGGCGCGCTATAGCTCGTTCACCCGGGCCGCCGAAGAGCTGTCGATCACCCAGAGCGCCGTCAGCCGGCACATCCGCACGCTGGAAGATCACTTTGCCTGCCGGCTGTTCCTGCGCAGCGGCCGCAACCTGCAGTTGACCGAGGCGGCGCGGTTGCTGCTGCCGGGCGTGCGCGAGGGTTTCATGGCGCTGGAGCGGGCCTGCCACACCTTGCATGGCGAAGACGGCATCCTGCGCATGAAAGCGCCTTCCACGCTGACCATGCGTTGGTTGTTGGCGCGCCTGAGTCGCTTCCGGCATTTGCAGCCCGGTAACGAGGTGCAACTGACCAGTGCCTGGATGGACATCGATTCGGTGGACTTCAACGTCGAGCCCTTCGATTGCGCCGTATTGCTGGGCAACGGGCATTTTCCGGCGGACTGGGAGGCCAGTTTGCTGTTTCCCGAGGAATTGATTCCGGTGGGCGCGCCGAACCTGTTGAACGATCAGCCCTGGGATGTGGCGCGGCTGGCCAGTGCTGAGCTGTTGCATCCGACGCCGGATCGCCGGGACTGGCGCAACTGGCTGCAACGCATGGGCCTGTCCGACAAGGTCTCGCTCAAGGGGGGGCAGGTGTTCGATACCCTGGAGCTGGGCATGATCGCGGCCGCACGTGGCTATGGGGTCTCCATGGGCGACCTGCTGATGGTGGCCGAGGACGTTGCCCAAGGGCGCCTGAGCCTGCCATGGCCGACAGCTGTCGCCAGTGGGGAACACTATTACCTGGTCTGGCCGAAAACCCGGCCGGGAGGTGAACGTTTGCGCCGGCTCAGCGACTTTCTCCAAGGCGAGGTCAAGGCCATGCAACTGCCTGATGTACAACGTCTAAGCTGAAACGTTGAAGTTGGCGTGCTAGCCACTTGGCACTAATCCGTGCAAACCGCTCAAGTATTTGGCTTTGCCGCCGAATCCGTGAACATGGAACCCTCGTTCAGAAAGGGTCTACTTACACCTCACCCGAATAAAATGCCGAGCGTGCGACGTGATCAGGATGATCCGGTCTCTCGGCCAGGAGCCGTCATGTCTCAACCCCGCGCCCGGATCGCCTCACAGCTAGGCCTTGCCCTTGCCGTGATACTGGCGATCGTGATCTCCGGCAGTACCGTCTTCGCCTTGCGTTCGCTGGACGCTGCCAACCTTGCCACCCGTGAAGAGCACCTGGCCAGCGAAGCGCGCCTGATGGCCGATCAGCTCAATACGTTCCACGGCACTTTGCGCGAGAGCACCCAGCGCTTGGCCGGTCTGTTCGAAAAGCGCTTCAGCGCGGGCCTGAGCGTGCATCCGGACCAGCCGGTGACGGTGGCGGGCGTACAAACCCCAGGCTTGAGCCTGGGTAGCGAAGTGTTGAACAACAACTTCAAGGAAGTGGATGACTTCAAAGCGATGACCGCTGGGGTCGCCACGGTATTCGTGCGCAGCGGCGACGATTTCATCCGAGTCAGTACCTCCGTCAGCAAGCAGGACGGTACGCGGGCCATCGGCACCGTGCTCGACCGTGCCGGCCCCGCCTACGGTCCGGTGATCAGCGGGCAGAGCTACATTGGTCGGGCCCTGCTTTTCGGGCGCTTCTACATGTCGCAGTACACGCCTGTGCGCGACAGCAGCGGCAAGATCATTGCCGTGTTGTACGTAGGCTTCGATTACACCGATGCGCAGAACGCACAGTTCGAGAACCTCAAGCGCTTCCGTATCGGTCAGACCGGCTCCCTGGCGCTGCTGGACGAACAAAACAAATGGCTGGTGCCGCCCGCCGGCGTGCAGGCGCTGGACAACGCTACCACCGCCATCACCGGCTTGATCAAAAAGCCGGGCAAGGGCGCGTTCTGGGCCGATACCGCCGAAGATTTCTACAGCGTTGCCGTACCGTTCGAGGGTGGGCCGTGGGCGGTGGTGGCGAGCATGCCGAAAACCGAGATCCGCGCCGTGACCTGGAGTGTCGGTACGCAATTGGCCATTGGCAGCCTGCTGGCGATGCTGTTGGCGGTCGGTTCGGCAATGTGGTTGTTGCGTAGCAAACTGGCGCCACTGGGGGATCTGGTGCGCCAGGCCGAAGCGTTGGGTGCTGGCGACCTGAGCGTGCGCCTGAACGTGTCGAGCCATGACGAAATCGGTCAGTTGGCCCGTGCCTTCAACCAGATGAGCCAGGCGCTGTCGACCATGGTCGAGCACATCCGCAAGGCCTCCCAGGAGGTCAACAGCCGCGCCCAGGCCCTGTCCGGGTTGTCCAGCGGGGCGTACGAAGGCATGGAGCAGCAATCCGGCGAAATCACCAGCATGGCCGGCGCGGTGGAAGAGTTCAGTGCGACCTCCCTGAACATTGCCGACAACATGGGCAACACCGAGCGCCTGGCCCAGGAAAACGCCCAGCAAACCCGCATTGGCCGGACCTCGATGGATGAAGCGTCGTCGTCCCTGGAACAAATCGCCGGCGCGCTGAACAGCACGGCCACGGTCATCAATACCCTGGGCCAGCGTTCCCAGGAAATCGGCGGCATCGTGGGGGTCATCACCTCGATTGCCGAGCAGACCAACCTGCTGGCCTTGAACGCCGCCATCGAAGCTGCCCGCGCCGGCGAGCAGGGCCGTGGTTTCGCCGTGGTGGCCGATGAAGTCCGCAGCCTGGCGTCCCGCACCCGCCAGGCCACTGACGAAATCTCCAGCATGATCAACAGCATCCAGCAGGAAACCGGCAATGCCATCAGCACGATGGAACAGGGCAACCTGTTGATGCAGGAAGGCCTGTCGCGCAACGCCAATGTGGCCTCGGCCCTGGCGCGAATCGATGAGCAGAGCCGTTCGGCTGGCCAGCAATTCGCGGCGATCACCACCGCCACCCAGGAACAAAGCAGCACCGCGACCCTGCTCAGCAGCAACCTGCAGAGCATCGCCATGGCCAACAGCGAACAGCGCCAAGTGGTCTCGAACCTGGCGGTCACCGCCAAGGAACTGGAAAAACTGGCCCAGGACCTGCGCCAAGAGGTTGATCGGTTCCGCTGAAGCCTCTCACAAGCCCGCTCCCAGAGATTCCCTGTGGAAGCGGGCTTGCTCGCGATGACGGCTGCGCAGCCAACATCATCTCAATCTGACCCACCGCCATCGCGAGCAAGCTCGCTCCCACAGTTTGATTCCGAGTGAATACGAACCCGGGCCACCCTCGATTCCCTGTGGGAGCGAGCTTGCTCGCGATGACGGCTGCCCAGCCAGCATCATCCCAATCTGACCCACCGCTATCGCGAGCAAGTTCGCTCCCACAATTTGATTCCCAGTGCATACCAAACCCGGGCCACCCTCGATTCCCTGTGGGAGCGAGCTTGCTCGCGATGACGGCTGCCCAGCCAACATCACTTCAATCTGACCCACCGCTATCGCGAGCAAGCTCGCTCCCACAAATCGCTGTCGATCATGTAGCCGTGATTTTTTAAGGGTATTGCTGTTTTTAAGCTTGCTGAAACGTTTCTTCAAGTCTATAAAAACCGCACAACTCCAATAAAAGGTCGCGTCCATGACTCCGCTCAAACTCCTCATTACCCTTGGCGCCTTGGGCGCTGCCTCCCAGGCGATGGCTTGGGATTACGTCCTGCTGGATACCGACAAAGCCGCCCAACCCTGGCAAATCACCAGCCAGCAGCTCGGCGTGAAAACCGACAAACCTTTCTCTGTGACGATGCGCACCCTGCACGGTGGCCGGCAAGAGGGCGTCAGCATCGTTGATATCGACAACGGCACCCTGAAGCTTTCAGTCGTCCCAACCCGTGGCATGAATGTGCTGCAGGCGTCGGTCGGGAATGTGCGCATGGGGTGGGATTCGCCGGTCAAGGAAGTGGTCAACCCGGCGTTCATCGAGCTCAACGGTCGAGGCGGCTTGGGTTGGCTCGAAGGCTTCAACGAGTTGGTCACCCGCTGCGGCTACGAATGGGTCGGCCATCCCGGCATGGACAATGGCGAGCTGCTGACCCTGCATGGCCGCGCCGCCAATATTCCGGCCAACAAAGTCACCTTGCACATCGATGAAAAACCGCCCTACGCCATCACCCTGCGGGGCGAGTTGAAGGAACAGGCGTTCAAGAAGGTCGATTTCTCGGTGCAGACCGAACTGGTCACCGAGCCTGGCAGCGTGACGTTCGCGCTCAGCGACACGCTGACCAACAACGGCGATTACCCGAAGGAGTACCAAGCGCTCTACCACAGCAATTTCAGCACGCCTTTCCTGGAACAGGGCGCTCGTTTCGCGGCACCGGTCAAGCAGGTCTCGCCGTTCAACGACAAGGCCAAGGGCGACTTGCCCGATTGGCAAACCTACCGGGCCCCGACCAAGGATTACGACGAAACCGTCTACAACGTCGTGCCCTACGCCGACGCCAAGGGCGACACCCTCACCGTGCTGCACAACAAGGCCGGCAGCCTCGGTGTGTCGGTAGGCTTCAACACCAGCACGCTGCCCGTGTTCTCCCTGTGGAAAAACACTGATACCCAGGGCCAGGGCTACGTGACCGGGCTGGAACCAGGCACCAGTTTTTCCTACAACCGCCGGTACCAGCGCCCCCTGGGCCTGGTGCCCACGATCGGGCCGAAGGAGCACAGGCAATTCCAGATCCACTACAGCCTGTTGGCGGACAAGGGCGCTGTGGATAAAGCGCTCAAGCGCATCGATGCGATCCAGAACGGTCAAAAAACCGAGGTCCGGGAAACACCGTTGGTAGACCTGAGCAAACCGTAACGCGGTTCACGCCGTAGCCGGCCGATACTGCAGCGCTTCGGCCAGGTGCTCGCGGCGAATGTTCCCCGCTTGCTCCAGGTCCGCCAGTGTCCGGGCGACCTTGAGCAGGCGGTGGGCGGCGCGCAGCGACAGGGTCAGCCGCTCGCAGGCGGTTTCCAGCCAGGTTTCATCGGTTGTGGATAACGTGCAATGCCGGCGCAACCCCGGTAGATCAAGGAAGGCGTTGGCGCAGCCCTGGCGGTCGTGCTGGCGTTCCCGGGCTTCGGCCACGCGCTCGGCGACCGTGGCCGTATCGTCCCCGGGTTCGAGCCTGGGGTTCAATGCCGTGGCTTCCCGGGCGACGGTCAGATGCAGGTCGATACGGTCCAGCAGCGGGCCGGAGAGTTTGTTGCGGTAGCGCTGCACCATATCCGGTGTGCAGGCGCAACGGCCGCTGGGCTCGCCAAGATAGCCACAGGGGCAGGGGTTCATCGCCGCCACCAACTGGAAACGGGCAGGGAAGCGTACTCGGTCCCGGGCGCGCGAGACCACGATGTGCCCTGACTCCAGCGGTTCTCTCAAGACCTCCAGCACCTTGCGGTCGAACTCCGGCAGCTCATCCAGAAACAGCACGCCATGATGGGCGAGGGTGATCTCCCCTGGCTGCGGTTTTGACCCGCCACCCACCAGCGCCGGACCGGAAGCCGAGTGGTGCGGCTGGCGAAACGGACGTTGCGGCCAATGGCTCAAGGGTACGCAACTGGCCACCGACTGGATGGCTGCGACCTCCAGGGCTTCGCTCTCGGCCAGTGGCGGCAACAGCCCTGGCAAACGGCTCGCCAGCAAGGTCTTGCCGGTACCCGGTGGCCCGCTGAACAGCAGGTTGTGGGCCCCCGCGGCGGCAATCAGCAAGGCCCGCTTGGCCCCGGCCTGGCCTTGTACTTCATTCAGGTCGGGGTAGGGCTTGCTGGCCGAGAGCAGCCCATTGGAGACGAATGGCTCGACCGGCGTGTGGCCGTTGAAATGCGCCACCGCTTCGAGCAGGTGATCCACGGCGATCACCTTCAGCCCCGAGGCCAGGCAGGCTTCCTCGGCATTGGCCCGTGGTACCACCAGCATGCGCCCGGCCTTGCGCGCCGCCAGCGCCGCAGGCAATACCCCACGCACCGGACGTACCGCGCCGGACAAGGCCAGTTCACCAAGGCATTCCACGTCGTCCAGCGTCAGGGTCGGCACCTGCACGCTGGCCGACAGGATCCCCAAGGCGATGGCCAGGTCGAAGCGGCCGCCGTCTTTTGGCAGGTCCGCCGGCGCCAGGTTCAGGGTGATGCGCCGCGCCGGAAAATTCAGCCCCGAGTTGATGATCGCGCTGCGCACCCGATCCTTGCTTTCCTTCACCGCCGCCTCCGGCAGGCCAACCATCGTCAGTGACGGCAAGCCATTGGCCAGGTGGACTTCAACGGTAACGGCAGGAGCCTCGACCCCCACTTGGGCGCGGCTGTGGACAATGGCGAGCGACATAAATCGTTCCTTGAGTGAATGAGAGGCCGCGTCCTGCGACTTTTGAAGGGTAGTCGTGGGGATGAACTTGGGCGCAGCAATTGAGGGGAGAAAATTTGGCAGGATGTTTCGACTGTCAGTGACAGCCGAGGCGGCAAGCGCGATACGGTTCAGCCGACGCCATCCTTCACCCGCCCAAGCGAAATGCCCGGGACCGGCCTAGACTCCGACTTGCCCAGTCGGCACTTGGCGGTATCAACGGCACAGGGAGGAAGTGGCCATGAATGATCTGCTGGCTCTGTTAACTGACAAGCGCTTCATGCCCCACGGGCATTGCTACATGTGGCGTCCGGATCTGCTGTGGACGAATGTGATCGCCGATAGCTTGATCGCCCTGTCCTACGTCACCATCCCCTTCACGCTCCTGTACTTTATCCACAAGCGCAAGGACGTGCCGTTCGACTGGATGCTGGCGGCCTTTGGCGTGTTTATCCTGGCCTGCGGGACCAGCCATGTGATGGAGATCCTGACCATCTGGCAGCCTTATTACTGGTTGATGGCGCTGGTCAAGGTCATCACCGCGATTGCTTCGGTGATTACCGCCATCCTGCTGGTCCGGCTGGTGCCGGCGGCCCTGAAGATCCCCAGCCCGCAGCAATTGGCCAAGGTCAACGACGAGTTGCGCGAGGCCCAGGCCGAACTGGTCACCACCGCCCGCCGCGCCGGCATGGCGGAGATCGCCACCAATGTGCTGCACAACGTGGGCAATGTGCTCAATAGCGTCAACGTGTCAGCCCAGGTCCTCTACGAGAAGGTGCACACCTCCAAGGGGCCAGGGGTGGCCAAGGTTGTCCAGTTGATGAAGGAGCATCCCGACGACCTCGGCGACTTCATCAGCAGCGACCCGAAAGGACGCGCGCTACCGGACTATCTCGACAAGCTGGCCGACGCGCTGGCCGTCGAGCAGCAGGGCATGATCGCCGAGTTGGCACAGTTGACCCGCCGCATCGACCACATCAAGGAAATCGTCGCCACTCAGCAATCCTACGCCGGCAACGCCAGCGTGCTGGAGCCGGGCTCGTTGCGTGAGCTGGTCGAGGATGTCGTGCGCATTTGCGATGTGTCCCTGGCCCGTCACCACATCACGCTGATCAAGGAGTTCAGCGATATACCGCAAATGCCACTGGACAAGCACCGCGTGCTGCAGATCCTGGTCAATCTGATCAATAACGCCAAGCAGGCGCTGGACGCGGGTGTGAACCGGCCACCGCGGATCGTCCTGCGCCTGAAGGTGGTTGATGATGGGCGCGTGCGGGTCGAGGTCGAGGACAATGGCGAGGGGATTGCGCAGGACAATCTTGCGCGGGTGTTCGAGCACGGCTTCACCACGCGTGTCGATGGTCACGGCTTTGGTTTGCACAGCTGCATTCTGGCGGCGCACGAGATGGGCGGCGAGCTGACGGCGCAGAGCGCGGGGCCGGGCCAGGGCGCGCTCTTTATCCTGGAGCTGCCGCAGGCACAGACCCCGGAGCAGTCTCAACACGCTGCGAGTGGTTGAGTGGCCCGCAGGGGCTGCTTATTCCTGGGCTGGAGCCAGTCGTGCTTCCAGCTCAGCGACCTTGGCCTCCAGGCTTTCGAGCCGTGCTCGGGTCCGGGCCAGCACGACCATCTGGCTGTCGAATTCTTCCCGGCTTACCAGGTCCAGCTTGCTGAAGCCGCTTTGCAGCAGGGCCTTGAACTGGCTTTCGATTTCGCTTTTGGGCAGCGGCGTGTCGCCACTCAAGATACGGGAGGCGTGGCCGCTCAGGGCGTCGAGGAGGTCTTTGGGCGCAAGCATGTGCAGGTGTCCTGGAAACGATGGCGGGCAGTGTACCACGCAGTGTCTATAGTCAATTCGCCAGCCAGGGATGCACGCTTTTCGCGCATGAGGCCGGGCGGCGCTGCACTGTTGTTGTGCGTATCGCTGCGGTTCGTGGTGCGGTGCACGTCGAGCCGGTGGCCAAGGGACTGAAATCAGAGGGTTTGGGTGCAGATGGCAAGGTTTCTGCTTAGAGGCTGATGACCCATGCACTGATGCAGTCGCTGTGACGAATGCAGTGCAGCAGGCGGAACGGGGAGTTTCGTCAGGATCGGTTAACTGGCACCTGTCGGGCAACTTGGGCCGACGACGCGTTACAAAGCCAGGCACTGCGCTTAGACTTGAGTCGGGTTTGTTTTCCTGGGGCAAGTCCACCAATTCGGGAGAAAGTTTCATGAAGCTAGTCACTGCCATCATCAAGCCGTTCAAGTTGGACGACGTGCGCGAGTCGTTGTCCGAGATCGGCGTGCAGGGCATTACCGTTACTGAGGTCAAAGGCTTCGGTCGGCAGAAGGGCCACACCGAGCTGTATCGCGGCGCGGAGTACGTGGTCGATTTCCTGCCCAAGGTGAAGATCGATGTCGCCATTGACGACAAGGATCTGGACCGGGTGATCGAGGCAATCACCAAGGCCGCCAACACCGGCAAGATCGGTGACGGGAAGATCTTTGTGGTCAATCTGGAACAGGCTATCCGCATCCGTACCGGCGAAACCGATACCGACGCTATCTAAGCCGCCAAACCCAACGCCCCAGGAGAAAACAATATGACTCTGCGTAAATTCGCAGGGCTAGGAGCCCTGTTGTCCTTCGCAATGCCTGGCCTGGCCATGGCAGAAGAAGCGGCAGCCCCTGTCCTGAACTCCGGCGACACCGCCTGGATGCTCACGGCCACGATTCTTGTACTGTTCATGACCATTCCAGGATTGGCGCTGTTCTACGGCGGCATGGTCCGTTCGAAGAACATTCTTTCCGTGATGATGCAGTGCTTTGCCATTACCGGTCTGATCAGCATCCTGTGGGTCATCTATGGCTACAGCATCGCGTTCGACACCACCGGCATGGAGCAGGGCGTCGTCAACTTCAACTCCTTCATTGGCGGTTTCGGCAAAGCGTTCCTGGCAGGTGTCACGCCAGCCAGCCTGACCGGCCCGGCGGCGCTGTTCCCTGAAGCGGTGTTCATCACCTTCCAGATGACGTTCGCCATCATTACCCCGGCCCTGATCGTCGGTGCATTTGCCGAGCGGATGAAGTTCTCCGCCATGCTGATCTTCATGGGCGTGTGGTTCACCCTGGTGTATGCACCGATTGCGCACATGGTCTGGTCCGGCAACGGCGGCCTGATGTGGGACTGGGGCGTGCTGGACTTCGCTGGCGGCACCGTGGTGCACATCAACGCCGGTATCGCCGGTCTGGTGGCGTGCCTGGTATTGGGCAAGCGCAAAGGCTTCCCGACTACGCCAATGGCACCCCATAACCTGGGTTACACCCTGATGGGCGCGGCCATGCTGTGGGTCGGCTGGTTCGGCTTCAACGCCGGTTCCGCTGTCGCCGCCAACGGCACTGCCGGCATGGCGATGCTGGTGACCCAGATCGCTACCGCTGCGGCGGCGCTGGGCTGGATGTTTGCCGAGTGGATCACCCACGGCAAGCCAAGCGCGTTGGGCATTGCCTCGGGCGTGGTGGCCGGCCTGGTTGCAATCACCCCGGCTGCCGGCACCGTGGGCCCGATGGGCGCCCTGGTCATCGGCCTGGCGGCGGGCGTGGTGTGCTTCTTCTGCGCCACCACCCTCAAGCGCAAGCTCGGTTATGACGACTCCCTGGATGCCTTCGGCGTGCATGGCATCGGCGGTATTCTCGGCGCGATCCTGACCGGTGTGTTCGCCGCACCGGCCTTGGGTGGCTTCGGCACCGTGACCGATATCGGCGCGCAAGTGTGGATTCAATTCAAGGGCGTGGGTTTCACGGTGGTCTACACCGCGATCGTCACCTTCATCATCCTCAAGGTCCTGGACGCCGTAATGGGTCTGCGTGTCACCGAGGAAGAAGAAGCTGTGGGCCTGGATCTGGCCCAGCACAACGAGCGTGGCTACAACCTGTAAGTACGCGCAACAAAAAATGCCCGGTTCGCCGGGCATTTTTTTGTCTGGAGTTTGTCATTGCTCACAAGGTGTGGCGGTTTTTCCGACGCCTTTTGTTGTGGATGCGACATGGGTTTTTATACCGCCAAAGGCTTACACCGAAGCAAGAATATTAGGGCCTTTGTTTTTTCCCAGAGCGCGCTAGAATGCGCGCCGAACGTGCGGAGATCTGTATGTGGCAACAGACGCTGATAACCCTGCGGGCAAGGCCCCGGGGCTTTCATCTGGTGACGGACGAGTTGCTGGCCGGCCTGCCTGAAGTCCAGGCGTGTCGTGTCGGTCTGTTGCATCTGTGGCTGCAGCATACCTCGGCCTCGTTGACCATCAACGAGAACGCCGATCCGGCGGTACGTCGAGACTTCGAACGATTTTTCAATCGGCTGATCCCACAAGGAACCGCCGGCTATGAGCACAACGACGAAGGCTTGGACGACCTCCCGGCGCACTTCAAGGCCAGTGTGCTCGGTTGCCAGCTCAGCCTGCCGGTTACGGCGGGACGGCTGGCATTGGGAACCTGGCAAGGTGTTTATCTGGGCGAGCACCGTGATCACGGCGGTGCTCGTAAAGTCCTCGCCACCTTGTACGGTGAAGGGGCATAACCGCTGATTGCCAGCGGATGTTGAATTTTTTCTGGCAGCCTTCGAACAGATGGCGAAGCTGGGCTATAACTAATCTGCTTTTCGCAAGTCATGAGGTAGAACATGAGCGACGATGATCTGGAAAACGACGACCTCGAAGTAGGCGACGAAGACGAGACCGAAGAAGGCCTTGAAGTGGCGGCTGAAGACGTTGCCGAAGACGATGGCGCCGACGTTCCGACGCCTACCGCCAAGGGCAAGGCCAAGGCCGCGGTGTCGGTCGACGAGTTGCCGAGCGTAGAGGCCAAGAACAAGGAGCGTGATGCCCTCGCCAAGGCCATGGAGGAGTTCCTGGCCAGGGGCGGTAAGGTGCAGGAAGTGGAAGCCAACGTGGTCGCTGATCCGCCCAAGAAGCCTGACAACAAGTACGGCAGCCGCCCTATCTGAGTATCGGCTTCTTGCTTGCTGAAAAAGCCCGCCGTCGCTGCGGGCTTTTTCATGGGCGCGATTCTACTCCGGGCCAGGCGCAGTCCCTGTGGGAGCGAGCTTGCTCGCGAAAGCGGTGGGTCTGTTGGCATTGATGTTGGATGTGCCGCCGTCATCGCGAGCAAGCTCGCTCCCACAGGTTTTTTGGTGGGCGGGGAGCTGCGGGCCACAGCCGCTCCAGGGTGGGAGCGAGCTTGCTCGCGATAGCGGTGGGTCTGTTGGCATTGATGTTGGATGTGCCGCCGTCATCGCGAGCAAGCTCGCTCCCACAAAGGGCTTTGGCGGTTGCGAAGCAGGGTTCAGGGTTGGCTATGCCAACCCGCCAACAGCCCCGGCAGTTCGGTCAGGCTGCGAATTTCCGCGTCCGGCGCATGGTCGGCATTCCAGGGCTTGCCTGCCGGGTTGAACCACACCGCGCGCAGGCCGGCCTGTTGGGCGCCAGCGATGTCGTCGCCCGGGTGATCGCCAACGTGCACGGCGGTCTGTGCCGTGGCGCCGCCGCGCTGCAGGGCTTCGTGGAACAATCGGGCGTCAGGCTTGGCGATGCCGATGTCTTCGGCGCACAAGGCGAACTTGAAGTAGTCCGCCAGCCCCAGGCGTCGCACGTCGGCGTTGCCATTGGTGACCACGCCGAGGGCGAAATGATTGGCCAGGATTTCCAGGGTGGGCTGCACCTCGGGAAAAATCTCCAGCTGATGACGGGCGTGCAGGAACGTCTCGAAGGCCTGGTCCGCCAGTTCAGAGGCGTGCCACTGGTCGTAGCCGGCTTCCTGCAAGGCACGGAACAGCACCCGCCGGCGCAGCGCACTGATGCGATGCTTGAGGTTGGGTTCTTCGCGCAACACTTGCTCGCGGATCGAAAAAAGATGCTCCACCGGCAGCCCGCCCAGGTTCGGTGCGTTGTCGCTCAGCCATTGGCGGAGTATGGCTTCGGCGCTGGCGATTACCGGGGCGGTGTCCCACAGGGTGTCGTCCAGGTCGAAAGTGATGAGTTCGATGGTCATGATTCGTCGCCCTTGATGCGTTTGGCCCTGGGGTGGGCACTGTCGTAGACCGTCGCCAGGTGCTGGAAGTCCAGGTGGGTGTAGATCTGGGTCGTCTTGATGTCCGAGTGGCCCAGCAGCTCTTGAACGGCGCGCAGGTCCTGGGAGGATTCCAGCAGATGGCTGGCGAAGGAGTGCCTGAGCATGTGCGGGTGCAGGTTCTGCCCCAACTCGCGTTCGCCGGCGGCCTTGACCCGCAGCTGAATCGCCCGCGGGCCGAGGCGCCGACCGCGTTGGCTGACGAATACCGCGTCGTCGGCGGGGTTGGCCAGGGCCCGCAGGGGCAGCCACAGCTCCAGGGCTTCACGGGCCTTGCGGCCGACAGGCAGCAGGCGGGTCTTGCTGCCCTTGCCAAGCACCTGGACCATGCCGTCGGCCAGGTCCAGTTGATCCAGGTTAAGCCCCGTCAGCTCCGAAAGCCGCAGGCCGGAAGAATAGAACAGCTCGAGAATCGCCTGGTCGCGCCGGGCCAGGAAGTCATCTTCGACGGCGCCTTCAAGCAATTGCAGGGCGCGGTCGGTGTCGAGGGTCTTCGGCAGCCGGCGTTCGCCCTTGGGCGGTGCCAGGCCGGTAGCCGGATCGTGATCGCACAGGCCTTCGCGATTGAGGTAGTGATACAGGCCGCGCACCGCCGACAACAGTCGCGCCAGGCTGCGGGAGGACTGTCCCTGTTGATGCAGGCGGGCGATCAGGCTGCGCAAGCGCTGGATGTCCAGGGCCGACCAACTGCCGATGTTCTGCTTCTGGCACCAGCCCAGTACTTTTTCCAAGTCGCGGCGATAGGCCAACAACGTGTGGGGCGACACCTGGCGCTCACTGCGCAGGTGTTCGCAGTAGGCGTCCAGTTGCCGCTCCATCATCAGCGTACCGAGCGCAGCGAACCGGCGACTCTTGGCAGCACCCGGCCGGTGACTTCGGCGATGTAGCTCAAGAACAGCGTGCCCACCGAACTCTTGTAGTGCTGCGGATCGCGGCTGGCGATGGCCAGTACGCCATGCACGCCCTGGTGGGCGATGGCGACGACGGCAGTGGAGCCGATCTGCTTGCGCTGTTCTTCGCCGAACAGGAAGTCCAACTCATGTTCGCGCAGGCTGCCGCTGACGCTTTTGTTTTCCGTGAGCAGGCCGCCGATGGCCGTCTGCGCTTCGGCGTGGGTCACCCAGCGGCCCACCGGCATGGCGTTGTCGCCAAACAGGATCAGGCTGACAAAGGGCACCTGGAAGTCCTGGCGCAGGCTGTCTTCGACGCTCATGACCAGGTCTTCGAGGGTGCTGGCGTCCATCAGGGCCAGGATCAGCCGACGGGTCTTGTCGAAGAGCCGGTCGTTGTCCCGGGCCACGTCCATCAGGTGCGAAAGACGATGGCGCATTTCGATGTTGCGCTCGCGCAGGATCTTCATCTGGTGCTCCACCAGCGACACGGTGTCGCCGCGCCGGTGGGGGATGCGCATCGTCGCAAGCAGTTCTTCATGCTCGACGAAGAAGTCCGGATGAGCCTCCAGGTAAGCGGTCACCGCCGCGACTTCTGGAAGGCTGGGAGATTCGTCGGGCTGTGGGGCTGGAACCTGTGGCTGATCGGTCATGGGTTTGGCTCACTCAAAGACGAACTTGTCCTTCGTATACGCGCACTGCCGGGCCGGTCATCATCACCGGTTGGCCAGGGCCTGCCCATTCGATGGACAGGCGCCCGCCGGGCAGGTCGATCAACAATGGCGAATCCATCCACCCCTGGCTGATCGCAGCGACGGCAGCGGCACAGGCGCCGGTACCGCAGGCCTGGGTTTCCCCGGCACCGCGCTCCCAGACGCGCAATTGTGCGCGGTGACGGTCGATGACTTGCAGGAAACCGACATTCACCCGCGCGGGGAAGCGCGGATGGTGTTCGATTTTCGGCCCCAGCTCATGCACCGGGGCGCTGTTGATATCGGCCACTCGCAGCACGGCATGGGGGTTGCCCATGGAGACTGCCGCCAGTTCCACCGTGTTGCCATCGACTTCCAACGGATAGCTCAGGGCCTGGGCCGGCGCTTCGAATGGAATGTCCGCCGGTACCAGGCGCGGAGCGCCCATGTTGACGCCGATCTGGCCGTCGCTGCGCACATCCAGTTCGATGATGCCGCTCTTGGTCTCGACGCGGATCTGCCGCTTGGCGGTCAGGCGCTTGTCCAGCACGAAGCGGGCGAAGCAGCGCGCGCCGTTGCCGCATTGCTCCACTTCCGAACCGTCGGCGTTGAAGATCCGATAACGGAAATCCACGTCCGGGTTGTTGGGCGCCTCGACGATCAGCAACTGGTCGAAACCGATACCGGTGTGCCGGTCTCCCCATTGCTTGGCATGCTTGGGCAGGATATGCGCGTGCTGGCTGACCAGGTCGAGGACCATGAAGTCATTGCCCAGGCCGTGCATCTTGGTAAAACGCAGCAGCATGGTTTTACTCCGGCAGCAGGCTTTCGCCGGCAAACAACTCGGCTACCGTCTCGCGGCGACGCACTTCGAATGCCTGATCACCGTCCACCAGCACCTCGGCGCAACGGCCGCGGGTGTTGTAGTTGGAACTCATGACAAACCCGTAGGCACCGGCCGAATGCACGGCCAGCAAGTCGCCTTCTTCCAGCGCCAGCTCCCGACCCTTGGCCAGGAAGTCACCGGTTTCGCAGATCGGCCCGACGATGTCGTAGGGGCGGGCCGCGGTGGCGCGAGGGCGCACGGCGGTGACGTCCATCCACGCCTGGTAGAGCGCCGGGCGGATCAGGTCGTTCATCGCCGCATCGACGATGGCGAAATCCTTGTGCTCGGTGTGCTTGAGGTATTCGACCTGGGTCAGCAGCACGCCGGCATTGGCCACGATATAGCGGCCGGGCTCGAACATCAGCGCCAGGTCACGGCCTTCGAGGCGCTCGCGCACCGTCTTGATGTAGTCGGCCACCAGCGGCGGCTCTTCATCGCGATAGCGCACGCCGACACCGCCACCCAGGTCGATGTGGCGCAGGTAGATGCCGCAGTCGCCGAGGCGATCGACCAGCGCCAGCAGGCGGTCGAGGGCATCGATGAAGGGTTCGAGGGTGGTCAGTTGCGAGCCGATGTGGCAATCGACGCCCAGCACTTCCAGGTTCGGCAGCTGGGCGGCGCGTACGTACACGTCCTCGGCGTCGGCAATGGCGATGCCGAACTTGTTTTCCTTCAGGCCGGTGGAAATGTACGGGTGGGTGCCAGCGTCGACGTCCGGGTTCACGCGCAGGGAAACCGGCGCGCGAACGCCCAGCTCGGCGGCGACAACCTGCAGGCGCTCCAGCTCATCGGTGGATTCGATGTTGAAGCAGTGCACGCCGACTTCCAGGGCGCGGCGCATGTCTTCGCGGGTCTTGCCGACACCGGAGAACACGATCTTGTCGGCGCTGCCGCCCGCGGCCAGTACGCGCTCGAGCTCGCCACCAGAGACGATGTCGAAACCGGCACCCAGGCGCGCCAGGACATTGAGCACGCCCAGGTTGGAGTTGGCCTTGACGGCGAAACATACCAGGTGCGGCATGCCGTCGAGAGCATCGGCGAACGTCCGATACTGGGCTTCGATGTGGGCACGGGAATAGACATAGGTCGGCGTGCCGAAACGTTCGGCGATCGCGGACAGGGCAACTCCTTCCGCGAACAGCTCCCCGCCACGGTAGTTAAAAGCGTCCATGGCGTTCCCTTAGTAAGTGGTGTGGGTGTCGTGCGAGTGTGTCTTGGATTGCGACGACTTGGCCTGTTCTTCAGGGGACTTGCTGTCATCAGGCAGGTACAGCGGACCTTTTTGACCACAGGCTGTCACGAGGCAGGCAACCGCGACGAGCGCAGCAAGGGAAGAGATCAGGCGCTTCATGGCGAAATCCTTGAAAATGCGTTAATTGCGCCGGAGTATACCGGCCACCCGTCAGCTTGCCTATGCAACGGGGCGCCCGTCCGGCGGCACTGTTGTCGTTGATCGGTATATCCTTTGCAATCGCCGGGCGGCGTCCGTATCTTGCGGCGCTTGAGCATGAGCAGACATTTTCGAGGTTGCCGCAAATGAGTTTGAGTGAAGCCCGTTTCCACGATCTGGTCGATGCGACCCAGCAAACGCTGGAAGATGTGTTCGATGACAGTGGCCTGGACATTGACCTGGAAATCTCCGCCGGTGTACTCACCGTCAAGTTCGAAAACGGCAGCCAACTGATCTTCAGTCGCCAGGAGCCGTTGCGGCAGCTGTGGCTGGCGGCGGTCTCCGGTGGCTTTCATTTCGACTACGACGAGGAAAGCGAGCGCTGGATGTGCGACAAGAGCGAAGAGCAACTGGGCGAGATGCTCGAGCGCATCGTCAAGCAGCAGGCGGGCGTGGAACTCGAGTTCGAAGGCCTGTGACGGCGTGATCCAGACCGCCCCGCCACGGCCCCCCAAGCCGCTCTACAGCAACGTCAGCCCCGCCGTGCCGTCGCCGTGCACCAGCGTGTGCAAGCTGGATGAACAGAAGGTCTGCCTCGGCTGTTTCCGCCATGTGGAGGATATCCGCGAATGGCGCTCGGCCGATGATGAGCGCCGGCGGGTCATCTGTGCCGAGGCGGCTAAGCGCAAATCTCTGAGGTAACCATTGGCCTTGGAAGTTTTTGTGGCGAGGGAGCTTGCTCCCGCTCGGCTGCGCAGCAGTCGCAAGATATCGGGGTCGCTTCGCAACCCAGCGGGAGCAAGGGTTCGGCATCTCACATTCGTTTGTTCGTGAACGACCTATTGGTACGGCTAGACCCCGCCCGTCTTGTTTATTTATTGAGCTGTGATAGTGTCCGGCTACGCCTCAATTCGTCGAGGCCCGTGAAAACCCCGCCTTTTTGTGGCGGGGTTTTGCTTTTTTTGTGCAGAAGAAAGGAGTCTGCCTGGATCATGACCGCACCTTCCATCACCCTTACCCGCCTGGACGTACAGCGTCTGGAACGCCTGATCGACAGTCTTGATGAAACGCTGCCAGGCGTGATTGCGTTGCAAACCGAACTGGATCGCGCCGAGAACGTGGTGGGCCACGAAGAAGTGCCTGCCGATGTCGTGACCATGAACTCGCGTGTGCACTGCCGCGAAGAAAGCAGCGGCAAGGACTATCACCTGACGTTGGTTTATCCACAGGACGCCAATGCCGACGAGGGCCGGATCTCGATCCTGGCGCCGGTGGGCAGTGCCTTGCTGGGCCTGAAGGTCGGCCAGCACATCGACTGGCCGGCCCCGGGCGGCAAGACGTTGAAGCTGACCTTGCTGGACGTCGAGTACCAGCCCGAAGCAGGCGGCGACTTCCACCTCTGAGTGCCCGGGTGCTTCAGACCAGGGCCAGCGCCTCGTTCAGGGCGCGTTCCAGGTCGGCCTTGTAGCGCAGGTACAAATTGCTTGAGCAGGCCCCATCGCCCACCAGCCCCGAGAGGTCCAGGTCGGTGATGTAGCAGCGATAGCGCTGGGCTTCGCGGCGCTGTTCGACGATCTCCCTGGCGACCACGCGGAACAGTTGGTCGCCATGCTCCAGTTCGGAAAACTCCTGCTGATCGCAGTACAGGGTGACGTGCACCTGCCCGTGCGCCGCCTTGCCGATGATCGCCTGCACGTCATAGAACGGCTTGTTGACCGGTGTCTGTGGGGCTTGCCGCGCTTCGATCCGGCGCGCCCGGCCACCTGACGGCAGCAACTGGTAGTAGAGGGTTTCCAGGGTCAGCGGCTGGGTGGCGTCCAGCGGCAGCAGGGCGTCGCGGCGGTACAGCACCGATTGCAGAAAGCGCTGCAGCGGCACCAGCAGGCTTTGTTCGTCGTGATAGGGCAGGTGTTGTTGCCACAGCGCGTTGAATTCATCGAGCACGTACAGATCGGCTTCGTCCTCGTTGGTCCGGTAGAACACCTGGATGCACTCGGGCTGGCCCATGGGCAGGATCAGCGCCAGGTCGTGGTCTTCCAGGGCCATCGGGTCCAGGTGCAAGGGGCTGTAGGCCGTCAGTTCCTCGCCCAGGTAATCCATCAGCGCCGACAAACTGCCCAGGGCCACGTGATTGACATGACCGGGCACCAGTTCCAGCACGTGGTAATGCTGCTGGACCTGAAGCAGGTAGCGGTGATTGAGCCTGCTCAACAGCAGGGTCTGCGCCGTTTCGATGACTTCCTCGACACGCCGCGCAATGAATTGGGCGCGGTTGTGGCAGAAGCAGCGCACCTGCAAGCGCGGCTGGCGCTGGGTGACAGGCAGGTCGTTGAGGTAGTCGCGCAGGCAGTCGAGCAGGGCGTGTTCACCGTCGAAACGGTTGACCAGCACTTCATTCCAACTGTTGAGCGTAACCTGGTCGAGGGTCAGCACCAGGTTTTCCCGGACCCCGGCATAGCTCAGGGAGTCGGTACGCTCGGTGGTCATCAGGATATTCAGGTCGCGATGGTGCTTGAGCGGATCGACGCCGACGTTCACCAGGATCAGCACTTCGCTGGGCACGCTGGCGCGCAGTAACTGCGCTTCATCCACCGTGACCAGGGGCAGGGCGATGGACTGTTGCAGGCTGCCCAGCAGGTTGAACAGTTCGAACTCGCTCAGGTCGCTGTCACCTGGGTGCAGCGCCAGGCGCGTGCTGCTGTCGATCACGCCGTTGCGATGGCACCAGGTCAGCAGCTCCAGCAACTCGCGGCAACGCTTGATGGGCGCGAAGTTCTCCCACTCCAGGGCGTTGAGGCTGCCGTTGTACAGGCCCCACTGGTTCTGCCCCGGTTCCTTCTTGTTGGGTGACTGGACCAGCGTCAGGGTGTCTTCGGCCAAGTCCGGCGCGATACCAGGGTTGATGAACTCGACCTTGTCGGCCTTGCGCTCGAAGGCGGCATACAAGCGCCGGCCAAGCACGTTGAGATCGCGCTTGTTGATCAGGCTGACGGTTTTCTCGGTGCGGGCGAACTGGGTCAGGAAGCGGTAGCTGTGGGTGAGTTCGTTGACCAGTGCGCGCCGCTCGTGGCTGACCTGGCGGACTTTCCACTGGCTGCGGCTGTCCAGTAATGCCAGTTGACGCTGGTCCCAGCCCCATTCCCGGGCCAGTCGCTCAAGCAGCACCCGTTGCCAGCCACTGCTGCGCGCCTGGCCGGTGAGTTTGCGATTGACCTTCAGGTACAGCGCACGGCGGATCAACTCCAGGCGTTCGGGTTCGCCACGGGCATCGAGGTATTCCTCGATGCGGCGGTAAACCAGCATGTACGGGTCCAGCTCTTCCAGGTCCAGGCGATTGGCGAACACGGCCTGTTTGAAGCGCAGGCTCAGGCAGCGCACGTTCGGGTGTTCGCTGGCATAGACCTCGGTCAGCAGCAGCTTGAGCACGGACTTGTAGGGCGATTCGATACCCTTGAACAGCTGCCAGAGCCCGGCGCCGACGAATTCGCCCGGCGGAATGTAGGCCAGGTGTCCCAGGTCCAGGGTTTCATCTGCGCGAATGAAGCGCTTGGACATCAGCGTATGGGTGTACTGCTCGTAGTTCTCTTCTTCATAGACCGGCACCAGCCACCAGATCGGCGTGCGCCCGGCCAGCCATATCGCGGTGCGGTAGAACTCGTCCAGCAGCAGGTAATGCTGGGTGGTGCCGCAATCGTCGGAGCTGAGCTGGTTGTCCCGCTCGCCCCGCACGAAACGCGCCGGGTCGATCAGGAAAAAGTGGGCTTCGGCGCCCTGGGTCGCGGCCCAGATCTCCAGCAACTGGCATTTCTTGCGCAGCTCGGCCAGTTCATCGTCGCTCAGGTCCGGCCCGTGGCACACCCACACGTCCATGTCGCTCTGGTCGGCCTGGGCCAGGGTGCCGAGGCTGCCCATCAGGAACAGGCCAAGGATCGGTCGCGGCGGGTTGCTGCCGTGCCGGGGCTTGTAGGAAAACGAACGGGTCAGCCGCTGGGCTTCGGCAAGGACGTTGGCGTCAGGCTCGTAGTTCGACAGCCCGGCGGGCGTGCTGCCGGAGACGTAGCCGGGCAGCAGCGGATGGTTGACGTGGAAAAACAGCGGCAGCAGCGTCAGTACGCCTTGCTGGCGGGGCGACAGGCCTTCGAGGGCGCGCTCCAGCCGCACGGTGTTGAGCTTGAGAAAACGTGCGCGCAACTGGCTCAGCACCTTGCGGTCGATTCCCTCGTCCAGATCGGGGCGTATTTCGTGATTGCGGGTCATGTCAGCTCAAACCGGCTCGCGGCGTCGAACGTGGGGTGATGGCAGGTTAGCGCCCGGTCTTGGGAATACTTAAGCTGAAAACAGGATTTTTGATGCCGGTTCTTTACGCCGGGCGCCAGTGCGCCTGCGGAAATCCCGTAGAGGAGATTTCCGTGGGCGGCAGGGGGATCAGGCGGCTTCTTGTTGAACGCTGAGTATCGTCAGGACGGTTTGGACATTTTGGGCGGCATCCCGTCCCAGGCTGGTCAGGTAACCACCGTCGGGCTGGGTGATCAGGTCTTTCTCGTACAGGCGTTGGGCAGCGGCAATCGCTTTAGGGGCAGCGGTCTGATGAATTTTCAGGCCTTCCTGGGAACTGTCCAGGTTGAAGAGTGCAAGGATTTCCAGTTCGGCAACCAGCTCAGGGGTAAGCGACATAAGGACTCCAGACTTTCTAGGAATTTGGTCGACAGCGTCACTAAGGTGAGCGCACTCGGCCGAGCTGTCCAGTGTCAGTGTCATGGTTTTTTTGTTTTGGGTGGCAAGAGAAGCCATTTGTCGTGGCGAGGGAGCTTGCTCCCGTTCGGCTGCGCAGCAGTCGTTAAGCTATTAGGGCCGCTTCGCGCCCCAGCGGGAGCAAGCTCCCTCGCCACAGAAGCAACTTTGCCTGTCGGTTCAGTTCTTTTCCGGCGGCAACTCAGGCAGGGCGCGCAATGCGGCTTCGTACCATTGGGTATCGAACGGGCGATCTTCTTCCAGGATCGCATCGATCTCCACCGCCAGCACATGGGCCATCAGATTGAGGATTTCTTCGCGCTCATAACCGACCAGGGTCAACTTGTTGAAAGTGGCCTTGGCCGCAGGCGGATTGTCACTTTCGATCTGGTTTTCGATGGCTTGGATCAGCGTGTTCTCGACGAATTCTTCTTCGTCGTTGTCGATGTCGGTTGGCTCGCTCATGGCAGGCTCCTGTAAGAAAGGTCGCCAGTTTACCTGCATTCAGCGGCGTGATGCGCCTGGCAAGAACCCCCTCGACGGTCTATAACGCAAGGCTGCCAACCCCGCACGGCCTGGAGGCTTTGTAATGCTCAAGCTTTATGGTTTCTCTGTCAGTAATTATTACAACATGGTCAAGCTGGCACTGTTGGAGAAGGGCGTGCCCTTCGAAGAAGTGCAGTTCTTTGGTAGCCAGACCCCGGAAGCCCTGGCCATCAGCCCGCGCGGCAAGGTGCCGGTGTTGAAGACCGAGCAGGGTTTTATCAACGAGACCAGCGTCATTCTCGAATACATCGAGCAAACCCAATCGGGTAAAGCCCTGCTGCCGACTGACCCGTTCGAGCGCGCCCAGGTGTTGGCCTTGTGCCGGGAAATCGAGCTGTACATCGAGCTGCCGGGGCGGGCCTGCTATGGCGAGGCGTTTTTCGGCATGACAGTGGCCGATGCCATCAAGGAAAAGTCCAAGTCCGAATTGCTGCTGGGGTTCGCCTCGCTTGGCCGGCACGGCAAATTCTCGCCCTATGTGGCGGGCGACAGCCTGAGCATTGCCGACCTGTATTTCTACTACAGCCTTTCGCTGGCCTTGCAAGTGGGCAGGAAGGTCTTCGATATCGATTGGCTGGCGGACATGCCGGCGGCCAAGGCGCTGATGGAGCGCTTGGAGCAGAACCCGAACGTGCGGCGGATCGCTGCGGACAGGGAGGCAGAGATGCCGGCGTTTTTGGCGATGATTGCCGCCAAGAAGTGAGCTTTTCGGTGATTTGAAGTCAGCTATCGCGAGCAGGCTCGCTCCCACATCTGAATCTCTGAATGTTCACAAAGGGTGTGTTCACCGTAGATCCATTGTGGGAGCGAGCTTGCTCGCGATGCTTCTGGCTTTTAGCGGCTGGCGAGCAACGCCTGGCCGCGCACAACCGCTGCCTTGACCTGCGCCGGCGCGGTGCCGCCGATGTGGTCACGGGCATTGACCGAGCCTTCGAGGGTCAGCACGGCAAACACGTCCTGCTCGATCTGATCGCTGAACTGGCGCAGTTCGTCCAGGCTCATTTCCGCCAGGTCCTTGCCGGTGTCCACGCCGTACTTCACGGCATGGCCGACAATTTCGTGGCAATCACGGAACGGCAGGCCACGGCGCACCAGGTAGTCGGCCAGGTCGGTGGCGGTGGAGAAGCCACGCAGGGCCGCTTCGCGCATCACCGCGTGCTTGGGCTTGATGGCCGGGATCATGTCGGCGAAGGCCCGCAGCGAGTCGCGCAAGGTGTCGGCGGCGTCGAACAGCGGTTCCTTGTCTTCCTGGTTGTCCTTGTTGTAGGCCAGCGGCTGGCCTTTCATCAGGGTCAACAGGCCCATCAGTGCGCCGAACACCCGGCCGCTCTTACCGCGCACCAGTTCCGGCACGTCGGGGTTTTTCTTTTGCGGCATGATCGAGCTGCCGGTGCAGAAGCGGTCGGGCAAATCGATGAATTGGAACTGCGCGCTGGTCCACAGCACCAGCTCTTCGGAGAAGCGCGACAGGTGCATCATCGCGATGCTCGCGGCGGCGCAGAATTCGATGGCGAAATCGCGGTCCGAGACGTTATCCAGCGAGTTGCCGCCCACGGCGTCGAAGCCCAGCAGTTGCGCGGTGTATTCACGATCGATCGGGTACGTGGTGCCGGCCAGCGCAGCGCTGCCCAGGGGCATGCGGTTGGTGCGCTTGCGGCAGTCCACCAGGCGCTCGTAGTCGCGGCTGAGCATTTCGAACCAGGCCAGCATGTGATGCCCAAACGTTACAGGTTGAGCGGTTTGCAGGTGCGTGAAGCCCGGCATGATGCTTTCGGCCTCGCGCTCGGCCTGTTCCAGCAGGCCTTTTTGCAAGCGCGTGATTTCGCCCAGGATCAGGTCGATTTCATCCCGCAGCCACAGGCGGATGTCGGTGGCGACCTGGTCGTTGCGGCTGCGGCCGGTGTGCAGCTTCTTGCCGGTCACGCCAATGCGGTCGGTCAGGCGTGCTTCGATGTTCATGTGCACGTCTTCAAGGTCGACGCGCCAGTCGAACTGGCCGGCCTCGATTTCCGTCTCGATGGTCTTCAGGCCATCAATGATGCTGTCGCGCTCGGCATCGGTCAGCACGCCGACCTTGGCCAGCATGGTGGCGTGGGCGATCGAGCCCATGATGTCGTGGCGATACAGGCGCTGGTCAAAGTTGACGGAGGCGGTGAAGCGGGCGACGAAGGCGTCGACGGGTTCACTGAAGCGGCCGCCCCAGGACTGATTGGTCTTGTCAGTGCTCATGAATTCGCTCGTGATCGGCTGTGGAAAAAGTAGCGGTTAAAGGCTGCGGCGGATGATAGCAGGGTTGCCGGGACTGGCGCTGGCACTGGTCGGCAGGTTTTTTCGATCGAGGCCTGGGATCCAACCGGGTTTTCGCACAACGATATTTTTCAATTGAGCAATATCGTCGTGGCAACCGTCTACAGTGGACGGTAGGACTTTTGCTTTTTCCATCCATGGCGCACCGGACACATAGAAAAAGGGGGAGCTCATATTGGTCAGATCGACAGTTAACAATCCCTACGGCAACGCCGTGCGACAACGGGCCTCGGGCATCGGTCGGCAAGCGCTGGTAAAGATAGGCAACCGCCTCGCGGCACTTTTTGGCCCTCGAGCGAGTCTTAGCGTGGATCGCGGTGACGGATGTCACTTCCCCTGTCTACGCTATCCTTGTGCGAGACTCACGCAGGAATCCAGCGCAATATGAATGTCCTGATCGTTGATGACGAACCACTGGCCCGCGAGCGCCTGAGCCGAATGGTTGGCGAGCTCGAGGGTTACAGTGTCCTGGAGCCGAGCGCCACCAATGGCGACGAGGCATTGGCCCTTATTGACAGCCACAAGCCGGATATCGTGCTGCTCGACATTCGCATGCCTGGCCTGGATGGCCTGCAGGTGGCGGCGAAGTTGTGCGAACGAGAGTCGCCGCCCGCCGTGGTGTTCTGTACCACCCGGGACGACTTTCCACCCGAGGTGTTGCAGGCCGGTGCCGTGGGTTACCTGGTCAAGCCGGTGGCGTCCGAGGCGTTGCTCGAAGCCTTGCGCAAGGCCGAGCGACCCAACCGCGTGCAACTGGCGGCGCTGACCCGTCCGGCCGCCGAAAGCGGCAGTGGCCCACGCAGCCACATCAGCGCGCGCACCCGCAAAGGCATCGAGTTGATCCCCTTGAACCAGGTGGTCTATTTCATTGCCGACCATAAATACGTGACCTTGCGCCATGAGAGTGGCGAGGTGTTGCTGGACGAACCTCTCAAGGCCCTTGAAGACGAGTTCGGCGAACGCTTTGTACGCATCCACCGCAACGCCCTCGTGGCCCGCGAGCGCATCGAGCGTTTGCAACGCACCCCCCTTGGGCATTTCCAACTGTTCCTCAAAGGCCTCAATGGCGACGCGCTGATTGTCAGCCGGCGGCACGTGGCCGGCGTGCGCAAGATGATGCAGCAGCTTTAAGCCAGGCGGTCCAAGGCGTTCAACGCGTTTCATTTCCAGGATCTGGCGGCCAGGGAGGCCTTGGGGTCGTGATTCAAATCAAAGCGGTTTTGACTGAGCTGTTATTATCTGCCGTATCTTTTAAGTACGGATTGATCCATGTCCCCTCGCGAGATCCGCATCGCCACCCGTAAAAGTGCCTTGGCCCTCTGGCAGGCCGAATACGTCAAAGCCCGCCTGGAATCGGCCCATCCCGGCCTGATCGTGACCCTGGTGCCCATGGTCAGTCGCGGTGACAAGCTGCTGGACTCGCCCCTGTCGAAAATCGGCGGCAAGGGGCTGTTCGTCAAGGAGCTGGAAACCGCGCTGCTGGACAACGAAGCCGACATCGCCGTGCATTCGATGAAAGACGTGCCCATGGACTTTCCCGAAGGCCTGGGCCTGTTTTGCATCTGCGAGCGGGAAGACCCGCGCGATGCGTTCGTCTCCAACACCTTTGCCAGCCTTGAGGCGTTGCCTGCCGGGAGCGTGGTCGGTACGTCCAGCCTGCGTCGCCAGGCCCAATTGCTGACGCGTCGTCCGGACCTGCAAATCCGTTTCCTGCGCGGCAACGTCAACACGCGCCTGGCCAAGCTCGATGCCGGTGAGTACGACGCCATCATCCTCGCCGCCGCCGGCCTGATCCGCCTGGGCTTCGAAGACCGCATCACCTCGGCCATCAGCGTCGACGACAGCCTGCCGGCCGGTGGGCAAGGGGCGGTGGGTATCGAGTGCCGCAGCGCCGACAGCGACATCCACGCCCTGCTGGCGCCGCTGCACCATGCAGACACCGCCACGCGAGTATTCGCCGAACGCGCGCTGAACAAACACCTCAATGGCGGCTGCCAAGTGCCGATTGCCTGTTACGCCGTGCTGGAAGGCGAACAGGTCTGGTTGCGGGGCCTGGTGGGGGATCCCAACGGGGGCCGGCTGCTCAGCGCCGAAGCCCGGGCACCGCGCCAGGATGCCGAGGCGTTGGGCGTGCGGGTGGCTGAAGACTTGTTGAGCCAGGGCGCCGCCGACATTCTCAAGGCGGTCTACGGCGAGGCCGGCCACGCGTGACGGGTTGGCGGCTGTTGCTCACCCGGCCGGCGGACGAGTCGTCGGCGCTGGCGGCTGTCCTGGCCGAAGCGGGGGTCTACAGCAGCAGCCTGCCGTTGCTGGATATCGAGCCGGTCCCGCTGTCCGAGGCCGGGCGGACGATATTCCAGGCTCTGGATCAATACTCTGCGGTGATCGTGGTCAGCAAGCCGGCCGCACGCCTGTGCCTCGAGCTGCTGCGCCAATACTGGCCCCAGCCTCCGGACCAACCCTGGTTCAGCGTGGGCGCGGCCACCGGACAGATCCTTGCCGATGCCGGCCTCACGGTGTTTTATCCCGATAACGGCGACGACAGCGAAGCCTTGCTGGAACACTTGGTCTTGCGCCAGGCTGTTTCGCGGCCCGACCCCAAGGTCTTGATCGTGCGGGGCGAAGGCGGGCGTGGCTTGCTGGCAGAGCGTTTGCGCGAGCAAGGTGCTAGTGTCGATTATCTGGAATTGTACCGCCGCCACCTGCCCAGTTACGGTGAAGGGGCGTTGCCGGCGATAGTCGAAGCGGAACGCTTGAACGCACTGGTGGTCAGCAGTGGGCAGGGCTTCGAGCATCTGCAGCGGCTGGCCGGCGAAGCGTGGCCGGCCCTGGCGCGGTTACCGTTGTTTGTTCCAAGCCCAAGGGTTGCCGAGATGGCGCGTGCCGCCGGAGCCCGAACAGT
Source organism: Pseudomonas fluorescens (assembly GCF_001307275.1). Lineage (NCBI taxonomy): Bacteria > Pseudomonadati > Pseudomonadota > Gammaproteobacteria > Pseudomonadales > Pseudomonadaceae > Pseudomonas > Pseudomonas fluorescens. The sequence goes on from NZ_CP012831.1 coordinate 2,915,230, forward strand.
TGTGGATTGCCGTGGCGCCAATGCCGCGGCTTTGCTGGCGGCGTTACGGGAACACTCCGTGCCGTTTTCTAATGCAAAGGATGGATACGTGAGCGAAACAGCCTTGCCAAAAGAAGATCTAGACCAGCCAGCGATCGATGCGCCGGTTGAACCCCCGGCCCCAGTGGCGCCGCGCCGCGGCAACGGGCTGGCCATTGTTGCCTTGCTGCTCGGCGCCGCCGGTGTCGCCGTGGGCGGTTGGGGCGTGTGGCAGGTACGTCACCTGCAAACCAATAACCAGCAGCAGTCCGCCCAGGTCCAGGCGCTGAACGACCAGGCCCAGGCCCTCAAGCTCAACGAGCAACGCCTGAGCGAGCGCCTGGCGCAATTGCCCCCGGCCGAAGAGCTGGAGGAGCGGCGGCGCCAGGTGGCCCAGTTGCAAGGTGATCAGCAGCACCTGAGCCAGAGACTGGAAACCGTGCTGGGTGCCAGCCGCAAGGATTGGCGCCTGGCGGAGGCCGAGCATCTGTTGCGCCTGGCCAGCCTGCGTCTTTCCGCCCTGCAAGACATCGACAGTGCCCAGGCGCTGGTCCAGGGCGCTGACGAAATCCTGCGCGAACAGAACGACCCCGGTTCGTTCGCGGCCCGCGAGCAATTGGCCAAGACCCTCGCTGCGCTGCGCAGCACCGAACAACCGGATCGTACCGGGCTGTTCCTGCAACTGGGTGCCTTGCGTGACCAGGTGCTGCAACTGACCGAACTGGCACCCGAGTACAAGGATCGGGGCGAGTCGCTGCTGGGCCTGACCGCCGATGGCGATGGGGCCAGCCGGTGGGCGCAGTGGTGGGACCAGATCTCGCGCTATATTCGCATCGACTTCAACGCCGACGAGAACGTCCGTCCGCTGCTGGCCGGACAAAGCCTCGTGCAAGTGCGCCTGGCCTTGAGCCTGGCGCTGGAGCAGGCGCAATGGGCTGCCCTCAATGGTCAGGCGCCGGTATACACCCAGGCGCTGACCGAGGCCCGGGACGTGTTGAAGAACAACTTCAACCAGGACAATCCGCAAAGCAAAATCATGCTCGAACGCGTGGGTGAGCTGTCCAAGCAGCCGGTGACGGTGGTCACCCCGGACCTCACGGGCACGCTGAGCAGCGTCCAGGCCTACCTTGAACGCCGCAACCTCAATGCCCAGGAATCGGTCAAGCCGCTGCCCGCGCCAGGCGCGCAGGAGGCCACGCCATGAAGCGTCTCTACGTGATTCTGTTCGTGGTCATCGCTGCCGCAGCTTTGCTCGGCGTAGCGATTGCCGAGCATTCGGGTTACGTGCTGGTGGCGTACAAGAACTTCCGTTATGAAGCTGGCCTGTGGGTCACCCTGGCCCTGGTGGCGGTGCTCTGGCTGGTGTGGCGAGGCCTGAGGGCGCTGATCGGGTTGGTGACCACGTCCAGCGGCGTGGTCAACCCGTGGTCGCGGCGCAACCGCAGCCGTCGGGTGCAAGTGGCGATCGAACACGGCCAGTTGGACCTGGCCGAAGGTCGCTGGGCCAGTGCCCAACGCCATCTGCATCGTGCCGCCGAAGCCGAGCGCCAGCCGCTGCTGTATTACCTGGGGGCCGCCCGCGCGGCCAACGAACAAGGGCTTTACGAACAGAGCGACAGTTTGCTCGAGCGCGCCCTGGAGCGTCAGCCCCAGGCGGAACTGGCCATTGCCCTGACGCATGCGCAATTGCAGATGGATCGAGGTGACACGGATGGCGCATTGAGCACGCTGCAAGCCATGCATGAGCGTCACCCCCATAACGCCCAGGTCCTGCGCCAATTGCAACGGCTACATCAGCAGCGCGGCGATTGGTCGGCGGTGATCCGGCTGTTGCCGGAGCTGCGCAAGGATAAAGTCCTGCCGCCGGCCGAACTGGCTGAACTGGAGCGGCGTGCCTGGGGCGAAAACCTGACCCTGGCGGCCCACCGCGAGGAGGACGGCAGCGTCGGTTTGCAGTCGCTCAATCGCGCCTGGCAACAACTGACCTCCGCACAGCGCCAGGAGCCGGCGCTGGTGCTGGCCTATGCCGAGCAATTGCGCCAGTTGGGCGCCCAGGTCGAAGCCGAAGAGGTGCTGCGCAGCGCGCTCAAGCGTCACTATGACAGCCATCTGGCGCGCCTGTACGGGCTGGTGCGAGGCAGTGATCCGATCCGCCAGTTGCAAGCGGCCGAAGGCTGGCTCAAGGACCACCCTGCCGATCCGAGCCTGTTGCTGACCCTGGGGCGCCTATGCCTGCAGAACAGCTTGTGGGGCAAGGCGCGGGATTATCTGGAAAGCAGTTTGCGCGCCCAGCGCAATCCCGAAGCCTGCGCCGAACTGGCGCGCCTGCTGGCGCAACTGGGGGATGCCGAGCGCAGCAACCAGTTGTTCCAGGAGGGGTTGGGGCTGTTGGATGAGCGCCTGCTGGCCGCGCCGTTGCCGGTTCCGGCTCAGGTCTTGTCCACTTGAGATGAGTCATTGTGGCGCTCCCGCATGGGTGGGAGCAAAGCTTGCTCGCGAACAGGCACCTCGGTTTCTCAAAAGACCGCGTCGTCTTCATCGCGGACAAGCCTTGCTCCCACCGGTGACACCCGTTTGTTTTTGGGGCTTTGGTCATACCTTCAGCAAAGTCCTACAGCTGACCGCGCCGAATCCTCTTCGACCTGTCGGGAATTCCCTACACCCCTGATGAAGTGTCTGCGCGGGGCTGCCTTGAAAGGCCCGAGGGCTTTCCTCTACCGTAACTGCTTGTCTCTTCTGTTACGGAATCGCCATGTCTTTGGCCAGCTCACGCTTCTCGTTTCTCATGGCTTCCATCGCCGCCGCCCTGGCTTTGGGCATCAGCACTTATCTGGAGTATTCGGCCGGCCTGACGCCTTGCAGCCTGTGTGTCTTGCAGCGGTTGTGCCTGATGCTGTTCCTGGCGAACAGCCTCGTAGCGTGCGTACACGGTCCAGGCCAACGAGGCAGTCTCTTCTATGGCACCGCAGGATTGGTTTTTGCGACCGGGGGCATGACCCTGGCGTGGCGTCAGGTCCTGATGCAAAGCCACTCGTTCGAGCCGTTATCCGATTGTGCGGCACAGCTCAACCCGACGGGTTCGTGGTGGTGCGCGTTGCATCGTGTCCTCGACGGCACCGTCGACTGCGCGAATATCACGTGGACGTTGTTCGACCTGAGCATCCCCGAGTGGAGCCTGTTGTTTTTTCTCGCGGTGTCCAGCGCCATGACTTACCTGCTGCTGCGCCTTGCCTGGAGTGCTCTGGTACGACCGCTCAGCGGCGAGACGTCGCAGTTGGTCCGGGCCCTGGATTAAACACTTGTATGAACTTTATCTCCTGCGTACCTTGAAGCCGTTGTCGTGCGGGCATAATCTGGCCCGCACGTGTTATTGGAATTGTGCCGCTCGATCATGTTGTGTCTGGCTTGTCCCTGGTCATCAGGCGTGCACAAGCTGCGAGGGGGCATGACTCACAAGGGAAGAAATCACCATGCTCGAAAGTTGTCAGAATGCTCAGGAACGCTGGGGTGGAGTGCATCTGCTGATCGATCGCTGGCTGCAGGAGCGTCACGAACTGGTTCGGGCCTACGATGATCTCGGTGCCAAGCCTGAAGCCCTGAGCGAAAGCCGCAAACCCTTGCAGGATTTCTGCGGCGTGCTGGTCGACTATGTGTCTGCCGGTCATTTCGAGATATACGAACAACTGACGGGCGAGGCCAAGGCCTTCAACGACAAGCGCGGCCTTGAACTGGCCGAGACGATCTACCCGCGCATCGATGTCATCACCGAGAAGCTGCTGGCGTTCAACGACCTGTGCGATGAAGGCAAGTGCGTAGCGGAAAAATTCAAGGAGCTGGGCGGCTTGTTGCACGAGCGTTTCGAGTTGGAAGACTGCCTGATCGAAGTGCTGCACAACGCTCACAAGGAAGAAGCTGCGGTCCAGGCTTGAGGGTTCGCGGTCATGAAAAAACGGTGCGCATTGCGCACCGTTTTTCGTTGGGCCAGGGCCAGGGCCAGCGTCAGGTCGTCGCGCCCAGCAACTCGATTTCAAACACCAACGGTGTGTACGGCGGGATCACATCCCCGGCCCCTTCAGCGCCATAGGCCAGGGACGACGGAATCACCAGCCGCCATTTCGCGCCGACCGGCATTTGCGGCAATGCAGTGCGCCAACCGTCGATCACACTGTCAAGATTGAACCACTGTGCCTGGCGGTTTGAATCGAAGACGGTGCCGTCTGGCAATCGACCGGTATACAGCACCTGGACCTTGCCGTGAGGGCCGGCTTTGGCGCCATGGCCCGGCTTGATTTCGGTCAGCAGAATGCCGTCGGCCAGTTGCTGGACACCGGGCCGGTTTTTTTCTTCGGTGAGAAATTTCTGCTCGGTTTTCAACGCGGCTTCGTCCTGCGGCGTTGTCGATGGCGCGTTCAGTTGCGCCTGGTGCTCGGCCAGGATCTGTTCGATGCGTTCATCTTTCAGGGCCAGCGGTTTGCCCAGGTAGGCCTGTTGCAAACCTTCGACCAAGGCTTTGATCTGCAAGTCCGGCACGTCCTGGCGCAGGCGTTCGCCGAGGCTGGCGCCCAGGCTGTAAGCCAGATCGTGGGCATCGTTTGCGCTGGTTTTTTCAACGGCCTGGACCGTGGCGCAAGCCATGCACAGGAATAAAAACAGGTGACGCGACATGTGTGCTCTCCGGCCTCGAATCGAGGAATTATGCCAGTGTCGATATCTGTAGAAGTGGATTGCCAAGGCTCTGGCGCAGAAGATTTTTCGTCCCTTGCAACGCAACGTCTTGTGTACTGTCAACATGCCCTAGCGGCGGTTGCAGCAGAGGTCTAGTATGAGCCGCACTCACGTCAGTCAGGAGGTAAACCATGTCGGCCACCAAGAAGCCTGTAAACACTCCGTTGCACTTGCTCCAACAACTCTCGGGCAGCTTGCTCGAACATCTGGAAAACGCCTGCTCCCAAGCCCTGGCTGATGCTGAAAAACTGCTCGCCAAACTGGAAAAGCAACGCGGCAAAGCGCAGGAAAAACTGCACAAGTCGCGCACCAAATTGCAAGACGCAGCCACCGCTGGCAAGGCCAAGGCACAAGCCAAGGCCAAAGATGTCGTGAAAGAGCTCGAAGACCTGCTCGATGCCCTGAAGGATCGTCAGTCCGAAACCCGCGCCTACATTTTGCAACTCAAGCGTGATGCCCAGGAAAGCCTGAAGCTGGCCCAAGGCGTCGGTCGCGTGCAAGAAGCCGCGGGCAAGGCGCTGTCGCTTCGTGCTGCCAAGCCTGCCGCTGTATCGGCCAAGAAGCCGGCGGCTAAACCCGCCGTGGCAAAAGCACCGGCCAAAGTCGCAGCCAAGCCTGCCGCCAAAGCACCGGCCAAGGCGGCCAGCAAGCCGGCTGCCAAACCCGTCGCTGCCAGCGCTGCAAAACCTGCGGCAAAAAAACCAGTCGCCAAGGCTGCTGCTGCCAAGCCTGCCGCAAAAACGGCGGCCGCTAAACCTGCCGCTGCCAAGCCTGCTGTAAAAGCCGCTGCTAAGCCTGCCGCTAAGCCTGCAACAAAAGTTGTAGCCAAGCCTGCCGCTAAAACCGCCGCCGCAAAACCTGCCGCGACGAAAACCGCTGCTGCTAAACCGGCTGCCAAAGCGGCGGTAAAAGCCACTGCCAAACCTGCTGCCGCCAAACCTGCTGCCAAGCCTGCGGCAACCAAAACGGCCGCGGCCAAGCCTGTTGCGAAAACGGCTGCCAAGCCCGTCGCTGCCAAAGCGCCTGCCAAAGTGGCGGCTAAACCCGCTGCCAAACCAGCCGCTGCCAAGCCTGCTGCCGCGAAGCCTGCTGCAGCGAAGCCAACGGCTGCCAAACCCGCCGCTACGGCCAAGCCAGCTGCCGCCAAGCCCGCCGCTAAACCGGCCGTGAAAAAGCCAGCCGCTGCAAAACCTGCGACTGCGCCAGCCGCCAAGCCAGCGACACCGGCTCCGGCTCCGACCGCGACGCCTGCGCCTACCGCCAGCACTCCGGCCTCGGCGACCAGCCCAGCCGCCGTTGCGCCGACCACTAGCAGCACCCCAACCAGCGCTTCCTAAGTGCCGGACACCGCGACGCGTAGCTGATGCAGCGCGTCGCGGTTCGCTGGGTCGGCACTCGCCACCAGCCCTTGCAGCCATAGCGCTGAATCATTCCATTGTTCCTCAGGCCAATCCTCGGCCGCCGCCTGCAATCGTTCCAGCAATCGTCGTTCGGCTTCCAATTCCAGTCGCTTGACCTGTTCGCGCAGGCTATCGAGTGCCGTGTCTTGCCGGGCACTGGTCTTCCACTGGCTGCGAAGCACGCGCAAGGGCCTTACCACCTCTGCCTCCCAAGGCTCGGTCAATTGTCGAAGCTGTTGCAGCCGTTGTTCATTGCAGGCCACGCCGCGTCGTTCCAGCCACAGTCCGCAAAGCAGCAGGCAGACATTGACGCCGGCGCTCTGCAGCGTCAGGCACGCAGGCTCCACGCCAGGCTTGGCATAGAGGTCGAGGGAGAAACTCCACAGGTCAGGGGACATCGTGCTACTCGCGCCAGTTGCGAGCGAAGCTGGTAGACTCCGCCGCCATTATGATCCGACTTCAGAACCTGACTTTACAGCGTGGCCCGCAACGTCTGCTAGAAGACGCCGAGCTGACCCTGCACGCCGGCCACAAAGCCGGCCTCATCGGTGCCAACGGCGCCGGCAAATCGAGCCTGTTCGCCTTGCTGCGAGGCGAGCTGCACCCGGACTCGGGCGATTGCCTGCTGCCGGCAGACTGGCGTATCGCTCACATGCGCCAGGAGGTCGACACCCTCGATCGTCTGGCGGTGGACTACGTGCTCGATGGCGACCTGCGCCTGCGCCAGGTGCAACACGACCTGGCGGCGGCCGAAGCGGCCCACGACGGTGCCGCACAGGCCCGCCTGCACGCGGAGCTCGACAGTGCCGACGGCTATACCGCCGATGCCCGCGCGCGCAAGTTGCTCGCTGGCCTGGGCTTTACCAATGAACAGATGGACCGCCAGGTCGGGGACTTCTCCGGTGGCTGGCGGATGCGCCTGAACCTGGCGCAGGCCCTGATGTGCCCTTCGGATCTGCTACTGCTCGATGAGCCGACCAACCACTTGGACCTCGACGCCATCATCTGGCTCGAAGACTGGCTCAAGGGTTACCCGGGTACGCTGCTGCTGATTTCCCACGACCGCGATTTCCTCGACGCGGTGGTGGATCACGTGGCCCATGTCGACCAGCGCAAGCTCACCTTGTACCGCGGCGGCTACAGTGCCTTCGAGCGCGCCCGTGCCGAACGCCTGGCCCAGCAACAACAGGCCTACGAGAAGCAACAGGCGCAACGTGCGCACATGGAAAGCTACATCGCCCGCTTCAAGGCCCAGGCCACCAAGGCCCGTCAGGCCCAGAGCCGGATCAAGGCGCTGGAGCGGATGGAAGAGCTGTCGGCGGCCCACGTCGATTCACCGTTCGATTTTGTCTTCCGCGAATCGACCAAGATTTCCAGCCCGTTGATCGACCTGTCCGACGCGCGCCTGGGTTATGGCGACAAGACCGTGCTGGAGAAGGTCAAGCTGCAACTGACCCCGGGTGCACGGATCGGTCTGCTGGGCCCCAACGGTGCCGGTAAGTCGACCCTGATCAAGAACCTTTCGGGCGAACTCCAGCCATTGGTTGGCCGCCTGACCCGAGGCGAGAACACCGTCGTTGGCTATTTCGCCCAGCACCAGCTCGACTCCCTGGACTCCAAGGCCAGCCCGCTGCTGCACCTGCAACGCTTGGCGCCAACCGAGCGCGAGCAAACCCTGCGCGATTTCCTCGGTGGTTTCGATTTCCGCGGGGCGCGCATCGACGAGCCGGTGTTGAATTTCTCCGGTGGCGAAAAGGCGCGTCTGGCGCTGGCGTTGATCGCCTGGGGCCGGCCGAACCTGTTGCTGCTCGACGAACCGACCAACCACCTGGACCTGGAAATGCGCCTGGCCCTGACCATGGCCTTGCAGGAATTCACTGGCGCGGTGCTGGTGGTGTCCCACGATCGGCATTTGCTCAAGAGCACCACGGATAATTTCTTCCTGGTCGCCGACGGCAAGGTCGAAGAGTTCGACGGTGACCTGGAAGACTATGCCCGTTGGCTGGTGGAATACCGCCAGCGCAACGCGCTGGTCAGCAACACGCCGGTCAACCCGGACAAGACCGACAAAAAGGCCCAGCGCCAGGCCGCCGCCGCATTGCGCCAGCAACTGGCGCCGCACAAGCGTGAGGCCGACAAGCTCGAAGCCGAGCTGGGCAAGCTGCATGAAAAGCTGCAGAAAATCGAAACCAGCCTGGGCGACAGCGGTCTCTACGAGGCGGCGCGCAAGGATGAGTTGCGTGACCTGCTGGCCGAACAGGCCAAGCTGAAGGTTCGGGAAGCGGAGCTCGAGGAGGCGTGGATGCAAGCGCTGGAACTGCTGGAAAACCTGCAAGCGGAGTTGGAGGCGTTGTCCTGATGGAAGCGTTGGCGTTGCCTGTTCCTGTCATGTGGATCGAGCCGATCTGGCTCGGTGTGCAAATCCTGCTGATCCTGGTGGCCGGTTATGTCTCGCAGCGCTTCGTCGCGCGTGCGCTCACGGGCCTGGGTGAGCGTTACCCGCTTCCACCCCAACTGGTGATTATCCTGCGGGGCGTGCTGCGCTGGCTGATCATGGGGACTGCGGTGCTGGTGGTGCTCGAACGCCTGGGCGTCTCGGCCACGGTGCTGTGGACGGCTCTGTCGGGTTTTGTCGCGGTGGCAGCGGTGGCGTTCTTCGCCATCTGGAGCGTGCTGTCCAACCTGTTCTGCGCCGTGTTGATCTACACCGTCGGACCGTTTCGCCTGGGCGATGTGGTCGAGCTGGTGGACACCACCGACAAGCCCGGCATCAAAGGGCGCGTGGTGGCGATCAATCTGCTGTACACCACGCTGATCGAGCCCGAGGAGCTCGGCACCGGCAGCGCCATGGTGCAAGTGCCCAACAGCCTCTTCTTCCAGCGCTCGGTACGGCGCTGGCGTGGCAGCGAAGCGTTTCCGGTGGGTGGGTTCGTCGAATAACCTGGCCTCGCCGATTGGCTTTTTTTGCAAAAAAGCGATGGTCAATCCTGCGGCGGCGCATTAGCTTAGTCGTTTTCGACGAATCCGAGCCGAGGTGTGCAATGGTGCTGGAAACATGGCTGGCGTTTTTCGCCGCCTGTTGGGTGATCAGTCTTTCCCCGGGCGCCGGCGCCATTGCATCGATGTCCAGTGGCTTGCGCTACGGTTTTTGGCGCGGGTACTGGAATGCCCTGGGCCTGCAATTGGGCCTGGCGCTGCAAATCGTGATCGTCGCCGCCGGTGTTGGCGCGATCCTCACGGCGTCGGCCACCGCGTTCTATGCGATCAAGTGGTTCGGCGTGGCCTACCTGGTCTACCTGGGGGTCAAACAGTGGCGAGCCATTCCCGGTGACATGACTGATGACGCGGCCCCGCGGCCCATCGGCAAACCCCTGGCACTGGTGTTTCGCGGCTTTCTGGTCAACGTCAGCAACCCCAAGGCGCTGGTGTTCATGCTGGCGGTGTTGCCGCAGTTCATCAATCCCCATGCACCGTTGATCCCGCAATACCTGATCCTGGGCGTCACAATGATCGTCGTCGATCTCATCGTCATGGCCGGGTACACCGGGCTGGCGTCCAAAGTCCTGCGCCTGCTGCGCACACCGAAGCAGCAACGGCGGATGAACCGCGCCTTCGCGGGTATGTTCATTGGCGCGGCGGGTTTGCTCGCGACGATTCGCAAGGCTGCGGTGTAAAGCAAAACCTGTGGCGAGGTTACTTTGTGGGAGCAAGGCTTGCCCCCACAAGACCTCTGCGCCACAGAGCATTCGCTCAGCTATTCAGCGCAGGATCACCGGCGCGGTATCCCGGGGCAGGTTATTGCGCTGCATCGGCTCGCCGGGCTGTTGGTAGCTCGGGCCACCGAGCTGTTCGCTCAGCTGCCGCGCCACGTCTTCACCCAGGGCCTTGGACACTTCGCGCACCACCCGTGGACGGTTGAGGCTGATGCGCACGTCCCGGTGGTTCAACAACTTGGTGTCCTGGCCTTCGCCCATGGCCGTAAAGGCCGAGGTGATTTCGTAGGTCTTGGTGTTGATCAGGCTGAAGTCCGCCACCAGGGTCAGCGCCAGCACGGCCGAGTAGCTGTCGGTATTGGCCAGCTCGTTGATGTCGCGGGTGAAGTCGATGTCCGACACCGTGCCGAACAGAACGTAGTCGGCACCCTTGAAGTTCCCGGCCTTGATGCGCTTGATGACGTCATAGACGTCGCCACTGGACGCCGCCGTGTGGGGCGTGCCCTGGGTCAGCTGGAACATCCCGCTGCGCAGGATCTCGCCCTTGATGTCGCCGGTGAACTTGCGCAGTTCGCCCTGCTCGATGTAGCTGCTGGTGGCTTCCATCTCGTCGTAGCTCGAGGAAGCGCTGGCACTGTAGGGGTTCGCCTGGAAGTTGCTCTGCGCTGAAACGGTGTGGATGTATTCCTCCACCCGCTCCTGGTACGCCAGGTCGGTCACCGCGACTTTTGGGGCCGCCTGCGCGCTGAATGCGCAGGCCAGGGCCATGATGCCTATCCATGTGCGCATGGCTTAGCGCTCCGTGGTCTTGCGGATTTCTTTTTCGTCCATCCACTCGGCCAGACCGCTCTCGACGTCGATCAATTGCAGGCTGAATTTGTAGAAGACGTCCTTGTAGTCGCTGCTGCGCTTGACGATCGAGCTGATGGAGCCCTCGAGACGGTACTTGGCCGCGATCATGTTGCCGGTCTTGGCCACGGTGCTTTTCTTGTACAGGCCGCTCTGGTTCTGCAGCTTGAGCTGGTCGACCTGGCTGTCCATGGCGGTGTTGTCGCTGGCGAAACGGGCGGCGCCAGTCTTCATCAACTGGGTCTTGATGCTGGTGGTGATTTCGCGGGTGTCGATGTATTCGCTGGTCTTGTTCTTCACGTCATAGACCTGGACCACCGGGCGACCCTGCAGGATGCCGGACTGGGCCAGGGAGCGGGTCATGGACTCGGCGATCATTTGCAGGTCGGTGGAGCCGAACTCGTTGGTCACGGTTTCCACGGCCTTGGTATCGCCGTAGCTGATGTTCTTGTTGCCCAGGACCGGCGAGTTGTTGGCACAGCCGCTGACCAGCAGGGCGGCGAGGGCGAGGGATGAAATGCGTACGAACATGTAAGGGCTCTCGAAAACTGAAAAAGGGATAACGCGTCACTCGGGCGTTTGTTGTGGGAGCGAGCTTGCTCGCGATAGCCGTGTGTCAGTCACATCATGGCTGGCTGATCCAGCGCTATCGCGAGCAAGCTCGCTCCCACAGTTTTTTGCGTTTTTAAGGGGTATTGATTTCCAAGCGGAAGTCCACGGCCTTGGGCGTCGGGGCGATGGCCGGCAGGAAGCTGGTCTGTTCGCCGTACAGCGTCAGGCTTTTCCAGGTTTCTTCCTCGGCGATCGGAAAACCTTCCGGCCCCAACCAGGCAAAGCGGTAGTACATCGTCTTGTTGTTGTAGCTGGTGTTGCTCAACTGGACATTGACGGTCATGTAGCCGTTTTCCCGGGCCACGCGCATGGCGCCGACCACGATGTTCTTGGTCTTGCCCATCGCCACGACCTTGCTGGCGGCGCTGCCCGGCTCTGGTGGCGGCGGGGTGGCGCAACCGGCCAGCAAGGCCAGGGCGCCGACGGCGATCAGTTTTAAACGCATGTGAACAAGACTCCGTTCTTAAGGTTGCTTGAGGGCAATGGCGGTCGGGTTGGCGCTTGGCATCACCTGGGCCGCGAGGCCACCGGCGAACACTTGGTTACCCACCGCGCGAAGGCTGATGACCTGGTAGCGCTGGTCGACGGTGACCTTGACCACCGAGCCGCCCACGGCACTTGGCAAGGTGACCTGGTGCTCGCCTTTCTTCAGGCGCAGGCGCACCACCTGGGTGTAGTCGGGCAGGGTGCGCCAGGTCCGGGTGTCGGCCCCTTCGAATACCGCCGAGGTCAGGCCGACGGCCAGGCCGGCCAGGGGATTGGTCTCGTTGATCTGCTTTTGCGCCACGCCACGGGTGACGGCGCGCACGGTGGTGCGCAGGATGATGCCCGGCATGTCGTCGCGCAGGGCCCGACGGGACATGGCGGTGGTGCTGTTGAGTTGGGTCAGGTCCAGCTGACGGCCGTCGACACCGATCTGGCCGAAGGTGGCCGTGGAGGTGTCAGGCTTGATCAGTGGGAACGACAACGGCGTGATGACCAGGTTGCCGCTGATTGGCAAAGGCAAGGGAATGCGGATCGAATCCCGGGACGGTGCCAGGCCACTCTGCACCACAATCAGGATGTCGCTGTCGTCGCTCTTGGCGGCGGGCTTGTCGAGGTCACGCAGGGCCTGCTCCAGCAACGGTGTGTTGGGGCGCAGTTCGGCGGCCTTGCGATAACCCGGTGCGGCCAGGTCCTTTTCACCCAGGGCTTCGTAGACGAAACCGGCCAGGTAATGGCTGAACGCGCTCTGGTAGCTGTTCTTGAGGCTGACCACTTCCGGGGCGTCGAGGCTGGCCACCGGGTAACCCTGGAGGTCCTTGTATTCGGTCTTGACCCCTTGTTTCTCGGCTTCTTCCTCGCGCTTGAGGTATTCCTTGTCCCGCAGGTCGGCGATCACCGCTTCGCGTTCGTGGGTCTTCTTGATCTGGGTCCGCGCGCCGTCGAAGTCATTCACCGCCAGCAGATTCAGGGCCATCTGCGTGGTCAGCATGACCTTTTCGTAATCGTAGCCTTCGTAGCGGCGGACTTTATCGTTGACCAGGAAACTGCCGAACTGGGCCAGGTACTTGGCCGTGTCGAGCTTGACCGCATCTTCCCACTGGGCAACTTGTTGGTCGGCGCTGCTCCAGGCGGTCTGGCTGCCGGACAAGTCGCCCTTGGCACGCAGCAGTTCACCTTTCTCGAAGTAATACAGCAGGTCCTTGTCTTGGCTGGAGTTGTTCTTTTCCAGCAGGGTCAACGCGCCGTCGACATTGCCGGACGCCAACTGCTGGTTGGTCTGGGCCAATTCGCTGTCATAGTTGCGAAAGGCCGAGCAGCCGGACAACAAGGTGATCGCGCCGAGGGCGACCGAAAGAACGGCACGGGATGCCATGAACATTTTCTTCCCTGATAGCAGCCGTGGTGTGCGGGTCGGGCTGGGGCGATCCCACGGACAAGCGTCGGTACGCTGTCGGTTCCTCATAAAAAGAGGAGCTTTTATGCCATCGAATGATAAGAAGGCGGCGGGATTATAAACATGGCGCTTGGCTATGTAATGGCTTTTCAATTCCTAAATGCTGTTTTTGTGACATCACCTCCAAAGCATGAAAATCCGATGAAAATCGGCTCCCAAGCCACATCCGCCCTTGAGCCGAAGCCATTGGAAGTGAACAATGTGTTACTTCTTATTACCAACTGAGAGTCATTCATGACTGCGCCGTACCGTTTCCTGGCCTGGCTTGTACTGCCATTGCTTGCTTTGTGCAGCACTGCGCTGCAGGCCGACACCCTCGAGAGTGCCCCCCAGGCGCTGCATTTATTGGATTACATCGGGGCGGATTACCCGGCGACGGTCGAGGCGGGCAAGGTCATCGGCGAGGCGGAGTACCGCGAGCAGTTGGAATTTACCCAGGCGCTGGAAGGGTTGGTCGCCGGGTTGCCGGCCAAGCCGGAAAAGACTGAACTGGTCCAGGGCATCGGCACCTTGCGCACGGCGATCACCCAGCGCCAGGACGGCGGCGATGTTGCGCGCCTGGCGCGGCAACTGGGGGCCAAGCTGGCGGTAGCGTATGAAGTCAGCCAGGCACCGGTGATCACGCCCGACCCCACCCGCGGCGCGCCGCTGTATGCGCAGAATTGCTCGGTGTGCCACGGCGCCAACGGTGCCGGCGACGGTCCTGCCGGTGTTGGCCTGGAACCGCCGCCCGCCAACTTGCGCGACGCCCAGCGCCTGGATCGCCTGAGTCTCTACGCGATCTACAACACCCTCGGCATGGGCATCGAAGGCACCGACATGCCGGCCTTCGCCGATCAGCTCGACGACCGTCAGCGCTGGGACCTGGCAACCTACATCGCCAGCTTCAGCGCCGACCCGGCCGCGGCCAAAGGCGAACAGGTCTTCAATCTCGCTGACCTGGCGCGCCAGACCCCGGCCGAAGTGCTCGCCGCGCAAGGCCCCGCAGCGGCGGCGACATTCCGTGCCCAGCGCGCCCAGCCGCCGCAGGTGCAACGTGGCCCGGCGCAGTTGCTCGACTACACGGCCGCCACCCTGGATAAAAGCATCGCCGCGTATCGCGCCGGTGACCACGACCAGGCCTATGACTTGTCGGTAGCGGCTTACCTGGAAGGTTTCGAGCTGGTGGAAAGCTCGCTGGACAACGTCGATGCCAACGTGCGCAAGGACACCGAAAAGGCCCTGATGGCCTACCGTCAGTCGTTGCAGGACGGTTTGCCGGTGGAGCAGGCCGTACAGCGCCTGGACACGGCCAAGGCCAAGTTGAAGGAGTCCGCTGGCCTGCTGGGTGGCGATGGCTTGAGCTGGTCGCTGAGCTACATCTCCGGGTTGCTGATCCTGCTGCGTGAAGGGTTGGAGGCGATCCTGGTGCTGGCGGCGATCCTGGCGTTCCTGCGCAACACCGGCCAGCAGTCGGCGGTGCGCAGCGTCAACGTCGGTTGGGGCCTGGCGCTGCTGGCCGGCCTGGCGACCTGGGGGCTGGCGGCGTATGTGATCGACGTCAGCGGCGCCCAGCGCGAGCTGCTCGAAGGCGCGACGGCGTTGTTCGCCAGTGTGATGGTGCTGTGGCTCGGGGTCTGGATGCACGACCGTCGTCACGCGGCGGCCTGGCAGGATTACATCAAGAGCAGCCTGGTGGGCGGCGGTGGTCGGTTTGGTTTTGCGATCCTGGCGTTCTTCTCGGTCTATCGTGAACTGTTCGAAGTGATCCTGTTCTACGAAACCCTGTGGTTGCAAGCGGGTCCTGCCGGGCATGACGCAGTGCTGGCCGGCGGCGCGACGGCGCTGGTGTTGCTGGTGGGGCTGGCCTGGGTGATCCTGCGCGGCTCGGCGAAACTGCCGCTGGCGCTGTTCTTCAGCATCAACGCCGCGTTGCTGTGCGCACTGTCGGTGGTGTTTGCCGGCCATGGCGTGAAGGCGTTGCAGGAAGCCGGGATCTTCGGCACCCACCCGGTGGCGTTCTTCGACTTCGACTGGCTGGGCATTCATGCCGATGCCTATTCGCTGGCCGCTCAAGTGGTGGCGATCCTGGCGATCGTGGTGCTGTATGGGCGCAGTTGGGTGGCGGAGAAGCGTCGGGTCCAGGTTTCCTGAACAGCGGCATTCGCTGCGCTCATGATCGCGAGCAAGCTCGCTCCCACAGGATGTAGGCTGTCCTGTGTGGGAGCGAGCTTGCTCGCGATGCATTTAAAAAGAGGAACAACCCCAATGCGCGTATGGATCGACGCCGATGCCTGCCCCAAGGCGGCGAAGGAGCTGGTGGTCAAGTTCGCCCTGAAGCGCCGGTTCGAGGTGGTGCTGGTGGCCGGTCAACCGCAGATCAAGCCGGCCCTGGCCTGTGTGAAATTGATCGTGGTGCCCAGCGGCCCCGACGCGGCGGACGACTACCTGGTGGAACACGCCGTGCCGGGTGAGTTGGTGATCTGCAGCGACGTGCCCCTGGCTGATCGGTTGGTGAAGAAGGGCGTCGCGGCCCTGGACCCGCGAGGCAAGGAGTTCGATGCGCAAAACATGGGCGAGCGGCTGGCGGTGCGAAACCTGTTCACCGACTTGCGCGAACAGGGTCATATGGGCGGCGGCCCGGCCGCGTACAGCGAGCGGGACAAGCAGGGGTTTGCCAATGCTTTGGATCGGATATTGACGCGTCTGACCCGATTGCCTTGAATCATGCCCACCCCCCTGTGGGAGCGAGCTTGCTCGCGATACGGTGTATCAACCAATGCAAATGTAGCTGAACCGACGCTATCGCGAGCAAGCTCGCTCCCACAGGGGCTCGGCGTGTTGCTAGGCATCATTCTCGTGCGTCAGCTCCAACACCCGGTCCACCAGCTTGTTGATGCCTGAAGCCGCTTCGCTGATGTTCTGGGCCAGCATGTAGGCCGGGGTGCTGACCAATTTGCGCGCGCGGTCTTCGACGATGTCGGTGACTGCGCAGTCTTCGTGAGTGCCACCCATTTTGCCCACGGCTGCCGCCGTGTCCGGGTCGTTGCCGATGGTGCACGTCACCCCCGGGCCATAGATTTTGGCCGCCAGGGCCGGGGAGATGCAGATCAGCCCGACCGGTTTACCCGCCTCGGCAAAGGCCTCGGTCAAGGCCAGGACCTCTGGCTGGATGGTGCAGCCGGCGCCTTCGACGGCAAAGTTGGAGAGGTTTTTCGCCGAGCCAAAACCACCGGGTACGATCAAGGCGTCGAAATCCTCGGCCCTGGCTTCACGCAAATCCTTTACGTTGCCCCGGGCGATCCGTGCCGACTCCACCAACACGTTGCGGCTCTCGGGCATTTCCTCGCCGGTCAGGTGATTGATCACATGCAGTTGGGCAATGTTGGGGGCAAAGCACTGGACCTGCGCCCCGCGCTGGTCGAGACGCAGCAAGGTGATCACGCTTTCGTGGATCTCGGCGCCGTCATAGACGCCACAGCCGGAAAGGATCACTGCAATTTTTTTGCTCATGGGCTTTTCTCCAGATTCATGGCGTTAAATGTCTACTAATTTGTCACTCGTTGCCATAGGGGGATCGGGCAGCTACACCTAATCTGCCGACTATCTCCTTGCCTCGCGTGCCTGGGTTGCGTCATGAACTTCATCCTGTATGCCGTGCCGTTCTTCTTCGTGCTGATCGCCGTCGAGTTGCTGGCCGATCGCTGGCGGGGTGTGAGCCACTACCGCGTGGCGGATGCGATCAACAGCTTGAGCACCGGCGTGCTGTCGACCACCACGGGCCTGTTGACCAAAGGCGTGGGGCTGCTGACCTATGCCTTTGCGCTGAAACACCTGGCCGTCATCGAACTGCCTGCCGACCGGGCCTGGACCTGGGTGTTCGCCTTCGTGCTCTACGACCTCTGTTACTACTGGCTGCACCGCATGGGCCATGAGCGCAACATCCTCTGGGCCGCCCATTCGGTTCACCACCAAAGCGAGGACTACAACCTGTCCACCGCGTTGCGCCAGACCAGCACCGGGTTCCTGTTGAGCTGGATCTTCTACGTCCCGCTCGCCGTGCTGGGCGTGCCGCTGGTGGTCTTCGTCAGCGTCGCGGCGTTGAATCTGCTGTACCAGTTCTGGGTCCACACCCAGCACATTCCCAAGCTCGGCTGGCTGGAGTGGTGCTTCGTGACGCCGTCCAATCATCGTGCCCACCATGCACAGAACCCTCTCTACATGGATCGCAACTACGGCGGGGTGTTCATTATTTGGGACCGTCTATTTGGCACCTTCCAGGAAGAAGACGATAACGAACCGGTGATTTTTGGCGTGACCACGCCGCTGGCGAGTTGGAATCCGTTGTGGGCCAACCTGCAGTTCTATGCACAGTTATGGGCCGATGCGCGGCGGGCCGGGCGCTGGAGGGACAAGCTGCGGATCTGGTTCATGCCCACCGGCTGGCGTCCGGCGGACGTCGCAGCCCGGTACCCGCTGAACAAGCCGGACCTGAGCCAGTTCCGCAAATTTGCCGTGCCGCTGGACCCGCGCCAGCAGTGGTACGTGGGGCTGCAGTTCTGCGTCTACATTGCCTTGGGCAGTTATTTGATGAACCTTGAAAGCAGCCTGCCGGTCGCCGCCCTGGTGCTGGGGTGGGGCGCGGTGGCCTTCGGTCTGTTCGTGTTGGGCGTGGCCCTGGAGAATCGCCCGTGGGCGCTGAAACTGGAGCTGCTGCGGCTGGCCTCGAACCTGCCGCTGGTGTGGCTGGCGCCCTTGGCCGGGTTGTGGCCGGCCAGCGCTGTGGCCTGGGTCGGGCTGCTCAGCTACAGCCTGCTCAGTGGCATCGGGCTGTATTGCTGCCGCAGCCGGTTTACTCGGTTGGCGTCGTAGGTGCGTCGGATCTGGTTTGTTCCAGGCGTTCAGCTTCGAGGACTTTCCTGGCCAGCCGCGCATTCTTGATGCGTCGGCGCAACCACAGGACCAGGCCCAGCACCAGCAGCGCGCCGAGTACCCACAGCTCGTATTTCTTGATGCTGCCCAACATGCCTTCCAGCACGGCGCCGAAGTGGTACGCGGCAGCGGCCAGGGCCGTGGCCCAGATCGCCGCACCGATGCCGTTGAGCAACAGGTAGCGGCCCGGCGGGTAGCCTGACAGGCCGATCGCCACTGGCATCACCGTGCGCAGGCCATAGACGAAGCGGAAGCTCAGCACCCAGATGTCTGGATGCCGGCGGATGTGCTCCAGCGCGCGATCCCCCATCAACTGCCAACGCGGCTTGCGCGCCAGGAGCTTGCGGCCGTGCTTGCGTCCCAGGAAATACCACAGCTGGTCGCCCGCGTAGCTGCCGCAGAAAGCCACGACCACCACCAGGTTGATGTCCATATAGCCACGGAACGCCAGGAAACCTGCGAGCACGAGGATGGTTTCGCCTTCGAAGAACGTGCCGATAAACAAGGCCAAGTAGCCGAAGTCATGCAGAAATTGTTGGAGCATTGTCTGGGTGCTGGCGAAATGAACGCGCAGCCTAACCCTTCAGGCACATTCAGGAAAGTATCGAAATGTGTCTCGACGTGAACAATTCCTACAGAAGACAATGACTGCGACTACCGGTCGCGCCTTAGCAAAACTGTCACGCGTTCGTCATAATGTCCGCTTATAACTGTCACGCTCGCCCGTCTGCGGGCTCAGGAGTCTGCCGTGAGCTTTACCCCCGCCAATCGTCTGTTCCCTGCTACCCGCCTGCGTCGCAACCGCCGTGATGAGTTCTCTCGTCGGCTGGTGCGTGAAAACGTGCTGACCACCGATGACCTGATCCTGCCGGTATTCGTGCTGGACGGTGAGAACCGTCGCGAAGCGGTGGCGTCGATGCCCGGGGTGGAACGCCTGACCATCGACCTGCTGCTCGAAGAAGCGGCCCAGTGGGTCGAACTGGGCATTCCGGCGCTGGCCCTGTTCCCGGTGACCCCGCCGGCTCTCAAGTCCCTGGACGCCGCCGAAGCCTGGAACCCGGAGGGCATCGCCCAACGTGCGACGCGTGCCCTGCGTGCGCGTTTCCCGGAGCTGGGGGTAATCACCGACGTGGCGCTGGACCCGTTCACCACCCACGGGCAGGACGGTATCCTCGATGAAGAGGGCTACGTGCAGAACGACATTACCGTCGATGCACTGGTCAGGCAGGCGCTGTCCCACGCCGAGGCCGGTGCCCAGGTGGTGGCCCCCTCGGACATGATGGACGGGCGCATCCAGGCGATCCGCGAAGCCCTCGAGGTGGCCGGTCACGTCAACGTGCGGATCATGGCCTATTCGGCCAAGTACGCCAGCGCCTATTACGGCCCGTTCCGCGATGCGGTCGGCTCGGCCCTGAACCTGGGCAAGGCCAACAAGGCCTCTTATCAGATGGACCCGGCCAACAGTCAGGAAGCCTTGCACGAAGTGGCGGCTGACTTGTCAGAGGGTGCAGACATGGTCATGGTCAAGCCTGGCATGCCCTACCTCGACATTCTTTGCCGGGTCAAAGACGAATTCAAAGTGCCGACCTTTGTTTATCAGGTCAGCGGCGAGTACGCCATGCACATGGCCGCGATCCAGAACGGTTGGTTGGGCGAAGGGGTGATCCTGGAGTCCTTGACCGCTTTCAAACGCGCAGGTGCCGATGGCATCCTGACTTACTTTGCCGTGCGCGCCGCCCAATTGTTACGAGAGCAGAAATAGCCTCCCAGGAACTTGCGATGAATACCGAAGGACTCTCCGAAGTTGCCGTAAAAGACGCTCAACCCGTGGTCGAGCAAGTTGCCGAAACACCGCCGGAGCTGGAGCCCGCTCCCCCGGCCGTCATCGAGCCCGCCCCGGCGCCGGCGATTGCCATTCCGAACCTGGATGACAGCAGCCTGTACATCCATCGCGAGCTGTCGCAACTGCAGTTCAACATCCGCGTGCTGGAGCAGGCGCTGGACGAGTCCTATCCGCTGTTGGAACGGCTGAAATTCCTGCTGATCTTTTCCAGCAACCTGGATGAGTTCTTCGAAATCCGCGTGGCCGGCCTGAAGAAGCAGATCACCTTCGCCCGTGAACAGGCGGGTGCCGACGGCTTGCAACCGCACCAGGCCCTGGCCCGCATCAGCGAGTTGGTCCATGGCCATGTGGACCGGCAATACGCGATCCTCAACGACATCCTGTTGCCGGAGCTGGAAAAGCACCAGGTGCGCTTCATCCGCCGGCGCTACTGGAACACCAAGATCAAGACCTGGGTGCGCCGCTATTTTCGCGACGAAATCGCGCCGATCATCACGCCGATCGGTCTCGATCCGACGCACCCGTTCCCGCTGCTGGTCAACAAGAGCCTGAACTTCATCGTCGAACTGGAGGGCATCGACGCCTTCGGTCGCGATTCCGGCCTGGCGATCATTCCGGCGCCGCGCCTGTTGCCGCGCATCATCCGTGTGCCGGAAGATGTCGGCGGCCCCGGCGACAATTATGTGTTCCTGTCGTCGATGATCCACGCCCACGCCGATGACCTGTTCCAGGGCATGAAGGTGAAGGGTTGCTACCAGTTCCGCCTGACGCGTAACGCCGACCTGTCGGTGGACACCGAGGACGTCGAAGACCTGGCCCGGGCCCTGCGCGGCGAACTGTTCTCCCGTCGCTACGGCGATGCGGTGCGCCTGGAGGTGGCCGACACCTGCCCGAAACACCTGTCCGACTACCTGCTCAAGCAGTTCAACCTGCACGAGACCGAGCTGTATCAGGTCAACGGTCCGGTCAACCTGACCCGACTGTTCAGCATCACCGGCCTGGACAGTCACCCTGAGCTGCAATATTTGCCGTTCACGCCGCAGATCCCGAAACTGCTGCAAAACAGCGAGAACATTTTCAGCGTGATCAGCAAGCAGGACATCCTGCTGTTGCACCCGTTCGAGTCGTTCACGCCGGTGGTCGACCTGCTGCGCCAGGCCGCCAAGGACCCTCACGTCCTGGCGGTGCGCCAGACCCTGTACCGCAGCGGCGCCAATTCGGAAATCGTCGATGCCCTGGTGGACGCGGCGCGAAACGGCAAGGAAGTCACGGCGGTGATCGAATTGCGCGCCCGCTTCGACGAAGAATCCAACCTGCAACTGGCCAGCCGCCTGCAAGCGGCCGGCGCGGTGGTGATCTATGGCGTGGTCGGCTTCAAGACGCACGCCAAGATGATGCTCATCCTGCGCCGTGAGGCCGGTGAGATCGTGCGTTACGCCCACTTGGGCACCGGCAACTACCACGCCGCCAACGCCCGCCTGTACACCGACTACAGCCTGCTGACCTCCGACGATGCCTTGTGCGAAGACGTCGGCAAGCTGTTCAGCCAGTTGATCGGCATGGGCAAGACCCTGCGCATGAAGAAACTGCTGCACGCGCCGTTCACCTTGAAAAAGGGCATGCTCGACATGATCGCCCGGGAGACGCAGTTCGCCCTGGACGGCAAGCCGGCCCACATCATTGCCAAGTTCAACTCGCTGACCGATCCGAAGATCATCCGTGCGTTGTACAAGGCCAGCCAGTCGGGCGTGCGCATCGACCTGGTGGTGCGGGGCATGTGCTGCCTGCGGCCGGGCATCCCGGGGGTGTCCCACAACATCCATGTACGCTCGATCATCGGGCGGTTCCTGGAGCATACCCGGGTGTTCTACTTCCTCAACGGCGGGGAGGAGCAGATGTTCCTGTCCAGCGCCGACTGGATGGAGCGCAACCTCGACAAGCGGGTCGAGACCTGCTTCCCGGTGGAAGGCAAGAAGCTGATCCTGCGGGTCAAAAAGGAATTGGAAAGCTACCTCACCGACAACACCCACAGCTGGAGCCTACAGTCGGATGGCCGTTACATCCGCAACACGCCGACCGGCAACCAGAACCCGCGCAGCGCCCAGGCGACGTTGCTGGAGCGCTTGAGCAGCCCGGTGTTGGCGGTTCGTTAAAAAACAGGGGAGGCAGGCTTGGTTTGTGTGGCGAGGGAGCAAGCTCCCTCGCCACAGAGATCTGTGTTGTAGCCGGGCTCAGTGAATGTTCAGCACAATCCCGACCCGGGTCAGCCACTCGGCTTCCTGGGCGAAGTCGGCCTGGGTCAGCTGGTTTTCTTCCAGCCATCCGTCGGGGAACATCACGTCCAGTTGATCGCCGTCGGCATGCAGGGCGACCTGGGGCATTTCCTGGGTGCCACGGATGTGGTGGAACAGGATCGCAAAGCGCAGCAGTACGCACAGGCGAATCAGCTTGATGCCGTCATCGCCGAACTCGGCGAATTTATCCTTGGGAATGTTGCGCCGGTGGCCGCGCACCAATAGCGCGAGCATCTGCTGGTCTTCCCGGGAGAAGCCCGCCAGGTCCGAGTGCTCGATCAGGTAGGCGCCATGCTTGTGGTAGTGATAGTGGGCAATGTCCAGGCCCACTTCATGGACCTTGGCGGCCCAGCCCAGCAGTTCGCGCCAGACCCCGTCGTTCAAGTCCCAGTCATCGGCCACCTGGTCGAAGGCATGCAGTGCCTTGCGTTCAACCCGTGCGGCCTGCTCCAGGTCGACGTGATAACGCTCCATGAGCGAGCCCAGGGTGCGTTCACGCACGTCTTCGTGATGATGACGTCCCAGCAGGTCGTAGAGCACGCCTTCGCGCAGAGCGCCCTCGCAGTGGTCCATGCGTTGCAGTTCGAGGGCGTCGAAAATCGCTTCGAGGATCGCCAGGCCCGCCGGGAAAATCGCCCGGCGGTCGGGCTTGATGCCTTCGAAATCGATCTTGTCCGCTTCACCGAGCTTGAACACCCTGCGCTTGAGCCAGGCCAGGCCTTCGGCGTTGACCTCGCCAGTACCGTGGCCGCCAGCCTTGAGCGCCAGGCCGATGGCGCGAATGGTCCCGGAGGAGCCGATGGCTTCGTCCCAGGTCAGGCGGTGCAGGGCGTGTTCGATGCTCATGATTTCCAGGCGCGCCGCGGTGTAGGCCTGGGCGTAGCGGGCCGGGGTGATCTTGCCGTCGCGGAAATAACGCTGGGTGTAGCTGACGCAGCCCATCTGCAGGCTTTCGCGCAACAGCGGTTCGAAGCGCTGGCCGATGATGAATTCGGTACTGCCACCACCGATGTCCGCCACCAGGCGCTTGCCCGGGGTGTCGGCCAGGGTGTGGGAGACGCCAAGGTAGATCAGGCGGGCTTCTTCACGGCCGGAGATGACTTCCACCGGATGGCCGAGGATCTCTTCGGCGCGACGGATGAATTCGCCACGGTTGCGCGCCTCGCGCAGGGCGTTGGTGCCGACGATCCGCACCGCGCCCAGGGGCATACCGTTGATCAGTTGGGCAAACCGCTTGAGGCAATCGAGCCCGCGCTGGATGGATTCTTCGCTGAGCTTGCGTTCTTCGTCGATGCCGGCGGCCAGTTGGACCTTCTCGCCGAGCCGCTCAAGAATGCGGATTTCCCCGTTCTGGGCTTTTGCGACGACCATGTGGAAGCTGTTGGAGCCCAGGTCGATGGCGGCGATCAGGGACAGATTCTTGGCTTGGGATGGCGGCATGGTCAAAAAGTCTCGGTCGATAACCTCGCCATCCTGCCACGATCGACCGCTTACGCCAACGCAAAGGCGACCGCTTCGCGGTCAATCGCGAGCAAGCTCGCTCCCACACGTGTTTTGTCTCGCTTGCGCAATAGCCGGCAACCGAGAACCTGTGGGAGCGAGCTTGCTCGCGATGAGGCCAGAACCGGCACCGCAAACCTCAGGCCACAGGCTCGACCGTCCCGATGAAATTCGCCAGCTCCGCGGTCTGCGGATCGGCGAACAGCACCTTGGGATCGCCCACCTCATGCACCTTGCCTTGGTGCATGAACACCAGTTTGTCGCCCACTTCCCGGGCGAAACGCATTTCGTGGGTGACCATGATCAGGGTCATGCCTTCCTTGGCCAGTTGCCGCACCACGCTGAGCACTTCATTGACCAGTTCAGGGTCCAGGGCCGAGGTGATTTCGTCGCACAGCAGCACTTTCGGCGACATCGCCAGCGCGCGGGCAATCGCCACCCGTTGCTGCTGGCCGCCGGACAACCGGTCGGGGAAGGCATCGAACTTCTCGCCAAGCCCGACCCGTTCGAGCATCTGCCGCGCCAGCTCGGCCGCCTTGGCCTTGGGCACTTTTTGAACAACTTGCGGCGCGAGCATCACGTTCTCGCCCACCGTCAGGTGCGGGAACAGGTTGAATTGCTGGAACACCATTCCGACTTTCTGCCGCAGGCTGCGCAGGTCGGCGCGGGCGGCATCGAGGTATTCGCCGTCGACTTCGATCACGCCGTCGTTGATCGACTCCAGGCCATTGAGGGTGCGCAGCAAGGTGGATTTGCCCGAGCCGCTACGGCCGATGATCGCCACCACCTGGCCTTCCTCGACGGTCAGATCGATGCCTTTGAGCACGTGATGATCGCCGTAGTATTTATGCAGGGCGGTAATTCTAAGCAGAGGCATGCAGTCTCCTTTCCAGGTAGCGCGCACTGAGGGACAAGGGGTAGCAGAGCAGGAAGTAACCGAGGGCGACCAGGCCATAGACCATGAACGGCTCGAACGTGGCGTTGGCGAGCATGCCGCCGGTCTTGGTCAGTTCGGTAAAGCCAATGATCGACGTCACGGCGGTGCCTTTGACCACCTGCACGGAAAAGCCCACGGTCGGCGCCACGGCGATGCGCAGGGCCTGGGGCAGGATCACGTAGCGCAACTGCTCCAGCGGGTTGAGGGCCAGGCTCGCCGAGGCTTCCCACTGGCCGTTGGAAATCGAGTCGACACAACCGCGCCAGATCTCCGCCAGGTAGGCACTGGTGAACAACGTCAGGGCAATGGCCGCCGCCATCCACGGCGAAATCTCCACGCCGGCCAGGGCCACGCCGAAGAACACCAGGAACAGTTGCATCAACAGCGGCGTGCCCTGGAACAACTCGATGTAGGTGCGGGCGATGTTGCGGGGCAGGGCGCTTTTGGAGATGCGCAGCACCATCACCAGCAGGCCGATTACGCCGCCGCCGATAAACGCCACCAGCGACAGCGCCAGGGTCCATTGCAGGCCGGTGAGCAGGTTGCGCACCACGTCCCAGAAAGTGAAATCGCTCATTGGCCGCTCCTGGCAATGTAGCGGCGCCCCACCCAGTTCAGGAACTGGCGGATCAGCAGCGCCATGCACAAATAGATCAGCGTGGTCAGTGCGTAGGTTTCAAAGGCGCGGAAGTTGCGCGACTGAATGAAGTTGGCGGCAAAGCTCAACTCTTCGGTGGCGATCTGCGAACAGACCGCCGAGCCGAGCATCACGATGATGATCTGGCTGCTCAGGGCCGGCCAGACCTTGCCCAATGCCGGCAGCAGCACCACGTGGCGGAAAGCCTCGAAGCGGCTCATGGCCAGGGCCGCGGCCGCTTCCAGTTGCCCCCGCGGGATGGCCTGGATACCGGCGCGGATGATCTCGGTGGAGTAGGCGCCGAGGTTGATCACCATCGCCAGCACCGCCGCCTGCCATTCGGAAATCTGCAGGCCCAGGGACGGCAAGCCGAAGAAGATGAAAAACAACTGCACCAGGAACGGCGTGTTGCGGATCAATTCCACGTACACACCGAAGAACGCCGCGAACGGACGAATGTTCCAGGCCCGCACCACGCCGCCGACGATGCCCAGGCCGACCCCGAGCAACGTACCGATGGCCGTCAGTTCCAGGGTGAACAGCGCACCGCGCAGCAGCAGCTCGGTGTTTTGCACCACCGGCAGAAAATCGAACTGATAAGCCATGCTCAGCCTCTCAAGCGACGGTCAGAGATCGGCCGGCAGTGGCTGCTTGAGCCAGGTCTGGGAATTCTTCTCCAGGCTGCCATCGGTCTTGGCGGTGGCCAGGATCTGGTTGACCTTGTCCAGCAGCGCCGGCTCGTTCTTGTTCACGCCCACGTACACCGGCGAGTCCTTGAGTTTCACCTTCAGCGCCGGAACACGCTTGGGGTTGCGTTCGCTGATGGCGACCATCACCACGTTGCCGCTGGCGATCAGGTCCACCTGGCCGGCCAGGTAGGCGGCGATGGTCGAGTTGTTGTCTTCGAAGCGCTTGATGGTGGTGCCTTCGGGGGCGACCTTGGTCAACTCGATGTCTTCGATGGCGCCACGGGTGACGCTGATGGTCTTGCCCTTGAGGTCGTCCAGGGTGCTGATGGCGGCATCGGGCGGGCCGAACACGGCCAGGTAGAACGGCGCATAGGCACTGGAGAAGTCGATGACTTTTTCCCGCTCCGGGTTCTTGCCCAGGCTGGAAATCACCAGGTCGACCTTGCCAGTGGTCAGGAAGGGGATGCGGTTGGTGCTGTTGACCGGTGTCAGTTCAAGCTTGACCTTGAGCTGGTCGGCCAGCAGTTTCGCGGTGTCGATGTCCAGGCCACGGGGTTTCATGTCCGGGCCGACCGAACCGAATGGCGGGAAGTCCTGGGGCACGGCGACCTTGAGGGTGCCACGCTTGACCACGTCTTCCAGGCCATCGGCGTGGGCGGGTAACTGACAAAGCATCAGGCTGGCAAACAGGGCTGTGAGCAGGACACTGCAACGCTGAATCATGGCGAATCTCCGCAATCGGTGATGTGATTTCTGCGTTCGGACAGAGCACAGGCCATGCCAAGGCGACTTTTAATCGGCCAAAGCCACGGTTTTGCTGGTGGGCAGCGGTCTTACTGGTCTGAACAGTTGCATTGTGTTTCGCACCGTTATCGGGCGTCGGCATTTGTCGCCGAACCCTGCTGGGGCACGACTTGCCGGGCGCGGCGAATAGCTTTACAACTAGCCGCTCACTGGCCCGGTTCGTCTGAAAAAACCATGAATTCCATCGCTCGTGCCGTTCCTGAAGTGGCTCTGCAAGCCATCCGCAAACTGATCGTCGATGAAGGCTTCGGCCCAGGCGATGCGTTGCCGTCGCAACGGGACCTGGCGCTGCAGCTGGGCGTGAGCCGGGCGTCGTTGCGCGAAGCGCTGTCCTCCCTGAGTGCCTTGGGCATGATCAGCGTGCAGCCGGGCAAGGGGGTGTTCGTGCAGGCACCGGTAGAGGCCCCACGCACCGAGTCGGCGCCGGGTTGGCCGTTCGCGGCCCAGGCTTCGCCGGTGGACATCTTCCAGTTGCGCTACGCCCTGGAGGGCTTTGCGGCGGGGTTGGCGGCGGTGACGCTCAGCGCCGATGAACTCGACCGGTTGCAAGACAATGTCGAAGCCATGCGCCGGGAGCTGAAGGTCGGCGATTTCGACGCCGCCGCGCGGCTGGATTTCGAATTCCATCGGCGAATCCTGCTGGCCAGCGGCAACCAGGCGATGTTGAGCATCCTTACCGCCAGCGCCGACATCTTCCTGGAAAGCCAGAAACTACCGTTCATCCGGGCGGAGCGGGCGATGGAAACCTGGCAGGAGCACCGCAAGATCCTTCGCGCCCTGGCCCGTCGGGCTTGCGGCGCCGCGCAAAAAGCCATGCAGGAACATGTACGTAACGCTGCACTGCGTACCGGGATTTCGTTCGTCGCCCCCACGGCTTCATGAGTCGGGCCATACCCAAATACATCCTGCGCCATAGCGAGACTCAATCAACTGCGGCTTCCTGAACCCGGGAAGGGCCGCTATGATGGGCCACGTTTTTTTGCTGATGACCCCGGAGATTTCCATGAGCAGCGATCTGATCAAACACGTTAGCGACGCTAGCTTCGAAGCTGACGTACTCAAGGCCGAAGGCGCGGTACTGGTCGACTATTGGGCTGAGTGGTGCGGTCCCTGCAAAATGATCGCCCCAGTCCTGGACGAGATTGCCGAGACCTACAAGGGCAAGCTGACCGTTGCCAAGCTGAACATCGACGAAAACCAGGAGACTCCGGCCAAGCACGGCGTGCGTGGTATCCCGACCCTGATGCTGTTCAAGAACGGCAACGTCGAAGCCACCAAGGTCGGTGCGTTGTCGAAGTCGCAACTGGCTGCTTTCCTCGACGCCAACATCTAAGCGCCGAATGCCACTGAAAAAGCCCCGCAAATCGCGGGGCTTTTTCGTTATCCGGGGCTAGACGCTTGCAAACCCAGGTGGTACATTCGGCCCCGCACTGGTTTCTCCATTGCCCCCTGCAAGCCGTCGCCGACGCTCTCCTTTCGAATAAGTACGCGATCCTGTCGCCTTCTCTGCGGCGCGGCCTCATTAAGCCAAAAGCTTAATTTCCCCCCTCCATAAATGATTACGTCATTCCTATATGAATCTGACTGAACTCAAGCAAAAGCCGATTACCGAACTGCTCGAATTGGCCGAACAGATGGGCATAGAAAATATGGCCCGTTCGCGCAAGCAGGACGTGATTTTCTCCCTGCTCAAGAAGCACGCGAAAAGCGGCGAGGAAATCTCCGGTGATGGCGTGCTGGAGATTCTCCAGGACGGCTTCGGCTTCCTTCGCTCCGCAGACGCTTCCTATCTCGCCGGCCCGGACGATATCTACGTCTCGCCGAGCCAGATCCGTCGCTTCAACTTGCGCACCGGTGACACCATCGTTGGCAAGATCCGCCCTCCGAAGGAAGGCGAACGTTATTTCGCCCTGCTCAAGGTCGACACGATCAACTTCGACCGTCCGGAAAACGCGAAGAACAAGATTCTCTTCGAGAACCTGACCCCGCTGTTCCCGACCGTGCGCATGAAGATGGAAGCCGGCAACGGTTCCACCGAAGACCTCACCGGTCGTGTCATCGACCTGTGCGCACCCATCGGCAAGGGCCAGCGTGGCCTGATCGTGGCGCCGCCGAAAGCGGGCAAGACGATCATGCTGCAGAACATCGCGGCCAACATCGCCCGTAACAACCCTGAAGTTCACCTGATCGTGTTGCTGATCGACGAACGTCCGGAAGAAGTGACCGAGATGCAGCGCACCGTGCGCGGCGAAGTGGTCGCCTCGACGTTCGACGAGCCGCCAACCCGCCACGTGCAGGTTGCCGAAATGGTGATCGAGAAGGCCAAGCGCCTGGTCGAACACAAGAAAGACGTGGTGATCCTGCTGGACTCCATCACCCGTCTGGCCCGTGCCTACAACACCGTGATCCCGAGCTCCGGCAAGGTGCTGACCGGTGGTGTCGATGCCCATGCGCTGGAAAAACCAAAGCGTTTCTTCGGCGCCGCGCGGAACATCGAGGAAGGCGGTTCGCTGACCATCATCGCCACCGCACTGGTTGAAACCGGTTCGAAGATGGACGAAGTGATCTACGAGGAATTCAAGGGCACCGGCAACATGGAGCTGCCTCTGGATCGTCGTATCGCCGAGAAGCGTGTCTTCCCGGCCATCAACATCAACCGTTCCGGCACGCGCCGCGAAGAGTTGCTGACCGCCGACGACGAGTTGCAGCGCATGTGGATCCTGCGCAAGCTGCTGCATCCGATGGATGAGGTCGCCGCCATCGAGTTCCTGGTCGACAAGCTGAAGACGACCAAGACCAACGATGAGTTCTTCCTGTCGATGAAACGCAAGTAAATCGCCAAGACAGGCCAGCAAGAGCCGGGGAAACCCGGCTTTTTGCTATCTGTGCATTCACTATTCTGGACGGGCGGCGTTAAACTCGGGCCCCCGAACGCCACGGCCACCATGAGGCTTTTGCATGCAGTATCGCGACTTGCGCGACTTTATCAGCGGGCTGGAACAGCGCGGCGAACTCAAGCGCATCCAGGTACCGGTGTCTCCTGTCCTGGAAATGACCGAGGTCTGCGACCGTACCCTGCGTGCGAAAGGCCCGGCGCTGCTGTTCGAAAACCCGACGGGGTACGATATTCCAGTGCTGGGCAACCTGTTCGGTACGCCGGAGCGTGTTGCCCTGGGCATGGGCGCCGAAGCCGTCAGCGAATTGCGTGAGATCGGCAAGCTGCTGGCCTTCCTCAAGGAGCCCGAGCCGCCGAAAGGCCTGAAGGACGCTTGGTCCAAGCTGCCGATTTTCCGCAAGATCATTGCCATGGCGCCGAAAGTCGTCAAGGACGCGATCTGCCAGGAAGTGGTCATCGAGGGCGACGACGTCGACCTGGCCACGCTCCCGGTGCAGACCTGCTGGCCGGGCGACGTGGGGCCGCTGATCACCTGGGGCCTGACCGTCACCAAAGGCCCGAACAAGGACCGCCAGAACCTGGGCATCTACCGTCAGCAGGTGATTGGCCGCAACAAGGTCATCATGCGCTGGCTGAGTCATCGCGGCGGTGCATTGGACTACCGTGAGTGGTGTGAGAAACACCCCGGCCAGCCCTTCCCGGTGTCGGTGGCCTTGGGCGCGGACCCGGCGACCATTCTCGGCGCCGTCACGCCCGTGCCCGACAGCCTTTCCGAATACGCGTTCGCCGGCCTGTTGCGCGGCAACCGTACCGAGCTGGTGAAATGCCGTGGCAATGACCTGCAAGTGCCGGCCACCGCCGAGATCATTCTTGAAGGTGTGATCCATCCCGGCGAAATGGCCGATGAAGGTCCGTACGGCGACCACACCGGTTACTACAACGAAGTGGACAGCTTCCCCGTGTTCACCGTCGAGCGCATCACCCATCGGATCAAGCCGATTTACCACAGCACCTACACCGGCCGTCCACCCGATGAGCCGGCCATTCTCGGCGTGGCGCTGAACGAAGTGTTCGTGCCGATCCTGCAGAAGCAGTTTCCGGAAATCACCGACTTCTACCTGCCGCCGGAAGGTTGTTCGTACCGAATGGCCGTGGTGACCATGAAGAAGTCGTATCCGGGGCACGCCAAGCGCGTGATGCTCGGGGTCTGGTCGTTTTTGCGACAGTTCATGTACACCAAGTTCGTTATCGTCACTGACGACGATATCAACGCACGGGACTGGAACGACGTGATCTGGGCCATCACCACGCGCATGGACCCCAAGCGCGACACGGTGATGATCGAGAATACGCCGATCGACTACCTCGACTTCGCCTCGCCGGTGTCTGGCCTGGGGTCGAAGATGGGACTCGATGCCACGCATAAATGGCCCGGTGAGACCACTCGCGAGTGGGGCCGGGTTATCGTCAAGGATGAAGCCGTTACCCAACGGATCGATGCCATCTGGAATCAGTTAGGAATAGATTGATGCGTGTAACCTTGCAGCCTTCCGGGGCGGTGCTGGAGATACGGCCCGCCGAGCGGATTCTCGATGGCGCGCGGCGCCTGGGCTATGAATGCCCGCAAAGCTGCCGCAACGGCAACTGCCACGTCTGTGGTGCGTTGTTGGTGGAAGGCCGTGTGGAACAGGCGGGCGAGGTGCGCGACCACGGTGAGATCTTCACGTGCATCGCCGAGCCGTTGGAGGATTGCGTGGTGTTGTGGGATGGCGTGCTGTCGCCGGGCGAGCTACCGGTACGCAACCTGGCGTGCCAGGTGATCGAGTGCGCCGACGTGGGCGGCGATGTCTGGCGAGTGCGCCTGCGGGCGCCAGCGGGCAAGCCACCGCGCTATCACGCCGGACAGTACCTGATGATCGAACGGGAAAACGGCGAAAAATCGGCGTTCTCCCTGGCCTCGGCACCGCATTCCGGGCGCGAGCTGCAGCTGCATGTGTTGGTGCGCGAAAGCAGTGCACAGGCGCTGCTGGAACAACTGCAACGCAACCCCAGCGTGCGCATCGAAATGCCTTTTGGCGACACGCATTTGTCCGAGTTGCCGGACGGACCGTTGGTGCTGATCGCCGCCGGAACCGGCATGGCGCAGATGCACAGCCTGATCGAGCATTGCCGTGCTGCGGGCTTCAAGCATCCGGTGCATCTGTACTGGGGCGTGCGGCGGCCGGACGATTTCTATGAAATCGAGCATTGGGACGAATGGAAAAAACTGCCGAACCTGTTCCTGCACAAAGTCGTCAGCGACTTGTGCGGCTGGGAAGGTCGCTGCGGGATGCTCCATGAAGCGGTGTGCGAGGACCTCAGTGATCTTTCCGGCGTGCACGTCTACGCCAGCGGCTCGCCGGCCATGATCTATGCCACGCTCGATGCGCTGGTGGAAGCCGGCATGGACGCCCACCAGATGCGCGCCGATGTATTTGCCTATGCGCCTCGGGCTTAGCGGCTGACCTGAAATCTGGATTCATGCGCTTTTGTGATCTAGATCGTGCGCTTGTGTGGCGAGGGAGCTTGCTCCCGCTCGGTTGCGCAGCAACCGCCTCCTATGCAGTCCAGCGGGAGCAGGCTCCCTCGCCACACAACAGCCCATGTCCACCCATCGATATAACTGCATATATTTCGTTTCGATATTTAGTCTCAAGGCTAGATACCGATAACGTATATAGGGAGTGGATGGCATTTAACTTGCCTTGATCCCTATGAACGTCAACCCCATGACGGGCCCCATTCACTTTCCGACCCGCGAGGAGCCAACCGCTACCGGCCATGACCGCTATCGAATCCGCCATTACCTGTGCCTTGTACCCGCCACGACTCGAGTTGGGGCCGCAGCTGACCCGTGAGCAATTGCTCGCCTCGATGCAATTGACCATGAGTCTCCACCAGGGCGGTCCGGTCTGGCTGTTCGCGTACGGTTCATTGATCTGGCGGCCGGAATGCACGGCGGTGCAGCGCATGCGCGGTCGGGTCCATGGTTATCATCGCGGTTTGTACCTGTGGTCCCATGAGCACCGCGGGACCCCGGAGTTGCCGGGGCTGGTGTTCGGGCTGGATCGCGGCGGTTCGTGCAGCGGGTTCGCCTACCAATTGCCGGAAGAGAATCTCGAGGACTCGCTGTTTGCCCTGTGGCAGCGCGAGATGCCGGTCCCGTCCTATCGTCCGCACTGGCTCAGTTGCCGTCTCGAGGATGGCAGCCGGGTGCAAGCCTTGGGTTTTGTGCTGGAGCGGCACCTGCCCAGCTATGCCGGCAACGTGCCGGACCATGTGTTGAGCCAGGTGTTCGAAAGCGCCTGTGGGCGTTACGGCACCACTCGCGATTACGTCGAGCAGACCGTCCACGCCCTGCGCAGCCACGCCATGCCAGACCGGAATCTGGAGGCGCGGCTCAAGCGCTGCCAATCAGCGCTGGATCAGGCGACCGCTTCGCGGCTCTGACTGGCTATTTGCTTGTGCCACAGCGTGGGCGCGAGGAACGCCATTGCCAGCAGGCAGGCGCCGATCAGCAGCACAAAGCCACCGTCCCAGCCAAAATGGTCCACGGTGTAGCCCATGGCGGCGCTGGCCGCGACCGAGCCACCCAGGTAACCAAACAGACCAGTGAAGCCGGCAGCTGTACCGGCGGCTTTCTTCGGTGCCAGCTCCAATGCCTGCAAACCGATCAACATCACCGGGCCGTAGATCAGGAAGCCGATGGAAACCAGGGCGATCATGTCGACGGTCGGGTTGCCGGCCGGGTTCAGCCAGTACACCAGCGTGGCCACGGTCACCAGGGCCATGAACACCATGCCGGTCAGGCCACGGTTGCCACGGAAGATCTTGTCCGACATCCAGCCACACAGCAGCGTGCCGGGAATGCCCGCCCACTCGTAGAAGAAATAGGCCCAGGAACTCTTGTCCACCGTGAAGCCCTTGGCCTCCTTGAGGTAGGTCGGCGCCCAGTCCAGCACGCCGTAGCGCAGCAAGTAGACGAAGACGTTGGCCATGGCGATGTACCAGAGCATTTTGTTGCGCAGCACGTATTTGACGAAAATTTCCTTGGCGCTGAATTCGTTCTCGTGGCTCGCGTCGTAGCCTTCGGGGTAGTCGTTCTTGTATTTCTCGATGGGCGGCAGGCCCACGGATTGCGGCGTGTCGCGCATGGTCACGAAGGCAAACACCGCAACGGCGAGCGCTACGGCAGCGGGCACATAGAATGCCGCGTGCCAGTCGTTGAACCAGCCCATCCCCAGCAGGAACAGCGGGCCGATCAGGCCGCCGCCGACGTTGTGCGCCACGTTCCACACCGAGACCACGCCGCCACGTTCCTTCTGCGACCACCAGTGCACCATGGTGCGTCCGCTTGGCGGCCAACCCATGCCTTGGGCCCAGCCGTTGATGAACAGCAGGATGAACATCATGGTCACGCTGGAGGTTGCCCAGGGTGCGAAACCGAACACGAACATCACCCCCGCCGATACCAACAAGCCGAAGGGCAGGAAGTAGCGCGGGTTGGAACGGTCGGACACCAGGCCCATCAGGAACTTCGACAGCCCGTAGGCAATGGCGATGGCCGACATGGCCAGGCCCAACTGGCCACGGGTATAGCCCTCGTCGATCAGGTACGGCATGGCCAGGGAGAAGTTCTTGCGCAACAGGTAATAGCCGGCGTAGCCAATGAAAATCCCGGCGAAGATCTGCCAGCGCAGGCGTCGGTAGGTGCTGTCTATTTTTTCTTCAGGCAATGGAGCCTGATGGGCGGCGGGACGAAAGAAAGCAAACATTCAAGAGCTCCAGATTTCTTGTTTTGACTGCGGATGCGAATGTTACAGTTTCGTTACCGAAAATAGCATCGGTTCGCATCAACAAAAAAGCAGGAATGTTGGAGATACCGTGTTCTTTTATGAACATGTCGCTCAGGTGTAAATGAAGGGCGCTGTGGGAATGGCGAAACCGGGTCGCAGGGTTACGGCCCGGTATGAAACCGTTCGGGTAAGCAATCAGCGAACCTGAACCACCACTTTTCCGACTGCCTTGCGTTGGCCCAGATCATTGATGGCTTGTGCCGCGTTGCTCAGCGGGTATACCTGCGACACCAGCGGCTTGAGCTTGCCCTCGGCGAACCAGCCGAACAATTGCTGGAAGTTGGCGGCGTTGTCCTGGGGTTGGCGTTGGGCGAAGGAGCCCCAGAATACGCCCACCACGGCGGCGCCCTTGAGCAGCGCCAGGTTCACCGGCAGTTCGGGGATGCGTCCGCTGGCGAAGCCCACCACCAGCAGCCGGCCGTTCCAGGCGATGGCGCGGATGGCCTGGTCGAACAGGTCGCCACCCACCGGGTCGTAGATCACATCGGCGCCCTGGCCGTCAGTGAGGCGCTTGATTTCATCTTTCAGGCTGGTTTCGCTGTAGTTGATCAGTTCGTCGGCGCCGGCTGCCTTGGCCACGGCAAGTTTTTCCGCGCTGCTGGCGGCGGCGATGACCCGGGCGCCCATGGCCTTGCCGATTTCCACGGCCGCCAGGCCAACGCCACCGGAGGCGCCGAGCACCAGCAAGGTTTCGCCGGGTTGCAGGTTGGCCCGTTGCTTGAGGGCGTGCATCGAGGTGCCATACGTCATGCTGAAGGCGGCGGCGGTGTTGAAGTCCATGGCCGCGGGAATCGGCAACACGTTGTAGCCTGGCACCGCCACTTGTTCGGCAAAGCTGCCCCAACCGGTCAGCGCCATCACCCGGTCGCCGACCTTCAAATGGCTGACTTTCTCACCCACCTCGCTGACCACGCCCGCCGCTTCGCCACCGGGGGAAAACGGGAAGGGGGGCTTGAATTGATATTTGCCCTCGATGATCAGTGTGTCAGGGAAATTCACCCCGGCGGCGTGCACGTCCAGCAGCACTTCGTTCTTCTTGGCGACGGGGCTGGCGACGTCTTCCAGCACCAGCGATTCGGCGGGGCCGAATTCTTTGCACAGCACGGCTTTCATCAGGGCTATTCCTTTGGGAGTGATGGCCGATAAGTGTAGGTGTGAGAGACAACGGGTCAACGAGCATGCCCCGCCCTGATAGCCGGCCATAAGCTTGTGCTTGAACGGTGGGGCGGTATGCTGGGCCGCAAACCGGATGAGGAGTCAATTGTGAAAGCGCGGATCATGTTGATGCTGGCCCTGTCGTTGCCTGTGGCGGCAATGGCCGAAGAGGCCAAGGAAGCGAAAGAGGGCGAGGCACCGAAAGTCAGTTACATCACCCTCAGCCCGCCATTCGTGGGCAACTATGGCTTGGACGGCACGGCGAAGCTGAAGGTCTACAAGGCCGATGTGGCCCTGCGCGTGACCGGTGACGCCGCCGCTGCGGCGGTCAAGGCCAACGAGCCGCTGATTCGTAACCAATTGGTGGCGTTGTTCGCCCAGCAGACCACCGAGACGATGAACAACCTCGAAGCCAAGGAAAAGCTGCGCCAGGAAGCCTTGAAGCAGACCCAGCAGGTGATGAATGACGAGACCGGCAAGCCGATGGTGGACGATCTGTTGTTCAACAACCTGATCATTCAATAAGCGCTGGCACACAGCCTTGGACAGGGCCTGGGTTTCCAGGCTCTGTCCAAGGCTTTTTTTTATCAAGAGGCCAGGCTTTTACGAAAACGCCCCAGGGCAATAGCGAAGAACGACAGCCCGATGGCCGCCAGTGCCAACAGGTCTGGCCAGACCACGCCAACCCCTGCGTCACGGAACAGGATCGCCGCGCTGAGGCTGACGAAATGGGTCGAAGGCGAGCCTTGCATCACCCATTGCAGCCATTGCGGCATGCTGTCCAGCGGGGTGCTGCCGCCGGACAACAGCAGCATCGGGATGATCACCGGGATCGACAGCAAGCCGAACTGCGGCGTCGAGCGCGCCAGGGTGGCGAGAAAGATACCCAGGGCGGTGCTGGCGAACAGGTAGAGCGCCGTCACCAGCAGGAACAGCAGCATGGAGCCGGCGAGCGGCACGCCCAGGGCAAACTTGACGATGATTTCCAGCGACGCCCAGGTGCACAGCACGACCACCAGCATGTTGCTCCAGATTTTCGCCAGCATGATTTCCAGGGCCGTCAGTGGCAGCACCAGCAAGTGATCGAGGGTGCCGTGCTCGCGCTCGCGCAGCAGTGCGGTTCCGGTCAGGATGATGGCCAGGATGGTGATGTTGTTGACGATCTGGATCACCGCCAGAAACCATCCACCCTCAAGGTTGGTGTTGAACAGCGCACGGGTGGTCAGCCTGATGGGCGTTTGCTCGCTCGCTTGTGCCTGGCCGCTGTAGGTCAGCAATTGCTGTTGGAAAATCCGCCCGATGTAGCCGGCCCCCATGAACGCCTGGCTCATGGCCGTGGCATCGACGTTCAGTTGTAACGCCGGTTCGCGTCCGGCAAGCAGGTCGGCCTGGAAGTTGGCGGGCACGTTGATCACGAAGGTGTAGCGGCCACTGTCCATGACCTTGTCCAGTTCGGCATAGGGCAGCGCCATCGGAGTCTGGAACTCCGGCGGTTGCAGTGCCTGGGCCAGTTGGCGTGAGAGGAGGCTCTGGTCTTCATCCACCACCGCCACGCTGGCGTTGTGAACGCCAATCACCGAGCCTGCGGCCGGCATATAGATCGCCACAGTGAAGGCGTAAGCCAAAAACAGCAGCAGGACCGAGTCGTACCGCAAGCTGGTCAGTTCCTTGAGGCCCAGGCGCCAGATGTGTGAAAGCGTGCGCATCAGGCCTCCTGCTTCTTCAGCATGACCAGGCTGAGCCCGGTGAACCCCAGGAAAAACCCGAACAACGCCAGGCATTGCGGCCATAGCTGGCGCAGATCCAGGGCCTTGGTGAAGGTGCCGACGGCGATGTCCAGGAAATGGCCGGCGGGGAACAACTGGCCCATCACCGACGCTGCGCCTTCCAGGGACGAGCGCGGCACGATCAGCCCGGAGAACTGGATGGTCGGCAGGCTGGTGATGATCATGGTGCCGAGGATCGCAGCGATCTGGGTGCGGGTGAACGCCGAGATCAACAAGCCCATGCTGGTGGTCGCCAGCACGTAGAGCAGGCCGCCCAGTGCCAGCGTCAGGCCGCTGCCCTTGAACGGCACGCCGAACAGCCAGCGATTCATGGCCGTCAGCAGGGCCAGGTTGACCAGGCTGACGACCAGGTAGGGGGCCTGTTTACCCAGCAGGAACTCCAGGCGGGTCAGCGGCGTGGCGTAGAAGTTGGTGATCGAGCCCAGTTCCTTCTCCCGCACGATGCCCAGAGCCGTCAACATGGCGGGAATGAACGCGAGGATCAGTGCCATGACCCCCGGTCCGATGGCATTCACACTGACCACGTCCTGGTTGTAGCGAAACCGGGTTTCCAGCTTGGCCGCGGTGTGCGGGGGGCGCGCCGGGCTGCTCTGTTCGGCCCATTGTTCGAGGTTGGCCAGGTGCACGGCCTCGACATAGTTGCGACTGGTCTCGGCGCGGAACGGCATGCCGCCGTCCAGCCAGGCGCCGACGGTGGGCTGCCGGCCGGCGTACAGGTCGCGACCGAAACCAGGCGGTATTTCCAGGGCCAGCTTGATTTCCGAGCGTTGCAGGCGTCGATGCAGTTCGTTGGCGTCGCGGATAGCCGGTTGCTCCTCGAAATAGCGCGAGCTGCGAAAAGCTTCCAGGTAGGTGCGACTTTGTGGGCTCTGATCCTGGTCGAACACGGCGAAAGCGAGCTTTTCCACGTCCAGGGAGATGCCGTAGCCGAAGATCACCATCATGAACAGGGCACCGAGCAGGGCGAATGCCATTCGCACTTTGTCCCGTAGCAGTTCCTTGCCTTCCCGGCTGGCGACGGCCAACAGGCGACCCAGGCTGAGGCCGTGCCGGTCCCGCGGGGTGTCGGCCTGGTCGAGGGCCACGGGGGTGGCGTCTTGCTGCGCCTCGCCCTGGGCCTGTTCCAGGCAGCTGACGAACGCGGCTTCCAGGGTCTGGCCGTTGAACTGCGCCTGCAGGGCCGCTGGCGTGTCGCAGGCCAGGACCTTGCCGGCGTGCATCAGCGAAATACGGTCACAGCGCTGGGCTTCGTTCATGAAGTGCGTGGAGAGGAAAATCGTCACGCCCTGTTCGCGAGACAACTCGATCAACAGGCGCCAGAAGTCATCCCGGGCGGCCGGATCGACGCCGGAGGTCGGCTCGTCGAGGATCAGCACTTCCGGGCGATGCAGCACGGCCACCGCCAGGGACAAACGCTGGCGCAGGCCCAGGGGCAATGCCCCGGAAGGCTGGTCGGCGAGGTCCTGCAACTGGAAACGTTGGATCAGGTCTTCGATGCGGCTGGTGCTTTCGGTCTTGGGCAGGTCGAACAGCTTGGCGTGCAATGTCAGGTTCTGGCGCACGCTCAGCTCGCCGTACAGCGAGAAACTCTGGGACATGAAACCCACCCGTTTGCGAGTGGCGAGGTCCTTGGCGTTGACCGGGTTGCCCAGCAGGCGGGCGCTGCCTTCGCTGGCAGGCATCAGCCCGGTCAGCACTTTCATGGTGGTGGTCTTGCCGCAACCGTTGGAGCCCAGGAAACCGAAAATCTCACCACGACCAATCGCGAAGCTGACGTGATCGACCGCGGTGAAATCACCGAAGCGCAAGGTGAGGTCATGGGCTTCGATGGCAATGTCGGCGGTGCTGTCGCCCCTGGGAGGGATCGTCAGCGGCTCGGCGTCGTGACCGCTGTCGCCCTGGAAATGGGTGAAGGCCGAGTCGAGCTTGCCGTCCGGCGTGACAGCGGCCAGGTCCGCGCTCAATCCCTGGGCGATCAAGCGACCGTTATCGAGCATCAGGCAATGCTCGAATTGTTCGGCTTCTTCCATGTAGGCCGTGGCGACCAGCAGGGTCAGTTGCGGTCGTTGGCGGCGCACGTCTTCTATCAGTTCCCAGAAGCGTCGCCGCGACAGCGGGTCCACGCCAGTGGTGGGTTCGTCGAGAATCAGCAGGTCCGGCTCGTGGATCAGAGCGCAACACAGGCCGAGCTTCTGTTTCATGCCACCGGACAACTTGCCCGCCGGGCGGTCGGCAAAACGCTGCAGGTCGGTCGCCAGCAGCAGCGTGCCCATGCGTTGTTCGCATTCCGCTCGCGATAGTCCGAACAGCGTGGCGAAAAACCGGATGTTCTCGCGTATCGACAGATCAGGATAAAGGTTGCCCCCCAGTCCTTGAGGCATGAAGGCGATACGTCGGTAGAGGGTGTTGCGATGATGCCGGTCCTCGATCGATGCGCCCAGTACGTCCAGTTCGCCGTGCTGGAGTTTCTTCACCCCGGCAATCAATCCCAGCAGGCTCGACTTGCCGGCCCCGTCCGGGCCGATCAGGCCGCAGCGAGTGCCGACGGGCAGATTGAAAGCGATGTCGTCCAGGGCGGCATGGGCGCCGTAGCGGTGCTTGAGGCCCGAGGCGCGCAGCGCCGGTTCGCCGCCGCCGGCGTTCATTGCAGGTTGGCCGGCCAGTCGATGGGGGCGATGCGCAGATAGCCGGCACCCGGCATGCCGGGTTTGGCCTGGGGCACCTCGCCGGGCCGGGTCAGGCGTACCTTGACGCGGAACACCAGCTTCTGGCGTTCGTCACGGGTTTCGACTTCCTTGGGGGTGAACTGGGATTTCGCCGCGACGAAGCTGATCGTGGCCGGCAGCGGTCGCTCGGGCAGGGCGTCGAGCAGCACGCGTGCTTCGTCGCCGACCGCCAGTTTCCCGGCCACGGAGGCCGGCAGGTAGAGGTTCATGTATTGGTCGTTCGGATCGATCATCAGCAGCACCCGTCCGCCAGCACCCAGCACTTCGCCCGGCTCGGCCAGGCGCAGTTGGATCACGCCGTCGATGGGCGCGCGCAAGCGGCTGTCGTCGATTTCGCTGGTCAGTTGGGCCACCTGGGCGAGGGTCGCGCCGATGGCGGCGTTTGCCGCCGATACCTGGGCCCGGGCCGCATTGACCGCGGCGTTGGCAGTGTCCATGCGAGCTTGCTGTTGGTCGATGACCTGGCCGCTGGCAAAACCACGCTTGAACAGTTCCCGGGTCCGCTGGAGTTCCTGGTGGGCGAGCAATTGTTCGCTCTGGCGCAGATGTACATTGGCCTCGGTGGCCGCGAGATTTTCCCGGGCCCGCAGCACTTCGGCTTCGGCCTGGTTGCGCTGGGCTTCCAGGGTACGGGTGTCCATGCGCGCCAGTAACTGGCCTTTGACGACCTTGTCGCCCTCATTGGCAAGCACTTCGGCCAGGCGACCGGGGGTCTTGCTGGCGATCTGGACTTCGGTGGCTTCGAGGCGCCCGTTGCCCATGCTCAGGCCTTCCGGCAGGCGGTCATGTCGGGACTTCCAGTAGCCGAACCCGCCGGCGGCCAACAAGACGGCCAGCAGGGCGAGGGCAAAGAAACGAGAGGTATGAGGGGGCGTCGACATGTCCGGCATCCTGCGGCTATAGCGTCCAGTTTGCTGGATCCGCTACCGCCCCAGCTTGATATCCATCAATACATGGAGGTTCAGCGCAGGGCAATCACTGCCGCCCACTGCTCGGCGGTCACCGGCATCACCGAAAGCCGCGAGCCTTTCTGCACCAGGGGCATCTCGGCCAGGGCGGCCTGTTGCTTGAGGTAGTCGAGCTTGAGGACGCGGGGGAAGGTCTCGACATGCGCCACGTCGATTGCGGTCCAGGGGTTTTTATCCGGGCCGGCCTTGGGGTCGAAATAATGGCTGTCCGGGTCCAGGGCCGTAGGGTCGGGGTAGGCTGCCTGGATGATTTTGCCAATCCCGGCGATGCCCGGCTCGGGGCAACTGGAGTGGTAGAAAAAGAACTGATCGCCGACGGCCATCGCCCGCAGGAAATTGCGCGCCTGGTAGTTGCGGACCCCGTCCCAGCGCGCCTGGTCGAGCTTTTCCAGGCCCTGGATGGACAATTCGTCGGGCTCGGACTTCATCAGCCAATAGGCCATGATTTTTTCTCCTGGGCGGCGGGTATCAAAATAGTTCGGCGATTTTATGACAAACCGACAGTCGGTTGACGCCAGAGTTTGCGTGTCGCTGCAGCTTGCCGCAAAATGCCGGCCTTCCAAGCTTGACGCTGCTGCACGGCCAATAAGAAAACCGCTGCTGTCATCGTGTGTGATATGCCTTGAGGGGGGCAATCGATGAAACGCAAACCGGATTTGTTGTGGATCTTGGTCATTCTGTTCGGACTGGGTGTCGTGACCACGGGTTACGCCCAGAGCCTGTGGGCCAACAAGACCGAGGCGCCGGTGGATATCACCCAGCCCGCGCCAACGCTCAAACGCTGAACCTGCTTTCCAGGCGCCGCTGATTACCGCGGCGTCAACCCCGCGATATACCATTGCCTGTCGCTGACCGTTCCCTGCAACGGCACGTCCCAGCTTGCCTGCGCCAATCGTTCGACCTTCTGGCACTCATGGGCCAGCCCCAACAGCGTCGGCTTGCGCCACTGCTTGCGTCGCGCCAGGTACGCCAGGCTGCGGTCGTAAAAGCCGCCGCCCATGCCTAGCCGACCTCCCGCATCGT
The DNA here is from genome assembly GCF_001307275.1 of Pseudomonas fluorescens. NCBI lineage: Bacteria > Pseudomonadati > Pseudomonadota > Gammaproteobacteria > Pseudomonadales > Pseudomonadaceae > Pseudomonas > Pseudomonas fluorescens. The sequence continues at coordinate 2,957,551 of NZ_CP012831.1, forward strand.
CAAATCCCACCAATGGCAACAACACCAGGTCCAGCGTCCAGACCTTGCGTTGTCGGGCGATGTTCTTGCATGGCTCGGGGATGCGAAACCGGTTGGGCTGCATTTTTTCGCCGGGGTGGATGCGCTGGAACACCATCTTGGTCTGCGGCCACGGGCTGAGCACCGGCAGATAGGTGGCCTTGCCCCGGCGCTGGGCTGCGCGCAGCAGCAGGCGCGGGTCGATCTCGCCATCGTTGGGCAGGTACAGGGCGATGTGCTTCGCTCGGCGGAACAACGGATGCTGGGCCAGTTGTTTGTACAGCCCGCGGGCGGCTTGCCGTTGCTGGGCGGGCGTCAGGGCGCGACGGGCCTGGCGCAGCAGGCGGCGAAGTTGCGGGCGGGGCAGCAGCGCGGGTTCAGTCATGTCGAGGCTTCACGCAGTGGCGATGCCGTACAGCGTAACCGCAAAACAGGACGCTCAGAAATGCCTGCGCCCGGAAACGACAATGCCAGTCCACATGGACTGGCATTGTCTGGAGTCAGGCTCCCCGGATGAACCGCTGTCGGCTTAGCCCTTGAACCCGAAAGTTCAAGGTGGAAGTTGCAGGAGGCGTTAAGGCTTTCCGTCAAGCGGACATGCACACCGGCCCCAACGTGCAACCCCCGTGGTTGTGCGTATCGGCTCAGGGACATCACCAACTGGCAAGCACCCCAGGGAGTGAGGCGAGTATACCCCAGGCAGCCTCGCGAATCAGCCCTTGCTGACGTCTGGATCGGTGGCGAGCACCAGATCCACCCGATCGAGCAGGTCGCGTACCTGCTCACGGGTCGAGCCACTGACCTGTACGTCCGGCGTATCCTGGCGATGCAGCAGGTCGTGGGTGATGTTCAAGGCGGCCATTACGGCGATGCGGTCGGCGCCGATGACTTTGCCGCTGCTGCGGATTTCGCGCATCTTGCCGTCCAGGTAACGGGCGGCGCTCACCAGGTTGCTGCGCTCTTCCTGGGGGCAGATGATCGAATATTCTTTGTCGAGGATCTGCACGGTAACGCTATTGCTTGAACTCATGAGTCTTGCTCCAGGGCCTTGAGGCGCGAAATCATCGATTCGACCTTACGCCGGGCGATTTCGTTTTTTTCAATGAGGTGCGCGCGTTCCTCGCGCCAGGTCTTTTCCTGAGCTAATAGGAGTCCGTTTTGGCTCTTAAGTTGCTCGACCCGGTCAATTAGCAGTTCGAGTCTGGCCATCAGCGCTTGCAGGTCGGTGTCTTCCATTGTGTCCACTGAAGAATGTGTCTGATGGAGGGATGTGGGTCGCACAGCCTCTGATAGTCTTGGCGAGTCTGTCGATGTAGGATACAAGGCCTCCATTCTAGACATAGCGCCGTCTGGCGCCTAGCTGCCCATGCCCATTCAGAATTCCCCGTATCAAGCATTCGCCACCCTGCTGAGCACCAGCGGTCACCCTGTATCGCCTGCCGAACTGCATGGCCTGTTGCTCGGCCGCAGTTGCGCCGGCGCCGGTTTCGATGCCGACGGCTGGTTGGCCGACGCCGCCGAGCTGCTGGAAGGCGAGCCGGCGGACAACGTCCGTAACGCGCTGATCGGCCTGCAGGAAATGGTCAAGGGCGAGTTGACCAGCGATGACATGACCGTCGTCCTGCTGCTGCCCACCGACGACGCCCCCCTGGCCGAGCGCGCCGCGGCGCTGGGCCAGTGGTGCCAGGGCTTCCTTGCCGGCTTCGGCCTGACCCGCCGCGAATACGCGCTGAGCGAAGAGGCCAAGGAAGTGCTGCAGGACTTGGCCGCGATCTCCCAGGTCCAGGATGCCCTGGAAGAGTCCGATGACGGCGAAAGCGACTACATGGAAGTGATGGAGTACCTGCGGGTCGCACCATTGCTACTGTTCACAGAGACCAAGAAAACCGATGCAGCGGCTCCCAAGCCGTCCTTGCATTGAATTTCAGAGGGAACCCCGTCTGCCCATGATTCATATCCCGAAATCGGAATACAGCCGTCGCCGCAAGGCCCTGATGGCGCAGATGGAACCCAACAGCATCGCAATCCTGCCCGCCGCCGCCGTTGCGATCCGCAACCGCGACGTCGAGCATGTCTACCGCCAGGACAGTGACTTCCAGTACCTCAGCGGCTTCCCCGAGCCGCAAGCGGTGCTGGTGCTGATGCCCGGCCGCGCCCATGGCGAATACATCCTCTTTTGCCGCGAGCGCAACGCCGAACGTGAGTTGTGGGACGGCCTGCGCGCCGGCCAGGAAGGGGCGATCCGTGACTTCGGCGCCGACGACGCGTTTCCCATCACCGACATCGACGACATCCTGCCGGGCCTGATCGAAGGCCGCGACCGGGTGTATTCGGCCATGGGCAGCAACCCGGAGTTCGACCGGCACCTGATGGAGTGGATCAACGTGATTCGCTCCAAGGCCCACCTCGGCGCCCAGCCGCCGAACGAATTCGTTGCCCTGGATCACTTGCTGCACGATATGCGCCTGTATAAATCGGCGGCGGAACTGAAGGTCATGCGCGAAGCGGCGCGGATCTCCGCCCAGGCGCACATCCGGGCGATGCAGGCGGCGCGCCCGGGGTTGCACGAGTTCAGCCTGGAGGCCGAGCTCGATTATGAATTCCGCAAGGGCGGGGCGAAGATGCCGGCCTATGGCTCGATCGTCGCGGCGGGGCGCAACAGCTGCATCCTGCACTACCAGCAGAACGATGCGCTGCTCAAGGACGGCGACCTGGTGTTGATCGATGCCGGCTGTGAAATCGACTGCTACGCCAGCGATATCACCCGTACCTGGCCGGTCAGCGGCAAGTTTTCGCCCGAGCAGAAGGCGATCTACGAAGTGGTGCTGGCCGCCCAGGAAGCCGCGTTTGCCCAGATCGCACCGGACAAGCACTGGAACCAGGCCCACGAAGCGACGGTCCGGGTCATAACCGAAGGGTTGGTGCACCTGGGGCTGCTGGAGGGTGAGGTGAACGAGTTGATTGCCAGCGAGGCCTACCGGGCGTTCTACATGCACCGCGCCGGCCATTGGCTGGGCATGGACGTGCATGATGTGGGCGAATACCGGGTTGGCGGCGAGTGGCGGGTCCTGGAAATCGGCATGACGCTGACGGTGGAGCCGGGCATCTATATCAGCCCGAACAACCGCAGTGTCGCGAAAAAATGGCGCGGCATTGGCGTGCGCATCGAGGATGACGTGGTAGTGACCAAAACCGGTTGTGAAATCCTGAGCCGAGGCGTGCCGAAAACGGTCGCCGACATCGAGGCCCTGATGGCCGCCGCCCGGACGCAAGCGGCATGAGCCGGGTCAATCTGGCGATCATCGGTGGTGGCCTGGTCGGCGCGAGCCTGGCGCTGGCCCTGCAGGCCGGTGCCAAGGCCCGGGGCTGGAGGATCATCCTGATCGAGCCCTTCGCCCCCGGCGACGCCTGGCAGCCAAGCTACGATGCCCGGTCTTCGGCATTGTCCTACGGTGCCCGGCAGATTTATCAACGCTTGGGTGTCTGGCAGGAGATTTCCCGTCGTGCCGAACCGATCAAGCAGATCCATGTGTCCGATCGCGGACGGTTTTCCACCGCGCGGCTGTCGGCCATGGAAGAGGGCGTGCCGGCGCTGGGCTACGTGGTGGAAAACGCCTGGCTCGGCCAGTGCCTGTGGCAAGGCCTGGACCCGGAGGTGGTCAGTTGGCGCTGCCCGGCGCAGGTTACGCGTATGGAGCCACTGGTCGGCGGTTATCGCCTGACCCTCGACGACGAAACCACCCTGGAGTGCGACCTTGCCGTTCTGGCCGATGGTGGTCGCTCCAGCCTGCGCGAGCAGTTGGGGGTCGGCGTACGCAGTCGTCCCTATGACCAGAGCGCCTTGATCGCCAACATCACCCCCAGCGAAGCCCACAATGGCATGGCCTTCGAACGCTTCACCGATGACGGCCCGATGGCCTTGTTGCCGCTGCCGGAGAATCGTTGCGCGCTGGTCTGGACCCGCCAGGGCATGGACGCGCAACGGCTGGCGGCCCTCGACGAGCGCAGCTTCCTCGCCGAATTGCAGGGTGTGTTCGGTTATCGCCTGGGGACGCTGAAGCAGGTGGGTGTACGGCACCTGTACCCGTTGGCGCTGGTGGAGGCCGAAGAGCAGGTCCGTCCGCACCTGGCGATCCTGGGCAATGCCGCCCACAGCCTGCATCCGATTGCCGGGCAGGGGTTCAACCTGTCCCTGCGCGATGCCCAGGCCCTGGCCGATGCCTTGCTCGACAGCGACCGCGAGCCGGGGGATTTTGCTGTGTTGCAAGCCTACCGCGAGAGCCAGCGCATGGACCAGGCCCTGACCGTGGGCTTCTCCGACCAGGTCACGCGGCTGTTCGGCAGCAGCCTGCCGTTGGTGTCCCTGGGCCGCAACCTCGGCTTGCTGGGCCTCGACCTGCTGCCGCCGGCCAAGCGCTGGTTCGCCCGCCAGGCCATGGGGCTGGGGACGCGTCCCGATGCTTGAGGCTGAGGTGGTCATTTCTTTTCATGGGCGGCTGATGTCGCCCGCAAAACAGGCTTAGAGCATGGAATTGCGTGCAGATCTGCTGATTGTCGGCGCCGGTATGGTCGGCAGCGCCCTGGCGCTGGCGTTGCAGGGCAGTGGCCTGCAAGTGTTGTTGCTCGACGGCAGCCCGATGAGCGTCAAGCCCTTCGATCCCCAGGCCGCGTTCGAGCCCCGGGTCAGTGCCTTGTCGACGGCCAGCCAGCGGATCCTCGATCGCCTGGGCGTCTGGCAGGGCATCACCACCCGGCGTACCAGCCCTTACACCGACATGCACGTCTGGGACGGCAGTGGCACCGGGCAGATCCATTTTTCCGCGGCCAGCCTGCATGCCGAGACGCTTGGGCACATCGTGGAAAATCGCGTGGTGCAGGATGCCCTGCTGGACCGCCTGCATGACTGCGACCTGGGCTTGTTGGCCAACGCCCGGCTGGAGCAGATGCGTCGTTCTGGCGACGACTGGCTGCTGACCCTGGCCGATGGCCGCACGTTGCGGGCGCCCCTGGTCATTGCCGCCGATGGCGCGAATTCCGCTGTGCGCCGCCTGACCGGCGTGGCGACGCGCGAATGGGATTACCTGCACCACGCCATCGTCACCAGCGTGCGCAGCACCCGGCCGCATCGGATGACGGCATGGCAGCGCTTCACCGACAACGGCCCGCTGGCGTTCCTGCCCCTTGAGCGTGACGGCCAGCACGACTGGTGCTCGATTGTCTGGTCCACCACCCCCGAAGAAGCGCAGCGCTTGATGGCGCTCGATGACAGCGAATTTTGCAACGAACTGGAACGCGCCTTCGAAGGCCAGCTTGGCCCGGTACTGAGCGCCGACCCGCGCCTGTGCGTACCGCTGCGCCAGCGACATGCCAAGCGCTATGTGGCCGAAGGGCTGGCGTTGATCGGCGACGCGGCCCATACCATCCATCCATTGGCCGGGCAGGGGGTGAACCTGGGCTTCCTCGACGCCGCCGTGCTGGCCGAAGTGCTGTTGCACGCGGCTGGTCGTGGCGAGCGGTTGGCGGACGTGAAGGTGTTGAGCCGCTACGAGCGCCGACGCATGCCCCACAACCTGGCGCTGATGGCGGCGATGGAGGGCTTCGAGCGGTTGTTCCAGGCCGATCCGCTGCCGGTGCGCTGGTTGCGCAACACCGGGCTGAAGCTGGTGGACCGCCTGCCTGAGGCCAAGGCCTTGTTCGTGCGCGAGGCGCTGGGGTTGAGTGGGGACTTGCCGGATTTGGCCAAGGCCTGAGATGTGGGTTGGGGCTTATGGCCTCATCGCGAGCAAGCTCGCTCCCACAGTCGTCACCGGTTCGAATGTGGGAGCGAGCTTGCTCGCGATGAGGCCGTCACAGCCACCTCACTCCATCTGTGCAACATTTGGAAATGTGTCCACCCACTGTTCGATTGAGATGCCAAATGTGAGTCCTTATCATTTGCGCCTCTTTCGCCATCCAGAGACCGCTATCATGTTGGCAACCAAGCGCCTGCTGTCCGTCCTCGCCTTGACCCTGATCGGCACCACTGCCGCCCAGGCCGCCGATGAGGTGGTGGTCTACTCCTCGCGTATCGATGAACTGATCAAGCCGGTCTTCGATGCCTACACCCAGAAAACCGGCGTCTCGGTGAAGTTCATCACCGACAAGGAAGCGCCGTTGATGCAGCGGATCAAGGCCGAAGGCGAGAACGCCACCGCCGACCTGCTGCTCACCGTCGATGCCGGCAACCTCTGGCAGGCCGAGCAGATGGGCATTCTCCAGCCGTTCACCTCCCCGGTGATCGACGCCAACATCCCGTCCCAATACCGCGCCTCGTCCCACGCCTGGACCGGCTTGAGCCTGCGGGCGCGGACCATTGTCTATTCCACCGACCGGGTTAAACCGGGCGAATTGACCACCTATGAAGCGCTGGCCGGCAAAGAGTGGGAAGGCCGTCTGTGCCTGAGGACCTCGAAAAAGGTCTATAACCAGTCCCTGACCGCCACGCTGATCGAAACCCACGGTGCGGAAAAAACCGAGGAAATCCTCAAGGGCTGGGTCAGGAACTTGTCCACCGACGTGTTCTCCGATGACATCGCATTGCTTGAAGCGATCAATGCTGGCCAGTGCGATGTCGGTATCGTCAACACCTACTACTATGGCCGCCTGCACCAGCAGAAGCCGGACCTGAAGGTGAAGCTGTTCTGGCCGAACCAGGCTGATCGCGGCGTGCACATCAACCTCTCGGGCATTGGCTTGACCAAGCATGCGCCGCATCCGGATGCCGCCAAGAAACTGGTGGAGTGGATGACCACGCCAGAAGCGCAAAGCATCTTCGCCGACGTGAACCAGGAGTTCCCGGCCAACCCGAAGGTCGAGCCGTCCAAGGAAGTGGCGGCCTGGGGCTCGTTCAAGGCCGACACCTTGCCGGTGGAAGTCGCGGGTAAACGCCAGGCCGAAGCCATTCGCATGATGGATCGCGCTGGCTGGAATTAACCCCAAGCCAGGCACGATTCCCTGTGGTGGTTATAAAATAGATGCCCGCGCCAATGCGCGGGCATCATCATTTGAACGAGAGCTCCCCTTGGCCCACCCCGCCCAACGCCGCTGGTACCCCCTGGTCTTCGCCATCGCTGCGCTGGTCCTGTTGCCCTTGAGTGTCTTGCTGCTGTCCTGGCAGAGCATCGACCAGCAAATCTGGTCCCACTTGTGGGATACGCAGATGCCGCGCTTGTTGGGCAACACCCTCACCTTGATCCTTGGCGTGGGTGTCGGCGTGACCTTGCTGGGTGTCAGCCTCGCCTGGCTCACCAGCCTGTGTGAATTCCCGGGACGTCGCTGGCTCGATTGGGCGTTGATGCTGCCGTTCGCGATTCCGGCCTATGTGTTGGCGTTCGTTTTCGTTGGCCTGCTGGATTTCGCCGGTCCCGTGCAGACGCTGATGCGTGAATGGTTCGGCAGCGGCCTGCGCCTGCCCCGGGTTCGTTCCACCGGCGGGGTGATCCTGGTGCTGGTGCTGGTCTTTTACCCTTATGTCTATTTGTTGGCGCGCAGTGCCTTCCTGGCCCAGGGCAAGGGCTTGATGGAGGCTGCCCGGGTACTGGGGCAGTCGCCATGGCAGGCGTTCTGGCGCGTGGCGCTGCCGATGGCCCGGCCAGCCATCGGTGCGGGCGTGGCGCTGGCGCTGATGGAAACCCTGGCGGATTTCGGCGCGGTGTCGGTGTTCAACTTCGACACCTTCACCACCGCCATCTACAAGACCTGGTACGGCTTCTTCAGCCTTTCCAGCGCTGCCCAACTGGCCAGCCTGCTGTTGCTGGCGGTGATGCTGGTGCTCTACGGCGAACGCCGGGCCCGCGGCGCTCACCGGACCAGTAACGAGCGGCCCCGGGTCAAGGCGTTGTACACGTTGCGCGGCCTCAAGGCCGTGGCGGCCAGTGGCTGGTGCTTCCTGGTATTTGCCTGCGCGTTTGTCATCCCGGTGCTGCAGTTGGTGGTGTGGTTCTGGCAACGCGGTCGTTTCGACCTGGATGAGCGTTATGCCGGGCTGATTGTCCATACCCTCTACCTGGGCGGCCTGGCGGCGCTGGTCACCGTCTGTGTGGCCTTGCTGCTGGCGTTCGCCCGGCGGCTGGCGCCGACCCGTCCGATTCGTGCCGGCGTCGGCCTGGCGAACCTGGGGTATGCCTTGCCCGGTTCGGTGCTGGCGGTGTCGATCATGCTTGCGTTCAGCTACCTGGACCGTGAGCTGGTCATCCCGCTGTCGACCTGGCTCGGCGGTGCAGGCAAGCCATTGTTGCTGGGCAGCCTGTCGGCGCTGTTGCTGGCGTACCTGGTGCGTTTCCTGGCCGTGGCCTACGGGCCGTTGGAGAGCAGCCTGGCGCGCATTCGTCCGTCCTTGCCCGAAGCGGCACGCAGCCTTGGGGTCAGTGGCCCGCGACTGTTTTTCAAAGTGTATCTGCCGTTGCTGTTGCCCGGCACCTTGAGCGCGGCGTTGCTGGTGTTCGTCGATGTGCTCAAGGAAATGCCCGCGACGTTGCTGATGCGCCCGTTCGGCTGGGACACGCTGGCGGTGCGGATCTTCGAGATGACCAGCGAAGGGGAGTGGGCCCGGGCCGCGTTACCGGCGCTGACGTTGGTATTGGTGGGGCTGTTGCCGGTCATCGGATTGATACGACGTTCGGCCCATCGAAACAGCTAGGTGCCAGTCCTACCTCATGCGGCTACAATGCGCGGCATTCGGTGCGGTCCGTCTGTCGGACCGGGCAACTGAGAGCGTCAGAAAACTCCTTTTTTCAGACGTTCGCGCTACGCAGTGTCCGTCCGCACCTTCGCCAAGCCCGGAAGGAGAAACCCATGGGACAGCGTACGCCTCTGTATGACCTTCATCTCGCCCTTGGCGCGAAGATGGTCGATTTTGGCGGTTGGGATATGCCTTTGCATTACGGCTCGCAGGTCGAAGAACACCATCAGGTGCGTCGCGACTGCGGTGTGTTCGATGTATCCCACATGACCGTGATCGACGTCGCCGGCCCCCAGGCCAAGGTCTGGCTGCAGCGCTTGCTGGCCAATGACGTCGACCGCTTGCAAGACACAGGCAGTGCCTTGTACAGCGCGATGCTCAATGAGCGCGGCGGCATCGTCGACGACATGATCATCTACCGTGTCGAAGACGGTTATCGCCTGGTCTTCAACGCCTCGACCCGCGATCAGGACCTGGCCTGGATGCAGGCACAACTCGGTGACTACGACGCGCAACTGCATGAGCGCCCCGAGCTGGCGATGCTGGCGATCCAGGGCCCCCACGCCCGGCAGAAGATTGCCGAGCTGGTCACGCAATCCCGTGGGCAAATCATCCAGCAACTCAAGCCTTTCGAAGGGCGCGCCGACGGCGAATGGTTCATCGCCCGGACCGGCTACACCGGCGAAGATGGCCTGGAAATCGTCCTGCCCGCCCAGGAGGCCCCGAGTTTCTTCAACGACCTGGTCGGCGCAGGCATTTCGCCCATCGGCCTCGGCGCCCGCGACACCTTGCGCCTGGAGGCCGGCATGAACCTCTACGGCCAGGATATCCACCAGGATGTTTCACCGCTGGCCTCGAACATGGCCTGGAGTATCGCCTGGGAACCGGCGAGCCGTCAGTTCATCGGGCGCAGCGCGCTGGAGACCGAGCTGGCCAGCGGTGTGCAGCACAAACTGGTCGGACTGGTGCTGGAAGAACGGGGTGTTTTGCGCGCCCACCAGGTGGTTCGCATCGCCAATGTTGGCGAAGGGGAGATCACCAGTGGTAGTTTTTCTCCTACGCTTAGCAAGTCGATCGCCCTGGCACGTGTTCCGATGGCAACCGCCGACCGTGCCGAGGTAGAAATTCGCGGCAAGTGGTACCCGGTACGGGTGGTCAAACCGACCTTCGTCCGCCATGGCAAAACCCTGATCTAACCTTTTGCGGCGGGCCGCTGGCCGCTGACACTTTCTATTGAGGACACAGAATATGAGCGATATCCCTGCCGAACTGCGTTTTGCCGAAAGCCATGAGTGGGCGCGTCTGGAGGCCGACGGCTCTGTTACCGTGGGCATCAGTGATCATGCGCAGGAAGCCTTGGGCGACGTGGTCTTTGTCGAGCTGACCGAGGTCGGCACGGTCTTTGAGGCGGGCGCCCAGGCCGGCGTGGTGGAGTCGGTCAAGGCCGCTTCCGATATCTATTCCCCGATTGCAGGTGAAGTGATTGCAGTCAATGAAGAACTGAGCGGTTCGCCTGAGCTGCTGAACTCCGATCCGTACGGCGCCTGGATCTTCAAGCTCAAGCCAAGCAACACGGCTGAGCTGGACAAGTTGCTGGACGCGGCGGGTTACAAGGCTGCCATCGGCGAATAAGGACGACTGCACCTGCGGGAGCGAGCTTGCTCGCGATAGCGGTGGATCAGCGGCATTGATGTGGGCTGACACTCCGCTATCGCGAGCAAGCTCGCTCCCACAGGGGGTTGGGATAGCCCTGGGATTTTCACCGGGCAAAAAGATGCCGCTCATCGAGCGGCATTTTTTATTGGCCGGGCATCAGTCCTGGGCGACGGCGTTTTTCGCCAGGATCGCGTTGGCCAGTTCCATGTCGGTGGCGTGCAGGCCTGGGTTATCGGCACGCACTTTCTGCATCGCCGCTTCCAGGTAAGGGCCACGGATACCGCCATCGCTGGCGACGAAGCTGCCGGCGTCGTCCTGGGCGGCGACGATCAGTTTGTGATCCTTGAAGGTCAGGTAGGTGGAACCGGTGGTCGCACCGGACGAGATGACGTTACGCCAAAACGTGTCGGCCATTGCCGAGCCAACAGGAAGAGACAGCAAGGCTAGGGTAGCGACAGCAAGTTTGAGACGCATGATAGGTGACTCCACTGGGTTAACTATGACGTTGGATTACCTGCGTCTCGATTCAGTTCCATGACTTGTCAGTCAGCCCGTTCCACCTGCAGCACCGCGCCCTCCTGCGCCACCACCCTGACCCGCGTGCCAACGGGCGATTCGGGCCCCTTGGCCAGCCAGACACTGTCGGCCACCTTGATCTTGCCGCGGCCATCGACAATCGCTTCATGCACCAGGAAGACCTTGCCGATCAGTTCCTGCCCGCGCAGGTTCAGGTGCGGCTGATCGCTTTGGCGCACAGCGCTGCGCTGGCGTCGCCACCAGTACAGTGCCGTGGCGATGGCGAACAGGCCGAACAACAGGAACTGCAGCTCCCATGGCATCTGCGGCAGGAAGAACGTGAGCACGCCGACTGCCGCGGCGGCCATGCCGATCCACAGCAGGTAACCACCGGCGCCGAACACTTCAAGGATCAGCAGGATGACGCCCAGCGCCAGCCAGTCCCAGTACGACATGTGTTGCAGGAACCCCCACATACGCGCGCCTCAGGCTTTCTTGCTGTCGAAGGTGGCCCTGACGATCTCGCCGATGCCACCGACCGCACCGATGACCTGGCTGGCTTCCAGCGGCATCAGGATCACCTTGCTGTTGTTGGCCGACGCCAGTTTGCCCAGTGCATCGATGTATTTCTGTGCGACGAAGTAGTTCACGGCCTGGACGTTACCGTCGGCAATGGCCTGGGACACCACCTGGGTGGCCAACGCTTCGGCTTGCGCCTGGCGCTCGCGGGCCTCGGACTCCAGGAACGCCGCCTGGCGGCTGCCCTCGGCCTCGAGGATCTGCGCCTGCTTCTTGCCTTCGGCGGTGAGAATCGCCGATGCGCGCAGGCCCTCGGCTTCGAGGATCTGGGCGCGCTTGATACGTTCGGCTTTCATTTGCCCCGACATGGCGGCCATCAGGTCGGCCGGGGGGCTGATGTCCTTGATCTCGATCCGGGTGATCTTGATGCCCCACGGCGCCGTGGCTTCATCGACGGTGCGCAGCAGTTTTTCGTTGATGCCGTCGCGCTGGCTCAGCATCGCGTCCAGCTCCATGGACCCCAGCACGGTGCGGATATTGGTTTGCAGGAGGTTGCGGATGGCGTGCTCGAGGTTATTCACCTCGTAGGCCGCCTGGGCCGTATTGACCACCTGGAAGAAGCACACGGCGTCGATCTGTACCGTGGCGTTGTCGGCGGTGATGACTTCCTGGGGCGGGATGTCCAGCACGCTTTCCATGACATTGATCTTGCGCCCGATGCGATCCATCACCGGGATGATGATGTTCAGGCCGGGCTTGAGGGTGTTGGTGTAGCGGCCGAACCGCTCGACAGTCCATTGGTAGCCCTGGGGCACGACCTTGAAGCCCATGAAGAGAATGGCGACCACCAGGCCGATGAAAAGTAAAAGTACGCTACCGATCTGCATGACGGTTCCCTGTGCGAGTTGAGATGGACCTGCGAGCCCTGAGTGTAGGGCAAGCGGCCATTATCCTCACTCTGTGGGAGCAAACTCTGTGGGAGCAAAGCTTGCTCGCGATGCAGGCGCCTTGCTTCCCCGGGAGACCGCGTCATTTTCATCGCGGGCAAGCCTTGCTCCCACAGCCTCTCGTCACAGCTACTTCTGTTCGCTCTGCGGTGTCACGCGCAGGACTTCCTCGACGGTGGTCAAGCCCGCCGCCACCTTTTGCGCCCCCGACAGCCTCAGGCTGCGCATGCCTTCCTTGAAGGCCTGGCGGCGCACCGCCAGCAGGTCGGTGTCGGGGTGGATCAAGGCCTTGATGCTGTCGGTCAGTTGCATGATTTCGTAGACACCGGCGCGGCCGCGGTAACCGGTGTCGCGGCATTCCAGGCAGCCGACGGCCTGTTGGGCATTGCTCGGCAACGGTGCCTGCCAGGGCCGCGTCAGGGTCTGCCAGTCGTCTTCGTCCAGGGCCAGCGGGGCCTTGCATTGCGGGCACAGGGTGCGCACCAGCCGTTGGGCCATGACCCCGAGCACGGTGGCCTTGATCAGGTAATGGGGCACACCCAGCTCCAGCAGGCGGCTGATGGCGCTCGGCGCGTCGTTGGTGTGCAGCGTCGACAGCACCAGGTGCCCGGTCAGCGCCGCCTGGATCGCCATTTCAGCGGTTTCCAGGTCACGGATCTCACCGATCATGATGATGTCCGGGTCTTGTCGCATCAGTGCCCGTACCCCGGCGGCGAAGGTCAGGTCGATGTTGTGCTGGACCTGCATCTGGTTGAAGGATGCCTCGACCATTTCAATCGGGTCCTCGATGGTGCAGAGGTTCACTTCCGGCGTCGCCAGTTTCTTGAGCGTGGTGTAGAGGGTGGTGGTCTTGCCGGAACCGGTAGGTCCGGTCACCAGGATGATGCCATTGGGCTGGCGGGTCATGTCCTGCCAGCGGCGCAGGTCGTCGGCGGAGAAACCGAGCTGGTCGAAATCCTTGAGCAGCACTTCCGGGTCGAAGATCCGCATGACCATTTTTTCGCCGAACGCCGTGGGCAAGGTCGACAGGCGCAATTCCACTTCGCCGCCGTCCGGGGTCTTGGTCTTGACCCGGCCGTCCTGGGGTTTGCGTTTTTCCGCGACGTTCATCCGCCCCAGGCTCTTGAGGCGGCTGACGATCGCCATCGTGACCTGCGGCGGAAACTGATAGACGGTGTGCAGCACCCCGTCGATGCGAAACCGTACCGTGCCCTGCTCGCGGCGCGGTTCGATGTGGATATCGCTGGCCCGCTGCTGGAAGGCGTATTGGAACAACCAGTCGACGATATTGACGATGTGAGCGTCGTTGGCGTCCGGCTCCTGGTCACTGGCCCCCAGGTTGAGTAACTGTTCGAAATTGCTCAGGTTGCTCGGTTGCTGGTCGGTCGTGGTGGCGCCGCTGACCGATTTGGCCAGGCGATAGAACTCCACGCTCAAGCGTTGGATATCCACCGGGTTGGCGACCACCCGCTTGATCGGCAGCTTGAGCACGTGGGTCAGGTCGGCTTCCCAGCTGCTGACGTAGGGTTGTGCGCTGGCAACGGTGACGGCGTCACGATCGACGGCTACTGCGAGGATCTTGTGGCGCTGGGCAAAGGCATAGGACATCAAGGGCGTCACGGCCGCTACGTTGATTTTCAGCGGGTCGATGCGCATGTAGGGTTGGCCGGCCTGCTGGGACAACCACAGGGTCAGGTTCTCCAGGTCCAGGCGCTTGCCGGGTCGACTGAGGTCGTCCAGGTGTTGGTTGGCAATGAACTCCAGCGGATGTAGCTGGCTATTGGCGCTGTGGCGTCGGCGGGCGTTGAGCGCGGTTTCGGCTGAATCCTGGCTGATGAAGCCCTGGGTGACCAGTTGGCGCAGCAGATCATTGAGGTCCAGCCAGCGGTCCTGAGTGGCGTGTTTGGTGGACATGCGGGTTCCTATTGGACAATTGCAGCAAAGCCGCGATACAGACGCTTCGGCGTCCTCGCTCGGTCTGCAAAAGAATAGTCCCGACCCTGTGGTCCGTTGGGCCACTACCCGACCAATGCGTTACCAGGTCTTGCCCGTGGGGCGCTCAGCCGGCCGCCTGGGTCGGCTCAACCCTCGTAAATTCAGCGCTTTGCAGGTCCACCGAGCACATGCCGATCAGGTTACGTAGTTTTTCAGCGATCACCTGGGCTCGGTGCCAACTCAGCCCATCCAGGCCGATGTCCAGCGACAGCAGATCGTCGAGGCGCTCGACGCGCACGTGCCGTGGCGTCAGGCCCTGCAAGGCAAACAGGTTCAACGCCCGGCACAGCAGATCCGGCTCGGCCTCGGCCAGCATCTGGTACTGCACTCGGCAATGGGCATTGGCGGCGTGCCAGACGTCCGCGCGGGTCGTGGTTGTGGCAACGGCTTCGAGTGGGGGCATGGGTGGTCTCCTGGGATTCGGGAGAAATATTTACATGTGTCGCGGGGTATTTCTTATCTAAGATGAGTGGTTCTAGCGATTTTTCGAATCGCTTGATTCTCCAAATCATTATTTATGGGTTTGTTTATGCAAAGCGAGCTGGATGGCTACGACCGCCGGATACTGGCGCTGCTGCAAGAGGATGCCTCGCTGTCCAGTGCGCAAATCGCCGAGCAGGTCGGCTTGTCTCAATCGCCGTGCTGGCGGCGGATCCAGCGGATGAAGGAGGAGGGCATCATCCGTGCTCAGGTGACGTTGCTGGATCGCAAGAAAATCGGCCTGAACACGCAGATCTTCGCCGAAGTGAAACTCAACGCCCATGGCCGTTCGAACTTCACCGAGTTCACCGAGGCGATTCGCGGCTTCCCCGAAGTGCTGGAGTGTTATGTGTTGATGGGGGCGGTGGATTTTCTGCTGCGTATCGTCACGGCGGACATCGAGGCGTATGAGCGATTCTTTTTCGAAAAGCTGTCGATGGTGCCGGGGATCCAGGAAGTGAATTCGATCGTGGCGCTGTCGGAGATCAAGTCGACGACGAGTTTGCCGGTGGTGCGCTGAAGCTTGTTTCCAGGGTGTTTGTGCTGGCCTCATCGCGAGCAAGCTCGCTCCCACAGTTGATCTTCAGCGGCCACTAGATGTGGTTACAACGCTGAACCCCTGTGGGAGCGAGCTTGCTCGCGATGGCGGCATCACAGGCGCAGCAAAGTCTTCCAAGCCCGATTCTGGTACACCGCAATCGCCTGCTGCTTGCGTGCATCCAGGGTTTCGTCGGTGATGGGTTGGTTGGCCAGTTGCGCCAGCTTGTTCAGCTCACCATAAAGGCGATCCATTTCCGGGATCTCCAGCACATGACGGGCGTGGTGCAGCCAGGCCTGGATGCGTTCGATACGCGGCAGTTGCTCGGCGAGGTCTTCCGGCTGCTGCTGATAGCGTTGCAATTGCAGGGACGAGGATTCTTCCCCCAACAGACGTGGCAGCCAGCTGCCCAGTTGCGCCGCGCCCTGGCGATTGCCACGGGTGTTGCGCTCGGCGGCCCAGCTGCGGGCCAGCAGCCAGCGTGAGGTATTGAGGGAAAACAGGCCCCAGCGCGGGTCTTGCAGCTCTTCAAGGAACTGTTCCGGCGCGGCCTTGCGCACGTCTTCGTCGTCCAGGCCGGCCTGGACCAGCGGACGCCAGTCTTCCAGCAACGCGTCCAGGGCCAGGCGCAGGTCGTGGGTCGATTGGCGTGGCGCGGCCTGGCCGAGGCTGCTGAGCAGGGCACGCAGTTCGGCGAGGTTTTCCACCCAGTCCTGCAGCAGGCGCCAGTGGCCGTTGAAACGGTATTGTTCGGCCAGGCGCTGGCTGCTGCCGAGCAAATGCCAGCTCAGCGCGGCGAAGGCGTCATCCAGCGGCGTTTCGGCGGTCAACTGCGGGGCCGGCAGGCTCAAGGCATAGCTGCCCGCGTCATGCAGGCGATAGCCACGCTCGGCCTTGCTGATGTCGCACGGCATCAAGGGCAGGGTCGCGGCCAGCTCGGCGGCCAGTTCCAGCAGGGCGGCGGGCTCGCCTTCGCGCAATTCCAGCTCCAGTTCGCAGATTTCTTCCTTCTGCTTGCCCACCACGACGTGGCCCAGGTCCAGGGCGGCTTCGATGACCACCTTGCTTTTGCCACGGCCCCAGGCGATTTCAGCGCGTTCGCGGACGAAATCGGTGGTGAAGATGGCCTTGAGGGTTTTTTTGTCCAGTTCGGCCAGGGCCTCGGGCCAGCACTCGCCGTCGAGCTTCTTCAGGTCAAGCTTGGCCTTGGGCAGGTGCCAGTCGTATTCATTGCGTTCGGACAGGCCGGCGACGCTCTGGCCACGGGTCTTGAGGGTCTGGATCACCTCTTCGCCGTCGCGGCGCAGGCGCAGGGCGACCTTGGCCCGGGCCAGGTCGCGTTCTGGCGTGTCGAAATACTGGTTCATCAATTCGTGGCGTTCCCAGCCACTCTTGTTGCGTTTTTTCAGCAGCGGATGCTCGCGCAAGGCTGCCAGGGTCTCGCGGCTGACGCGGAGTTTGATTTCGGTTTCTTTCTGCATGGCCGGAAAATCCAGGGATCGGGTGCGCAGCCGGGGGAAGGTGTGGCTGCCAAGGCCGTGCAGTGTACAGGACTCGATCATCCTACGCGCCGCGACGGTTTATTCCTTGCGCCGGATGGTTCTATGATGGACATCAATCTGTAAGCCTGGAGTCAGCGATGCCTTTGCCGTCCATGAAAGATCAATTCGCTGCCCTGATCGCCACGCCTTCGGTCAGCTGTACCCAACCTGGGCTCGACCAGTCCAACAGTGCCGTGATCGAGCTGCTGGCAGGCTGGCTCACCGAGCTGGGGTTCTCCTGCGATGTCCAGCAGGTCAGCCCCGGCAAATTCAATTTGCTGGCCAGTTTCGGCAGTGGTCCCGGCGGCCTGGTGTTGGCGGGTCACAGCGACACGGTGCCGTTCGACGGTGCGTTATGGCAGACCGATCCATTGAAGCTCACCGAGGTCGATGGCCGTTGGGTGGGCCTGGGCAGTTGCGACATGAAGGGTTTTTTCGCCTTGGCCATCGAAGCGGTCAAGCCGCTGCTGGACCAACCGTTCAAGCAACCGCTGCTGATCCTCGCGACCTGTGACGAAGAAAGCTCCATGGCCGGCGCCCGGGCCCTGGCCGATGCCGGTCGACCGTTGGGGCGCGCGGCGGTGATCGGCGAGCCGACCGGCCTGCGACCGATTCGCCTGCACAAGGGCGTGATGATGGAGCGCATCGATATTCTCGGGCGCAGCGGCCATTCCTCCGACCCAAGCCTGGGCCGCAGCGCCCTGGAAGCTATGCACGATGCCATGGGCGAATTGCGTGGCCTGCGCCTGCAATGGCAGCGTGAATTCCGTAATCCGCAGTTCAGCGTGCCACAACCGACCCTGAACTTCGGTTGCATCCACGGTGGCGACAATCCCAACCGGATCTGCGGCCAGTGTTCCATGGAATTCGACCTGCGGCCGTTACCGGGCATGGACCCGCAAGTGCTGCGGGCGGCGATCCGGCAGAAGCTCGAGCCGATTGCCGAGCGACACCAGGTCAAGATCGACTATGCGCCGCTGTTCCCCGAAGTGCCGCCGTTCGAGCAGGCCGAGGACGCCGAGTTGGTCCGCGTGGCCGAACGACTGACCGGCCATCGCGCCGAAGCAGTGGCGTTCGGCACCGAAGCGCCTTATCTTCAGCGCCTTGGCTGCGAAACCCTGGTGCTCGGTCCTGGCGATATCGCCTGTGCCCACCAACCGGGCGAGTACCTTGAAATGTCACGTTTGCAACCTACCGTACAGCTGTTGCGGCAGTTGATCGGCCATTACTGCCTGACGCCGGCCACGGCCGGTTAAATTGTGCCCTTGCGGGCCCGTATTCATCACATGAGGAGAGCGCGCGTGTCGCCAAGCCTGTTCCGACGATAACCACCAGCCCGTTGTGCGTTCTGTTTCGTCTTTTTTTGGCTGTTATTTATTACAGGTCCAGGTTCATGCCCGAATACGTCAATTGGCTTCGTCACGCTTCGCCCTACATCAACGCCCACCGCGATTGCACCTTTATCGTCATGCTGCCCGGCGACGGGGTGGAACACCCCAATTTCGGCAACATCGTCCATGACCTGGTGCTGCTGCACAGCCTCGGCGTACGCCTGGTGCTGGTCCACGGTTCGCGCCCGCAGATCGAGACCCGCCTCGCGGCACGGGGCCTGACGCCCCATTACCACCACGGCATGCGCATCACCGATGCGGCGACCCTGGAGTGCGTGATCGACGCGGTCGGCCAGTTGCGCATCGCCATCGAGGCACGCCTGTCCATGGACATGGCCTCCTCACCCATGCAGGGCTCGCGGCTGCGGGTCGCCAGCGGCAACCTGGTCACCGCGCGTCCTATCGGGGTGCTCGAAGGCGTGGATTATCACCACACCGGTGAAGTGCGCCGGGTCGATCGCAAGGGCATCAACCGCCTGCTGGACGAGCGCTCCATCGTGTTGCTGTCGCCGTTGGGTTATTCGCCCACTGGGGAGATCTTCAACCTGGCCTGTGAAGACGTCGCCACCCGGGCGGCCATCGACCTGGCGGCCGACAAGCTGTTGCTGTTCGGCGCCGAGCAAGGGCTTATCGGCGAGGACGGACGGCTGGTTCGGGAGTTGCGCCCGCAACAGGTCCCGGGCCACATGCAACGCCTGGGCAGCGACTATCAGGCCGAACTGCTGGATGCGGCGGCCCAGGCCTGTCGTGGCGGCGTCGCACGCAGCCACATCGTCAGCTATGCCGAGGATGGCGCGCTGCTGGCTGAACTGTTCACCCGCGATGGCAGCGGTACGCTGGTGGCCCAGGAGCAATTCGAGGTGGTACGTGAAGCGGCCATCGAAGATGTCGGCGGCCTGCTGGACCTGATCAGCCCACTGGAAGAGCAGGGGATTCTGGTGCGTCGCTCCCGCGAAGTGCTGGAACGCGAGATCGAGCAGTTCAGCGTGGTCGAGCGCGAAGGCATGATCATCGCCTGCGCGGCGCTGTACCAGATCGCCGACTCGGATGCCGGGGAGCTGGCCTGCCTGGCGGTGAACCCGGAATACCGCCACGGTGGCCGGGGCGATGAACTGCTGGAGCGAATCGAAACCCGGGCTCGGGCCCAAGGGCTCAAGACGCTGTTCGTGCTGACGACCCGGACCGCCCACTGGTTCCGCGAACGCGGTTTCGAGCCCAGCAGCGTCGACCGTCTGCCGGCAGCGCGGGCGTCACTCTACAACTATCAGCGTAATTCGAAGATCTTCGAAAAAGCCCTGTAGAGCCGTCCTGAACCCTTGCGCGACCGCGATCTTGATTTCAGACAATGAGCAGCTAGTCTGGAACGCTCAAGATCGCACCGTGCGCGAGCCGTCGTGATCAGGATCGAAGCCATTGGAGGCGCCGGAGCCTATTTCGCCGCAGGATGAGCGGACCTCGCAAAAAGCCCGATAAAACACCATTCAGTAATCCTCGCTATCGCCGATAAGCCTTTCCACGGCTTGATGACGCTTTGCTGGCAACCATATGTCGAAACGAGCTGAAAACTAACGAAACAATTCTTTTTGGATTTATAGAGAATCCATTATTCTGCGGGCCGGTGTAGCGGGGTTAGACCTTGGTCGTAGTCACAAATGGTTACGATTGACTTGTCAGTCACGGTCTGGCGCTAATCGCGCATCCGCGGATTCCGGGCGTTCGATCCGGAACCAAAGACACACAAGAATTAGAAAACGAGAGGAGCGAAGCATGAACAAGTCCACCTTGGCCCTGGCTGTGGCCGTTGGGGTTTTGGCGCAGCAGGCAGGCGCCGCCGGTTTTATTGAAGACAGCAAGGCTACCTTGGGTCTGCGTAACTTCTACATCAACACGGATAACCGTGATTCGGCTGCTACAACGAACAAGTCTGAAGAATGGGGCCAAGGTTTCGACCTGCGCTTCATTTCCGGCTACACCCAAGGCACCGTCGGCTTCGGTATCGATGCCATCGGCCTGCTGGGTATCAGGCTGGATTCGGGCGGCGGTACCAACGGTGCCTCCAATAACAGCTACGGCGGCACGGTCTTCCCGAGCAAGTCCAACGGCGAAGCGGTGGATAACTTCTCCAGCCTGGGCCTGACCGCCAAGGCGAAGATCTCCCAGACCGAGCTGAAGCTGGGCACCCTGCAGCCAAAACTGCCGGTCATCGTGACCAACGATGGTCGTCTGCTGCCGCAAACCTTCCAAGGTGGCCAGATCACCTCGAACGAGATCAAGGACCTGACGCTCGTCGGCGGCCAGATCGAGCACGCCAAGGGTCGTAACTCCAGCAACAACGAGGAGTTGTCCATTGCCGGTGCGAACGGTCGTACCGCCAGCGGTCGCGACAGCAACAAGTTCATCTACGGTGGCGGTGACTACAAAATCACCAAGGACCTGACTGCCCAGTACTACTACGGCAACCTGGAAGACTTCTACAAGCAACACTTCCTGGGCCTGATCCACAACTGGGCCATCGGCCCGGGTGTACTGAAGTCCGACCTGCGTTATTTCAACAGCCGCAGCGACGGCGCCAATGGTCATGACTCCACCTACTACACCACTGGCTACTATGGCGGCAGCGTCACCAAGGGCAAGGTCGACAACAACCTGTACAGCGGCCTGTTCCTGTACACCGTTGCCGGTCACACCTTTGGTGGTGGTTACCAGGCGAGCAACGGCGACAGCGATTTCCCTTGGCTGAACCAGGGCGACGGTTCGTCGGCTTACCTGACCACCGACATGCAAATCGCCAAGTTCGCCCGTGCCGGTGAACGTACCTGGCAGGGTCGCTACTCGTACGACTTCGCCAAGCTCGGCGTTCCTGGCTTGACCGCTGGCGTCATCTACCTGCGCGGCGACAACATCGACCACGCCACCGGTGACAAGACCGAGTGGGAACGTGACATCACTGTTGGCTACGTCGTACCGGAAGGTGCGCTGAAGAACGTTGGCGTGATGTGGAAAAATGCTACCTGGCGCAACGACATCCCAGGTCAGCGCGACCAGGATGAAAACCGCCTGATCGTCAGCTACTCGATCCCGCTGCTGTAAGCAACGCGCTCACCTGACGAAAAAAAGCCCCGCCCGGCATCACGCCGGGCGGGGCTTTACGTTTTTCGAGTCGGGCCCACCCCTGTAGCCTTCCTCGAAACTTCTCCTCTTTCAGCAACTCGAGGCCTTCTCGAACCTCGATGACGATCTTGGGCCGGTAGGCGTAATGGCGCCAGTGAACAGTTTTTTATATTCACTAATGATCTAGATAAATTGATATTTATTCTTTTTAAATCAATCGAAACCGGTGCAAAGTTGGGCTCACGACAACCTCATCCAGGAGCCGCACCATGAGCCTCAGACTTGGCGACATCGCCCCCGACTTCGAGCAGGATTCCAGCGCCGGCAAGATTCGCTTCCACGAATGGCTCGGCGACAGTTGGGGTGTGCTGTTTTCCCACCCGGCGGACTTCACACCGGTATGCACCACTGAGTTGGGCCTCACCGCCAAGCTCAAGGACGAGTTCGCCCAGCGCGGGGTCAAGGCCATTGCCCTTTCGGTGGACCCGGTGGACTCGCACCATAAGTGGATCGAGGACATCAACGAGACTCAGAACGCCGTGGTCAATTTTCCGATCCTGGCCGATGCCGACCGCAAGGTGTCGGACCTGTACGACCTGATCCACCCCAATGCCAGCGACACCTTGACCGTGCGCTCACTGTTTGTGATCGACCCGAACAAGAAGATTCGCCTGACCATCACCTATCCGGCCAGCACCGGGCGCAATTTCAACGAGATCCTGCGGGTGATCGATTCCCTGCAGCTGACCGACAACTACAAAGTCGCCACCCCGGCCAACTGGCAGGACGGTGATGAAGTGGTGATCGTGCCGTCGCTCAAGGATGAAGAGGAACTCAAGCAGCGCTTTCCCAAGGGTTACCGCGCCGTGAAGCCTTACCTGCGCCTCACCCCGCAACCCAATCGCTGACGCAACACCTGATCCGAACCTGTGGGAGCGAGCTTGCTCGCGATGACGTCGGATCTGCCAGCGTCAATGTCGGCTGATCCACCGCTATCGCGAGCAAGCTCGCTCCCACAGGTTGGTCTTTCTGTGCACCAAGGGTTTTGGCCGTTTCGACGGCCTTTTTTTATTGCGCCAGGGAAAGGATATTTAATATATCTAGATTGCATAACCAAATGAATAAATATGATTTAAAGATATATGAATCCCCTGTTATGGTTTGACCCATGCAGCGAGATCGCCCGCCGCGAATCGCACGTGACAGTTAAGGAAGGGTAGGCATGTTGGTCGTCTCACTCGGTGGCAGTCCCAGCCAACGCTCCCGCTCAGGGGTGCTGCTGGAACGTTCGCAACGCTGGTTGCAGCAGCAAGGTGTGGAAGTGGTGAGTTATCAGGTACGCGACTTCCCGGCCGAAGATCTGCTCCATGCCCGTTTCGACAGCCCGAAGGTGGTCGACCTGCTCCAGCAGATCGAAAACGCTGATGGCCTGTTGATCGCCACGCCGGTGTACAAGGCGTCTTTTTCCGGCGCACTGAAGACTGTGTTGGACCTGCTGCCTGAGCGCGCCCTGGCCCATAAAGTGGTGTTGCCGATGGCAACCGGCGGCAGCATCGCCCACATGCTGGCGGTGGACTACGCCCTCAAGCCGGTGTTGTCGGCGCTCAAGGCCCAGGAAATGCTCCACGGGATCTTTGCCGAAGACAGCCAGATCGCTTACGGCGAGGGCAGCGCCCAGGCGCAATTGACGCCGGCCCTGCAACAGCGCCTGAATGAGGCGCTGGAACAGTTTTTCAGTGCCATGGCCCGTCGGCCCAGGCCGCTGGACCCCAATGTATTGAACGAACGTTTGCTGAGTGCTCGCTGGAGCATTTGAAGCCCGAACACCCTGATTCAACTCACCTTACTCAGCCGCCAACGGCCCAGCAGGTGCAGCCAAAACCCCACAGCAGAAAGGAGAGGCGCCATGCGCACTGTCATTTTGCGTCGCGGGCTGGTCGCTCTGTTTGCTGCGGCTGTGTCCCTCGGCGTCATCGCTCAAGCTCAAGCCGAGACCTTGCGGATCGGTTATCAGAAATACGGCACGCTGGTGCTGCTCAAGGCCAAGGGGTCGTTGGAGAAGCGCCTCGCCGCCCAAGGCGTGGACGTGCAATGGACCGAGTTCCCCGGCGGCCCGCAGCTGCTGGAAGGCTTGAACGTCGGTTCCATCGACTTTGGCGTGACCGGTGAAACCCCGCCGGTGTTTGCCCAGGCCGCGGGCGCCGATTTGCTCTATGTCGCCTACGAACCACCGGCACCCACCAGCGAAGCCATCCTCGTGCCCAAGGGGTCGGCCATCCAGTCGGTGCAAGACCTGAAGGGCAAGAAAGTCGCGCTGAACAAAGGCTCCAACGTCCACTACCTGCTGGTGCGGGCGCTGGAAGACGCCGGCCTCAAGTATTCCGATATCCAGACCGTGTTCCTGCCGCCGGCCGACGCCCGTGCCGCGTTCGAACGGGGCAGCGTGGACGCCTGGGTGATCTGGGACCCGTACCAGGCTGCCGCCGAGCAACAGTTGCAGGCACGCACCCTGCGTGACGGCAAAGGCATCGTCGATAACCACCAGTTCTACCTCGCCACCAAACCCTATGCGCAGAAGCACCCGCAGGTCATCACGACCCTGGTGGAGGAAGTGCGCGCAGTCGGCGAGTGGTCCAAGGCCAACCCTGAAGACGTGACCAAGCAGGTCTCGCCGCTGCTGGGCCTGCCGGCGGACATCACCCTGACGTCGGTGAAACGCCAAGGCTACGGGGCGCTGTTCCTCACGCCGGAAGTGGTGGCGGCACAACAGAAAATCGCCGACAGCTTCTACCAGCTCAAATTGATTCCCAAGCCCTTGAGCATCAAGGACGTGATCTGGACGCCGCCGGCGGCCGTCGCGAACGCGCAGTAATTCGATTCCTTTAGGAGACCACTCCATGAGCCTCAATATTTTCTGGTTCCTGCCTACCCACGGCGACGGCCATTACCTTGGCACTGCCGAAGGCGCCCGCGCCGTCGATCACGGTTACCTGCAGCAGGTCGCCCAGGCGGCGGATCGACTGGGCTTCGGCGGGGTGCTGATCCCCACCGGGCGTTCCTGCGAGGACTCCTGGTTGGTGGCCGCTTCGTTGATTCCCGTGACCCAGCGCCTGAAATTCCTCGTGGCCCTGCGCCCCGGGATCATTTCCCCGACGGTGGCGGCGCGTCAGGCCGCGACCCTCGACCGGTTGTCCGGCGGGCGGGCGTTGTTCAACCTGGTGACCGGCGGTGACCCGGACGAACTGGCCGGCGATGGCCTGTTCCTCGACCACGAGCAACGCTACCAGGCCTCAGTGGAGTTCACCCGCATCTGGCGTCGGGTACTGGAAGGCGAGACCGTGGACTACGACGGCGAGCACATCAGTGTGAAGGGCGCCAAGCTGCTCTATCCGCCGATCCAGCAACCGCGTCCGCCGCTGTATTTCGGCGGCTCGTCGGAAGCCGCCCAGGACCTCGCCGCCGAGCAAGTGGAAATGGTGCTGACCTGGGGCGAGCCGCCCGCGGCCGTGGCGGAAAAAATCGCCCAGGTACGGGCCAAGGCAGCGAAACTGGGCCGTACCGTGCGCTTCGGTATTCGCCTGCATGTGATCGTGCGGGAAACCAACGCCGAAGCCTGGCAGGCGGCCGACCGGCTGATCTCCCACCTGGACGACGACACTATCGCCCGTGCCCAGGCCTCCCTGGCGCGCTTCGATTCGGTGGGCCAGCAACGCATGGCCGCCCTGCACGGTGGCCGTCGCGACAAGCTGGAAGTCAGCCCCAACCTCTGGGCCGGTGTCGGCCTGGTACGCGGCGGTGCCGGTACGGCGCTGGTGGGCGATGGCCCGACCGTGGCGGCGCGGGTCAAGGAGTACGCTGACCTGGGCATCGACACCTTTATCTTCTCCGGTTATCCACACCTGGAAGAGTCCTATCGCGTGGCGGAACTGTTGTTCCCGCACCTGGACGTGGAGCGCCCTGAGCTGCCGAAAAGCCAGGGCTATGTGAGTCCGTTCGGTGAAATGGTCGCCAACGACATCCTGCCCAAAGCTGCGTCCCAGAGCTGAGGCGGCCATGAAGAAAATCATCCACAACCTCGCGCCCTGGGCGGTGCCGCTGCTGTTGCTGGCGGTCTGGCAACTGTCGGTATCGGCTGGCTGGTTGTCCACGCGGATCCTCCCGGCACCGGTGGCGGTGATCGAAGCCGGGGTCAACCTGGTGCGCAGCGGCGAAATCTGGACACACCTGGCGATCAGCGGTTGGCGCGCAGCAGTCGGTTTCCTGATCGGCGGGGGCATCGGCCTGACCCTGGGCTTCATCACCGGGTTGTCGAAATGGGGCGAACGCCTGCTGGACAGCTCCGTGCAAATGGTCAGGAACGTCCCGCACCTGGCGCTGATTCCGCTGGTGATCCTGTGGTTCGGCATCGACGAGTCGGCGAAGATTTTCCTGGTGGCCCTGGGCACGTTGTTTCCCATCTACCTCAACACCTACCACGGGATTCGCAACGTCGACCCGGCGCTGGTGGAGATGTCCCGCAGCTACGGCTTGTCCGGCTTCAGCCTGTTTCGCCAGGTGATCCTGCCGGGGGCCTTGCCTTCGATCCTGGTGGGCGTGCGCTTTGCCCTGGGTTTCATGTGGCTGACGCTGATCGTGGCGGAAACCATCTCGGCCAGCTCCGGCATCGGTTACCTGGCGATGAATGCCCGGGAGTTCCTGCAGACCGATGTGGTGGTGCTGGCGATTCTCCTGTACGCCGTGCTGGGCAAATTGGCCGACCTGGCCGCTCGCGGGCTTGAGCGGGTCTGGCTGCGCTGGCACCCGGCGTACCAAGTGAACAAGGGAGGTGTGGCATGACCGCCCAACAACCTCCGCATCTGCTGCGTGGCATCCCGCTGGCGGTGCGCAAGCTGCAAAAAACCTTCGGCACGCGCCAGGTCTTGCGCGACATCGACCTGCATATCCCGGCCGGGCAGTTCGTGGCCGTGGTCGGTCGCAGTGGCTGTGGCAAAAGTACCTTGCTGCGCTTGTTGGCTGGCCTCGATCAGCCCACCGGTGGACAGCTGCTGGCCGGTTCGGCGTCGTTGAGCGATGCACGGGAAGACACGCGGCTGATGTTCCAGGAGGCACGTTTGCTGCCCTGGAAAAAAATCATCGATAACGTCGGCCTCGGTCTCAAGGGCAATTGGCGCCCGCAAGCGTTGCAGGCACTGGAAGCGGTGGGCCTGGCCGACCGCGCCCATGAGTGGCCGGCGGCGCTGTCCGGCGGCCAGAAGCAACGGGTGGCCCTGGCCCGCGCATTGATTCATAAGCCCCGGCTGTTGCTGCTCGACGAACCCTTGGGAGCGCTGGACGCCCTGACCCGTATCGAGATGCAGCAACTGATCGAAAACCTCTGGCGGCAGCACGGCTTCACGGTGTTGCTGGTGACCCACGACGTCAGCGAAGCGGTGGCGATTGCCGATCGGGTGATCCTGATCGAGGACGGCCAGATCGGCCTCGACCTGGCCATCGACCTGCCGCGTCCACGGGCTCGCGGCTCTCATCGCCTGGCGAGCCTGGAAACCGAAGTCCTCAACCGTGTGCTGTCCTTGCCCGGCCAACCGCCGGATCCCGAACCCGTTTCACCCTTGCCCACGCAATTGCGTTGGGCGCAATAACTTCATCCAGACAGGAATCGACACCATGACTATCAAAGCCATCAACGTACGCAACCAGTTCAAAGGCACCATCAAGGAAATCGTCGAAGGCGACGTACTGTCGGAAATCGACGTGCAGACTGCTTCCGGCATCGTCACGTCGGTCATCACCACCCGTTCGGTCAAGGAGCTGGAACTGGCGATCGGCAGCGAAGTGATCGCCTTCGTCAAATCCACCGAGGTGTCTATCGCCAAGTTGTGAACGATGCTTCACCCACAGCCCCGGACGGCGTGAGCCCTTCGGGGCTTTTCTATAGCGTATTGCCGGTCAGTCAAGGACCAAGCGGCGCAGAAATCTGTGGGAGCAAAGCTTGCTCGCGATTGGGCATGACCGTTGAAAACCGTATCGGCTGGACCACCGCTATCGCGAGCAAGCTTTGCTCCCACGGGTCAACTGACAGTGGCTGTCATCACCGGATGATTTCACGCTTGGGCAAATACGGCGGCAGGTACAGCCCCAGGTACGCATCGAACACCCGCATGCCTTCTTCGGCCATGCGCGGGGTGATCTGGCCGTGCTGCTGTATCGAGCGGGCGTAGACGCGATCGCCCAGCTCCATGGCCAGGGCGAACACATCGACGTCGCCGGGCAGGGGCGGCAGGGCGAAATGGTGGTCGAACACCTTGTGCATCAAGTCACTCAGCTCGAGGTCGTGTTGGCGGTCGGCCTGGGTGACTTCGGTCAGGCCGTGCTGGGCCAGGATCAACTGGCGCGCGGCGGCGTCCTGGTTGTAGATGGCGAGCATGCGCTGCTCCACCAGCCGTGACAGGTCGTGCCAATGGTTCAGCGCCGCATGATCGATCGGTGCCTGCAGGCCAGCGCGAAAAGCGGCGTGGACGTCGGCGGTCAGGGCTTCGAGCAGGGCCGGGACGCTGGCGAAGAAGTGGTACACGGAAGAGGGCGGGATCCCGGCGCGCTCGGCGACGCTGTAGATCGACAGGCTGGCCACGCCTTCGGCGGCAAGCAGCGTACGGGCGGCATCGAGAATGGTGTCGATCCGGGCCTGGCTGCGTGCGCGGGGTTTGCGGGGTGTGGCGATGCGTGTCATGAAGCTCTCCTGCGGGGCTGCCGGGCATTGTACGAGTCGGGTCCGGTGTTGTCTCCCGGCCCTCATCGCGGGCAAGCCTTGCTCCCACAGAGCAATACTCAGTGAATCAGACCAAACGATCACAAAGCCCCGGTTGGAGCTGAGCTTGCTCCCACATTGGGTTTGTGGTGATTTCAAGTCAGCACCGCAAATCCCCTGTGGGAGCTGAGCTGGCTCGCGATCCGCCGAAGGCGGCCATCCCCCCAAATACAAAAAAACGCCGCAGCCCCGAAGGCCTGCGGCGTTTCTTTTTTTACCGCAACCGCTTACACGGTATGCAGGTACCAGTTGTACTCGAGGTCGGAGATGGAGTGTTCGAACTCCTCCAGCT
The DNA here is from genome assembly GCF_001307275.1 of Pseudomonas fluorescens. Taxonomy (NCBI): domain Bacteria; kingdom Pseudomonadati; phylum Pseudomonadota; class Gammaproteobacteria; order Pseudomonadales; family Pseudomonadaceae; genus Pseudomonas; species Pseudomonas fluorescens. The sequence goes on from NZ_CP012831.1 coordinate 2,986,079, forward strand.
CGCTCTCCTTGCAGGCCACGAAGATATCGATGTATTTCGGATCGATGTACTTGGCCATGACTTCACTGTCGTCGAGCTCGCGCAGGGCATCGCGCAAGTTGTTCGGCAGGCTTTGCTCGTTTTGCTCGTAGCTGTTGCCTTCCACCGGCGCACCGGGCTCGATCTTGTTGACCAGGCCATGGTGCACGCCCGCCAACACGGCCGCCATCAGCAGGTAGGGGTTGGCATCGGCGCCGGCGACGCGGTGTTCCAGGCGCACGGCATCGGCCGAGCCGGTCGGCACGCGCAAGGCCACGGTGCGGTTGTCCAGGCCCCAGGTCGGCGAGTTCGGCACGTAGAACTGTGCGCCGAAACGACGGTAGGAGTTGACGTTCGGGCAGAGGAAAGCCATCTGCGCGGGCAGGGTCTCGAGCACACCGCCGATCGCGTGACGCAGTGCGGCGTTCTGCTCGGGATCCTCGCTGGCAAAGATATTCTTGCCGTCTTTATCCAGAATCGAAATGTGGACGTGCAACCCATTGCCCGCCTGGCCCGGATACGGCTTGGCCATGAAGGTGGTGTCCATTTCATGGTCGTAGGCGATGTTCTTGATCAGGCGCTTGAGCAGGACCGCATAGTCGCAAGCCTTGATCGGATCGGCCACGTGGTGCAGGTTCACTTCGAACTGCGCCGGGGCACTTTCCTTGACGATGGCGTCGGCGGGAATGCCTTGCTCCTTGGCCCCTTCCAGAATGTCCTGGAGGCAATCGACGTATTCGTCGAGGTCATCGATCAGGTAGACCTGTGTCGAATGCGGGCGTTTGCCGGAAATCGGCGAGCGAGGCGGTTGTGGGCGTCCATTCACGTTCTCCTGGTCGATCAGGTAGAACTCCAGCTCGAATGCGGCGCAGATGGTCAGGCCCAGTTCATCGAACTTGGTCACGACTTGGCGCAGGACTTCACGGGGATCGGCGAAGAAAGGTTCGCCTTCGAGTTCGTGCATGGTCATCAACAGTTGCGCAGTCGGGCGCTTCTGCCAAGGCTCGTTGCACAGGGTGTCAGGGATTGGATAACAGATTCGGTCAGCATCACCGATGTCCAGGCCCAGGCCGGTGCTTTCCACCGTAGAGCCATTGATATCCAGGGCAAATAAAGAGGCCGGCAGGTTGATGCCTTTCTCGTAAACCTTGTGGAGGCTGGTGCGTTCTATGCGCTTGCCGCGCACCACACCATTCATATCCGCAATCAGAAGGTCAACGTACAGAACCTCAGGATGTTCCTTAAGGAACGCGTTCGCTTCGTTAAGCTGAACGGCACGCGGGGGTACCGACATGATGCAACACCTTTGTTGTTAAAAATATCAATCATTGATCTCTTCGAAAGCCAGTCAACCCGAACGGCATGCCGAAGTCAAGCAGGGCCTTTTTTGCCCTAAAAAAGCACCTGCAGGGCTTTTTTGAGGCAATTTAGGGCGTTTTTTTCCCTTTAGGGGCCTTGGCGCCCGCAGGCTTGAGCGGGCCGTGTTGTATTTTTTACGGGGGTGTTGTGTAAAAAAATGAACAAGGCTAAGCTCGATTCAAACCCATAACAGCAATAATACCGGGGTGCTTCATGTCTCGCCTGCCGTTAATCGGCGTCACCACCTGCTCCAGGCAGATGGGTCTGCATGCTTATCACACCAGCGGCGATAAATATGCCCGGGCTGTCGCGACAGCCGCCAAGGGCTTGCCAGTGCTGGTCCCGTCCCTGGCGGATCTGTTCCCACCGTCCGATATTCTGGACGCCCTGGACGGCATTCTTCTGACCGGCTCTCCTTCCAATGTAGAACCTTTTCATTATCAGGGCCCAGCCAGCGCGCCGGGCACTGCCCATGATCCTGCACGGGACGCCACCACCCTGCCGCTGATCCGCGCCGCTGTCGAGGCGGGCGTCCCGGTGCTGGGCATTTGTCGTGGTTTCCAGGAGATGAACGTAGCCTTTGGCGGCAGCCTGCATCAGAAAGTTCATGAAGTCGGAACGTTCATCGATCATCGTGAAGACGATACTCAAGCGGTGGAGGTCCAATATGGTCCTGCCCACGCCGTGGACATCCAGCCTGGCGGCATACTGGCAGGCCTGGGGCTGCCCCAGTCGATTGAGGTCAACTCGATCCATAGCCAGGGCATCGAGCGCCTGGCGCCTGGGCTGCGGGCCGAAGCGGTGGCGCCCGATGGCCTGATCGAGGCTGTTTCGGTGCCAGAAGGCAAGGCTTTTGCTTTAGGTGTGCAATGGCACCCTGAATGGGAGGTAAGCTCTAACCCGCACTACCTTGCGATTTTCCAGGCATTTGGCGATGCCTGCCGAGCAAGGGCAACACAACGCGACGCAGATGCGTCAAACAACGCCTGACAACTAATAGCAGTCAGGAAACTCACGCCTAGAGGCATTTATGAGTAACAACCTCGACCAGCTCACCGATTGGTTGAAAGACCACAAGATCACAGAAGTCGAATGCATGATTGGCGACCTGACCGGTATCACCCGGGGCAAGATCTCGCCGACCAACAAGTTCATCGCCGAGAAAGGCATGCGCCTGCCCGAGAGCGTTCTGCTCCAGACCGTTACGGGCGACTATGTCGAAGACGACATCTATTACGAACTGCTCGACCCGGCTGACATCGACATGATCTGCCGCCCGGACGAGAACGCCGTGTTCCTTGTGCCCTGGGCCATCGAGCCCACCGCCCAGGTCATCCACGACGCCTACGACAAGCAGGGCAACCCCATCGAGCTGTCGCCGCGCAACGTGCTCAAGAAAGTGCTCAAGCTCTATGCCGACAAAGGTTGGCAGCCTATCGTGGCGCCGGAAATGGAGTTCTACCTGACCAAGCGCAGCGACGACCCGGACTTTCCGCTGCAACCGCCCATTGGCCGCTCCGGCCGCCCGGAAACCGGTCGCCAGTCTTTCTCGATCGAAGCGGCCAACGAATTCGATCCGCTGTTCGAAGACGTCTACGACTGGTGCGAACTGCAGGAGCTGGACCTTGATACCCTGATCCACGAGGACGGCACGGCGCAGATGGAAATCAATTTCCGTCACGGCGATGCCCTTTCCCTGGCCGACCAGATCCTGGTGTTCAAGCGCACCATGCGCGAGGCGGCACTCAAGCACGACGTGGCCGCCACCTTCATGGCCAAGCCCATGACCGGCGAGCCGGGCAGTGCGATGCACCTGCACCAGAGCATTATCGACAAGGAAACCGGCAAGAACGTCTTCTCCAATGAAGACGGGACCATGAGCGATCTGTTCCTGCACCACATCGGTGGCTTGCAGAAGTTCATCCCCGAGCTGTTGCCGCTGTTCGCTCCCAACGTCAACTCGTTCCGCCGCTTCCTGCCGGACACCTCGGCACCGGTGAACGTGGAGTGGGGCGAAGAGAACCGCACCGTGGGCCTGCGCGTGCCGGATGCCGGGCCGCAGAACCGTCGGGTGGAAAACCGTTTGCCGGGCGCCGACGCCAACCCGTACCTGGCGATTGCCGCCAGCCTGCTGTGTGGCTTCATCGGCATGGTCGAAGGCATCGACCCGAGCGCGCCGGTGGTGGGCCGTGGCTACGAGCGCCGCAACCTGCGTTTGCCGCTGACCATCGAAGACGCCCTGGAACGCATGGAAAACAGCACCACCATCGAGAAGTACCTGGGCAAGAAATTCATCACAGGCTACGTCGCGGTCAAGCGGGCCGAGCATGAAAACTTCAAGCGCGTCATCAGTTCGTGGGAGCGGGAATTCCTGCTCTTTGCCGTCTGAAGCGCCGGGCGAGGCTGCTTCAGGCAGCTTCGCCCCCACCGATAACAGGAGAATTCGCATGACCCGCAATAACCCGCAAACCCGTGAATGGCAGGCCCTGAGCAACGATCATCACTTGGCGCCGTTCAGCGATTTCAAGCAGCTCAAAGAGAAAGGCCCGCGCATCATCACCCACGCCAAGGGCGTCTACCTCTGGGACAGTGAAGGCAACAAGATCCTCGACGGCATGGCCGGCCTCTGGTGTGTGGCCGTCGGTTATGGCCGTGAGGAACTGGCCGACGCCGCCAGCCAGCAGATGCGTGAACTGCCGTACTACAACCTGTTCTTCCAGACGGCCCACCCGCCGGTGCTGGAATTGTCCAAAGCCATCGCCGACATCGCCCCTGAAGGCATGAACCACGTGTTCTTCACCGGCTCCGGCTCCGAGGGCAACGACACCATGCTGCGCATGGTCCGCCACTATTGGGCGATCAAGGGCCAGCCGAACAAGAAAGTCATCATCAGCCGCAAGAACGGTTATCACGGTTCGACCGTCGCGGGCGCGAGCCTGGGCGGCATGACCTATATGCACGAGCAGGGCGACCTGCCGATCCCGGGCATTGTCCACATCGCCCAGCCTTACTGGTTCGGTGAAGGCGGCGACATGAGCCCCGAAGAGTTCGGCGTGTGGGCGGCCAACCAGTTGGAAGAAAAGATCCTGGAGATCGGCGTGGACAACGTCGGGGCCTTCATCGCCGAGCCGATCCAGGGCGCCGGTGGCGTGATCGTGCCGCCGGACAGCTACTGGCCGCGCATGAAGGAAATCCTCGCCAAGTACGACATTCTGTTCGTGGCCGACGAAGTGATCTGTGGCTTCGGCCGCACCGGTGAGTGGTTCGGTACCGACCATTACGGGTTGAAACCGCACATGATGACCATCGCCAAGGGCCTGACCTCCGGCTATATCCCCATGGGTGGGCTGATCGTGCGCGACGACGTGGTCGCGGTGCTCAACGAAGGCGGTGACTTCAACCACGGGTTTACCTACTCCGGTCACCCGGTGGCCGCGGCGGTGGCCCTGGAAAACATCCGCATCCTGCGCGACGAGAAGATCATCGAGCGTGTCCACAGCGAAACGGCACCCTATTTGCAGAAGCGTTTGCGGGAACTGAACGATCATCCGCTGGTGGGTGAAGTACGCGGGGTCGGTTTGCTGGGGGCGATCGAACTGGTCCAGGACAAGGCCACGCGCAAACGCTACGAAGGCAAGGGCGTGGGCATGATCTGCCGGCAGTTCTGCTTCGATAACGGGCTGATCATGCGCGCGGTGGGCGACACCATGATCATTGCGCCGCCGCTGGTGATCAGCAAGGCCGAGATCGATGAATTGGTGACCAAGGCGCGGCATTGCCTGGACCTGACGCTCAGTGCGTTGCAGGGCTAAGTGCTAGGCTCTGAGCGAGGTGCCTGCAAGGGCCTCGCCCAGCGTGAACAAAAGGCTGGGCCTGTGTTGAAAGCCTGCCCTGTAACTTGCCAGACTACCGCCTGTTCAAGTTGCCCGCGAGCCGGCTACTGAACGTGGCTAAAAAGAATAACTGGAGCATCAATCCATGAAGGCATTAGGTATGAAGATAGCTGGCAAGACCCTCCTCGCCATGTCCCTGATGGGCGTGATGGCGGGCGCCGTCCAGGCGGACGACAAAGTGCTGCATGTCTACAACTGGTCCGACTACATTGCGCCGGACACCGTCGCCAAGTTCGAGAAAGAAACGGGGATCAAAGTCGTCTACGACGTGTTCGACAGCAACGAAACCCTGGAAGCCAAGTTGCTGGCCGGCAAGTCCGGTTATGACATCGTGGTGCCGTCGAACAACTTCCTGGCCAAGCAGATCAAGGCCGGGGTCTACCAGGAGCTGGACAAGTCCAAGCTGCCGAACTGGAAGAACCTGGACACCGACCTGCTCAAGGCTGTCGGCGATGCCAGCGACCAGGGCAACAAACACGCCTTCCCTTACATGTGGGGCACCATCGGCATCGGTTACAACCCCGAGAAGGTCAAGGCCGCATTGGGCGTCGACAAGATCGATTCCTGGGACACCCTGCTCAAGCCCGAGAACATCGCCAAGCTCAAGAGCTGCGGCGTGAGCTTCCTCGATTCGCCAACCGAAATGATTCCGGTGGCCCTGCATTACCTTGGCTACCCGACCGACAGCCAGGACAAGAAGCAACTGGCCGAGGCTGAAGCACTGTTCCTCAAGTTGCGTCCATCGATCGGTTACTTCCACTCTTCCAAATACATTTCCGACCTGGCCAACGGCAACATCTGCGTCGCCGTGGGCTACTCGGGTGATATCGAGCAATCCAAGAGCCGTGCTGCCGAGGCTGGCGGCAAAGTGAAAGTGGCCTACACCATTCCCAAGGAAGGTGCCGGTTCGTTCTACGACATGGTCGCCATTCCCAAGGATGCCGAAAATGTCGAGGCCGCTTATAAATGGATGAATTTCATCATGCAGCCGGAAATCATGGCGCAGATCACCGACAACGTGCGTTTCCCTAACGGCAACAAGGCCGCCACCGCGTTGGTGGACAAGGAAATCTCCGGTGACCCGAGCATTTACCCATCGGACGAAGTGAAGGCCAAGCTGTACGCCATCAGCGATCTGCCGCCAGCGACCCAGCGGATCCTGACCCGCAGCTGGACCAAGATCAAATCCGGTAAATAAGCCGGTCTGAAGCATCCTCCTGTTGTCGCTGGCATCGCTGCGGCGGCAACAGGAGCAACTCAATAACTAAAAGTTTTGCTGGATCGGTTTATCGAGGGTAAGTTGCGCGCCGGTTTTGTTGCAGGGTCCATCGTGGCCAAGTAACGGGGGCAACTTGGGCCCAACTATTTAAGAGGACCTCCACGTGCCAGTCTTTTCTTTGTTACGCAACGCCTTGCTGGTCGGCGCCGGCCTGACGCTCGCCGTCAGTGTCCAGGCCGCTTCCACCGTGCATATTTATAATTGGTCGGACTACATTGGCGAGACCACCCTGGCGGATTTCGAAAAAGCCACTGGCATCAAGCCGGTGTATGACGTGTTCGACTCCAACGAAACCCTGGAAGGCAAGTTGCTGGCCGGACGTACCGGTTACGACGTGGTCGTGCCGTCCAACCACTTCCTGGGCAAGCAGATCAAGGCCGGGGCGTTCCAGAAGCTCGACAAGGCGCAGTTGCCCAACTACGCCAACCTCGACCCTGTGCTGCTCAAGCGCCTGGAAAAGAACGACCCGGGCAACCAGTACGCCGTGCCTTACCTCTGGGGCACCAACGGCATCGGCTATAACGTCGAGAAGATCAAGGCGGTCCTGGGCGTCGAGAAGATCGATTCGTGGGCGATGCTGTTCGAACCGGAAAACATCAAGAAGCTGTCCAGCTGCGGTGTTTCGTTCCTCGACTCGGGCGACGAAATGATCCCGGCGATGCTCAATTACCTGGGCCTGAACCCCAACAGCGAAGACCCCGAAGACTACAAGAAGGCCGAGGCGCAGCTGCTCAAGATCCGGCCTTACGTGACTTATTTCAATTCCTCCAAATACATCTCCGACCTGGCCAATGGCGAGATCTGCGTGGCGGCCGGTTTCTCCGGCGACATCTTCCAGGCCCGGGCTCGTGCCAGCGAGGCCGGCAAGGGCGTCAACATCGCCTATGTGATTCCCAAGGAAGGCGGCAATCTCTGGTTCGACATGCTGGCGATCCCGCGTGACGCCACCAACGTCAAGCAAGCGCATGCCTTCATCAACTATGTGCTCAAGCCTGAGGTCATCGCCCAGGTCAGTGACGTTGTCGGTTATGCCAACCCGAACCCGAAGGCTGGCGAGCTGATGGACCAGAAAGTACGCACCGATGAAGCGGTTTATCCACCGCAAGCGGTCGTCGACAAGCTCTACGTCAACTCCGAGTTGCCGCCCAAGATCCAACGACTCATGACCCGCAGCTGGACCAAGGTCAAGTCGGGTAAATAACCTCAACACTCTTGTTCGTCCGCGTGGGGCGAACTGCAAATTCTGTGGGAGTTTCGTAAATGGCAGTTGCCTCCGGCGCCTATAAGAAAGCCCTCGAGGGCGACCAGACACCCAAGCAGGTGCTGGTCAAAATCGACCGGGTCACGAAGAAGTTCGACGAGACGATTGCCGTGGACGACGTGTCCCTGGAAATCAAGAAAGGCGAGATCTTCGCCTTGCTCGGCGGTTCGGGATCGGGCAAATCCACCTTGCTGCGCATGCTGGCCGGTTTCGAGCGGCCCACCGAGGGGCGGATTTTCCTCGACGGTGTGGACATCACCGACATGCCGCCCTATGAGCGGCCGATCAACATGATGTTCCAGTCCTACGCCCTGTTCCCGCACATGACCGTGGCGCAGAACATCGCCTTCGGTCTGCAACAGGACAAGATCCCGAAGGCCGAGATCGATGCCCGCGTGGCGGAGATGCTCAAGCTGGTGCAGATGAGCCAATACGCCAAGCGCAAGCCGCACCAGCTCTCCGGCGGCCAGCGCCAGCGTGTGGCCCTGGCCCGTTCCCTGGCCAAGCGCCCGAAGCTGTTGCTGCTCGACGAGCCGATGGGCGCGCTGGATAAGAAACTGCGCTCGCAGATGCAACTGGAGCTGGTGGAAATCATCGAGCGGGTTGGCGTGACCTGCGTCATGGTGACCCACGATCAGGAAGAGGCCATGACCATGGCCGAACGTATCGCGATCATGCACCTGGGCTGGATCGCCCAGATCGGCAGCCCGATCGACATCTACGAGACCCCGACCAGCCGGCTGGTCTGCGAGTTCATCGGCAACGTCAACATCTTCGAGACCGAAGTGGTGGACGACGCCGAAGGCCACGCGGTGCTGACCTGCAAGGACCTGGACCGCAATATCTACGTCGGCCACGGCATCAGCACCTCGGTGCAGGACAAGTCGGTGACCTACGCCATTCGCCCGGAAAAGCTGCTGGTCACTTCCGAGCCGCCGACCTGCGAGCACAACTGGTCCAGCGGCAAGGTCCATGACATCGCCTACCTGGGCGGCCACTCGGTGTTCTACGTCGAGCTGCCGAGCGGCAAGCTGGTGCAGTCCTTCGTCGCCAACGCCGAACGCCGTGGCCAGCGCCCGACCTGGGGCGACCAGGTGTTCGTCTGGTGGGAAGACGACAGCGGCGTGGTGCTTCGCTCATGAACATGCGCAAACTCAAACGCCGACTCGATCGAATAACGCCCGGTGGCCGCCAACTGGTCATCGGGGTGCCCTTCATCTGGCTGTTCCTGTTCTTCATGCTGCCGTTCTTCATCGTCCTGAAGATCAGCTTTGCCGAAGCCGACGTGGCCATCCCGCCGTACACCGAGATCTACAGCTACGTCGACCAGAAGCTGCAGGTGCTGCTCAACCTCGCCAACTACGCGATGCTGAGCGAGGACGAGTTGTACATCGCCGCCTACCTTGGTTCGCTGAAAATGGCCCTGATCAGCACGCTCTTGTGCCTGCTGATCGGCTACCCGATGGCCTATGGCATCGCCAATGCCCGCAAAGAGATGCAGACGGTGCTGGTGCTGCTGATCATGATGCCGACCTGGACCGCGATCCTGATCCGCGTCTACGCGTGGATGGGCATCCTCAGCAACAACGGCTTGCTCAACGGCTTTTTGCTGAGCATGGGTTGGATCAGCGAACCGCTGCAGATCCTCAACACCAACCTGGCGGTGTATATCGGGGTCGTCTACTCCTATCTGCCGTTCATGATCCTGCCGTTGTACGCCAACCTGGTGAAACATGACGCCAGCCTGTTGGAAGCCGCGTCGGACCTGGGGTCGAGCACCTTCAACAGCTTCTGGAAAATCACCGTGCCGCTGTCCAAGAACGGCATCGTCGCCGGCTGCATGCTGGTGTTCATCCCCGTGGTGGGCGAGTTCGTCATCCCGGAACTGCTGGGCGGCCCGGAAACCCTGATGATCGGCAAAGTGCTGTGGCAGGAATTCTTCAATAACCGAGACTGGCCGGTGGCATCCGCCCTGGCGGTGGTGATGCTGGCAATCCTGATCGTGCCCATCATCCTGTTCAACCGCAGTCAGGCCAAAGAAATGGAGGGCAAGGAATGAAGCGCTTCAGTTTTTCAAGCCTGATGCTGGTGCTGGGTTTGCTGTTCATCTACGCACCGATGCTGATCCTGGTGATCTATTCGTTCAACGCCTCGAAACTGGTGACGGTGTGGGGTGGCTGGTCGATCAAGTGGTACGTCGGCCTGCTGGACAACAGTCAGTTGATGGGCTCGGTGGTGCGCTCGCTGGAAATCGCCTGCTACACGGCGATTGCCGCGGTGGCCCTGGGGACGCTGGCGGCCTTCGTGTTGACCCGCATCACCCACTTCAAGGGCCGCACGCTGTTCGGCGGCCTGGTCACCGCGCCGCTGGTGATGCCGGAAGTCATCACCGGTCTGTCGCTGTTGCTGCTGTTCGTCGCCATGGCGCAGATGATTGGCTGGCCCCAGGAGCGTGGCATCGTCACGATCTGGATCGCCCACACCACGTTCTGCGCGGCCTATGTGGCGGTGGTGGTCTCGGCACGTTTGCGTGAGCTGGACCTGTCCATCGAAGAGGCGGCCATGGACCTGGGTGCCCGGCCGTGGAAGGTATTCTTTTTGATCACCATCCCGATGATCGCGCCGTCACTGGCGGCGGGGGGCATGATGTCGTTCGCGTTGTCCCTGGATGACCTGGTGCTGGCGAGCTTCGTCTCCGGCCCCGGCTCGACCACCTTGCCAATGGAAGTCTTCTCGGCCGTGCGCCTGGGGGTAAAACCGGAAATCAACGCCGTGGCGAGCCTGATCCTGCTGGCGGTGTCGCTGGTGACCTTCCTGGTCTGGTACTTCAGCCGCCGCGCCGAAGAGAACCGCAAGCGCGCGATCCAGCAAGCCATCGAAGAAAGCGCTGCCGACTCCTGGAAACAACCGGAAGTCCGCCGGGCCGAGACCGCACCGGTCTAACCCGACGCAGCTCTACCTGTGGGAGCGAGCTTGCTCGCGATAGCGGTGTGACAGTCGACGAAGATGTTGAATGTCAGTCCGCCTTCGCGAGCAAGCTCGCTCCCACAGTTTTTTGGGGCGCCTACAAATCCGCAGTCGAACGCAGACCCCATTGTGGGAGCGAGCTTGCTCGCGATAGCGGTGTGACAGTCGACGAAGATGTTGAATGTCAGTCCGCCTTCGCGAGCAAGCTCGCTCCCACAGTTTTTTGGGGCGTCTACAAATCCGCAGTCGAACGCAGATCCCATTGTGGGAGCGAGCCTGCTCGCGATAGCGGTGTGACAGTGGACGAAGATGTTGAATGTCAGTCCGCCTTCGCGAGCAAGCTCGCTCCCACAGTTTTTTGGGGCGTCTACAAATCCGCAGTCGAACGCAGACCCCATTGTGGGAGCGAGCCTGCTCGCGATAGCGGTGTGACAGTCGACGAAGATGTTGAATGTCAGTCCGCCTTCGCGAGCAAGCTCGCTCCCACAGTTTTTTGGGGCGTCTACAAATCCGCAGTCGAACGCAGATCCCATTGTGGGAGCGAGCCTGCTCGCGATAGCGGTGTGACAGTGGACGAAGATGTTGAATGTCAGTCCGCCTTCGCGAGCAAGCTCGCTCCCACAGTTTTTTGGGGCGGCTACAAATCCGCAGTCGAACGCAGATCCCATTGTGGGAGCGAGCTTGCTTGCGATAGCGGTGAGACAGTCGACGAAGATGTTGAATGTCAGTCCGCCTTCGCGAGCAAGCTCGCTCCCACAGTTTTTTGGGGCGTCTACAAATCCGCAGTCGAACGCAGACCCCATTGTGGGAGCGAGCTTGCTCGCGATAGCGGTGAGACAGTCGACGAAGATGTTGAATGTCAGTCCGCCTTCGCGAGCAAGCTCGCTCCCACAGTTTTTTGGGGCGCCTATAAATCCGCAGCCGAACGCAGACCCCATTGTGGGAGCGAGCTTGCTCGCGATAGCGGTTCAGTTAGCGCCGCTCACTTCTTCAATGCGTCATGGGCCTCCAGGGCTCGCAGGGAATAGATGTACGCCGCGCCGGCATTCAATGACACGGCGGTGGCCAGGGTGGCGGCGATTTCTTCGCGGGTGGCGCCGGCCTTGATGGCGGCGTCGGTGTGTACGCCAATGCAGCCGTCGCAGCGGGTGGTGATGGCCACGGCGATGGAGATCAGCTCGCGGGTCTTGGCATCGAGCACGTTGTTTTCAGCCGCAGCTTCGTCCAGGGCCATGTAGGCCTTGACCATCTTCGGATTGCTTTTGCCCAGGGCGCCAAAGGCGCTTTTGATGGTGGGCAGCAGTTCGGACCAGTTATTGAACATAGCGTTGACTCCTGTGAAAGAGGCGGGGAGGTGAGCCCCTGTAGTCTTGACCATCCGTGACGATCAAGCCCGGTTCAGCGGTGAAAAAGATCGGCACGCACGGTTCAGGGCGCCCGGGCCGGCAGCAGCTTCAGGGTTGTGCGGGTATTGGCGACCACTTCTTCCTCGGCCAGGTGCGCCTGGTAATAGACCCCTTCGATGTACGCCTCGGCCTGATCCTCGTAATGCTTGTCGAACGGCACGCCGCTCTGGCCGACGGGGTTGATGGTGACGCTATGGCTGGGGTCGGCGAAGTCGATGATGCGCCGGGTCGAAGGCCCGTAGGTCACCGGCCACGGCGCCGGGCCGATTCTGGCGGAGAGGTTGTTGGGCACTTCATGGGTACCTGGGGCCGCAAATGGCCCAACGTTGAAGACACGGTCCAGCGGCTTTTGCTGACCCAGCGGATGACCATGGGTCAGGGTGTGAGCCTTGCCCCATTGCCATTGCGTGGCATCGTCGCCCAGGGTGGCCCGCAGGTGCGCCAGGCTTTTCTTCCAGGCGACGCTCACCGTGTCTGCACGGGTTTCCGTGCCCAGCGTCGTGCGGTCATCCCACCACGGTGAATCCTTCGATGCCGCCAGGCGTGGCAGGGCCGCGTCGATCACCCGGGTCGACAGCGCGGTTTCGAAGAATCCGTCACCCAGTTCATCGTGCAGGGCGGCGTCGGCCAGGTTGAACAGGAACTGGTTGAACAGCGTGGCGCTGATGGAGTCCAGCGGGTAATCGCCCGGCCATTGGGCCAGTTGTTCCACCCATTTGCGTTCCTGCGGGTCGCTGACCACTTCACGCAGCACCGGCAACAACGGCGCGAGCACGCGAGGGCCGTAGGCGGTGGTGGTGCCCAGTTGCAGTTTCTGGGTGGTTAGGATGTCCCATTTCGCCTGCTTGTCGTTGAGCTGCTGGTTGAGTTGCTGACCGCGGTCGGCGGGGTTGTAGTAACCGGGGATTTCGATGCCGCTGGCCGGCACGGGTTGGAAGTTGGCCGAGACGATGTAGCCCCGCGCCGGGTTCTCTTCCTGCGGGTTGCTGCTGAACGGGTAGAAGCCTTCCTTTTCCGACTCCGGGCTGCTGCCATCGAGGATGAACGCGGGTTTCACGCCGGCGGGGCGCTTGGGCAGTTGCGCGGCGGCCCACCAGCCGATATCGCCCTTGGCATTGGCCCACACCACGTTCAGCCCCGGCGCGTGGATCTGGGCCGAGGCGCCACGGGCCTTGGCCAGGGTATCGGCGCGGTTGAGCTGGTAAAAGGCGTCGAGGATCGGGTTGCGACTTTCCAGGAACCCCCACCACATGGCGACCGGGGTCTTGCCGGCGTTCGCACCGAGGACATCGTTGACGATCGGGCCGTGGGGCGACTGGCGCAGCACCAGCGTCACCGGTGCCTGGCCCTTGACCGCGATCTGCTGTTCGCTGCGGGTCATCTCCACCCATTGGCCGCGATACCAGACCTGCTCGGGATTGTCCGGGTTGACCTTCTCGGCGATCAGGTCCAGGTCGTCGTTCTGGAACATGGTGATGCTCCAGCCGAAATCCTTGTTCATGCCCAGCGTGGCGAAGGGCATCAAGGCCTGATAGTGCCCGTAGAGTTCGAAACCCGGCGCGGACAGGTGCGCCTCGTACCACACCGACGGCGTGGAAAAACGGATATGCGGGTCGCCCGCCAGCAACGGCTTGCCGCTGTGGGTACGGCTGCCGGCAAGCGCCCAGGCGTTACTGCCCTCGAACTGCGGCAGGCCGTTTTCCGCCAGGGCCTGTTCGCTCAGGCGGGCCAGGGCATTGAGGTCTTTCCAGTCGGCGGCGGCGAGGGCCAGGCCGCGCTTGGGACCGTCGGCCAGCACGCCCTGGGGCTGCCAGTCGAGGTCGAAGATGTTCAGGTACTCGGCGCCCAGTTGATCGCGCACGTAGGTCAGCAGCGGTTCGGTTCGGAACGCCGCCGCGAAGCTGTAGGCCATGTAGCCGGTGATGCTCACGGTGTCTTCAGCCGTAAAGGGGCGCTTGGGAATGCCCAGCACATCGAACTCCACGGGCCGGGTGTGGCTGTCCTGGTAGGCGTTGATCCCATCCAGGTAGGCCTGCATGGCGACCCAGGCCGGGGATTGCGGGTCTTGTTCGGTCACATAGGCCGCGGCGCGTTCGCGAATGCGCAGGCTGCGCATCAGTTTGTCGGTGTCCAGCAGCTTCGGTCCCAGCACCTCGGCCAGTTCGCCCCGGGCGAGACGACGCATGATCTCCATCTGGAACAGCCGGTCCTGGGCATGGACATAGCCGAGGGCGCGGTACAAGTCGGTTTCGTTCTCGGCGCGGATATGCGGCACACCACGTTCGTCGTAGCGCACCGTCACCGAGCCCTGCAGCCCTTGCACCTGCATCGTGCCCTGGCGGGTGGGCTGCTTGCTGTAGAGGTAGCCGCCCGCAACGATGATCGCGGTGACGATCAATGACAGGAAGGCGATGAGGGTGCGTTTCATGGTGATTCCTTATTCTGATGACAGCGGTTCCATGGTCTCGCTGTTGATTCCCTGTTTAGCATGCCATTGCTTTCCTGCGCATCGCCCCTCGGAGGGATTACTTATTCTTTGGCAGATGTGTCCTTGTCCCACGGACAATAACAACCCACCGCCATCGTATGGGTCGCATTGACCGTCCGACCAGCGCTCAACGCCTCGAGAATCGGCTCGATGAAGCTGTTGCTCGAATTGCAGGTCAGGCCTTCACTGTAAGGGCCGAAGTACGCCAGCTGGCCGCTGCGATCCCAGATCGCCACCGCTGGGCTGGCAGGAATCTGGCTTGAACCCGGAAGCGCCGGCAGGGTTTTCAGGCTGTTCAAGGTGGCCGGCAGTTGACCTTGGCTGCCGGCTTTTTGCACGGCATAAAACTCAACGCCTTGCGGTACATACTTATCGATCAGTTCGGCAAGGTGCTGCTGGTTGCCAACGTTGCACGGGCACGCCGGGTCCCAGAAATGCACCAGGCGGATCGCGCCAGGGCCGGCCAGGTCGGCGGGCAGGCGCAGAGGGTCGCCGGAAAACACCGCGGTGTGTTGACTGAAGGCCCGCAGGAAACGGCCCTGGAACCAGTCGTAGGCCACCCACAAGACGACGGCGCACCCGAGGGCAAGCAGGCTGGCAAGCAAGGTCGTGCGGTGGGTCGGGCGCATGGAGTCGATCCTCTGAAGCCGCGTAGCTTGCCATGCTTGCCGCGACAGATGAATATCGCAGGCCTGTAAAGTCTGTTTCGCGCGATGCGCCCATGCCTGGAAACCTTGATGCCTGCCACTTTCGACCCCGATCTCCTGCGTGCCAGCCTGCAACCGCTGGCCCAGTGGCAAGCCCTGTCCGAGCAAGCCCAGGCTTACCAGCGGTTCTATGGGCTGGATTTTCCCCAGCGCAGTGTGCGCAAAGGGTTGGGGCGCTTCGAGGTGGGCGGGTATGAGGTCGTCAGTCAGGTCTGGTGGCCGGAAAAGGCCGTGGCGACGTTGTTTGTGTTCCACGGTTACTACGACCACATGGGGTTGTACCGGCACTTGATCGAGTGGGCCCTGGAGCAGAAGTTCGCGGTGATCGCCTGCGACCTGCCGGGCCATGGCCTGTCCAGCGGCGAACGCGCCAGTATCGAGGATTTCGCCGAGTACCAGGCCACCTTGCAGGGGCTGTTGGCCGAGGCCGCGACGCTGGACCTGCCGCACCCCTGGCACCTGTGCGGGCAGAGCACCGGCGGGGCGATCGTGGTCGATCACGTGCTCAACCACGGCGCACAGAGTCCAGCCCAGGGCCAGGTCATCCTGCTGTCACCCCTGGTACGGCCACGGGCCTGGGGCTGGTCGCGCCTGAGTTATTACTTGCTCAAGCCGTTTGTGACGGGTATCGCCCGGCGTTTCAGTGAGAACTCCACCGACCCGCAGTTCCTGCCATTCCTGCAAGCCGACCCGCTGCAACCGCTGCGCCTGCCTACTGCCTGGGTGGGGGCATTGGCGCGATGGATCAAGCGTATCGAAGCGGCCCCGAGCAGCCCGCGCCAGCCCTTGATCGTGCAGGGGCAGGCGGACATGACGGTGGATTGGGTGCACAACCTGCAAGTGCTGCGCGGCAAGTTCGACCGGCCGCAGGTGTTGATGTTGCCTGAAGGGCGGCATCACCTGGCGAACGAAGCGCAGGCTTTGCGGCAGGAGATGTTTGGGTTCTTGAGTAAGCGGATGAGTCGGTTTCGGGGTTGACCTGGATATAGCTATCGCGAGCAGGCTCGCTCCCACAGGGGGATTGGGTGAAATCGAATATTGCGACCGGCCACGATCCAATGTGGGAGCGAGCCTGCTCGCGATGGCGTAATCCCAGGCACTGGAGTTCTATCTACTGCCCCAGATTCTGCCCCACCGCCAACCCCGCCCGGATCGCCGCCAAAGCCGCCTGGTAATAAGCCTGGCCCTCGGCCGATTCGGCGAAGGTGGCGAACTCTTCCAGCTCGGTATCCGACAAGTCACGGTAGACGTACAGCAGGGTGTTGTTCAGGTCCGCGCCGATCTGCTCCATCAAATTTATATGATTTTGTTTAAAGTAAGAGAAATAAATAATATGGGGATAAATAAGGACGGCTCATGGTTTGGGTTGCCTTGAGTTCTGGTTTCAGATTTTACCTGTCGTTGAGTGGCTTGTTTTTCCAGCGAAAGTGAATGGATTGGCTTGGTGTTAAATATTTTGGCGAGATTCTGAATCTCCAAAAGATCGATTGGTTATCATGATGGCGGTATGTATTTCGGATGAATCTAGCGACCTGTAATTTCTGTCAGTAGATCGGGCTGTAAATTCGAGCTAGTTTGCTCGTGTCTAACCAATAAGTTTTTAAAATGGTTTGGTTGGGCTGCGTTAATAAAGCAATTTCTTTATATGTTTAATTGAGGGAATTTGCTATGCAAAATGATGCCGAAACCCTAGGCGATAACCAGCCGGCCACTGGCTCTTTCCCTGGAACCTACAAGTTATATAGTTTTGCGGATCCTTCTAAGGTACTTGGGATGCGTACGGATGAAGGAGTGCGCTATGTCGTGTTGGTTTCTGACTCCAACGACTGGCGAAATCTCTGGAGAATTGAGCATGTTACCGATAAGGGATATGTTGTCCGTCAAGGAACGGAGTCCCTTTTTATGAATTTAATGGATGATGGTGGTGTTCATTGTGTATTTGCTAGCTCCTCGGATAGTAACTTCTGGAATCTTAGAAGTTTGGCTGGTGGGGATGTGTATCATATCCAAAATCTCCGATGGTCCAGTAAATTTCTCTCTATACCATTTCCGCATCTACCGGGCACGGAGCCCCGTATTGTCGGCGAGTCCTATAATGAGCAAAACCATATGTGGCATAAATTCAGAGTGATAAGGGTGTGATGTTAGATGGCAGAGTCGAGCTTTCGGAGTGTTGCGAAGTTACGCCGCAGCAGCCATCAGCCGCCCGTTCGTTATGCTAGTTATTCAACCCACTTGCGCTGACAAAGATGACGGCGGTGACACCGGTGATAGGAAGGCAGCGAGGAAGCGTCTTTATCGGGTGACAGTGGTCCCATGAGCTCGCTGTTGGCCCCCTGTTTTCCTCGGAGTTATTAACTGGAGGGTCTTGGCCCAGAGGACAATAACAACCCACCGCCATCGTATGGGTCGCTCGTGCAGGGGCAGGCGGACATGACGGTGGATTGGGTGCACAACCTGCAAGTGCTGCGTGGCAAGTTCGACCGGCCGCAGGTGTTGATGTTGCCGCAGGGGCGGCATCACCTGGCCAATGAGGCCTTGGCGTTGCGGCAGGAGATGTTTGGGTTTCTGACCAAGCGGATGAGTCGGGTTCGGCGGTGACCGGGCGATTGCTATCGCGAGCAAGCTCGCTCCCACATTGGACCTTTGGTGCTCGCGAAACCTGAGTTCACTCAAGCCCCTTGTGGGAGCGAGCTCGCTCGCGATAGCGGTGCTGAACTATTGCCCGAGCGTCTGCCCCACCGCCAACCCCGCCCGAATCGCCGCCAAAGCCGCCTGGTAATAAGCCTGGCCCTCGGTCGATTCGGCGAAGGTGGCGAACTCTTCCAGCTCGGTGTCCGTCAGGTCGCGGTAGACGTAGAGCAGGGTGTTGTTCAGGTCCGCGCCGATCTGCTCCATCAGTCGCTGGCGCTGGCCGTTGAGCATGCCTTGGGCCTGGCCGGCCCCCAGCAGGCCGGGGATCATCGAACTCAGGCTGTCGGCCGCCACGCCGGCGATCGCCAGGCTGACTTCGGCGCCGGCTTCGCGGGCGGGCAGGGCCTGGGCCAGGTGGCCGATGATCAACAGGCGGTTGTCGCTGGCTTGCATCTTCGGCAGGCCCTTGGCGTTTTTCGCCAATTGATCGCGCCGGGTCGCCAGCAACTCGGCCGCCACGACCTTGCGGCCCAGGGGCGACTGGAAAAAGGCCAGGGCCGGGTTCGGGTCTCGAAGCTTGCTGCGTATTTGTGCCTCGGCCCGCTGGTCCATGGCCTGGGGGGCGAAACGTTGATTGCTGTTGTTGACCAGGGCCTGGAACACCGCCGGCGGCAGGCTGCTCTGATAGCGCTGCTGGGCGGCGCTCAAGGCATCATTGAAATGCGCCCGCTGTTCCGGCCAGCCGGCGACCTTGTACAACTGGTCGTAGCTGTCTGCCCAGGCGGGCAAAACGCAGAACATCAACAGTGAGAAAAGCAAACGGCGCATAGGGACTCCTGTCAGCAGCCGACTATTCTCCGTGGGGTGTGGGGTCTTGTCGAGAATTCGTATCAAGTTCGTACGGTGGTGCTATCCAACGCAGCGAACCCGCTGCGTGGCGCTGTCGGTTTTGCAGGCACAGGCATACTATGCGCGCCATGCAAATACCTTCTGATCACCCGCTGCTGTTACGTATCGTCGACGACCTGGCCGAGCGCGGCTGGTCGCAGCAGAACCTCTTCCTGCCGGACGCGCTGACCCGTGCCCTGGCGGCCGAATGCCGTCAGCGTGCCGCCGAGGGCGAGCTGGCTCCGGCAGCGGTCGGGCGCGGGCCGTTCTCGGAGATTCGCGAAGGCATTCGGGGTGATCGCATCCAGTGGATCGAACCCGGCCAGGCACCAGCCTGCGACCGTTACCTGGGGTTGATGGACAGCCTGCGCGAGGCGATGAATCGCGGGCTGTTCCTGGGGCTGGAGGATTTCGAAAGCCATTTCGCCCTGTACCCGCCCGGTGCGTTTTACCTCAAGCATGTCGACCGCTTTCGCGATGACGACCGACGCGCGGTGTCTGCGGTGCTCTACCTCAATGACGATTGGCTGCCGGAGCACGGCGGCCAGTTGCGCATGTATCTGGAGGATGGCGTGGAGCGTGATGTGGTGCCCATCGGCGGTTGCCTGGTGGTGTTCCTGTCGGGGGATATCCCCCACGAAGTACTGCCGGCCACCCGGGATCGCCTGTCCTTGACGGGGTGGTTCCGACGCCGCGGCAACGAGTTGTTCTGACGATGGAAAAGATCCTGGTCAGTCGCTGCCTGCTCGGCCATCGCGTGCGCTACGACGGCGGTGCCAGCGGGCCGTTCGATCAGCTTCAGCACTGGCTCGACGAAGGCCGGATCGTGGCGCTGTGCCCGGAAGTCGCCGGCGGCCTGCCCACGCCCCGGGCGGCGGCGGAGATTCCCGGCGGGCAGGGTGGGCAAGTGCTCGACGGCCACGCCGCGGTGATCACCACCGACGGTGAAGATGTCAGTGCGCAGTTTTTGTCGGGCGCGTATCAAGCGCTGGAACAGGTGCGAGAACACGGCATCCGTATCGCCGTGCTCAAGGCCAACAGCCCGTCGTGCGGCAATCTGCTGACCTATGACGGGACGTTCAGTGGTGTGAAGGTCGGTGGCGAAGGCGTGACGGCGGCGTTGCTCAAGCGCCATGGGGTGCAAGTGTTCAGTGAGCTGGAGTTGGCTGAAGCGGCGGCGGCCCTCAAGGCCTTGAACAACGATTGATGGATTGCTTTTGTGGCGAGGGAGCTTGCTCCCGCTGGGCCACGAAGTGGCCCCGAAATGCTGAAGCGCGGTAGGCCTGACACACCAAGGTGTCAGGTTTTGGGGTTGCTTCGCAACCCAGCGGGAGCAAGCTCCCTCGCCACAGGGTTCTGTGTACTTGGCACAAGGTTTTGTGTCGTTCAGAGCTGCTCGGCCAACTGCTCGATCAGCTCCTGGCGTTCTGCCTGGCTCAACCGCGCCTGGGGATTGAGGGATGACCATTGTGGATGCGCCCGGGCCTTGTTCAGGGCGTCGGGCAGCTTGCCCTCGCGCCAGGTCTTGTCCTGGGGCGTGGCGATGCGGATGCTGTCCATCGCCGCGTGGCCGCGCAGGTTGAGGGCTTGCAGCAATTGTCGTTGGCGCAGGGCCAGCAGGCGCAGCACGCCATCGTCCACCGTCAGTTCCCGTTGCCCCTTGAGCTTGCCCATCAGCCGGTTGCCGTAGCTGCGGGCGGTTTGCAGGGTGCCGCCGACAATGGCCCCGGCCAGGGCGGCGGCACCGAGGGTCAGGCCGCCCACCAGCAAGTCCACGCCAGCGCCGGCCGCCGCGCCTGCCGCGATTCCGCCGCCGACGCGTACGCCCAGTTGCTTGAGGGTCTCGGGGTTGAACAAATCATCGCCCCAGCGTCCGTCGAGCAGCGGCAGGTCGCTGGCGGCCGCGTCCTGGGGGCGGAACGCGTAGAGCTTGAGCAGGGCTTCGACGCAGCGCTGTTCGCGCTGACGCACCGCGTTGCGCAGCTCACTGATGGCCTCGCGTTCCAGCTCGGCATCACTGGCCACGCTGCGTCGGCAGGCGGCGCAGTCGATCAGCAATTCGGCGATCAAGCGCGCCGCGCTCTGCTGGCGGGCCAGGCGTTGGGCCTGTTGGTCGGCGACCAGTCGCTCCAGTTGCCCGCGGGCGCTTTCCAGCAACACCGCGAGGCTTTCATACAGGCGCCGCTCGCCGTCCTCGGGCGGGGCGACGCTGTCAAAACGCACCAGGGCGTGCAGCCCCAATCGCGCCAGGGCTTCGCGCCAGTCGGGCTCGCGATGGTGGGCGCTGCTGACGAAATTCAACACCGGCAGCAGCGGTTTGCCACAACTGGCGAGGACTTCCAATTCATCGCGGTACTTGGCCAGCACCGGCTCACGGGCATCGATCACATACAGCCCGGCGTCGCTGGCGAGCAATTGTCGCAGCACCTTGGCTTCCTGTTCGAAGCGTTGCCGCGCCTCGCTGCCCTCGAGGAAGCGAGCCAGGCGCGCCGGGCCGTCCAGGCGTTCGCCAGGGCGTTCCAGGCGCTCGAGGTAATCGAGCAGGGCGATGGCGTCTTCCAGGCCAGGCGTGTCGTACAGCTCCAGCAGTGCTTCGCCATCCACCGACAACCGTGCGCCCTCGACGTGCCGGGTGGTGCTCGGACGGTGGGACACCTCACCGAAGCCGACGTCCCGAGTCAGGGTGCGTAGCAGGGAGGTCTTGCCGACGTTGGTATGGCCGACCACGGCCAGCTTCAACGGCTTCATGGATTCAGTCATGGCCGGTCTCCAGCCAGTTCAAGGGCATGCAGTCGGCGAAGGGTAGCTGCAACTGCTGCAGCGCGTTGTGCCAGTCGCCCAGGCGTTCGGCGTCCAGGGCTTCGCCGGGCGGCGCCTGCAACAGCCAGACGCGGGTGGCGCTGGCGCTGCGGGCCAGCTCGGCGATCAGCGCCAGGCTGCCCCGGTCCGGTGAACGGCGCGGGTCACAGGCAATGGCCAGGCGTGCGGGTGGAAAGCGCGACAGTTGCTCCAGGAGTTTGTGGCGCGACTCGCGGCTGTCGAGAATGCCGGCGCTTTTCACGGTTTCGGGCAGTTTGGGCGGCCAGGGTCGATCGTCCAGTTCGATCGCCACCAGCAGCGCGCCGTCGCTGTCCATCGCGCCGACGGCACTTTCGATGGGGTGCAACTGCGCGGGTGCGGCGTCGTTGACGCCCAGGCGCTCGCTGCTGGGCATCAGCCGTTCACGCAATTGGGCGTAGCCCGGCAGGTTCAAATCCAGGTGCAATGTGGCGCGACCGCGTCGCCAGCGCCACAGGCACAGCAACGCCAGGCCCAGGCGCGGCAGCACGCCATAGACCAGCAGCACGCCGACCAGCCAGGCGGCCCAGGCCTGGCGGGCGCTCTCGATGGCCAGGGCGCCGTCGCCGCTGGCGCGGATCATCTCCACCGTCGGCACACTGAAGCCCAACAGGGCAGGCAACGCGCCGAGGCCACGGGTCATGGCGACGAAGGTCTCGCTGCCGAGGAGGGTGGTTTCCCAGACAAAGCCATAGCGCCGGGTCGCCATCAGCATCAGTAGGATGACCAGCGCGCTGAGCATCGCCAGCAACCACACGCCGTTGACCAGCGCACCGAGGGCCCAGCGGTTGAGCTTGTGCCGTTGCAGCAACAGAAGCAGGGCCGGTGCCAGTTGGGCGGCCTTGGCATCCCGGGCGAGTTTTTCGCTGAGCCACAGCCACAGGCGCCCCAGCGCTGCACCTTGCTCGCCCGCGAAGATCAGTCCCAGGACCCAACCGACGAGCAGGATCAGGTTCAGCCCCAAAAGACTGCCCAGGGCCCAGAACACATTGACCGGGGCCTGGCCGTCGCCGAGGGCGGCGAACCCGAGGCCGGCGCCGCTGATGATGGCGAGCACCGCCAGCACGATCAGCGCCAGGCGTGCCCCTTGCAGCCAATGGCGCAGGGCTTGGCTGAGGCCATCGCGCTCGGCCAGCCAGCGGGCGCGGTGGCGGATGCGGGTGCAAAGATCGCCGCCTGCCGCGCGGGCCAGGCGATTGGCTTCCTGGTCCTCGAGGGGGCCGGCGTGTTCTTCACGCAGGCGGATCGTCTCGGTCAACCAGAGGTTCTGCAGTGCTGTCACGGGGGCTTCCGTTGCTCGAATGAGGGTTGAGCATAACCGCTGTGATGCCTGTCGGGGTACGCCGGGCCTCTGGTATCCTCGCGGCCATGAACAAAACTCTCCCCTTAAGCCTGATCGCAGCCCTCGGTGAAAACCGCGTGATCGGCGTCGACAACAGCATGCCCTGGCACCTGCCGGGGGATTTCAAATACTTCAAGGCCACCACCTTGGGCAAGCCGATCATCATGGGACGCAAGACCTGGGATTCCCTCGGCCGACCGCTGCCCGGGCGCTTGAACATCGTGGTCAGTCGCCAGCCGGACCTGGTGCTGGAAGGTGCGGAAGTGTTTTCCACCCTGGAGGCCGCAGTGGCGCGGGCCGAGGCCTGGGCACTGGAGCAGGGCGTCGATGAGCTGATGTTGATCGGCGGCGCCCAGCTGTACGCCCAGGCCCTGGCGCAGGCGGATCGACTGTACCTGACCCGCGTGGCGCTGAGCCCGGAGGGGGATGCCTGGTTTCCGGAATTTGATTCGAGCCAGTGGGAATTGGTCTCGAACCAGCCGAACCCGGCGGAAGGGGACAAGCCGGCCTACAGCTTTGAGGTGTGGGAGAAGCTGTAAGCCCTGTGGGTGCAGCCTGTGGGAGCAAGGCTTGCCCGCGATGAAAGCGACGCGGTCTTCCATGGACCGAGGCGCCCGGATCGCGAGCAAGCTTTGCTCCCACAGGTGTCAGGCAGTCAAGCGTGCACCAACTCCCCATGCTCCTCGGCATCGAGCAAGGCCTTGTCAGTCTGCTGCATCACCTGGCTGGTAATCGCCCCGGCGGTGATCGAGCCACTGACGTTCAACGCCGTACGGCCCATGTCGATCAATGGCTCGACGGAAATCAGCAAGGCGACCAGCGCGACCGGCAAGCCCATGGCCGGCAGCACGATCAGCGCGGCGAACGTCGCGCCGCCACCGACCCCGGCTACCCCGGCTGAACTCAACGTCACGATCGCCACCAGCGTCGCGATCCAGACCGGATCCAGCGGGTTGATGCCCACGGTCGGTGCGACCATCACCGCGAGCATGGCCGGATAAAGGCCGGCGCAACCGTTCTGGCCGATGGTAGCGCCGAACGAGGCGCTGAAGCTGGCAATCGCCCGTGGGATGCCGAGGCGGCTGGTCTGGGCTTCGATGCTCAACGGGATGGTGGCCGCGCTGGAGCGGCTGGTGAAGGCGAAGGTCAGCACCGGCCAGATCTTGCGGAAGAAGCGCAACGGGTTGATCCCGGCCGCGGACACCAACAGGCCATGGACCACGAACATCAGGCCCAGCCCGAGGTACGACACCACGACAAAACTGCCGAGCTTGATGATGTCCTGCAGGTTGGAGCCGGCCACCACCTTGGTCATCAGCGCCAGCACACCGTACGGCGTCAGCTTCATCACCAGGCGCACCAGGCGCGTCACCCAGCTTTGCAGGGTGTCGATGGCGTTGATCACTTTCTGGCCTTTCTCCACGTCATCCTTGAGCAACTGCAACGCCGCGACACCGAGGAACGCGGCGAAGATCACCACGCTGATGATCGACGTCGGCTTGGCCCGCGCCAGGTCGGCAAAGGGGTTTTGCGGAATGAACGAAAGCAGCAGTTGCGGGATGTTCAGGTCGGCGACCTTGCCGGCGTAGTCGCTCTGGATCACTTGCAGGCGTGCCAGTTCCTGAGTGCCGGCCACCAGGCCTTCGGCGGTGAGGCCGAACAGGTTGGTCAGGCCGATGCCGATCAGCGCGGCGATGGCGGTGGTGAACAGCAGCGTGCCAATGGTCAGGAAGCTGATCTTGCCCAGGGACGAGGCGTTGTGCAGGCGGGCCACGGCGCTGAGGATCGAAGCGAAGACCAGCGGGATCACGATCATTTGCAACAATTGTACGTAGCCGTTGCCCACCAGGTCGAACCAGCCGATCGAGGCCTTGAGGACCGGATTGCCGGCGCCATAAATCGTGTGCAGGGCGATACCGAACACCACGCCCAGCACCAGTGCCAGCAGCACTTTCTTGGCCAGGCTCCAGGTGCTATGACGGGTTTGCGCCAGGCCGAACAGCAAGGCGAGGAATACCAGCAGATTGAGGATCAGCGGCAGATTCATCAAGAGAGCTCCATCAGACTTGTGCCAGTCGCCTGAAGCCGCGACTGCGAACCGGGGAGCCTAACAGCCTGATAACTAATGAATTAATACTAAAAAAGCATGTAGATTGTCGTTTATGGAATAAGGCAATGACGTTTACGGATACGCGGCTGGCGTGATCACGATGTAAGCGGTCGCCCACAGGCGAGGACTGTCACAAGCATTTGTTAGCGTCGGATTCTTTGAACCCGGGAGAAATGCCGATGAAACTCGCACCTCGTTTTCTCGCTGTCGCCTTGAGTCTTGGCCTCGCTGGCCAGGTGCTCGCCACCGAACTCAAGCACTGGCCGGCGGAACAGGCCAAGGCCCTGGACGCGATGATCGCGGCCAACGCCAACAAGGGTAACTACGCGGTGTTCGACATGGACAACACCAGTTACCGCTACGACCTTGAGGAATCGTTGTTGCCGTTCATGGAGAACAAGGGCCTCATCACCCGGGAAAGCCTGGACCCGTCCTTGAAGCTGATGCCGTTCAAGGACACGGCCGACCACAAGGAAAGCCTGTTCAGTTACTACTACCGCCTGTGCGAAGTGGATGACATGGTCTGCTATCCGTGGGTGGCCCAGGTGTTCTCGGGCTTTACGCTCAAGGAACTCAAGGGCTATGTCGATGAGCTGATGGCGTCCGGCAAGCCGGTGCCGACCACCTATTACGATGGCGACAAGGTGGTCCAGTACAACGTCAACCCGCCGAAAGTCTTCACCGGCCAGGCCGAGCTGTACAACAAGTTGATGGAAAACGGCATCGAGGTCTATGTCATGACCGCCGCTTCCGAAGAGCTGGTACGCATGGTCGCCGCGGACCCGAAATACGGCTACAACCTCAAGCCGCAGAACGTGATCGGCGTGACCACGTTGCTCAAGGACCGCAAGACCGGCGAACTGACCACCGCCCGCAAGCAGATCACCGCGGGCAAATATGACGAGAAGGCCAACCTCGGCCTGGAATACACGCCGTACCTGTGGACCCCGGCGACCTGGATGGCCGGCAAGCACGCGGCGATCCTGACGTACATCGACGAATGGAAAAAACCGGTGCTGGTGGCCGGTGACACGCCAAGCAGCGACGGCTACATGCTGTTTCACGATGTGGACGTGGCCAAGGGCGGGATTCACCTGTGGGTCAACCGCAAGGACAAATACATGACCCAGATTAACGGGATGATGGCCAAGCACGCCGCCGCCCAGGCCAAGGAAGGGTTGCCGGTTACCGCGGACAAGAACTGGGTGATCGTCAAGCCGGAAGATATCCAGTAAGCCCCACACCCTGTGGGAGCGAGCTTGCTCGCGATGGCGTCGGATCAGTAGCATCCTTGTTGGCTGACACACCACCATCGCGAGCAAGCTCGCTCCCACATTGATTGTCGGTGTTCTCAGGATTTGCGCTCATCGCTAAAAAAATGCCCCGCACTTGGCGGGGCATTTTTTATTGCGACTAACGACGCTTACAGGCCGTCAAGCATCGCCTTGTTACGCACCGCACCCTTGTCGGCGCTGGTGGCGAGCAGGGCGTAGGCCTTGAGGGCCGTGGTGACTTTGCGCGGACGCACTTCCACCGGCTTCCAGCCCTTGTTGTCCTGTTCGATGCGGCGCCCGGCCAGTTCTTCGTCGCTGATCAACAGGTTGATCGAGCGGTTCGGAATGTCGATCAGGACCTTGTCGCCATCGCGCACCAGGCCGATGGCACCGCCAGCCGCCGCTTCCGGCGAAGCGTGGCCGATGGACAGGCCCGAGGTGCCGCCGGAGAACCGGCCATCGGTCAGCAAGGCGCAGGCTTTGCCCAGGCCTTTGGACTTCAGGTAGGACGTCGGGTAGAGCATTTCCTGCATGCCCGGGCCGCCTTTCGGACCTTCGTAGCGAATGATCACGATGTCGCCGGCCTTCACTTCGTCGGCGAGGATGCCGCGTACGGCGCTGTCCTGGCTTTCGAAAATCTTCGCGTTGCCTTCGAACACATGGATCGACTCGTCGACGCCGGCGGTCTTCACCACGCAGCCATCCAGGGCGATGTTGCCGTAGAGCACGGCCAGGCCGCCCTCCTGGGAGTACGCGTGCTCGACGCTACGGATGCAGCCGTTTTCACGGTCGTCGTCCAGCGTATCCCAGCGGGTCGACTGGCTGAACGCGGTTTGCGTCGGGATGCCCGCCGGGCCGGCCTTGAAGAAGTGATGCACGGCCTCGTCGGTGGTCTGGGTGATGTCCCACTTGGCGATGGCCTCGGCCATGCTCTTGCTGTGCACGGTCGGCAGGTCGGTGTGCAACAGGCCGCCACGGGCCAGGGAACCGAGGATGCTGAAGATCCCGCCGGCACGGTGCACGTCTTCCATGTGGTACTTCTGGATGTTCGGCGCGACCTTGCACAGTTGCGGCACGTGACGGGACAGGCGGTCGATGTCGCGCAGGTCGAAATCGATCTCGGCTTCCTGGGCCGCGGCCAGCAAGTGCAGGATGGTGTTGGTGGAACCGCCCATGGCGATGTCCAGGGTCATGGCGTTTTCGAACGCCTTGAAGTTGGCGATGTTGCGCGGCAACACCGACTCGTCGTTTTCGCCGTAGTAGCGCTTGCACAGCTCGACGATGGTCCGGCCGGCCTGCAGGAACAACTGCTCGCGATCGCTGTGGGTGGCCAGGGTCGAGCCGTTGCCCGGCAGGGCCAGGCCCAGGGCTTCGGTCAGGCAGTTCATCGAGTTGGCGGTGAACATGCCGGAGCACGAACCGCAGGTCGGGCAGGCGCTGCGCTCGTATTCGGCAACCTTCTCGTCAGAGGCGCTGGAGTCGGCGGCGATCACCATGGCATCGACCAGGTCGAGGCCGTGGCTGGCGAGCTTGGTCTTGCCGGCTTCCATCGGGCCGCCGGAAACGAAGATCACCGGGATGTTCAGGCGCAGGGCGGCCATGAGCATGCCCGGGGTGATCTTGTCGCAGTTGGAAATGCACACGATGGCGTCGGCGCAGTGGGCGTTGACCATGTACTCGACGGAGTCGGCGATGATCTCGCGGCTCGGCAGCGAATAGAGCATGCCGTCGTGGCCCATGGCGATGCCGTCGTCCACGGCGATGGTGTTGAATTCCTTGGCAACGCCGCCGACGCGTTCGATTTCCCGGGCAACCAGTTGGCCGAGGTCCTTGAGGTGGACGTGGCCGGGTACGAACTGGGTGAAGGAGTTGGCAATGGCGATGATCGGCTTCTTGAAGTCGTCATCCTTCATCCCCGTGGCGCGCCACAAGGCACGGGCGCCGGCCATGTTGCGGCCATGGGTGGATGTTTTCGAGCGGTAATCAGGCATGGAGCACTCCGGGCGGCTAATCAGGTACTTATCAGGTATCAATGGGGAAGTGAGCTTCTGTCGACGTCTGGAGCACCCGGGTTTGGCCGTGTGTCCGGAAGTGGCCGATGACTTTGCAGGATCGCTGCGCGCCTCGGCATGAGCTCATAAACCCGCCGGGGATGAATGGCGATGAATGCCACGATTCTACACCGCTGGCGCCAGGATGAAATGACGCAAAGCGCTGATCGGGCGCCAATGTCGTGCACGGGATGACGACTGGCAGGGTTCAGCCGGCCAACAGCCCCCTGTCACGCTGCCGGACCAGGGCATTGAGCGCCAGCCCCAGCAGGCTGAGCAAGACCAGGCACAGGGCCAGGGTGAGTTGCAAGTCCAGCGGGGTGAGGCTGATCGCGGCACTGGTAAGCCCGCCGACGATGAAGATCAGCACGCTGCCGGCGGAGGCGGATGTGCCGGCCCGCCCGGGAAATCTGTTCATGGCTTGGGTGTGGGCGGCTGCGCGGGCAATGGTCGTCCCGGTGGTGCACACGATCATGGGCAGCAACAGGGTGGTGACTGACAACCCCAGTTGATTGGCAAGCCCCAGCATCAGGAGGCCTGCGGCGAGGATCAGGGCCAGCCCGGTGATGATTTGCGTCTGTGGATCGATTCGATTGCTCAGCACGGACGCTACCGCGCCCCCGCCGATGTAGGCCAGCCCATAGCCCAGCAGCGCCAGGGAAAAAGCCTCGGGGGAGAGGCGCAACTGGTCGATCAGGACCAGCGGCGATATGACGATGAACGAAAAGTGGCAGGAAAAAGCCAGCGCCGAGGTTAACCAATAGGCCATGAAGCTGAAGTCGCCGCAGACCTTTCGATAGGAGGCGATGAAATCCAGGCGCCTGGGTTGGCTGTCTGCCACAGGGCATTGAAGTAAACGACAGGCGCTGATGAATGCACCGATTGCCAGGGCAATGAACACCAGGAAGCTGCCTCGCCAGCCCATCCAGCTTTGCAGCCCGGTGCCGGCCAGGGGCGAAACGGAAATGAAAATCCCCCCGCAGGTGACCAGAAAGATCCGCAGGCGCTGCTGTTCCCGGCCGGTGAACAGGTCTTGGATCAGCGCTTGGGACAGCACGAAGCAACCGCACCCCAAGGCCTGGACGACACGCAAGAACAGAAAGGCCCCGTAACCGTCGGCGAGCAAGCAACCGGCGGCTCCAACGGCGGAAACGGCGATTCCGATCAACAGCAGGTTTTTCCGACCCATGACGTCGGAGAGCGGGCCGACCAGCAGTTGGGAAAGGGCAATCCCCACCGCGAACAGGCTGACAGACAGGGCAATGTCCGCGGATGAGCGTTCGAAATGCTCGGACAGGGCGGGGAACGAGGGCAGCACGACATCGATGGGAAAGACGCCGAGCAGTGTCAGCGTCAGCAACAAGCCGACGGTGGCTGGTTTGCGGGCAGCCAGGCGATTTTGCGGATCAGTCATTGACGAGGTCCAAGGCGTACCTGAGGGGCGCTTTCAATCCTAATGCGTCATGCCCGCCAGGCGCGGGGAGATTGAGTAGGAAGGCTCTGGTAATTGCGTGGGAGTTCTCCTGCGGACTTATTCAGACGCGCAAAAAAAAATCGCAGCCGAGGCCGCGATCAGAATGCGATTCGAGTGCGCGGGGCGCAGCGCTGCGGCACTGGCCCCGCCCGGTGTCAGCTGTTGGGCAACAACCGGCAGGTGATGCTCTTGATGTAGCGGGTCTCGGCGATGGCCGGGTGTACCGGGTGGTCTGGCCCCTGGCCGCCGCGTTCGAGCAGTTGGATGTTGCGGTCCAGATGACGGGCGCTGGTCAGCAGGATGTTTTGCAGGTCGTCTTCGGGCAGGTGCATCGAGCACGACGCGCTGACCAGGATGCCGTCCTTGCTGAGCAGGCGCATGGCTTGCTCGTTGAGACGGCGATAGGCGCCTTCGCCGTTCTTCAGGTCCTTCTTGCGCTTGATGAAGGCCGGTGGGTCGGCCACGATCACGTCGAAACGTTCTTCGCTGGCCTTGAGCTCCTTCAGGGCCTCGAACACGTCGCCTTCGATGCAGGTCAGCTTCTCGGCGAAGCCGTTCAACGCGGCGTTGCGCTCGACACCGTCGAGGGCGAAGGCCGAGGCATCGACGCAGAATACTTCACTGGCGCCGAACGCCGCGGCTTGCACGCCCCAGCCGCCGATGTAGCTGAACAGGTCCAGCACGCGCTTGCCCTTGGCGTACGGGGCCAGGCGGGCGCGGTTCATGCGGTGGTCGTAGAACCAGCCGGTTTTCTGGCCTTCCATGACCGGCGCTTCGAATTTCACACCGTTCTCTTCCAGGGCCACCCATTCCGGCACCAGGCCGAACACGGTCTCGACGTAGCGGTTCAGGCCCTCGGCGTCACGGGCCGCGGAGTCGTTCTTGAACAGGATGCCGCTGGGCTTGAGCACCTGGGTCAGGGCGGCGATCACGTCGTCCTTGTGGGCTTCCATGGTGGCCGAGGCGATCTGCACCACCAGGATGTCGCCGAAACGGTCGACCACCAGGCCTGGCAACAGGTCGGAGTCACCGTAGACCAGGCGATAGAACGGCTTGTCGAACAGCCGCTCGCGCAGGGACAACGCCACGTTGAGGCGATGCACCAGCAGGGACTTGTCCAGTGGCAGCTTCACGTCACGGGACAGCAGCCGGGCGCAGATCAGGTTGTTGGGGCTCATCGCAACGATGCCCAACGGCTTGCCGCCGGCGGCTTCGAGGACGGCCTGGTCGCCGGCCTTGAAGCCGTGCAGGGGCGTCGCGGCCACATCGATTTCGTTGCTGTAGACCCACAGGTGGCCGGCGCGCAGGCGACGGTCGGCGTTGGCTTTGAGGCGCAGGCTAGGCAGGGACATGACGTCGCTCCGGAAAAAAGAGCGGGAGTATACCGTGTTGCAAGGGTTGACGGGCTTGAAGGACGATCGGTGGCCCGGCGGTGTATCGGATCCATCTTTAAGGGTTAGAATCCCCGCCTGACCCGGAGTGTGTACTCATGTCCAAAGAACTTTCCGCCGAACAGATCCAACAGTCCCTGCAAGGGATCAGTGTGCCGCCCCAGCCGCAGATCATGGTGGATCTGCAGATGGAGCAGTACATGCCCGACCCGGACCTGGAGACCATCGCCAAGTTGATCTCCCAGGACCCGGGTCTCTCGGGAGCCTTGCTCAAGATCGTCAACTCGCCGTATTACGGGCTGCGCAACAAGATCACCTCGATCCAGCGCGCGGTGAACCTGCTGGGCAGCCGTTCGATCATCAACCTGATCAATGCGCAGTCGATCAAGGGCGAACTGCACGACGATGCCATCGTGACCCTGAACCGTTTCTGGGATACGGCCCAGGACGTGGCGATGACCTGCCTGACCCTGGCCAAGCGCGTCGGCCTGGAGAACGGTGACGAAGCCTATGCCTTGGGGTTGTTCCACGACTGCGGCGTGCCGTTGATGCTCAAGCAGTTCCCCAACTACATGAGTGTGCTGGAGGAGGCCTACGCCAATGCCAGCGCCGAGTGCCGGGTGGTGGACACCGAGAACCGCGTGTTCAACACCAACCATGCGGTGGTCGGTTACTACACCTCCAAATCCTGGCGCCTGCCGGATCACGTCAGCCAGGCGATCGCCAACCACCACAATGCCCTGGCGGTCTTCAGCGACGACTCTTCACGCAACAACAGCCAGTTGAAAAACCTGCTGGCGATCCTGAAGATGTCCGAGAACATCTGTGCGTCCCACAGGGTGCTCGGCAACCAGGCCGAAGACCACGAGTGGGATAGCGTCGGGAGCCTGGTGCTCGACTACATCGGTTTGTCGGAATACGACTTCCAGACCCAGAAACAGGAAATTCGCGACCTCGCCTCTCGTTGAGTGCGTGGCGTCGCCTGACGCGAGAACCTCATGCCAGAACTGCCGGAAGTCGAAACCACCCGTCGCGGCATCGCGCCCCATCTTGAAGGCCAGCGGGTCAGTCGCGTGGTGGTCCGTGACCGCCGCCTGCGCTGGCCGATCCCGGAAGATCTCGACGTGCGGCTCTCGGGCCAGCGCATCGTGCAGGTGGAGCGGCGGGCCAAGTACCTGCTGATCAATGCCGAGGTCGGCACGTTGATCAGCCATCTGGGCATGTCCGGCAACCTGCGGCTGGTGGAGGTCGGCATGCCGGCCCTCAAGCATGAGCACGTGGACATCGAGCTGGAGTCCGGCCTGGCCTTGCGCTACACCGACCCTCGGCGCTTCGGCGCGATGCTCTGGAGCCTCGACCCGCTCAATCACGAGCTGTTGATTCGCCTCGGCCCCGAGCCACTGACCGACCTGTTCGATGGCGAACGGCTGTTCCAGCTGTCTCGGGGGCGTTCCATGGCGGTCAAGCCGTTCATCATGGACAACGCGGTGGTGGTGGGCGTGGGCAATATCTACGCGACCGAGGCGCTGTTCGCCGCCGGGATCGACCCGCGTCGGGCTGCCGGAGGCATTTCCCGGGGGCGTTACCTGAAGCTGGCGATCGAGATCAAGCGCATCCTCGCCCATGCCATCGAGCGCGGCGGCACCACGTTGCGGGATTTCATCGGTGGGGACGGCCAGCCCGGCTATTTCCAGCAGGAGCTGTTCGTCTACGGCCGGGGCGGTGAGTTGTGCAAGGTCTGTGGCACGGGGCTGCGGGAAATCCGCCTGGGCCAGCGCGCCAGTGTCTGGTGCCCACGCTGCCAGAGTTGATTCGTCCGACGGTCTATAGTCAGTAGTCATATTGATTTAGCCGAAGGATCGCCCGATGAAACCGCTTCGACCTGTCGTTCTAGCGCTGCTGCTGAGTGTCGGTTTGCCTGCCCTGGCAAACAGCGGCAGCGGCGACCCGCGCTACACCATCCAGAATCCGCCGGCCTTCGCCATGCTCGGTGACCTGCTGATCGCCCGCCCGCTGCTGCTCGCCGCTACGGTGATCGGGGCTGGGGCATTCGTGGTGTCGTTGCCCTTTACCGCGCTGGGCGGCGGGGTCGGCGATGCGGGGAAGGCGTTGGTGGTGGACCCGGCCAGGGCCACGTTCGTGCGGTGCCTGGGGTGTGTGGGGGAGGGGTTTGAGCGGCAGGAG
Source organism: Pseudomonas fluorescens (assembly GCF_001307275.1). NCBI lineage: Bacteria > Pseudomonadati > Pseudomonadota > Gammaproteobacteria > Pseudomonadales > Pseudomonadaceae > Pseudomonas > Pseudomonas fluorescens. Next base: position 3,019,643 of record NZ_CP012831.1, read on the forward strand.
TGAGGCGGGCAGCTGGAGCTTGGGTGTTGCTGCTGGCCTCATCGCGAGCAAGCTCGCTCCCACAGGGATCTGCTGTGTTTAGTGCCTGAAGCAAAGCGCCTGTGGGAGCGAGCTTGCTCGCGATGGGGCCTGTGGGGCCGCCTAAAAGCTCAATCCTTGCCAGTAATCTTGCGATATTTCGCCATCAACTGCTCTTCAGTCTCCGGATGAGCCTCGTCCAGCGGGATGCAATCCACCGGGCAAACCTGCTGGCACTGGGGTTCGTCGTAGTGGCCGACGCACTGGGTGCACAGGTTCGGGTCGATGACGTAGATCTCCTCGCCTTGGGAAATGGCCTCGTTCGGGCATTCGGGTTCGCAGACGTCGCAATTGATGCAGTCGTCGGTGATGATCAGGGACATGCAGGCTCCTGCCGGGGCGTTGGGCCCGGGCATCTGAAAACGTATGGGCGCAATTGTGCCGCATTGGCGAGCGCAGTGCACGCGGGCGCGATGGACTGCGTTGCGCTGCGAGGTGGCTCGCAGCGCCTGCCGGTCATTTCTTGAAGCGCAGGGTCAGCGCATCGGCCACGGCCGGGTGGACAAACTTGGTGATATCACCGCCCAACGCCGCAATTTCCCGGACCAGGGTCGAGGAAATGAAGGAGTAGCGCTCCGACGGCGTCAGGAACAGGCTCTCGACGTCCGGTGCCAATTGGCGGTTCATGTTGGCCAGTTGGAACTCGTACTCGAAGTCCGAGACCGCACGCAGGCCGCGCAGGAACACATTGGCGTTCTTTTCCTTGGCGAAGTGGGCCAACAGCGTCGAGAAGCCGACCACTTCCACGTTGGGCAGGTGCTTGGTGACCTCGCGGGCCAGCTCCACACGTTGCTCCAGCGGGAACAGCGGGTTCTTCTTCGGGCTGGCGGCGACGGCAATGATCACGTGGTCGAACAGGCGCGCGGCGCGTTCGACCAGATCGCCATGGCCCTTGGTAATAGGGTCGAAGGTACCTGGGTACAACACTCGGTTCATCGCGTCGTCCTGGCGGGAGTCCGTTGGGGAGTCGGATGGTATCGCAGCCTTCTCGGTCGGCCAAGTCGGCTGTTGGATAAGAAAGCACTATAGACGCTGCGAATAATCCGGATATTCATGGGTTTTTCAGGCGTTCGGCCAGGGCTGTCGCCAATTGTGCGGTCAGCCCGTACACCGATAATTGCGGGTTGGCGCCGATGCTGGTGGGGAACAGCGAGCCGTCATGGATCGACAGGTTGCCCAGTTGGTGATGGCGACCCAGGCTGTCGGTGACGGCGGTTTTCGGGTCTTCACCCATGGCGCAGCCACCCATCACGTGGGCACTGCCCAGGCGCGTGCGGTACAAGGCCAGGTCGAGTCCGTCGATCAGCGTGCGGGCCTCGGCCAGGGTCTTCACGTAGCGGGCGTCGCTGTGCAGGGGCATGACCGCCTTGGCGCCGCCGGCGAACTGTATTTCGGCCATGCTGTGGAAGGCCCGGCGCAAGCCGTCCCAGGTATACGGCGAAACGGGGTAGTCGAGCACCGGCGTGCCGTCGCTGCGCAACTCGACGCGGCCGCCGGGGCTGTCCGGGTGAAAACCGTCGCGCAGCAGCGCCAGCATGGCGTGAGTGTGAGGCAGCCGGGACATGTGCAAGGCGTTCTCGGGGCCGAACCCGCCCAACAGCGTGGCGGCGAGCGCCGGGTGCAAGGGCGGGACTTCGAGCTTGTAGGACATCTTGCCGGTGGTTCCGTCCTGCCATTGGAAGTGATCCGAATAAATCGATTGTGGCGCACCGTAGAACGGGTTGATGACCTCGTCGAATTGCCCGGCGGACATGTTCACCAAGTGCAGGAAGGTGCGTTTGCCCACACGTTCGTGCGGGTCTGGCGCAGCGGAGCGCAACAGCAGGCCGGGGCTGTTGATGCCGCCGCCCGCCAGCACGTAGTGCCGTGCCTTGACGGTGATGCGCCGCCCGGTGGGCGCCACGCAGCGCTCGTCCATGGCCTGGCACTCGAGGCCGGCAACGGCATCGTTCTTGATCGTCAGGCGTTCGGCCCGCGCCAGGTAAAGCAGCGCGCCACCCTTGTCCAGGGTGGCCGGGATGGTGGTGACCAGCATCGACTGCTTGGCGTTGGTCGGGCAGCCCATGCCGCAATAGCCCAGGTTCCAGCAGCCGCGCACGTTACGCGGGATGACGTGCCAGGCGTAGCCCAATTGTTCACAGCCTTTGCGGATCACGTCGTTGTTGGCGTTGGGCGGAACCAGCCACGGCGCCACGCCCAGGCGTTGTTCCATCTGTGCAAACCAGGGCGCCATTTCAGCACGGCCGTGGCCCTTGACGTTGTGCTCGGCAGCCCAGTGATCGAGGGTCTGGTCGGGCGTGCGGAAGCTGGAGGTCCAATTGATCAGCGTGGTGCCACCGACGGCCCGGCCCTGGAGGATGGTGATGGCGCCGTCCTTGCTCATGCGCCCGAGGCCTTCCTGGTACAGGCTGCTGTAGGCCTGGTCTTCGAGCAGCTTGAAGTCATGGCTGGTCTTGAGCGGCCCTTCCTCGATCAGCAACACCCGGTAGCCGGCAGCACTGAGGATTTCCGCCGTGGTGCCGCCACCGGCACCGCTGCCGATGATTGCCACGTCGGCTTCCAGGGTCAGGTCCTCGGTCAACTGCGCGCCGTTGTAGGTGGTCCAGCCACGGGCCAGGCCTTCGCGGAAGGGATCGGGTACGGGCATGTTCTGGGCTCTCTTATTGTTTTGAGGTAGCGATAGACCCCTTGTGGGAGCGAGCTTGCTCGCGATAGCGGTATATCAGTCAATCGATAGGTGGCTGATGTGACGCTATCGCGAGCAAGCTCGCTCCCACAGGGGTTGGTTCTGGTTTTCAAACCGTTGGCGGCCCCGGATACCCGCAATGCGCCCAGGCTTCGGATTGGGTGTACCAGGCCATCATCACCAATTGCAGCAACGAGCAGTGACCTTGCTGTAGCAGATCCAGCGAACTGTTTTCCCACCGCGCGAGGAACTGGCGGATGTCATCGGCGCTGGCGTTTTCCCACGCCCCCCAGACCCCGGTCAGTGGCCCGCGGGTAACGCCCAGCGTGAGCACATCGAACAGCTGGTGCAGGAGCTTGAGCATGGCGGGGGACAAGTGGGCCAGGCTTCTGTCGAGGCTGCCCAGGGTCGCGTCAATGGCGGCAGGGATCTGCCCGACGGCCACTGCGCCGTCCAGCATCACAGGGATGACGGCGCGTAAAAACGCCAGGTCGCTGTCGCGCAGGGCCGTCAGGCCGGCGGCCGGCTGGCTTGGCGAGCAGCCGCTCAGGCTGGCGCCCAGCCCGACGGTGGCCAGGAAGGCGCTGGCGCCGAGGCTGAATTTCAGCAGGCCGCGCCGTGACAGCGCGGGGGTATCGGTGAGGCTGGCGTTCATGATTGTGATTACCCGGGCAGACACGCGTCAGCGGACAAACAGCTTCTGAATCAGTTTCTGCAAGGGTTTGCCGTAGGGCGGATAAATCAGCTTCGCCGCGTTGAATCGCTGTTTGGTCAGCACGCCCTTGGCTTTGCTGAAGGTCAGGAAGCCCTCATGCCCGTGGTAATGCCCCATTCCCGAGGGCCCGATGCCGCCGAACGGCATGTCATCCTGGGCGACATGCAACAGCGTGTCGTTCAGGCAGACGCCGCCGGAATGGGTTTCGTGGAGCACGCGATGCTGTTCGGCCTTGTTGTAGCCGAAGTAGTAGAGCGCCAGCGGGCGGGGTCGCTGATTGATGTAGGCAAACGCCTGGTCCAGATGGTCATAGGGCACGATGGGCAGCAGTGGGCCGAAGATCTCGTCTTGCATGACGGTCATCTCATCGTTGACGTTGAGCAGCAGGCTGTGGGCCGTGCGGCGACCCTGGCCTTGCTCGAACAGCTCGATCAGCAACGCGCCCTTGCCGGTGGCGTCGCTGATGTAGCCATTGAGCCGCGCCAGTTGTCGTTCGTTGATGATGGCGGTGTAGTCCGGGTTGTCCGCCAGGGTCGGATAAAACCCGCGAACCGCCTCGCGATACGCTTCGACGAATTCACCGACGCGGTTCTGCGGCACCAGCACATAGTCCGGGGCGACACAGGTTTGCCCGGCATTCAGGGTTTTGCCGAAGGCAATGCGTTCGGCGGCGTCCTTGATGGGTACATCGACCGACACGATGGCCGGCGATTTCCCACCCAGCTCCAGGGTGACCGGGGTCAGGTTTTCAGCAGCGGCCCGCATGACATGCTTGCCGATGCTGGTGGCGCCGGTGAACAACAGGTGATCGAAGGGCAACTTGGAAAACGCCATGCCGACCTCCGCCTCGCCGAGCACCACGCACACCAGGTCCTGGGGGAAGACCCGGGCGAGCAGTTGCTTGAGCAGCAAGCCGGTCGCCGGTGTCGATTCGCTCAGCTTGAGCATCACCCGGTTGCCCGCCGCCAACGCCCCGACCAACGGCCCGATGGCCAGGAACAGCGGGTAGTTCCACGGCACGATGACCCCGACCACCCCCAACGGCTGATAGATCACTTTGGCTGAGGCCGGTTGAAAGGCCATGCCCACCTTGCGTCGGGAGGGTTTCATCCAGCCCTGGAGGTGCCGGCTGGCGTAATGGATGCCGTGCAGGCTGGGCATCAGCTCGGCCAACAGTGTCTCGTCGGCGCTGCGGTGGCTGAAATCCTGGCTGATGGCGTCGATCAAGGCTTGCCGTTCGTTGCTCAATACCTCGCGCAGTGCCTTGAGCCATTGTCGGCGCTGTTCAGCCGGTGGCATCGGATGGGCGGCGTAGGCCTGGCGCTGGGCATCGAAGAGCGACCGCAGCTCGTCCAGTTGTTGTTGAGACTCGTGCAGGTAGGCAACGTCGGCAGGCATCGTCAGGCACCGGATATTATTAGAGTGGGTGTTTTCTAGAGCTTATACTCTAGAAAGTCAATGGCATCCGCAACGGCTGTGGGTTTTTCCTGTGACCGATAGGTCGTAAGATGCCGATCAATGCCTTCGTCGAATTAAAGCCCAAACCATGGCCCCACGAATGAAAACCAGCGAGCGCATCGTGCAAAACAGCCTCGAGCTGTTCAACCAACAGGGTGAGCGCAGCGTCAGCACCAATCACATCGCCGCCCACATGGACATGTCCCCGGGCAACCTCTATTACCACTTCCCCAACAAGCAGGCGATCATCGCCGTGCTGTTCAGTGAATACGAGAACCTGGTGGACAGTTTCCTGCGTCCGCCCCAGGGCCGGGCGGCCACGGTGGATGACAAGCGCTTCTACCTGCAGGAGCTGCTGGCGGCCATGTGGCGCTATCGCTTCCTGCATCGGGACCTGGAGCATCTGCTCGACAGCGATCCGGACCTTGCGGCCCGCTATCGTCGGTTTTCCCAGCGCTGCCTGATCCACGGCACCGCGATCTACGAAGGTTTCGTTGCCGCCGGCATCCTGAAGATGGACCGGGTGCAGATCGAGTCCCTGACCCTCAACGCCTGGATCATTCTCACGTCCTGGGTGCGGTTCCTGTGCACCACGCGGGAAAATTTCAGTCACCTGAGTGAGCAGGCCATCAAGCGCGGCGTCTATCAGGTACTGGTGCTGGAAGCCGGTTTCGTGACCGATCAGGCCCGCGAAGCGGTGGATGCACTGTTCAAGGAATATTACGTCCCCCTGGCCCAGACCCTGGAGGAAGGGCAGTAGGATCGATCCCCGACTTAGCCACAGGAGCTCACCATGCCCATCGCGCAACTCATCAGCCCCGAAGCCCTCGAACAGCGGCGATCACGGCCCGGGCTGGTCATCCTCGATTGTCGTTTTGCCCTGGAAGATCCGGATTACGGTCAACGCAGTTATGCCGAGGGCCACATTGCCGGGGCGTCGTTCGCGGACCTTGAGCGCGACCTGAGCGGGCCGGTGACCAGAGGCGTGACCGGGCGCCATCCGCTGCCCGAGCCCGAGGCCTTGATCGAGCGCCTCAGGGCTTGGGGGCTCGATAACGACAGCGACGTCGTGCTGTACGACGACGGCCCTGGCGCTTATGCCGCGCGGGCCTGGTGGTTGCTGGCCTGGCTGGGCAAGCGTGATGGCGTGTCCATCCTCGACGGTGGGCTCAAGGCCTGGCATGCCGCTGGCTTGCCGTTGAGCCTGGATCCGCCGCAGCACAGCCGTGGAAGTTTCACGGGGGCGCCGGATGCGAGCTTGTTGATCAATGCGCAAGCGCTGCAACAACGCCTCGGCGAATCGGCCATGACCCTGCTGGATGCCCGGGCGTTGCCGCGCTTCAAGGGCGAAGTCGAGCCGATCGACCCGGTGGCCGGGCATATCCCGGGCGCCCAGTGCGCAGCGTTCACCGACAATCTGGGCGCCGATGGACGCTTCTTGCCGGCCGCCCAGCTCAAGCAACGCTTCGCCGAAAAACTGGGCGAGCGCTCGCCCACCGAACTGGTGGCGTACTGCGGCTCCGGCGTGACGGCGTGCCATAACCTGTTCGCCTTGTGCCTGGCAGGGTATCCCTTGGGAAGGCTGTATGCCGGCTCGTGGAGTGAGTGGATCAATGATCCCCAGCGGGGCGTGGCGAAGGGCGAATAGCTCACCCCAAAAAACCAATGTGGGAGCGAGCTTGCTCGCGATGACGGTGTGCCAGGCAATTTCAATGTCGCTGTCCCGCCGCTATCGCGAGCAAGCTCGCTCCCACAGGGGATTCCCTGGCGAACGCTGAACCGGTGAATACCCCAAAAAAATTGTGGGAGCGAGCTTGCTCGCGATGACGGTGTGCCAGGCAACTTCAATGTCGCTGTCCCGCCGCTATCGCGAGCAAGCTCGCTCCCACGGGGATTGCTGGCGAACGCTGAACCGGTGAATACCCCAAAAAAATTGTGGGAGCGAGCTTGCTCGCGATGACGGTGTGCCAGGCAATTTCAATGTCGCTGTCCCGCCGCTATCGCGAGCAAGCTCGCTCCCACAGAGGATTCTTGGCGAACGCTGAACCGGCGCAGGGGATTTGTGTTGTCTGCGAATCGTCAGCCGCGCCTCAGGCTGGCCAGCCAATCGGGAATCCGTCGCTCCAGGTAATACCCTGGGCGGCGCAGGGTTCCGTCGACAAACCCGACATGCCCGCCCCGGGCGTGCAGTTCAAGTCGGGTCGAGGTGGATAACTCGCCGGGCTCGGGCAGGCTGTGGGGAAACACAAAAGGATCGTCGGCGGCCTGGATGACCAGGGTCGGCGTGCTGATGCTCGCCATGAAATAACGGCTGGAGGCGCGGCGGTAGTAGTCCGCGGCATCGGAGAACCCGTGCAGCGGCGCGGTCACCCGGCCGTCAAAGTCCCAGAAGGTGCGCATGTTTTCCAGCGGGCCAAGGGCCGCCAGGGTCGCCAGGCCTTCGTGGCGTCCGTCGTGCTGGAACTGGCGTTGCTTGTTGCGCACATAGGCCACCATTTGTCGCATGAAGTGCGCTTGGTAGAACTTGGAAAATCCCTGGCCGATGCGATCGGCGCACTGGTCGAGGCGAAACGGTACCGAGACCGCCACCGCTCCTTGCAACTGGCTGTCGCGGCCGGCTTCGCCCAAGTGCTTGAGCAACACATTGCCGCCCAGTGAATAACCCACCGCAAACAGCGGCGCCAAGGGCCGCCTGGCGCGCAAGTGAGTGATGGCGGCGGCCAGGTCTTCGCTGACGCCCGAATGATAGCTGCGGGGCAACAGGTTCGGCTCGCCCGAGCAGCCGCGCCAGTTCAAGGCCGCGCTGGCCCAGCCCTGGCGACCGAGCGCCTGCTGCAACCCGGCCACGTAAGGCGAGTTGGAAGAGCCGGTCAGCCCGTGCAGCACCAGCACCAGTGGTGCCTCGGCGCTGTGGGGGCCGTGCCAGTCGAGGTCGAGGAAATCACCGTCTTCCAGCCACAGGCGCTCGCGTTGACGCTCGATGTGGGTGGTCTGGCGCCACAAGGGGCCCCACAAGGTTTGCAGGTGCGGGTTGCCAAGGCCCGGGGCAGGGACGAAACGTTCAGATGCGGCGGACATCATTATTGTTCTCGATGCACTGGTCAGCCGTTCAGCCAATGTCCTTTGGCAAACGCTGCCACAACGCGTAGTACACCCGTCCGGATTTCTGCTCGCGGTGCAAGCGCCAGTTGCCCGGCAAGCCCAGGGTGGACGGGGCAGTCTCGCTTTCAGTGTAGACCCAGGCATCCTCGGCCAGCCAGTGACGCTCCTCGAGCAAGGCGCAGACCGTCGGCAACAGGTTCTGGTTGAAAGGAGGGTCCAGGAACACCAGGTCGAAAGGCGTTGCCGGTTGGCTGTCCAGGTAGCGCAGCGCGTCGGCGGTCTGCACCTGACCGACGGTGCAACGCAGGGTGCCCAGGTGTTCCTTGAGGCTGGAGACCGCCAGGTTGCTGGCATCCAGCGCCTGGCCCATGGCGGCGCCACGGGACAGGGCCTCGAGAAACAGTGCGCCGCTGCCGGCGAACGGGTCGAGTACCCGAGCGCCTGCCACATAGGGCGCGAGCCAGTTGAACAGGGTTTCCCGCACGCGGTCCGGGGTGGGGCGCAACCCCGGGGCATCCGGGAAGCTCAGGCGCCGGCTGCGCCATTCGCCGCCGATGATGCGCAACTGGTTCACACCGTTGTGCACGGGTTTCTTGCTGGAATTCGATGGGCGGGCCATTAGTGCTCCGGAACCCCGAGCGGCTGCTCGGCAGGTTTGTCAGTAGGGGGCGGCAACGGCTTTTGCGGCACGCTCGGGCCGGCGGTGACGATGACCATTTTGTCAGTGCTCAGGTGTTTGTTCAGCGCGGCCTTGACCTGCTCGACCGTCAGTTCCTGGGACTGGCGCATGAAATCTTCCAGGTAGCTGAGCGGCAAGTCATAGAACCCCATGGCGCCGAGCTGACCGACGATGTCGGCATTGCTGGCGGTGGACAGCGGGAAGCTGCCCGCCAACTCACGCTTGGCGTCATCGAGTTCTTTCTGGGTCGGACCGTTCTTGAGGTAGTCGGCGAACACGTCCTGCACCAGTTTCAAGGTGCCCTCGCTCATCTCTGCACGGGTCTGCAGGTTGATCATGAACGGGCCGCGGGCCTGCATCGCCGTAAAGCCGGAATACACGCCGTAGGTCAGGCCGCGTTTTTCGCGGACTTCAGTCATCAGCCGCGTGCCGAAGCCACCGCCGCCGAGGATCTGGTTGCCCAGGGACACCGCGGCATAGTCCGGATCGTCGCGGTCGATGCCCAATTGCGCGAGCATCAGGTTGGTCTGCTTGGACGGGAACTCGATGTGGCCGATGCTCGCCTTCGGTTCCACCGGTGCCGGGGTTTTCGCCAGGGCCGGGCCTTTGGGCAGCGCGGCGGACACCTGGTTGGCAATCGCTTCGGCTTCGGCGCGGGACAAGTCCCCCACCAGTGCGATCACTGCGTTGCCGGCGGCATAGGCCTTGGCGTGGAAAGCCCGGGCCTGGGCCAGGGTGATCGGTGGGATACTGTCGGCGGTGCCGTCGCTGGAGTGGGCATAAGGATGCTCGCCGTAGAGGCGCTTCATCAGTTCCAGGCCCGCCAGTTTGCCGGGGTTCTGCTTCTGGTACTCGAAACCGGCGAGCATCTGGTTCTTGATCCGGGCGAAGGAGTCGGCGGGGAAGGTCGGTTTGCCGACGACTTCGGCGAACAGCTTCAATGCCGGCTCACGCTTGTCGGCTGCGCTGAGACTGCGCAGGGACGCCACGGCCATGTCCCGATAGGCGCCGTTGCCAAAGTCCGCGCCGAGGCTTTCGAAGCCTTGGGCGATGGCGCTGACGTCCTTGCCGGCCACGCCTTCGTTGAGCATGGCGTTGGTCAGCAGAGCGAGGCCGGGGGCGTCGCCGTCCTGGCTGCTGCCGGCGGCGAAGGTCAGGCGCAGGTCGAACATCGGCAATTCCCGGGCTTCGACGAACAGCACCTTGGCGCCGCCAGCGGTTGTCCAGGTTTGCACGTCGAGCTGGCGCCGACTGGGGGCCTTGTCGTTCAGTTCGGCCAGGGATTGCAGCTTGTTGCCGGACTTGGCCTTGTCCAATGCCTGGCTGGCGTTGGAGTCGCTGGACGGCGACAGGTAAAAGGCCAGGGCGCCGGCCAGGGCGATCAATACCAGGCCGATCGGCACCAGGCGCGATGATTTGCGCTCATTCATGAGCTTTCTCCTCGGGCAGGACGTGCGCAACGCTCAGGCGCGAGCGGGTGAAATACAGCTGGGCTGCCTTCTGGATGTCTTGCGGGGTCACGCTTTGCAGTTCGGCGAGTTCGGTGTCCATCAGCTTCCAGGACAAGCCGACGGTTTCCAGCTGGCCGATGGCGGTGGCCTGGCTGGTGATCGAGTCGCGCTCATACACCAGGCCGGCGATGACCTGGGCGCGCACGCGTTCCAGTTCGTCGGCGGTCGGGGCGGTGGTTTTCAACTGCTCAAGCAAGCGCCACAAACCTGCTTCTGCCTGGGCGAGGGTTTTGTTTTTCTGCGTGTTGGGCGTCGCCGACAAGGTGAACAACGAGTCGCCGCGGGTGAAGGCGTCGTAGCTCGACGAGCCGCCGGACACCAATTCTTCGCCGCGCTCCAGTTGGGTCGGGATCCGGCCGCTGTAGCCGCCATCCAGCAGGGCCGAGATCAGCCGCAACGCGTTGACCGACGCCTTGTCCGTCGCGGTGGCGATGCTCGGCACGTTGAAGGCCAGCATCACGCTGGGCAGTTGGGTCTGCACATGCAAGGTGATCTGGCGTTCGCCGGGTTCGGCCAGTTCCAAGGGGATTTTCGCGACCGGCACCGCGCGCCGGGCAATCGGGCCGAAATAACGCTGGGCCAGGGATTTGACCTCCTCCGGCGTCACGTCGCCAACCACCACCAGGGTCGCGTTGTTCGGGGTGTACCAGGACTCGTACCAGTGACGCAGTTCCTCGACGGTCATCCGGTCCAGGTCGGCCATCCAGCCGATGGTCGGCGTGTGGTAGCCGCTGGCCGGGTAAGCCATGGCCTGGAAGCGCTCGTAGGCCTTGGACATGGGCTTGTCGTCGGTGCGCATGCGGCGCTCTTCCTTGATCACCTCGATTTCGCGGCTGAATTCCTCCGGCGGCAGGCGCAGGCTGGCCATGCGGTCGGCTTCCAGTTCGAAGGCCACGCCCAGGCGGTCGCGGGCCAGCACCTGGTAGTAGGCGGTGAAGTCGTCGCTGGTGAAGGCGTTCTCTTCGGCACCGAGGTCGCGCAGGATCAGCGACGCTTCGCCGGGGCCGACTTTTTCACTGCCCTTGAACATCATGTGCTCAAGGGCGTGGGACAAACCGGTCTGGCCTGGCGTTTCGTAGCTGGAACCGACCTTGTACCAGACCTGGGACACCACCACCGGCGCACGATGGTCTTCGCGCACGACGACCTTCAGGCCGTTGTCGAGGGTGAATTCATGGGTGGGTTGTGGGTCGGCAGCCAGGGCTGAAAGAGGCAGACAAACTGTGCTGAGCAGCAGGCCTGCGGCGCGGCGGGCAAGAGCATTCATTCGTGTTTAAACCTGTTGGGTTGCCTGCTAGGTCTTAGCCTCGGCAGGCGAGGAGGTGCTAGGATACTGATCCGTTTTACTGGCGGCCACGCCTATCGGGCCTTTTATCGGCCCGGGGTTGTCTGGGTTCTGCGGAGAAACCCCGGGTTTGCTCGTTGATCCCGGCGTTTTCGCAGATGATGCCGTACCAGTCCTTCGAAAAAATCGACTTTGAGGCGTCCTGGGACGCTTCGACAAAATGTTGCGCGTGAACAAGCTGGATGAAACGCAGTCTGTTCAGCATTGAATATTTATCACCGAGGCGCCCTCGTGGCGCGTCGCTACCGTGAGATAGCCGTCCTCCATGTTTGGTTCCAACGACGACAAGAAGACCCCAGCCGCGGCTGGCGAGAAAAAAGGCCTGTTCGGATGGCTGCGCAAGAAGCCGCAGGATACCGTCGTCGAACAGCCGCAAGCGCTGCCTGAGCCCGCCGCCGAGGCAGTGGCCGAAGAGGCCGCGCCCATTGTCCTGCCGATCGCCGAGCCGGTGCTGCAACCGGTCGAGCCTGAGCCCGTTGCCGAGCCGATGGCCGAGCAGCCGCTGACCCCGCCCGCCGAACAAACGCCCTGGCTGACCTTGCCGGTGGCGGAAGAGCCCGTCGCGCTGGTCGAGGAAACGGCGCCTCATATCACCCCGCCGATTCCAGCGCCGACACAGGTTGTCGAGGCGCCAGTCGTCGAAGCTGTCATTGAACCGCCAGCCGCCGTCGTTGCACCCGTGGTTGCGCCTGCCGCACCCGAGCCGGTACCTGCCGTGCTGGAAACCATGGCCCCCGTCGAGCCCGTCCGTAGCGCTGAGGAAAACAAGGTCGGCTTCTTCGCCCGCCTCAAGCAGGGCTTGTCCAAGACCAGCGCCAGCATCGGCGAAGGCATGGCCAGCCTGTTCCTGGGCAAGAAAGTCATCGACGACGAATTGCTCGAGGACATCGAAACCCGCCTGCTGACCGCCGATGTCGGCGTCGAGGCCACCTCGGTGATCATCCAGAGCCTGACCCAGAAGGTCGCACGCAAGCAGCTGACCGACGCCGACGCCCTGTACAAATCCCTGCAGGGCGAGCTGACCAGCCTGCTCAAGCCGGTGGAAAAGCCGCTGGTGATCGCCTCGCAGAACAAGCCGTTCGTGATCCTGGTCGTTGGTGTCAATGGCGCCGGCAAGACCACCACCATCGGCAAGCTGGCCAAGAAGCTGCAACTCGAAGGCAAGAAAGTCATGCTCGCCGCCGGCGACACCTTCCGCGCCGCCGCGGTCGAACAACTGCAAGTGTGGGGCGAGCGCAACAAGATCCCGGTGATCGCCCAGCACACCGGCGCCGACTCCGCTTCGGTGATCTTCGACGCCGTGCAGGCGGCCAAGGCCCGTGGCATCGATGTACTGATCGCCGACACGGCCGGTCGCCTGCACACCAAAGACAACCTGATGGAAGAATTGAAGAAGGTGCGCCGGGTGATCGGCAAGCTCGACGCCGACGCGCCCCACGAAGTGCTGCTGGTGCTGGACGCCGGTACCGGCCAGAACGCCATCAACCAGGCCAAGCAATTCAACCAGACCGTCGAACTGACCGGGCTGGCCCTGACCAAGCTCGACGGCACCGCCAAGGGCGGGGTGATTTTCGCCCTGGCCAAGCAGTTCGGCCTGCCCATTCGCTACATCGGCGTGGGCGAAGGCATCGACGACTTGCGCACCTTTGAAGCCGAGCCCTTTGTCCAGGCACTGTTTGCCGAACGGGAGCATTCATGATTCGTTTCGAACAGGTCGGTAAACGCTATCCGAACGGTCACGTCGGCTTGCATGAGCTGAGCTTTCGGGTCCGTCGGGGCGAGTTTCTGTTCGTCACCGGCCATTCCGGCGCCGGTAAAAGCACCTTGCTGCGCCTGTTGCTGGCGATGGAGCGGCCTTCCACCGGCAAACTGCTGCTGGCCGGCCAGGACCTGAGCACCATCAGCAATGCCCAGATCCCCTACCTGCGGCGGCAGATCGGCGTGGTGTTCCAGAATCACCAGTTGCTGTTCGACCGCACGGTGTTCAACAACGTGGCGTTGCCGTTGCAGATCCTTGGCCTGTCCAAGGCCGAGATCATCAAGCGCGTGGACTCGGCCCTGGAGCGTGTGGCCCTGTCGGACAAGACCGACCTGTACCCGGGCGACCTCTCCACCGGCCAGCAACAGCGTGTCGGCATCGCTCGTGCCATCGTCCATCGCCCGGCCTTGCTGCTGGCGGACGAGCCCACCGGTAACCTCGACCCGCGCCTGGCGGCGGAAATCATGGGCGTGTTCGAAGACATCAACCGCCTGGGCACCAGTGTGCTGATCGCCAGTCACGACCTGGCCCTGATCGCCCGCATGCGTCACCGCATGCTCACCTTGCAACGCGGTCGATTGATCGGTGACGGGGAGGCTGGCGCATGAGTGCTACTCGCAGCCCGAAAGTGGCCGAACGCGTGGCCCCGAAGGCCTCCGATCCGCAGCCGCAAAAGAAAAAGCGCGACGATGACGACGGCCCGGACTTCGCCACGCTGCTGCGCGCCTGGATCGAAAGCCATCGCGCCAGCCTGCTGGACAGCCTGCGGCGTCTGGGCAAGCAGCCCATCGGCAGCTTCTTTACCTGCATGGTGATGGCGGTTGCCTTGAGCCTGCCCATGGGCCTGTCATTATTGCTGAATAATGTGGAGCGCCTGGGCGGTTCCTGGCAGCGCGCGGCGCAGATTTCCCTCTACCTGCAGATGGACGCCAGTCCCGCCGAAGGCCAGGCATTGGGTGAGCAGATCAAGGCGATGCCGGGAGTGGCCGAAGCCGAGTACATCGGCCGCGAGCAGGCGCTGGAAGAGTTCCAGCAACAGTCCGGACTGGGCGACGCGCTCAAGGAACTGCCGGAGAACCCGCTGCCGGGCGTGGTGCTGGTGACGCCGAACGAGGTCGACAAGCCCGCCCTTGAAGCATTAAGACAAAGACTTTCCGAGTTGCCGAAGGTACAACAGGCGCAACTTGATCTAGTCTGGGTCGAGCGTCTTGCGGCGATCCTCAAGCTCGGCGACCGGTTTGTCTTCGGTCTGACGGTGCTGCTGGTTTCTGCATTACTTTTGGTGATAGGCAATACCATTCGTCTTCATATTGAAAACCGCCGCACCGAGATAGAAGTGATTAAACTCGTCGGCGGTACGGACAGTTATGTACGCAGGCCCTTCCTTTATATGGGGGCGCTGTATGGCTTCGGTGCGGGGATTCTGTCCTGGGGCGTATTGGCGTTTGGCCTGGACTGGCTGAACGATGCGGTAGTGGGGCTGGCCGGTTTGTACGGCAGTGATTTCGCGCTGGCCGGAGTGCCAGTCGCCGACGGTCTGTCGCTCTTGCTTGGCGCGGTGCTGTTGGGTTATATCGGTGCATGGATTGCGGTCGCACGCCACTTGCGTGAGCTTGCGCCAAAATAGTGTTTTTTTGCGCGTATTGACCTTTCGGTTTTTGTGGGAACTTGTCTTTGGGTTCCCGGTCAATTTTCGCAGTGCTGAACTGCACGAGTTATGTGAGTCGGAGGTTTTTTCGTATGACCACTTCTTTGCAACCTGCTTATGCTCTGGTCCCGGGTGCGAACCTGGAGGCCTATGTGCACACGGTGAACAGCATCCCCTTGCTGACGCCCGAGCAGGAGCGTGAACTGGCCGAGAGTCTCTATTATGAGCAGGATCTTGAGGCGGCTCGGCAGATGGTGCTCGCCCACCTGCGTTTTGTCGTACATATCGCCCGCAGCTATTCCGGCTACGGGCTGGCCCAGGCCGACCTGATCCAGGAAGGCAACGTCGGCCTGATGAAGGCGGTCAAGCGCTTCAACCCGGAAATGGGTGTGCGCCTGGTGTCGTTCGCCGTGCACTGGATCAAGGCGGAAATCCACGAGTTCATCCTGCGCAACTGGCGCATCGTGAAAGTCGCGACCACCAAGGCCCAACGCAAGCTGTTCTTCAACCTGCGCAGCCAGAAGAAGCGTCTGGCCTGGCTGAACAACGAAGAAGTCCACCGCGTGGCTGAAAGCCTGGGCGTAGAACCCCGGGAAGTGCGCGAGATGGAAAGCCGCCTGACCGGCCATGACATGGCCTTCGACCCGGCCGCCGAAGCGGACGACGACAGCGCTTTCCAATCGCCGGCCAACTACCTGGAAGACCACCGGTATGACCCGGCGCGTCAACTGGAAGACGCCGACTGGAGCGACAACTCCAACACCAACCTGCACGAAGCCCTGGAAGTGCTGGACGAACGCAGCCGCGACATCCTCTACCAGCGCTGGCTGGCCGAGGAAAAAGCCACGCTGCACGACCTGGCGCAGAAGTACAACGTGTCGGCCGAGCGGATTCGCCAGCTCGAGAAGAGCGCGATGAACAAGCTCAAGGTGTCGATTGCGGCTTGACCTGCGATAGCAGCCATGAAAAACGCCCCGATCAGTGATGATCGGGGCGTTTTTGTTTGTGCCAATGATTTGAATTCACTGCTGATTCTGTGGGAGCGAGCTTGCTCGCGATGAGGCCATTGCATTCAACATCAGTGTTGGTTGTCGAACCGTCATCGCGAGCAAGCTCGCTCCCACAGGGTTTTTCAGTGTCTGGGCTACTGCGCCCAGGGCGCTCGCCGCGAACGATCGAGCTCCAGCAGGTAGCTGTCGCCCCCCAGCTGGCTCATCTGCTGACGAATCCAGCCTGCCCGCCGTAGCACATAGGGGCTCGGCCGGCTGGCGCTCCACTTCCGCGGGTTGGGCAATACCGCCGCCAGCAGGCTGGCCTGTTGCCGGGACAAGGCGTCGGCGCTGGTGCGGAAGTGGTGGCGTGCTGCGGCTTCCGCCCCGAACACACCGTCATCCCACTCGACGCTGTTGAGGTACACCTCAAGGATCCGCTGCTTGGGCCAGAGCACCTCGATCAGCGCGGTGAACCAGGCCTCCAGGCCTTTGCGCAGCCAACTGCGGCCCGACCACAGGAACAGGTTCTTGGACACTTGCTGGCTGAGGGTGCTGGCGCCGCGAATCGAACCGCCACGCCCATTGTGAGCGAAGGCGGCCTGGATCGCGCCAATGTCGAAGCCCCAGTGCTCGGGGAATTTCTGATCTTCACCAGCGATCACCGCCACCTTGAGGCTGTCGGAAATCCGGTCCCAAGGTTGCCAGGTGCGTTGCAGATCGATCGGCTCACCGCCGAACCAGGATTCAACCTTGCGCTCGATCATCAGTGCGGTGAACGGCGGCGGCACCACGCGAAACAGCAGCACCAGCACGACGCTGCCGACGGCGAACCAGAGCAGGGCTTTAAGGAATCGTCGAAACAATAAACGCAGCATAGAGATGGCTTGGCCGAACCCGTCGAGCGGGCCATTATACAGACCCTGTCCACCGAGTCTGACTGGAGTTCCCATGTTGCGTAGCTTTCTGATGCTGGCGGCTTTTTTCGGTTTTACGGGCGTGGCGCTGGGGGCATTTGCCGCCCATGGCCTGAAAAATCGCCTGAGCGCCGATTACCTGGCGATTTTCCACACCGGCGTCACCTACCAACTGGTGCACACCCTGGCGTTGCTGGGCGTTGCGTTGCTGGCCACGCACATTCCCGGACGCGTCGTCACCTGGGCCGGGATTGCGTTTGTCATCGGCATCCTGTTGTTCTCCGGCAGCCTGTACCTGTTGACCCTGACCGGCATCAGCAAGCTGGGCATCATCACCCCGTTGGGTGGCGTGGCGTTCCTGATCGGCTGGTTGTGCCTGGGGCTTGCCGCCTGGCGGCTGGGCTGACCGGGCAGTCCATTTCATGACGAATGGCTTGGGTCGCCCTGACTGATCGGGCTAGAATGCCAGCCCCTAAAAATGATGGCGGCATCCGGCATGCGCATTCAGTTGAACGGCGAACCCCTTGAACTGCCCGACGGTGAAACCGTTGCGGCCCTGCTGACCCGTCTGGAACTCGCTGGACGTCGCGTCGCGGTGGAGCTCAATCTGGATATCGTCCCGCGCAGCCAGCACGCCGAAACCACGTTGAACGACGGCGATTCGGTCGAAGTGGTCCACGCCATCGGTGGCGGCTAGCCGCCTCGGTTTCGCAGCATTTCGCAAGAACCTCACCCCAACAGAGGATTTCCCATGAGCATCGTTCGTAGCGACAAGCCCTTCGTCCTGGCCGGTCGTACCTACCAGTCGCGCTTGCTGGTAGGCACCGGCAAATACCGCGACATGGAAGAAACCCGCCTGGCCATCGAGGCCTCGGGCGCCGAGATCGTGACCGTCGCCGTGCGCCGGACCAACATCGGCCAGAACCCGGGCGAACCGAACCTGCTGGATATCCTGCCGCCGGATCGCTACACCATCCTGCCGAACACCGCCGGTTGCTTCGACGCCATCGAGGCCGTGCGCACCTGCCGCCTGGCCCGTGAACTGCTCGATGGCCACAACCTGGTGAAGCTGGAAGTGCTGGCGGACCAGAAAACCCTGTTCCCCAACGTGATCGAGACCCTCAAGGCCGCCGAAACCCTGGTCAAGGAAGGTTTCGACGTGATGGTCTACACCAGCGATGACCCGATCATTGCCCGTCAGCTGGCGGAAATCGGCTGCATCGCGGTCATGCCGCTGGCCGGCCTGATCGGCACTGGCCTGGGGATCTGCAACCCGTACAACCTGCAGATCATCCTGGAAGAAGCCAAGATCCCGGTGTTGGTGGATGCCGGTGTCGGCACCGCCTCCGACGCCACTATCGCCATGGAGCTGGGCTGCGAAGCGGTGCTGATGAACTCGGCCATCGCCCACGCCCAGCAGCCAGTCCTGATGGCCGAAGCCATGAAGCACGCCATCGTCGCCGGTCGCCTGGCGTACCTGGCCGGCCGCATGCCGAAAAAACTTTACGCCAGCGCCTCCTCGCCGCTGGATGGTCTGATCAAGTAAGAGCCATTGATGACTGAATCGAACGACACGCCGGTCCTGCCGGAAGAAGGCGAAGAGCGCCAGCACCGCCGCATCAAGAGTTTCGTGATGCGCGCCGGGCGCATGACTGAAGGCCAGCAGCGCGGCCTGGAGCAGGGCGCGCCGCTGTTTGTCCTGCCCCTGGCCGATGCACCGGTGGATTTTGACCAGGTGTTCGGCCGCTCGGCCCCGCGCTCGCTGGAAATCGGCTTCGGCATGGGCCACTCGTTGCTGGAAATGGCCGCCGCTTCGCCGGAGCAGGATTTCATCGGGGTGGAAGTCCACCGTCCCGGCGTGGGTGCGCTGCTCAACGGCGTGCTGACCCAAGGGCTGACCAACCTGCGGGTCTACGATTGCGACGCCATCGAAGTGCTCAACCGCTGCGTGGCCGACAACAGTCTCGACCGGCTGATGCTGTTCTTCCCGGACCCTTGGCACAAAAGCCGGCACCACAAGCGCCGTATCGTCCAGGCGTCGTTCGCTGAACTGGTGCGCAGCAAGTTGAAGGTCGGCGGTGTGCTGCACATGGCCACCGACTGGGAACCCTACGCCGAGTACATGCTGGAAGTGATGAACGTCGCCCCGGGCTATCGCAACCTGGCCGAAGACGGCAAGTGCGTGCCACGCCCGGCCGAACGGCCGATCACCAAGTTCGAACGCCGTGGCGAACGGCTGGGGCATGGGGTTTGGGATTTGAAGTTCGAGAAGGTGGCGTAAGCATCAGAAGATCCTGTTGAAACAGGATCCCTTGTGGGAGCGAGCTTGCTCGCGATGAGGGCATGACATCCAACATCAATGTTGACTGTTATACCGCCATCGCGAGCAAGCTCGCTCCCACATTTGTTTTGTGTAATGGTCGAAATCAGCGCCGATCCGCCACCACGCCAATCAACACCAGCACCACCAACAACACCGGCGCCAGGCTGTAGTTGTTGAACTGGCTCAAGCCCCTGACGATCCATGGCGTGGCATAGATCAGCGCGGCACCGCTGCCGATCATGCACAGCAGGGCGATCAAGGGGACGCGCAAGGCGCCGGCGATGCTGCCCAGGCGTTGGTCGACCCAGCCCTTGATGTCGGCACCAAACAGCACCAGCAGGCAACCTACCAATGCCAGGGAGATTTCCGACAGGTTGCTGCGGCTCCAGCGGGACACGGTGGCCAGCAGGTCGAGTACCAGATCCATTCGATTTCCTTGTGTTGATCAGCTCAGAAATGTCTGCAGCAAGTCATTGAGAAACAGCTGTCCGCGCTCGGTGGCCGCCAGACGTGTCGGTTCGACCTGCAACAACCCGCTTTGTTCGGCCTCGCGCCGGCCTTCGGCCAGGCTTTGCAGGGGCAACCCGGTGCGTTCCGGGTACAGCCGCGCGTCCACGCCTGCGGTCAGGCGCAGGGCGTTCATCAGGAACTCGAACGGCAGTTCTTCATTGGCCAGGGTTTTCTCGCCAGCCTGGAAGCTTTTGGCCGGATTGAGATAGTCCTTGGGCAGTCGGGTCTTCCAGGTGCGCACGATGCGCCCGTCCGGATGGCTGAGCTTGCCGTGGGCGCCGGCGCCGATGCCGATGAAGTCGCCGAAGCTCCAGTAGTTGAGGTTATGCCGCGCCGCCCGACCGGGCTGGGCGTAGGCCGAGACTTCGTATTGGGCGTAGCCGTGTTCGGCCAGCAAGGCCTGCCCGGCTTCCTGGATATCCCACAGCGTGTCGTCTTCGGGCAAGGTCGGCGGTTGGTTCCAGAACACCGTGTTCGGCTCCAACGTCAGCTGGTACCAGGACAGGTGAGTCGGCTTCAAGGCAATGGCCTGGCGCAGGTCGCTCAAGGCGTCGTCGAGGGACTGGTCGGGCAGCCCATGCATCAGGTCCAGGTTGAAGTTGTCGAACCCGGCCTGGCGGGCCATGCCGGCGGCGCGCACCGCCTCGTCACCGTTATGGATCCGCCCCAGGGCTTCGAGCTTGGCCTGCTGGAAGCTCTGGATGCCGATGGACAGGCGGTTGATGCCCAAGGCCCGGTAAGCGACGAATTTTTCTTGCTCGAACGTGCCGGGGTTGGCTTCCAGGGTGATTTCGATGTCCTGGGCGAAGGGTATCCGCGCCTCGACCCCCTTGAGCAATCGGCTCAGGGCCTGGGCACTGAACAGGCTTGGCGTACCGCCGCCGAAGAAGATCGAGCTCAGTTCGCGGCCATGAACCCCGTGCAGGTCCTGATCGAGATCGGCCAGCAAAGCGTCGACGTATTCCTCCTCCGGCAGCTGCGGGCTGGCGGTATGGGAGTTGAAGTCGCAATAGGGGCATTTGCGTACACACCACGGGATGTGGATGTACAGCGCCAGGGGCGGCAGCACCGGGAGCGGCGCCCGCGGGGTTTGTGCACCGCCATGGATCAGGGGTGCGGGGGCGTCGTCGGTCATTGCAGGCCCAGGCGTTGACGCAGCAGGGCCATGGCGCGGGCGCGGTGGCTCAGTTGGTTCTTTTCCACCGGCCCCAGCTCGGCGCTGGAGCAATTGCGCTCTGGCACCCAGAACAACGGGTCGTAGCCAAAACCGTGCTCGCCGCTGGCTTGGGTGAGAATGCGCCCGTGCCACAGGCCTTCGCAGAGGATCGGCAGCGGATCGTCGGCGTGGCGGACCAGGGCCAGCACACAGACAAACTGCGCGCCGCGCTCGGCTTCGGGCACGTCCTTGAGGGCATCGAGCAGCTTGGCGTTGTTCGCCGCGTCACCCTTGCCGTCAGCGTAACGGGCCGAGTAAATGCCCGGTGCGCCGCCGAGGAAGTCCACGGCCAGCCCGGAATCGTCGGCGAGCGCCGGCAGGCCCGAGATGCGTGCGGCATTGCGGGCCTTGAGGATGGCGTTCTCGACGAACGACAGGCCGGTCTCTTCCGGTTCCACCTGGCTGAATTCGCCAATCGAGCGCAACTGCACCGACCCGCCAAGCATGGCCTGCAGTTCCTTGAGTTTGCCGGCGTTGTGGCTGGCCAGTACGAGTTGGGTGAGGTTCATCATTCGCCGGGGAACAGTTCCTGGTTGAAGTTGATGGTGTTGATCTTGTCGCCGGTTTGCACCTTGATCTCGAAGGTGCGGGTTTCCTGTTGGTCCACTGGATACTGGGCGATGTAATAGATCGCGCCTTGTTCGGTGATCTGGCGGAAGGAGAGGGGGACTGTCTTGCTGGTCAGGTCCTTCACCGTGCCGCTGACGTCGGCGATCAATGGCTTGCCGCTTTTGATCACCGAGACATTGATCACACCTTGGTTCTTGCTGCGAATCAGTTCGGCAGCCTTGGCGATCTCCGGCGTCAGGAAGGTGGAGTTGAACGTGTTGTAGTGCACGGTGATATCACCGAACACTTCCTTGCGCTCGCCCTTGATGACGTCGGCGGCCATGGCGCCCACGCTCAGGCAAGCGGTGATGAGAAACAACGCTAGACGTTTCATGTCGTGCTCCTGGTGAGGCCGGGGCTTACACCGCGACCTGGTAATCGGCAAGGCCTGGGCTGCTGACCCGATAGATGCCTATTTCACCTAACAGATTAGGCCATAGCTTGCTGGCCCACCCGTGGCGGTGCTGCTGGTCCACGGCCAGGCGATCGATGACCTTGGCTTCGCGTTCGCGGCACAGCGCTTCGAAATCCTTGAAGGTGCAGAAGTGGATGTTCGGCGTGTTGTACCAGGTGTAGGGCAGGAAATCCGAAACCGGCATGCGTCCCTTGCTCGCCAGGTA
Source organism: Pseudomonas fluorescens (assembly GCF_001307275.1). Taxonomy (NCBI): domain Bacteria; kingdom Pseudomonadati; phylum Pseudomonadota; class Gammaproteobacteria; order Pseudomonadales; family Pseudomonadaceae; genus Pseudomonas; species Pseudomonas fluorescens. The sequence continues at coordinate 3,041,808 of NZ_CP012831.1, forward strand.
CCAGCGGCAGCGCCAGTGACCGAAGTTGGGGAAGGTGATGATGCACTGGCGCCCGACCCGCAGCATTTCGTCGAGGATCTTGTCCGGGTAGTGCACCGCTTGCAGGGCTTGGGTCATGACCACGATGTCGAAGCTGTTGCTGGCGAAGTTGCCCAGGCCCTTGTCCAGGTCCTGCTCGATGACGTTGATGCCCTTGGCGACGCATTCGGCAATGTTGTCCGGGTCGTTTTCCAGGCCGTAGCCGGTGACCTGTTTGTTGTCCCGCAGCCAGGTCAGCAGTTCGCCGTTGCCGCAGCCCAGGTCGAGCACGCGGCTGCCGGCGGGGATCCATTCCTGGATGATGTCCAGATCGGCTCTCATGGCGTCCTCACAGCGTTATACGGTTCATGTAGTTGCCGAACGCCTGCAGGTAGCGCGGGATCGGGATCAAAAAGGCGTCGTGGCCCTGGGGCGCGTCGATTTCCAGGTAGCAGACGTCCTTGCGCGCGGCCATCAGCGCGTCCACCAGCTCCCGCGAGCGCGCCGGGGAGAAGCGCCAGTCGGTGGTGAACGACATCACGCAGAACTTGGCGGTGGCATTGGCGAAGGTTTTCGCCAGGTTATCGTCGAAGTTCGCCGCCGGATCGAAGTAGTCCAGCGCCTTGGTCATCAACAGGTAGGTGTTGGCGTCGAAACGCCCGGAGAATTCTTCACCCTGATAGCGCAGGTAGCTCTCGACCTGGAACTCGACGCTGTGGAAGTCGTAGTTGAGCTTTTCGCTCTTGAGGCCACGGCCGAATTTCTCGCCCATGGAGTCGTCGGACAGGTAGGTGATGTGCCCGACCATCCGTGCCAGCATCAGCCCGCGCTTGGGGATCACGCCGTGTTCCTGGAACGAACCGCCGTGGAATTCGGGGTCGGTGAGGATCGCCTGGCGCGCCACTTCGTTGAAGGCGATGTTTTGCGCCGACAGCTTGGGGGCCGAGGCGATTGCCAGGCAGTGGCGCACGCGGTCCGGGTAAGTGATGGTCCATTGCAGGGCCTGCATGCCTCCCAGGCTGCCGCCGATCACGGCGGCCCACTGGCCGATACCGAGGCGGTCGGCCAGGCGGGCCTGGCTGTGGACCCAGTCTTCCACGGTCAGCACCGGGAAATCGGCGCCGAAGGGCTTGCCGGTGTCCGGGTTGAGGCTGCTGGGGCCGGTGGAACCGTTGCAGCCGCCCAGGTTGTTCAGGCTGACCACGAAGAACTTGCTGGTGTCGATGGGCTTGCCCGGGCCGATGCAACTGTCCCACCAGCCGGGCTTGCGGTCGTCGATGCTGTGGTAGCCGGCGGCGTGGTGATGCCCCGACAAGGCGTGGCAAATCAGCACGGCATTGCTCGCCGTGGCATTGAGGGTGCCGTAGGTTTCGTAGATCAGGTCATAGGCTGGCAACGAACGGCCGCAGGCCAGGGCCAGGGGCTCGCTGAAATGCGCCGTTTGCGGCGTCACCAGACCAACGGAATCGGGGGGAAAGGCAGCTGGCATCGACCCTGCTCGCGTTGAAATGAGGCGTAAGTCTAAAGACCGCTGTGGCGGGCGGCAAGCAAAGGGCGGCGCTGATTCTTCGGTGAACGTAGACCCTGTGGGAGCAAGGCTTGCCCGCGATGGGGCCGATGCGGTCTTTTGGGGACCGAGGCGCCTGTTTCGCGAGCAAGCTTTGCTCCCACTGAGAGAGGTGCTGACTGATCAGGCCGGTATCGGGTCAGATCAGCAGCCGCAGGATTTCCGGCATCATGGTCATCGCCGCCAGGTTGTTGATCACCAGCATGTCGATCAGCTTGAGCACCATGAACGCCAGGATCGGCGAGATATCCAGGCCGCCCAGGTTCGGCACGATGCGACGGAACGGCGCCAGGGCCGGTTCGCAGATCTGGTTCACCAGCTCGGCCCCCGGGTTATGGCTGCCCGGCGCGACCCACGACAGGATCACGCTGATGATCAGGGCGAAGAAGAAGATCTTCAGGAACAGCGCGGTCACGCCAATGAGCGACCAGATCAGCAATTGCAGCGGGTTGCCGGTGGTGCCGTAGGTCAGCAGCAGGGTCAGGGCCATCAGCGCCATTTGCACGAGGATCGCCAGGACCAGCGACGACATGTCCAGGCCGAACAGGCTCGGGATGATCCGGCGCAGCGGCTTGAGCAGCGGCTGGGTGGCCTTGACGATGAACTGGCACAGCGGGTTGTAGAAGTTGGCGCGCACCAGTTGCAGCACGAAACGCAACAGCACGATCAGCAAGTACAGGCTGCCGAGGGTTTGCAGCACGTAGACCGCTGCAGTGTTCAATCCAATCATGAATGGCTCCTTATTGGCCCAGTTGTTCGGCCATTTCGGCCGAGCGGTGCGCGGCGGCGCCGAGTGCTTTTTCCACCAGGGCTTCGAAGCCCCCGGCCTGGAACGATTTGATGGCCGCTTCGGTGGTGCCGGCCGGCGAGGTCACGCGACGACGCAGCTCGGCCGCATCGACATCGCTCGACACCGCCATGTGCGCGGCACCGAGGGCGGTCTGCAAGGTCAACTGGGCGGCGGTTTCCCGGGTCAGGCCAAGTTTTTCGCCCGCGGCGGTCATGGCTTCGATCAGCAGGAAAAAGTACGCCGGGCCGGAGCCGGAGACGGCGGTGACCGCGTCCAGTTGCTGTTCGGTGTCCAGCCACAGGGCCAGGCCGACGGCCGACAGCAGCGTTTCGGCCTGCTGGCGTTGCTCGGCGCTCACGTGTGGCGTGGCGAACAGGCCGCTGACGCCCTGGCGCAACAGCGCCGGCGTGTTGGGCATGCAACGTACGATCGGCTGCTCGCCGAGCCAGTTGTTCATGCTGGCACAGGTGATGCCAGCGGCAATCGACACCACCAGTTGATGGGGCTTGAGGCTGGGGCGAAGGGCTTCGCAGACGGTTTTCATCGCTTGCGGCTTGACCGCCAGCACGATGACGTCGGCGCCGTCGATGGCCTGGGCATTGTCGGCGAAGGTTTCGATGCCGTGCTCGGCACTCACTCGGGTGCGGGTCTCTTCACCCGGATCGCTGGCGCGGATCAGCGAAGCGTCCAGGCCCTTGGCCCGCAGGCCGCCGATCAGGCTGGCGGCCATGTTGCCGGCGCCGATGAAGGCAATACGCGTGTTGCTCATGACAGGTCCTTATAAAGAGATGAGTCGGTCATGGTTCAGGAGTGACCATAGTCGCGGGCACCAAACAGGGCAGTACCGATGCGCACCCAGGTGGCGCCTTGGGCAATGGCCGACTCGAGGTCGTGGCTCATGCCCATGGAAAGCGTGTCCAGCGGCAGTGCCAGGCTGGCTTGCAGGCGTTGAACGGCGGCGAAGGCTGCATCCTGGGCGGCACGTTCTTCGGTGGGTTCGGGAATCGCCATCAGCCCGCGCAGCTTCAGGCGTGGCAAAGCGCTGATGGCGCTGGCCAGGGCGGGCAGGTCCGCCGGGGTGCAGCCGGATTTGCTGGCTTCACCGCTGACGTTGACCTGGATGCAGATGTTCAGCGGCGGCAACTCGGCCGGACGCTGCTCGGACAGGCGCTGTGCAATTTTCAAGCGATCCACGGAATGCACCCAGTCGAAGTGTTCGGCGATAGCGCGCGTCTTGTTCGATTGAATGGGGCCGATGAAGTGCCAGATCAAGGGCAGGTCGGTCAATTCGACCTGTTTGCCCAGGGCCTCTTGCAGGTAATTCTCGCCGAAGTCCCGCAGGCCGGCGGCATAGGCTTCACGCAGGGCCTGGGCAGGCTTGGTCTTGCTCACGGCCAGCAGTTGGACACTGCCTTCGGCACGTTGGGCGGTCTGCTCCGCCGTGCGGATGCGCGAACTAACCTGAGCAATGTTGTCTGCTATCGTGGACATAAAGGAAGCGCCAGCGGTGAGGTTCGCGGCATTCTACTGGAATTGAGGAGCGCTATGGATATCACTGAACTGCTGGCGTTCAGCGCCAAACAGGGGGCGTCGGACCTGCACCTGTCCGCCGGGCTGCCGCCGATGATCCGCGTAGATGGCGATGTACGGCGGATCAACCTGCCGGCGCTGGACCACAAGCAGGTCCATGAGCTGATCTACGACATCATGAACGACCGGCAACGGGTGGATTACGAAAAGTTTCTGGAGACCGACTTTTCCTTCGACGTGCCGGGCGTCGCGCGATTCCGGGTCAACGCCTTCAACCAGAATCGCGGCGCGGGGGCGGTGTTCCGGACCATTCCGTCGAAAGTCCTGACCATGGAAGACCTGGGAATGGGCGAGGTGTTTCGCAAGGTGACCGAATCGCCGCGCGGGCTGGTGCTGGTGACCGGGCCGACCGGTTCGGGCAAGTCCACCACCCTGGCGGCCATGATCGACTACCTCAACAGCCATAAGCACCATCACATCCTCACCATCGAAGACCCTATCGAATTCGTTCACGAACCGCGCAAATGCCTGATCAACCAGCGCGAGGTGCACCGCGACACCCAAAGTTTCTCCACGGCCCTGCGTTCAGCCCTGCGGGAGGATCCGGACGTGATCCTGGTGGGCGAGATGCGCGACCTGGAAACCATCCGCCTGGCGCTGACCGCCGCCGAAACCGGGCATCTGGTGTTCGGCACCTTGCACACCACCTCGGCGGCCAAGACCATCGACCGGGTGGTGGACGTGTTCCCGGGCGATGAAAAGTCCATGGTTCGCTCGATGTTGTCGGAGTCGTTGCAGGCGGTGATTTCCCAGGCGCTGATCAAGAAGATCGGCGGCGGCCGGATCGCGGCGCATGAAATCATGCTGGGGACCTCGGCCATCCGGAACCTGATCCGTGAAGACAAGGTGGCGCAGATGTACTCGTCCATCCAGACCGGCGGCTCGCTGGGGATGCAAACCCTGGACATGTGTTTGAAGGACTTGGTGAACAAGGGCCTGATCAGCCGCGAACATGCCCGGGAGCGGGCGCGTACGCCGGATAATTTCTAGGGGATCTGTCAGGGGATTTGCAGCGCTTTTGCAGGCCTCATCGCGAGCAAGCTCGCTCCCACATTTGATTTGCGGCGGACACAATTTCTGTGAGCACTGAAAATCAAGTGTGGGAGCGAGCTTGCTCGCGATGGGGGCCTCAGCTGTGACACAAATGCTTGATCAGCGCTGAACCACGCGCAGCGCACCTGGTTCTTTCGGCAGCACTCGCTTGGCCACTACGTAGTGGGTGTCCCAGTACGGCTTGTTCAAGGTGTCGATGGTCACCGACTTGCCACGGCGTGGGGCGTGGATGAAACGGTCGTTGCCCAGGTAGATGGCCACGTGGTTGACCCGGCGGCTCTTGAGCTTGAAGAAGATCAGGTCGCCGGGCTTGAGATCCTTGCGCTCTACTTTCTCGCCATGACCGGCGGCCATGGCGTTGGACGTGCGTGGCAGATCGAACGTGGCGTCGTTGAAAGCGTATTTCACCAACCCGCTGCAATCGAAGCCTTTACTTGGGCTGCTGCCGCCCCAACGATAAGGTGTGCCGAGTACATTCACGGCGCGGCTCAGCACGTTGCTGCTCGCTTTGGTCGCCATGGGCGGCACCAGCTTGCTGTTGGCCGTGCCCACGCGCTGGACGCTTGGCTTGTTCTTGCTCGAAGGAGCAGAAACATGGGATTTCGGGGTGTAGCCGTTGACGTTGGGAAGACGTTGCTCACGATTGGTGGCGTGGGCGGCCAGTGGCAATAATAGGCAAATGGTTAGCCATGTCTTGAAAAATGGACGCATTAGGCAAGGCTCTTAAAGGTTAGCGCGCAACTTTATAACAGCTTTTTTTGCCATTCCGAGGCCGTTTGTCGATTCGAAACCCAGCGTAAACCCTGCACAATGGCGACAATGGGGCTTGATTGTCCGACAGAACCCCCGTGACACGGGGGTTTCCCCGGTTCGTGTCGCCCAGGACCGCTTGTCGGCGAGACACAAAAAAGTCACAAAAAGTCCGAACAAATTTTTCTATCGAGGCAAAAGAGGCCATTCATGAACAGCTATCAGCAGGACGCAATCCGCGATACCCACAGCAAAGTCATCGGGTATCTGCTGTGGATTTTCGGTTTTACCGGCGCCCACCGTTTCTATTACGGCAAGCCGGTCACGGGGACGATCTGGTTCTTCACCTTCGGCCTGCTGGGCATCGGTTGGCTGATCGACCTGTTCCTGATCCCGGCCATGGACCGCGAGGCGGACCTGCGTTTCACCCCAGGGCCGATCGAGTACAGCGTGGCGTGGATTCTGCTGACGTTTCTCGGGGTGCTGGGCGTACACCGGATGTATCAGGGCAAGTGGATCAGCGGGATTATTTACCTGCTGACCGGCGGGGTGTTTTTTCTCGGGGTGCTGTATGACTTCTGGACGCTGAACGATCAGGTGTCGATTCGTAATGCGCAGAAGCGGGGTGCTTTTCAGTAAGACCGAGTCGCCTGTATCGCGAGCAAGCTCGCTCCCACATTGGATCGAGGTGTTCACACGTCATGTGTTCACCGAAGATCCCCCTGTGGGAGCGAGCCTGCTCGCGATAGGAACGGCGCGGTATCAGGCCTGGTGGGTGATCCGCCCATCCATCAGGGTATAGCGCACCACTCCCGGCAGGCTGTGACCGAGGAACGGGCAGTTGTCGCCCTTGGAGCGCCAGGCTTCGCCGGCCACGGTGGACGCGGCAGGGTCGAACAGCACCAGGTCCGCCGGGGCGCCCACCGCCAGTTTCCCCGCTGGCAATTGCAGCGCCTGGGCCGGGCCGGCGCTCAGGCGGGCCAGCAAGGTCGGCAGGTCCAGCAAGCCGTCTTCCACCAGCGTCAGGGCCAGCGGCAGCAGCAGTTCGACGCTGCTGATGCCCGGCTCGGTGGCGCCGAACGGGGCCAGCTTGGCATCACGCTCGTGGGGTTGGTGATGGCTGGAGATGGCCGAGATCACCCCGGACTTCACCGCCTCGCGCAGGCCATCGCGGTCGGCGCGGGTGCGCAGCGGCGGCTGGACGTGGTAGACGCTGTTGAAGTCGATCAGCGCCTCGTCGGTCAGGATCAACTGGTACAGCGCCACATCGGCGGTCACCGGCAAGCCGCGGGCCTGGGCCTGGGCGATCAACGCCGCGCCGCGGGCGCTGGTCAGCTGGCTGAAGTGGGCGCGCACGCCGCTTTGTTCCACCAACAGCAGGTCCCGGGCCAGGGCCACGGTCTCGGCGGTTTCCGGGATGCCCGGCAGGCCGAGGAAGCTGGCGGTCGGGCCTTCGTGGGCCAGGCCACCTTCGGCCAGGTCGTGATCCTGGGAATTGAAGATCACCGTCAGGCCGAAGGTCGCCGCGTATTCCAGGGCGCGGCACAGGGTACGGGTGTTGCGGAAACTGTTCAGGCCGTTGCCGAACGCCACGCAACCGGCGTCCCGCAGGGCGATGAGTTCGGCCAGTTGCTCGCCGTCGAGGCCTTTGCTCAGTGCGCCGATCGGGAAGACCTTGGTGTTGCCGGCTTCGCGGGCGCGGTCGAGGATCAGTTCGGCCACGGCCGAGGTGTCCAGCACCGGTTTGGTCTGCGGTGGGCAGCACAGGCTGGTCACGCCACCGGCGGCGGCGGCCCGGGTTTCGCTGACGATGCTGCCTTTGCGGCTGTAGCCCGGTTCGCGCAGGGCGACGTTCAGGTCCACCAGGCCAGGCGCGGCCACCAGGCCCTGGGCGTCGAGGATTTCAGCCGCCACGAAACCGGTGGGCGCGGCGCCCAGGGCGACGATCTTGCAGGCATCGATATGAATGTCAGTCACTTGATCCAGGCCACTGGCTGGATCGATCACGCGTGCGCCGAGAATGCTGAGCTTCACTGGGCGTTCTCCTGGTCGAATTGGCGCTGGGCCGTTTGCCCGCTCATGGCCATGGACAGCACGGCCATGCGGATGGCGATGCCGTAGGTCACCTGGTTGAGGATCACCGAGTGCGGGCCGTCGGCCACCGCCGACTCGATCTCCACGCCGCGGTTGATCGGCCCCGGGTGCATGACGATGGCATCCGGCTTGGCCCCGGCCAGGCGGGCGGTGGTCAGGCCGAACAGGCGGTAGAACTCGCCTTCGCTGGGCAGCAGGCCGCCGGTCATGCGTTCGCGTTGCAGGCGCAGCATGATCACCACGTCGACATCCTTGAGGCCTTCGGTCATGTCGGTGTAGACCTTCACGCCGTATTGCTCGACGCCGATGGGCAGCAGGGTTTTCGGCGCGATCACGCGGATGTCCGGGCAACCGAGGGTCTTGAGGGCCAGCATGTTCGAGCGGGCGACCCGCGAGTGCAGGATGTCGCCGACGATGGCCACCGACAGGTTTTCGAAGCTGCCCTTGTGCCGACGGATGGTCAGCATGTCGAGCATGCCCTGGGTCGGGTGGGCGTGACGGCCGTCGCCGCCGTTGATGATCGCCACTTGCGGGCACACGTGTTCGGCAATGAAGTGCGCTGCGCCGGAGTCGCCGTGGCGCACGACGAACATGTCGGCGGCCATGGCTTCGAGGTTGCGCAAGGTGTCGAGCAGGGTTTCGCCCTTGCTCGCCGAGGACGTGGACACGTTCAAGGTGATCACGTCCGCCGACAGGCGCTGGGCCGCCAGTTCGAAGGTGGTGCGGGTGCGGGTGGAGTTTTCGAAGAACACGTTGCACACGGTCTTGCCGCGCAGCAACGGGACTTTCTTCACTGCCCGGGCACCGACCTCGAGGAACGAGTCGGCAGTGTCGAGGATTTCCGTCAACAGCTCGCGGCGCAGGCCGTCGAGGGACAGGAAGTGCCGCAGCTGGCCCTGATCGTTGAGCTGCAGCGGGCGCTTGGTTTCGAGAGGCGTCATCGCGATGGACTCTTACAAGGGCAGTTAAAGGGCAAGGTCTTGCAGTTCGAGTTGCAGCGGCGACGGCCCGGAGAGCTTGACCCGCTCATGGGCGGCCAGCGTCAGCGTCGCGCCGACCACGTTCGGCCGGATCGGCAGCTCGGCGGCGTCCAGGTCCAGCAGGCACACCAGCGTCACGCTGGCCGGGCGACCGTAGTCGAACAGTTCGTTCATGGCGGCGCGGATGGTCCGGCCGCTCATCAGCACGTCGTCGATCAGCACCAGGTGCTGGCCTTCGATCTCGAACGGCAGCGCCGAGGGGCGTACTTGCGGGTGCAGGCCGTTCTGGCTGAAGTCGTCGCGGTAGAAGGACACATCCAGGGTGCCCAGCGGCGATTGGCTGCCCAGTGCTTCGAGCAAGGCCTGGGCGACCCAGACGCCACCGGTGCGAATGCCGATGTAGCGCGGTTCGCTGATGCCGCGGTGTTCCAGGTGTGCCGTGAGACGAATCGCCATCTGGCTGATCAGTTCGGCAGGATTGGGCAGGCTCATGCTGGCTCCTTCAGGTTCCCGGGCCGGTGGTGAGTGGCGCGGCTTGTCGCTAAAAGAAAGCGCCTTGGCGGCGCTTTGTAAAAAATCAGGTTTCGAACAGGGCGGCGTTGGCGTCGAGCCAGCCTTGCAGCAGCAGGGCGGCGGCGATGGCGTCCACCGGGTTGTCGCGGTAGCTGCCTTTCTGCCCGCCGCGCACCAGGCGCTCGCCCTTGGCCTCGAAGGTGGTCAGGCGCTCGTCATGGGTATAGAAGGGCAGGTTGTAGCGGCCATTGAGCCGGCGGGCGAACTTTTCGGCGCGCAGGCACATGTCGCTGGGCGTGCCGTCCATGTTCAGCGGCAGGCCGACCACCACGGCATCGGGTTTCCATTCCTTGATCAGCGCTTCGACCTGGTTCCAGTCCGGAACACCGTTCTGCGCTTTCAAGGTGCACAACTCGCGGGCCTGGCCGGTAATGACCTGGCCGACCGCTACGCCGATCTGTTTGGTGCCGTAATCGAAGCCCAGCAGCAAGCGCAGGGCCATCAGGCGTGTCCTGCCTGGCTGGTGAGCAGGCTGAGGTTGACCCCCAACCGGCTGGCCGCCGCTTCCAGGCGCAGTTCGCTGCTGGTGTTGAACAGGATGTCGGCGTCGAACGGGCAGGTCAGCCAGGCGTTGTCGGCCAGCTCGGCTTCCAGTTGCCCGGGTTCCCAACCGGCATAGCCGAGGGCGATCAGGCTTTTCTCCGGGCCGACCCCATCGGCGATGGCGAACAGCACGTCCTGGGAAGTGGACAGCGACAAGCCGTCCAGGTCCACCGTGGCCTGGTATTTGGGGCCCGACGGATGGAGCACGAAGCCGCGGTCGGTCTGCACCGGGCCACCGATGAAAATCGGCACGTGCTGGCACAAGAGTGGCGGTTCGATCTCGGGCCGCAGTTGCTCAAGAATGTCCGCCAGGTTCAGCTCCTGCGGGCGATTGATCACCAGCCCCATGGCCCCATTGGCCGTGTGCTCGACGATGTAGGTCAAGGTATGGGCAAAGTTCGGATCGGCCATGTGCGGCATGGCAATCAGGAAGTGATGCTTGAGGTAGGTGGGGCTGACGTTTTTCATAGGCGCTAGTGTGGCGGGGCAGGGGCGAACTGACAAGCCGGGAAATGCCTGAGACTGTCACACAATCCCCTGTGGGAGCGAGCTTGCTCGCGATAGCAATTGATCATTCAACACAGAGGTCGACTGACCGTCTGCTATCGCGAGCAAGCTCGCTCCCACAAGGGAATTGGGGGGTTATCAGTTGCTGGACAGCCGGTCGCCGCGGGCGAATTTCCAGGTGCGGATGATTTCCAGCCGGTCGATGTCCGACAGGTCCCCGGTAAACGGCGCGAACGGTGCCGCCAGACGGACGATCCGCTGGGCGGCCTGGTCCAGCAGCGGCTGGCCGGAGGATTCGAGCACCAGCACTTCATACAACGAACCGTCCCGATTGATCGAGACCATTAGCCGCAGGTTGCCGTAGATCTGCTTGCGCCGCGCTTCGTCAGGGTAGTTGAGGTTGCCGATGCGCTCGACCTTCTTGCGCCACTCGTCCTTGTACCAGGCACCCTTGTCGCGCATGGTCGAAGCGGCGCTCAGGCGGTGGATGCGCGGGCGCTTGGCGTAGAGCTGTTGCTCCTGGGCCAGTTCGGCTTCCAGGCTGGCGATGTCGCTGGACAGTTGGGAGCTGTCGAAGGTAGGCAAGGGGGCCTGGGGCTTGGGATCAGGCTTGACCTCTTCCTTGACCGGGGCTTTCTTCGGTTTCGGCGCGACGGTGGTCACGGCCGCCTTGGGCGCCGTTTCCTGCACTTCGGGCTTGGCCGCTGGCGGCGGGGTGACTTTCTGCACCGTGTTGTCCTGGAAGGGCGCGATCTCGGTAGTCTTGGGGATCGCCTTTTTTTCCAGGGTGCCGCTGCCTTGCTGGTTTTCCTGGGCGAGGAAGTCGGCCTTCTTGGGCTTGGTCTCGCTCTTGAAGGTGGCCAGGGTGATTTCCAGGGTCTGGCTGATCTGTTTCGGCTCGACCGTGGCAAACCCGACGCCCAGCAGCAAGGCCAGGTGGATCAACGCCGCCAGGAACAGGGTAAAACCGAGGCGATCGGCCGGGCGCACGCCACGATGGGCGAGCTCTAGGGGCAGATCGGACGGGAGTGTCATGACAAGGAAACCAACATCGCGTTTTTTTCAGGCCGGGCATGATAACGCAATGTGGGTTTCCTTCAGCAGATCTGGATCAACGAGCCTTGAGCTTCTGATCGATGGCATCCATCAGCATGCCGCCGATGTCGGTGCCAAAGGCGTTATCGATCTCGCGGATGCAGGTCGGGCTGGTGACGTTGATTTCCGTCAGGTGCTCGCCGATCACGTCCAGGCCCACGAACAACAGGCCTTTTTCCCGCAGCGTCGGGCCGACCTGGGCAGCGATCCAGCGGTCCTTCTCGGTCAACGGACGGGCTTCGCCACGTCCACCGGCCGCCAGGTTGCCCCGGGTTTCACCGGCCGCCGGGATACGCGCCAGGCAATAGTCCACCGGTTCGCCGTCGATCATCAGGATGCGTTTGTCGCCATCGACGATGGCCGGCAGGTAGCCCTGGATCATGATCTGCTGCTTGCCGTGCAGCGTCAGGGTTTCCAGGATCACCGACAGGTTCGGGTGGCCGGCGGTGTGCCGGAAGATCGAGGACCCGCCCATGCCGTCCAAGGGCTTGAGGATCACGTCGCCGTGATGGTCGGCAAATTCGCGCAACACGTCCGGGCGGCGGCTGACGATGGTCGGCGGCGTGCACTGCGGGAACAGCGTGGCAAACAGCTTTTCGTTGCAGTCGCGCAGGCTCTGGGGCTTGTTGACCACCAGCACGCCGGCGTTTTCCGCTTGTTCCAGCAGGTAGGTGGAGTACACGAACTCCATGTCGAACGGCGGATCCTTGCGCATCAGGATCACGTCCAGGTCGCTGAGCAGCGCATCGCGCTCGTCGCCCAGCTCGAACCACTTCTCAGGGTTGGCGAAGACGTTCAGCGGCTTCATCCGCGCCCGCGCCTGGCCTTCGGCCTGGTAGAGGTCGCGCTGCTCCATGTAGAACAGCTCCCAGCCGCGCTTCTGAGCGGCCAGCAGCATGGCCAGCGAGCTATCCTTTTTATAGGAAATGCTGGCGATAGGGTCCATGACAATGCCGACGCGTACGCTCATGGCTTGGTTCCTCGAAATATGATGGGCACATAATGGCGTGAAAAAGTGGCGTCAGAGTGGCGCCCGGAAGATTGGCGGTCAAGGAAAAACCACCGCGCCCAGCGGCCGATAGATCGGCGATGGAGACTGTGCTAAAAAGGCTGCCATGTGACGTGCGGGCCTTGAACATCAAGGGTTTGCGCTGTCGTTCACTCTCAGGCGTTAAAAACCGGTCCGCAGCGGCAATGGCAGAGCACTCTACGCAACAGCAACCCAGCGCCTTGAAGGTCATGGTCATCGACGACTCGAAGACCATCCGCCGCACCGCCGAAACCTTGCTGCGCAACGTGGGCTGCGAGGTGATCACGGCGATCGACGGTTTCGATGCCCTGGCCAAGATCGCCGACCATCATCCGGGCATCATCTTTGTCGACATCATGATGCCGCGCCTCGATGGCTACCAGACCTGTGCCCTGATCAAGAACAACAGCGCATTCAAGGCCACGCCGGTGATCATGCTGTCGTCCCGGGATGGGTTGTTCGACAAGGCCAAGGGGCGCATCGTCGGTTCCGATCAGTTTTTGACCAAGCCGTTCAGCAAGGAAGAACTGCTGGGGGCGATACAGGCCCATGTCCCGGGCTTTGCCGCTGTCCAGCCGCACCAGGCACATTAATGACACTCGGCCAACGGGCCTGGGGTCAACAAGAAAATGGGGAACACCATGGCACGAGTTCTGATCGTCGATGATTCGCCGACTGAAATGTACAAACTGACCGGCATGCTGGAAAAGCACGGCCATCAGGTCCTGAAGGCCGAGAATGGCGCCGATGGCGTGGCGCTGGCCCGCCAGGAAAAACCCGATGCGGTGCTGATGGATATCGTCATGCCCGGCCTCAATGGTTTCCAGGCCACGCGCCAGTTGACCAAGGACCCGGACACCGGCCATATCCCGGTGATCATCATCACCACCAAGGATCAGGACACCGACAAGGTCTGGGGTACGCGCCAGGGGGCGAAGGACTACCTGACCAAACCGGTGGACGAAGAAACCCTGATCGCGACCCTGAACAAAGTGCTGGCGGGTTGACGGCGCGGCCATGAGCCAATCCCTGACGGCCTTCGAACTGCTGCTGCAGATCGACCGGCGTTGCCGGCTGCTGGGGGCGGACCTGCCTTCCCAGCCGACCCACCGTGCCGGCTGGAGCGGCATCGGCTTTCGCCTGGGCGAGCACTGGTACGTGGCGCCGATGGGCGAAGTCAGCGAAGTGCTGCACGAGCCTCGTCACACGCATTTGCCCGGGGTCAAGCCGTGGGTGCGCGGCGTGGCTAACCTGCGTGGGCGCTTGTTGCCGTTGATGGATTTGTGCGGGTTCTTCGGCCATGAGCTGTCCACCGTGCGCAAGCAACGGCGGGTGCTGGTGGTGGACCACGACGAGGTGTTCGCCGGGTTGCTGGTGGACGAGGTCCTCGGGCTGCAGCACTTTGCCCAGGACAGCCTGGAACCGATGCTGGTGGACGACCACGACGGCCCGGAAGCGGCCTTCGTCAAGGGCCGGTTCGGCGGCGAGCGCGAGTGGCAAGTGTTCAGCCCGTTTGCCCTGGCGCGGTCGCCGGGGTTCATGGATGTGGCGATTTGACGAGATGCAGCGCAGGCCCCTTGTGGGAGCGAGCTTGCTCGCGATTGCGGTGGGTCAGCCAGAGCAATGCTGACTGATCCAAGGCTATCGCGAGCAAGCTCGCTCCCACATGGGGACCACGGTGAGTGAGTTGGACTGGGTAGCACAGGCGAGAACCGATGATCAAAGCAAAAACAGGCAAGCCACTGGAAGCGTCGCGCAGTCGTTCGCAGATCATCGTGCTGTTCGTCGCGCTGATCGTCTTCATCGTGCTGCTGTTCGCCAACTTCGCTTACCTCAACACCCAATCCACCTACGACAAACAGTACATCGGCCATGCCGGTGAGCTGCGGGTGCTGTCCCAGCGCATTGCCAAGAACGCCACCGAGGCCGCCGCCGGCAAGCCTGCGGCGTTCAAGCTGCTGAGCGATGCGCGCAATGACTTCGCCCAGCGCTGGGGCTACCTGAAACAGGGCGACCCGGTGACCGGCCTGCCGCCTGCGCCCGCCACCCTGCGCCCGCAGATGCGCGCCGTGCAGCTGGATTGGGAGCGCCTGCTCAAGAACACCGATGCCATCCTCTCCAGCGAACAGACCGTGCTGTCGCTGCACCAGGTGGCGGCCACCCTGGCCGAAACCGTGCCGCAGTTGCAGGTCGAGTACGAAAAAGTCGTCGAAATCCTGCTGCAACGGGGCGCCCCCGCCACCCAGGTGGCCATGGCCCAGCGCCAGTCCCTGCTGGCCGAGCGGATTCTCGGCGCAGTGAATACCGTGCTGGCTGGGGACGAAAACGCCAGCCAGGCCGCCGATACCTTCGGTCGCGACGCGGCGCGTTTTGGCCAGGTGCTCAATGGCATGTTGCAAGGTGACCCGGCCCTGAAAATCTCCCAGGTCCAGGACCGCGATGCCCGGGCGCGACTGAGCGAAATCAGCGAGCTGTTCGAGTTCGTCTCCGGCTCGGTGGATGAAATCCTCGAGACCTCGCCGGAGCTGTTCAAGGTCCGCGAATCGGCCGGCAATATCTTCAACCTGTCGCAGACCTTGCTCGACGAGGCTTCGCACCTGGCCACGGCCTTCGAAAACCTGGCCGGCGGGCGTTCCGTCAATACCATCGGCGGTTATGTGCTGGGCCTGCTGGCGCTGATGTCGATCATCCTGATCGGGCTGGTGATGGTCCGCGAGACCAACCGCCAGTTGCACGAAACCGCGGAAAAGAACGAGCGCAACCAGAACGCGATCATGCGGCTGCTGGATGAAATCGAGGACCTGGCCGACGGCGACCTGACCGTCACGGCCTCGGTCACCGAGGATTTCACCGGCACCATCGCCGACTCCATCAACTACTCGGTGGACCAACTGCGGGATCTGGTGGCGACCATCAACCTCACCGCCGGCCAGGTCGCCGCCGCCGTGCAGGAAACCCAGGCCACGGCGATGCACCTGGCCCAGGCGTCCGAGCACCAGGCCCAGCAAATTTCCGAAGCTTCGACTTCAATTAATGAAATGGCCCAGTCCATCGACCAGGTGTCGGCCAATGCCGCCGAATCGTCGGCGGTGGCCGAACGTTCGGTGGAGATTGCCAACAAGGGTAACGAGGTGGTGCACAACACCATTCATGGCATGGACAACATTCGCGAGCAGATCCAGGACACCGCCAAACGCATCAAGCGCCTGGGCGAGTCATCCCAGGAAATTGGCGACATTGTCAGCCTGATCGACGACATCGCCGACCAGACCAACATCCTGGCCCTCAACGCCGCCATCCAGGCGTCCATGGCCGGTGATGCCGGGCGCGGGTTCGCGGTGGTGGCCGATGAAGTGCAACGCCTGGCCGAGCGTTCTTCGGCGGCGACCCGGCAGATCGAAACCCTGGTGCGGGCGATCCAGGCCGACACCAACGAAGCGGTGATCTCCATGGAGCAGACCACCACCGAAGTGGTGCGCGGTGCGCGACTGGCCCAGGACGCCGGCGTCGCCCTGGAAGAGATCGAAGGTGTGTCCAAGACCCTGGCGGCGCTGATCCAGAGCATCTCCAACGCGGCGCAGCAACAGACCACCTCGGCGGGGCAGATTTCCTTGACCATGAACGTGATCCAGCAGATCACCACGCAGACTTCCTCGGGCTCCACCGCCACCGCCGAAAGCATCGGCAACCTGGCGAAAATGGCCAGCCAACTGCGCCGTTCGGTGTCGGGGTTTACCTTGCCGGCGGCGGCAGCGGCTGGCGATGAGGAAAAAGGGTGACCAACCGGATCCACCTGTTGGAAAAGGCTTTTTGTGGCGAGGAGGTTTCTGTGGGAGCAAGGCTTGCCCGCGATGAAGGTAGCGCTGTACCTCGGAAACCGAGGTGTTTGCGTCGCGAGCAAGCTTTGCTCCCACAGGTAAATCTCTTCTTCACAGGCGTGTTGTGTTCTCCTGATTGGAGTGGTTATGGGTGATCGGCACGACTACGTGGCCCTGGAATGGGTCAAGGGCGAGATTGCCGAAACGCTGAAGCAGGCCCATCTGGCCCTCAACCGCCTGGTGGACGATCCCCAGGCGTCGGACGCCCTCGGGCAATGCCTGGCCTGCATTCACCAGGTCCACGGCGGCCTGCAGATGGTCGAGTTCTACGGTGCGGCGTTGCTGGCCGAGGAGATGGAGCAACTGTGCGCCGCCCTGCAGGACAACCGCGTCATCCATCGCGACGAAGCCATCAGTCTGTTGAGCCAGGCCCTGGGGCAGTTGCCGATCTACCTGGACCGCATACAAGGCGCTCGCCGTGACCTGCCGCTGGTGGTATTGCCCTTGATCAACGACCTGCGCAGTGCCCGGGGCGAGAGCCTGTTGTCGGAAACCAGCCTGTTCAGTCCCGAGTTGCCCGATATTGCGCCGCTCAGCGACGAAGCCTTGCAGCGCCTCGAACCCGCTGACCTGCCGAACACCTTGCGCAAATGGCGCCAGACCCTGCAAATGGCCCTGGTGGGCCTGCTGCGCGAACAGGATGACGCGACCCACCTCGGTTACCTGGCCAAGGTTTTCCAGCGCCTGGAAACGTTGTGTGCCGGGGCGCCGCTCAATGCCTTATGGCAGGTGGCCTCAGCGCTGGTCGAAGGCATGCGTGACGGACGCATCGCCAACAGCCCGGCGCTGCGCAGCCTGTTCAAGGAAGCCGACAAGGAACTCAAGCGCCTGCTGGACCAAGGCATGCCCGGCATCAATCAGCCGGCACCGCCCCACCTGCTCAAGAGCTTGTTGTTCTATATTGCCAAGGCCGAACATCCCAGCGGGCAGATGCAGATCATGAAAGAACGCTACTCACTGGACGACGCGCTGCCCGACAGCGCCATGGTCGACGAAGAACGCGCGCGCCTGGCCGGGCCCGACCGCGATGCCATGCGCTCGGTGCTCGCCGCGCTGTGCGAGGAGTTGGTACGGGTCAAGGAGCGCCTGGACCTGTTCGTGCGCAGCGATCGCCAGCACGCCTCGGAACTGGACAGCCTGCTGGCGCCGTTGCGGCAGATCGCCGACACCTTGGCGGTGCTGGGTTTCGGCCAGCCGCGCAAGGTCATCATCGATCAGCTGGCGGTGGTGCTGAGCCTCGCCCAGGGCCAGCGCGAGCCGGATGACGCGACCCTCATGGACGTTGCCGGGGCCTTGCTCTATGTCGAGGCGACCCTGGCCGGCATGGTCGGCACCGTCGAGCCCGAGAGCCGCGAAGACACGCACCTGCCCACCACCGACCTGACCCAGATCCACCAGATCGTCATCAAGGAAACCCACACCTGCCTGCAACAGGCCAAGGATATGATCGTCGACTACATCGACGCGGACTGGAACAGCGAGCAGTTGCAACCGTTGCCGGCGCTGCTGACCCAGGTGCGCGGTGCGCTGGCGATGATCCCCCTGAGCCGTGCCGCCAGCCTGGTGGAGTCCTGCAATGCGTTCATCCGCGACCATCTGTTGCTGGAGCAGGCCCAGCCGGGCTGGGAAGAACTCGACCATTTGGCCGACGTGATCACCGGTCTCGAATACTACCTGGAGCGCTTGAGCGAGGACCCGGAAACCCCTGGCGAGCCCTTGCTCGATGGGGTCGAACGGAGCCTGGCCGCGCTCGGTTATTACCCTGATGAAGCGCGGGTGCCGGTGCTTGACGATGTGTTGAGTCCCAACGAAGCCCAGGTCATGCAGGACCTGCAGGAGCTGGATGACCCGCAGACGGTGCAGTCCTTGGCACAGGTGCTGGCCAGCCCGGTCTCGGCGGTCAATCCGCCGGCCAGGAGCACCCCAGGCAGCCTGTTGCCCCCACCACTGGATGAGAGCCCGGTGGACGACGAGTTGCGCGAGGTCTTCCTCGAGGAAACTGCCGAGGTGCTCGACGTTCTGCGCGAATACTTGCCGCGCTGGAGTGCACATCCCGACGACCACGGCGCCCTGAGCGAACTGCGCCGGGCCTTTCACACCCTCAAGGGCAGTGGTCGGATGGTGCGGGCGCTGGTGCTGGGTGAACTGGCCTGGGCTGTGGAAAACCTGCTCAACCGGGTGCTGGAGCGCAGCGTCGAGCCGCAGGCGTCGGCCCGCCAGTTGATCGAAGACACGGTGCAGTTGTTGCCGGCCCTGGTGGCCGAATTCGCGGCCAATCGGCAACGCCAGCGCGATGACGTCGACCGCCTGGCCGCTCGCGCCCATGCCCTGGCCAAGGGCGGCGATGAAGACGACGAAGACGACGAGCAGGACGTGGCCGCTCTCGATCCGCTGTTGTTGAAGATCTTCGACAACGAAGCCCAGGGCCACCTCGCCAGCCTCAATCGTTTTCTCGACCAGGCGGCCGACCACCTGCCGTTGCAGGCCAGCGATGAATTGCAGCGGGCCTTGCACACCCTCAAGGGCAGCGCTTCGATGGCCGGCGTGCTACCCATCGCCGAGTTGGCCGGTGCGATGGATGAGCTGGCCCGGGAGTACCGGGCGCACCTGATTGCCCTCGACCTGGATGAGGTGGAATTGCTGCTGGAGGCCGAAGGGTTGCTGCGCCGCGGCCTGCGCCAGTTGCACAGCGAGCCGCTGGCGCCGATCCCCGACGCCGAGGACCTGATCCAGCGTGCCCAGGCCCTGCTGGCCGAGCGTCTGCACGCCGCCAACAGTGCGCCGGACAAAGCACTACGGACCAAGCGCGATCCACAACTGATCAACAACTTCCTCGCCCAGGGCATGGACATCCTGCTGGACGCCGAAAGCCTCTTGCAGCGCTGGCAGCAGCACCCCGGTGAAGGCCAGGAACTGAGTGCGCTGCTGGATGAGCTGACCACCCTCGGCGAAGGCGCGCACCTGGCCGATCTGCACCCGGTGGACGAACTCTGCGAAGCCTTGCTGGACCTCTACGGCGCGGTGGAAGAAAGCAGCCTGGCGGTCAGCGATGAATTTTTCCGGCAGGCGCAGCTCGCCCATGAAGCGCTGATCGACATGCTCGATCAACTGGCGGCCGGGCAGCACGTGCGTCCGCAGCCGGAGCGGGTAGCGGCCCTGCGTCGCCTGCTTCAGGAGAGCCTCGACCCGTCGGCCACTGGCCTGATCCGCAGCGACGGCAGCCGCACGCTGAGTATCCGCGAACTGGGCCACGCGACGGCGGAAATGGAACGCGACGCGCCCGCCGAAACCTCGGTGGAAGATGACCTCGCATCGATTTTCCTCGAAGAGGCCCAGGACATCCTCGAAAGTGCCGCCCAGGCCTTGCAACGCTGGTTGGCCGATCCGGATAACGGTGCGCCGCTGTCCTCGCTGCAACGTGACTTGCACACCCTCAAGGGCGGCGCGCGGATGGCCGACATCCGGCCGGTGAGCGACCTGGCCCAGGAGCTGGAAAACCTTTACGAAGGGCTGGTGGACCGGCGCTACAGCTACAGCGAGGAACTGGCGCAACTGCTCGGCAGCAGCCACGAACGCCTCGACCTGTTGCTCGGGCAGTTGCAACAGGGCCAACCGTTGGGCGATCCCGTTGCACTGATCGACTCTATCCGAAGGTTCCGCCAGGACAAGCCGAACGCCATCGAGACGAGCGCAGCGGCCCAGGCCGACGGTGCCGGCCATGATCCCGAGTTGCTGGAAATCTTCCTTGAAGAAGGTTTCGACATTCTCGACAGCTCAGGCGCGGCGTTGCTGCGCTGGCAGGAAGAACCGTCGAATCGCCAGGCCGTGGAGACCCTGCTGCGGGATTTGCACACCCTCAAGGGCGGTGCGCGGATGGTGGAAATCGTCCCTATCGGCGATTTGGCCCACGAGCTGGAAAACCTCTATGAAGGCCTGTCGGCGGGCCTGCTCCAGCCGACCCCGGCGCTGTTCGCCTTGCTGCAAAGCAGTCATGACCGACTGGCGCAGATGCTCGATGCGGTGCGCGCCGGCCATCCGTGTCCGCTGGCCGATCGGCTGATCGCGCAGATCCAGGCGGTGAATCATCCCCAGGCAAGTGCGGTGGCCCAGGCTGCCCCGGCGCCGGAGCCGATCACGCCCCCCATCGCAAGTCCGCCCGCGGCGCCCGCCAGACAAGACCCCAGTGCCGCGGGCGACGGTGCGGACATGGTCAAGGTCTCCGCCGAGCTGCTCGACGACCTGGTGAACCTGGCGGGGGAAACCTCGATTTTCCGTGGGCGCATCGAACAGCAGGTCAACGACGCACACGTGGCCCTGGGCGAAATGGAAACCACCATCGAGCGCATGCGCGACCAGTTGCGGCGCCTGGATACCGAAACCCAGGGGCGGATTCTCAGTCGTCAACAGGTGGAGGCCGAGCGCCTGGGCTACGAAGAGTTCGACCCGCTGGAGATGGATCGGCATTCCCAGTTGCAGCAACTGTCCCGGGCGCTGTTCGAGTCTGCCTCGGACTTGCTCGAACTCAAGGAAACCCTGGATCGCAGCAATCACGATGCCGAACTCCTGCTGCAACAGCAGGGGCGGATCAATACCGAGCTCCAGGAAGGCCTGATGCGCACGCGCATGGTGCCGTTCGAGCGCATGCTGCCGCGGCTCAAGCGCATCGTCCGGCAAGTGGCGCAGGAACTGGGCAAGGACGTGGAATTCGTGGTGGGCAATGCCGACGGCGAGATGGACCGTAACGTCCTGGAGCGTATGGCCGCGCCCCTGGAACACATGCTGCGCAACGCCGTCGACCACGGCCTGGAACCGGCCGACGTGCGCCTCGCCGCTGGCAAGCCGGCGCGAGGGCGCATCAGCCTCGACCTGTCGCGGGAAGGCGGCGACATCATTTTCGACATCCGCGACGACGGTGCCGGCGTGCCGCTGGAGGCGGTGCGGAGCAAGGCGATCAAGCGTGGCCTGCTGGCGCCGGACAGCGATATCAGCGACCGCGACGTGCTGCAGTTCATCCTGCAGCCGGGGTTTTCCACAGCGGAAAAAATCACCCAGATCTCCGGGCGTGGCGTGGGCATGGACGTGGTCCACGAAGAGGTGCGGCAGTTGGGCGGCAGCATGACCATCGATTCCACGCCGGGGCAGGGCGTGCATTTCCGCATTCGCCTGCCGTTTACCGTGGCGGTGAACCGGGCGTTGATGGTGCATTGTCACGAAGACCAGTACGCGATCCCGTTGAACGCCATCGAAAGCATTGTCCGGGTGTTGCCGGCCGAACTGGACGGCCATTACCAACTCGACCCGCCGACCTACACCTACGCCGGGCAACGCTATGAACTGTGCTACCTGGGCGAGCTGCTGAAAACCGGCGCCCGGCCGAAGCTGCTGGGCCAGAGCCAGCCGTTGCCGGTGCTGCTGGTGCAGTGCAACGAGCGGCATGTGGCCGTGCAGGTGGACGCTATCGCCGGGACCCGGGAGATCGTGGTCAAGAGCCTTGGCCCGCAGTTCTCGGCGGTGCAGGGTCTGTCCGGGGCGACGATCCTGGGGGATGGCCGAGTGGTGCTGATTCTCGACCTGCTGGCGCCGATCCGCGCCTTGCCCCATCAAGTCCCGCGCCGCCAGGTGCCGGCGGAAGGCGAGGGCGAACCGCAACGGCCACTGCTGGTGCTGGTGGTGGACGACTCGGTGACGGTGCGCAAGGTCACCAGCCGCCTGCTGGAGCGCCATGGCATGCACGTCCTGACCGCCAAGGACGGCGTGGATGCCATGGCGCTGCTGTCCGAGCACGCGCCTGACCTGATGCTGCTGGACATCGAGATGCCGCGCATGGACGGCTTCGAAGTGGCCACGCAAGTGCGCAACGACCCACGCCTGGCGCACCTGCCGATCATCATGATCACCTCCCGCACGGGCCAGAAACACCGCGACCGCGCCATGGCCATCGGTGTCAACGACTACCTGGGCAAGCCGTACCAGGAATCGGTGCTGCTCGACAGCATCGCCTACTGGAGCAGAACCCATGCATGACCTGCATCACTCACGCGCCAGCCACCTCACCGGCCTGCTGCTGCCCCTGGCCGACCGCCACCTGATCCTGCCCAACGTGGCGGTGGCCGAACTGATCGACTACCAGAGCAGTGCCTTCGATATGGACACCCCGCCGTGGTTCCTGGGGTGGGTGAGCTGGCGCGAACGGCAAATCCCGCTGCTGAGCTTCGAATCGGCCTGCGGCCAGAAAACCGTGATCGGCGAGCGAGCACGCATCGTCATCCTCAACGCCCTGGGCGGCCGGCCGGAGCTGCGCTTCATCGCATTGCTGGTGCAAGGCATTCCCCGCTCCTGCAAGCTCGACAGTCAGTTGAGCTATGTCGACGTGCCGCTGTGCGGGCTGGAGCAGGCGGCGGTACAGGTGGGGGAACATGTGGCGAAAGTGCCGGATTTGTTGGCGTTGGAGGAGTTGGTGGTGGCGGCCGGGTTGGTTCAGCAGCACAAATCCTGAAGCCTATGCAGGGCCCATGTGGGAGCGAGCTTGCTCGCGATAGCGGAGTGTCAGCCGGCTCAGCGTTGACTGATCCGCCGTCATCGCGAGCAAGCTCGCTCCCACAGGGGACTGGGTCCGTTTTTCCCACCATTACTCCAACCGTAACGATCCGCCGCTGAGCTTGATTGATGCCCTCGCCACAACACTCCTAAGGTAGCCCCCACGACAGCGAACCCGTGGAGTGGTCATGACAACAACAATATCCCCCGACTCGCGCTGGACGCGGCGGCGCAGCGAAAAGCAGCGGCGTCTCGGGCTGGTGAAGGGGCTTGCCGACGGTGTGGTGTTGCCCACCGACAAGATCGTCGCGGCGCTGGAGGCGTTGATCCTGCCCGGCGACCGTGTGGTGCTGGAGGGTAACAACCAGAAGCAGGCGGACTTCCTCTCGCGCTCCCTGGCCAAGGCTGACCCGAGCAAGCTGAATGATTTGCACATGATCATGCCCAGCGTCGGCCGTTCCGAGCACCTGGACCTGTTCGAGCGCGGCATTGCCCGCAAGCTCGATTTCTCCTTCGCCGGCACCCAGAGCCTGCGCATCAGCCAGTTGCTGGAAGATGGCCTGCTGGAAATCGGTGCGATCCACACCTACATCGAACTCTATGCCCGGCTGGTGGTGGACCTGATTCCCAACGTGGTGCTCTCGGCCGGTTTCATGGCCGACCGCGCCGGCAATATCTATACCGGCCCGAGCACCGAAGACACCCCGGCGCTGATCGAGCCGGCGGCTTTCAGCGACGGGATTGTCATTGTCCAGGTCAACCAGTTGGTGGATGACGTCAGCGACCTGCCGCGAGTGGACATTCCGGCGTCCTGGGTGGACTTCGTGGTGGTGGCCGACAAGCCGTTCTACATCGAGCCGCTGTTCACCCGCGACCCGCGCCACATCAAGCCTGTGCATGTGTTGATGGCGATGATGGCGATCCGCGGGATCTACGAAAAACACAACGTCCAGTCCCTCAATCACGGCATCGGTTTCAACACCGCCGCCATCGAATTGATCCTGCCGACCTACGGCGAATCCCTCGGTTTGAAGGGCAAGATCTGCCGCAACTGGACCCTCAATCCCCACCCAACCCTGATCCCGGCCATCGAAAGCGGCTGGGTCGAAAGCGTGCATTGCTTCGGCACCGAGTTGGGCATGGAAAACTACATCGCCGCTCGCCCCGACGTGTTCTTCACCGGCCACGACGGCTCCCTGCGTTCCAATCGCATGGTTTGCCAACTGGCCGGGCAGTACGCGGTGGACCTGTTCATCGGCGCCACCCTGCAAGTGGACGGCGACGGCCATTCCTCCACCGTGACCCGCGGCCGCTTGGCCGGCTTCGGTGGTGCGCCGAACATGGGCCACGACCCCCGCGGTCGCCGTCATGGCACGCCGGCCTGGCTCGACATGCGCCATGGCGATGGCGAGGCGCCGTTGCTCGAACGCGGCAAGAAGCTGGTGGTGCAGATGGTCGAGACGTTCCAGGAGGGCGGCAAACCGACCTTCGTCGAGACCCTCGATGCGGTGGACGTGGCGAAGAAAGCCGGCATGCCCCTGGCGCCGATCATGATCTACGGCGACGACGTCACCCACCTGCTGACCGAAGAGGGCATCGCCTACCTGTACAAGGCTCGTTCCTTGGAAGAACGCCAGGCGATGATCGCCGCCGTGGCCGGGGTCACCGCCATCGGTTTGCGCCATGATCCGAAAGACACCGCGCGCATGCGCCGCGAAGGGCTGATCGCCTTGCCCGAAGACCTCGGCATCCGTCGCACCAACGCCACCCGCGAGTTGCTCGCGGCCAAGAGCGTGGCCGATCTGGTGGAGTGGTCCGGTGGCCTCTACAACCCACCTGCCAAGTTCAGGAGCTGGTAAATGCACGCCTTCAACCTGCAACCGAAAAAACTGTCCTTGGCCGAACGTCTGGCGGACATGGCAGTGGATGCGCTGATCGACGAAGCCGACCTGTCACCTAAACCGGCCTTGGTGGACCGTCGCGGCAATGGCGCCCACACCGACCTGCACCTGGGCCTGATGCATGCTTCGGCGCTGTCGCTGTGGCCGGCGTTCAAGGAAATGGCCGAGGCCGCCCTGGAATGCGGCGAAATCGGCCTGCCGTTGCGCGAAGCCCTGGGGCGGATCGGCCGTGAGGGGGAAGCGGCGATGCTTGCCACCACGGGCGGGGTAAACACCCATCGTGGCGCGATCTGGGCCTTGGGCCTGTTGGTCGCTGCAGCGGCGCTGGAACCTGAATCCAGTGTCGCCAGCGCCGTTACTTTGCGCGCCGCCCGCCTGGCCTTGCTCAACGACCGTTATGCGCCTCGCCCCTTGAGCCATGGCGCCCAGGTCGCCCAGCGCTACGGCGTGCGCGGTGCCCGGGAAGAAGCGCAACTGGCGTTTCCGGCGGTGACTGGCCTGGGCCTGCCGCAACTCAAGCGCAGCCGCGCGGCAGGGGCGGGCGAGCAGAACGCCCGGCTCGATGCCTTGCTGGCGATCATGACCACCCTGGCCGACACCTGCGTGCTCTACCGCGCTGGCGAGCCGGGTTTGCAGGCCATGCAACAAGGCGCCAGAGCGGTGCTCGATGCCGGTGGCAGTGCGAGCCTGGGCGGTCGGCGCCAATTGCACGCGCTGGACCAACAACTGATTGCCTTGAACGCCTCGCCCGGCGGCGCTGCCGACCTGCTCGCCGCCTGCCTGTTCCTCGATCGTATCGAGCGTGGCGATGGCCTCTTCCCTGGAGTGTGCTGATGGAAACCCTATCCTTTGAATTCCCCGCCGGGCAGCCGCCACGGGGCCGGGCGCTGGTGGGCTGCGTCGGCTCGGGCGACCTGGAAGTGCTGATCGAACCTGGCCTGGCGGGCAAGCTGACCATCCAGGTGCAGACCTCGGTCAATGGCAGCGAGCAACGCTGGCAACATCTGTTCGCCCGCATGTTCGACGGCCAGACGCCACCGGCCCTGTCCATCGACATCCATGATTTCGGCGCCACCCCTGGCGTGGTGCGTCTGCGCCTGGAGCAAGGTTTCGAGGAGATCGGCCATGACTGACAGCGCAGCGTTGCTCAACAAGCACAGCTTCGTCGAACTCGGCGCCCGGCAGCGGGCCCAGGCCTTGCTCGATGACGGCACTTTCCGTGAATTGCTCGACCCGTTCCAGCGGGTCATGTCGCCGTGGTTGTTGCGTCAGGGCGTGGTGCCGCAAAGCGACGACGGCGTGGTGATCGCCAAAGGCACGCTCGATGGCCTGCCCGTGGTGATCGCCGCCATTGAAGGTGCGTTCCAGGGTGGCAGCCTCGGCGAAGTCGGCGGGGCGAAGATTGCCGGGGCGTTGGAACTGGCCGCCGAAGACAACCGCAAAGGCATTCCGACCCGCGCCGTGCTGCTGCTGGAAACCGGTGGCGTGCGGTTGCAGGAGGCCAACCTGGGGCTTGCGGCGATTGCCGAGATTCATTCGGCGATTGTCGATTTGCGTCAGTACCAGCCCGTGGTGGGCGTGGTGGCCGGCAGCGTCGGTTGCTTTGGCGGCATGTCCATCGCCGCCGGGCTGTGCAGTTATCTGCTGGTGACCCGGGAAGCGCGGCTGGGCCTGAACGGTCCGCAAGTGATCGAACAGGAAGCCGGCCTCGACGAATACGACTCCCGTGACCGGCCATTCATCTGGAGCCTGACGGGCGGCGAGCAGCGTTTCGCCACGGGACTGGTGGATCGTTATGCGGCCGACGATGTGACGCAGATCCGCCAACAGGTCAGCCAATTGCTGCACCTGGGCGTGCCCGTGCAACACCGTAGCGGCCAGGCCGAACTGTTCCTGCAGCGCTTGGCGCGCTTGGACACTGATGTGCAAATCGAACCGGCAGCGGTTCGTCAGTTGTATCAGGGAGAACGCCCATGAGTGCCTATTCATTGAGAGGCTTGCGCTGGTTCGAAGCCTTGAGTGGCGATGCCAGCGCGGTACAAGGTTTGCCTGCTTCGTTGAAGGTCGCCGATGTCCGCCTGGGCGAGCAAACCGCGCGCCTGCTGGCGGTGGTGGCCGATCCCGACAACCGTTTCCCCCGGGCGCGCAACGGCGAAGTCGGCTTGCTGGAAGGCTGGGGCCTGGCCAAGGCGGTGGATGACGCCATCGATGCCGACCGCGATGCCGCCCACAAGCGTGCGTTGATCGCGATTGTCGATGTACCGAGCCAGGCCTATGGCCGGCGTGAAGAAGCCCTGGGCATTCATCAGGCCTTGGCCGGTGCGGCGGACAGCTATGCCCGTGCGCGGCTGGCCGGGCATCCGGTGATTGGCTTGCTGGTGGGCAAGGCGATGTCGGGGGCGTTCCTGGCCCACGGCTACCAGGCCAACCGGCTGATTGCCCTGCGCGACCCGGGCGTGATGGTCCACGCCATGGGCAAGGCCTCGGCGGCGCGGGTGACCTTGCGCAGTGTCGAAGAGCTTGAAGCCTTGGCCGCCAGCGTGCCGCCGATGGCCTATGACATCGACAGTTTTGCCAGCCTGGGCCTGCTGTGGGAAACCTTGTCGGTGGAGCAGATCGAGCAGCCCTGCGCGAGCGATCTGGCTCGGGTGACTGACTGCCTGCAACAAGCGATCAACGATGTCGCCAATGCGCCTCGCGACTTGCGCAGCCGCCTCGGTGCGACCCATCGGGCCGCCTCCAGCACGGTTCGCCAATTGTTGAGCGCGCAGTGGTGAACGGGTTCCTGGCCCATGACCTGCTCTGGGGAATGACGCCGGAGCACTTGCCGGCGGATGCGCCACGCTGGGCCGTCGAGAGCCTCGGCCTCGGCCAACCGGTGGTGGTGCGCCGGGCGTTGACCTTGTCCGGGGATGTCGCGGTGGGCGTGCGCGGTCGCTCCAGGGCGCAGCGTTACGCCACGTCGATGCCGATGGCTGCGATCCAGCGCCGGGTGCGCCCGGAGGACCTGTGCCAGATCGAGTCGCCGCGCGATCTGCCGGCCCTGCACGCCCTGGCCCGGCTGCGCCCGCTACTCGATGGCAGTGGCTGGACCTGGGGCGTTAGCGGCAGCGCCGGGTTCGAACTCGCCAGCGGTGTCGAGGCCCTGCATGAGCGCAGTGACCTGGATTTGATTCTGCGCACACCGCACTGTCTGGATCGTCTCCAGGCCAGGGATTTGCTGGCGCTACTGGATGCTTCGGTATGCGCCGTGGACATGCAGTTGCAAACGCCTCGCGGCGCCGTGGCCCTGCGGGAATGGGCGGGTTCGTCGCCTCGGGTCTTGCTCAAGGACGATGTTCAGGCCCGGCTGGTGAGCGATCCTTGGCAGCCTTGCGTGGAGCAGGTCGTGTGAGCAGCCTCTTCGTCTTTCCCGGCCAGGGTGCGCAGCGCGTGGGCATGCTTCATGGGCTGGCGCCGCTGATCCTGGACGAGGCAGGGGATGTGCTCGGTGAAGACGTCTTGCGACTGGACAGCGCCGAGGCGTTGCAATCGACCCGCGCCGTGCAGCTGTGCCTGCTGATCGCCGGCGTGGCGGCGGCCCGCCGATTGCTGGAACAAGCCCCCGCGCCGGATTATGTGGCAGGGCTGTCCATCGGTGCGTATCCGGCGGCGGTCGTTGCCGGGGCGCTGGGCTTCGAGGATGCGCTGCGGCTGGTCAGCCTGCGCGGTGAACTGATGCAGCAGGCGTATCCGCATGGCTACGGCATGAGCGCGATCATCGGCCTGGACCTGGCGGCAGTGGAAGCCTTGCTGGCCCAGGTGCATAGCCAAGCAACGCCGGTCTACCTGGCCAATATCAACGCCGACAACCAAGTGGTCATTGCCGGCAGCGACGAAGCCATGGGCCTGGTCGCCGAAAAGGCTCGGCGCCAAGGCGCTGGCAAAGCCTGTCGGCTGGCGGTGAGCGTGCCGTCCCATTGCCCGTTGCTGGAGGCTCCGGCGCGGACATTGGCCCAGGCGTTTGCCGAGGTGCCGTTGAAAGCCCCCACACTGGGCTATCTCAGCAGCAGCCGCGCCCGGCCGGTGATCAGCACTGAGGCCCTGCGCGACGACCTGGCGTTCAACATGTGCCGCGTCGTCGATTGGCGCGGCACCGTGCAAAGCGCCTACGAGCGTGGCGTGCGGCTACAGATCGAACTGCCACCCGGCGCGGTACTCACCGGGCTGGCGCGCCGGGTGTTCGAGCAGGGCACCGTCATTGCCTTCGACGGTGCCCGGCTCGATACCTTGCAGGCGCTGTTGCGTGAGGAGGGAAACCGCCAACCCTAGACCACCTACTCAAGCTGACGAAGCACAAAAACAACAACTTCGACGATGCACTTTGAGGACTACGACAATGATTATTTACGGTGTGGCGCTGTTGGCGATCTGTACGCTGACAGGGGTGATCCTGGGCGACATGCTCGGCGTGTTGCTGGGCGTCAAATCCAACGTGGGCGGGGTCGGCATTGCCATGATCCTGCTGATCTGCGCACGGTTGTGGATGCAAAAACGCGGCGGCATGACCAAGGACTGTGAGATGGGCGTGGCCTTCTGGGGCGCCATGTACATTCCGGTGGTGGTGGCGATGGCCGCGCAGCAGAACGTGGTCACGGCCCTGCACGGTGGCCCGGTGGCGGTGTTGGCGGCCATCGGTTCGGTGGTGCTCTGTGGTTGCACCATTGCGCTGATCAGCCGGACCCACAAAGGCGAGCCATTGCCCGATGAGCCGGCGGAACTGACCCCGCTGGGCACGCCAGCAGGAGGTCGCTGATATGTGGGATCTCATCGAGAAAGGCCTGGAGCATAACGGTCTGATCACGGCGTTCGCGTTCGTGGGCGTGATCATGTGGGTATCGGTGGTGTTGTCCAAGCGCCTGACCTATGGACGGATCCACGGTTCGGCGATCGCCATTGTCATCGGCCTGGTGCTGGCCTGGGTGGGCGGCACCATGACTGGCGGGCAAAAAGGTCTGGCGGACTTGTCCCTGTTCTCCGGTATCGGTTTGATGGGCGGGGCCATGTTGCGTGACTTCGCCATCGTTGCCACGGCCTTCGAAGTGCAGGCCACCGAGGCGAAGAAGGCCGGGATGATTGGCGTCATCGCGTTGCTGCTGGGCACGATCCTGCCGTTCATCGTCGGTGCGAGCATCGCTTGGTTGTTCGGTTATCGCGACGCGGTGAGCATGACCACCATCGGCGCGGGTGCGGTGACCTACATCGTCGGGCCCGTGACCGGGGCCGCGATTGGCGCCACGTCCGATGTGATGGCGTTGTCGATTGCCACCGGCTTGATCAAGGCGATCATCGTAATGGTCGGCACCCCCATGGCGGCGCGCTGGATGGGCCTGGATAACCCGCGCTCGGCCATGGTATTCGGTGGCTTGGCCGGGACGGTGAGTGGCGTGACGGCCGGCCTGGCCGCGACGGACCGGCGGCTGGTGCCGTACGGCGCGTTGACGGCGACGTTCCACACCGGGTTGGGGTGCTTGCTGGGGCCTTCGTTGTTGTACTTCATTGTTCGCGGGATTGTTGGTTAAGCCTCCGGATCGGCTCTGAGTGGGCCGATGCCATCGCGAGCAAGCTCGCTCCCACAGTGGATCGGGGTGAACCTGGATTCTGGGTATGCCACGAACCTTGTGGGAGCGAGCTTGCTCGCGATGGGGGCAGCACGATTTCAGGCCTGGCGATTGGCATACATCCGGCACTCGGCCAACAGCGCCAGCAGGTTCGGATCACGCTCCTTGGCCTTGAGGAACACCACGCCGATGTGCTGCTGCAACCGGTACTTTTCCTGCAACGGGATCAGTTTCACCCGGTTTTCATACACCGCCGCAATCCGGCCGGGCAGCAACGCATAGCCCACCCCGGAGCTGACCATGCTCAGCAGGGTGAAGATGTCGTTGACCTGCATCGCCACCTTCGGTTCGAACCCCGCCTGCTTGAATACCCGAATCCCGTCCTGATGTGTGGCAAAACCCTGGGTCAAGGTGATGAATGTCTCGTCGCGGACCTCGGCCAGGTCGACTTCGCTGCGCTGGGCAAAGGGTGAGTCGGCTGGCGTGGCGAGGAAGATGTCATCGGAAAACAGCGCAATCTGCTCGCAGTCCGGGTCGTTGACGCTGTCGTCCAGGGACACCAGGATCGCATCGACCTCCATGTTCTTGAGCTTGTACAGCAAGTCGATGTTGGAGCCCATGATCAGGTCGATATTGAGTTCGCTGCGGCGGATCTTCAGGCCCATGATCAACTGCGGCACGGTCTTGACCGTCAGCGAATACAGCGAGCCGAGCTTGAAGCGCTCGGCGGAGAAACCGGCGGCCTCACGGGTCAGGCGCACGCTGTCGACCACGTCCTGGATCAGCTTCTGCGCCCGTTCTTCCAGCACGTAAGCGCTTTCCAGCGGTGTGAGGTTGCGCCCTTCGTGCTTGAACAATGGGCAGCGCAGGGCGCTTTCCAGCGAGTGAATGGCCCGGTGCACACTGACGTTGCTGGTCTGCAACTCGGCCGCCGCCCGCGCCAGGTTACCGGTGCGCATGAAGGCCAGGAACACCTCCAGTTTCTTCAGGGTCAATTCTTCGTCGATCAGCATGGGGCGGACTCTTATTCGTATGGTTTGATTGTGCCCCAATCGACTCTTTTTGGAGGAGTTAATCAGTGGTGGGTTCAGAGGGGTAGCAGCAAAGCATTGCACTTTGCAGCGCCAAGCCTGAGCCTGGGCACCTGTTTCT
This sequence comes from Pseudomonas fluorescens, assembly GCF_001307275.1. Taxonomy (NCBI): domain Bacteria; kingdom Pseudomonadati; phylum Pseudomonadota; class Gammaproteobacteria; order Pseudomonadales; family Pseudomonadaceae; genus Pseudomonas; species Pseudomonas fluorescens. The sequence goes on from NZ_CP012831.1 coordinate 3,073,466, forward strand.
AAATGTGAGGTGGTATTGGATGTATCACGGGGAACGACTCAACGCCTGGACGCACCTGGTGGGGGCGGTGGCGGCGTTTATCGGCGCAGTGTGGTTGCTGGTGATCGCCGGGATGGCGGGCGATCCGTGGAAGATCGTCAGCGTGGCCATCTACGGGTTCACTTTGTTGGTGCTGTACAGCGCTTCGACGGTTTATCACAGCGTGCGCGGGCGCAAAAAAGAAATCATGCAGAAGGTCGATCACTTTTCGATCTACCTGTTGATCGCCGGCAGCTATACCCCGTTCTGCCTGGTGACCCTGCGCGGGCCGTGGGGCTGGACGTTGTTCGGGATCGTCTGGGGGCTGGCGGTGATCGGGATCTTGCAGGAAATCAAGCCGCGTTCCGAAGCGCGGATCCTGTCGATCGTGATCTACGCCGTGATGGGCTGGATCGTGCTGGTGGCGGTCAAACCGTTGTTGGCGGCCCTGGGCAGCACCGGGTTTGCCTGGCTGGCCTCGGGCGGCGTGTTGTACACCGTGGGCATCATCTTTTTCGCCCTTGACCATCGTCTGCGCCACGCCCACGGCATCTGGCACCTGTTCGTGATCGCCGGCAGCCTGCTGCACTTCGTGGCGATTCTGTTTTATGTGCTCTAACCCCTGAGCAACCTGGATTCAATGTGGGAGCGAGCTTGCTCGCGATAGCGTCGGATCAGTCAGCATCGATGTTGACTGGCCCACCGCCATCGCGAGCAAGCTCGCTCCCACAGGGGGTATCAGACTTCAGAAATCCCCCCACAACTGCTGCGCCACGGCCAGGGCCACCACCGGCGCGGTTTCGGTGCGCAGCACGCGGGGGCCGAGGCGGGCGGCCTGGTAGCCGGCGGTCTTGGCCTGCTCGACCTCGGCATCCGACAACCCGCCTTCGGGACCGATCAGGAAGGCCAGGGTCGACGGTTTTTCATGACTGACCAGCGGTTCGGCCACCGGGTGCAGCACCAGCTTCAGTTCGGCTTCGGCCTGCTTCAACCAGTCAGCCAGCAGCAGCGGTGGATGGATCACCGGCACGGTCGAGCGCCCGCACTGCTCGCAAGCGCTGATCGCCACCTGGCGCCAGTGCAGCAGGCGCTTGTCGGCGCGCTCGTCCTTGAGGCGCACTTCGCAACGTTCGCTGAAAATCGGCGTGATCTCGCTGACCCCCAGCTCCGTGGCTTTCTGGATCGCCCAATCCATGCGCTCGCCCCGGGACAGGCCCTGGCCGAGGTGGATACGCAACGGCGATTCAAGTTGTCCGGCGAACTGCTCGTCCAACTGCACCCGCACGCGCTTTTTGCCGACTTCGGCCAACGTGCCGCGAAACTCCTGGCCGGAGCCATCGAACACTTGCACCGCATCGCCCTCGGCCATGCGCAGCACCCGACCGATGTAGTGGGCCTGGGCTTCAGGCAGTTCGTGGTCGCCGAGGCTCAGGGGGGCGTCGATGAAGAAGCGGGACAGTCTCATGTTTTGTTCTCTATTGAATCTGAATTCGACATTGCTGCAGGGGAGCTTTTTTGGCGAGGGAGCTTGCTCCCGCTCGGGTGCGCAGCGCCCGCTCTTCTTTAGGGCCGCTTCGCAGCCCAGCGGGAGCAAGCTCCCTCGCCACAGAGAAACGTGTCGTCAGCCCGGATCGCGATAGCCCGGGTGAAAGTCCTTCGGCACCGCCACGCTGACCTTGTCCCGGGTGGCGATGTCGATGCCTTCACTGGCCACTTCGGCGAGGAAGTCGATCTGCTCGGGGGTGATGACATACGGCGGCAGGAAATACACCACGCTACCCAACGGCCGCAACAATGCACCGCGCTCCAGGGCATGCTGGAACACCGCCAGGCCACGCCGTTCCTGCCACGGATACGCGGTTTTGCTGACCTTGTCCTTGACCATCTCGATGGCCAGCACCATGCCGGTCTGGCGCACTTCGGCGACGTTCGGGTGATCGGCCAGGTGCGCAGTGGCGCTGGCCATGCGCTGGGCCAGGGCCTGGTTGTTTTCGATGACGTTGTCTTCTTCGAAGATGTCCAGCGTCGCCAGGGCCGCCGCGCAGGCCAGCGGGTTGCCGGTGTAGCTGTGGGAGTGCAGGAAGGCGCGCAGGGTCGGGTAGTCGTCGTAGAACGCGCTGTAGACCTCGTCGGTGGTCACGCACGCCGCCAGCGGCAGGTAGCCGCCGGTCAGGGCCTTGGACAGACAGAGGAAGTCCGGTGTGATACCGGCCTGTTCACAGGCGAACATCGTCCCGGTGCGGCCAAAGCCGACGGCGATTTCGTCATGGATCAGGTGCACGCCATAGCGGTCGCACGCCTCGCGCAATAACTTCAGGTACACCGGATGGTACATGCGCATGCCGCCGGCACCCTGGATCAGTGGCTCGACGATCACCGCCGCCACCGTGTCGTGGTGCTCGGCCAGGGTCTGCTCCATGGCGGCGAACAGGTTGCGCGAATGTTCTTCCCAGCCCATGCCTTCGGGGCGGTGGTAGCAGTCGGGGCTCGGCACCTTGATCGTGTCCAGCAGCAACGCTTTGTAGGTTTCAGTGAACAACGGCACATCGCCCACTGACATCGCCGCGATGGTTTCGCCGTGGTAGCTGTTGCTCAGGGTGACGAAGCGTTTCTTGTCCGGCCGGCCGCGATTGATCCAGTAGTGGAAGCTCATCTTCATCGCCACTTCGATGCAGGACGAGCCGTTATCGGCATAGAAGCACCGGGTCAGGCCCTCGGGCGTCATCTTCACCAGGCGCTCGGACAGTTCGATCACGGGCTGATGGCTGAAGCCGGCCAGGATCACATGCTCCAACTGATCGACCTGGTCCTTGATGCGCTGGTTGATGCGCGGGTTGGCGTGGCCGAACACGTTGACCCACCAGGAACTGACGGCATCGAGGTAGCGCTTGCCTTCGAAATCTTCCAGCCACACGCCTTCACCACGCTTGATGGGGATCAGCGGCAGCTGTTCGTGGTCTTTCATCTGGGTGCAGGGATGCCACAGCACCGCGAGGTCGCGTTGCATCCACTGGTTATTCAGGCCCATTTACAGTCTCCTCGAGGCGGCTCGCGGCGGGCGCGGGCAAAACAATCGCGCAAGCCTATGCAATGGCGGCCCTGGGGACAACCCATTGTGTCGTTGACGCGACTTTGCGCGAGGCGATAGACGCCGCTGGCGGCGCTTTGATGGCTGTCGTATTCTTCGCCGTTCCCTGAGCCGACTGGCTCGAAAAACCGAGAGCCGCCTGGCTCGAAAGCTGAAATTTCCTACGTTTAATCCGGAGTTCGTTGAATGTCTGCTGGTTGGCTGCGCGCCTGTGCGCTGGTGATGATAGGGCTGTTCAGCGTTTCGGCGCTGGCCAAGGACAAACAACCGACGGCCATCGTCATCGGCGGCGGCCTGGCGGGACTCACCGCGGCCTATGAGCTGCAGAACAAAGGCTGGGCCGTGACGCTGCTGGAAGCCAAGCCGGACCTGGGCGGTCGCTCGGGCATGGCCACCAGCGAGTGGATCGGCAATGAGAAGACGCAGCCGGTGCTGAACAAATACGTCTCGGCCTTCAAGCTGAGCACCACGCCGGCCCCGGAGTTCGTGCGTACCCCCAGCTACCTGATCGACGGCACCTACTTCACCGCCGCCGATCTGGCGACCAAGCAGCCGGCCACCGCCGAAGCCCTCAAGCGCTATGAAACCACCCTGGACGACCTGGCGCGCTCCATCGAAGACCCGCAGAACCCGGCGGCCAATAACACGTTGCACGCCCTGGACCAGATCACCGTGTCCAACTGGCTCGACCGCCTGCAACTGCCAGCCACCGCGCGGCAACTGGTCAACCAGGAAATTCGTACCCGTTATGACGAGCCTTCGCGCCTGTCGCTGCTGTATTTCGCCCAGCAGAACCGCGTCTATCGTGGCGTGTCCGACCGCGACCTGCGCGCCTCGCGCCTGCTCGGCGGCAGTCCGACCCTGGCCCAGGCGTTCGTCAAGCAACTGAAAACCATCAAGACCAACTCGCCGGTGTCGGCCATCTCCCAGGACAAGGATGGCGTGACCGTCAAGGTCGGCAGCGTGGGTTACCAGGCTGACTACGTGGTGCTGGCGGTGCCACTGCGGGCACTGAACAAGATCCAGTTGACCCCGGCCCTGGACGCCCAGCATCAAGGCGCGATCAAGGGCACCAACTACGGTTGGCGCGACCAGATCATGCTCAAGTTCAAGACCCCCGTCTGGGACAGCAAGGCACGCATGTCGGGCGAAATCTACAGCAACGCCGGCCTGGGCATGATGTGGATCGAGCCGGCCATGAAGGGCGGCGCCAACGTGGTCATCAACCTGTCCGGCGACAACGCCCGGGTGATGCAGGCCTTCGGCGACAAGCAGATGGTCGATCAGGTGCTGATCCGCCTGCACGCGTTTTATCCACAGGCCCGTGGCGCGTTCACCGGCTATGAAATCCGCCGCTACAGCACCGACCCGTCCACGGGCGGCGCGTACCTGGCCTTCGGCCCGGGCCAGATCAGCAAGTACTGGCGTCTGTGGGAAAAACCGTTGCAGCGTGTAGCCTTTGCCGGCGAACACACCGACACCCTGTATCCGGGCACCCTGGAAGGCGCGTTGCGCAGCGGCCAGCGGGCTGCCAGCCAGGTTGAAGACCTGGCGGCCGGCAAGTCGTTCGAACCGGCCAAGGTCGCTCCCGCCGCGACAGCCGCCGCTGCCGGTGCGGTGGCGGCGAAGAAGGGCAACTTCTTCAGCAACCTGTTCGGTGGCTCGGATGACGACAAGAAGCCGGAGCCGGTCAAGGCGCCCGAGCCGGTAGCGCCAGCACCGACGCCAGCGCCAGCACCTGTGCCGGCACCTGCGCCGGCACCTGCGCCGGTAGAGGCGCCTAAGGCCGCAGCCCCGGTAAAAGCCGAGCCTGCCAAGAAAGCATCGGCGAAGAAACCGGCAGCCAAGACCCCGGCAAAAAAAGCCCCGGCCAAGGCCCCGGTGAAAAAGACCGAACCGGCGAAGAAGCCAGCGGCGAAGCCGGCGACGACCACTGAAACCAAGGTTCAGTAGTCGTCCTGGCGAAAAGCGCGGCTCAAGGGTCTAGCACTGTTCGCTCAAGGCTTGTCTGAATCATTGTGGCGAGGGAGCTTGCTCCCGCTGGGCTGCGCAGCACCCCTTTTTGTGAGCGCTTCGCACTCAAGCGGGAGCAAGCTCCCTCGCCACGGGCTCATCGCTTTTCTTAAGTAAGCAGCATAAGGCCCAAGGGCTGCTCTTTTTTTATCCTGCATTAGGCGTGTACTGACGCTGTCACCCAGAGCCCGGCGTTGTGCAACGAGCGCTAACTTCTTACACGCTGCGGCGATATATCGGAAACTTCCCACCCATTAACAGGATGGAAGTGATAGAGCGCACCAGTCATAGGCTCTAGGCTCCTAAAAAACTGGAGCGCTTATGAAAATCCTAATAGCGATGGTTGCGTTGGTAGTACTTTCTGGGTGTGTCTATGGCGAATGCCGGGATCCTTTGAGGATTCCGATGATCCCAAAAAGAGATCTGCAGTTGGCATACAAGTGCACGATGGATCCATACAAGCCCGAGTGCTCGGTGAATTAGTACATCAACTGTCAGGCTATCCTAGGATATTAGAGCTGGGGAGGGCCCAGCACACATGCTTCATGGCAAAAAAGCGCCGTGAGCAGGCTGCGATAGGGCCCTTTCAATCACGCGATCGCTGTTTGCACCGGTCGCCATCACCACCGTTTCCCCTTTAATCTTTCCTTAACCCACCCCCTCCAGACTGATGATCGTATTTCTCGATATTTCAAAGCGAAAATTTCCGCTTTAAATCGATAGATAACTCGCTAGTCTTGATCGCAGTTTTTACAGGATATGAGCAATGCAGCTTCGCAACTCTTCTTCTCGCTATGGCTGGGTCAGTATCGCTGTGCACTGGGGCGTTGCGCTGGTGGTGTACGGGCTGTTCGCCCTGGGCCTGTGGATGGTCGGCCTGGATTACTACAGCACCTGGCGCAAAGACGCGCCGGACCTGCACAAGAGCATTGGCCTGGTGCTGCTGGCGGTCATGTTGCTGCGGGTAATCTGGCGGTTTGTCAGCCCGCCACCACCGACTCTGCCAACCTATGGCCGCCTGACCCGCGTCGGCGCCAAGCTTGGCCATAGCGCACTGTATCTCGGGTTGTTCGCCGTGATGATTGCCGGTTACCTGATTTCCACCGCAGACGGTGTCGGGATTCCGGTGTTTGGCCTGTTTGAAGTACCCGCGCTGGTGTCCGGACTGCCCGATCAGGCAGACGTCGCCGGTGAGATTCATTTCTACCTGGCATGGGCGTTGGTCATTTTTTCCGGCCTTCATGCGTTGGCAGCATTGAAACACCACTTTATCGACCGTGACGCGACCCTCAAGCGAATGCTGGGGCGCCAAGCCTGATGTTCAACCTCGACTCCAAAGGAATAGAAAGCATGTTGAAAAAGACGCTCGCCGCCCTGGCAATCGGTTCTGCCCTGCTGTCTGCCGGCCAGGCCATGGCTGCCGACTACGTCGTCGACAAGGAAGGCCAGCACGCCTTCGTCGACTTCAAGATCAGCCACCTGGGCTATAGCTACATCACCGGTACCTTCAAGGACATCGACGGCAAGTTCAGCTTCGACGCCGCCAAGCCTGAAGCCAGCAAGATCGAGTTCAACGTGAATACCGCCAGTGTGTTCACCAACCACGCCGAGCGCGACAAGCACATCGCCAGCGCTGACTTCCTGAACGCCAGCAAATTCGGCAAGGCGACCTTCGTTTCCACCAGCGTCAAGTCCACTGGCAAGAACGCTGATGGCAAGGAAACCGCCGATGTGACCGGTGACCTGACCCTGCTGGGCGTGACCAAGCCGGTTGTGGTCAAGGCCACCTTCCTGGGTGAAGGCAAGGACCCATGGGGCGGCTACCGTGCTGGCTTCGAAGGCACCACCAGCATCAAGCGTTCGGACTTCGGCAAGCAGAAAGACCTGGGTCCAACCTCCGACGCGGTCGAACTGTACGTCTCGTTTGAAGGTGTCAAAGCGAAGTAACCTTCGCGCCTGACAAAAAAACGCCCCTGGTCTTGGGACCAGGGGCGTTTTTTATTGCGCGGATTCGGGCAACGCAGAGAACCCTGTGGGAGCGAGCCTGCTCGCGATGACGGCAGTTCTGTCACATTGATGTTGGCTGATACACCGCTATCGCGAGCAAGCTCGCTCCCACATTTGGAATGTGTTGGGCCAAAAAAACTGGTCTTGGGACCAGGGGCGTTTTTTATTGCGCGGATTCGGGCAACGCAGAGAACCCTGTGGGAGCGAGCTTGCTCGCGATGACGGCAGTTCTGTCACATTGGTGTTGGCTGATACACCGCTATCGCGAGCAAGCTCGCTCCCACATTTGGAATGTGCGGGCCAAAAAAACTGGTCTTGGGACCAGGGGCGTTTTTTATTGCGCGGATTCGGGCAACGCAGAGAACCCTGTGGGAGCGAGCTTGCTCGCGATGACGGCAGTTCTGTCACATTGGTGTTGGCTGATACACCGCTATCGCGAGCAAGCTCGCTCCCAAATCTGGAATGTGTCGAGCCAAAAAAAAGCCCCGGGTCGCGAGACCCGGGGCTTTTTCACGGCTTGAAAAAACTCAGCGATTGCGTGTCAGCAATGCCGGTTTTTCGCCCCGTGGACGGCTTGGCAGTTGATCCAGCTGTTCAGGTGTCGGGAAGCGATCGGCTTTCGATTCCTTGTGCATGATTTTCGGCTGGTTGCTGCGCGGGTTCTGCACGGCCGGTTCCTGGCGAGGCTGGTCGTCACGGGCCGGGCGGCGCGGGCGGGTGTCGTCGCGACGGGCCTGGCCGTCACGGGGGGCACCGTTGCGTGGGCCGCTGCGCTTGGCCGGCGGTGTGCCGGTAGACGAGCCGTTGCTGTTGCGCGGACCGTTCTGGCGACCCTGTGGCTGGCCACCGCGCGGAGCGCCTGCACCTGCGCCCTGTGCCGGGGCGCCCGGACGGCGACCGCGGCCCTGGGCCGGTTTCTGCTGTGGCACGTAGTCGACGCGGTTACCGAAGTTATCGACATCGTCATCCAGGAACTCGTCCGGGGCACGATCGGCTGCGGCGCGCGGAGCCGGACGCTGCTGCTCACGGGCCGGGGTGCCTTCGCGGGGCTTCTGTTCGCGGGCAGGGCGTTCGCCGCGGCCATTGCTGTTGCTGGCCGATTTTTCCTTGCCCTTGTCCTTGCCTTTGTCTTTGCGACCGCCGCCGCCACCACCGCCGTTCGGACCGTCGCCCCGTGGGCCGCGGGCATTGCGCGGATTACGCACATCCGGACGTTCGCGTACTTCAGGCTTCTCGGCTTCGATCGTGCTGGCATCGAAGCCCATCAGGTCGCCGTCGGCGATTTTCTGCTTGGTCATGCGCTCGATGCTTTTGAGCAGCTTTTCTTCGTCCGGCGCGACCAGCGAGATCGCTTCGCCCGAACGACCGGCACGGCCGGTACGGCCGATACGGTGAACGTAATCTTCATCGACGTTCGGCAGCTCGAAGTTGACCACGTGGGGCAACTGGTCGATGTCCAGGCCACGGGCCGCGATGTCGGTGGCCACGAGGATGCGCACTTCGCCGGCCTTGAAGTCGGCCAGGGCCTTGGTGCGGGCGTTCTGGCTCTTGTTGCCGTGGATCGCCACGGCTGGCAGGCCGTGCTTGTCCAGGTACTCGGCCAGGCGGTTGGCGCCGTGCTTGGTACGGGTGAAGACCAGGACCTGTTCCCAGGCACCGGCGGTAATCAGGTGCGCCAGCAGGGCACGCTTGTGGCTGGCCGCCAGGCGGAACACACGCTGCTCGATACGCTCGACCGTGGTGTTCGGCGGCGTGACTTCGATGCGCTCCGGGTTGTGCAGCAGCTTGCCGGCCAGGTCGGTGATGTCCTTGGAGAACGTCGCCGAAAACAGCAGGTTCTGGCGCTTGGCGGGCAGGCGGGCGAGGACTTTCTTCACGTCATGGACGAAGCCCATGTCGAGCATGCGGTCGGCTTCGTCCAGCACGAGGATTTCAACGTGGGACAAATCGACGCTGCCCTGGCCGGCCAGGTCCAGCAGGCGACCGGGGCAGGCCACCAGTACATCGACGCCACGGGACATGGCCTGGACCTGGGGGTTCATGCCGACGCCGCCAAAAATGCAGGCGCTGACGAACTTCAGGTCGCGAGCGTAGACCTTGAAGCTCTCGTGTACCTGGGCCGCCAGTTCGCGGGTGGGGGTCAGGACCAGTACGCGCGGTTGGCGCGGGCCATGACGCTGGGATTTGTCTGGATGACCGTTGGGAAACAACCGCTCCAGGATCGGAAGGGCGAAACCACCGGTTTTACCAGTACCTGTCTGCGCCGCGACCATCAGGTCGCGACCTTGCAACACGGCGGGAATGGCCCGCTGTTGCACCGGGGTAGGCTGGGTATAGCCGGCGGCTTCGATGGCGCCGACTAAAGCCTCGGAGAGACCGAGGGAAGCAAAGGACATGAGTAATCCTGTTTTAGTGAGGGCCTGGCCCAATGGGATAGTCTTGCCGGGCGCGAATGACGTTCAACCAAAAGACGTCATCCCGTCCGGTCCTGCCGGGCCTCGAAGGCGGGTCCGGACAAGGCTCGCGCGGGCTGTAGGCTGCGCTGTAGCGGTGTCGGGATGCCTTTTGCAAGACCGGGCGTCCGGGCGTGAGCCTGGCGGGAAGGCCGGAGTATAACAGAGCAAACGCCTCGCGCCGCTTTCCTGCTGCTCAACGGTTTATTTCAGTGCTGGCCCGGCCGGGCGAAGTGGCCTTGGTCATATCGCCTGCGCCGTAGCGGGCGCTCAGCTCGGCATAGGCCGGTTCGCGCTTGAAACGCTTGAGTTCGGCACTGAAGCGTTGCACCAGCAAATCCATCCCGGCATTGCGTCGCACCGCCAGGTATTGGCTTTGACGGCTCACCACCACCGGGTTTTCGGTGATCTGGTCGCCCAACTGCATTTGTTCGAGCACATGTCGGCCGACCCTGCGGTCGGTGATGAGCAGGTCGATCCGCCCCAGTTGCAACTTGCCGAAGTTGGCTTCGTGGGTGGGCGCCGCTTCACGTTTGAACAGGGTCGACTCACTGAAGGCCTGGCTGTACAGGTAGCCGGGCGAGGTGCCGACGGTCAGGCCGCCCAGGTCGTCGAGCGTGCGAAACGGATGGGGGCGGGCGTTGGCGTAGAACATCACGAATTCCACGTCCGACAGCGGTTCGCTGGGGTAAAGCAACAGGGCATCGCGCTCATCGCTGTGGAAAATGTCCAGCGCACCGTCCGCCAACCCTTGTTCCAGCATCGCCAGGCACCGCTTCCAGGGCAGGAACTGCCATTCCACATCGATGCCCAGGCGCTTGAACACAATGGCCGTGGTTTCGTAATCCAGGCCGAGCTTCTTGCCGTTCTCTTCGTAGACATAAGGCGCCCAGGGTTCGGTGACAATGCGCAACTTCTCGGCCTGGGCGGTCACGCTCAGGCACAAGAGAAGAAGGGCGGTCAGCAGCTGGACAATGACGGGCATGGGCCTGAGGTTACGACGAGAGCTTATCAAATAGCTAGAGCGCCCTGGCCTGTGCCCTGGTGGCCTGTTTGGCTAGTGAGTCAACTTCTGCGAATTTGAACTGACGAACTCACCACACAGGCCACTACTTGCCTTTTGCCTGCATCAGGTGCGCATAGATGGCTTCGCGGCGCTCACCCAGCACGAGACGAATCAGCGGATGATCGAGCCAACGTTTGAGTTCATGGTCCTGCAGCGATTTTTCCAGGCGATGTTCGACGTTCTCCAGGGCTTTTTCCCACCAGACCGGGGCGCAGGCCTGATCGAACTCGTTGGTATGGCGATAGCAGCCATAGAGAATCTCGCGCATGAACTGGCGTTTATGGCTGGGCAGCCCCAGGGTGATGAATTTGTAGGCCAGGCGTTGGAAGGTCGGCGGCCGAGGCAGGGTGGCGGTGACTTGGCCGGTTTCATCCAGGGCCTGGTGGCAAGTCGGTGCGGCGCCGTGTTTGTCGAGCCAGGCTTTGGTCTTGGCGCGGAACAGCTGCTTGCGGCTCCAATAGTGGTGGATCAGGTCCGGGCATTCGCGCACTTGCACCGAGCGATAGGCCGCTACCGAAAGGCAGAACTCTTCCAGCGTGTAGGCACCCTTCGCCAATGGATACAGTTCATCCATCAGGGCGATCGAGCGATCCAGGACTGACGCATCGACGCAGTTGAGACCAATGACCCCGGAGTTCAGCAAGGGCATGTCGTCGTCCGCCAACTGCCGCTGGCGCAGGGTGTCGGCCAGTGTCAGGTAAAGCTCGGCGTCCTTGTTGGCGCCATACGTCAGGCCGAAGGCATTGCACAGCAACGTACCAGGCTGGACGCGGCGAAACAGTTCGAGGGGGGAGCAGTGGAAAAAAGTGTCGGTGTCGATCAGCAGCGCCACCTCGGCTTCTTCGAGCACCTTCTGCATTACCACGTGCTTGGCGCGGAAGTGATACCCGTGGGGTTCGATCCAGGCCTGGCGGGTTTCATTGTCCAGCGGGCGCAAACGCACCGGCAGCCCTGCGTACGGTGCGGGATTGTCGGTGAACACCTGGATATCCAAGGCTTCGTCCGGCGTCTTGCGCAGGCCGGCCAGCGCGCTGGCGATGCTGAACAACGCTTCCTGGTGGTAGGTTTCGGCCCCGTAGACCAGATAAATGAGTTGTGGGGTCGTTAGCCTGTGACCATTAGGCATCTACTGCAATCCTCCAGATGTCTGCGCTTAAAAAAAAGGCCTTGGTTTTCGCCAAGGCCTCTTTGTACCACCGCATTAAGTCAATCAGCGCGGCAGCTTGAGGTTGTTCCATACCGCGAGACTGGGCTCGGCCTGGTTAAGGGTATAGAAATGCAGCCCCGGTGCGCCGCCCTGCAACAAACGTTCACACATTTGTGTGATGACTTCCTCGCCGAAGCTTTGGATGCTTGAGGAGTCATCGCCATAGGCTTCCAGTTGTTTGCGGATCCAGCGTGGGATTTCTGCACCGCATGCGTCGGAGAAGCGTGCCAGCTTGCTGTAGTTGGTGATCGGCATGATTCCCGGCACGACAGGAATGTCGACGCCCAGCTTGCGGATACGTTCGACGAAGTAGAAATAACTGTCGGCGTTGAAGAAGTACTGGGTGATGGCGCTGTTGGCGCCAGCATTGGCCTTGCGTACGAAATTGCGCAGATCGTCTTCGAAGTTGCGTGCTTGCGGGTGCATTTCCGGATACGCAGCCACTTCGACGTGGAAGTGTTCGCCGGTTTCTTCACGAATGAAGCTCACCAGTTCGTTGGCGTGGCGCAGCTCACCGCTGGCCATGCCCATGCCCGACGGCAGGTCGCCGCGCAGGGCAACGATGCGCTTGATGCCGGCGGCCTTGTACTGGGCCAACAGGCTGCGCAGGTCGTCCTTGCTGTCGCCGACGCAGGACAGGTGAGGGGCTGCGGGAACTTTGACTTCGCTTTCGAGCTGCAACACGGTGTTCAGGGTGCGATCACGGGTCGAACCGCCGGCGCCATAGGTGCAGGAGAAGAAATCGGGGTTGTAGCTGGCCAACTGGCGGGCAGTGGCGATCAGTTTTTCATGCCCAGCATCGGTCTTCGTCGGGAAGAACTCGAAGCTGTAGCGACGGTCTTGGGACATGGTCATATCCTTGGAAACTCGTAGGCCGGTGAGGCTTGCATATCCCTGGTGGGGGCGGGCTTATGTGGGAGCGAGCTTGCTCGCGATTGCCATCGCCTCGGTACGGCAGTTGGGCCGAGGTGTCTGCATCGCGAGCAAGCTCGCTCCCACAAAAAAGCCTGCTCCCGTGGGGGAGCAGCGCCGATCAGTAGCGGTAAGCGTGCGGCTTGAACGGGCCTTCGACGGTGACGCCGATGTAGTCAGCCTGTTGCTTGGTCAGCTTGGTGACCACGCCGCCGAAACCGCGGACCATTTCCAGGGCCACTTCTTCGTCGAGTTTCTTGGGCAGTACTTCCACGGTCAGGCGCTCGGCTTTCTGGGCCGGCGACAGGTCGGCGTATTTCTGGCCGAACAGGAAGATCTGGGCCAGGACCTGGTTGGCGAACGAACCGTCCATGATGCGGCTTGGGTGACCGGTGGCGTTGCCCAGGTTAACCAGGCGGCCTTCGGCCAGCAGGATCAGGTAGTCGTCGTTCTGTGGGTCGAAGCTGCCGGTACCGGTGCGGTGCACCTTGTGGACTTGTGGCTTCACTTCTTCCCATGCCCAGTTCTTGCGCATGAAAGCGGTGTCGATTTCGTTGTCGAAGTGACCGATGTTGCAGACCACGGCGCGCTTCTTCAGGGCCTTGAGCATGTTGGCATCGCAGACATTGACGTTGCCGGTGGTGGTCACGATCAGGTCGATCTTGCCCAGCAGCGCCTTGTCGATGCTGGCTTCGGTGCCGTCGTTGATCCCGTCGATGAACGGGGAAACCAGCTCGAAACCGTCCATGCAAGCCTGCATGGCGCAGATCGGGTCGACTTCGGACACCTTGACGATCATGCCTTCCTGACGCAGGGACTGGGAAGAACCCTTGCCCACGTCACCGTAGCCGATCACCAGCGCCTGCTTGCCCGACAGCAGGTGGTCGGTGCCGCGCTTGATGGCGTCGTTGAGGCTGTGACGGCAGCCGTACTTGTTGTCGTTCTTGCTCTTGGTCACCGAGTCGTTGACGTTGATGGCCGGGATCTTCAGTTCGCCCTTGGCCAGCATGTCCAGCAGGCGGTGTACGCCGGTGGTGGTTTCCTCGGTCACGCCGTGGACGTTTTCCAGCACGGATGCGTATTTCTTGTGCAACAGCTCGGTCAGGTCGCCGCCGTCGTCGAGGATCATGTTGGTGTCCCATGGCTGGCCATCCTTGAGGATGGTCTGTTCCAGGCACCACTCGTACTCTTGCTCGGTCTCGCCTTTCCAGGCGAATACCGGGATACCGGCGGCGGCGATGGCGGCAGCGGCCTGGTCCTGGGTCGAGAAGATGTTGCAGGACGACCAGCGCACTTCGGCACCCAGGGCAACCAGGGTTTCGATCAGCACGGCAGTCTGGATGGTCATGTGGATGCAGCCGAGGATTTTTGCGCCTTTCAATGGCTGTTCGCCAGAGTACTTGCGACGCAGACCCATCAGGGCTGGCATTTCGGATTCGGCGATGATGATTTCGCGACGACCCCAGGCAGCCAGGGAAATGTCGGCGACTTTGTAATCGGTAAAAGCTGCAGGCGTGATAACAGCGCTCATGAAGAGCCTCCATTCGTAATGTATGCGAATGGGCGCCGTTGTGCGTTTAGTGTCCGTGCGGGCAGGCCCGTACAAACAACGCCCCATCCGAGCCTGACAGGTCGAGCCTGCTGCAGCGCCCCTCGGACAGGTGGCGGGAACGGTCCAACGGGTGGACCGGGTAAAGCGGGGCGATTATAACGGGCTAATCGGATCTTCCAAAAGGGTTTCTGTCGGCAAATCGAAATTGCCGATGATCGTCATAGGGCCCGCGACCTAGAGCCTGACCGCCCGGTCTGCCATGATGCGGCTATTCAACGGCCAGACGCTCAGGAGTGATCATGAATTTCCACACCCGCAAATGGGTCAAGCCCGAAGACCTCAACCCCAACGGCACGCTGTTCGGCGGCAGCCTGTTGCGCTGGATCGACGAGGAGGCGGCGATCTACGCCATTGTCCAGCTGGGCAACCAGCGCGTGGTCACCAAGTACATTTCGGAAATCAATTTCGTCAGCGCTTCGCGCCAGGGCGACATCATCGAGCTGGGCATCACCGCCACCGAGTTTGGCCGCACCTCCATCACCCTGACCTGCGAGGTGCGCAACAAAATCACCCGCAAGAGCATCCTGACCGTGGAGAAGATGGTCTTCGTCAACCTCGGCGAAGACGGCTTGCCCGCGCCTCATGGGCGGACCGAGATCACGTACGTCAAGGATCAGTTCAAGGAGGATGTCGTCGGGTGAGATCGGCGGCGCTGTCATCGCGAGCAAGCTCGCTCCCACAAGGGGACTGCGGTGAGGACTCCCCTGTGGGAGCGAGCTTGCTCGCGATGACGATTGCACATTCAACACCGATGCAAACCGACCCACCGCTATCGCGAGCAAGCTCGCTCCCACATTTGTGTTCGGGGTGCCACTGAACAGCTCTGAACGCCGCGTGTCGTAGGTACATCACGCCACCGGTTCAGGAGCTGTATGGACACCCACAAAGACGGCAAGACCCCTGACCTTTCGGCTCAGGAGCAGCACGAAGTCGACCGTAACCAGCCGCCGCGGGCGGCCGTGTTGCATGAAATCATCCGCACCCAGGGCAATCTGGAGCTGGAGCGCAGTATCGCCGCGCTCTGGTGGTCGGCGCTGGCGGCGGGACTGACCATGGGGCTGTCGCTGATGGCGATGGGCTTGCTCAGCTCCCGGCTGCCGGATCACGAGGGCTTCAAGGTCATCGCCAGTTTCGGTTACTGCGCCGGCTTTCTCGCGGTGATCCTGGCCCGCCAGCAACTGTTCACCGAAAACACCCTGACCGCCGTGCTGCCGATCATGAGCAAACCCACGCTGGGCAACTTCGGTCGGTTGTTGCGGCTGTGGGGGGTGGTGCTGGTGGGCAACCTGTGCGGCACCTTGCTGGTGGCCTACGTGATGCTGCACCTGCCGATTTTCGACCCGCGCACCGACCAGGCTTTCCTGGAAATCGGCCGCAAGGTCATGGAGAACGACACCGGCCAGATGTTCGCCAAGGGCATCATTTCCGGCTGGATGATCGCCACCATGGTCTGGATGATCCCGTCCATGGAAAGCGCCAAGATGTGGATCATCATTTTGATCACCTACCTCATGGCGCTGGGGGATTTCACCCACATCGTCGTCGGCTCGGCCGAAGTGTCCTACCTGGTGTTCGCCGGCCAGTTGTCCTGGGAGGACTTCTGGATGGTCTTCGCCGGGCCGACACTGGCCGGCAACATCGTCGGCGGTAGCTTCATCTTCGCTTTGATCAGCCATGCACAGATCCGCAGCGAAGTCGGCCTGCCCAACGATAAACGCCCAGATAAGCCTGCGCGGCGCAACGATTCGGAGTAGGCGGGAACCTGATCCCTGGCTCCCGGCGTGAGCGGCGGTTATTTGAATTGCATGTTGCGCAGTGTCTTGCGGGTTGTCGACTCCGGATCGAGCATCCCCGTGTAGCGGGACCTGTAGTTGGCGATGACCCGTTCGAGTGAATTGTTGAACGCGATCTTCTGCTCCAGTGAGTTTTTGGAGGCCTTTGGATCTTGCACGTCTTGCAGGTCCCGGATGACCCCTTTTATCAGCTTGATGTTCGCATCGGGCTGGCCGCCGATAAAGCGTGCGGGATTCAGCACGTTTTGCACGACGTTATGGATGCGCGTGCCAATGTCGTGCAGGTGCATTTGCTCGACGGCGTGACGGGTCACCTCGGAAATGGCGCCGGTCGCGCCGCTGTCCCACTCGGCGGCAGCCTGCAGGAACTGCATGAAGTCCGGGTCATTGCCGTGGTTGAGGCGTTTTGCCAACCAATCCAGCTTGCCGGGCTGGTCCGCAAGCTGGTCGAGGGCCCAGATGGCGCTCTGCATTTGTGAAGTGGGTTCAAGCTTGGAGGATGTTTCGTTGGCCGCCTGGATCGCTTCCTTCAATTGCGTCAACGCCAGTAGTGTGTGGCGCCTGAAGGCGATTACCTCGGCGCAGGCTTCGTCGCCTTCCAGTTCTATGCTCAGCGGCTCGAAGTCCTTGTCGCTCAACGCCAGCAGGGCGTCCTCGACCGAGGCAAACGAAAAGGTCTGCTGCGTGGTGTTGCGCTCGTCCACGTGGGTTTGAACAGCCTTGCGCAGTTCTTCCTGGAGATGGTTCTTGGTCTCCTTGGACATGCTGAAGTTGATCGTTCCGCTCACCAGGCCAGAGTAATTGCCTTTATCGGTTATCAGCGGCACGACGACGGTCTTGTCGGCAAAGGGCTTCAGTTGTTCGGCATTCCATGCAGAGCTGGCTGTGTGGGGAGCCTTGAGCACCCGATCGATCAGGGCCGAGATGCCCGTGCCTCGCGGGCTTTCCTGGGCCGACTCTTGAGCCTCGAATACCAGAATCAACGGCTCGCCGTCCGGGATCGGGCTCATGGAGGTGGCCGGGTTGTAGATGGCAGGTACCGGTGTGTTGTTCAGGATGCCGCCATCGGCAAATGCCGTGGTGGTGCCCACCGCTTGGAACGGCTGTCCTTGCAGGGTCGGCTGGCTGAACACCACCGGCAGCGATGCGGAGATATGCGCGGCCACGGCAATGTCCATATCGGGGGTCAGGTCCGCGCTGAAGACCACCAATTGCGTGCCTTCCTCGAACATGGCGGTGCCGGTGATTTCCACGGATTTGATTTGCGGGACCTCTTTGCTCAGGACGGCCAGGTCGGCAAAAGTGACGTATTGGTTCCTTTCCACATTGGCAACGGCTTGTTGCGCGTCTTCGGAAAGAGGCTCCGGGTGTTCTTTGCAACGCTGCAACAGCGACGTGCAAGCTTCCTCCCTGATCAGTTTCTCCAGTGGCATCCCTTTGGAACCCAGGCGTGGCAGCAAATCACACAACAGTTGCGCCAGCGGGAGTTTTTCCAGTTTCTCGCCCAGCTTCGACAATCCGTTCTGGATTTTTTGAACAGTAGCGTTGGTGCTGTCGAGCAAGGAAATGAGAGGGATATCGTCAGAAATCCTATCGAAGCCGGCATGATTCATGCCGCTGGCGAGCAACGCTGCCGATATGGCCCCCGCAGAGGAGCCTGAAATCGTTCTGATATTGTCCATGATGCCGTTGGTTTCGAGCGTATCGACGAAGCCAGAATACGCCACCCCCTTGGCGCCACCGCCACTGAGCACCAATTCTGTGATGGGAGGCCGATTGATACTGACTTGAGCGCTACCGTCTTCATTTCGAACGAGGGTGATCGACCGGTCTGTCGCGCCGCATGCCAATTGTTGGGGGCGTTCAGGGATGGCTTGCTTTGCGGGCTGGCCTGCGTTTTCAAACGTGTGAAGGGAGGGGGTGTATTGCGAGATTGCTAGCATTCTGGTTCGTTCCGTGTGCCCGGGAGGGAGGGGGCCGAACTGTAAGCAAGATCTGAAGGCTAATTTCGTTGCGACTCAATTGGACAAACATCCGCCGGCTGCAAGCAGTACCCGGCGGATGTCAATGCGAAACGCTCTGGAACAAGGCTTCTGGAGGGCTGGTAAAACAGCTCGCATGGCTGGGGGGCTAAGTCTTACTGAAGGCGTCGCCCATTCGCTCATGGGCAGGGCATATTTCTCAGGCCCTCAAACAGCGACTGCCGCCAAGCGTCGTTGTCGCTGAATAAAGAACAACGCGGTCAATACCGTGAGGCCGCCGACCGCTGCTCCGGTCCAGGGTAGATCCGCCAGGTCGGCACCGCTGGCCACCACCAACCCACCCATCCAGGCCCCGGCGGCGTTGCCCAGGTTGAATGCGCTCTGGTTGAGTGTGGAGCCGAGGTTCGGTGCTTCGTGGGCCTGGTCGATGATCAGCAATTGCAGGATCGGGCACAGGGCGAAGGCGAAGATGCCCCACAGCACCAGGGTGATTGCCGCCGGGATCACCGACCGGCTGGTCTGGCTGAACGCGGCCAATACCAGCACCACGGCCAGGGCCATGCCGACGAGCGAAGGCAGCAGGCGCCGGTCCGCCAGGCGTCCACCGAGGAAGCTGCCGGCCGTCAGGCCGACGCCGAACAACAGCAGCATGACGGTGATGCCGTGGGGGCTGACACCGGTGATGTCCTGCAGGATCGGCGCGATGTAGGTGAATACGCTGAACAGACTGGTTGAGGCCAGTACGCTCATGCCCAGGGCGAGCAACACGTTGGCCTTGCCCAGGACCTTGAACTCACTGGCCAGGTTGGCTTTGTCCATGGGAATTTCCTTGGGCAGCCAGACCCATTGGGCAATGGCCGCGATCACGCCGATGATCGAGACCGCCCAGAAAGTCGAGCGCCAGCCGGCGTATTGACCCAGGGCCGTGCCCAACGGGACGCCCAGCACGTTGGCCAGGGTCAGGCCGGTGAACATCATGGCAATCGCCTGGGCCCGCTTGTTCGGCGCCACCAGCCCGGCGGCCACCACCGAGCCGATGCCGAAGAACGCCCCGTGGCACAGCGCCGTGATCACCCGGGCAGCCATCAGCGTGGTGTAGTTCGGCGCCAGGGCGCAGAGCACATTGCCGAGAATGAACATCAGGGTCATGCCCAACAGCGTGGCCTTGCGCGGCATGTTGGCGGTGCCGATCGCCAGGATCGGCGCGCCGAACACCACGCCCAGGGCGTAGCCGGTGATCAGCAGCCCGGCCTGGGGAATGCTCACGGCCAGGTCCCGGGCGACATCGGGCAACAGCCCCATGATGACGAATTCAGTCGTGCCGATGCCAAAAGCGGCAACGGCCAAAGCAAGCAAGGCGAGTGGCATGCGCAAGGTCTCTGTCTGTAGTCTTGACGCCCGGATCAGGCATACGCATGCCGGCGCCCGGTTCTAGTGAACTTGGCAGCAGCAGAATTATTGGAATTGGCTTATGCGCAACTGAGTGCGGCGTGATCGGCTTGAAGTATAAACGATCGCGAATCAATTCATGAGCCCGCTGATCGTAGGAGCTGTCGAGTGAAACGAGGCTGCGATCTTTCCACTGACAATTGGGTCTGACGTGAAAGATCAAAAGATCGCAGCCTTCGGCAGCTCCTACGGGCGGAGGGAGAAGACAAGGAGCGTGCCGTGCTTGCGACGGCCTTGGTGTTGGTAGCGGCGCTGTTGCATGCGGCGTGGAATACGCTGATCAAATTCAGTGGCGAGCGTTTGCTGGTGGTGGCGTGCATGGACAGCGTCGCCCTGCTGTTCGTCGCGTTGGCCCTGGGTTTCGTGGCATTGCCGCCGTTGGAGATCTGGCCGTGGATCCTGGCCTCGGCGGCGTTCGAGCTGTTGTACCGCTATTTGCTGATCCAGGCTTATCGGGTCGGTGACCTGGGGTTGGTGTATCCACTGATGCGTGGCCTGTCGCCGCTGGTGGTGCTGGCCCTGACGTTTATTTTCGCCGGTGAAGCGCTGACGACCCAGCAGGTCATCGGTATCTTGCTGATCCCGTTCGGCATGCTTTGCCTGTTGTGGCAGGGCGGTGGCGGCGATCGGCTGCCGTGGTCGATGTTGCCGGTGGTGGCGTTGATCGGCCTGTGCATCGGTTGCTACACCTTTATCGACGGCCATGCCCTGCGGCGTTGGTCCCATCCGCTGGATTACCTGGTCTGGGTCACGCTGCTCAGCGCCTGGCCCTTCCCCTTGCTGGCGTTGGTGAGCAAACGGCCGGCGTTCATGCGGTTCTGGCACGAACAGTGGCGACTGGGGTTGGCGGTCGGATTCTGCGTATTGTTCAGCTACGCTCTGGTGCTGTGGGCCATGCAACTGGGCTCGATCGCCGAAGCGGCGGCGTTGCGGGAAATCAGCGTGATCCTGGTGGTGCTGTTTGGCATGCGCTACCTGAAAGAACCTTTTGGCTTGCCGCGGCTCTTAGCCTGCGGGCTGGTGCTGATTGGCATGCTGGTGATGAAAGCCTGACGCTCGACTCTCTATAAAACTCAAAAAGGAAGTGCGGTATGACGGTTGCCCTGTGGTGTGTGTTGATTGCTTTTCTCCTGCCTTACCTGTGTATCGGGATCGCCAAGGCCGGTGGGAAATACCGGTTGCAGGATAATCACGACCCCCGGGATTTTCTGGACTCGCTCGAAGGCGCTCCCCGGCGTGCCTACGCGGCGCAACTGAACAGCTTTGAAATCAGCCCGTTTTTCGCCGCCGCCGTGATCGTCGCGCACCTGGCCGGCAACGCCGAACTGGTCACCATCAACGTGCTGGCGGTGCTGTTCATCACCAGCCGCCTGCTCTACATCATTTGCTATCTGGCGGACTGGGCGATTCTGCGTTCGCTGGTGTGGTTCGTGGGGGTAGGGTTGGTGGCGAGTTTCTTCTTCGTTTCGATTTGAGCCTGGCGGCTGAATCGTCGGCGTCTGTACTGGCCTTATCGCGAGCAAGCTCGCTCCCACTTGGATCTAGCCGCACACAAGATATGTGTCCACTGGCGATCGACTGTGGGAGCGAGCTTGCTCGCGATGGGGCCTGTACCCTCAATCCATTTCTCAAGGGTTGGCGGTCACCGCATTCGCCACCTGAGGTACTTGCGGCAACACCATGCCCTTGGGCCAGAGCATCCAGATCTGCCCCTGCTGTTTCATGTCCCCGGCCAGTTGGCCTGCCGCTTCACCCGTGCCCCAGAACAGGTCCGCCCGCACTTCGCCGGTAATCGCACCACCAGTGTCCTGGGCGGCGACGGGGCGGTTCAAGGCGCTGCCGTCGGGGCGAGTGGTGGATAACCACAACAGGCTGCCCAGCGGAATCACCTTGCGGTCCACCGCCACGCTGTAGCCGGCGGTCAGAGGTACATTCAGCGAACCTCGTGGGCCTTCGTTGCTGTCGGGGTTGCGGTTGAAGAACACGTAGCTGGGGTTGCTGGCGAGCAATTCGGGAATGCGGTTCGGGTTGGCCTTGGCCCAGGCACTGATGGTGCCCATGGTCACGTCTTCTTTCTTGAGTTCGCCTTGTTCGACCAGCCAGCGTCCGATGGGGCGGTAGGGATGGCCGTTCTGGTCGGCATAGCCGATGCGCAGTTGGCGGCCATCGGCCAGTTGAATGCGTCCCGAACCCTGGATCTGCAGGAATTGCAGGTTCATGGGATCGGTCAGCCAGGCAATGACCGGCGCCTTCACGCCATTGGTCTCGATGGTGGCCGCGTCGTCGTACGGCTTGAGCACCCGGCCTTCGAGGCGGCCGCGCAGGCGTTTGCCCTTGAGCTCAGGGTAGATGCTGTCCAGCGACACGATGATCATGTCCTCCGGTACACCGTAGACCGGGATATTCGCCGTGGTGGTCTGGGTGAGGCTGCCGGGGTAGACCGGCTCGTAATAGCCGGTAATCAGGCCGTTGGGGCTGTTGTCCCCCGAGCGCAGGCCATAGACGTCCAGGTTCTGTTTCAGGAAGTTGCGTACATCCTGTGGGGTTTGCGGCACGTTGGCCGCTGCCGCACAGGTCGGACCCCAGGTCGCATCGGCCTTGAGCCGGGTGCACGCGCTGCGCCAGGAACCGAAACCGGCCAGCAGGTCTGCATCGGACACCGCCGGCAGCGCCTCCCAGGGGGCGCTGACATAGGTGGCGAGGGCGTGGGTCTGAGGTTCTTCGACCTTTTCGCCGCGGTTACAACCGGCCAACAGTGCGATCAGCGGTAGGGTCAATGCCAGGCCTTTGTGCCAGGGCTTGATGCGGCTGTTCATGAAGATTTCCTTTGCAGCCATTCGGGCGCTGTCAGGCGCTCGAACAACCCGTATTGTTGATAGGGGCATTGGTCTTTACCGATGACCCGAGGATACTAACCGCCGTTTCCTGCCCCGAGGCCAAGATGTTTGTAAAACGATTTTCCATGGCCGTGCTGGCCTGCCTGATGTTGTCCGCCTGTGGCGGCGTCGATCCCAATTCTCCCCTGGGCCAGCGCAAGACCATCTTCAAGCAGATGCTCAAGACCAACGAAGAGCTGGGCGGCATGTTGCGCGGCCGAGTCCCGTTCGATGGCGCACGTTTCGCCGAGGGCGCGGCGCAACTGGACCAATTGTCCCATGAGCCGTGGAAGCACTTCCCGCAAGTGCGCGAGCAAGACCACACCAGCGCCCGGGATGACGTCTGGCAAAAACAGGCACGCTTTCAGGAACTGGCCCGCAACCTTGAAGCGGCCACCGGTGAGTTGGTGACCGCCAGCAAAGTCCAGCCTTACAGGGCCAGTTACCTGGGGCCGGCGGTGCAGAAGGTCGAAGATGCGTGCAGTGCCTGTCATAAAGAGTTTCGGGATTATTGACATGCCTTGAAGGATCGCAGGCTTCGCCAGCGCCTACAGATCGGGTGTTCACTTATCCAACTCATCCACCGCTTCCTGCAACTCCTTGCGGGAGGTTGCCAGCTTGTCCTTGCGTTTGTTGATCCGCTCGGCGTCGCCTTTCTTCATGGCCTTTTCCAGGTCGGCCTGACGCCGGCTGACCTCGTGCTTGGCATCGAGTACCTTGTTTTCACGCTCCTTGCGCAAGGACGCATCGGTGCAATGGGTGGTGACTTCACTCAATGCGGTTTCCAGGCCTGCCTGCTGGTCCTGGTTGCCACGGGACTTGGCCAGTTCGATCTGGTTGATGATGCCCTGGCGCTTGGCCGCGCAGCCGGTGAGTTCCGGGGTTTGTTCGTCCGCCAGCAAAGGGGCGGCCATGGCGCTGCATAAGACCAGCAGGGCAACGGGGGACAGGAAATTCATAGCAACTCCGTAAAAAATCGCGAGCGGTCGGTACAGATGCGCTGTTGGAACGCATGTTCGCCCCTTGGGTTCAACCGCACGGGGGCCGGATTAAAAACCGTCGACCCCGGCGGAGCGTAATACGTCACTCAAGGCCAGCACCTGCGGGTCGCGAAAAAAGGCGCTCAATTGCGCGGCGCGTCCCGCTCCGATGCCGACTTCGACTTGCCATTGTTCGGTGCTGCGCTCGGCCAGCGCCTGCCACGGCCCTTCCAGCCGGGCCTCACCGATGGGTGGCAGGCCCAAGGCCTTGAGCCATTGCCCGAAAGGGCGTTGCCGGGCGCTGTCGAGGCCGGCGAGCAGGCGCGCGCTAGTGCGTTCGCCGAAGCCGTCAATGTTAGCAAGCTCGGCGGCATCGAGGGTCAACCAATCCAACAATCCGTGAAGCCTGCCGGCAGCCAGGAGTTTTTCCCAGGTGCCGGGGCCGACATGGGCCAGGGCGAGCCCGTGCTTGCCGCTGAGCCAGTTCAGGCGGGCGAGGAATTGGCTTTCACAGCCGGGCGTCGCTTGCCAGCAACTCAAGAAGTGGTGATTGCTTGCCGTGGGGGCATTGACGTCCTGGCGCTCGAGGCTGCGCAGCACCACCTCGTCGAGGCGTGGAATGGTCAGCCCGGCCAGGCTGATGGCAACCCGATCGCCGGGACGGATGTCCATCTCCTCCCAGCGCTTGAGGGAACTGACGCTGACCCGGCGAATCCGCCGGTCGTCGAGCAGGGTCGGTTCGAGTTCCAGCACAGGGGTGATGCGCCCGGTACGCCCGACCTTGAAGCGCACCTTGCGCACTTCGGCCAGGGCCTGGGCATACTGGTATTTCCAGGCCACGCTCCAGAACGGCGTCCTGGCCTGCCAGCGGTCGGCGGGTGGACGGCGGCTCTGGCGCAGGACGATCCCGTCACTGGCGAAGGCCTGCGGCGTGCGATACCAGTGGTCGCGCCACCGCTGGGCATCCCTCAGTGTCCGGACAGGTTGGTTGTAGTCGTGGGTGTCAGCGAAACCCAGCGCGTTCAGCGCGGCCATCCGCTCTGGCAGGGTGCCGGGCCCTTCAGGCCAGTCCCAGACAAACAGGCCGATGGAGGATGCCTCCTGCGCCGTCAAATTGTTGCGCGCCATCAAGCCCGCCACGGTTGCGCGGGCATTCAGGCTGCCGTGGCTGGCTTGGACATGGGCGTCCAGGCGCCAGTACAACTCGCCCTGGACGACCAGGTCCACGGGCTGGCGCAGTTGCTGCGCGATGGCGCCGATCTGGTGCGCACTCGCGGTCCAGTCATGCCCCAGGACGCCATCGCCGCGGCTGATCGCCTGATGCAGGCGACCCGTGCGGTAAACCAGGGAGACCGCCACGCCATCGACTTTCGGTTGCGCCCAGACGTCCTCTCGACCGAGCAGCCAGGCCTCCACGGCGTCGGCGTCCTTCAGTTTTTCCAGGCCGGTATGGACGATGGGGTGCCGCACCTTTCCGCCCGCTGAGCGCAGGGGATTGTCGGGCGCCGCGAGATCGAAGCAGCGGCGCCATTGGCCCAGCTGTGTGCGGGACTGATCATAAAGCTCATCGGCCACCAGCGATTGGCCGAGGCGGTGGTAACGGTCGTCCCAAGTGTCGATTTGTTGTTGCAGTGCGGCGATCTCCGCCCGGGCCCGTTCAGCGGGCCAGTCGGGACAGGGTGCGGCTAGCGCGGGGAGGGCAATGAATACGAGGCAGACGAGGGCATAGAGGAACGGTGGCATCGAAGCATCCTTGCTCGGTTGAGTATCTGAAGGCTAGTCAGCGTCCCGGCTGTTGCGAGGGGCGGAGCGTTACCGGATTTTGCGGCGCCTGGTGGCAAAGTCGCGGCGGTACAGTCCCGCAGGATTTCGTCACGCAACTGTCCCTTGAACCCCTCAATGACCGGTGCAGAATGAGCCTTCGATCCACCTCTGCCTGGAACGCCCGAATGGACCTGCCGACACTCGCTGTTTTCATTCCGGCCTGCTTTGCGCTGAACATGGCGCCGGGGCCGAACAACCTGCTCTCCATCAGCAACGCCTCGCGTTATGGCTTCGTCCGGGCGTGCAGCGGTGGCGTCGGTCGGTTGCTGGCGTTTGCGATCATGATCGCCCTGGCTGCGGTGGGGCTCACCGCCGTGTTGCACACATCGGAGCTGCTGTTTCTGGGGATCAAGCTCGTCGGTGCCGGTTACCTGTTCTATCTGGCCGTGCAGTTATGGCGGGCCCGGCCCGAGGCCGACAGCGAAGCCGGGCTCGCATCGATGACCCGGGCCGGCCTGGCGCGCCAGGAGTTCCTGGTGGCGATTGGTAATCCGAAGGCAATTTTGTTGTTCACTGCGTTCCTGCCGCAATTCGTCGACCGTACAGGTACCGTCACCCAACAATTCGCCGTGCTGGGCGGCTTGTTCCTCGCGCTGGAGTGCATCGCCATCGGGTTGTATTGCTACATGGGCATTTACGCGCGGCGGCTGTTCGCCCGGCCCAGTGGCAAACGCCTGTTCAATCGGATGTGTGCGGGGCTGCTCGCCAGTGCGGCTTCGTTTTTGCTGGTGGCACGGCGCTCTTGAGCGCCATGACGAGGGGATTTTGTGGGAGCAAGGCTTGCCCGCGATACAGGCGCCTCGTTACCGCAGGGACCGCGTTGTCCTCATCGCGGGCAAGCCTTGCTCCCACAGATAAATTCTCCCGCCACAAGAACCAGGCATGACTTTGCACTCTGAGTAGTCAAGCACCTGACATGAAAAAGCCCCTGACGACCCAGTCGCCAGGGGCTTTTCCTTACACGCGGGTGTTACAGGCCGGCAGCGGCGCGCAGGGCGTCCGCGCGGTCGGTTTTTTCCCAGGTGAACGTGGTGAAGGTATCGCCATCGACGGTCCTGGTCTCTGGCGTACGGCCGAAGTGACCATAGGCGGCGGTTTCCTGGTACATCGGGTGCAGCAGGTCAAGCATGGTGGTGATGGCGTATGGACGCAGGTCGAACACTTCGCGGACCAGGTTGATGATCTTGTCATCGCCGATCTTGCCGGTGCCGAAGGTGTTCAGCGAGATCGACGTAGGCTGGGCGACGCCAATGGCGTAGGACACCTGGATCTCGCAGCGCTCGGCCAGGCCGGCGGCCACGATGTTCTTGGCGACATAACGACCGGCGTAGGCGGCCGAGCGGTCAACCTTCGATGGATCCTTGCCGGAGAACGCGCCACCGCCGTGACGGGCCATGCCACCATAGCTGTCGACGATGATCTTGCGACCGGTCAGGCCGCAGTCGCCCACCGGGCCGCCGATGATGAACTGGCCGGTCGGGTTGATGTGGAACTGGGTGTCCTTGGACAGCAACTCGGCAGGCAGCACGTGCTTGACGATCAGTTCCATCACACCTTCACGCAGGTCTTTGTAGGACACCTCGGGGTTGTGCTGGGTCGACAGGACGACGGCGTCGATACCGACCACCTTGCCGCCTTCGTAACGGCAGGTCACCTGGGACTTGGCGTCCGGGCGCAGCCACGGCAGCAGGCCGGATTTACGGGCCTCGGCCTGGCGTTTAACCAACTGGTGCGAGAAGGTGATCGGGGCCGGCATCAGCACGTCGGTCTCGTTGCTGGCGTAGCCGAACATCAGGCCCTGGTCGCCTGCGCCCTGGTCTTCAGGCTTGGCCCGGTCAACGCCCTGGTTGATGTCCGGGGACTGCTTGCCGATGATGTTCATCACGCCGCAGGTCGCGCCGTCGAAGCCGACGTCGGAGCTGTTGTAGCCGATGCCCAGGATGACGTCGCGAACGATCTGTTCCAGGTCGACCCAGGCCGACGTGGTGACTTCGCCAGCGATGATCGCCACGCCCGTTTTCACCAGAGTCTCGCACGCCACGCGGGCGAACTTGTCTTCAGCAATGATGGCGTCCAGCACCGCATCAGAAATCTGGTCGGCGATTTTGTCCGGATGCCCTTCAGACACGGACTCGGAGGTGAAAAGGGAGTATTCGCTCATCTCGATGTTTTCCTACAAGTTACCGTTGGTGAGTGTCGCCAGTGGGTCGCTGAAAGTGGCGAACCTGGATCTGGAAACCATTACGTAAGCCTACATAGAGGCTTTCCCCGGGCACGAGGCCCGCTGCGGTGGCCCAGCGGGCCAGGTCGTCCTGTTCAAAGCCGAGCCAGAGGTCGCCGCAGGCTTCCCTGGCCCAGCTCTGGTTGTGGCTGCATAACTCGGTCACCAGCAGGCTGCCGCCCGGTTGCAGCAGGCGGGCCATGTGCTTGAGTGCATCGGCCGGCGCGGCGAAATGATGCAGCACCATGTTCAATACCACGCAGTCGGCCTGCAGGCTCATGCCATCCAGTGCATCGGCCAGTTGCAGGCGCACGTTAACCAGGGCCTCGCGCTCACACACCTGGCGCGCCAGTTCGAGCATGGCCGGGCTGTTGTCCAGTGCCGTCACCTGACTGAAGCGCCGCGCCAGCTCCGGCAGAAAGGCGCCATCGCCGGGGCCGACTTCGATCGCCGTGGCCGCAGGCTCGAAGCTCAATTTGTCGAGCAGCGCCACCACGCTTTCACGGTATTGCGGCAAGCCGGCGATCAGGTCTTGCTGGGCGCGAAACTTCTCGGCGACCCGTGCGAAGAAGTCCTGGCTGGCGGCCGCCCGCTGCCCGTGAACCTGGGTGATGCGAGCCTGCACGTCGGTCGGCAGGCTCAGTGCGTCCACTTCGTCCAGCAGCGCCGCGTGCAGCTTGCCGCCCAGCAGGTCGGTGTGGGGCAGGGCGCGACGATAGAAAATGGCGTTGCCTTCCCGGCGGGTCGCCACCAGGTCGGCCTGGGCCAGGACCTTGAGGTGGTGACTCATGCCGGACTGGCCGATGCCGAAGATCTGCGCCAGTTCCAGCACGCCGAACGAGTCGTTGGCCAGGGCGCGCAATACATTGAGCCGCAACGGATCGCCGCCGGCCTTGCAAAGGGCCGCCAGCTCATCGCAGTCGTCGTGACGAATGGAGGGCGCGGGCAGGTTCATCGTGGGGCCGTCTGTTTCATGAGTGGGGCGGTCCGTTTCAGTGAGGCAGTCTAGTGAGGGGTTTGAATCATCGCAAGTTCAATATCAAAAAGTTTTGATATTGGTTGATAAATGGCACTTCCCACTCCGTGCTTGACTCTACAGGCCATCAGCGGAAAGGTTTCACCCGGCGAATGCGACTTTATCCACCGGAAAAACGCTCAAGGATGACTATCTGTCATTGCCCCGGAGCGGGTGGGTGAGGGAAAATGCTCGCCTTTTTCAGTTTCGTTTTATTCATTCTCGATTCAATACCCGCAGGAGAACAGCGATGCCCAGCCGTCGTGAGCGTGCCAATGCCATTCGTGCCCTCAGCATGGATGCCGTGCAGAAAGCCAACAGCGGCCATCCCGGTGCCCCCATGGGTATGGCGGATATCGCCGAGGTGCTTTGGCGCGACTACCTCAAGCACAGCCCGAGCAATCCCTCGTTCGCCGACCGTGACCGCTTCGTGCTGTCCAACGGCCATGGTTCGATGTTGATCTACTCGCTGCTGCACCTGACCGGCTATGACCTGTCGATCGATGACCTGAAGAACTTCCGCCAGTTGCACAGCCGCACCCCGGGCCACCCGGAATACGGCTACACCCCAGGCGTGGAAACCACCACCGGCCCGTTGGGCCAGGGCCTGGCCAACGCCGTGGGTTTTGCCCTGGCGGAAAAAGTCCTGGCGGCGCAGTTCAACCGCCCAGGTCACAACGTCGTCGACCACCACACCTACGTGTTCCTGGGCGATGGCTGCATGATGGAAGGTATTTCCCATGAGGTCGCCTCCCTGGCTGGCACCCTGGGCCTGGACAAGCTGATCGCGTTCTACGACGACAACGGCATCTCCATCGATGGCGAAGTCGAAGGCTGGTTCACCGACGACACCCCCAAGCGCTTCGAGGCCTACAACTGGCTGGTGATCCGCAACGTCGACGGCCACGATCCGGAAGAAATCAAGACCGCCATCGAGACCGCTCGCAAAAGCGCCCAGCCGACCCTGATCTGCTGCAAGACCACCATCGGCTTCGGCTCGCCGAACAAGCAAGGCAAGGAAGATTGCCACGGCGCACCGTTGGGGGCCGAGGAAATCGCCCTGACCCGCGCTGCGCTGAAATGGAACCATGGCCCGTTCGAAATCCCGGCCGACATCTACGCCGAATGGGATGCCAAGGAAAAGGGCCGTGCGCTCGAAGCCGAGTGGGACCAGCGTTTCGCTGCCTATTCCGCCGAATTCCCCGCGCTGGCAAACGAGCTGGTGCGTCGCCTCAGCGGCGAGCTGCCGGCCGACTTCGCCGAAAAAGCCTCGGCGTACATCGCTGAAGTCGCCGCCAAGGGCGAAACCATCGCCAGCCGCAAGGCCAGCCAGAATACCCTGAACGCCTTTGGCCCATTGCTGCCGGAACTGCTGGGCGGTTCGGCCGACCTGGCCGGTTCCAACCTGACCCTGTGGAAAGGCTGCAAAGGCGTCAGCGCCGAAGATGCCAGCGGCAACTACATGTACTACGGCGTTCGCGAGTTCGGCATGAGCGCAATCATGAACGGCGTTGCGCTGCACGGTGGCCTGGTACCTTACGGCGCCACTTTCCTGATGTTCATGGAATACGCCCGCAACGCCGTGCGCATGTCGGCGCTGATGAAAAAACGCATCCTGTATGTGTTCACCCACGACTCCATCGGCCTGGGCGAAGACGGCCCGACGCACCAGCCGATCGAGCAACTGGCAAGCCTGCGCTGCACGCCGAACCTGGACACCTGGCGTCCCTGCGACGCCGTGGAATCGGCGGTGGCCTGGAAATACGCCCTCGAGCGTAACGACGGCCCATCGGCGCTGATCTTCTCCCGTCAGAACCTGCAGCACCAGAACCGCGATGCCGACCAGATCGGCGACATCACGCGCGGCGGCTACGTGCTCAAGGACTGCATCGGCGAGCCTGAACTGATCCTGATCGCCACCGGCTCCGAAGTCGGCCTGGCCGTCCAGGCCTACGACAAGCTGACCGAGCAGGGCCGCAACGTACGCGTCGTGTCCATGCCGTGCACCAGCGTGTTCGATGCCCAGGATGCTGGCTACAAGCAGGCGGTGCTGCCGCTGCAAGTCAGCGCGCGGATCGCCATCGAGGCTGCCCATGCCGATTACTGGTACAAGTACGTGGGCCTGGAAGGCCGCGTGATCGGCATGACCACCTACGGCGAATCGGCGCCTGCGCCGGCGCTGTTCGAGGAGTTCGGCTTCACCCTGGAAAACATCCTGGGTCAGGCTGAAGAGCTGCTGGAAGACTGATCCGAAAGTTGCGTCGTCCGGGCTGACGCCATCGCGAGCAAGCTCGCTCCCACAAGGATTTTCACCGGCCCTGTGGGAGCGAGCTTGCTCGCGATAGCGGTGGCCCAGGCAATACTGGACTGAAGGATTTACCACGGTAACCGAGAACCCCATGCCCCAACCGCGTCCCTACAAAGTTGCACTCAACGGCTACGGCCGGATAGGTCGTTGCGTCTTGCGTGCGTTGTTCGAGCGAGGGGCCAAGGCCGATTTCGAGATCGTGGCGATCAATGACCTGGCCGACATGGCCAGCATCGAATACCTGACACGCTTTGACTCCACCCACGGCCGGTTTCCCGGTGAAGTGCGGGTCGAGGGCGATTGTCTGCATATCAATGGCGACTGCGTGAAAGTGCTGCGCAGCGCCACCCCCGAAGGCATCGATTGGGCGTCCCTGGGTGTCGATCTGGTGCTCGAATGTTCCGGTGCCTACCACACCCGCGAAGACGGCCAGCGTTTTCTCGCGGCCGGCGCGCCTCGGGTGCTGTTCTCCCAGCCGATGGCCAGCGAAGCGGATGTCGACGCCACCATCGTCTACGGTGTGAACCAGGATTGCCTGACCGGCGAAGAGCTGCTGGTGTCCAACGCGTCCTGCACCACCAACTGCGGCGTGCCGCTGTTGCGCCTGCTGGACCAGGCCATTGGTCTGGAATACGTGTCGATCACCACGATCCACTCGGCGATGAACGACCAGCCAGTGATCGACGCCTACCACCATGAGGACTTGCGCCGCACCCGTTCGGCGTTCCAATCGGTGATTCCGGTGTCCACTGGTCTGGCGCGCGGCATCGAACGGCTGCTGCCGGAACTTGCCGGGCGAATTCAGGCCAAAGCCGTGCGGGTGCCGACGGTCAACGTGTCCTGCCTCGACATCACGATGCAGACCGTGAGCGATACCGACGCCACCGAGGTCAACCGGATCCTGCGCGAAGCCGCCACCAGCGGCCCGCTCAAAGGCCTCTTGGCTTACACCGAGTTGCCTCACGCCAGTTGTGATTTTAACCATGACCCTCATTCGGCCATTGTCGATGCCAGCCAGACCCGTGTTTCCGGGCCGCGGCTTGTGAACATCCTGGCCTGGTT
This sequence comes from Pseudomonas fluorescens, assembly GCF_001307275.1. NCBI lineage: Bacteria > Pseudomonadati > Pseudomonadota > Gammaproteobacteria > Pseudomonadales > Pseudomonadaceae > Pseudomonas > Pseudomonas fluorescens. The sequence goes on from NZ_CP012831.1 coordinate 3,105,352, forward strand.
CGACAACGAATGGGGGTTTGCCAACCGAATGCTGGACGTTGCCGAGCATTACCTGCAAACCGCTTCGAAAAAACCTGCTCTCTAAACAGTTACCCAGGAATTGCGACCCATGACCGTGTTGAAGATGTCCGACCTCGATCTGCAAGGTAAGCGCGTACTGATCCGCGAAGACCTCAACGTCCCCGTCAAGGACGGTGTTGTCACCAGCGACGCGCGTATCCTGGCTTCGCTGCCGACCATCAAGCTGGCCTTGGAAAAAGGCGCGGCCGTGATGGTCTGCTCCCACCTGGGCCGCCCGACCGAAGGCGAGTTCTCGGCGGAAAACAGCCTCAAGCCGGTAGCCGATTACTTGAGCCGTGCCCTGGGCCGCGACGTGCCGTTGGTCGCGGACTACCTGGGCGGCGTCGATGTGAAGGCCGGTGATGTCGTGCTGTTCGAAAACGTGCGCTTCAACAAGGGCGAGAAAAAGAACGCCGACGAATTGGCCCAGCAATACGCCGCCCTGTGCGACGTATTCGTGATGGACGCCTTCGGCACCGCTCACCGCGCCGAGGGTTCGACCCATGGCGTGGCGAAATTCGCCAAAGTCGCCGCCGCAGGCCCGTTGCTGGCGGCCGAACTGGACGCACTGGGCAAGGCACTGGGCTCGCCGGCCCAGCCGATGGCCGCCATTGTGGCCGGCTCCAAGGTCTCCACCAAGCTGGACGTGCTCAACAGCCTGAGCCAGGTGTGCAACCAGTTGATCGTCGGTGGCGGCATCGCCAACACGTTCCTCGCCGCCGCCGGTCACCCGGTCGGCAAATCCCTGTACGAGCCGGACCTGCTGGACACCGCCCGGGAAATCGCCGCCAAGGTCAGCGTACCGTTGCCGGTGGACGTGGTCGTGGCCAAGGAATTCGCTGAAAGCGCGACGGCCACCGTCAAGCTGGTGGCCGACGTGGCCGACGACGACATGATCCTCGACATCGGCCCGCAAACCGCAGCCAACTTCGCCCAATTGCTGAAATCCTCCCAGACGATCCTGTGGAACGGCCCGGTCGGCGTGTTCGAGTTCGACCAGTTCGGCAACGGCACCAAGGTGTTGGCCCAGGCCATCGCCGAAAGCTCCGCGTTCTCTATCGCTGGCGGCGGCGACACCCTGGCGGCCATCGACAAATATGGCGTGGCCGCGCAGATCTCCTACATTTCCACCGGTGGCGGCGCATTCCTCGAGTTCGTCGAAGGCAAAGTGTTGCCGGCCGTGGAAGTCCTGGAAAGCCGGGCCAAGGCCTGAGGCTGCGTTGACCAGGCAAAGGAGTGTTCTGATGGTCAAGACGTTCACGTTGCTGCTGGCGACAACGATGCTGGTGGCTTGCTCGAGCAGGCCGGAGGCTCCGGCCTCGCAGACCGACACGCCGACGCCCGAAGAAGGCTGTTACCAGGCCGACTGGCAGGCCGAGACGAATCCGGTGCTGAACAAGCGTTCCGGACCGGACGGCCTGGACAAATACGAGACGCAAACCCCGGCCAAGGAACATGGTTGTCCTTGACGGGTCTGACTCTTAACTCATGGCAGGCGGCGTGTGCCGTCCGTCGAGGAACACGGATGAAAGGCTTGATCGCCGTTATGGCGTTGGCATTGCTGGCCGGTTGTTCGCAACTGGGTTTTTTGCAGTCGTCCGAGCCCGTTGCAGAGGGCTGGACGAGCTGGACCTGTGACAGCGAGGCCAAAGTGCTCTGGCGCTACACCGATGCCACCCGCAAGGAAGTCGATGTACGCCTGGGCGGCGCCGATAAGGTTTATCGCCTCAAGCTTGAACCGGGTGCTGAAGGTTCGCTGTACAGCGATGACATGCTGGCCTTTCACGTCAAGGGTGAGGAAGGCCTGGTTTACTGGGTCGCCACCAATGACTTGATTGGGCGTGGTTGCAAGGCGCAGTAATACGATTGAACTGATCCACACAGATCCAAATGTGGGGGCAGATCCAGTGTGGGAGCGAGCTTGCTCGCGATAGCGGTGTACCAGGCAACAGTGATGTTGAATGTACCGCCCTCATCGCGAGCAAGCTCGCTCCCACAGGGATCGCGTCAGTATTTGGGTTTAGCGATACCGAACACGCAGCTCGGGCCAACCCCCGATCCGCAATGACTTGAATAGCCGCCGCCGCTCCGGCAGGCTGGCACGATTAACGACCCTCGACCGGGAGAGAGACACAATGGCACTTATCAGCATGCGTCAGATGCTGGACCACGCAGCCGAGTTCGGCTACGGCGTTCCAGCCTTTAACGTCAACAACCTTGAGCAGATGCGCGCCATCATGGAAGCCGCTGACAAGACTGACTCTCCGGTGATCGTCCAGGCTTCGGCCGGTGCCCGCAAATACGCCGGCGCGCCGTTCCTGCGTCACCTGATCCTGGCGGCGATCGAAGAATTCCCGCACATCCCGGTGTGCATGCACCAGGACCACGGCACCAGCCCGGACGTCTGCCAGCGCTCCATCCAACTGGGCTTCAGCTCGGTGATGATGGACGGTTCCCTGGGTGAAGACGGCAAGACCCCGACCGACTACGAATACAACGTCCGCGTTACCCAGCAGACCGTGGCCATGGCCCACGCCTGCGGCGTTTCCGTGGAAGGTGAGCTGGGTTGCCTGGGTTCGCTGGAAACCGGCATGGCCGGTGAAGAAGACGGCATCGGTGCCGAAGGCGTGCTGGACCACAGCCAGATGCTGACCGACCCGGAAGAAGCGGCGGACTTCGTCAAGAAAACCCAGGTCGACGCCCTGGCCATCGCCATCGGCACCAGCCACGGCGCTTACAAGTTCACCAAGCCACCTACCGGCGACGTGCTGGCTATCGACCGCATCAAGGAAATCCACAAGCGCATCCCCAACACCCACTTGGTGATGCACGGTTCGTCCTCGGTACCGCAAGAGTGGCTGGCGATCATCAACCAGTACGGCGGCGACATCAAGGAAACCTACGGCGTGCCGGTTGAAGAAATCGTCGAAGGCATCAAGTACGGCGTGCGCAAGGTCAACATCGACACTGACCTGCGTCTGGCCTCTACCGGTGCCATGCGTCGTTTGATGGCGACCAACCCGAGTGAGTTTGATCCGCGTAAGTTCTTTGGCGCTACTGTGACGGCCATGCGTGATGTGTGCATTGCGCGGTATGAGGCGTTTGGGACTGCCGGTAATGCTTCGAAGATCAAGCCGATCTCGCTGGAAGCGATGTATCAGCGGTATTTGAAGGGTGAGTTGAACGCCAAGGTTAACTAAGGCTTCCTTCAGTGGTGTGAGAAAACCCGCAGTGATGCGGGTTTTTTTGTGTTTGGGATTTGTGTGTATATCCGTTTCTTGGGTAACGGCGGCTTATGGTTCCGCTCTTACAGCGGGTCACTTTTGAGAAGCGCAAAAGTAACCAAAACGCTTTATGCCCCACCACTCGGCACCTCGCCTAGGCTCGGTGTGCCCTCACTCCGGCATTGCTCCGTGGGCCGCCGCGAAGGGCCATCCATGGCCCAACGCGGCTAACCCGGCATCCATGCCGGGTTGCCCACTCCACAATGCCTGCGTTCGGCCATCGTGGTTAACGGGGCGCCCGAGATCAACGTCCTCCGCGAGGCGGCCTGAGAGCCGACCTGGTTTAGGGTGAACGCGTTCCTCCTGTGGGAGCGAGCTTGCTCGCGAAGGCGGTGTCACTGTCGACGAGGATGTTGAGCAAGCTTGCTTCTTAGGGGCGCTTTACTGCCCTTCGAGCCCGCGCTGTTCAATCACTCCAAAAACATCCGCTACATCCTGGACCATGATTCGGGCGATGTTGGTGATGGTGTTGATGTCGGTCTCGGCCGAATCGCGCAGTGTGGTGCAGGCCATGAGCGTCAGGTAGTCGAGGGTGGCGTGCAGGCGCTCGCTGGCGCAAGCGTGGAGTTCGGGCAGTGGGGCGGTTTTATCGATGAACAGGACGGGGTGGGTGGTGGCGATTGGGGTTAGCGGGGTGAAGCTGCTGGACGATTGATTCGACGTCATAAGGTTTAATTCCTCAAGAAAAAAGAAATGCCACCTTTTCGCTGCGAAACAAACGGGTGGCAGCTACGCGCGGGTTCGCAGACCGAAGAGGAATCAAACTCGGCAGACCCAAAGATCTCCCGCGCGCAACCGCCATAAAATGAACGCGGGCAAGTTTGCCTGAATTTTCATTCGACGGTGTATTCCTCAATGGGCTGCGAAACCCTCCCACCGACCAAAGCCAGTAGGTGAACCAAACTATAGAAGGGGATTTTTGACGCAACAACCGACCTGTAGGACGCCCACAACCCCTGTGGCGAGGGAGCTTGCTCCCGCCCGGTGGCGCAGCCGCCGTAAATCCTGGTCATGGGACCGGTCTGACGAAAAGAGGGGGCTGCTTCGCAGCCCAGCGGGGATAAATCCCCTCGCCACAAAGGGGGAGTTCCTACGAGATTTTCAGAAGGCCGGGGGAACGATCAAAATCTCCGACCATCCCACAAATCCTAGTCGGCTGTCAGGCCGCCATCGCGAGCAAGCTCGCTCCCACAATTGGATCGGAGTACGAGCGTGATAGCCAGGCCGGCTGTCAGGCCGCCTCGCGCCGGCTTTTGATCTAGGGCGCCCCGTTAACCACGATGGCCGAACGTAGGTATTGCGCAGTGGGCACCTCGGCATGGATGCCGAGGTAGCCGCGCTGGGCCATGGATGGCCCTTCGCGGCGGCCCACGGAGCAATGCCTACGTTCGGGCATGCCGAGCCTAGGCGAGGCACCGAGTGGTGGGGCAAAGCGTTTTTGGTTACTTTTGGCGCTCTTCCAAAAGTGACCCGCCGTAAGGGCGGAACCGTAAGCCGCCGTTACCGCAGCAACGGATATACACACGGTATCTCTCTATCGAAAGCCCACAATCAAGTGTTGTGATCGATATCCAACTTGCTGAACGTCACCTTCCCACCTTCGCTGGTATAGCCACTGTTGTCCTGCACATACACACCAGCCTTGAAGTACAACGGCTTGACCTTCCATTTGGAACTGATGGTGGTGTACCAACTACGACCCGCCGCAGTAATGCCTAGGTCACCCGTACGATCAAGGTGGAGCCGGTAACTGAAGGACTGAGCCAGCTTCACGCCGGACGCGACGGTAATAACCCGACCCTCATCGTCATCGGGACGCATGCGGACCTTGGCAACGATGTCGCCAGTCTTGCCGTCATCCTTGTACTGGTACTCCAGTTTCACCATGGGCTTGCTGCTGTCCTTGGCATGAATCTGCCCGATCACGATCTTGCCGCTGCTGGGCACCTGGTTGACCACCAGGGTCGCGCTCAATTTATTGTCGGCGTCAGGGTAGACCCAGTTGCGCAAGGTGCCGTCTTTATAGGTTTCCCGTAATTCACTGCGCGGGTAGATCGCGTTTTCGGTCTTGGTGCCGGTGACAGGCGACCAGAAGTACACCGTGCTGCCTTCTGAGTTGAAGTACTTATCCTTGAACCCATCCACCAGTCGAGGCGTTTCGATGGTCTTCGGTGGGCTGCCCTCGGGGATGCTCAGGTTCCAGGTTGCAAGATCGACCATGTTCGGATCCTTTCTGAGAAGAAGAAATGATTTACGCCACAGCCGGAGGGCTCTAAGACGCGCTTTTGCTGAGGCCAAAAAGGGGGCGCGAACGTGTATTTGGCACGTTCGTACGGCGGAGGGTTGGCGTCAACAGTCCGTCAGAGTTGCGTTTGCCGGTTTGGTGCCCGAGATAGGCGACCGTTAGTCGGCTAGTAGGAATTTTTCGGGAACATGGCGATATGGCATCTGTCTATGGCGCCCTGTTGTGGGGCGTCAAACAACCCATAGGGAGGTTTTTGTCGCACGAGGCAAGCAGCGTTCCTTGCTGCTATGGCGCTACGAGAGGGCGCAATCAGAGGTTGTGATCGATATCCAGCATGCTGAAGGTCACTTTCCCGCCTTCGGTGACGTAGCCGGTGTTGTCTTGCACATACACGCCTGCCTTGAAGTACAGCGGCTTGTCGCTCCAGGTGTTGCTGATGTTGGTATTCCACTGATAGCCGGCGCCGTTGATGGTCAGGACGCCGGCGGGGCTGAGGTGAATCAGGTAGGAGAACGACTGGTTCAGCTTGATGCCCGTGGCGATGGTGATGACCTGGCCCGATTCGTCATCGGGGCGTATGCGGACCTTGGCGACGATGTTGCCGGTGGAGCTGTAGGTCTTGTACTGGTACTCCAGCTTCACCATGGGGCTGGTGCTGTCCTTGGCGTGGATTTGGCCGATCACGATCTTGCCGCTGCTGGGCACCTGGCTGACGGTCAGGGTCGCGGCCAGTTTGTTGTCCGCCGCCGAATACAGCCAGTTGCGCAATGTACCGTTGCTGTAGGTCTCCCGCAGTTCGCTGCGCGGGTAGATCGCGTTTTCCGTCTTGGCGCCGGTCACCGGTGCCCAGAAGAACAGGGTCCCGGTTTCGGAGTTGAAGTATTGGTCCTTGAACCCCTGTACCAGCAGCGGGGTTGAAATGGTTGCCGGTGGGCTGCCCTCGGGGATGCTCAAGTTCCAGGTGGCGAGATCGATCATGTCCGGATCCTACGTAACGAAGCGAAAAAAGTTGAAGCCCTGGCGCGGGCTCTAACTCGCGCGTTGTGGGCGTGTTGATCACGCAGGATGGGTGTTTTTCGACAACCGTCCGGCGGATGATTGACGTCAATTGTTCGTCGTCGGTGTCTTTGCAGTTTTTGTGCCCGAGGTGGGTGACCGTTAGTCGGCTATTTCGGGCTTTGTCTGGATGATGGCGCGATGACACCTACTGCTTTTCAAAATCCCGGTCTAGAGTGAGGGGACAGTATTTGTCCGATTTGCTACGTAAAAACGGACGTGGCGCCCGATAAGAGAAGCAGCATGGAATGCGCGCAACCAACGCCCGGCGAAGACAGCTCTGTCCTTTTGATTGTTGATGATTACCCTGAAAACCTGCTCAGCATGCGGGCCTTGTTGCAGCGGCAGGATTGGCAGGTGATGACCGCGTCCTCGGGGGTCGAGGCGCTTAACCTGCTGCTCGAACACGACATCGATCTGGTGCTGCTGGATGTGCAGATGCCCGAAATGGACGGTTTCGAAGTGGCGCGCCTGATGCGCGGCAGCCAGCGCACGCGGCTCACGCCGATCATTTTCCTGACCGCCAACGAGCAATCCCAGGACGCGGTCATCAAGGGCTACGCCAGTGGCGCCGTGGATTACCTGTTCAAGCCCTTCGATCCGCAAATCCTCAAGCCCAAGGTCCAGGCATTGCTCGAGCACCAGCGCAATCGCCGGGCCTTGCAGCGCCTGAGCCAGGATCTCGAAGCGGCCAGGGCCTTCAATGCCTCGGTGCTGGACAACGCCGCCGAAGGCATCCTGGTGGTGGATGAGAATGGCTGTATCCGCTTCGCCAACCCGTCTACCTGCCGTTTGCTCAATGCCACCGCCGACCAGTTGCAGGGGATGCCGTTCCTGGATTTCCTGCAGAAACCCCATATTCCCGAATGGGCCGATTCTGATATCCATAATGCCTATCGGCGCGGTGAAACCTGGCGACTGCATGACGCGGTACTGCGCACGGCACCCGGCCAGCAGGTGTCGGTGGCCTTGTCCTGTGCGCCGCTGCCCTCGGAGCAGAAGGCGATGGTGGTAACGCTGCAGGACATGTCCGTGGTTCGCCACTTGCACCAGCAGCTCGAATACCAGGCCGTCACGGACCCGCTGACTGGCTTGCTCAACCGCCGGGGCTTCTACCAGACCGCGGAAAACCTGTTGATGCGCAGCGAGCGGCTGGAAAGCAACTGGGTGCTGCTGTACCTGGACCTCGATGGTTTCAAGCGGGTCAATGACTCGCTGGGGCACGACGCTGGGGACCGGGTCTTGCGCTGGGTGTCGGAGCAGTTGAAGGCGTGCCTGCGCCCCTTCGATATCCTGGCGCGGCTGGGCGGTGACGAGTTCACAGCCCTGCTGGACCTGGAGTTTCCCGAACAGGCGGCCAAGATCGCGGAGAAACTCATCGAGCGCGTCGCGATCTGCCAGCAGATCGAAGGCATGGACGTGGCACTCGGTGCCAGCATCGGCATCGCGACGTACCCGGACTGCGGCGCCAACCTCGATGGCTTGCTACGGGCCTCCGACATCGCCATGTACGAAGCCAAGCGTGCCGGTCGCCAGCAATACCGTTTCTATGACCACGAAATGAACGGTCGAGCCCGTTCACGGCTGATGCTGGAAGAGAGCGTGCGCTCGGCCATCGAAAACCGTGATTTCAATATGGTCTACCAGCCGCAGGTGAGCATCGTCGACGGGCGGATCCGTGGGTTCGAGGCGCTGTTGCGCTGGCAGCATCCGAGTGTCGGCGATGTGCCGCCGGGCCTGTTCCTGCCGTTGCTGGAAGAGGCGCGATTGATCAGTCGGCTGGGCAGTTGGATTTATCATCGCAGCGCGGCCCAGCGCAAAGTCTGGGAGCGTTTGTTCGCTGACGACCTGGTGTTGGGGGTAAGCCTGAGCAGCACTCAGTTCGGCATGCCGAACCTGGTGACCGAGTTGCGCCAGGTCCTGGAGCGCCACGCCTTGAAGCCTCGGCAGTTGGAGGTCGAGGTGACCGAGGATGCGCTGATGCGCAATCCCGATGAAACCCAAAAGCAGTTGCGGTTGCTGCGCCAGCTCGGGGTGCGGGTGGCGTTGGATGACTTCGGTTCGGGCCCGTGTTCGCTGACGCATCTGCGCGACCTTGACCTCGATACCCTCAAGCTGGATCGGCACTTGATTGCCCGCTTGCCGGGGTCGCCCCGGGACGCCGCGTTGGCCGCCTCGGTCATCGACCTCTGTACGCAGTTGGGTTTGCGGGTCATCGCCGAAGGGGTGGAAACCCGCGAGCAGTATCTGTGGCTACACGCCCACGGCTGTGAGTTCGTGCAGGGGTTCCTGGTGGCGCGACCGTTGATGGCCGAAGACACCGATGTCTTCGCCACGCCCTTCGACTGGAGCGCGGTGCAGGCCTGAATTCGCTACACTGGCGGCCTCTTGTGACTGTGTTGCCTGCCGATGACCGCGCTCAAATACCTCCAGGCCTACCCCGCCGCCTTGCAAGCCCAAGTGCAGCAATTGATCGCCCAGGACCGCCTGGGCGATTACCTGCAACAGCGCTACCCGGATCGGCATCCGATCCAGAGCGACAAGGCCCTGTACGGTTATGCGCTGGACCTCAAGCAGCAATACCTGCGTAACGCGCCGGCCATCGACAAGGTATTGTTCGACAGTCGCCTGGACCTGACCCACCGTGCTCTCGGCCTGCACACCGCGGTGTCGCGGGTGCAGGGCGGCAAGCTCAAGGCCAAGAAGGAAATCCGCATCGCGGCGCTGTTCAAGGACGCGGCACCCGAGTTCTTGAAGATGATCGTGGTGCACGAGCTGGCGCACTTCAAGGAGTCGGACCACAACAAGGCCTTCTACCAACTCTGCGAACACATGCTGCCGGGCTATCACCAACTGGAATTCGACCTGCGGGTGTACCTGACCTGGCGTGACCTGCAACCTCACAAGGACTGACCGGATGGACGTGAGCAAGACCAAGACCAGTTTCTACCGTCGCCTGTACGTGGCTTACCTGATCGACAGCGGCCTGGCGAGCAACGTCCCGGCGCTCACTGAAGTCACCGGCATGCCGCGACGCACTGCCCAGGACACGGTCGCGGCCCTGGCGGACCTGGATATCGTGTGTGAGTTCGAACAAGAGGAGGGCGCTCGCAACCACGCCGGGCGTTATCGGATTCGCGACTGGGGGGCGATTGACCGGGGGTGGATCGAGGAGAATCTGCCGCGGATCAAGGCGGTGCTCGAGTATCCCTGATTTTTGGGTGGTGTTTGGGCTGGCCCTATCGCGAGCAAGCTCGCTCCCACATCGATCTTCGGTGAACACGCGATTGATGTACGACCTGGATCCACTGTGGGAGCGAGCTTGCTCGCGATGCCGTCATCAAGGTCGATGCATACCGATGTGTGGAATCCCATCCTCCAGGTATTCCACCCCCACCACTTCAAACCCGTACCGCCCGTAGTACCCCTGCAGATGCGCCTGGGCCGACAATGAGATCGATGTGCCGGGCCAATGTTTCTCGGCCTGCTTGAGCGCTTGCTCCATCAGCGTGTGGCCCAACCCCTGGCCGCGCGCCTGGGGAGCGATGATCACGCGCCCGATCACTACGTCGCTGTTCTGCGAGTGTGGGTCGAGCAAGCGCAGATAGGCCACCAGGTGGTTGTCGTGCCAGGCCATCAGGTGGCAGGTGTCGCCCTCCAGGTCCAGCCCGTCGACGTCCGGGTAGGCGCAGTTCTGCTCGACGACGAACACGTCGGAGCGCAATTTGAGGATGGCATACAGCTGTTCCTTGCTCAGGTCACTGTGATGTTTGCAGACCCACTCGATATCCATTTTTGAATTTCCTGAAGAACCTGCTGCCGATATTAAGCGTGGTTGGCTCGGAAGTCTCTTGCTCGCGCGACCGGAAAATCTGTGACAAAGACCAAAATGCCATCATTCCTTTGTCGCGGTGCTGTCGTCTTTGTGTAATCTTCGTGACAGCCCTGCGCAGCGGTTCCAATGAGCTAATGTTAGGACCGGGTGTCCGAGGATGCCTGTTGAGTTTCGGCTAAAAACAAACCGGGCTTTGAACCCGTCAAGGACGTTTGGCATGCCGCGATTGCATCGAACTCTTGCATTGATCGGGTTGCTGTTGCTGAGCTATGAGGCTTGCGCGCAGAAGTTGCGCCTGGTCGCCGATGCCTGGCCGCCCTTTACCGATTCCACCTTGATCAATGGCGGCCTGGCGACCGATATCGTCAGCACCGCCCTGGCGCGGGCCGGCTATGCCACCGACTTCGAACAGGTGCCCTGGGCCCGGGCGATGCTGGGCATCGGCGAGGGCCGCTATGACGTGCTGATCAACGCCTGGTACAGCGAGGATCGCACCCATATCGGCCGGTTCTCGGCCGAATACCTGATCAACCGCGTGCTCTTCATCAAGCGCAAGGACGAGGCGATCCAGTTCGACAGCCTGCAACAGCTGCGTGCCTATCCCATCGCTGTCGTGCGCGGTTATGCCTATTCCAAGGATTTCGATGAAGACCCGCAGATGCAGAAAGTCCCGGTGCATAACTTCGCCATGGCGGTGCGCATGCTGGCTGCCGACCGCGTGAAGTTGACCCTGGAAGACGAGTTCGTCGCCCGCTATTACCTGGCCCGCGAATCGCCCAAGGTGCGCAGCGCCGTGGAGTTCCTGCCCAAGCCCTTGAGCGAAAACAGCCTGCACATCCTGGTCAGCCTGAAGAACCCGGAGCATGAGCAGATCGTGGCCGGGTTCGATCGGGAGATCGCGGCGATGAAGGCGGATGGGAGTTATGCGCGGTTATTGAAGGCGCATGGGATGTAGCGCCTGAGCCGGCCCTATCGCGAGCAAGCTCGCTCCCACAGTGGATCGCTGGTGTGCACAGACTTTGTGTTACAGCAGATTCAATGTGGGAGCGAGCTTGAACTGGTCAACTAATTTTGGACACCAGTTACGGTTTCATGCTGCCAGTTTCTCCATAGCTACCGGCGACCGGTAGTCGTTGTAGCTATGGAGTCTGACGTTGTTGTAACGCATCACATAACGCTGCACATCCACGCGGGCTTCATGCTCCGAGCTGTAGCCATCTTCTGGCACCCACTCTGACTTCAGGCTCCCAAAGAAACGCTCCATCGGGGCGTTGTCCCAGCACTCACCTTTGCGACTCATGCTTTGCAGGAGTCCATGCTTGCGCATTTCATTCCTGAATTTGTGGCTGGTGTATTGGCAGCCTTGATCGGAATGAAACAGCACCTCTTTTGGGCAACCTCGCAATTGCACCGCCATTCGCAACGCTTCGCAGGTCAGCGAGGCATCGGAAATCATTGAAAACGACCAGCCCACGATCCGGCGAGCAAACAGATCCAGCACCGCCGCGAAATACATCCAGCGCTTGCCGACCTTGATGTACGTCACATCGCCACACCACACCTGGTTGATCGCCGTGACATCAAACTTGCGCTTGAGCACGTGCGGCGCCACCAACGCTTCCACGCCGGAAGATTTGTACTTGTGCCGCCGGCGCTGACGACTGGCAACACCGGCTTCGCGCATCAAGCTGCGAGCCATATGCCGCCCGACACGATGTCCCTTTGCTTGCAGCTCCTTGGAAAGGGTGCGAGACCCCGCGGATGCTCTGGACTCCTTGTGATGCTCGACCAGCACGGCTTTAAGTTTCTCCCGCTCGGGCTTCACTTTGCCTTGGCGCTGACGCCAGGCGTAAAAGCTGCTGCGGTTGACTCCAAACGCCCGACAGCAATTGTTAACGCCGTACTGCTCGTCCAGCTCATTGATCAACGAGAATGATCTTTGGAGTCCAAAAGCAGGAGAGCACTGGCCTTTTTTAGGATTTCAATGTCCAGGTCTTTTTGCCTGAGCAACGCTTTGAGCTGCTGAATTTCACGCTGATCAGCGGTAATCGCCTTGGCGCCCACCGGGGTCGAACCCAAGCGTTCCTTGCGAACCTGATCGACCCAGCGGCGAAGCGCCGTGGGCCCAATATCCAGGCTGGCGCAGACTTCGGGAACCGACTGTCCCTCGTCCAGCACCATGCTGGCCGCCTTGAGTTTGAACTCACTGGAGTAAGATTTACGCATAACCAAAACACCTCAGATTTGGGCGCCATCATAGCGCCCGATTGAAGTGTCCAAAATCATTAGGCCAGTTCAGCTTGCTCGCGATGAGGTCCGCTTGGACACCACAGCCCTCAAGCCTCGCCAGTGTCCTTGATCAAATGCGCCGCCAACGTGCGCAACGGCCCCAACTGTCGACAGATCAGCCCCAGTTGCGTCTGCACCAGGCGCTGGCCTTCGTCGATTTCATCGGGCATCTGTTCAAGCTCGCTGGCCAGGGCTTCCTCTTCGTCGCTCTGGATCGCAATCGGTTGTTTGCTCGCCAGGCCCTGGGCGATTTCGTCGATGCTCGCTGCCAGTCTCACCCCGGCACCGTCGATCAACTGTTCGCGCACTTCCGTCGGCAGTTCGGTGCCCCGGTGGGCGCCCAGGCCGGACAAGTAACTGAGCAGGGTGTGGGACAGCACCAGGAAGCGGAACCCCACATCGGCTTCCTTGCGGAAATGCCCTGGCTCCATCAGCATGTTGGCCAGCGTGGTGGACAGCGCGGCATCGGCGTTGTGGGCGTTGCGTCGGGCCAGGCGGTAGGCCAGGTCGTCACTTTTGCCCGCGGCGTATTGCTGCATGATCTGGCGCAGGTAAATGCTGTTGCAGGTCAGCGTGTTGGCCAGCACTTTGTTCAGTCGCCGACCTTGCCAGTCGGGCAGGAACAGGAACACCGCCAGCCCGGCGATCAGGCTGCCGAGCAAGGTATCGAACAGCCGCGGCAGCAGCAGACCATAGCCGTCGCCCACCTGGTTGAAGCAGAACAGCACCATGATGGTGATCCCCGCCGTCGCCAGGGTGTAGCGGGTGGTGCGGTTGGTAAAGAACACCACCCCGGCGGCAATGGCGAAGCACGACTGCACCAGCGGGTTGGGGAACAGATCGAACAACGCCCAGGCCACCGTCAGGCCGATGGCGGTGCCGATGATCCGCTGGCCGAGCTTGCGCCGGGTGGCGCCGTAGTTGGGTTGGCACACGAACAGCGTGGTGAGGATGATCCAATAGCCCTGGGACGGGTGGATCATGTGCACCACGGCGTAACCCACGCTCAAAGCCAGGGGCAAGCGCAGGGCATGCCGGAACAGCAGCGAGGTGGGCGTGAGCTGGGTGCGCAAGCGCAGCCAGACATCCTTGAGGCTGCGCGGCGAGCGGTCCAGCAGGCTGCTGTCGGTGGCGTCGGCCAGGGCGTCGGGGTTGCTCGCGTCGCTGAGCAGGCGGTCCATGGTGCCCAGGTTCACCGACAGGGCTCGCAACGAACGCAGCAAGCCACGCCAGGCCGGGTTGCTCTGGATGCGCAGGTGTTCAAGGGATGCGTGCAGGTCGTTGAGGGCCTCGGCGAAGGTGTCGTCGTAGACGAACGGCTGGCGCAGTTGGATCGACTCGGCCAGCGCCTGGCAGGCCTTGCCTTGCTGGCGCAGCAGGCGCTGGCAGCGGAACAGCACGTCGCTGTGGAAGAAGGCCTCGGCGAGCGCGTTGTAGGGATAGTGGGAGGAACTGGCGCGTTCGTGGATGTCCTGGGCCAGGAAGTACAGCTTCAGGTAGCGACTGACCTTCGAGCCCGGCCGGCCGTTGCCCACGCGGTGCAGGATGATTTCCTTCGCGCTGTTGAGCGCGGCGACCACCCGGCCATTCTGCTGGGCCAGTTCCAGGCGGCGGGCCTCGACGTCGAGTTGGCGGATCGGCTCGAGGAGCGACGATTTGAGTTTCAGGTAGCGTCCCAACTCGCGAAACAGCCGCGCCAGGCTTTGCTGCACCGGTTGGTTGGAAAACAGCGCCTGCCACAGCACCGAAAGCAGGCCGTACCAGGTGGCGCCGGCCACCAGCAGCAGCGGCTCATGCCAGAAATCGGTGACCGCGCCGCCGCGCTGGTCTACGCCGATCATGGTGTAGACCGAAAGGATCAGGGTGGCCGAGGCAATCGCGCCATAACGTTCACCCAGGGCCCCGAGCATGGTCAGGCCGAAGCTCGCTAGGGCCAGGGCGACGATGAACAGCACGGGATACGGGAACAGCAACTCCACCGACAGCGCCGCAATGGTGAAGCACACCAGCGTTACGGCCAGCGCGTTGAGGCGGCCCTGCCAACTGTCGTCGGTCTCGGCCAGGGCGCTGGCGATGATACCCAGGAACAGGGGAATCAGCAGCGCCATTTCGTCCAGGTACCAGCACAGCCCCATGCTGCCGGTCAGGGCGATGAACACCCGCACGCTATAACTGAACTTATCCAACGCCCAAAGGCGACGCAAAGACTGGCTAAACGAGTTCGATGACATGAAGTGCACGGGCCTGACGGGCAATGACGCTAAATTGAGGCAGTAATGACGCCGACGCAATGGCGGCGATCACATCTGACAGCAAAAAGTGTTCCGGGAGCCGCCACCAGTCCCTGTGGGAGCGAGCTTGCTCGCGATGGCGGCAGTCCTGTCACATTGATGTTGACTGAACCAGCCCTATCGCGAGCAAGCTCGCTCCCACAGGGTTACTGCTCACATTCAAATCATGTCGGATCAGACGTACTGCGCCGCCGCATACCCCGATGCCCACGCCCACTGGAAATTGAACCCGCCCAGGTGCCCGGTGACGTCCAGCACTTCGCCGATGAAGTACAGGCCAGGGCTTTTCAACGATTCCATGGTCTTGGACGAGACTTCCCGGGTGTCGACGCCGCCCAGGGTGACTTCGGCGGTGCGGTAGCCTTCGGTACCGGCGGGGACGACGTTCCAGCTCGCCAATTTCTCGGCAATGTCCGCCAGTTCCGCGTGGGTGTACTGCTTCATGGGTTTGGACACGAACCAGGTGTCGGCCAGCAGGTTGGCCATCTTCTTGGTGAACAGCTCGCCCAGCAGGGTCTTGAGTTCGCTGTTGGGGCGTTCGGCCTGTTGCTGTTGCAGCCATTGTGGCACGTCGTGGTCGGGCAGCAGGTTGATCTGCACCGTGTCCCCCGGTTCCCAGAACGAGGAAATCTGCAGGATCGCCGGCCCGCTCAGGCCGCGATGGGTGAACAAGATGTTCTCGCGAAAACTCTGGTCGTTGCAGCTCACCAGGCAATCCACCGAGGTGCCTGACAGCTCGGTGCACAGCGTCTTGAGCTGATCGGTGATGGTGAACGGCACCAGCCCGGCGCGGGTCGGCAGCAGCGCATGGCCAAACTGTTTCGCCACCTGATAACCGAAGCCGGTCGCCCCGAGGGTCGGGATCGACAGCCCACCCGTGGCGATCACCAGGGATTGGCAGGCGAGGGCGCCAAGGGTGGTTTGCAGCAGGTAGCCGCCGTCGGTTTTTTCGATCTGGGTGATCGACGTGTCGAGGTGCAGGCAGACGCCGGCCTGGTCGCATTCATCCAGCAGCAGGCCGAGGATGTCGCTGGATTTGTTATCGCAGAACAACTGGCCGAGTTTTTTCTCGTGATAGGGCACGCCGTGCTTGGCCACCAGGGCGATGAAGTCCCACTGGGTGTAGCGGGCCAGGGCCGACTTGCAGAAGTGCGGGTTCTGCGACAGGAAGTTGCCCGGCTCGGTGTACATGTTGGTGAAATTGCAGCGCCCACCGCCCGACATGAGGATTTTCTTGCCGGCCTTGTTGGCGTGGTCCAGCAGCATCACCTGCCGCCCGCGCACGGCCGCGGTCAGCGCACACATCAACCCCGCGGCGCCAGCGCCAATGATCACGACTTCGGTAGAGCGCAAAACGGTGTCCTCTCAACTTTCTCGCACACTGAATGTGGGAGCGAGCTTGCTCGCGATGGCGGCGTCTCAGGCAGCATCAATGCCGCTGATCCACCGCTATCGCGAGCAAGCTCGCTCCCACAGTTTGATCTCTGTTGGGTTGCAGATCGCTTTACAGGATCCGCACCCGCAACGAGCGGCCCTTGATCTTGCCATCGTTCAGGCGTTGCAGGGCCTGTTTGGCGATGCCGCGTTCCACGGCCACATAGGCCTGGAAATCGAAGATCGCGATCTTGCCGACCTGGGCACCGGGGATGCCGGCCTCGCCGGTCAGGGCACCGAGGATGTCGCCGGGGCGGACCTTGTCTTTACGCCCGGCGCCGATGCACAGGGTGCTCATGGCCGGCAGCAGCGGGCCGCCGCCCTGGGGCTTGAGGTTGTCCAGTTGGTCCCAGCTCAGGGGCGACTTCTGCAGTTGCTCGATGGCCTGGGCGCGGTGGGCTTCGGACGGCGCTACCAGGCTGATGGCGATGCCTTTCTCACCGGCGCGACCGGTGCGGCCAACGCGGTGGATATGAATTTCCGAGTCCCGGGCCAGTTCGACGTTGATCACCATGTCCAGGGCATCGATGTCCAGGCCGCGGGCCGCCACGTCAGTCGCTACCAGGACCGAGGTGCTGCGGTTGGCGAACATCGCCAGCACCTGGTCGCGGTCGCGTTGTTCCAGGTCGCCGTGCAGGCCAACGGCAGAAATGCCCTTGGCGCTCAGGTGGTCGACGGTTTCCTGGACCTGCTGCTTGGTGAAGCAGAACGCCACGCAGGAGGCCGGGCGGAAATGCGCCAGCACCTTGACCACCGCGTCCATGCGCTCCTCGGGGGAGATCTCATAGAAGCGCTGCTCGATCTGCGCGTCGGAGTGAAACGCCTCGGCTTTCACTTGCTGCGGATTGCGCATGAACTTGGACGACAGTTGCTTGATGCCCACCGGGTAGGTGGCGGAGAACAGCAGCGTCTGGCGGCGTTCCGGGGTCTGCTGGATGATGTCTTCGATGGCGTCGTAGAAGCCCATGTCGAGCATGCGGTCGGCTTCGTCGAGGATCAGCGTGTTGAGGCCGTCGAGCACCAGCGAACCCTTGCGCAGGTGCTGTTGGATGCGTCCCGGCGTGCCGACGATGATGTGGGCGCCGTGTTCGAGGGAAGCGATCTGCGGGCCGAAGGACACGCCGCCGCACAGGGTCAGGACCTTGATGTTGTCTTCGGCGCGGGCCAGGCGACGGATTTCCTTGGCGACCTGGTCAGCCAGCTCGCGGGTGGGGCACATCACCAGTGCCTGGCAGCCGAAGAAGCGTGGGTTGATCGGGTTCAGCAGGCCGATGCCGAAGGCGGCGGTCTTGCCGCTGCCGGTCTTGGCCTGGGCGATCAGGTCCATGCCCTTGAGGATCACCGGCAAGCTTTGCGCCTGGATCGGCGTCATCTGGGCATAACCGAGTGATTCGAGGTTAGCCAGCATGGCGGCGGACAGGGGCAAAGTATTAAAAGCGGTGGCAATGGTGGTCACGGGACTGGCCTGCAAAACAAAATGTCGCGCAGTGTAGCAGCCTCGTGCCACTTTCTTCGAAAGTTCTGGACGAGCTGTGGGGCAGGGTCCGGAAGCAAGACCATGGGGGCAAGGCTGTGGGAGCAAGGCTTGCCCGCGAAACAGGCACCTCGGTTATTCAAGGCACCGCGTGCTCCTTATCGCGAGCAAGCTTTGCTCCCACAACTCCATCACAGGGTTGCCGGGTCTGGCTTCTCAATCGCTCCCTCCAATGTTCAGCCAGCCTTTCAGTGCTCGATATGCTCATCGGGACGCTTCTGCCGCCGTCCATCCTGCTTGGACAACTGGGAAAAGATCGTCGCCGCCAGCATCGCCATGATCCCCACCGTCACGAAGGTCAGCTGGAACGCGCCCAGCACCGTCTCCACCCCGTCGTTGCCCACCTGGGCGGTAAATCCGCCGAGCAGGGCGCCGGCGCAGGCCACGCCGAGGCTCAGGGACAGTTGCGCCACCACCGACAACAGGCTGTTGCCGCTGCTGGCGCTGGCGTCGTCCAGGTCGATCAGGGTCACG
This sequence comes from Pseudomonas fluorescens, assembly GCF_001307275.1. Classification (NCBI taxonomy): domain Bacteria; kingdom Pseudomonadati; phylum Pseudomonadota; class Gammaproteobacteria; order Pseudomonadales; family Pseudomonadaceae; genus Pseudomonas; species Pseudomonas fluorescens. The sequence continues at coordinate 3,123,854 of NZ_CP012831.1, forward strand.
GTGTTCATCGCGGTGAATTGCAGCGAGTTGATCGCCCCCAGCACCGCCAGTTGCGCCAGCAGCAGCCAGTACGGCGTCTGTTCGCTGACCAGGCCCATGCTCGCCAGCATCACGCCCAGGGCCACGGTATTGCCGGTCAGGACGATGCGATAGCCCAGGCGTTCGATCAGCGGTCGGGCCACGGACTTGGCGACCATGGCCGCTGCCGCCAGGGGCAGCATGCTCATGCCGGCCTGGGACGGTGAATAGCCGAGGGCGACTTGCAGCAGCAACGGCACCAGGAACGGCAATGCGCCGCTGCCCAGGCGCGCGAACAGGTTGCCGAGGATGCCCACCGCGAAGGTGCGGGTCTTGAACAATGACGGCGGGAACAGCGCGTTCTCGACATGCCCGGCCCGCAGCCAATAGGCCGCCAGGCAGGCCATGCCGCCGAACAGCAACAGCATCACCCGCAGGTGCGGCAGGTGCAGTTCGCCCAGGCCCTCCATGGCGACGGTGATCAGCACCATCGCCGCGCCGAACAGCAGGAACCCCAGGCCATCGAACCGAGTGCGCTCGCTGCCGCGCAGGTCAGGGATGAATTTCCACACCGCGTAACAGCCGATCACCCCCACCGGCAGGTTGATGATGAAGATCCAGTGCCAGGTCAGGTACTCGACCATCCAGCCGCCCATGGTCGGCCCGATCAGTGGACCGAGCAGGCCGGGGATGGTGATGAAGCCCATGATCCGCACCAGTTCCGAGCGCGGATAAGCCCGCAGCACCACCAGCCTGCCCACCGGCAGCATCAGCGCACCGCCCAGGCCCTGGATGACCCGGGCGCCGATCAGCATGCTCAACGAATTGGACAGGGCGCACAGCAGCGAGCCGAAGCTGAACAGCAGGATCGCCCCGAAGAAGATCTTCTTGGTGCCGAAGCGGTCGGCGATCCAGCCCGAGGCCGGGATCAGCAACGCCACGGTGAGCATGTAGGCGATGATCACACCTTGCATGCGCAGCGGGTTTTCCGCCAGGTCGCTGGCCATGGCGGGCAGGGCGGTGTTGAGGATGGTCCCGTCCAGGGACTGCATGAAGAAGGCGATCGCCACCACCCACGGAAGCCAGCGGGCGGTGACGGCGTCGAGCGGTGCGCGGTTGGGCATGGGACCTCTTGTTTGTGTTCGGGTGTCTGTTGGCTTCATCGCGGGCAAGCCTTGCTCCCACATGTACGGCGCACATCCTGTGGGAGCAAGGCTTGCCCGCGATGCTTTGTTACAGCGTCAAGGTCAACCGCTTCACCAGCGCCCCCGGCAACAACATCGAGGCCGTGGCTCGCTGGCTGTAGGTGCTGGCCGAGAGCAGCAGTTCCCGCTCTTGGGTCAGGCTTTCCAGTTGTGAGCCGAGCAGGCTGTAGACACTGTCGTCGAAACGCATGGTGCTGACCGGCGCGACGATCTGGCCATTCTCGACCCAGAACGTGGCGAAGCGGGTCATGCCGGTCAGGCGCGCCGCCGGTTGGTCCGAGTAGTTCAGGTACCAGAGGTTGCTGATGTACAGCCCGGTGCCGAGTTCTTCGAGGATGTGTCTTTGCTCCAGTTGTCCGCCCCGCATGTCCAGCGCCGTAGGGTATTCGCTGCTGCTGGCGCCGTTGGCCGCGAGGTCATATTCGGCGGCGCTGCGGGAGTTGACCAGTCGCGCATTGGCCGTGCCCTTGGCGATCAGCCCCAAGTCATCGCGGGGATAACCTTCGTCGGAAAATGCCGGGCTCAAGGAGCCGCTGACCTGCTCCGTCAGCCACACGTTGGGGCTGAAGTGGGCTTCGCCAGCGTAGAACTTCTGCAGCGGGCTTTGCTTGCTGGCGATTGCACCGGCCGAGAACCCGCCCCAACTGAGCATGCCCATGATCTCTTCCAGAGCGGCCGGCGCCAGGTAGGCGCGATATTCGCCGGGCGGCAACGTGCGCAGCGGGCGGCCGAGGAATTCCAGTTGCTCGCGGGCCTGTTCGAAGCGCCGGGCAAATCCGTCGCTGCTCCATTCATGTCCGGCGTAGCTGGCTTTCACCGCCTGGCCGTTGTCATGGAACAGGCTGAAATCGAAGTTGAAGCTGTTGGCCTGATGCCAGCCGAACGCCCCCGAAGAGCTGGCGAAACCACGGCTGATGGGCCCGGCGGCGTAGAACCCCACCAGGTCCAGGCCTTCGGCGGCGCGGGTGATTTCGGTAATGGCCTGTTCCGTCTCGGGCAATGGATGGGCTTGCACATTGTTGCTCTGCCAGTGGTCGGGGTTGAGCAGCAGGTACGGATCGCGGGGCAGCAACGGCAAGGTTTCGCGCAGTTGTTGCAGGCCTTCGGCCAGGCGTTGCAAGTCCGTCTCGGCTTCGCCGGACAAGGTGATCTGCAAATCGGCGTGGCGCCCGTCGTCGATCAGTTTGAAACTGACATTGGCTTGCTGCACCTGGCCGGCCTGGCGGACCTTGCCATGGTTGAAACGGACGAAGGCCGAAGACTCGGCGGCGTAGCCGAGGGTGAACTGTTCGGATTCATGCAACGTATCGCGCAGCCAGTCGACCAACGCCTTGAATGCCTCGGCCTGATTGTTGAAAGTGCTCATCAGGCATCCCCCCCAAACACATCAACGTTGCTGAACACGCAGGCTGGCGACGCATGGCCGACGCGGATGACCTGGTTCGGTTCGCCCTTGCCACAGTTCGGCGTGCCCAGGACCTGGAGGGTGCTGGCATCGCCCACCGCGCGCAGGCTCTTCCAGAACTGCGCGGAAATGCCCCGGTAGTTGGGGTTCTTCACCACGCCCTTGAGCTCGCCGTTCTCGATCAACTGGCCCCACTCGCAGCCGAACTGGAATTTGTTGCGGGCGTCGTCGATGGACCAGGAGCGGTTGGTGCGCATCAGCACACCCCGTTCGGTGCCCTGGATCAATTGCGCCAGGGACTGGTCGCCGGGTTCGATGTTCAGGTTCGCCATGCGGTCGATGGGTGGCCGATTCCAGCCGCAGGCGCGGCTGTTGGCGACACCGTCGAGGCCGGCGCGGAACTGCGACAGCGCGCCGCCCAGTGGACGCAGCAACAGGCCTTCGCGAATCAGGAACTGTTTGCTGGCGGCGCTGCCGTCGTCGTCGTGGCTGTAGCTGGCCAGTTCTTCGGGAATGTTCGGGTCGAAGGTCACGTTCAGCAGGCGGGAGCCGTATTGCAGGTGGCCGAAATCGCTGGCCTTGACGAAGCTGGTGCCGGCGTAATTGCGCTCGTCCCCCAGGATGCGGTCCAGTTCCAGCGGATGGCCGATGGACTCGTGGATCTGCAACATCATCTGGTCGGGCATCAGCAGCAGGTCGCGGGGGCCTTGCGGCGTGTTCGGCGCCATCAGCAACTGCAGGGCCTGGTCGGCGATTTTCGGCCCGGCCCCGATCAGGCCGCAGCGGCTGATCACATCGAAGCCGCCCTGCTGGCCGAAGTTTTCCCGGCCCAGGGTGCGGGTCTGGCTGTCGTGGCCGTCGAAGGCGGTGACTTCCAGGGCCGGGTAGATGAAGCGTTGGGCCTGGCGCAGTTCAGCGCCGGCACTGTTGAGGTAGATCTGCTCGACCTGGGTCAGGCCGATGCTGGCCTGCCAGTTCACCAGGCGCTCGTCCTGGGGCACCGCAGCCGATTCGTCGCCGAGCAACTGGTAGCAGTCGCTCAGGGGTGGGAAGGCCTGGTCGAAATGCGGCGAGAAGTAATCGGCGCGGTCACTGGACACGGCTTGTTCACGCAGGTCGAGCAAGGCATGGGGCTTGAGCTGGCGAGCATGTTGTTCGGCACGTTCCAGTGCCGCTTGCAGACCGGCCTGGGACAGGTCGTTGGTGGCGGCATACGCCTCGACACCGTTGACCCGCGCGGTGAGCATCGCACCTTCATCACGGTTCAGGCTGGGCGGTTCGGCGACGTTCTTGCGCACCGACAAATGCTGGCCGGATTCGCGCACGTAACGCAGGGAAAAGAATTCAGCGCCCGTGCGCAAGGCAGCGAAACGCTCCTTGAGCTGGGGGTGGAAGTCGAACATGGAACCTCCTTGTCTGGAGCGAGGGTGCGGCGCATTGCGGTGATTTGACGCGGCGGCTCTAGATTAGGCCTGGGGTGGGGGTGGGATCAAGGTAGAAGGGAATACTGAGGTTGTCAGGGCGGACGCTTTCGCGAGCAAGCTCGCTCCCACATTGGATCTTCGGCGACCACGGAATCCGTGCCGGCCATCGTGCCCTTTGTGGGAGCGGGCTTGCCCGCGAAGACGGCGGTACATCCGACATGGATGCACGCTGACCCACCGCTTTCGCGAGCAAGCTCGCTCCCACAGGGGGATCTTCAATGGTCACAAAATGTGCGTTCGCTGCAGATCCCTGTGGGAGCGAGCTTGCTCGCGATGGCGGTCCTGAGCCTTACTGAGCCATTGGCCCCACTTCGCGCAGTGGCTTGCCACGCACCGGCGCGTCGCCGGCCACGTAGTACGGGGCGGTGCTGCGTGGCAGGGGCTTGCGGCCGCGGATCTTGTCGGCGATTTTCTCGGCGATCATGATCGTCGGCGCGTTCAGGTTGCCGGTGGTGATGATCGGCATGATCGAGGCATCCACCACGCGCAGCCCTTGCATGCCATGCACGCGGCCTTCGCCATCCACCACGGCCATGTCGTCGGTGCCCATCTTGCACGAGCAGGACGGGTGGAACGCGGTTTCGGCGTGCTCGCGGATGAACTGGTCCAGTTGCGCGTCCGTCTGCACCTCGATGCCCGGGCTGATCTCGCGCCCCCGGAACGGGTCGAGCGCCGGTTGCTGCATGATCTCGCGGGTCAGACGGATGCCGTCGCGAAACTCCTGCCAGTCCTGCTCGGTCGCCATGTAGTTGAACAGGATGCTCGGGTGCTGGCGCGGATCCTTGGATTTGGCCTGGATCCGGCCGCGGCTTGGCGAGCGCATGGAGCCCATGTGCGCCTGGAAACCGTGTTCCTTCACGCCGTTGCTGCCGTTGTAGTTAATCGCCACCGGCAGGAAGTGATACTGGATGTTCGGCCAATCGAAATCCGGACGGGTGCGGATGAAGCCGCCGGCTTCGAACTGGTTGCTGGCGCCGATACCGGTGCCGTTGAACAGCCATTCGGCACCGATGGCCGGCTGGTTGTACCAGAGCAGCGACGGGTACAGCGAGACCGGTTGGGTGCAGGCGTATTGCAGGTACAGCTCCAGGTGATCCTGCAGGTTCTCACCGACCCCCGGCAGGTCATGGACCACCGGGATGTCGAGGCTTTCCAGCAATTGGGCCGGGCCGACGCCGGAGCGTTGCAGAATCTGTGGCGAGGCGATGGCGCCAGAGCACAGCAGCACTTCCTTGCGTGCCCGGGCTTCCACGCGCTCTTCAGCCGCGCCCACCAGGTAACGCACGCCGACCGCGCGTTTGCCTTCGAAGATGATCTTGTCGGTCAGGGCGTGGGTGACGATGGTCAGGGTCGAGCGCTTCTTGGCGACGTCCAGGTAACCGCGCGCGGTGCTGGCCCGACGGCCGTTGGGCGTGACGGTACGGTCCATCGGGCCGAAACCTTCCTGCTGGTAGCCATTGAGGTCTTCGGTACGCGGGTAACCGGCCTGCACGCCGGCTTCGACCATGGCGTGGAACAACGGGTTGTTGCCGGCCTTGGGCGTGGTCACGCTGACCGGGCCGTCGCCGCCGTGGTAGTCGTTCGGGCCGATGTCCCGGGTCTCGGCTTTTCTGAAGTAGGGCAGGCAGTCCAGGTACGTCCAGTCCTCGAGGCCAGGCAGTTTTGCCCAGTTGTCATAGTCCAGGGCGTTGCCGCGGATGTAGCACATGCCGTTGATCAGCGAAGAACCGCCCAGGCCCTTGCCGCGACCGCATTCCATGCGGCGGCCGTTCATGTGCGGCTCCGGGTCGGTCTCGTAGGCCCAGTTGTAGCGTCGGCCTTGCAGTGGGAATGCCAGGGCGGCAGGCATTTGCGTGCGAAAGTCCAGGCGATAGTCCGGGCCGCCGGCTTCGAGCAGCAGGACGGTGATGCCCTCGTCTTCGGTCAGGCGGGTGGCCAGGGTGTTACCGGCCGAGCCGGCACCGATGATGATGTAATCGAATTCTTGGGACATGAAATGCACCCTCTTTTTGAATTGGGTTCAGGTCAGGCCTGGCGAGTGCTTCGCACTCAATCGCGAGCAAGCTCGCTCCCACATTGGAATGGGAGCTCCTGTGGGAGCGAGCTTGCTCGCGATGGCGGCCGCAGAGGCAACGCCGGCTTAGAACACCGACGCGTAATCGCCCAGTTCGACCTGTACCGATTTGATTCGCGTGAAGTTGTTCAGCGAACTGATGCCGTTCTCCCGGCCCACCCCCGATTGCTTGTAGCCGCCGACCGGCATCTTGGCGTCGGACTCGCCCCAGGCGTTGATCCAGCAGATACCGGCTTCCAACTGGTGGATGATGCGGTGGGCGCGGTTCAGGTCGCGGGTCACGACGCCAGCGGCCAGGCCGAAGTCGGTGTCGTTGGCGCGGCGGATCACTTCTTCTTCGGTGTCATAGGTGAGGATGCTCATCACCGGGCCGAAGATTTCTTCACGCACGATGGTCATCTCATCGGTGCAGTCGGTGAACACGGTCGGGGCGACGAACGCGCCCTTGGCGAATTCGCCTTCAGTCAGGCGACCGCCGCCGCACAGCAGGCGCGCGCCTTCGGCTTTGCCTTTCTCGATGTAGCCCAGCACGCTTTCCATGTGGGCGAAGCTCACCAGCGGGCCGAAATTGGTGTTTTCATCCTCTGGGTTGCCAACGCGGATGCGCGCCACGCGCTCGGCGATCTTGGCTTCGAAGGCGGCCTTGAGGTGGCTCGGTACGAACACGCGGGTGCCGTTGGTGCAGACCTGGCCGGAGCTGTAGAAGTTGGCCATCATCGCGGTGTCGGCAGCGCGATCCAGGTCGGCATCGTCGCAGATGATCAGCGGCGACTTGCCACCCAGTTCCATGGTCACCTCCTTGAGCGAAGAGCTCGAAGCGCTGGCCATGACTTTCTTGCCAGTGTCGGTGCCGCCGGTGAAGGAGACTTTCTCGATGCGCGGGTGCTCGGTCAGCCAGGTGCCGACTTCACGGCCGCTGCCGGTCAATACGTTGAACACACCCGCTGGAACCCCGGCTTCGGTGTAGATCTCGGCCAATTTCAAGGTGGTGAGCGAGGTGACTTCGCTCGGCTTGAAGATCATCGCGTTGCCAGCCGCCAGGGCCGGTGCGGATTTCCACAGGGCGATCTGGATCGGGTAGTTCCACGCGCCGATACCGGCCACTACGCCCAGGGGCTCGCGGCGGGTATAGACGAAAGACGTGTCGCGCAACGGGATCTGCTCGCCTTCGATGGCGGGCACCAGGCCGGCATAGTATTCCAGCACGTCGGCGCCAGTGACGATGTCGACGTAGCGGGTTTCGGAGTAGGCCTTGCCGGTGTCCAGGGTTTCCAGGGCGGCCAGTTCATCGTTGCGCTCGCGCAGGATGTCCACGGCGCGGCGCAGGATGCGCGAACGCTGCATGGCGGTCATGGCCGCCCAGACTTTCTGGCCCTTTTCGGCGCTGACCACGGCGCGCTCGACGTCCTCGAACGTTGCGCGCTGCACCAGGGCGAGTACTTCACCGTTGGCCGGGTTGATGGCTTCGAAAGTGGCGTCGCCGCTGGCATCGCTGTACGCGCCATCGATGTAGAGTTTTTGCAGTTCGAAACGGGCCATAAAGTCCTCGCAAGTGCATGAGTGGTTGGCTGGCCACCGAGCGTGTCGTTTATAGCTGACTACGCGCTGCGGTGGGGGTTCAGGAATCGAGCGGTTCTGTGTGCTCTGGCGCCCCTGCCTTGGCCAGTTGGAAATCCATGTATTCGTAAGCGATCTGGTGCGCCTGGGCGGTATCGAACGCGTCTCCCGACAGCGCTCCGCGCAGCCACAAACCGTCAATCAACGCGGCCAGGCCCCGTGCCGCGCTGCGTGCCTGATCGACGGGCAACAGGCGGCGGAACTGGCAGCACAGGTTGGAATACAGACGGTGATCGTTGATCCGCTGCAACCTGTGCAAAGACGGGTGGTGCATGCTGGTGGCCCAGAAGGCCAGCCAGGTTTTCATTGCCGGGCCATTGACCTGGCTGGCGTCGAAGTTGCCTTCGATGATCACCTTGAGGTGAGCCCGCGGGCTCGAATCCTCCAGCGCATGACGGCGCGCGGTGACGTTCTCGCTCAGGACAGTCATCAGGTACTGGGCCGTGGCCGCGATCAGGCCGTTCTTGTCCTGAAAGTAGTGACTGATGATGCCGTTGGAGACACCGGCCAAACGGGCGATCAGCGCAATGCTGGCGTCCCCCATCCCGACCTGATCGACCGCTTGCAATGTGGCTTCGATCAATTGTTGGCGGCGGATGGGTTGCATACCGACCTTGGGCATCTAGCACATCTCCTTAGGCCTGCAGGCGGACGAGTGCAGTCCGTCATGGCGAGGGCCAGTCTATTTTGTTTTGATTGAACGTTCAATCAATAAAAACAAAGTTCTATGACAAGTCGTCGCTGTTTGTCGGGATTCCATGTGTAAATGGCGCCTGAAGGCACACGGAAACCCGCCGCGCAGGGGCGAGGACTTTTTCGGGATGTCTTTATAACACTCGTCGGTCGGTTGCCGAGCAAACGGTTGTGGCAAGGCTGAATGTCCGCACAAACAAAAACGCCGCGATCATCTCGCGGCGTTTGTGTGCGTGGGCTCAGCCCAGGTTCTTGCCGAGCAATGCGTGGTACAGCTCGCTGTCGCCCAGGATCCCGACGACTTTCTGGTTATCGTGGAGCACCAGTTTGTTGCCGGTCTGGTAGCGGATCTGCAACGCGTCGCGCATGCCGATGTTGGAGTCCACCAGGGTCGGACGCCGGCCCAGCTCTTCCACCGATTGGCCCGGTGCCCAGTTTTGCAAATCCAGGACCGCGCCGTTCTGCCGGGCGCCCTTGATGGTGTTGCCTTCGGCCAGGTCGAGCCAGGAGTCGCCGCCCGGATCCAGGCAGACCGAACCGTTGATGCGCTTGCAGTTGTCCAGGGTGCGCATCAGGCTGCGACCGCACAGGACGTTGAGTGGGTTGGTGTGGGCGACGAAGGTGCGCACATAGTCGTCCGCCGGGTTCAGCACGATCTCTTCCGGCTTGCTGTACTGGATGATCTTGCCGTCTTTCATGATGGCGATCCGCGTGCCCAGTTTCAGGGCTTCGTCCAGGTCATGGCTGACGAACACGATGGTCTTTTGCAGTTTGCGTTGCAGTTCCAACAGTTCGTCCTGCAAACCCTGGCGGATCAGCGGGTCGAGGGCCGAGAACGGTTCGTCCATCAGCAGGATGTCGGCGTCCATCGCCAGGGCGCGGGCCAGGCCGACCCGTTGCTGCATACCGCCGGACAGCTCGTCGGGCTTCTTGTTGCGCCATTGGGTCAGGCCCACCAGCTCGAGTTTTTCATCCACCAGCTTGCGCCGTTCCTTCTCGGGACGGCCCTGCATTTCCAGGCCGAAGCTGATGTTCTCGCGCACCGTCAGCCAAGGCATCAGGGCGAACTTCTGGAACACCATGGCGATGCGCTTGGTGCGCATCATCTTCAGCTCGGCGGGGGAGCAGGAGGCGATGTCGATCTGCCGTCCTTCATGCTCGACGAACAACTTGCCACGACTGACGGTGTTCAAGCCGTTGATGCAGCGCAGGAGGCTGGATTTGCCTGAGCCGGAAAGGCCCATCAAGACGCAGATCTCACCCTTCTCGATGGATAGGCTGGCTTTTTCCACGCCGACGATCAGGCCGGTCTGCTGCAGGATCTCGGGGCGCGAAAAACCCTTGTCCAGCAGGTCCAGCGCGGCCTTGGGACGGTTGGAGAAAATAACATCGACGTCCTCGAAACGAATGATGCTCATGCGTCACCCCCTACTTTAGCGTCGGGTTGTTTGCAGATTCGGTCGAGCATGATCGCCAGTAATACGATCGCCAGGCCTGCTTCGAAGCCCAGGGCGATATCGGCGGTGTTCAGTGCGTTGACCACGGGTTTGCCCAGGCCATCGGCACCCACCAGCGCGGCGATCACCACCATCGACAACGACAGCATGATGCACTGGGTGATACCGGCCGCGATGCTTGGCATCGCATGGGGCAGTTCGATACGCGACAGGAGTTGGCGGCGGGAGCAGCCGAAGGCTTTGCCGGCGTCCATCAGTTCGTCCGGAACGTCGCGGATGCCCAGGTAGGTCAGGCGGATGGGCGCGGCAATCGCGAACACCACCGTGGAGATCAGGCCCGGGACCACACCCAGACCGAAAAGGGTCAGGGTAGGAATGAGGTAGACGAAGGTCGGTACGGTCTGCATCAGATCGAGTACCGGCCGCATCATTGTGTAGAACATCGGCTTGTGCGCGGCAACAATGCCCAGCGGCACGCCGATCAGCACGCAGACCAGGGTCGCGAACAGCACCTGGGCCAGGGTTTCCATGGTTTCTTGCCAGTAACCCAGGTTGAGAATCAGCAGGAAGGACGCGATGACGAATACGGTCAGGCCCCATTTGCGCTGGATGAAGTGCGCCAATAGCGCGATGAGGCCGATCAGGGCCAGGGGGTTGAACCAGGTCAGCGCAAACGTCACGCCGTGAATCATCGTTTCCAGAAACAGCGCGATTGCGTCGAATGTGCTGGCGCCGTTTTGCGTCAACCATTCGACAAAGCCCGCGATGTACTGGCCCAAGGGTATTTTCTGATCAATAAGCATGGTAGTGAACGTCCGCATGCAAGGGAATAAACAGCCCGGGCGAGCGAACTCGCCCGGCATAACATAAGCAGTTATTGCGCAAGCTTGGCTTTCACGGCTTCCAGGCCAGGTTTACCGTCAATGGTGGTCACGCCAGCGAGCCAGGTATCGAGTACCTGTGGGTTTTTCTTCAGCCAGGCCTTGGCGGCGGCCTCAGGTTTCATCTTGTCGTCGAGCACGTTGCCCATCAGCTGGCTTTCCATGTCGACGGTGAACTCCAGGTTTTTCAGCAGTTGTCCAACGTTGCTGCATTCCTGGCTGTAGCCCTTGCGGGTGTTGGTCGCCACGGTAGCGGCACCGAAATCGGGGCCGAAGAAGTCGTCGCCGCCGGTCAGGTACTGGATCTTGAAACGCGTGTTCATCGGGTGTGGCGCCCAGCCGAGGAACACCACGTCGGTGCCACGCTTGGAGGCGCGGTCGACCTGCGAGAGCATGCCCGCTTCACTCGACTCGACGACTTTGAAGCCGGCGTCCTTCAGGCCGAAGGCGTTCTTTTCGATCATGCTCTGGATCAGGCGGTTGCCGTCGTTGCCCGGTTCGATGCCGTAGATCTTGCCGTCCAGCTCTTTCTTGAATTTGGGGATGTCGGCGAAGTCATGCAGACCTTTGTCGTACAAGGCCTGGGGCACGGCGAGGGTGTACTTGGCGCCCTTGAGGTTGGTGCGCACGGTTTCCACGGTGCCGGCTTCGCGGTAGGCCTTGATGTCGTTTTCCATGGTCGGCATCCAGTTGCCGAGGAATACATCCATGTTCTTGCCATCGGCCAGGGACTTGTAGGTCACCGGCACGGAAATCATGGTGGTCTTGGTCTTGTAGCCCAGCGCGTCCAGCACCACGCTGGTGGTCGCCGTGGTCACGGTAATGTCGGTCCAGCCGACATCGGAGAAGTTGACGGTGCTGCACTTTTCGGGGTCTGCAGCGTTGGCCAGCATCGGAAGACTCAGCATGGCGGCCAACAACAACGGCTTGGAACCTTTCATGGGTGGACTCCTGGTGTTTTATCGGCGGTGTCCGGTCAGGACAACCACGCTTAATTGGATGTTGCGGTTGGTGGCGCGTGGGCACTCTCTGACACGCGGCCTTGCAAACGAGCCGTAACCGATCATGTACCAGTGCAAATCTGACGCCTACAGGGTGGGTCGTATCCAGTACAGGGATGGTCGCATCCAGTGTCGGTGACGTCGTTTACAGATTTTTTCCGCCCCTGACGGGCCTCTGACACGCAGAAAAACGCCGCAGAAACGGGGTCAGGGACGGGCGGCGCTGGTGGGCATGATTGCGTCGGTGTCAGACGTCGGGCGCCCAGGCAAAAACCGGATGATGCGGCCATCCCGGCGTTGAGCGTAGCAGCTCCGTCACCGGACGCTCCTGCGCCCGGATGTGCCTGTTCTGGAGGTTATCGGCAATGGCAATCAGCGTTTTCGACTTGTTCAAAATCGGTATCGGCCCGTCCAGTTCCCACACCGTGGGCCCCATGCGTGCCGCGGCGCTGTTCGTTGAAGCGCTGAAGGCAAAGGCCCTGCTCAATGATGTGCGCCGGGTCGAGGTGCAATTGTTCGGTTCGCTGTCGGCCACCGGCATCGGCCACGGCAGCGACAACGCCGTGATCATGGGCCTGATGGGGGAGTGGCCGGACGCAATCGACCCGTCGCAGATCGGCCCGCGCATCGAGCTGCTGCGTGAAACCCAGACCCTGCTGCTCGACGGTCGGCTGCCGGTGCCGTTCGTATGGTCCCGGGACATGCGCCTGATCGACGAGAACCTGCCATTCCATCCCAATGCGATGACGCTGGTGGCCGAGGGCGCCGACGGCGAGCTGCACCGTGACACTTATTACTCGGTGGGCGGTGGTTTTGTCGTCGATCAAGCCCAGGCCTCCAGCGGCGTGGTGGATCTGGACAGCACTGAGCTGCCTTACGATTTCTCCAGTGCCGAAGAGTTGCTTGAGCTGTGCCGTACCCACAACTTGCGGGTAGCCGAGTTGATGCTGTCCAACGAAAAGGTCTGGCGGTCCGAAGAAGAGATCCGCAGTGGCCTGATGAAACTGTGGCGGGCCATGCAGGATTGCGTCGAGCAGGGCCTCAAGCACGAAGGCATCCTGCCGGGCGGTTTGAATGTGCGTCGGCGGGCGGCCAAGTTGCACCGCAGCCTGCAAGAGTTGAACAAGCCCAATGTCATCGGCTCGACCCTCAGCGCCATGGAGTGGGTCAACCTGTTCGCCCTGGCGGTCAACGAAGAGAACGCGGCCGGCGGGCGTATGGTCACGGCACCGACCAACGGTGCGGCGGGGATCATCCCGGCGGTGCTGCACTATTTCATGAAATTCAGCGAAGCGGTCACCGACGCCAACGTCGTGGATTATTTCCTCGCTGCGGCGGCCATCGGGATCCTGTGCAAAAAGAACGCATCGATCTCCGGCGCCGAAGTCGGTTGCCAGGGCGAGGTGGGATCGGCCTGCGCCATGGCGGCGGCGGGCCTGGCGGAAATCCTCGGGGCCACGCCGGAGCAACTGTGCAACGCGGCGGAAATCGGCCTGGAACACAACCTCGGCCTGACCTGCGACCCGGTGGGCGGCCTGGTGCAGGTGCCGTGCATCGAGCGCAACGCGATCGCCGCGGTCAAGGCCATCAACGCCGCACAAATGGCCCTGCGCGGGGATGGCCAGCATTTCATCTCCCTGGACCGGGTGATCCGCACCATGCGTGACACCGGTGCCGACATGCATGACAAATATAAAGAGACCTCGCGCGGCGGCTTGGCGGTCAGTGCGGTGGAGTGCTGAAGCACGCATTGCCGGGGCTCTCTGTGGCGAGGGAGCTTGCTCCCGCTGGGCCCGGTAGGAGCTGGCGAAGCCTGCGATCTTTTGATCTTGATCTTTGGCTCTCGATTCAATGGGCTGTGGAAAGATCGCAGCCTCGCTTCGCTCGACAGCTCCTACCGGGCTGAGCGGGAGCAAGCTCCCTCGCCACGGGTTGTTCTTAAAATCGCTCACAAAATGCACATCCATCCTGAAACACGCCACCTTTTAGCGCGTCGCAAACAGACAAGACCCCCGTTGTCGAGCCAGCCGCTCAATCGCGCTCGACCGTCCGTCACCCGCACCTGTGGTGCTACTCCTTGCGCTAGCCGCGCAGCCCAGTTCCCACAAGTGCTACCGAACTGCTCACAGCCTTCTGTGATCGGTACCTGCCGCCATTGATGGCACCTAAAACCTGGACGCGATGCACGCCTTATATAGACAGGCCGCGATGTCGTTTTCAGGATTTATTGAACACACATTCAATTTTAGGCATGGCAATTGCTCTATCCCGATAAAGCCCTGTCTCGCGCAAGAGAACGTGGCAATAACAAGAGCCTCCGCCTGAGGCCATCACCCGCTTTGTGTGAGGAGATACCGCGATGACGACGTCCAACTCCGGGGCCCAACCCCAGAACCGTGCGCCTCAATCCATCGGCTTTTTGCTGCTGGACAATTTCACGCTGATTTCCCTGGCGTCCGCGGTGGAACCGCTGCGCATGGCCAACCAGCTGTCCGGTCGCGAGCTGTATCGCTGGACCACCCTCACGGTCGATGGTGGCCAGGTCTGGGCCAGCGACGGTTTGCAGATCACCCCCGACGCCTCCATGCATAAAGCGCCGCCCCTGGACACCGTCATCGTCTGTGGTGGCATTGGCATCCAGCGCACCGTGACCCGTGAACACGTGTCGTGGTTGCAGAGCCAGGCCCGCCAGTCCCGTCGCCTCGGCGCGGTCTGCACCGGCAGCTGGGCCCTGGCCTGCGCCGGCCTGTTGGATGGTTTCGATTGCAGCGTGCACTGGGAATGCCTGGCAGCGATGCAGGAAGCATTCCCGCGGGTGTCGATGAGCACCCGCCTGTTCACCCTCGACCGCAACCGCTTCACCAGCTCCGGTGGCACCGCGCCGCTGGACATGATGCTGCACCTGATCAGTCGCGATCACGGTCGCGAGCTGTCGGCGGCGATCTCTGAAATGTTTGTCTACGAGCGTATCCGCAACGAGCAGGATCACCAGCGTGTGCCGCTCAAGCACATGCTTGGCACCAACCAGCCGAAGTTGCAGGAAATCGTGGCGTTGATGGAAGCCAACCTCGAAGAGCCGATCGACCTGGACGAACTGGCGGTGTACGTCGCCGTGTCCCGGCGTCAGCTGGAGCGGTTGTTCCAGAAGTATCTGCACTGCTCACCGTCGCGCTACTACCTCAAGCTGCGGCTCATTCGTGCGCGGCAGTTGCTCAAGCAGACGCCGATGTCGATCATCGAGGTGGCCTCGGTGTGCGGCTTCGTTTCCACCCCGCACTTCTCCAAGTGCTACCGCGAATACTTCGGTATTCCGCCGCGGGACGAACGCGTCGGTTCCAACACCACGCAACAGGTGGCGATGATGCCGCTGCCGCAGGCGTTGGTGCTGTCGCCATTGTCCGGGCCGCTGTCGGCGCTGAGCCAGGCGCGTAATGAGTCGACGTTTGCCAGTGTGAGGCTCTAAAACCTCTAGCGCCTTCATCGCGAGCAAGCTCGCTCCCACAGGGCGATCGGCTGGGTGCAATAGAAAGTGTGCACACCAGGGATCACTGTGGGAGCGAGCTTGCTCGCGATTGGTTTTATCAGGCGCTGTGGTTTTGCTGGTAATTCATCAGCGCCGGCAACAGCTGCTTGTCGATTGCCTGGCGCACGGCCGGCAGGATGGTGGCGCTGCTGGTGTACATGTCCTTGACCATCCGCCGCAGTTCATTGGCGCGGGCCTGGTCCAAGCCCCGCACAGCGCACTCGCAGGCCTGCTCGGCGGTGGAGCCACTGGGTATCTGCAGTCCCAGGGCCTTGAGATGGCCCAGCAGGTCTTCCTGGTCGATCAAATCGGCGTGCATCATGACGCTTTTCCTTGTTCAGGGATTGGGGTCGTGTCTCGATTCTGGTAGCCACCCGAAGCGGCGGCAAGGGCAAATGGTCGCAATGTCACGAATGACTATGGAGGCGTCGTTTTCGGTTAACTTGCCCAGGCCTGGACTGGGCACACTGGCCCCAAGCTGAATCACGATGGTTTGGTCACCCTCGCGCGACAGCTCCTCCAGTAACGCAACCTGCCCCGATCCTGTCACGGCTTGATCGGGGATTTTTTTGTCTGTGACAATCAGGGAGTGATGGGTTGTTCGTCAGGACGCTATCGCGAGCAAGCTCGCTCCCACAGGGGGTTGTGTCGTTCACGAAACCTAATGTGGGAGCGAGCTTGCTCGCGATGAACGATGACGCGGTCTACCTCTGCAACACCAGAATCCGCGACAACAATTCATCCCGATCCACATAACACCCCTGGAAATGCCGCGCGCCGGAAGCCGGGTCGAAGGCGTTGCGGGCATGGAGCGTGCGGCGGTTGTCGAAGCACCAGAGCTGGCCCGGTTCGAGGCGCTGCACCAAGCGAAAGTGTGGCTCGCGGGTCAGGGCGATGAAGCGGCGGTAGGCACGGT
The DNA here is from genome assembly GCF_001307275.1 of Pseudomonas fluorescens. Classification (NCBI taxonomy): domain Bacteria; kingdom Pseudomonadati; phylum Pseudomonadota; class Gammaproteobacteria; order Pseudomonadales; family Pseudomonadaceae; genus Pseudomonas; species Pseudomonas fluorescens. Next base: position 3,140,128 of record NZ_CP012831.1, read on the forward strand.
AAAGTTTGGGCATCTGCTCGACCGAGGTGTCGAACGGCCCGCGCAGGAAGTTCGCCATGCGGATTTCCGAGACCTGTCCGAGGGCATCCAGGGCGATGATCGGCGCCAGGCAGCGATAGTCGCTGCGGCGGTCCTTGTTGCGAAATTCCACCGGAATCCGGCACAGGGCGTCGAAGGCCTCGGGGTCTTCCCGGCGCAGGGCTTCGGCAATGGCAAAACCGTCGACAAAAATGCTCTCGCCACCGTCGGCGTCATTCACCAGGCAATGCAAGAACTGCAGCCCCGGCTGCAACTCCCGGGTCGGCAGGTCGGTGTGCAGTGGCAGGTTGAAAGCGGTGTAGGCGTTGCTGTCGGCATCGGCCTTGGACTGCACGTTGAACAGCACGCCGAAGTTGCTCTCGCGGATGAAGGCGATGCGTTGGGCCACCCGTTTCAGCGAACCGGGTTCGGTGGGCACGCCGCTTACTTGGGTCAAGCCGATGTCGCGCAGCGCCAGCAACCATTGCAGCAGCGCGTCGGTATCGTCCATCAGCGCCGGATAATCGAACACCGGCAGTGGCAGGTCGTGCCGCCATAGCTGGCGTTGGGGCTTGTTCGCCAGGCGTTCGGCCCGGGATTGATCGTCGTAGGCGTGGGCGCGCAACCAGCCCGGGTCAAAACGGCTCTGGTGGCCGTCCTGCCAGTCCACGCATAGGCAGCCTTCGTCGTCGAGGCGAATCGCGCCGGGGGCCATGTCCTCAGCGACATCGACGATTTCCAGCACCTGCTCGCGGGTGACGCTGTAGACGCATTGGGGGCAAGGGCAGTTGTCCCGTAACCATGGGTGATGAAAGGGGCTGGTCCGGCCATCGGCCCATGTGACTTGCACCCGGTCGGCCAAGGGGGTTGCGGCGGTCAACGCGAAGATCAGGGGATAACGGCGGAAGTCGGCAAAAGCGGCGGCGGTGTTCATGCGATCTCCTGTGCGGGGCTTATCGGGCGGGGGGCAGGGCGATGACCCGACCGATGTAGGCTGGGGGCGGCAGGTCGGATTGCTCGTCCAGCAGGGCGTCGAGCCGGGCCAGGGTCTGCTCCGTGAAGGGCGCCGAGCGCGGGCCCGCCAGGTCGACATGCAGCAGCATCTGTTCATTGCCGGCCAGTTCTTTATCACCACCGACCAGGTGCAGGCTGTGGTAGAGGTGCAGGCGTTTGGCGTCGTGGCCGATGATCTGCGTGTGCACTTGCACCTCGGCCCCGAGTTTCACTTCGTGCAGGTAGTTGAGGTGCAGCTCGAGGGTGAACAGCGAGTGACCGCTGGCTTCGCGGTTCTGGCTGTCCAGGCCGAGCCGGTCCATCAGCGCGTCGGTGGCGTAGCTGAAGATCAGCAGGTAGAAGGCATCGCGCAAATGGCCGTTGTAATCGACCCATTCGGGGAGGATGCGGGTCTGATAGGTGGTGAGGGTGGGCATGATTCAGGTCCGACAATTGGGGTGACTGGGTTGGCGCTATCGCGAGCAAGCTCGCTCCCACAGGGATCTTCTGGGGGAAATAAAGAGCGTTCACACCGCGAAATCCTTGTGGGAGCGAGCTTGCTCGCGATGGGGCCAGGCCTGCTGGCCCCAGAACCAGGGTTTACTCTTCGAAAGCCATTCCATGCTTGGCCTTGGTGGTCTTCACCGCCTCCAGCACCGCCAGCAGGCAATCATCACGATAGCGCTCCAGGGCCGAGATGCTGTGGCTGCCCAATTGCTCGCTCGTGCCGTCCACCACATCGTCGATCAGCTTCTCGGTCAGCTCCGGCGCTGGCAGGTAGGTCCAGGGCAGTTGCAGTGCCGGGCCGAACTGGGCCATGAAGTGCCGCATGCCGGCATCGCCACCGGCCAGGGTGTAGGTCAGGAACGTGCCCATGAATGACCAGCGCAGGCCGGCGCCAAAACGGATGGCATCGTCGATTTCCCCGGTGGTGGCGACGCCGTCGTTGACCAGGTGCAGGGCTTCGCGCCACAGCGCTTCGAGCAGGCGGTCGGCGATGAAGCCGGGCACTTCCTTGCGTACATGCAGCGGCCGCATGCCGAGGGATTCGTACACCTGCATGGCCGCCTGCACGGCTTCGGGCGCGGTGTGCTTGCCACCGACCACTTCCACCAACGGCAACAGGTAGACCGGGTTGAACGGGTGTCCGACCACGCAGCGTTCGGGGTGGGTGCAACCTTCGTAGAACTCACTGGGCAGCAGCCCCGAAGTGCTGGAACCGATCAATGCATTCGGCTTGGCGGCGGCGCTGATCTGGCCGTGCAGTTCGAGCTTCAGTTCCAGGCGCTCGGGGGCGCTTTCCTGGATGAAGTCGGCGTCGCGCACGCATTCTTCGATGGTCGCGACAAAGCGCAGTCGATCCTGCGAGGCGCCAGGGGCCAGGCCCTGTTTTTCCAGCGCGCCCCAGGCGTTGGCAACGCGTTTGCGCAATGCCGCCTCGGCACCCGGCGCGGGGTCCCAGGCGACGACGTCGAGGCCATGGGCCAGGGCGCGGCTGACCCAGCCGCTGCCGATCACGCCGCTGCCCAGGGCGGCGAAGGTCTTGATGTCGGTGATAAAGCTCATGGTGATGTCCTGAAAAAATAGTTCGGTGGTCTCCTGTGGGAGCAAGGCTTGCCCGCGATGGCGGCAGTAGATTCAGCAGGGATGTCGACTGACATACCGTCATCGCGGGCAAGCCTTGCTCCCACAGGTTGTGCCCCCCAATAGGGGAATGTGGATGTCGGCTCAGCCGCGCTGGGCCAGGCCCATTTTCTTGCGGCCTTCAGCCGGAGTGAGCACGCGCGCCCCGAGGCGGCTGAGGATTTCGCCAGCGCGCTCCACCAGTTGGCCGTTGGTGGCGAGCACGCCTTTATCCAGCCAGAGGTTGTCTTCCAGCCCGACCCGCACGTTGCCCCCCAACAGCACCGCCTGGGCGGCCATCGGCATTTGCATGCGGCCGATGCCGAAGCCCGCCCACACTGCGTCGGCTGGTAGGTTGTCGACCATGGCCTTCATGGTGGTGGTGTCGGCCGGCGCGCCCCACGGGATGCCCAGGCAGAGCTGGAACAGCGGGTTGTCCAACAGACCTTCCTTGATCAGTTGCTTGGCGAACCACAGGTGCCCGGTATCGAAGATTTCCAGTTCGGCCTTGACCCCCAGCTCGGTGATCCGCTTGGCCCCGGCCCGCAGTTGTGCCGGGGTGGAGACGTAAATGGTGTCGCCGTCGCCGAAGTTCAGGGTGCCGCAATCCAGCGTGCAGATTTCCGGCAACAGCTCTTCGACGTGGGCCAGGCGGGTCAGCGGCCCCACCAGGTCGGTGTTGGGGCCGAACTCCATCGGTCGTTCGCCCGCACCTATCTCCAGGTCACCGCCCATGCCGGCGGTGAGGTTGACGATGATGTCCACGTCCGCCTCACGGATGCGCTCCATCACTTCGCGGTACAGCGCCACGTCGCGGCTGAACTTGCCGGTCTGCGGGTCGCGGACGTGGCAGTGGACCACGGTGGCACCGGCCTTGGCGGCTTCGACGGCAGCGGCGGCGATCTGTTTCGGGGTGACCGGCACGTGGGGGCTCTTGGCGGTCGTGTCGCCAGCACCGGTGAGTGCGCAGGTGATGATGACGTCGTGGTTCATGGTGCGGATTCCTTCAGGCGTGGTGAGTCACCGCGCAGCCGTGTGGTGCTGCGCAGAGGGAGAACGGTTGGTCAGTTACTGGTGAGTTTCAGGTTGTCGGCGGCCGGCTTGCCGTCGAAGGTGGTCACGCCGTCGAGCCAGCGCTGCTTGTCTTGCGGATGATCCTTGAGCCATTGCCGGGCCGATTCGAGCGGATCCTTGTGATCGAGCAGCGGCTGCATCATCCGGCTCTCGTCTTCGGCGGTGAAGGTCAGGTTGCTCAGCAAGCGACCGACGTTCGGGCATTGCTCGGCGTAGTTCGGCGCAGTGACGGTCCAGACGGTGGCCATGCCTTCGTTCGGGCCGAGGGCGTCTTCGCTGCCGGTGAGGTAGGTCATTTGCACGTTGACGTTCATCGGATGCGGCGCCCAGCCAAAGAACACCACGGCTTCCTTGCGCCGTACGGCGCGGTCCACGGCGGCGAGCATGCCGGCTTCGCTGGACTCCACCAGTTGGAATTTGCCCAGGCCGAACTGGTTCTTGGCGATCATCGCCTTGATCTGGGTGTTGGCGCCGGAGCCGGGTTCGATGCCGTAGATCTTGCCACCCAACTCTTTTTCGAATTTGGCGATATCGGCGAAGGTCTTCAGGCCCTTGTCGGCCAGGTAGGTCGGCACGGCCAGGGTGGCGCGGGCATCCTTGAGGCTGGGCTGCTCCAGGACCTTGACCTGCTTGGCTTCGACGAATGGAGTGATGGTCTGGGTCATCAGCGGGTTCCAGTAGCCCAGGAACAGGTCCAGGCGTTGGTCACGAATGCCAGCGAAGATGATTTGCTGGGAGGCGCTGGTCTGCTTGGTCGTGTAGCCGAGGCCGTCGAGCATCACTTGGGTCAGGGCGCTGGTGGCGATGACGTCGGTCCAGTTGACCACGCCCAGGCGCACGTTCTGGCACGCGGCGGGTTCCGCGGCCATGGCGGCGCCATTCATTAAGGTGGTAGCGCTGAGTGCAAGAACGCAGGAGCTGATCAGTCGTTTCATGTCGGGTTCCTCGGCAGCTTATTGTTATGGGGCCCGGTGTCTGTGCGCCGGTGATGCCAAGTTACGCAGCCCGAAGCGTGGCAAAACGCACAGCGGCGACGTGCTCTTGCACTGCAGCGACCTGCGCTCTTGAACGACGCTTGCAACTGGCGTATCAAGGTCCGCACGCTACCCGTCGACCGAGTGCGCTTCATGTCCCAGGATTTCTACTTCTTGTTGATGCCGGGCTTTTCAGCCATCGGTTTCATCTCGGCCATCGAGCCGTTGCGGGTCGCCAATCGCTTTCGTGGCGAGCTGTATCGCTGGCATGTGTTGAGCGTCGATGGCGGGGCGGTGCTGGCGAGCAATGGCATGTCGGTCAACGCCGATGCCGCGCTGGAGCCGTTGAAGAAGGGCGCGACTCTTTGGGTGGTGGCGGGATTCGAACCACTGAAGTTCGCCACCCCGGCCCTGGAGCGCTGGTTGCATCGGTTGGACAACGAAGGCGTGATCCTGGGCGGTATCGACACCGGCAGTGTGGTCCTGGCCGAGGCGGGGCTGCTGGAAGGGCATCGCGTGACCTTGCACTGGGAGGCGATCGAGGCGTTCAAGGAGTCTTATCCGCAGCTTGGCGTGACTCAGGAATTGTTTGAAATCGACCGTCGCCGCATCACTTGCGCCGGTGGTACCGCGTCCATCGACCTGATGCTCGACCTGATCGGCCAGGCCCATGGTTCGGAGCTGGCGATCCAGGTCAGCGAACAGTTCGTGCTCGGCCGCATCCGCCCGCGCAAAGATCACCAGCGCATGGAAATCGCCAACCGCTATGGCATTCGCAACAAGAAGTTGGTGCATGTCATCGGCGAGATGGAAACCCACAGCGAACCGCCCCTGAGCACCTTGGCCCTGGCCGAGTCGATCAACGTCACCCGCCGCCAGCTCGAACGCCTGTTCCGCCTGCACCTGAACGACACCCCGAGCAACTTCTATCTGCGCCTGCGCCTGGAAAAGGCCCGGCAACTGCTGCGCCAGACCGACATGAGCGTACTGGAAGTGAGCATCGCCTGCGGCTTTGAGTCACCGTCGTACTTCACCCGCAGTTACCGGGCACGGTTCGCGCGTTGTCCACGGGAAGATCGGCGGCGGCAGGGGGATGGGCGGGAGGTGGTTTGACAGGCTTTTATACTCAATTATACTCGCGACTATAAATTATACCTGTCGCCATAATTGAGTATAAAACCATGTCCAAGCACCCTGGTTTTGTATTCCGACGCCCTGATCTGGCCCGCAATATTGTCGATGGGCTGGTCGGCGCCGGGATCCAGGATTACACCTCAGGCCTGTTCCTGGCCGCGCCGAGACGTACCGGAAAAAGTACGTTCCTGCGTGAAGACTTGATTCCCGAGTGCGAAACCCGCGGCTGGCTCGCGGTCTACGTCGACCTGTGGGCCAACAAGGAGAAAGACCCTGCCGACCTGATCGCTTCGGCAATCGCCGGGGCACTGGTGCCTTATGAAAAGGGGATCCGCAAGCTGGCCAAATCCATGGGCATCGACAAACTCAGCTTCTTGCGCACGTTGTCCTGGGATTTCAGCCTGCCGCAACTGCCCGAAGGGGCGACGCTGACCCAGGCGCTGGAGTTGTTGCACAGTGCGGCCGGTAAAACCGTGGTGCTGGTGATCGACGAAGCCCAGCATGCGTTGACCACCGAGGCCGGGGTCAACGCCATGTTCGCCCTCAAGGCTGCCCGCGACCAACTCAACCAAGGGCGCGAGGGCGATACCAGCGGCCTGCGCCTGGTGTTCACCGGCTCCAATCGCGACAAACTCGCGCACTTGGTACTCAGCCGTAACCAACCGTTCTACGGATCCAGCATCACCTCGTTCCCATTGCTGGGTAAAGAGTTCACCAAAGCCTACGCTGCCCATTTGAACGCGCATCTGGCCCAAACCAATCAGTTCAATGCCGATGACTTGGACCAGGCCTTCGAGTTGGTAGGGCGCCGCCCTGAAATGCTGCGCAGCGTCATTGGCGAAATTGCCTTGGAACTGGGTGAGGCGAGCCACTTGGGCGAATTGCTGCGCAACAGCGCGCAAATGCTCCGTGCTGGCGTCTGGACCGAGTTTGAAAGTGCCTGGAACGCCTTGACGGTGCCGCAACGGGCAGTGCTGCAGGTCATGGCCGAGCGCTCGCAAAACAACGAACCCTTTGCGCCCTTCACCGATTCAACGCTGGACGCCGTGAGCAAGGTGCTCAGGAGCATGGGCAGCGAAGTCGTGCCTGGCACCCAGACCATCCAATCCTGCATCGACGCGCTGCGTGACAAGGAACTGGTGTGGAAGTCCAATCGCGGTGGTTACGCCTTGGAGGACAAAGCGTTTGCGGATTGGTTGAAGGGGTATCGCAAGCAACATTGAACCTGGGAATACATTCTGTGGCGAGGGAGCTTGCTCCCGCTGGGTGCGCCCTGTAGGAGCTGTCGAGTGCAACGAGGCTGCGATCTTTCCCCAGACACTTGAATCCCAAGCGAAAGATCAAAAGATCGCAGGCTTCGCCAGCTCCTACAGAGCCGAGCGGGAGCAAGCTCCCTCGCCACAGGTATTGTGTTCGGCTGGAAAAGGTCTATTTCTTCATCAATGCCGAGCACGCCGCCTTGTACGCCTCGTGCTGATACTTGTTCAGCGTCGCCGGCAAGGCGAAGTCATGTTTCTTGTGCTGCGCGTTGAGGGTCTGCGGTGACAGCAGTGTCACCTCGCAGCCTTCCAGCAACTGGAAAACCCCTTCAATCTTGAACGTGGTCGGTCCGCCGGCGAACTCGCCTTTCTTGCTGCGCTTCTTGATGGCGATGCGCTCGATGCCATTCTCGACCACGAACGCCCGTACCTGGGCGGCAAACGCCTTGACGTTGGCGGCTTCGTCATCGTCGTCCAGGGCGATTTTCTTGGTGTTCAGCGCGATGTGAGTCAACGCCTGCTGCTCCAGCGAGGCAACGGCGATGATCGCTTCGCTGCCTTTGATTTCGATGCCGCAAATGATCATTGGAACCCTTGATGCCTGGAGGTGTGGAGTTGCAGTTTATCCATCTTGGTCTGGAACGCCGCGGTGATTTTTTCATTTGCGGCCCACTCAGTTCATGCTTTGGCGCAGATCGAGCATGATCTTGTCGAAGTAATCGACCCGGATGACGCCGAAGCGGGGGTATTCGAAGTCCAGGATCACATACAGCACGCAGACCATGACCGCCGCGTAACCCAGGCTGTGCAGCCAGTTGCGCCGCTTTGTACCGGCCATGCCATAGCCGATCAGCAGGGCGCTGATCAGGGCCATGGTCACCAGCATCAGGTAGATGACCAGCGGTGGGTGGGTTTCATGGGCCACGGCGCGGGTGGTGGTGATATCGATCATTTCATTTTGTGCCTGCAGCACACTGACCCCCAGGGTTGGGGTGGGCATTTGCTGCAGGGCGGCGATCGTGCGTTTCCAGATGGTCTGTTGCAAGTCACTGGCACGATCATGGGCGGCTTCGTCGAGTTCGTCTTCGCGCAGATCGCGGTAATACTCGATGCGGGCGTCGACGTAATCCTTGAACGCCTGGCGCACGGCCGGTTGCTCGCTGGCCGGTAGCAGGTCCAGGCGTAGCCAGGCGGTGCCCATGGCATTGGTTTCGGCAACGATCAGCGCGCGCCGTTGATCCAGGCGCGTGGCTGCGCCAGAGAAGGTAAAGGCAATCAGCAGTGCCAGCAGGCCGAACACTGCGCCTTCTATTGCCCCAATGCCTTGGCGGGCGCCCTCCGGGTCTTGGGCCAGGTGACGGTTGCCGATCCGGCGACCGGCCTCGATGCCCGCCACGATGGCGATAAAAATAGCTAACCCATATAAAGGCAAGGCGGTAAGAGAGAGCATATGAAAATCCCTTGATAGGCAATAACACCGACTAACGTGAGCGCCTGTCATGAGCTGATCCTAAGCCCCTCCTTTCGCTTCGGATACTGTCAGAGTTAACAGTATCCGAAGCCTAATGTCTGTTGGGATATCCCCCGTAGGCCTACAGTTCCAACTGGTCAGCATGGATACCAAAGGCAGCGGCAATTTTCTCTCGGGTAGCCCGGCGAGGCTTTGCGACCGATTCCTGTTGGGCAAACGCCGACTGAGAAATACCCAGGCGCCTGGCGACTTCATCCTGAGTCAGGTTCAAGTGTTCGCGCCAGGCGCGGATAGGCGTAGCGCCGTCGACGATACGGCTGACCACTTCATGGGGAATCAGATCGGGTTCCAGTTTTTGCGCAACGTATTGTGCGTACGGAATGACCACAAATGCCGGGTTTCCGTCTGCATCGTTGATGATCTGAATATCAGTAGGTGCGTTCATCGCGTTTCTTGACCTCTTGAATGCTGACGACCTTGATCGCCCCGTCCCAATCGAACATGACTCGGTAGTTGCCTACCCGCAGGCGGTACGCATAGTCATGACCGACAAGCGCTTTGACGTTGACCACGTCAGGCATCTGGGCGAGCGCCGTAACGGCATCCCGAACTTGGGCCTGATGGGCTGAGTGCAATTTCAGAAGCTGCTTAACGGCTTTTCTGGTCCAGTGGATAGTGTTCATGGAAAGAATATAAGTCTTTTATAAGATTTGCGAATCCTGACTTATATTCTTTCCGGGGCCAACGCGTGAACGATGTCTGGATATTGCTCCGTGGATAACCCTTTACTCCTGCCCAATCGACTCCAAAAACTCCGACCGATCATCGCTCACCTGGGCCATGCAGTCGTTTTCGGCGATCTTGTAGGCTTCGCTGCCGGGTTTGGCCGGGAAGGCGGCGATGGCGCAGTCGGCGTCGCGCTGTTTTTGCCACAGTTGTTGGGCGGCCTTGACCTTGGCGGTGATGTCGTTGAGCTGGGTCTTGTCGCTGGCGTAGCGGGTTTGCAGGCGTTCGTTGAGGCTCTGCAGGTTTTCGTTGAGCAGTTGTTCGGCGGCCGTCTTGCCGTAGGCCGAGCAGGCCAGGGTCTGGACGTCGTTTTCAACTTCGTCGCAGGGATTGGGCTCGGTGTCTTCGGTTGCGTGTGCCAGGGTGCTGATCAGTGCCAAAGCCAGGAAGATTGATTTCATCGCGTTGCCGCTCAAGTCCAGTGAAAACCAGTGATGCGGCGGATTCTGGCGCAACCGTCGGGTAAAGAACAGACGGGCAGGGTGGGCCTGTTGTAGCCCATTGTCGTGGATTGACGCTTTCGGCAATTCCCCTGTCGTTTTTGCACCGGGTCGCGACGGCCCTCAGGCATATGCTGGCCCCAAAGCGCCGGCACACGATTCGGCGCATGAATCGCTGACAAAAGGGGACTGCCTGATGAGCCCAGCCGAATTGCACGCCGACAGCATCGTTATCGACGGGCTGATCATTGCCAAGTGGAACCGCGACCTGTTCGAAGACATGCGCAAGGGCGGCCTGACCGCAGCCAACTGCACCGTGTCGGTGTGGGAAGGTTTCCAGGCCACCATCAACAACATCGTCGCCAGCCAGAAGCTGATCCGCGAGAACAGCGACCTGGTGATTCCGGTGAAAACCACCGCCGACATCCGTCGCGCCAAGGAACAGGGCAAGACCGGCATCATCTTCGGCTTCCAGAACGCCCACGCCTTCGAAGACCAGCTCGGCTACGTCGAGATCTTCAAGCAGTTGGGCGTCGGTGTGGTGCAGATGTGCTACAACACCCAGAACCTGGTAGGCACCGGTTGCTACGAACGCGACGGCGGCCTGTCGGGCTTCGGTCGCGAGATCGTCGCCGAGATGAACCGTGTCGGCATCATGTGCGACCTGTCCCACGTCGGTTCCAAGACCTCCGAAGAAGTCATCCTCGAATCGAAGAAGCCGGTGTGCTATTCCCACTGCCTGCCGTCCGGCCTGAAAGAGCACCCGCGCAACAAATCCGATGAAGAGCTGAAGTTCATCGCCGACCACGGCGGTTTCGTCGGCGTGACCATGTTCGCGCCGTTCCTGGCCAAGGGCATCGATTCGACCATCGACGACTACGCCGAAGCCATCGAATACACCATGAACATCGTCGGTGAGGACGCCATCGGCATCGGTACCGACTTCACCCAGGGCCACGGCCAGGATTTCTTCGAAATGCTGACCCACGACAAGGGCTACGCCCGTCGTCTGACCAGCTTCGGCAAGATCATCAACCCCCTGGGCATCCGCACCGTGGGCGAGTTCCCGAACCTGACCGAGACGCTGCTCAAGCGCGGCCATCCTGAGCGGGTGGTGCGCAAGATCATGGGCGAGAACTGGGTCAACGTGCTGAAAGACGTCTGGGGCGAATAACCGCCGCCGCATCGCTAATCCTCTACCTGCGGCCCTCTGCGCCGCAGGCAATACCACGAATTTCCGGAGTCAAGTTTTCATGGCCAAGATCGCCCCGCAACTGCCTATCGAAGTCGACAGCGAAACCGGTATCTGGACGTCCGACGCCCTGCCGATGCTGTACGTACCGCGTCACTTCTTCGTCAACAACCACATGGGCATCGAAGAAGTGCTGGGCGCCGACGCCTACGCCGAGATTCTCTACAAGGCCGGCTACAAATCCGCCTGGCACTGGTGTGAAAAAGAAGCCGAATGCCACGGCCTGGAAGGCGTCGCAGTGTTCGAGCACTACATGAAACGCCTGTCCCAGCGTGGCTGGGGCCTGTTCAAGATCCAGGACATCGACCTGGATAAAGGCACCGCCAGCGTCAAGCTCGAGCACTCGGCGTTCGTCTATGTGTACGGCAAGGTCGGGCGCAAGGTCGACTACATGTTCACCGGCTGGTTCGCCGGCGCCATGGACCAGATCCTCGCCGCTCGTGGCAGTTCGATCCGCACCGTGGCCGAGCAGGTCTATGGCGGTTCCGAAGAAGGCCACGACGACGGCCTGTTCATCGTCAAGCCGTTGTAAGTCGAGGATCGCGCCATGGCTTTTGAAGCAATGTTCCAGCCGATCCAGATCGGCAAGCTGACCATCCGCAACCGCGTGCTCAGCACCGCGCACGCCGAGGTCTACGCCACCGACGGCGGCATGACCACCGACCGGTACGTGAAGTATTACGAAGAAAAGGCCAAGGGCGGCATCGGCCTGGCGATCTGTGGTGGCTCGTCGGTGGTTGCCATCGACAGCCCGCAGGAATGGTGGAGCTCGGTGAACCTGTCCACCGACCGCATCATTCCGCACTTCCAGAACCTGGCTGACGCCATGCACAAGCATGGCGCCAAGATCATGATCCAGATTACCCACATGGGCCGTCGCTCGCGCTGGGACGGTTTCAACTGGCCGACCCTAATGTCGCCGTCCGGCGTGCGTGAGCCGGTGCACCGTGCCACCTGCAAGACCATCGAGCCGGAAGAAATCTGGCGGGTGATCGGCAACTACGCCCAGGCGGCACGGCGTGCCAAGGCCGGTGGCCTGGACGGCGTCGAGCTTTCCGCCGTGCACCAGCACATGATCGACCAGTTCTGGAGCCCGCGGGTCAACAAGCGTACCGACGAATGGGGCGGCAGCTTCGAAGGCCGCATGAAGTTCGGCCTGGAAGTGCTGAAGGCCGTGCGCGCCGAAGTGGGCGACGATTTCTGCGTGGGCATGCGCCTGTGCGGCGACGAGTTCCACCCGGACGGCTTGTCCCACGAGGACATGAAGCAGATCGCCAAGTACTACGACGACACCGGCATGCTGGATTTCATCGGCGTGGTGGGCTCGGGTTGCGACACCCACAACACCCTGGCCAACGTCATCCCGAACATGAGTTATCCACCGGAGCCGTTCCTGCACTTGGCCGCCGGTATCAAGGAAGTGGTCAAGGTCCCGGTGCTGCACGCGCAGAACATCAAGGACCCGAACCAGGCCACGCGGATCCTGGAAGGCGGATACGTCGACATGGTCGGCATGACCCGTGCCCACATCGCCGACCCGCACCTGATCGCCAAGATCAAGATGGGCCAGATCGACCAGATCAAGCAGTGCGTGGGCGCCAACTACTGCATCGACCGTCAGTACCAAGGCCTGGACGTGCTGTGCATCCAGAACGCCGCGACGTCCCGTGAATACATGGGCGTGCCGCACATCATCGAGAAGTCCACCGGGCCCAAGCGCAAAGTGGTCGTCGTCGGTGCCGGCCCGGCCGGGATGGAAGCGGCGCGTGTGGCCGCCGAACGTGGGCACGACGTGACCTTGTTCGAGAAGAAGGAATTCATCGGCGGGCAGATCACTACCGCCTCGAAAGCCCCGCAACGGGACCAGATCGCCGGTATCACTCGCTGGTTCCAACTGGAACTGGCGCGGCTGAAAGTCGACCTGCGCCTGGGCGTGGCGGCTGACGCGGCGACGATCATGGACCTGCGTCCGGACGTGGTGGTGCTGGCCGTCGGCGGCCATCCGTTCCTGGAGCAGAACGAACACTGGGGCGCCGCCGAAGGGCTGGTGGTCAGCAGCTGGGATGTGCTCGACGGCAAGGTCGCGCCGGGCAAGAACGTGCTGGTCTACGACACCATTTGCGAGTTCACCGGCATGTCGGTGGCCGACTTCCTCGCCGACAAAGGCAGCCAGGTCGAGATCGTCACCGACGACATCAAGCCGGGCGTGGCCATTGGCGGGACTTCGTTCCCCACGTACTACCGCAGCATGTACCCCAAGGAAGTGATCATGACCGGGGACATGATGCTGGAGAAGGTCTACCGCGAAGGCGACAAGCTGGTGGCGGTGCTGGAGAACGAATACACCGGCGCCAAGGAAGAACGCGTGGTGGACCAGGTGGTGGTGGAAAACGGCGTGCGGCCGGACGAAGAAATCTACTACGCGCTCAAGGAAGGCTCGCGCAACAAGGGCCAGATCGACGTCGAAGCCTTGTTCGCGATCAAGCCCCAGCCGTGCCTGGAGCAGAGCGGCGATGGCTACCTGCTGTTCCGCATCGGTGACTGCGTGGCCCAGCGTAATACCCACGCGGCCATCTACGACGCCCTGCGGTTGTGCAAGGATTTCTAACGGCTTGTGGATAACCCTGTGGGAGCGAGCTTGCTCGCGATAGCGGTGGATCAGGCGACATTTATGTTGGATCTGAGTCCGTCTTCGCGAGCAAGCTCGCTCCCACAGGGATCGAGCAAGACATCCAGGTTTCTGTGCCTGCAAGACCTGAGGTCTTTGGGAGCTTCACCATGCTGAACACCCTTCTTCCAACCCTGCTGTTCGCAGCCCTGGGCCTCGCGGTCCTCGGCGCCTTGCGGCGGGTGAACATGTGGCGCCGGGGACGACCGGCCAAGGTCGACCTGATCGGCGGTCTCTTTGCCATGCCCAAGCGCTACATGGTGGATTTGCACCACGTAGTGGCGCGGGACAAATACATTGCCAACACCCACGTCGCCACGGCCGGTGGTGCGGTGGCGTCGGTGGTGCTGGCGATTCTGGTCCACGGGTTTGGCCTGCATAACCGTTTCCTCGGCTATGCGTTGCTGTTGATGTCGGCCGTGATGTTCGTCGGTGCGATCTTTGTCTACCTGCGTCGGCGCAATCCGCCGGCCCGTTTGTCCAAGGGCCCGTGGATGCGCCTGCCGAAAAGCCTGTTGGCGTTTTCGGCGTCGTTCTTCCTGGTGACCCTGCCGGTGGCGGGCATCCTGCCGGAGAACTTCGGCGGTTGGCTGGTGGCGGCGGTCCTGGGTGTCGGTGTGCTGTGGGGCGTCTCGGAACTGTTCTTCGGCATGACCTGGGGCGGGCCGATGAAGCACGCCTTCGCCGGTGCCCTGCACCTGGCCTGGCACCGCCGCGCCGAGCGCTTTGGCGGCGGCCGTTCCACCGGTCTCAAGCCGCTGGATCTGAACGATCCCGCCGCGCCACTGGGCGTGGAGAAACCCAAGGATTTCACCTGGAACCAACTGCTGGGCTTTGACGCCTGCGTGCAGTGCGGCAAGTGTGAGGCTGCCTGCCCGGCGTTCGCGGCCGGCCAGCCGTTGAACCCGAAAAAACTCATCCAGGACATGGTCGTCGGCCTGGCCGGCGGCACCGATGCGAAATTCGCTGGCAGCCCATACCCGGGTAAACCTGTGGGCGAACATGCGGGTAATCCCCATCAGCCGATCGTCAACGGCCTGGTAGACGCCGAGACCCTGTGGTCCTGCACCACCTGCCGCGCGTGCGTCGAGGAATGCCCGATGATGATCGAGCACGTCGATGCCATCGTCGACATGCGCCGCCACCTGACCCTGGAAAAAGGCGCCACGCCGAACAAGGGCGCCGAGGTGCTGGAAAACCTCATCGCCACCGACAACCCTGGCGGCTTTGCCCCGGGCGGGCGGATGAACTGGGCGGCGGACCTGAACTTGAACCTGCTCAGCGAGAAGAAATCCACCGACGTGCTGTTCTGGGTCGGCGACGGTGCCTTCGACATGCGCAACCAGCGCACCTTGCGCGCCTTCGTCAAAGTGCTGAAGGCGGCGAAAATCGATTTTGCCGTGCTCGGCCTCGAAGAACGCGACAGTGGCGACGTGGCCCGGCGCCTGGGTGATGAAGCGACGTTCCAGCTGTTGGCCAAACGCAACATCCAGACCCTGGCCAAATACAGCTTCAACCGCATCGTCACCTGCGACCCCCACAGCTTCCATGTGCTGAAAAACGAATACGGCGCCTTCGATGGCAACTATTTGGTGCAGCACCACAGCACCTACCTGGCGGAGATTATCGACGCCGGCGCGCTGAACCTCGGCCAGCACAAGGGCGACAGCGTGACCTATCACGACCCGTGCTACCTGGGCCGCTACAACGGCGAATACGAGGCGCCGCGCCAGGTGCTGCGTGCGCTGGGTATCGAGGTCAAGGAGATGCAGCGTTCCGGTTTCCGTTCGCGTTGCTGCGGCGGCGGTGGCGGTGCGCCGATCACTGACATTCCAGGCAAGCAGCGGATTCCTGATATGCGCATGGACGACATTCGCGAAACCGGCGCTGAGCTGGTGGCAGTGGGTTGCCCACAGTGCACCGCGATGCTCGAAGGCGTGGTCGAACCGCGGCCAATGATCAAGGACATTGCCGAACTGGTGGCTGACGCACTGCTTGAAGACGCAGCCCCGAGCAAGCCCGTGGCCCCAGCCAAACGTGAACCTGCGGAGGTGCATTAATGAGCGACATCATCCGCCGCGACCCGCGCGCCGAGTGGATCGCCCGCAACCGCCTGCACCCGCTGCACGCGGCCATGCAACCGGTCCAGCACAGCTGGATGGGCCCCAACGGTGTCATCCGCAAGAACGTCCATGGCATCGGTTTCATTGGCCCCAACGGCATCAAGCGCATCGACCGCAGCGGTGCCCAGCAGGGTGGCGCGAGCAAGCGCACTGCCGCCGTTGAAGTGCAATTGCCGCTGCATCAAGTACCGCAACCGGCGTTCTACATCAGTGTGGTGCCGGACATGGTCGGTGGTCGCCTCAGCAGCCACGACCGCGATCTGCTGGGCCTGGCCCATCAGCTGGCGGGTACGGACGGCGCGGTGCTGGCAGTGGTGTTCGGCGAGCACAAGGAAAACGCCTTCGCCACGGCCGGTGTCGACCGCTTGCTGGTACTGGAAGGTGAGGCCTTCAGCGGTTATGCACCGGAACAACGGGTGCAGGGTCTGCGGGCTGTGGATAACCAATTCAACCCACGCCATTGGCTGCTGCCCGACAGCCGCACCGGTGGCGGTGAACTGGGCCGGCGTTTTGCCGCAGCCCTGGGTGAGCGCCCGGCCACGCGGGTCTGGCAGGTCAAGGGCGAAGAGTGCATTGGCCGCGCCGGTGCGGGCCTGCAAGACTTGGCCCGGCCGTTGGCGCGCTTGATCCTGGCAGCGGCCGAATGCGCCGAACCGGTCAGCGAAACCCGCCACGAAGCCTTGCCGGTGGAGTTATCCACAAGCGTGGCCCGCAGCTTGTCGCGAATCGAAGATCTCGGTGCGGTGGCGGTGGACCCGGGCGCGATCCCGATGGCCGAGGCCGAATTCATTTTCTCCGGCGGCAACGGGGTCAAGGACTGGGCGCTGTTCCACCAGACCGCTGCGGCCCTGGGTGCCACCGAAGGCGCTTCGCGGGTGGCAGTGGACGACGGCTTCATGGCCCGGGATCGCCAGGTCGGTGCGTCCGGTACCTGGGTCACGGCACGGGTCTACGTGGCGGTGGGGATTTCCGGGGCGATCCAGCACCTGCAGGGCATTGGCGCCTGCGACAAGGTGGTGGCAATCAACCTCGACCCAGGCTGCGACATGATCAAACGGGCAGACCTGTCGGTGATCGGTGACAGCGCGGCGATTCTCCAGGCCTTGATCGCGGCGGTAGAGGCTTACCGCAACGAAGCCAAGCGTGATGCGGCTTAAGAAGGATAAGTTGATGAGTACCCAAGTGATCAGCCTCGTGTCCATTGGCGCCCACCCCACTTCCGGTCGGCCCCGGCGCGCCGAACAGGACGCCCGGGCCGTGGAACTGGGCCTGCAACTGGCCGGCAACGACCTGCAAGTGCTGCACGCCGGTGACGTGGCCGAACCAGCCCTGCGCGCCTACTTGGGCATGGGCCTGGATGAACTCCACGTCCTGGAAAATCCCGAGGGGGCCGACGCCCTGCCGGCCCTGACCGACTACCTGCGTGACGCTGGCGCCCAAGTGGTGCTCACCGGCAGCCAGGCGGAAACCGGTGAAGGCTCGGGCATGCTTCCCTTTCTGCTGGCGGAAAACCTCGGTTGGCCGTTGGTGGTGGGGCTGGCCCAGGTCGAGTCCATCGACAGTGGCGTGGCCCTGGTGCTGCAAGCCTTGCCCCGCGGCCAACGGCGTCGTCTCAAAGTGCGCCTGCCATTCCTGGCCACTGTGGATAACGCCGCGCCAAAACCTCGGCAAAGCGCCTACGGTCCGGCCCGGCGTGGGGCATTGCATGCCGAGGAAGTCGAAGTGATCGACGACACCTTGCTGGCGGTGGCGACCCTGCAACCGGCCAAGCCACGCCCCAAGCGCTTGAAAGTGATCAAGGCCAAGAGCGGCGCCGACCGCATGAAAGCCGCCACGGCCAAGGCCAGCGGCGGAGGCGGGCAAGTGCTCAAGGGCGTGAGCCCGGAGGCCGGGGCCGAGGCCATTCTCAAGTTGTTGATTGAGGAAGGGGTCGTTCGCTAACCCCAGGAATACCTGAATCCCTTTGTGGGAGCGAGCTTGCTCGCGATGGCGGTATGTCAGGTTGCATCTTCTTCGCTGACACGCCGCTATCGCGAGCAAGCTCGCTCCCACAGGAGGGTAGTGTTTGCCCACCATTATCGTGCGTCTCTGTGGATAACCTGCTCGGCCCCCCGCCGTAAACCAGGCCATCCAGGCCTGCGCTCAAACCCCCCCACCTGACCTGCTGCAACATCCGGCCATAAAACCGCTGGCCTGACGGGTTGCCGCGTCCCAAGCCTGTGGGTGAAAAAGGTCGTTTCATCGCCAATGGAGTCCTATCAATGGAAGTAGCAATTCGCCCGGCCTTGCCCACGGATGCACGGGAGATCGCCCGTCTGTTCCGGATTTCCTCAGAGGGGGCGTCGGATTACATCTGGAGCCAACTGGCGGAGCCTGGTCAGGATCTGCTTGACGTGGGCGCCGCGCGTTATGCCCGGGAAGGTGTCGATTTTTCCTACCAGAACTGCCTTGTCGCCCAGGCCAACGGACAGGTCATCGGCATGATGCACGCTTATGTCACGCGTCATGATCCACAGGCGGCACCAGTCACAGACCCGGTCCTGGCGCCCTACGCCGACATGGAAGTGCCCGACACCCTCTATATCTCAAGCTTGGCCCTGCATGAAGGCTGGCGTAACAAGGGGCTCGGCGTTCGCTTCCTCGAACTGGCGCAACAGCGTGCCGATCAACTGGCACTCAAGGGCCTGAGCCTGATCGACTACGCCGCGAATACCGGCGCACGGCGTTTTTACGAGCGCCATGGCTTTGGCATCGTCAAAACCTGTCAGGTCGTCCCGCATCCGTTGATTCAAGTAACGGGCGCCGCCTACCTCATGCATCGGCCTTAGCCGGCACAGCGGCCCTGAAACCCTGTGGGAGCGAGCTTGCTCGCGATAGCGGTAGATCAGTGGCATCGATGTTGACTGACGCACCGCCATCGCGAGCAAGCTCGCTCCCACAGGGGCATGTGTTTACCCACAATCCCTGTGCGCGCCTCTGTGGATAACCTGTTCGCCCCTCGCTGCACCCCATGCAGATCGGGCCCTGCCGGCCTGCGATCAAAAAGTAGCCAGGCTAACCCACGGTTTTTATTGGCTTTTTGTGGTGAATAACGACCCCTTCCAGCTGAAACTTGCCCCCAATCTCTGTTGGCGCTTCTGTGGATAAGATGTTCGCTCAACGCTGCAAGCCATACGAGACGGGGTGTTCAGTGGATTGATCATAAAATGATCGATTGGTGTTTTTTATCGGTAAAACCTCCGGAAAACCGCGATTTACAAGCCGTCCACGGGGTTTTCCACAGAATCGTCAAAATTACCCCCAAACACTGTTGGCGCTTCTGTGGATAAGGTGTTTGCTCACCGCCACAGCCCATGCTTATCGGGGCTTACAGGGATTTGTTCAAAAAACAACCGATGGACCCCTAAAACCGTGATTGTCCATAAGTCACGGTTTTTATTCACTTTGCCACGGAGAAAATGCCCGACTTACGCACACTTGTCCCCATTTGCTGTGGGTGGTCATGTGGATAACTTGTTCACCAAACGCTGCCGGCCACGGCCGGCATAGCGCAAATCGCGATAGATCAAATTTCATACAGTTCTAAGGCCCAACCTTGACGCAGGTCTGTCGGCTGTCTTCACTTCCATGGCACAAGGACATCGCACTTTATCCACATCAGGTTCAGGGAGAACACATGATGGATAGCAAGCACCCCCGCTCGCACCCGCTCCCCCTGCTGACCTGCGTCCCGGCACCGCCCACTTCGCTGCATAAACGCATCCACCGTCGCGCCGCCAATCAGCGTGCACGTCTATAGCGTCCGGTTTTTCCCCCTGTAGCACCGCTGACTGCCGCTGGACCCTGCACGGGACAGTGGCCAGGCGTTCGTGCGCCTGTCGATTTGCAGGCAACCGCAGAGTTGCCCCTTCTGCCTGAGAGGACTTGAACATGACACGGATCTCAACCCCCATCAGTGATATCCAGGAGCACTACGACGTCATCGTCATCGGTTCCGGCTACGGTGGCGGCATTGCTGCCTCGCGCCTGTCCCGGGCCGGACGCAAGGTGTGCCTGCTGGAGCGTGGCCGGGAAATCCAGCCCGGCGAATACCCCAACACCCTGCTCGCGGCCACCGAGGAACTGCAGGTCCATGACCCGGACGGGCATATCGGCTCGCGCACCGGGCTGTTCGACCTGCACGTCAACGCCCAGCAGAACGTGGTGGTCGGTTGTGGCCTGGGCGGCACGTCGCTGATCAATGCCAACGTTGCGCTGGAGCCGGAGCCTGGCGTGTTCGACGACCCGCGCTGGCCCCTGGCGGTACGGGAGCACCGCGACACGCTGCTCAAGGACGGCTACGCCCGGGCCCGAGAGATGCTCAAGCCCAACCCTTACCCGGCTTCAGCACCGAACCTGCCCAAGCTCGACGCTCACAAGAAGTCGGCCGATTACCTCAAGCAAGGCGCGCATTTCTACAAGCCGCCGATCAACGTGACCTTCGACAAGCTGCCCAACAACCTCAACCACGTCGGCGTCGAACAGTTGCCCTGCAATGGCTGTGGCGATTGCGTCTCGGGCTGTAACAACAAGGCCAAGAACACCACGCTGATGAATTACCTGCCGGATGCCTGGAACCACGGCGCGGAGATTTTCTGCCAGGCCGAGGTGCGGCACCTGGAGCGCGACGGCGACGGCTGGATCGTGCACTTCCAATACCTGGACAGCGGCCGCGAGCTGTTCTCGGCGCCCACTTTGTTCGTGCGGGCCGATATCGTGGTGGTGTCCGCCGGCACCCTGGGCTCCACCGAAATCATGTTGCGCTCGCGGGACAAGGGCCTGGCCATGTCCAGCCAACTGGGCGAGCACATGAGCGGCAACGGCGACATCCTCGGGTTCGGCCACAACTGCGACCAGGTCATCAATGGCATCGGTTTCGGCGCCCATCCGGCCAAGGAGCTGGAGCCGGTGGGGCCGTGCATCACCTCGATCATCGACATGCGCACCGAAGGCGACTGGCGCAGCCGCATGGTCATCGAGGAAGGTTCGATTCCCGGCGCCCTCGGCCGGGCCATGGTGCCGAGCATGGCGGCGTTTGCCGAAATGATCGGCGTGGCCACCGACACCGGTTTCGGTGCCAGCCTCAAGTACAAGGGCCGGGAGGCCGAGAGCTTCCTGCGCGGGCCGTATTACGGCGCGCTGCACAACATGCAGACCTACTTGATCATGAGCCATGACAACGCCAAGGGCCGCATGCTGCTCGACAACAAGGACCAGTTGCGCATCGACTGGCCCGGCGTCGGCGAACAGGAGAACGTCACCCTCGGCAACGAGCGGCTGCACCAGAGCACCAAGGCCCTGGACGGGATCTGGGTCGAGAACCCGATCTGGACCAAGCTGCTCAAGCACAGCATCGTTTCGGTCCACCCCCTGGGCGGTTGCGTGATGGGCGAGGATGCCACCCAAGGGGTGGTCAACCACAAGGGCCAGGTGTTCAGTGGCGCCAGCGGCACCGATGTCTACCCGGGCCTGTACGTGACTGACGGTGCGGTGATCCCCACGTCCCTGGCGGTCAATCCGCTGCTGACCATCTCGGCGGTAAGCGAGCGCAACATGGGGCTGCTGGCGGCCGATCGTGGCTGGATCATCGACTACACGCTGCCCTCGGCCCCGCGCAAAACGGTGGCGCCGCCGACCCTTGGCGTGCAGTTCACCGAAACCATGAAGGGCTACTTCTCCACGGCCTTCACTCAGGCCCAGGGCACCGATCTGAGCCTGTACGAGGCGGCGGCCAAGCGCGGCAAGGCCGACAACTCGCCCATCGAATTCACCCTGACCATCACCGCCGCCGACCTCAACCGTCTGATCAAGGAGCCGGAACACGCCGCCACCCTGGTGGGCACCCTCGATGCACCGCTGCTCTCACCGCAACCGCTGGTGGCCAGCAACGGGGTGTTCAACCTGTTCGAGCAGTACCAGGAACAGGTCGGCGTACGGCACATGAACTACGACATGAAGCTGACCGCCGAGGACGGCAGCGACTATTACTTCAGCGCCTTCAAGACCGTGCCCGAGGACAACGGCGTGCTGAATATCTGGCACGACACCAGCACGCTCTATGTCACGCTCTATCGCGGGCCGGACAAGACCGGCGCAGTGATTGGCTGCGGCGTGATGCACATCCTGCCGGCCGACTTCGCCAAGCAGATGACCACTATGAAAGTGCTCAACGCGCGCAACGAGCGTGAGCGCGTGGAGGCGCTGGCGCGGTTCGGCAAGTTCTTTGCCGGGATCCTGTGGGAGAGCTACGGCGGTGTCTTCGCCGGCGACGTCTATTTCAACCCGGACGCGCCGCCCCGGTTGAAACGGCCGTTGGATGCGCCGGCGCCGGCCGTGCATTTCTTCCAGACCGAAGACAACGTCGAGCTGCGCCTGACCCGTTATCAGGCCGGCACCAAAGGTCCGGTGATGTTGGTCCATGGCTTGGGCGTGGGCTCGAACATTTTCTCCACCGACACCATCCACACCAACCTGCTGGAGTACCTGTGCAAGCACGAATATGACGTCTGGCTCCTGGATTTGCGGGTGAGTATCCTGCTGCCGGCCAGCAAGCACGAATGGAACGGCGACCAGGTGGCCCAGTACGATTTCAAGGCCGCCATCGAGCAGATCCAGCAAGCGACCCTGGCCCGTGACGTGCAGTGCGTGGTGCATTGCTACGGCGCGACGACGTTCTTCATGTCGATGCTGGCGGGGCTGCAGGGCGTGCGCTCGGTGGTCTGCTCGCAGATCGCCGCCGACACGGTGGTCGCCACCGCCACCGGTCTGAAGGCCGGCTTGCACTTGCCGGGGATGCTCGATGCCATCGGCATCAAGTCCCTCACGGCCTACGCCGACACCAAGGAAAGCTGGTTCAACAAACTCTACGACAAGGCCCTCAATGGCTATGCCCGGATCGAGGCCCAGGGCTATTGCACCAACCCGGTCTGCCATCGCATCACGTTCATGTATGCCTCGCTGTACCGCCACGACACCCTCAACGAAACCCTGCACGACAACCTGCATGAGTTGTTCGGCGAGTCGAACATCCAGACCTTCGAGCACCTGGCGCTGATCGTGCGCAAGGGGCACCTGGTGGACTTCAAGGGCAACGACGTCTACATGCCGCATTTCGATCGGTTGAAGTTGCCGATCTGCTTCATCAGCGGCGCCGACAACCAGTGCTACCTGCCGCAAAGCACCCTCAAGACCTACGAGCGACTGTGCGAGATGCATGGCCCGCAGTTGTTCAGCCGCCACGAAGTGCCGGGGTACGGTCACATCGACTGCATGTTCGGCAAGGATGCGGTGGTGGATGTGTATCCGATCATTCTTGAGCACTTGGAAAAGACTGCCCTCGGTTGACGCAAGACCGAGTGGTCTGCATCGCGAGCAAGCTCGCTCCCACAGGGGCCATGTGCCGCTGATTTTGTGCACGCCACACATCCAGTGTGGGAGCGAGCTTGCTCGCGATGGCGATCGTCAGAGCGCCGCATATCGTGAGCCAAGAATAAGGAAAAGGATGCCATGAACACTTACATCCGCTGGTTCCAACGCATCATCTGGGTCGGGATTGTCATGAACATGTTCTTCGCGATCCCGGCGTTGTTCGCGCCGGCATTGCTGACGTCCATGATCGGCCTGCCACCTGTCTTGTCCGATCCCTGGCTGGAGAACGCCGGCATGTTGCTGGTGGGGATCAGCCTGTTCTACATGCCCTCGGGGTTCAACGCGCCGCGTTTCGTCGTGCATTCGTGGTTGTGCGTGCTGTCGCGGCTGGTGGCGGTGGTGTTCTGGATCTACCTGATCAACACCAATAACCAGGGCCAATTGTTTGTGCCGATGTTGATGGGCGACCTGAGCATGTTCCTGATCCTGGGCGTGCTGCTGTACCTGGGCAGCCCGGTGGCCAATCGTCCGCTGGCCCTGCTGTGCGCCGGTTGGCGGGAATGGCGCGCCGGCTGGGCGCTGCGCTGGCAGAGCCACGGGTTCAAGGTCGGCATGTTGGTGGTGGTCGTGTTGCTGGGTTTCATTGGCTACCAGACCTGGTACCAAATGATCCGGGAGGTACCGCAACCGGATTTCGCCTCCGACGAAGACCATTACAAATACGCCGCCATCGGCCTGGGCATCGAGGCGCGGATTCCCTACTACCTGTTCGCCGTGCTGCCGCAAATGTGCCCGGAAAAACTGCCCAAGCCCGGCGGCTACGAAGTGTTCGGGTTTCTCTATGAAAACGGCAAAGACCTGCCCATCGGCATGGCCAAGCGCCAACTCGGTTACCCCACGGTCGAGCCCAATTGCGCCCTGTGTCACACCGGCTCCTACCGGGCCAATGCCACTGACGTGGCAGTGCCGGTCGCCGCCGCGCCGGCCAATACCCTGCAACTGCAAGCCTTCCAGTGGTTCGCCTACGATTGCGCCAGCGACCCGAAATTCACCCCCGAGGCGGTGATGGCGGCGATCAATGGCAAGTTCCAGCTGGGTTTTTTCGAAAAACTGTACAACCGTTACTTGATCATCCCGATGGCCAAGAGTGCGCTGCTCAAGCAGAAGCAGGCCTATGCCTGGCAGAAGCTGCGCCCGGCCCAGGGGCCAGGGCGGACCGACACCTTCAACCCGACCAAAATGGTGGTGTTCGGCTTCCCGGATGACTCCACCATCGGCACCGTGGATCTGCCACAGGTCTGGAACCAGAAACCCCGCGAGTCCATGTACCTGCATTGGGACGGCAATAACAACCAGATCCACGAGCGCAACTACGCAGCGGCCATGGCCGTGGGCGCGACGCCGGAATCGGTGCTGCCGCCGAGTTTCAACCGGGTGACCAACTGGCTGCTGGGCCACAAGGCACCGGCCTGGCCGTTCGCCCTGGACCAGGCGAAAGTCACCCAGGGCAAACCGATCTGGGAGAAAAACTGCGCCGGTTGTCACGACTTCGGCCGCACCGATACAGGCCAGGTCACCACCAACATCGACCAGTTGGGCACTGATCCCCATCGCCTGAATTCCTTCACCACGGGCCTGGTGACGGCGTTCCACGGCTTCAAGAAACCGCCGTTCGACTTTGGCGCCTACCGCAAGACCCAAAGCTACAGCAACACCCCCACCGACGGCATCTGGCTGCGGGCGCCGTACCTGCACAACGGTTCGGTGCCAACCCTGTGGGATTTGCTGCAAGCACCGGAACAGCGTCCGCAGGTGTTCTACACCGGCTCTGACATTTACGACCAGGAGAAGGTCGGCTTCGTCACCCGCGGTGCACAGATGAAAGCATCGGCGGATTTCAAATACGACACCCGCCTGGAAGGCAACCACAACGGCGGCCACCTGTATGGCACGCAACTGTCGGACGTCGACAAACGGGCCCTGATCGAGTTCATGAAGACCCTGTAGCCCAGGGCATTGCGAAGGAGCGTTCACATGTCATTACTGCACCATTGGGAACATGAGTTCGACAAGGTCAAGGTCCGCCTGCACGGGTTGGTCACGCGGCTGGAGATGTCCTGGAAGAAACTCGTCAACGACCTGGAACCCGAGGAGTTTCAGGCCATCGTCAAACTGCTGCAGCGCGGGCACGACCAGGCGCGGCACGTCATCGAGCATGGCGACCTCCCGGATGACGAGCCGGCCGTACCCTGGGAGCTGGCCCACGGCCTGTCGATCCTGAAGATCGGTAACCCCACGCCGTTGCCGCAAAGCGAAGACGAACTGCCGACCCGGGTGCTCAAGGACGGCACCTTGCTCGGTTGTCGCAAATGGGAGCTGCTGGACCTGCTGTGGAGCGAGGCGCTGCTCAAGTGGATCGAGAACCTGCGCCATCACGCGCCGTTCGCCACCAACCCGGCGCTGGTGAAAATGGACAGCGACGTGGTGCTGGCCATCGCCGGCGACTGGGGCACCGGGCCGTTCGACAGTCACGCGCCGGCGGTGGCCGTGGCCAATCAGATGCAACTGGCCCAGGCTGACTTCACCATCCATCTGGGTGATGTGTATTACGCCGGCACCCATTCCCAGGAAGACGTCGACATGGTCGGCTGGCCCCAGGGCAAGCACGGCTCGTTCACCCTCAACTCCAACCACGAGATGTACAGCGGTGCCCACGGTTATTTCAAGGAACTGGCCAAGCGTTTTCCGGTGCAGCAAGGCACCAGCTACTTTGCCTTGTACAACGACGATTGGCTGGTGGTTGGCCTGGACAGTGCCTACGCCTCGGACGCGATGAACCTGTACATGGACGGCACCCTCAACACCCAGCAGATCGAGTGGATGAAAACCCTGCCCAAGCGCAAGAAGTTGATGGTGCTCAGTCATCATCAGGGCTTCGATATTTCCGGACACAACAAGACCGCCCTCTACCAACCGGTGTGCGATGCCCTGGGGCGTGAGCCGGACTACTGGTATTGGGGGCATTTGCATAACGGCATCTGCTACGCCACCCAGGGCGGGCTGCATGCGCGCTGCGCCGGGCATGGGGCGATTCCCTACGGCACCACCAGCGAGCTGAACGGGCATGCCCGGGTGCTGTGGTCGGAGACTCAATTGGCGGGGGACGAGGCGTATCCGGAGCGGGTGCTGAATGGGTACGTGAAGGTGCGGTTGGTGGGGGAGAACATCGAAGAGACGTTTTATGGGGAGGATGGCAGTGTGCGGTGGTCTTCCAAGTAGACGGTGAGTGTCAGGCCGTTATCGCGAGCAAGCTCGCTCCCACAGGTTTGTGAACGACACAGAACCCCTGTGGGAGCGAGCTTGCTCGCGATGCTTCTGACTTAGCCCTGGACCGGAACGCCCTTGAGGTACGGCGCTGGCTCGGCCCCGAGGTTGTTGAGCATGCGCTCGCTGTACCAGTCCACGAAGTTCACCACGCCGAACTCATAGGTCTTGGAGTACGGGCCAGGCTGGTAGGCGGTGGAGTTGATGCCGCGCTGGTTTTCTTCGGCCAGGCGACGGTCCTGGTCGTTGGTGGCGTCCCAGACCTGGCGCATGCGCGCGACGTCGTAGTCCACGCCTTCGACCGCGTCCTTGTGCACCAGCCACTTGGTGGTGACCATGGTTTCCTGGGCGCTGATCGGCCACACGGTGAACACGATGATGTGGTCGCCCATGCAGTGGTTCCACGAGTGCGGCAGGTGCAGGATGCGCATCGAGCCCAGATCCGGGTTCTTGATGCGACCCATCAGCTTGGCGCAGCCTTGCTTGCCGTCCATGGTCATCGACACGGTGCCCTTGAGCAGCGGCATGCGCACGATACGGTTGCGCAGGCCGAAGCTGGCGTGGGCGTAAGGGATCTTCTCGGCGTCCCAGGCGGCGGCGGAGGCGGCCACGTGGTCCTTGAAGGCCTGGTCGGCCCGCGGGTCGGTGACGTCGTCCCATTCCAGCAGGGTCTTGAGCAATTCCGGGTGCGAACCGCCGCAGTGGTAGCACTCGCGGTTGTTTTCCAGCACCAGCTTCCAGTTGGCCTTTTCCATCAAGGTGGTTTGCACCGCCACCTTGGTGTTTTCCATGTCGTACGGTTCCATGTAGTGGTTCAGCGTCGACAGGAAATCATCGATGGCCGGCGGATTCTCGGCCAGGCTGATGAAGATGTAGCCGCCCGCGGTCTTCACGTTCACAGGCTTGAGGCCGTACTGCTTCATGTCGAAGTCGGCGCCCATCTCGGTGCCGGCGAACAGCAGGCGACCGTCCAGCTCGTAGGTCCACTGGTGGTAGTGGCAGACCAGTTTGGCGACCTTGCCCTTTTCGCTGGTGCACAGCCGCGAACCGCGGTGGCGGCAGACGTTGTGGAAAGCGTGGACCACACCGTCGGCACCGCGAATCACGATGATGGGGTTCTTGCCGACTTGCAGGGTCAGGTAGTTGCCCTTGGCCGGGATCTCGCAGGTCATGCCGGCGATCAACCATTCCTTCTGGAAGATTTCCTGCATATCGATATCGAACAGGCGCTCATCGCTGTAGAACGGTTGTGGCAGCGAGAAGGTGCGCTCGCGCTCTTGCAGCATTTGCGCGGTGGCCTTGCGTGCGGGTTCCAGCGGATCGCCCAGGCTCAGGGTAGTGGTGTCCATCGTTTTATCCTCGTGGCCCTCTAAGCGGAGCCGGTGAAAATGACTAATCGGTTGTGCTACGCAAGGCAGAAAACTTTGTTTATCTGTTGGGGCGAGTGTGGGGCCGCGCAGGGGCCGAACCTTATCCATGGGCGACATGGCCCAATCTGTTCCCGACGCGCAAGCCCCGGTAGTTAAGGGCTGGTCGCGATAAGTATGTGAATGTCGCAGATAGGTAAATGGTCACCCAGGCGCCTGCGCACAATCGCCATCATGAAGGCCGACAGTCGGCCGTGGAGATCAGCATGTCCAATAACTTCCTGAACCCGGTCACTACCCAGACCTGGGCCAATGGCCGACATATCGTACGTTGCGTCAAAGTCATCCAGGAAACCTGGGATGTGCGCACCTTCTGCTTCATGGCCGATCAGCCGATCATGTTCTTTTTCAAGCCGGGGCAATTCGTCACCCTGGAGCTGGAAATCGAAGGCCAGCCGATCATGCGCTCCTACACCATCTCCAGTTCGCCGTCGGTGCCCTACAGCTTCTCGGTCACCATCAAGCGCGTGCCGGGGGGCAAGGTCTCCAACTGGTTGCACGATACCCTGCATGAAGGCCAGGAGCTGGCGGTGCACGGGCCGGTGGGGTTGTTCAACGCCATCGATTTCCCGAGCCCGAAAGTCCTGTACCTGAGCGGTGGCGTGGGAATCACGCCGTGCATGTCCATGGCTCGCTGGTTCTACGACACCAACGCCAATGTCGACATGACCTTCATCCACAGCGCCCGGTCGCCCAAGGACATCATCTACCACCGCGAGCTGGAACACATGGCGTCGCGGATCGACAACTTCAGCCTGCACCTGATCTGTGAAAAGCATGGCCTGGGCGAGCCTTGGGCCGGGTATCGCGGTTACCTGAACCACAAGATGCTGGAATTGATGGTGCCCGACTTCCTCGAGCGCGAAGTGTTCTGTTGCGGCCCGACCCCGTACATGACCGCGGTCAAGCGCCTGCTGGAAGCGGCTGGCTACGACATGAAGCGTTACCACGAGGAATCCTTCGGCGCCACGCCACCGGAAGCCCGTGCCGACGCCGTGGAACAGGCCGAACAGGCGGCCGACGCGCCGGAAGTCGATGCGGCGGACCTGCACCTGGTGGAATTCACTTCCTCTGGCAAGAGCATCCGCGTGGGCCCGGGCGAAACCGTGCACGCCGCCGCCGCCAAGCTCGGCATGATGATCCCCAAGGCCTGCGGCATGGGCATCTGCGGTACCTGCAAGGTGCTGAAGCTGGGCGGGGAAGTGGAGATGGATCACAACGGCGGGATCACCGAGGACGACGAGGCCGAGGGCTACATCCTGTCGTGCTGCAGCGTGCCGAAGGGGGATGTGCGGATCGAATTCTGATGCTGCAGTGAGCCCCCTGTGGCGAGGGAGCTTGCTCGCGCTCGGCTGCGCAGCAGTCGTCATCCGGTAAACACGAGCTACCTGATACACCGCATGGGGCTGCTACGCAGCCCAGCGGGAGCAAGCTCCCTCGCCACAAAAGGCGCCCAAAGCCACCCAGGCTCTGGGTGGTCACTTAAAGGCTCATCACTTCCCGAATATCCGCCGCCAATTCCCGCACCCGCGCTTCTTCGGTGTCCCACGAGCACATGAACCGTGCGCCGCCCTTGCCGATGAAGGTGTAGAAGCGCCAGCCCTTGGCGGTCAGCGCGGCGATGGCCGGTTCCGACAGTTGCAGGAAAACGCCGTTGGCCTGGACCGGGAACATCAGTTCCACGCCGGGAATGTCGTTGACCAGTTCTGCCAGCAATTGGGCGCAGTGGTTGGCGTGGCGGGCGTGTTTGAGCCAGGCGTCGTTTTGCAGCAGGCCGACCCAGGGCGCCGACAGGAAGCGCATTTTCGACGCCAGTTGCCCGGCCTGTTTGCAGCGGTAGTCGAAATCCACGGCCAGGTCATGGTTGAAGAACAGGATCGCCTCGCCCACCGCCATGCCGTTCTTGGTGCCGCCAAAGCACAGCACGTCCACGCCGACCTTCCAGGTC
Source organism: Pseudomonas fluorescens (assembly GCF_001307275.1). Taxonomy (NCBI): domain Bacteria; kingdom Pseudomonadati; phylum Pseudomonadota; class Gammaproteobacteria; order Pseudomonadales; family Pseudomonadaceae; genus Pseudomonas; species Pseudomonas fluorescens. The sequence continues at coordinate 3,170,049 of NZ_CP012831.1, forward strand.
AGGTCCGCCGGGGAGCAGCCGAGGAAGGCGCAGGCGTTGGAAAAGCGCGCGCCGTCCATGTGCAGGTTCAGCCCCAGTTCCTTGCAGGTGACGCTGATGGCGCGGATTTCATCCGGCGTGTAGACGCTGCCGACTTCCGTGGCTTGGGTCAGGGTGACGACCCGAGGCTTGGGGTAGTGGATGTCCTGGCGCTTGAGGGCGATCTCGCGGATCGCCTCGGGGGTCAGCTTGCCGTTTTCAGTACGTGCCAGCAGCAGCTTGGAGCCGTTGGAGAAGAACTCCGGTGCACCGCATTCGTCGGTTTCGACGTGGGCGGTTTCCGAGCAGATCACGCTGTGATAACTCTGGCACAGCGAGGACAGGGCCAGGGAGTTGGCCGCCGTGCCGTTGAACGCGAAGAACACTTCGCAGTCGGTTTCGAACAAGGCCCGGAAATCGTCCGCCGCGCGGTGGGTCCACTCATCGTCGCCGTAGGCACGTTGATGACCCTGGTTGGCTTCTTCCATGGCGGCCCAGGCTTCGGGGCAAATGCCGGAATAGTTGTCGCTGGCAAACTGTTGACTCTTGTCGGTCATGGCCTTGCTCCTGAATAGAGAGTCCTGGATAAAGAGATCCCTGGCGGAATGCCCGGATGGGGCGTTCCCTGGTTCGGCGTGTTTGGGTCCACAGCGCCGTGGTCGATACTGGTGCGCACTTTACCCAAGATTAGTGGGGGAACACACCGGATGTTTCTGTCGGAAAGTATCAATCTCGTCGCGCGGCTTTATACATGAGCCGGCGTGACGGGGCCCTGGACCTGCTCAAGTGGTTGGCTCTTTTGTCGATGGTCCTCGATCATCTGCGATATGTCGGTTTTTCCGTCGATTGGCTCTATGTGCCGGGACGCTTGGCATTCCCGTGGTTCTGCCTGGCGATGGCGGCGAATCTGGCGCGCAGGGGTGCCAGCGCCGCTCCATGGCGGTACCTGGGCTGGCTGCTGCTATTCAGTGCCGTCAGCGAAATCCCCTACCGCTTGTTCATTCCTGATCCCACCACCCTGAATGTGATGCCAACCCTGGTGCTGGGATTGTTGGTGGCGCGCTGTTGGCAAACGCCCACCCTGGAGGCGCGATGCCTGGCGGTGATGGCGTTGCTGTTGGCGGCGCTGTTTTCGTCGCAGTTGATGTTCGGTTTCTTCGGTGTGCTGCTGCCGCTGGCGATGTTGCTGGTATTCAAGCGTCCCTTGTACATGGCGCTGTTGCCGGGGCTGGTCTGCGTGGCGGCCAACCAATGGCGAGTATTGTATGGCGCGGCGTGGTTGGGAGATGGGGTGGCGTTGTGGGGGCTGGTGGCTTGCCTGATCGCGCCATGGCTTGGGCAGGTGCTTTTGCGACATGCCGGTCGTTTTCATCCACCGGCGATGCGGCGCTGGGCCTATGGCCTTTATCCAGCGCATTTCCTGCTATTGCTCGCGGTTCGCCAGGTCGCTGCTTAACCCTGCGGGAACTGTATTTTGGGAACAGGCCTGTGGGAGCAAGGCTTGCCCGCGATGAAAGCGCCGCGGTCTCCCATGGATCGCGGCGCCTGGATCGCGAGCAAGCTTTGCTCCCACAGTGCTATCGCGCAGGCCTTGCTCTCCGACTCTTTGATCCCATGTCGTAAACGCACCTTTGCGTGGCGTCCATAGGCATTTGACATGCCTGCGCCAGCCATACCATCGCATCCAAAGGGCACGACCGAATGGTCCGTGCCTCACCGAGACGAAAGGCGCACCGCCGCCGCTGGGAGAGACGCGATGTTCAGCAAACAAGACCAAATTCAAGGCTACGATGATGCGCTGCTGGCGGCTATGAACGCCGAAGAGCAACGTCAGGAAGATCACATCGAGCTGATCGCGTCGGAGAACTACACCAGCAAGCGCGTGATGGAGGCCCAGGGCAGCGGCCTGACCAACAAGTACGCCGAAGGCTATCCGGGCAAGCGCTACTACGGTGGCTGCGAGCACGTCGACAAAGTCGAAGCCCTGGCCATCGAGCGCGCCAAGCAGTTGTTCGGTGCCGATTACGCCAACGTCCAGCCGCACTCCGGGTCTTCGGCCAACAGCGCCGTGTACCTGGCCCTGCTACAAGCCGGCGACACCATCCTGGGCATGAGCCTGGCCCATGGCGGTCACCTGACCCACGGTGCCAAGGTGTCGTCCTCGGGCAAGCTCTACAACGCGGTGCAATACGGCATCGACACCACCACCGGCCTGATCGACTACGACGAAGTCGAGCGCCTGGCGGTCGAGCACAAGCCGAAAATGATCGTGGCCGGTTTCTCCGCTTACTCCAAGACCCTGGATTTCCCACGTTTCCGTCAGATCGCCGACAAGGTCGGTGCCCTGCTGTTCGTCGACATGGCCCACGTGGCTGGCCTGGTTGCCGCCGGTCTGTACCCGAACCCGCTGCCGTACGCCGACGTGGTCACCACCACCACCCACAAGACCCTGCGCGGTCCGCGTGGTGGCCTGATCCTGGCCAAGGCCAACGAAGAAATCGAGAAGAAGCTCAACGCCGCGGTATTCCCCGGCGCCCAGGGCGGCCCGTTGATGCACGTGATCGCCGGCAAGGCGGTGTGCTTCAAGGAAGCGGCGGAGCCTGGCTTCAAGGCTTATCAGCAGCAAGTGATCGATAACGCCCAGGCCATGGCTGGCGTGTTCATCAAGCGCGGCTACGATGTAGTGTCCGGTGGTACCGATAACCACCTGTTCCTGGTCAGCCTGATCCGTCAGGGCCTGACCGGCAAGGATGCCGATGCTGCCCTGGGCCGCGCCCATATCACCGTCAACAAGAACGCCGTGCCGAACGACCCGCAATCGCCATTCGTGACGTCGGGCCTGCGCATCGGCACCCCGGCGGTGACCACCCGTGGCTTCAAGGTTACCCAGTGCGTCACGCTGGCCGGCTGGATCTGCGACATTCTCGACAACCTCGGCGATGCCGATGTCGAGGCCAATGTCGCACAGCAAGTGGCGGCCCTGTGCGCGGACTTCCCGGTTTATCGCTGAGTCGGTTTTGGAGTAATGACTATGCAACGCTATTCGGGCTTCGGCCTCTTCAAACACTCACTCAGCCATCACGAAAACTGGCAGCGGATGTGGCGCACGCCGACCCCGAAAAAGGTCTACGACGTGGTCATCGTCGGCGGTGGCGGGCATGGTCTGGCGACCGCCTACTACCTGGCCAAGGAACACGGCATCACCAACGTGGCGGTGGTCGAGAAGGGCTGGTTGGGCGGCGGTAACACCGCGCGCAACACCACCATCGTGCGCTCCAACTACTTGTGGGACGAATCGGCCCACCTGTACGAACACGCGATGAAACTCTGGGAAGGCCTGTCCCAGGACCTGAACTACAACGTGATGTTCTCCCAGCGTGGCGTCTACAACCTGTGCCACACCCTGCAGGACATCCGTGATTCCGAGCGTCGCGTCAGCGCCAACCGCCTCAACGGCGTGGATGGCGAGCTGCTCAACGCCAAGCAAGTGGCCGACGAGATCCCGTACCTGGATTGCTCGAAAAACACCCGCTACCCGGTGATGGGCGCCACCGTCCAGCGTCGCGGCGGCGTGGCCCGTCACGATGCCGTGGCCTGGGGCTTTGCCCGGGCGGCGGACGCGTTGGGCGTGGACTTGATCCAGCAGACCGAAGTGATCGGTTTCCGCAAGGAAAACGGCGTGTGCATCGGCGTGGAAACCAACAAGGGCTTCATCGGCGCCAAGCGCGTCGGCGTGGTGACCGCCGGTAACTCCGGGCACATGGCCAAGCTCGCGGGCTTCCGCCTGCCGATCGAATCCCATCCGCTGCAAGCGTTGGTGTCCGAGCCGATCAAGCCGATCATCGACAGCGTGATCATGTCCAACGCCGTGCACGGCTACATCAGCCAGTCCGACAAGGGCGACCTGGTGATCGGTGCCGGTATCGACGGCTACAACGGCTACGGCCAGCGTGGCTCGTACCCGGTGATCGAGCACACGGTCCAGGCCATCGTCGAGATGTTCCCGGTGTTGTCCCGCGTACGCATGAACCGCCAGTGGGGCGGTATCGTCGACACCACGCCAGATGCCTGCCCGATCATCTCCAAGACCCCGGTGCCGAACATGTTCTTCAACTGCGGTTGGGGCACCGGCGGCTTCAAGGCCACTCCGGGTTCAGGCAACGTCTTCGCTGCAAGCCTGGCCAAGGGTGAAATGCACCCGCTGGCCGCGCCGTTTTCCATCGACCGTTTCCACAACGGCGCACTGATCGACGAACACGGCGCTGCTGCCGTCGCCCACTAACAGGAGAAATCCCTATGTTGCACATCTTCTGTCCTCACTGCGGCGAACTGCGCTCCGAAGAGGAATTCCACGCATCCGGCCAGGCGCATATCCCGCGTCCGCTGGATCCGAACACCTGCACCGACGAGGAGTGGGGCGACTACATGTTCTTCCGTGACAACCCGCGCGGGTTGCACCATGAACTGTGGGACCACGTTGCCGGTTGCCGCCAGTACTTCAACGTGACCCGTGACACCGTGACCTACGAGATTCTCGAAACCTACAAGATCGGCCAAAAGCCGCAGTTCACCGACAAGGCTGACAGTCCGAAAGCGGCTGCACAGGCTCTGGGAGAGAAGGTATGAGCCAGATCAATCGCCTGTCCAACGGCGGACGGATCGACCGCAACAAAGTGCTGAGCTTCACCTTCAACGGCCAGACCTACAAAGGTTTCGAGGGCGATTCCCTGGCCGCTGCGCTGCTGGCCAACGGTGTCGACATCATCGGTCGCAGCTTCAAGTATTCCCGCCCGCGCGGCATCTTCGCCGCCGGTGCCGAAGAGCCGAACGCGGTGCTGCAGATCGGTGCCACCGAAGCCACGCAGATCCCTAACGTGCGCGCCACGCAACAGGCGCTGTACCAAGGTTTGGTCGCCACCAGCACCAACGGCTGGCCGAACGTGAACAACGACATGATGGGGATTCTCGGCAAGGTCGGCGGCAAGCTGATGCCGCCGGGTTTCTACTACAAAACCTTCATGTACCCGCAATCGTTCTGGATGACCTACGAGAAGTACATCCGCAAGGCCGCCGGCCTGGGCCGCTCGCCGACCGAGAACGATCCGGACACCTACGACTACATGAACCGTCACTGCGACGTGTTGATCGTCGGTGCTGGCCCTGCTGGTTTGGCCGCCGCACTGGCCGCGGCCCGCAGCGGTGCGCGCGTCATCCTGGCCGATGAGCAGGAAGAGTTCGGCGGCAGCCTGCTCGACTCCCGCGAGAGCCTGGACGGCAAGCCAGCGACCGAATGGGTAGCCTCTGTTGTCGCTGAACTCAAGTCGATGCCCGACGTGGTGCTGCTGCCTCGTGCCACGGTGAACGGTTACCACGACCATAACTTCCTGACCATCCACGAGCGCCTCACCGACCACCTCGGTGACCGCGCACCGATCGGCCAGGTTCGCCAGCGCATCAACCGCGTTCGCGCCAAGCGCGTGGTGCTGGCGACCGGCGCCTGCGAGCGCCCGCTGGTCTACGGCAACAACGACGTGCCGGGCAACATGCTGGCCGGTGCGGTGTCGACCTACGTGCGTCGCTACGGCGTGGCACCGGGCAAGAAACTGGTGCTGAGCACCAACAACGACCACGCCTATCGCGTCGCCCTGGACTGGTTCGACGCCGGTCTGCAAGTGGTGGCCGTGGCCGATGCGCGCAGCAACCCACGTGGCGCGCTGGTGGAAGAAGCCCGCGCCAAGGGCATCCGTATCCTCACCGGCAGCGCCGTGGTCGAGGCTCGTGGCAGCAAGCGTGTCACCGGGGCACGTGTTGCCGCGATCGACGTCCGCGCCCATAAAGTCACCAGCCCAGGCGAATGGCTGGACTGCGACCTGGTAGCCAGCTCCGGCGGCTACAGCCCGGTGGTCCACCTGGCTTCGCACCTGGGCGGCAAGCCGATCTGGCGTGAAGATATCCTCGGTTTCGTACCGGGCGAAGCACCGCAAAAACGTGTCTGCGTCGGCGGTGTGAACGGTGTCTACAGCCTCGGCGACAGCTTGGCCGACGGTTTCGAAGGCGGCGTGCGCGCGGCCAGCGAAGCCGGCTTCAAAGCGGTGGAGGGCGTATTGCCCAAAGCCCTGAGCCGTCATGAAGAGCCGACCCTGGCGCTGTTCCAGGTGCCTCACGAAAAATCCACCGCACGGGCGCCGAAGCAATTCGTCGACCTGCAGAACGACGTCACTGCCGCCGCCATCGAACTCGCCACCCGCGAAGGCTTCGAGTCGGTGGAACACGTCAAGCGCTACACCGCACTGGGCTTCGGTACCGACCAGGGCAAACTGGGCAACGTCAACGGCCTGGCCATCGCGGCCCGTTCGCTGAACGTGAGCATCCCGCAGATGGGCACCACCATGTTCCGTCCGAACTACACGCCGGTGACTTTCGGCGCGGTGGCTGGCCGGCACTGTGGGCACATCTTCGAGCCGGTGCGCTTCACCGCGCTGCATGCCTGGCATGTCAAGAATGGCGCTGAGTTCGAAGACGTCGGCCAATGGAAACGCCCTTGGTACTTCCCGAAGAACGGCGAAGACATGCACGCCGCGGTCAAGCGCGAATGCAAGGCGGTGCGTGACAGCGTCGGCCTGCTCGATGCCTCGACCCTGGGCAAGATCGACATCCAGGGCCCGGATGCCCGCGAGTTCCTCAACCGCGTCTACACCAACGCCTGGACCAAGCTCGACGTGGGCAAGGCCCGCTACGGCCTGATGTGCAAGGAAGACGGCATGGTCTTCGACGACGGCGTAACGGCCTGTCTGGCGGACAACCACTTCCTGATGACCACCACCACGGGCGGCGCGGCGCGCGTGCTGCAATGGCTGGAGATCTATCACCAGACCGAATGGCCGGACCTGAAGGTGTACTTCACCTCGGTCACCGACCACTGGGCGACGATGACCCTGTCGGGCCCCAACAGCCGCAAGCTGCTGAGCGAAGTCACCGACATCGACCTGGACAAGGACGCGTTCCCGTTCATGACCTGGAAGGAAGGCCTGGTGGGTGGCGTGCCGGCACGGGTGTTCCGGATCTCGTTCACCGGTGAACTGTCGTACGAAATCAACGTACAGGCCGACTACGCCATGGGCGTGCTCGAGCAGATCGTCGAGGCCGGGAAGAAATACAACCTGACCCCGTATGGCACCGAGACCATGCACGTACTGCGGGCCGAGAAGGGCTTCATCATCGTCGGCCAGGACACTGATAGCTCGATGACGCCGGACGACCTGAACATGGGCTGGTGTGTAGGCCGGACCAAACCGTTCTCGTGGATCGGCTGGCGTGGCATGAATCGCGAAGATTGCGTGCGTGAAGACCGCAAGCAACTGGTGGGTCTCAAGCCGATCGACCCGAATGTCTGGCTGCCGGAAGGTGCGCAACTGGTGTTCAACACCAAGCAGGCGATCCCGATGACCATGGTGGGTCACGTGACCTCCAGCTACGCCCACAACTCCCTGGGTTATTCATTTGCCATGGGTGTGGTCAAGGGCGGCCTCAAGCGGATGGGCGAGCGAGTGTTCGCGCCATTGGCTGATGGCAGCGTGATCGAGGCAGAGATCGTTTCTTCGGTGTTCTTCGATCCGAAGGGGGATCGGCAGAATATCTAACATTCAAGCCCTGCGGTGGGGGCGTGTGGGAGCAAAGCTTGCTCGCGATGTAGGCGACACGGTAGCCATCAGACCGAGTTATCGTTCATCGCGGGCAAGCCTTGCTCCCACAGCGCCACGCACCGGCAGGTCGAGCAAGCATTCAGACAGGTGCTCCATATGACCGCAGTCAACGTGTACCAACAACGCCCAACCACCGGGGCCAAGGCCGAGTCGTCGCTGCACCATGCCGACCTCGCCAGCCTGGTGGGCAAGGGTCGCAAGAACGCCGGTGTGACCGTGCGCGAGAAAAAACTCCTGGGCCACCTGACCCTCCGTGGCGATGGCCATGACCCGGCGTTCGCCGCGGGCGTGCACAAGGCCCTGGGCCTGGAATTGCCAGGCGCCCTGGCCGTCATCGTCAAGGGTGAAACCAGCCTGCAATGGCTCGGCCCGGATGAATGGCTGCTGGTGGTGCCCACTGGCGAAGAGTTCGCCGCCGAGCAGAAACTGCGTGAAGCCCTGGGCGACCTGCACATCCAGATCGTCAACGTCAGCGGCGGTCAGCAGCTGCTCGAGCTGTCCGGCCCGAACGTGCGCGACGTGCTGATGAAATCCACCAGCTACGATGTACACCCAAGCAACTTCCCGGTGGGCAAGGCCGTGGGTACGGTGTTCGCCAAGTCGCAACTGGTGATCCGCCACACGGGCGAAGACACCTGGGAGCTGGTGATTCGCCGCAGCTTCTCCGATTACTGGTGGCTGTGGTTGCAGGATGCCGCGGCTGAGTATGGGTTGAGCGTGCAGGCCTGATTGATGGCCTTGGAATGCTTTTGTGGCGAGGGAGCTTGCTCCCGCTGGGTTGCGAAGCAGCCCCCAGTATCAGGCGACTGCTGCGCAGTCGAGCGGGAGCAAGCTCCCTCGCCACAGGGTTCTTTGTCGCCCAGTTAATTTGAACAGGAGTCACCGCAATGAGCCGCGCCCCGGATACATGGATCTTGACTGCCGACTGCCCCAGCGTGCTCGGCACCGTGGACGCGGTGACCCGCTTTCTGTTCGAGCAGGGCTGCTATGTCACCGAGCACCACTCCTTCGACGACCGGCTCTCGGCGCGTTTCTTCATTCGCGTGGAGTTTCGCCAGCCCGACGGTTTTGACGAGCAGGCCTTTCGCGCCGGCCTGGCCGAGCGTGCGCAAGCCTTCGGCATGGTCTTCGAACTGACACCGCCCAACTATCGGCCCAAAGTGGTGATCATGGTCTCCAAGGCCGATCACTGCCTCAACGATCTGCTCTATCGCCAGCGCATCGGCCAGTTGTCCATGGACGTGGTGGCCGTGGTGTCCAACCACCCCGACCTCAAGCCGCTGGCCGACTGGCACCAGATTCCCTACTACCATTTCCCCCTGGACCCGAACGACAAGCCGGCCCAGGAGCGACAGGTGTGGCAGGTGATCGAAGACACCGGTGCCGAACTGGTGATCCTTGCCCGTTACATGCAAGTGCTGTCGCCGGAGTTGTGCCGCAAGCTCGACGGCAAGGCGATCAACATCCATCACTCGCTGCTGCCGGGCTTCAAGGGGGCCAAGCCGTATCACCAGGCCTATAACAAAGGCGTGAAGCTGGTGGGCGCCACGGCGCACTACATCAACAACGACCTGGACGAAGGCCCGATCATCGCCCAGGGCGTGGAAGTGGTGGACCACAGCCACTATCCCGAAGACCTGATCGCCAAGGGCCGGGACATCGAAGGGCTCACCTTGGCCCGGGCGGTGGGGTATCACATTGAAAGAAGGGTGTTCCTGAACGCCAATCGTACTGTCGTTCTTTAGGCCGCCATCGCGAACAAGGGGCTCGCGGTCAAAATTGTGGGAGCGAGCTTGCTCGCGATGAGGCCTTTAAGACAACAAAGAAACAAGACACAAGCACTAACCCGAGCAATCAACGCGCTGCCTGCCTGGGCAACGCAGTTCCACAAAAACAACAGCGAGGTGAAAGCATGTCTGGTAATCGTGGTGTCGTGTATCTCGGCAACGGCAAGGTCGAAGTACAGAAAATCGACTATCCAAAAATGCAGGACCCGCGCGGCAGGAAGATTGAGCACGGTGTCATCCTGCGCGTGGTCTCCACCAACATCTGCGGCTCCGACCAACACATGGTCCGCGGTCGTACCACTGCCCAGACCGGCCTGGTCCTGGGTCACGAGATCACCGGTGAAGTGATCGAAAAGGGCAGCGACGTCGAGAACCTGAAAATCGGTGACCTGGTGTCGGTGCCGTTCAACGTGGCTTGCGGGCGCTGCCGTTCCTGCAAAGAGCAACACACGGGCGTCTGCCTGACCGTCAACCCGGCCCGTGCCGGCGGTGCCTACGGTTATGTGGACATGGGCGACTGGACCGGCGGCCAAGCCGAATACGTGCTGGTGCCGTACGCCGATTTCAACCTGCTGAAACTGCCGGACCGCGACAAGGCCATGGAGAAGATCCGTGACCTGACCTGCCTGTCCGACATTCTGCCGACCGGCTACCACGGCGCCGTCACTGCGGGTGTTGGCCCTGGCAGCACCGTCTACATCGCGGGTGCCGGCCCGGTTGGCCTGGCGGCTGCCGCTTCCGCTCGCCTGTTGGGCGCGGCGGTGGTGATCATTGGCGACGTCAACCCGGTCCGCCTGGCTCACGCCAAGGCCCAGGGTTTCGAAATTGCCGACCTGTCCACCGATACACCGTTGCACGAACAGATCGCTGCGCTGCTGGGCGAGCCTGAAGTCGACTGTGCTGTCGATGCGGTAGGCTTCGAAGCCCGCGGCCATGGCCATGACGGCGTCAAGCACGAAGCCCCGGCCACCGTGCTCAACTCGTTGATGGGTGTGGTCCGCGTCGCTGGCAAGATCGGTATTCCCGGTCTCTACGTTACCGAAGATCCGGGCGCAGTCGATGCGGCGGCAAAAATGGGCAGCCTGAGCATCCGCTTCGGCCTGGGCTGGGCGAAATCCCACAGCTTCCACACCGGCCAGACCCCGGTCATGAAGTACAACCGCGCGCTGATGCAAGCGATCATGTGGGACCGTATCAACATCGCCGAAATCGTGGGTGTGCAGGTCATCAGCCTGGATGATGCGCCGAAGGGTTATGGCGAGTTCGATGCGGGCGTGCCGAAGAAGTTTGTGATTGATCCGCACAAGTTGTTCAGTGCGGCGTAAAGCAGTAGGCAGGACGGAAAAAGGGCGACAGTGATGTCGCCCTTTTTATTCGGCCTGTCCCGGATTGCTTATTCCGGCGTCACTCTTGTGGCCTGCATGCCTTTAGTTCCCTTCTCGATTTCAAATGAAACGGTCTGCTTCTGTTTCAACGTTTTATAACCCTCGCCGGCTATCGCCGAGTAATGAACGAACAATTCCTCGCCGCCGTTGCCGCAGGTAATGAAGCCATAGCCTTTTGCATCGTTAAACCATTTAACGGTTCCTTTGATTCGGTCGTTCATTTTTATTGTCCTGCTTGCCGAATGAATAAAGGCGTGGTTGCCCATGACCTTGTTTCCGTTGACACAACGGGAGCTTAGGGACGGGGCAAATCGTTGCCTACTGTCAGAGTTGACAGTAGGCAATACCGAGAGGAAATAACCGATTGCAGGTGATATTCAGAGGCCTGTCATGAGGCGGTCATGCCATGGCTTGCGCTTTCCATTGTGGCGAGGGGATTTATCCCCGTTGGGCTGCGTAGCAGCCCCTTGCTTTTCAGATACCAGCGGCGAGCGCTTCGCACTCGAGCGGGAGCAAGCTCCCTCGCCACGGGTTATTGATGTGCAGTTGCGGCCCCGACCCGGTCGCAGAATTCAGGGTAGAACCCCCGGGCGCTAGGGCCTTGGCAATAGTCTTGCGCCTGGGCCAATGCAGCACCGCTGAAATTCAGGTTGCGAGGCATGCTGGCAAAGGTGATGTAGCCATCCTGTTGCGTCTTGATGGCGTCGAAACCCTGCATGTCGTAGACCAATTCCACGTCATCATCAGCCAGCAGTCGCGCCTTGACCGTCACCTGTGTGTATTGCTTGCCCCCTGGTGCGCCATTGAGTGCCGCCAGGCCGTGGCCGACGACACGCAGCATGTGCGGGACCCAGGGCTCGCAGTCATCCGCGCAAGGGCCTGGACGGTAGAGCACGGTCAGCGCCTGTTGATCGCGGCTCACCTCGGTCAGGGTCGGGTCGGAGCGTTTGATGCGGTGTTCGATGGTCAGCCAGGTCTTTTGTTCTTCGCTGGTGCCATCGGCAAGTTCCGGGGTCAGCGGGCCGCGCTGGCATTCGCTGACGCCCAGGGCGATGAGCATGCCGGTCAGGATGACCGCGAGGGTGGCGCCGCCGATTTTTACGTTCATGGGCAAACTCTGCAGGAGGAAGCCGCACTGTACGGTAATGGTGCAGGCGAGGGCAGGGGGCTTTGGGCGGGCGGTGCTGGAACAGTGACGCGGTTACCATGACCGATCAATAAATCAAGTTGAAGTAGTCGCCGTTCATCAACCTGCACATTCGGGTCTCCGCGCTTTCGCAGCGATTGCTCATCCATTTTGAAAAGGCCGGTTCCAGGATTTGTTGATCATCCAACTTCAGATTGATCGCCCCGTACCTGCACGTGATGGTCGCACGGGGGGCTGTCTGCTCGTCCCCATCGTCCTCATGGATGACGTACTCGGCGCCTTCGAATTGCAACGAGGTCGGGTCGACCACGTCCACCAGGCTTTCGCTCTTCCATTCGTGGTCTTCCCGGATATCGACGAAGTAAACGTCTTCCAGAGATTCAATGTTCCGGTGAATGTCAGTGACGGCGGGGCACGTTATTTCACTGGCATGGACGGGGCCGATGATCAGCAAAAGCAAGACCGCGCCTCCAGCCAGTATTTTTTTCATGTGCCAGGCTCCAGGGCTCAGTTCGACAATTTCACGGCTTTGGTCGGGGCGGGCTACTGTCAATGTTGGCAGTTATTTATGTCAATTTAGAACTGTATAGGGATGTTTGGTAACTTTTTGCTATATAAAAAAGCGCAGTTTTCGTTAAATCAGACGCTTCCTACTGGCCCTGAAGAATTTTCTGTAATGGCTATCGGCCATTCTCGTAATACGTTTAGGAACAATCTCCGTCCGTGCCAGTCCAACGCACGTTTTAAGCCGCTCGTTATGGGCGGCTTTTTCATGCTCAAGAGGATGTACCGGATGAAGGTTTCACGAGGTTTTGCACTGTCCTGGCTGCTGACACTGGCCGCCAGCCCGGCCTTCGCGCAGTTCAGCCTCAGCGATGCGGCCAATGTGGTGTCGGCGATGCAGGGCAACTCAGGTGAGGAAGAGGGCGTCGTAGCCGCCGCGCCGAAAGCTGCCGGCCTGCTCAACACCCTGGGGTCGGAACTCAAGATCACGCCGGAACAGGCCATCGGCGGCGCCGGTGCGATGCTGGGGCTGGCGAAGAATCGGCTCAGCGAGCCGCAGTTCTCCGAGTTGAGCAAAAGTGTGCCGGGCCTGGATCAGATCGCCGGCAACAGCGCCATTGGGGGGCTCAATGGCTTGGGCGGTTTGCTCGGTGGCGGGTCGGACAAAAATGCCTTGCTCGACGGCCTGCTGGGTAACGTCAAGGACACCGGCGACCTGAACAATGCCTTCAGTGCGCTGGGCATGGACAGCGGCATGATCGGCCAGTTTGCCCCGATCATTCTGCAGTACCTCGGCCAGCAGGGTGTGGCCGGTTCGCTGCTGCAGAACCTGGGTGGTATTTGGGGCACAGGTGTCTGATCAGCCACCCTTGTTGCGCAAAGCTGCAATACGTTGGTCCTTTTCAGTCCAGAGCTGGTTGACCCAATCCTGCACATGCTGGCGAAACACCGGGTCGTTTTCGTAGTCGCCCTGCCACAAGACGGGGTCCAGTTCGCGGGTCTGGATGTCGATGATGACCCTGGGCACCGCGCCGCTGATCAAGTCCCAGAACCCGGGAATCTTCTCTTGCGGATAGACCACGGTCACGTCCAGTACCGCATCCAGTTGTTCACCCATGGCCGCCAGCACGAACGCCACGCCACCGGCCTTGGGCTTGAGCAGGTGGGTGAAGGGCGATTGCTGTTGTTGGCTTTTGGTGGTGGTGAAGCGGGTGCCTTCGAGGTAGTTGACCACGGTGACCGGTTGCCGCTTGAACAGCTCGCAGGCGGCCTTGGTGATTTCCAGGTCCTTGCCGGCCAGCTCCGGGTTCTTCGCCAGGAACGCCTTGGTGTAGCGTTTCATGAAAGGGTAGTCCAAGGCCCACCAGGCCAGGCCCAGGAACGGTACCCAGATCAGTTCCTTCTTGAGGAAGAACTTGAAGAACGGCGTGCGCCGGTTGAGGGTCTGGACGAGGGCGGGGATGTCTACCCAGGACTGGTGATTGCTGATCACCAGGTAAGAGGTATCGCTGCGCAGGTCCGCACCGCCGCGAATGTCCCAGCGGGTAGGGATGCACAGGGCAAAGATCAGTTTGTCGATCTCGGCCCAGGTCTCGGCGATCCACATCACCGCCCACGAGGCGTAGTCGCGAAAGCGCCCGGGCAGGACCAGTTTGAGCAGTGCGAACACCATCAGCGGCCCGAACAGCACCAGGGTGTTGAGCAACAGCAGCAGGGTGACGAAACAGCCGGTGAGCAGGCGGCGCATAGATGACTCTTGCAAACGGGTGGGCGGGCCATGATAAGCAAGCTTCGGGCGGTAGGCCAAATCGGTGTGGACGAATGTTTCACCTTTTGATCGGTATGCTGGGTTTGCTTCTGTGGCGGGCTGGTTGTTCTCGGCTATCGATCTTGAAGTACGCAGAACGAATCCCTTTGCCACTGTCTAAAAGCCCACCCATACAGGAAGCCCTATCCCATGAAATCCCTTCTCGCCCTGCTTTCCCTGGTGGCCCTTCCAGTGCTGGCCGCCGAGCCGACCCTGTACGGGCGCTACGAATACATCGCGCTGCCGGAAATCGGCGGTGAAGTGCTCAAGGCCAAGATGGACACCGGCGCCCTGACCGCCTCGCTGTCGGCCAAGGACATCGAGACCTTTACCCGTGACGGCGATGATTGGGTGCGGTTCCGCCTGGCGACCAAGGATGCGAGCAACAAGGTCTACGAACACAAGATCGCCCGCATCAGCAAGATCAAGACCCGTTCCGAAGAGGATGAGGACGACGACGAAAAGATCGCCCCCACCAAGCGCCCGGTGGTCGATCTGGAGTTGTGCCTGGGTAACGTCAAGCGCACGGTCGAGGTCAACCTGACTGACCGCAGCAGTTTCAATTACCCACTGTTGATTGGTGCCAAGGCGTTGCGTGAGTTCGGCGCGGCGGTGAACCCGGCGCGGCGGTTTACGGCGGATAAGCCGGACTGCTGATTTCCCTGATTGACTCACCCCAAGCCTTGCGGCACCGTTCCGGCAACTTTTACTGCCGGGCTCGCAAGCCATGCCTCATATCCTGATTGTCGAAGACGAAGCCGCCATCGCCGATACGCTGGTGTTTGCCCTGCAAGGGGAGGGGTTTGACACCACTTGGTTGAGTCTTGGCGCCGCCGCCCTCGAGTACCAGAAAAGCACCCCGGCGGACCTGATCATTCTCGATGTGGGCCTGCCGGATATCAGCGGATTCGAGACTTGTAAAAATCTCAGACGTTTCAGCGACGTTCCGGTCATCTTTCTGACAGCCCGGGATGGGGAGATCGACCGGATCGTAGGCTTGGAAATCGGTGCCGACGATTACGTGGTCAAACCCTTCAGCCCCCGCGAGGTGGCGGCCAGGGTCCGGGCGATCCTCAAGCGCGTGGCGCCGCGGCCAGCGGTAGAGCCGGGCATGGGATTGTTTCAGGTCGATGCCGACCGTGTGCAGATCAACTATCGCGGCAAACCGCTGAACCTCACCCGCCACGAATTTCGCCTGCTCAATTGTCTGCTGGAGCAACCCGAGCGGGTCTTCAGCCGCGAGCAATTGCTCGATGCCTTGGGGGTTGCCAGCGATGCCGGCTACGAGCGCAGCATCGACAGCCACATCAAGAGCGTGCGCGCCAAGTTGCGCCTGGTTCGGGCCGAGGCCGAACCGATCCAGACACATCGAGGCCTGGGCTACAGCTACAGCCCAGGGCACAGCTGATGTCGCTGGGGATCCGGATTTTCCTGGTGTATGTGCTGTTTATCGCCCTGACCGGCTATTTCGTGCTCAACACGGTCATGGAGGAAATTCGCCCCGGCGTGCGCCAGTCCACCGAAGAAACCCTGGTGGACACCGCCAACCTGATGGCCGAGATCCTGCGGGACGATTTCAAGGCCGGCACCCTCAACCAGAATCGCTGGCCGCAGTTGCTCAAGGCCTACGGCGAGCGCCAGCCGGCGGCGACGATCTGGGGCTTGCCGAAGAATCAGGTCAGCCATCGCATCTACGTCACGGATGCCAACGGCATCGTGGTGCTCGACTCCAGTGGCGTGGCGGTAGGGCAGGATTACTCGCGCTGGAACGACGTCTACCTGACCCTGCGCGGCCACTACGGCGCCCGCTCGAGCCGCAGCGATCCGGACGATCCGGCGTCTTCGGTGATGCACGTCGGCGCGGCGATCCGCGACAACGGCCGGATCATCGGCGTTGTCACCGTCGCCAAGCCCAACAGTTCCTTGCAGCCTTATGTCGACCGCACGGAGCGGCGCCTGTTGGCCTACGGCGCCGGCTTGGTCGCCCTGGGCTTGTTGCTGGGCGGCTTGCTGTCGTGGTGGCTCAGCGCGGCACTGCGGCGTTTGACGATCTACGCCCAAGCGGTCAGCCAGGGGCGTCGGGTGGAAGTGCCGCATTATCGTGGCGGCGAGTTCGAGCAATTGGCGGGTGCCGTGGAACACATGCGCACCCAACTCGAAGGCAAGGCGTACGTCGAGCGTTACGTGCACACACTTACCCACGAACTCAAGAGCCCGCTGGCGGCGATTCGCGGCGCCGCCGAGCTGCTGCAAAGCGACATGCCCGCCGCCCAGCACCAGCGCTTCGTCAGTAACATCGACAACGAAAGTGCGCGCATGCAGCAGTTGATCGAACGCTTGCTCAACCTGGCCCAGATCGAGCAGCGCCAGGGGCTGGAGGAAGAGGTCTCGGTGCCGCTGGCGGCGTTGATGGACGAGTTGCTGGAAGCGCGCGGCGGCTGGCTCGAAAGTCGCCAGTTGACGGTTGAACAGCACATCGCTGCCGACCTGACATTGACGGGAGAGCCGTTCCTGTTGCGCCAGGCCTTGGGCAATTTGCTGGAAAACGCCCTGGACTTCACCCCCGTCAACGGCCTGCTACGAGTCAGCGCCGAGCGCCGTGGGAGCCGCGTCGAGATCCGCCTGTTCAACCAGGCCGCGCCGATCCCCGACTACGCGCTGCCTCGCCTGAGCGAACGCTTCTACTCCCTGCCGCGCCCGGACAGTGGCCGCAAGAGCACCGGCCTGGGGCTCAACTTCGTGGAGGAGGTGGTGCAGTTGCATGGGGGGCAGTTCAGTATTGGCAATGTCGAGGGCGGGGTGGAGGTGGTTTTGCGGCTGCCCTGAAACCGCATCCGCTATCTGACGGAACACTCATCCTTGTGGGAGCGAGCTTGCTCGCGATAGCGGGGTACCAGCCGGCATAACTGGCGCTGACCCACCGCCATCGCGAGCAAGCTCGCTCCCACAGAGGTTCCTGGTTCTCCACACAATCTCCACATTGCGCCCATAAACCCCTCACACAGCCACCCCAGACTCTCCCTCATTCGAACAGGGAGAGCCCCACATGAACCGCAGCCTCGCCATAAAACTGGGCATGATTGCCCTCTTGATTCTCTTGCTGATGATTCCGCTGTTGATGATCAACGGCCTCATCGATGAGCGCCAGGAGTTGCGCGACGGTGTGCTGCAGGATATCGCCCGCAGCTCCAGCTACAGCCAGCAATTGATCGGGCCGATGATCGTGGTGCCGTTTCGCAAGAGCGTGAAGGTCTGGAACACCAATGAGAAGACCGGCGTGCGTTTCCTGGAAACCGTCGAGCGCACGGGCGAGTTGTATTTCTTGCCGGAGCAATTCGAGCTCGACGGCCAGGTCCGCACCGAGACCCGTGCCCGGGGCATCTACGAAGCGCGGATGTTCCACGCCGATAACCGGATCGATGGCCGCTTCAAGGTGCCAGAGCGCTACGGTGTCGCCGCCAAGGACTTTGCCGACTACCGCTTCGACGAACCGTATTTGAGCGTTGGCATCAGCGATATTCGTGGCATCGAGAACGCGCTGACCCTGACGCTGAACCAGCAGACCGTCGACTTCCTGCCCGGTTCGCGGCTTGGCTGGCTGGGGCCGGGTGTGCATGTGCCGCTGCCGATGATCACCGCCCAGGGCGGCCCCGAGCTGACCTTCGGTTTTGACCTGCGCCTGCAAGGCACTGGCGAGTTCCAGATTCTGCCGGTGGGCAAATCCACCAAAGTGCACTTGTCGGCGGACTGGCCGCACCCGAGCTTCATTGGCAACTATCTGCCCAGCAATCGCGAGATCAATGAGCAGGGTTTCAGTGCCGACTGGCAGACGTCGTTTTTCTCCACCAACCTGCTGGAAACATTGCAAGCCTGCGAGCCGAGCGATGGCTGTGAAGCGTTCCGCAGCCGGGCCTTCGGTGTGAGCTTCATCGACCCGGTGGACCAGTACCTCAAGAGCGACCGGGCGATCAAATATGCGCTGCTGTTCATTGCCCTGACGTTCGCCGGCTTCTTTCTCTTCGAAGTGCTCAAGAGCCTGGCCGTCCACCCGGTCCAGTACGCCTTGGTGGGCGTGGCGCTGGCGTTCTTCTACCTGCTGCTGTTGTCGCTGTCGGAGCACATCGGCTTCACCCTGGCGTACCTGGTGTCGGCCAGTGCCTGTGTCGTGCTGATCGGGTTTTATGTCTGCCACGTGTTGCGCAGCGTGAGCCACGGCCTGGGGTTTTCGGCAGGGCTGGCGGGTTTGTACGGTTTGCTCTACGGCCTGTTGAGCGCGGAGGACTATGCGTTGCTGATGGGGTCGCTGTTGCTGTTCGGCCTGCTGGGCGTGTTCATGGTGCTGACCCGCAAGCTGGATTGGTACGGGGTCGGGGCGAAACCGGCCGCGGCGATGAGTTTTGAGCTGGGAGAGGTGAAATGAGCCGGTCGCTGGGGTTGCGTGAGGATCAGCGGGAGGGGGCGATGTTGGTGGCGCTGATTGCCGGGTTGTTTCCGCTGGACCGCGTTGGCCCTATCGCGAGCAAGCTCGCTCCCACAGGAGACCTCGTTTACCCAGGCAACCGAATCAAATGTGAGAGCGAGCTTGCTCGCGATGGGGCCGGTGCAGCCAGTGCAGAGCTAGATTTTTGGCACTGTCTCAATCATTGAAGGCCGCAAGCTCACCTCGGCAAACCACGCCGCCAATTGCGGGTTGGCCTTGCGCCATTCCAGGTCGGGATGGCGCAGGTCCAGGTAGCCCAGGGCGCAGGCCACGCTGATGGAGGCCACGTCGAAATGGCTGGCCAGTTCGGCGATCGCCTCGGCTTCGAGCAGGCCCAGGGCGCGGCGAATTTTGTCCCGTTGCGCATCGAGCCATTCGTCCCAGTGTTTTTCCACAGGACGTAGCGCGGTTTCGTAGCGGATCATCACCGCCGCATCCATGACTCCATCGGCCAGGGAGGCGAGGGTCAAACGCCGCCAGCGAGCCGCGCCGTCCCGGGGGATCAGCGGGTTGCCGACATGCTGGTGATCGAGGTAGTCGAGAATGACCCGGCTGTCATGAATCACGCTCCCGTTGGCCAGGCGCAGGGCCGGGATCTTGCTCAACGGGTTGTCCTCGATCAGCGCCCGATCCGGCTTGACCGGCGTGAGCTGGCTGAGCTGCAACGCCACGCGGTCCTGCTGACCGGTTTCGTGCAGCAGCACCAGGACCTTGCGAACGAAGGGCGAAGCGGGGTTGTGGAACAGCGTCATGCTGGGGGTGGACATGGCAACGTCTCGATTCAATGGGACTTGTCGCGCAGCATAGCGCGTTCATCCGTGTTCAAGGCAGGCGCGACCGAGGCGAAGAAGGGCGGTCGCGCCATGCATCAGGTGGCCGGTTGAAGGGCCTGCGGTTCTGGCGTCGACGTCGTCGGTTGCTGCTTGAGTTCCCGGGCGACAGTCCAGACGATGAACGCGGCGATGACATCGAAAATGGCCAGCAGCACAAACAGTGGGCTGTAGCCGATCTGGGTCACCATGACGCCGAACAGCAGCGTGAAGGCGGCGGCGCCCAGGTAACCGAACATCCCGCCCATGCCGGTGGCGGTGGCGACTTCATTCTTGCCGAACGAATCGGACGTGATGGCGTACAGCGCGCCGGACAGAGTCTGGTGGGCAAAGCCGCCGATGCACAGCAGGGCGATCGCTGTGTACGGACTGGCGACCAGGCCGATACAGGCTGGGCCGATCATGCAGGAGGCGCCGAACAGCAGGACCATCTTGCGCGAAGTGAACAACGACACCTTGCAGTATTTATGGAAGAACGGGCTCAGGTAGCCGCCCAGCACGCAACCGAGGTCGGCGGCCAGGAACGGCAGCCAGGCGAACATCGCGATCTCCTTGATGTTCATGTGCCGCTCGGTCATCAGGTACAGCGGGATCCAGGCGTTGAACGTCTGCCAGGCCGGCTCGGAGAGGATCCGGGCACTGGCAATGGCGTAGAAGTTGCGGCTGGCGATGATGCGTTTCCAGCTGCCTTTCTTCGGCGTCGGGTCTTGAAAGTGAGCTTCCTGGCCGCTGAGGATGTAATCGCGCTCGGTGTCGCCCAGGAGCTTCTGGTCGCGTGGATGTTTGTAAAAGATCAGCCAGAGGAACGTCCAGGCCACGCCCAGGCCGCCAACGATCAGGAACGCCAGCTCCCAACCACTGTTCAGGATCGCCCAGACCACTAGCGGCGGAGCCAGCACGGCGCCGATCGAGGAACCGATGTTGAACCAGCCGATGGCCACCGAGCGTTCCTTGGCCGGGAACCATTCGGTAGAGGTCTTTACCGCAGCCGGCAGCCCGGCGGCTTCCGTCAGGCCAAGCAAACCGCGGAAAAACGCCAGGCCCTGCCAGCCCGACGCCATGGCCGCCGCGGCACAGGCGATGGACCAGGCGAAGGCGAAAATGGCGAAGCCCATCTTGGTGCCGATGGCATCGATGATGTAGCCGGCCACCGGTTGCATCAACGCGTAGCAGACCTGCCAGGCCACGACGATGTGGGAATACTGCTCGGTGGAGATATTCATTTCGCTCATCAGGGTGGGAGCGGCCACCGAGAGGGTATTGCGAGCCAGGTAGTTGACCATCAGGCCGGCCGTGACCAGGCCGACCATCCACCAGCGGATGCCTTTGATTTTCATCACTTCACCATCGATTATTTTTGGATTTGGCGTGGCGTGTTTCGTTGTAGGTTGTCGTACAACTAGCGCACTTATAGAGGGTCAAGAATTAATTTGTCAACAAATATGTCAAAGGCTGGGCGGTCTGAAACAGCCGGCGCGCTCGCGGTTGTCGTATGACGAAGAGAGAAGGGGCGCCCACTCTGGCAAGTGCACGCCCGGATGACTCAGCGGCGGGGGATCAGTCCCCACACCGCCAACACGGAGGGTATGCCCAACCCCAGCCAACTGACGGCGTCCCACAGGCCGTCACCCAGCAAGGCACTGAACAGCCCGGCGGCGCAGAGAATGGCGATCAGCACGGGCATGCCGAACACTTTCCAGAAACTCGACTGCCGTGGCCTCACGAGGCGACCTCCGTACCGACCGTTGCACGCTTGGCCGCTTTGCGCCGCACTAGCCACAGGTAGACGCCGCTGCCGAGGACGATGATGGTGAGCACGTCGAGGGTGGCCCAGAAGATCTGCATCGGCCGGCCACCGTAGTCGCCGAAGTGCAACGGTAGAGACAGGCTCATGACGTCCATGTACCACGGCCGCTCGGCCACCGCGGTGACCGCCAGGGTGCTGGCATCGATCAATACCGGCGTCAGCAAGTGCGAGGTCAGGTGGGTGCTGCCTTTCATGAACACGCCGTAGTGGTGTTGGCTGGAAAACAACGTGCCGGGGAAGGCGATGAAGCTAGGCTCCATGCCCGGCGCGACCTCCTTGGCGATGTCGAGCAAGCGGGTGGCCGGGGCCAATTGCGTCAGCGGCGGGGCGTTGCGATAGGGTTCGACCATGGCGCTGAGGCTGTCGTTGCGCCAGGCGGCGATGATCAGGTCGGCGCACGCGGCAATCACGCCGGTGACGCCCACGGTGAGCGCCCAGACCAGCGTCACCACACCGATCAGGTTATGCAGGTCGAGCCAGCGCAGGCGCGTGGATTTGTCCTGGCGCACCGTGGCGAATTTCAACCGGCGCATGAACGGCAGGTACAGGACCACGCCGGAAACGATGGCGATCACGAACAACAGCCCCATGAACGCCAGCAGCAACTTGCCCGGCAAACCCGCGAACATATCCACGTGCAGGCGCAGCATGACCATCATGAAACCGCCGTTGGCCGAGGGCATTTCCAGGGCCTCGCCAGTGCGTGCATCGAGCATGAAGGTATGGGAGGAATTGGGCTCGGTGTCCGGTGTCGGCGCCATGATGGTGAAGATGCCGTTGGGCTCGTCTTCGTCCCAGCCAAAATACTGGACCACTTCACCCGGACGATGGGCCTTGGCCTTCTCCACTAACTGCTGGAGGTCCAGGTGTGGCGTGTCGGCAGGCATCTCCCGGAACTCGGGAGCGTCGCCCAGCAGGTGTTCGATTTCATGGTGGAAGATCAACGGCAGCCCGGTGATCGCCAGCATCAGCAGGAACACCGTGCAGATCAGGCTGGTCCAGGTGTGGACGAAGGACCAGCGGCGGATGGTTTTGCTTTTCATGAGCGATCCGAATGCAAGAGGGCCTCGATGCCTGAGCCCCTTCAGTCCAGTCGTGAAACCTGTGGAAGCGAGCTTGCTCGCGAAAGCGGGGTGCCAGACAACATCAATGTTGACTGTTACGCCGTCTTCGCGAGCAAGCTCCCACAGGGATTTCATTTGACTGGCAGGTCTCGGGTACAGGTGCCCTCAAAAGGTTTTGCAAATGCTAACCGTTTACCATTTGTAATTCACGCTGGCGACGACGTTGCGTTGGTCGCCGTAGTAGCAGTAGAAGCCATCGCAAGTGGACAGGTAGTCCTTGTTGAAAATGTTCTTCGCGTCCACCGCCACCGTGACGCCTTTGAGGGTCTTGTTCAAACGCCCGAGATCGTAGTGGGCCGAGGCGTCGTACACGGTATAGGAGCCGACATGGCCCCAATCGGTGTTGGTGGTATTGCCGTAGGTGTCGCCGACATAGCGCACACCGGCACCGACACCGAAGCCATCCAGCGGGCCGTTGTGCCAGGTGTAGTCCGCCCAGGCGGTGGCCTGGTTGCGCGGTACCTGGGCCATGCGCTTGCCTTTTTCAGCGGCGGTACCCTTGGTGATTTCACTGTCGTTGTAGGTGTAGGAGCCGATGAGCTTCAGGTTGTCGGTCACATCGCCCGAGGCTTCCAGTTCCAGGCCGCGCACCTGGACTTCACCCACTTGGCGGGTGACGTTGTTTTCGGTCACGGAGTTGTTTTTCTGGGTCAGGTCGAACACCGCGGCGGTCAGCAAGGTCTTGGTGCCCGGCGGTTGATACTTGATACCGGCTTCGTACTGCTCGCCTTCTGTTGGCTTGAACGCTTCGGTGCTGTTGACGGTTGAACCGGCCGCTGCCTGGAACGACTGGGCGAAGGAAATGTAGGGCGTCACACCGTTATCGAAGACGTAGCTCAACGCCGCGTTGCCGCTGAATTTCTTGTCGCGCTGGGTGTTGGTGACGTTGTTCTGGTTGTGGAATTCGGTGCCGGTGTGAATCCAGTCTTCACGGCCGCCGAGGGTCAGGCGCCAGTTGTCCAGGGCGATCTGGTCCTGGACATACAGGCCGGTCTGGTTGGTCTTCTGGTTGTAGTCATACATGGTGAAATACTGGACGTTGGAGAAATCCTGTCCGTAAGTCGGGTTGTGGATGTTGCTGGTCGGCACGCCGGTCGAGCCCCACAACCAACGCGAATTGCTGTTGGAGCGCTGGTGATCCAGGCCCAGCAACAGGGTGTGATTGAGGGCGCCGGTCTGGAAGTCGGCCTGGAAATTGTTGTCCACG
Source organism: Pseudomonas fluorescens (assembly GCF_001307275.1). Lineage (NCBI taxonomy): Bacteria > Pseudomonadati > Pseudomonadota > Gammaproteobacteria > Pseudomonadales > Pseudomonadaceae > Pseudomonas > Pseudomonas fluorescens. Next base: position 3,193,848 of record NZ_CP012831.1, read on the forward strand.
GCGAACTGGCTGATGTCTTCGTCAACGACACTGGCGCTGCGCTTGATGGTGCCATCGGCGCTGACTGCTTCCTCAGGCCCCGCCGGCCAGAACTGCCCGCCAGCGGAGATGCCCTGGGTTTCCAGGTCGCTCTTGGTGTAGCGCAGGTTCTGGCGGAACTGCCAGGTGTCGTTCAGACGGTGTTCGAACGCATAGCCGAGGGCGTAGTAGGTACGGTCGTAGAATTCCCAATCCGGATCGCCGAGGTTCTTGTGGTGGGAAATCTTGCCTGCTGGCGAGGACAGCTTGGTGCCTTGCAGCGGCAGGAATTGCCCGGTGATGCCGGTGTCGTCGCGGGTGTACTGGGACAGGAAGGTCAGGCGCGTGTCGTCGTTGATGTTCCAGGTCAGGCTCGGCGCGAGGTTGTAGCGCTTGTCCGGGATGTGGTCGACCTGGGAGTTGCTGTCGCGCACGGTGCCGCTGACCCGATAGAGGAACTGGCCTTCGTCATCGACTTTGCCGGTGCTGTCGAAGTTGATCTGCTTATGTTCGTAGCTGCCGGCCTGCAGCTCGACCTCATGGCTGCTTTCGGCCTGTGGGCGACGGCTGACCATGTCCAGCATGCCGCCAGGTGGCGTCTGGCCGTAGACCGAGGAGGCCGGGCCACGCAGCACGGCGATGCGCTCAAGGTTCCAGGGCTCGATTTTCGGCGTGATGTAGTTGCCCTTGGGCAGCGGCAGGCCATCAAGGAATTGGGTCGGTACGAAGCCGCGCACCAGCAGCCAGTCGTTGCGCGAATCCGAGCCGTAGCCGCTGCTTTGCACGCCGGCGGTGTAGCGCAGGGCGTCATTGAGGTTGAGGACAGAACGGTCCTCCATCTGTTGGCGGGTGACCACGGAGACGGAGCGCGGCAGTTCGACGATCGGCGTGTCGGTCTTGGTGCCAGCGGCGGTGCGGGTGGCGACGTAGCTCTCGGTCGGGCCCCACGCGGTTTCGCTGAGACCGGCGCCGATCACGCTGGTTTCCGGCAAGGCCATGACGCCTTCAGGTAAGGCCACCAGGCTGTAGGTGCCAGCGCTGCTTTGTTCCAGTTGCAGGCCGGTGCCGCGCAAGGCCTCGCGCAATGCGCCGGTGGCGTCGAACTGGCCCTGGACCGGGGCCGAGGTCTTGCCCGAGGCCAGGGACGGATTCAGGCTCAGTGCGAGGCCGGCCTGGCTGGCGATCTGGTTCAGGGTGCTGGCCAGGGGCGCGGCGGGCAGGTTGTAGGTGCGCACGCTTGTGGTTTGTTCGGCGGCCAGCAGCGGGGCGCTGGTCAACGGGACGGCGAAGGCAATGGCAACGGCCAACAGGCTGGGGCGCAACAGGGTGTCTAGCGGGCGGGACATACGGCGGCTCCTGAATGGAAATATTTCTCAATTGCCTGGGTGCCGGATGAAAGTCGAAAAGTGATAGGGCTGGATGAAAATAATTTAGATTCGTTTTGCAGCTGGTGGCTTTGTGGTGAAGCGAATGGCCTCATCGCGAGCAAGCTCGCTCCCACAGGATGATTCGTGGGCGACCCGGTCAATGTGGGAGCGAGCTTGCTCGCGATGAGGCCATCACTGACACAAAGCCATTCAGGGCTTGGCTTCAGCCCGTGGCCCCACCACCACCCACCACCGCGTGTGATGCTCGACCTGCACCGGCAAGGTCGGCAGCAGGGCGGTCAGCGCCAGGTCGGTGTCGTGCAGCGGGAAACTGCCGGTGATGCGCAGGTCGGCCACTTGTGGCTCGACACCGAGGTAGCCGCGCCGGTAACGCCCCAACTCATGGATCAGGTCTTCAAGGCGGGTGTTGTCCACCACCAGCATGCCGCGGGTCCAGGCATCGGCGCCGGGGCTCAGGGCAACGGTCGGCCCGAGGCCGTCGCGACGCATCAGCACTTGTTGGCCTTCGCGCAGGATCTGTTCGCTGTCCGTGGCCTGGGGATGCGCCGCCACGGCGGATTTCAACACGCTCAGGCGCGTGCCTTCGTCTTCACGCTTGACCAGGAATCGTGTGCCCAACGCGCGCAGGCGGCCTTCGCGGGTCTCGACGATGAACGGGCGCGGGTCGTCGTGGCCGGTTTCCACCAGGATTTCGCCTTCCTGCAGGACGATACGGCGCTGCTTGTCATCGAAGCGCACGTCCAGCGCACTGTGGGTGTTGAGGTTGATCAGCGTGCCGTCGCTCAGGCGCAGGGTGCGTTGCTCGCCTGTCGCGGTGCGCTGATCGGCCAGCCAGTAATCCAGCGGCAGACGTTCACTGGCAAACAACGCCAGGCCGATGACCGCGACAACGCTGGCCAGGCCGCTGCCGATCTTGCGTATCCGTCGACGAATGCTCACCCGCGATTGCAGCAACGCCGCCCGCGCCGGCCCGTTGGCCACGCTGAAGCGCTGGTCGAGCATGCCCAATTGCCGCCATGCCCGGGCGTGTTCTTCATCGGCGGCATGCCAGCGGGCGAACGCTTCATGCTCCTGGGCGTTGCTCGTGTCCAAAGACAACTGCCAGGCAATGGCGGCATCCAGCACGCTGGCCGAGACCGGTTTGGCATGGGCCTGGCTCATGTCGGTTCACCGTACAGGGCGATGTAGCACTGTCGGATGCCCTGGGCCAGGTACTGCCGTACCCGCGGCACCGAAACCCCCAGGCGCTCGGCGATTTCGGCGTGGCCGAGGCCGTCGAGGCGGTTATAGAGGAAGGCTGCACGGGCCTTGCTCGACAGTTTGCCGAGCAGGCGATCGATGGCCTTGAGGTCTTCCAGGATGATTTGCTGTTCTTCCACCGAGGGCTGCTCGGCCTCGGGGATCAGCATCAGTTCGGTGAGGTAAGCCTGCTCCAATGCCGCTCGACGGAAATAATCGAACAACAGGCCCTTGGCGATGGCCACCAGAAATGCCCGGGGCTCGCGGGGCGTCTTCAGGTCCTCGCGTCCCAGCAAGCGCACAAAAGTGTCCTGGCTCAGGTCTTCCGCCCGGTGCGCACACGCCACGTTGCGTCGCAGCCATGCCAATAGCCAAGCGCGATGGTCACGGTACAACGCACCAACCAAATCACTGTGGGGGCTAGGAACTGACGACACGGAGCATCACCGATGTTTTAAGTAACGAGAATTGTTCGCGATTGTGGCAGAGGCGGGGGCGGGAAAGCAATTGGCGCTGGTCGGGCAGTGCAGGTAAGGAAATTGAGGCCGGGTTCTGTGTGGGAGCGAGCTTGCTCGCGATAGCGGCAGGTCAGTCAACATCAATGCTGACTGACAGTACGCCATCGCGAGCAAGCTCGCTCCCACAGGGTAGTGTGTTCATCTTTCAAAGCGAAGGCGCCTGTTGCCGCCGTTTCCACTGGCCCAGGCGCTGTTGCAGGTCAAGCGGGCTGTGGATCTGTTGCTGGCGGGCGCGGCTGAACAGGATCAGCGCCAGTTCCGCCGTGGCCAGGGCGTCGGCGCTGGCGTTGTGGCGGTCGAAGACTTGCAGCTTGAACCAGTCGATCCACTCGTCCAGGCCGGACTTGCGCAGGTTGGCTTGTGGACAAAGCATCGGGGCCAGGTCCGCCACGTCGAGGAACGGATGCTGCAGGCGATAGCCCAGATGGTCTTTCAAGGCGCGCCCGAGCATGTGGGAATCGAACGGCGCGTGAAAGGCCAGCAGCGGGCTGTCGCCCACGAACGCCATGAACGCCAGCAGCGCCTCGGCCGGGTCGCTGCCGGCGGCGATGGCACTGGGCGCCAGGCCATGGATCAACACACTGGGCCCGAGCTTTTGCTGATTGCACTGCAAGGTACGTTCGAATTGCTGGCTGAAGTCGATGGCACCGTCTTCGATGACCACCGCGCCGATGGACAGCACTTGGTCCTTGTTCAGGTTCAACCCGGTGGTTTCCAGGTCCAGGACGACCCAGCGTTGCGCCCGCAGGTCGCCTTCGCCCAGTGGCGAAGGCGCGGGCAGGCGCTCCAGGCGCTGCTGCAGCGCGTCGGGCAATGTCGGCTGGGCCGGGCGCAGCCAGGAAAACAGGTTCACAACTGATACCTCAGCGTCAGGCTGCTTTGCAGGCGTTGGGCCTGGCGCAGGGATTCGCGCAGGATGCGTCGGTCCAGATGGTTGAGGCTGTCGGGGTCGACGCGGTTGGAATAGGGCAGGTTCTCGCGGGTTTGCAGTTGGTGTTGTTGCATGCGAGTCTGCTGGATGAAGTGATAGGCCTCTTCATAGGCCGCGCCATCGAGCGGTTCGATCACTTCCTTGACGACCAGTTGCCGCAGGCGTTCCAGGGTATTGTTGGCTTCGATGCCGTTGGCCAGGGCCAGCAGGCGGGCGCCGTCGACGAAGGGCGTCAGGCCCTGCACTTTCAAGTCCAGGGTCGCCTTTTCGCCATTCTTGCGGCTCAGCACGAAGTCCCTGAAGCGTCCCACCGGTGGGCGATGACGCAGCGCATTCTCGGCCATCATGCGCTGGAACAGGCGATTGTCGGCCACTTGACCAAGGATCTGCTGGCGCAACTGCTCGCAACCTTGCTCATCGCCCCAGACCACCCGCAAGTCGAAATAGATGCTCGAGCCCAGCAGGTTTTCCGGCGTCGCTTCGCGAATGAATGACGCGAAGCGCCGGGCCCATTCGGCGCGGGACAGGCACAGCTCGGGGTTGCCGGCCATGATGTTGCCCTTGCACAAGGTGAAGCCGCACAGGGCCAGGCTCTGGTTGATCTGTTGGGCGATGGGCAGCAGCAGGCCGCGGATCTGCGCGGCATGGGCGGCGTCCCGGGCTTCGAACAATATGCCGTTGTCCTGGTCGGTGTGCAGGGTTTGCTCGCGCCGGCCTTCACTGCCGAAACACAGCCAACTGAACGGCACACCCGGGTCGCCTTTGTCGGCCAGGGTCAGCTCGATGACGCGGCACACCGTGTGGTCGTTGAGCAGGGTGATGATGTGGGTGATCTGGGTCGACGACGCACCGTGGGCCAGCATGCGCTCCACCAGTTGGCCGATCTCGCCGCGCAGGGCCACGAGGTTTTCCACCCTGGGGGCGTTGCGGATGGTCCGGGCCAGGTGCACCAGGTCGACGCGCTGCAAGGAAAACAGATCGCGCTCCGAGACCACGCCACACAAGCGCTGATCCTTGACCAGGCAGACGTGGGCGATGTGGCGCTCGGTCATGGCGATGGCCGCGTCGAAGGCGCTGTGGTCCGGCGAAAGGAAGAAGGGGGCCTGGGTCATGTGGCCTGCGATGGCCTGGGAAAAGTCCCCGGAACCATCGGCCACCACCTGCCGCAGGTCGCGCAAAGTGAAAATTCCCACCGGCGCCTTTTGCTCATTGACCACCACGATGCTGCCGACCTGCTGCTCGTGCATCAGTTTCACGGCTTCGCGCAGCGGCGTGTCCGGGCTGCAGCTCACTGGATGGCGCATCGCCAGTTCACCCAGCCGCGTATTGAGGGAGTACTGGGTGCCCAGGGTTTGCGCGGATTTCTGCTGGACCTGTTGGTTGACCTGGTCGAGCAGGCTGCTGACCCCGCGCAGGGCGAAATCGCGAAACGGGGCGGACAGGGCGAAGAGCTTGATGAAGGCCAGTTTGTTCAGTTGCAGGCAGAACGTGTCTTCGCCGGCCCGATGCTCGGTGCGCGTGGCCCGCTCGCCCAGCAGCGCGGCCAGGGGGAAACATTCGCCGGTGGTGATCTCGAAGGTGGTCTCGGTGCCACCCTTGGCCGAATGCGGGCGTTCGCCCACCACCCGGCCCTGCTTGACGATGTAAAAGTGCTCCACCGGGCCGTCGGCCGGTTTGATGATGGTGTCGCCCGGGGCGTAGAAACGCAGCAGGCATTGCTCCACCAGATAGGCCAGGTGGGCGTTTTCCATTTGATTGAACGGCGGAAAGCGCTGGAGAAACTGCAGCGTCCCCTGGATGTTTTGCAACACCGCGGTTTTCCCTGCCTGGATGAAGGCGTCCGCTTTTTTCATAACCATTACGCAGTCTTATTCGAATTGTTGTGGTCGGATCTGTTCTCCATGGTCGGCCCCTCAGCGCGGGGTGCCCATTGGACGTAAGTCTAGGTCGCGGCCTAAGGGCCGGACTCACAGAAAAGTCTTACGCCAGGCGTCAGAAAAATCTTCATTGAATGTTCTTGGAAAAAAATCCGACGAAGTGCACATTGAAGCGCCGCAGAACGATGTCTGACCACTGTGCCAGGGGATCGATTTAAAGAACGTAGAGAGCACCATGTCCGACCACGATATTTTGAGTGACGCCGAGCGCGAGGCGCTGAGTGCCGTCATGTTGGAACCTGACTTGCCGCCGCAGCGCGTCTTGATCGTTGATGACGATAAGGACGCCCGTGAGCTGTTGTCGGAGATCCTGGCATTGGACGGGATTCACTGCATGACCGCCGCCAGCGGCGAAACGGCACTCAAGATGCTGGAAACCAAGCCGTCGATCGGCCTGCTGATCACCGACCTGCGCATGGGCAATGTCGATGGCCTGGAACTGGTCCGCCTGGTGCGCGAGTCCGAGCGGGCAGCGCTGCCGATCATCATCGTGTCAGGCGATGCCGACGTGAAGGACGCCATCGAAGCCATGCACTTGAGCGTGGTGGACTTTCTGCTCAAGCCGATCGATACCGACAAACTGCTGGGGTTGGTCAAGCATGAGTTGGGGATGGATCTTTAAGACCGTCCGCCGAGGACTGGCGTCATTCAAATGTGGGAGCGAGCTTGCTCGCGATGGCGGCCTGACATTCAACATCTCCATTGACTGCCACACCGCTATCGCGAGCAAGCTCGCTCCCACAGGGGCATGAAAAAGCCCTGATCTTTCGATCAGGGCTTTTTTTGTGCCGCGTCTACCGCTCAATCACAAGCCATTGGCGGCCTTGAACTCGCGACGGCGACGGTGCAGCACCGGCTCGGTGTAGCCGTTAGGTTGCTTCGTGCCTTCGATCACCAGTTCGACCGCCGCCTGGAAGGCGATGTTGCTGTCGAAGTCTGGCGCCAGTGGACGGTACAGCGGGTCGCTGGCGTTCTGGCGGTCGACCACTGGCGCCATGCGCTTGAGGCTTTCCATCACCTGGTCTTGCGTAACGATGCCGTGGCGCAGCCAGTTGGCGATGTGCTGGCTGGAGATACGCAGCGTCGCACGGTCTTCCATCAGGCCGATGTCGTTGATGTCCGGCACCTTGGAGCAGCCGACGCCCTGGTCGATCCAGCGCACCACGTAGCCAAGGATGCCCTGGGCATTGTTGTCCAGTTCGTTCTTGATCTGTTCCGGCGTCCAGTTCGGGTTGACGGCCAGCGGGATGGTCAGGATGTCGTCCACCGAAGCGCGAGCACGCTTGGCCAGTTCGGCCTGGCGAGCGAACACGTCGACCTTGTGGTAATGCAGCGCGTGCAGGGCGGCGGCGGTCGGCGAGGGAACCCAGGCGGTGTTGGCACCGGCCAGCGGATGAGCGATTTTCTGTTCGAGCATCGCGGCCATCAGGTCCGGCATCGCCCACATGCCCTTGCCGATTTGCGCGCGACCTTGCAGGCCGGTGCTCAAGCCGATATCGACGTTCCAGTTTTCATAGGCGCCGATCCACTTCTCGGCTTTCATGTCGGCCTTGCGCACCATCGGGCCGGCTTCCATGGAGGTGTGGATTTCATCGCCGGTACGGTCGAGGAAGCCGGTGTTGATGAACACCACGCGTTCGCTGGCGGCCTTGATGCAGGCCTTGAGGTTGACCGTGGTACGGCGCTCCTCGTCCATGATCCCGACCTTGAGGGTGTTGCGCGGCAGGTTCAGCACGTCTTCGACGCGACCGAACAGCTCGTTGGTGAACGCGGCTTCTTCCGGGCCGTGCATCTTCGGCTTGACGATGTACACCGAGCCGGTGCGGCTGTTGCGGCGCGAGGTGTTGCCGTTGAGGCTGTGGATCGCCGCCAGGCTGGTGACCAGGCCGTCGAGGATGCCTTCCGGCACTTCGTTGCCGTGCTTGTCCAGGATCGCGTCGATGGTCATCAGATGGCCGACGTTACGCACGAACAGCAGCGAGCGGCCGTGCAGGGTCACGCCCGAGCCGTCGACGGCGGTGTAGACACGGTCAGGGTTCATGGTCCGGGTAAACGTCTGGCCGCCCTTGGCGACTTCTTCCGACAGGTCGCCCTTCATCAAGCCGAGCCAGTTGCGGTAGATCACCACTTTGTCATCGGCGTCGACGGCGGCGACCGAGTCTTCGCAGTCCATGATGGTGGTCAGCGCGGCTTCCATCAGGATGTCTTTGACGCCGGCGGCATCGGTCTGGCCGACGGGCGTGCTGGCATCGATCTGGATTTCGAAGTGCAGGCCGTTGTGTTTCAGCAGCACGGCGGTCGGTGCCGAGGCATCGCCCTGGAAGCCGATCAACTGGGCATCGTCACGCAGGCCGCTGTTGCTGCCGCCCTTGAGGGCGACGACCAGTTTGCCGTCGACGATTTTATACGCGGTGGAGTCGACATGGGAGCCGGCCGCCAGGGGGGCCGCTTCGTCGAGGAAGGCGCGGGCGAAGGCGATGACCTTGTCGCCGCGTACCTTGTTGTAGCCTTTGCCTTTTTCCGCGCCATCGGCTTCGCTGATGGCATCGGTGCCGTACAACGCGTCGTACAGCGAACCCCAGCGGGCGTTCGAGGCATTGAGGGCGAAACGGGCGTTCATCACCGGTACCACCAGCTGTGGACCGGCCATGCGGGCGATTTCGTCATCGACGTTCTGGGTCGTGGCCTGGAAATCCGCCGCTTCTGGCAGCAGATAGCCAATGTCTTGCAGGAAGGCTTTGTAAGCCACGGCGTCGTGGGCCTGGCCGGCACGGGCCTGGTGCCAGGCATCGATCCGCGCCTGGAAATCATCGCGTTTGGCGAGTAGGGCTTGGTTCTTCGGGGCCAGGTCGTGGATGACCTTGTCGGCACCGGCCCAGAATGCGCCGGCGGTGAGGCCGGTTCCGGGAATGGCTTCGTTATTCACGAAGTCGAACAGGACTTTGGCGACCTGCAGGCCACCGACTTGAACGTGTTCAGTCATTGCTTGCCTCACTCTGCTCAGCTATTTCGCTTTTCAGCTCTTCGATTTTGACAATGAAGCCTCGGGACATTTAAACCACAAACCCCGGAACCAGTACATGCCATCGCTGGCGGCTGGGTATTCAAGCCTTGCTGACGGGGCTTTTCAGGGATGCGACTGGCCTTAAGCAGACATCGGTACAACAGGGGTATCACGATTATGTAGTGCGCGCTGCGGCATACTACATGATCAATTGCGGTTGTGAAAATTAGACTAATTGCGTCGTTCCGCGACCGACTAAAGCAGTACAGTCACGGCGCGGCTTCTGATGTTCTCAAAAAAACTGTGGATTGTTCCAGATAAATATTAAAACTTGTACACGATTGGCGTGAGCACACAGCACTTGCGCGTCCTGCCTATACTGTTCCTTCCACCACAAGAGGACTGCGCCATGGACCACCTCGTCATCACTGTTTTCGCCCCGGACAAGCCCGGGCAGGTCGAGCGCATCGCCGATTGCATTGTCGAACATGGCGGTAACTGGCTGGAAAGCCGCATGGCGCACCTGGCCGGGCAATTTGCCGGGATCGTGCGCTTCAGCGCCCCGGCCGAGGCCCATGAAGAATTGATCGAAGCCTTGCAGGGGCTGGCGGCCCACGGCATCCGCGTATTGATCGCTGAAAGCGCCGTTGAGGAGTCCTGCACCTGGAAACCCATCACCATGGAACTGGTGGGCAACGATCGTCCCGGTATCGTACGGGACATCACCCGGTTGTTGAGCGAGCAGGGCGTCAATGTCGAGCGGCTGGTGACCCATGTCCGGCCGGCACCGATGAGCAGTGAGCTGCTGTTTCATGCCGAAGCGATCCTGGGCGTGCCTTTGACCTTGTCCCTGGAGACCTTGCAGGAACGTCTGGAAACCTTGGCCGATGAGTTGATGGTGGAGCTCAAGCTCAGCGACGAAGTGTAATGAAGGTTATCCAAGGAAAAACTGCGCCTGCCTGTGGATAACCTGTAGAGACCCGGCTCCAGCCCAGGCCCGCCGGGGCTCAGCGGCCAATGATCAAAAAATCACCAGTTTTCAAGGGCTTGTGCACAAACGGCGGGGATCACGCTGTGGATAACCTTGGGAAAGATAAGCGCAGGCCACGGCGCACGTGGCCTGTAGAGGGTTGTGCGTTTTTTGATCAGCTGCGCCGGCGCATGCTGATCACCGCATCGACGCTGTACACCGCCAGCCCGGCCCAGATGAACAGGAACGCCACCAGCGTGCTGGACGACAGGTGCTCACCGAACAGCAGCACGGCGAGCAACAGCACCAGCGTCGGCGCGATGTACTGGAGAAAACCGATGGTCGTGTAGGGCAAATGCCGTGTTGCGGCGTTGAAGCACACCAACGGCACCAGCGTCACGGGGCCTGCCGCCACCAGCCACCAGGCTTCGGAGGTGGTCCAGAATGCCGCCTGGGCACTGGTGGCCGTCGGGTTGAACAGCAACCAGGCGATGGCGATCGGCACCAGCATCCAGGTTTCTACCACCAGCCCCGGCAATGCCTTGACCGGTGCCTGCTTGCGGATCAACCCGTAGAAGCCGAAGGTCAGCGCCAGCACCAGTGACACCCAGGGCAGGCTGCCCACTTGCCAGACCTGCTGCGCCACGCCGACCGCCGCCAGCCCCACCGCCAGCCATTGCATGCGGCGCAGGCGCTCGCCGAGGATCACCATGCCCAGCAGCACGTTCACCAGTGGGTTGATGTAATAACCCAGGCTGGCTTCGAGCATGCGTTCGTTGTTCACCGCCCAGACGTAGGTCAGCCAGTTGGCCGCGATCAGTGTCCCGCTCAGGGCGAGAATCGCCAGGCGCTGTGGATTGTCCCGCAGTTCGCGCCACCAGCCCGGGTGTTTCCAGACCAGCAGCAATGCCGCGCCGAACAGGGCCGACCACAGCACCCGGTGGATGATGATTTCCACTGACGGCACGCTGGCGATGGCCTTGAAGTAGATCGGGAACAGACCCCAGATGATGTAGGCACTCAGGCCCAGGATATACCCGCGACGCGGGTTGGCGGCTTGCATGCAGAGTCCTTGCTTAGGCAGCTAACAAAGGGGGATTGTAAGGAGATTTGTCAGGTTGTGCTGTGAACCTTTGTGAGCGTTCCAGCGCGAATCCCTTTGTGGGAGCGAGCTTGCTCGCGATAGCGATGTGTCAGTCGACAGAGGTGTCGAGTGTTCGATCGCCATCGCGAGCAAGCTCGCTCCCACAGGGGGACCCGCAGTAGGTCAGAACAGCTTCAACGGCTCTTCATTGAGCGCCGCCAATTGCTCGCGCAGTGCCAGCACCTGGTCGCCCCAGTAGCGCTCGCTGCCGAACCACGGGAAGCTGCGGGGGAACGCCGGGTCGTCCCAGCGCCGTGCCAGCCAGGCGCTGTAGTGCATCAGCCGCAGGGCCCGCAGCGGTTCGATCAGCGCCAGTTCACGCGGGTCGAAGTCGTGGAACTCACGGTAGCCGTCCATCAGTTCCGACAATTGCCCCAGGCACTCCTGGCGATCGCCGGCGAGCATCATCCACAAGTCCTGCACCGCCGGCCCCATGCGGCAGTCGTCCAGGTCGACGATGTGGAACACCTCGTCGCGGCACATCATGTTGCCGGGGTGGCAATCGCCGTGCATGCGGATGTTCTGGTGGGGCGTGGCGGCGTAGACCTCTTCGACGCGCTTGAGCAAGTCCCGGGCGACCGACTCGTAGGCCGGCAGCAGGCTGCGGGGAACGAAGCCGCTCGCCAGCACGGTGGCCAGTGAATCGTGGCCGAAATTCTTCACGCCCAGGGCTTCGCGATGCTCGAACGGCCGGGTCGCCCCGAGCGCGTGCAGGCGTCCGAGCAATTGTCCCAGGCGATAGAGTTGGTCGAGATTGCCCGGCTCCGGCGCCCGGCCACCGCGACGAGGAAACAGGGTGAAACGAAACCCGGCGTGTTCGTGCAGGCTGGCGCCGTTGTGGATCAGCGGCGCCACCACGGGCACTTCGTATTCGGCCAGCTCGAAGGTAAAGCTGTGCTCTTCCAGGATCGCTTCGTTGGTCCAGCGCTGGGGGCGATAGAACTTGGCGATCAGCGGCTCGGAATCTTCGATGCCCACCTGATAGACGCGGTTCTCGTAGCTGTTGAGGGCCAACACGCGGGCGTCGCTGAGAAAGCCGATGCTTTCAACGGCATCGAGCACCAGGTCGGGCGTGAGGGTTTCAAACGGATGGGACATGCTGACTCCTGCGCAGCGGCAGGGCTGCCGCGTCCGGCACAGCATGGTAGCGCAGACAGAGGCAGATAGGTGGCGGCTGTGCTGACGTTATCGCCAGCAAGCTCGCTCCCACAGGGATAGCGGATCCATTGGACTGCCCCCAAAAGCCAGATGGGTGTCCAACTTTTTGGGGGCAATCCACATTGTGGGAGCGAGCTTGCTCGCGATGAGGCGCTGTCAGGCGCCGATGACCCCGCCATCGTCCCGGGTAATCACCATCACCGAAGACCGCGGCTTGCCGTTGGGCAGGTGCTCAGGGAAGGTCGAACCACCGTTTTCCCCTGGATGCTGGATCCCGACGAACAAGGCTTTCTGGTCCGGGGCAAAACTGATCCCGGTCACTTCGCAGCCCACCGGTCCGACCATGAAGCGGCGGATTTCGCCACTGCTAGGGTCGGCGCAGAGCATCTGGTTGTTGCCCATGCCGGCGAAGTCCCCGGCGTTGCTGGAGTCGCCGTCGGTGAGAATCCACAGCCGGCCAGCCTTGTCGAAGCCCAGGCCGTCGGGGCTGTTGAACATGTTCTGCGGGTTGATATTGGACGACCCGGCTTTCGGCGTGCCGGCGTGTACCGTTGGGTTGCCGGCGACCACGAACAGATCCCAGGAGAAGGTCTTGGCGGCATGATCGTCGCGGTCGGTGCGCCAGCGCAGGATCTGCCCGTAGACGTTCTTGGCCCGAGGGTTCGGCCCGTCCACCGGTTGGCCGTCCTCGCCGCGCTTGGAGTTGTTGGTCAGGGTGCAATAGACCTGGCCGTCTTTCGGGCTGACCACGATCCACTCAGGGCGGTCCATGCGGGTGGCACCCACGGCGCTGGCGGCCAGGCGCGCATGGATCAGCACCTCGGCCTGGTCGGCGAAGCCACTGCTGGCGTCGAGGCCGTTCTTGCCGTGGGTCAACTCGATCCACTGGCCCTTGCCTTTGGGGTGGTCCGGGTTGCCGTCGCCGGCATCGAAGCGCGCCACGTACAAGGTGCCGTGGTCCAGCAGGTTGCGGTTGGCCTTGGCATTGCGATGATTGATGCGCTCGCGGCTGACGAACTTGTAGATGAACTCGCCGCGTTCATCGTCGCCCATGTACACCACGGCGCGACCGTCGTTGGTTTGTGCCAGGGCGGCGTTTTCGTGTTTGAAGCGGCCCAGGGCGGTGCGTTTCACCGGCGTGGATTCTGGATCGAACGGATCGATTTCCACCACCCAACCATGGCGATTGAGTTCGTTGGGGTTCTTCGCCAGGTCGAAACGCGGGTCGTACAGGTGCCAGTTGATCTCGCGGCTGGTGACGGTGGCGCCGTAGCGCTTTTGCGCCTCATCGAACTGCAGGTCGGTCTTGCTGCTGCCGAAGCAGTCGGTGAAGTTTTCTTCGCAGGTCAGGTAGGTGCCCCACGGCGTCATGCCGTTGGCGCAGTTCTGGAAGGTGCCCAGCACTTTCTTGCCGCTCTTGTCGGCACTGGTTTTCAGCAGGTCGTGGCCGGCGGCCGGACCACGCAGGCGAATCGGCGTGTTGCCGTGGATCCTGCGGTTGTAGCGCGATTCCTGGACGAACTGCCACTGGCCGCGACGACGCTGGACCTCGATCACCGACACCCCTTCGCTGGCCTGGGCCTTGTGCACGTCTTCGGCCGACTGCGGCTGGCCGCCGTGGGGGAAGAGGTAGCGGTAGTTGGTGTATTCGTTGTTGATCGCCATCAGCGCCCGGTTCTTGTCGCCGGGGAATTCGAACAGGCTCATGCCGTCGTTGTTGTCGCCAAACTGCACTTCCTGTGCGCGGGCAGTTCCATTGCCACTGGGGTCGAACGCCGGTGCATTTTTCTGCAGCGGCTGGCCCCAACTGATCAGCACCGAGGCCTTGTAGCCTGGCGGCAGCGTGACGGTGTCGGCCGTGGCGGCGGCGATGCTGTTGAAACCCAGCAGCCGGCTGTTGCCTTCGCTCACGGCGGCGGCCAGCACGCTGCGGCTCAGCAGGTTGCCGCCCAGGAACATCGCCGCGCCGCACAGGGCGCCGGCGCTGATGAAACTGCGCCGGCTCAGGCCGACGATCTTTTCCAGGTCGGTGGATTGGTTTTCTTCTAATAGGCTCATCATCAGGCTCCCTGCTGGTTTTGGCAGTCACCTTAAAGCGGGTCGATGAAACTATTGTTGCAGCGCGCTACAGCGGTGTGCCGAGCAGCACATTTGTCGCTGAAAACGTCACTTGCACCGGTGAGCCGGCTGCCAGGTCCTGCGCTTGCAACTGAAGCGGGTCGGCCAGGGCGCACAGTGTCTGGCCGTTGGGCAGGCCGATGCGCACTTCGCTGGGGCCGTCTTCGGCGGCGTCGACCTGCTCGATCATGCCGCGCAGCGTATTGATCCCCTGTTTTTCCGCTTGTTCGACGGGGTGCAATTCCAGCCAGCCGGCCTTGATCAGCGCCACCACGTCGGTGCCGACAGCCAGCTCCAGGCGCAACGTGCTGTCATGGGTGATCCGCGCTTCGATGACCAGGCCCCGGGCCAGCTCCAGGCGTACCCGGTCGTTGTGCCCCTGGGCCTCGATGCCCAGGACCTTGCCATGCAATTGATTGCGGGCACTGGTGCGCAGCATCAGGCGACTGAGCAGGCCCAGGTCCCCGGCGTCTTCGCTGGCTTCCAGCAGTTGCGCCTGCAGCGCTTGCAGGCGCTGATACAGGCGCAGCACGCGTTGGCCTTCCTGCGACAGCCTCGCGCCGCCACCGCCCTTGCCGCCGACGCTGCGTTCCACCAACGGATGGTCGGCGAGGTTGTTCAACTCATCGATGGCATCCCATGCCGCCTTGTAGCTCAGGCCCGCGCTCTTGGCGGCGCGGGTGATCGAGCCCTGTTCGGCGATGTGCTGCAACAGCGCGATGCGTTGTGGTCGCCGGACGATGTGTTGGGTCAGGAGCGTGGGCAATGACATGACGGCAAACTGCGTGCAAAAGTCGATGAGCGGACGTTGGCGCCTTGGGCGCGGCACGTCAAGCCGGTTCACCGGGTTTCGGCGTGCGGGCCAAGCAATACACATCGACCCGCGCCGCGCCGGCATCGAGTAACAGGGCGGCCAGGGCCTGGGCGGTGGCGCCGGTGGTGAGCACGTCGTCGACCAACGCCAGGTGACGATTGCGTAACGTCGCCTGGGGCGCGAGGGCAAAGGCCTGGCGCAGGTTTTGGCGCCGGGCCCTGGCGTCGAGGGCCTGTTGGGCGGGGGTGTCCTGGGTGCGTCGCAGCAGGTTTTCTTCGCAAGGGATCGCCAGCGGCCCACTGAGCCAGCGGGCCAGCAGTGCCGCCTGGTTGAAACCGCGCTGGCGCAAACGCCGGGTTGCCAGTGGCACCGGTACCAGTGCGTCGGGTCGTTCCAGCCCTTCGTCGAAATGATGTTGCAGCGATTGCGCCAGCAGTTCGCCCAGCAGCCGGCCAAGGGGCCATTTCGCCTGATGCTTGAAGCGGGTGATCAGGGTGTCTACCGGGAAGTCGTAGGCCCAGGGTGCCAGGACCCGCTCGAAGGCCGGCGGCCGCGAGGCACATTGGCCGCAACGCAGTCCGGCCATGGGCAGTGGCAGGGCGCAAATGCTGCATTGATCGCCGAGCCAGGGCAGCTCGCTTTCGCAGGGGGTGCAGATGGGTTGCGGGGTATCCGTGCTTTCGCCGCAGAGTAGGCAGGATTGCTTATTTTTTAACCAGATGTAAACCGGCCATTTGTATCGTGGTTGACAGCGCATGACTCTTCCTTAAATATGCCGAACATCCGTGTCGCACCTGTGGGTATTGCATGCCCCAGGCGCCAGCCAAGCATAATCAAGGAAATGCCCATGAGCGCCAGCACCACTGCCAACCTGCGTCATGACTGGTCTTTGGCCGAAGTCAAAGCACTCTTTGTCCAGCCATTCAATGACCTGTTGTTCCAGGCGCAGACCGTGCACCGCGCGCACTTCGACGCCAACCGCGTCCAGGTTTCCACGCTGCTGTCGATCAAGACCGGCGCTTGCCCGGAAGATTGCAAATATTGTCCGCAGTCCGGTCACTACAATACCGGTCTGGATAAAGAGAAATTGCTCGAAGTGCAGAAGGTCCTCGAAGAGGCTGCGCGGGCCAAGGCCATCGGTTCGACCCGTTTCTGCATGGGCGCGGCCTGGAAGCATCCGTCGGCCAAGGACATGCCGTATGTGTTGGAAATGGTCAAAGGCGTGAAGGCCATGGGCCTGGAAACCTGCATGACCCTGGGCCGCCTCGACCAGGAACAGACCGAAGCGCTGGCCCAGGCTGGCCTGGACTACTACAACCACAACCTCGATACCTCGCCGGAGTTCTACGGCAGCATCATTACCACCCGTACCTACAGCGAGCGCCTGCAAACCCTGGCCTATGTGCGTGATTCGGGGATGAAGATCTGCTCCGGCGGCATCCTGGGCATGGGCGAGTCCCTGGACGACCGCGCCAACCTGCTGATCCAGCTGGCGAACCTGCCGGAGCACCCGGAATCGGTGCCGATCAACATGCTGGTCAAAGTCGCCGGCACGCCGCTGGAGAATGCCGAAGACATCGATCCATTCGATTTCATCCGCATGCTTGCCGTGGCGCGGATCATGATGCCCCAGTCCCATGTGCGCCTGTCCGCTGGTCGTGAAGCGATGAACGAGCAGATGCAGGCCCTGGCATTTTTTGCTGGCGCCAACTCGATTTTCTACGGCGACAAGCTGTTGACCACCGCCAACCCGCAAGCCGACAAGGACATGCAATTGTTCGCACGCCTGGGCATCCAGCCCGAAGCCCGCGAAGAACATGCCGACGAAGTGCACCAGGCGGCTATTGAACAGGCGCTGGTGGAGCAGAAGAGCAGCGAGCAGTTCTATAACGCGGCTGTCTGATTGCTCACCGATCCCCTGATTGGAATGCAAGACCTTGTGGGAGCGAGCTTGCTCGCGATGGCGGTATAACAGCCGACAGAGATGTTGAATGTCATGGCCTCATCGCGAGCAAGCTCGCTCCCACAGGGGATCTCACTCCGTCCATAAATGGTTCACCCCGAGGCCTGCATGCCCTTCGATCTCGCCGCACGCCTGGCTGCCCGTCGTGCCAACAACCTCTACCGCCAGCGCCCGCTGCTCGAAAGCCCCCAGGGCCCGGAAGTGGTAGTGGACGGCCAGCCGTTGCTGGCGTTCTGCAACAACGATTACCTGGGCCTGGCCAATCACCCGCAAGTGATCGAGGCCTGGCGCGCCGGCGCGGCGCGTTGGGGCGTCGGGGGCGGCGCCTCCCATTTGGTGATTGGCCACAGCAGCCCTCATCACGCCCTGGAAGAAGCGTTGGCCGACCTGACGGGGCGTCCGCGGGCGTTGCTGTTCACCACCGGTTACATGGCCAACCTCGGCGCGGTCACCGCGCTGGTGGGGCAGGGCGATACGGTGCTGGAAGACCGCCTCAATCATGCTTCGCTGCTCGACGCCGGGCTGTTGTCCGGTGCGCGTTTCAACCGATACCTGCACAACGATGCCCAGAGCCTGGCCAGTCGCCTGGAGAAAGCCACTGGCAATACCCTGGTGGTCACCGACGGCGTGTTCAGCATGGACGGCGACATTGCCGACCTGCCGGCCCTGGCCCGTGAGGCAAAGGCCCGGGGCGCCTGGCTGATGGTCGACGATGCCCACGGCTTTGGTCCGCTGGGGGGCCATGGTGGCGGTATCGTCGAACATTTCGGCTTGAGCCAGGACGATGTGCCGGTGCTGGTCGGCACCCTGGGCAAGGCCTTTGGCACCGCCGGGGCCTTCGTCGCCGGTAGCGAGGAACTGATCGAAAGCCTGATCCAGTTCGCGCGTCCCTACATCTACACCACCAGCCAACCGCCGGCCCTGGCCTGCGCCACGCTCAAGAGCCTGGAACTGCTGCGCGGCGAGCATTGGCGGCGTGAACACCTGCAGGTGCTGATCCGCCAGTTCCGCCAAGGTGCCGAGCAGATCGGCCTGCAATTGATGGACAGCTTCACGCCGATCCAGCCGATCCTGGTGGGCGATGCGGGGCGGGCCATGCGCTTGTCGCAGATGCTGCGTGAGCGCGGGCTGATGGTCACGGCGATCCGCCCACCCACCGTGCCGGCCGGCAGCGCTCGTTTGCGCGTGACCCTGACCGCCGCCCATAGCGAGGCCCAGGTGCAGCTATTGTTGAATGCACTGGCCGAGTGTTTTGCCCTGTTGGGACCGGAGCCAAGCCATGCGTGATCGACTGATTTTGCTGCCCGGTTGGGGCTTGGGTGTTTCACCGCTGGAACCGCTGGCGGCGGCCTTGCAAGGGCTCGACGAACACCTGCGGGTGGAAATCGAGCCGTTGCCGGTATTGCTATCGAGCGACCCCGATGAATGGCTCGAAGAATTGGACGCCACCGTGCCTCAGGACACCTGGCTGGGCGGTTGGTCCCTGGGCGGCATGCTGGCCTCGGCGCTGGCGGCGCGCCGGGGTGAGCGCTGCTGTGGCCTGCTGACCATGGCCAGTAATCCGTCCTTTGTCGCCCACGAGCAATGGCCGAGCGCGATGGACGGCCAGACGTTCGATGGCTTTCTCGCCGGCTGTGCGGCCGACCCACGCCAGACCCTCAAGCGTTTCAGCCTGCTGTGTGCCCAGGGCTGCGGCGATCCACGCGGGTTGTCGCGGTTGTTGTTGGCCGGGGCGCCAAACACTTCGCCCGAAGTATTGATGGCCGGGCTCGAACTGCTGGCGCGATTGGACACCCGCGCTGCGTTGCAGAGTTTCCGAGGCCCGCAACTGCATCTGTTTGCCGGGCTCGATGCCCTGGTGCCGGCCGAAGCGGCGGGTGATTTGCTGGTCTTGCTGCCGGATGTCGAAATCGGTCTGATTGAACAGGCCGGCCACGGATTCCTTCTGGAAGACCCTCACGGTATAGCGGCGGCGATCCAGGTTTTTTTGCATGAGTCCGGCGATGACTGATTTGTCTCTCCCTCCATTGCCCGGTGCCTTGCCCGACAAACGCCAGGTAGCGGCGTCGTTTTCCCGGGCAGCGACCAGCTATGACAGCGTGGCCGAGCTGCAGCGCGACGTGGGGCAGCAATTGCTCGGTCGCTTGCCGCCTTCTTTCACGCCGCAACGTTGGCTGGACCTGGGCTGCGGCACCGGCTACTTCACTCGGGCCTTGGGTGCGCGTTTTGGTGCGACCACCGGCCTGGCGTTGGATATCGCCGAAGGCATGCTCAACCATGCGCGTCCTCAAGGTGGCGCCGCGTATTTTGTCGCCGGTGATGCTGAGCGGCTGCCTTTGCAGGCGGCGAGCTGCGACCTGGTGTTCTCCAGCCTGGCGGTGCAATGGTGCGCGGATTTCGCCACGGTGCTGAGCGAGGCCCATCGGGTGTTGAAGCCGGGTGGGGTGTTGGCCTTCACCAGCCTCTGCGTGGGCACTTTGTACGAGTTGCGCGACAGCTGGCGTCAGGTGGATGGCTTGGTGCACGTCAACCGTTTCCGTGCGTTCGAAACGTATCAGCACCTTTGCGCGGCCAGCGGGCTGAATGTCATCAGTCTTGAAATCCGTCCGCATGTGCTGCATTACCCTGATGTGCGCAGCCTGACACATGAATTGAAAGCTTTGGGTGCCCACAATCTGAACCCTGGTCGCCCCGGTGGCTTGACGGGCAGGGCGCGGATTCTCGCGCTGGTTGAGGCCTATGAGCAGTTTCGTCAGGCCCAGGGGCTGCCGGCAACTTACCAGGTGGTCTACGCCGTTTTGGAGAAACCGCTATGAGCAAGGCCTATTTCATTACCGGCACCGACACCGATGTAGGCAAGACCACCGTCGCGGCGGGCCTGCTGCATGCTGCGCGACAGGCTGGGATGAGCACGGCTGCCGGAAAACCCGTGGCCTCTGGCTGCGACGTGACGCCCAAGGGGCTACGCAACGCCGATGCCTTGGCCTTGCTGGCCGAATGCTCGATACCGTTGACGTATGCACAGGTCAATCCGGTGGCGTTCGAACCGGCAATAGCGCCGCACCTGGCCGCCCGGGAAGCGGGCGTTGCCTTGACGGTGCAGTCGCTACTTGGCCCGATGCGCGAAGTGCTGGCGCTGAACGCTGATTTCACCCTGATCGAGGGCGCAGGTGGTTGGCGGGTACCGCTGGCCGGCCAGGACAATCTTTCCGATCTGGCGATCGCGCTGGGCTTGCCGGTGATTCTGGTGGTGGGCGTGCGCCTGGGTTGCATCAGCCACGCGTTGTTGACCGCCGAGGCTATCGCCCGTGATGGCTTGCAGCTTGCCGGTTGGGTCGCGAACATCATCGACCCGGCCACCTCGCGCCTGGAAGAAAACCTGGCAACCTTGGCCGAGCGACTTCCGGCGCCGTGCCTGGGCAGGGTGGCGCGGATCCAGAGTGTGACGGCCGAAGCCGTGGCCGGACACCTGCAACTGGATCTGCTGGACTGAGCCCCCGCCAAGGTTTTGCCTATGACACGGCACTGTGCCATTAGTGTTTTTGTCGGGCCTTTTCCCTGGGCTTCTGATTCAATGGCCACTGTCGACCCTTCAAGAAGACGAGCTCTGCCATGGAAATCTCAGGAAGTACCGCGTTCTATGCCGGTCTGAGCACGATTCAGACAGGGCAGAACCGCGTCGATCAGGCCTCCGGCCAGATCGCCAACAACACGATCGAGCGTTCGGTCACCAGCCAGTCGTCTGAAGTCCAGGTAGATCGCCTGCGTTCGGTGGATCGTAGCCAGCAGTCGGACCAGGCCGCCAACATGGTCGAAATGGCCCAGGGCAAGTTCCAGGTGCAACTGGGTGCCAATGTCGCCAAGGCATCCGACGAAATGCTCGGGACATTGATCGATACCTTTGCCTGATCCTGTTCTTCAGATTTGCCAAAACGCCGCGATTATTCGCGGCGTTTTTGTCTCTAACGTCTTATTGCTCAACTAATCTTTTCCTACGCGCATCGCGGATTCTTCAGGGCGATGGGTTTCCTGTGTCCGACATTTTTCTCAGGCTGATGACGAACGGCAAAAGATCGGCGCTTGACAAGATTTGGGCGTAAACGTATGTTTCAAACAACTGTTTGACCGCCACAACAAATCCACGCGGTCGTTCATTCCCGGTTACATCAGCAGAGGTTTATCGCTATGCCTGACTACAAGGCCCCCTTGCGTGATATTCGCTTCGTTCGTGACGAACTGCTTGGCTACGAAGCGCATTATCAGAGCCTTCCGGCTTGCCAGGATGCAACTCCGGACATGGTTGACGCCATTCTCGAAGAAGGCGCCAAGTTTTGTGAGCAGGTGCTGGCTCCGCTGAACCGTGTGGGCGACATCGAGGGTTGCACCTGGAGCGAGTCCGGCGTGAAAACCCCGGCCGGTTTCAAGGAAGCCTACAAGCAATTCGTCGAAGGCGGCTGGCCGAGCCTGGCCCACGACGTCGAGCATGGCGGTCAAGGCCTGCCGGAATCCCTGGGCCTGGCGGTCAGCGAGATGGTCGGTGAAGCCAACTGGTCGTGGGGCATGTACCCGGGCCTGTCCCATGGCGCGATGAACACGATTTCCGAGCACGGTACGCCCGAGCAGCAAGAGGCCTACCTGACCAAGCTGGTTTCCGGTGAATGGACCGGCACCATGTGCCTGACCGAACCGCACTGTGGTACCGACCTGGGCATGCTACGCACCAAGGCCGAGCCTCAGGCCGACGGTTCCTACAAGGTTTCCGGTACGAAGATCTTCATTTCGGCCGGTGAACACGACATGGCCGACAACATCGTCCACATCGTACTGGCACGCCTGCCGGACGCACCGGCTGGCACCAAGGGCATTTCGCTGTTCATCGTTCCAAAATTCCTGCCTAACGCCGACGGCTCCATCGGCCAGCGCAACGCGGTGAGCTGTGGTTCCCTGGAACACAAGATGGGCATCCACGGCAACGCCACTTGTGTGATGAACTTCGACGCGGCCACCGGTTACCTGATCGGCCCGGCGAACAAAGGCCTGAACTGCATGTTCACCTTCATGAACACCGCACGCCTGGGCACTGCGCTGCAAGGCCTGGCCCACGCCGAGATCGGCTTCCAGGGCGGCCTGAAATATGCCCGTGATCGCCTGCAAATGCGCTCCCTGACGGGCCCGAAAGCGCCAGACAAGGCCGCCGACCCGATCATCGTGCACCCTGACGTGCGTCGCATGCTGCTGACCATGAAGGCCTTCGCCGAAGGTAACCGGGCGATGGTGTACTTCACCGCCAAGCAGGTCGACATCGTCAAGTACGGCGTGGACGAAGAAGAGAAGAAAAAAGCCGATGCGCTGCTGGCGTTCATGACGCCGATCGCCAAGGCCTTCATGACCGAAGTCGGTTTCGAATCGGCCAACCATGGCGTGCAGATCTACGGCGGCCACGGCTTCATCGCCGAGTGGGGCATGGAGCAGAACGTTCGCGACAGTCGTATCTCGATGCTGTACGAAGGCACCACCGGCATCCAGGCCCTCGACCTGCTGGGCCGTAAAGTGCTGATGACCCAGGGCGAGGCACTCAAGGGCTTCACCAAGATCGTCCACAAGTTCTGCCAGAGCAACGAAGGCAACGAAGCGGTCAAGGAGTTCGTCGAGCCCCTGGCTGCGCTGAACAAGGAATGGGGCGAGCTGACCATGAAGGTCGGCATGGCGGCCATGAAGGATCGTGAAGAAGTGGGCGCGGCATCGGTGGACTACCTGATGTACTCCGGTTACGCCTGCCTGGCCTATTTCTGGGCCGACATGGCGCGCCTGGCAGCGGAAAAACTCGCAGCCGGCACCACCGAAGAAGCCTTCTACACCGCCAAGCTGCAGACCGCGCGCTTCTACTTCCAGCGCATCCTGCCGCGCACCCGTACCCACGTGGCAACCATGCTGTCGGGCGCGAACAACCTGATGGACATGAAAGAAGAAGACTTCGCGCTGGGTTACTAAGCCTTACGCGGTTCTTTGAAAAAAGCCGCTGCTTCTTCGGGAGCAGCGGCTTTTTTTTGCGCCGCCGACAAACACGCGCCTCAAGCACCAGCAGGCTTCAAGTCGCCGAATTTCTTACTGTGGAAATCCAGCCTCGTGCTTCAAATTCCGTCACCTGTCCCTGCAACGCGTCGAAACGGTCCATAGCGGCCCATTTGTTGTGGTTTTTGGAATAGATAAGTCAATTTCATCCCGTTTATTCACAGACGGTCAATCGACATCATGGGGTTGTGGGCTGACAACCTTCGCCCCATGTGGGTCGGCCGGTGCCGATCCCGTGAAACCAGCTTTATCGCACGTACCGGAAAGGAATTGACCATGAACGTGAACACCACTCTTGCGGCCTGGCGTCTGATCGCCGTTGGCGATCGCTTCCTGCGTCGTATCGCCCTGTCTGGCCCCTTGACGTCACGGCGGGTACTTGCGACCCGGGAGGTGAGTCATGGCCAATAATGCATTTTTCACTCATCTGAAGGTGGTGGTGGGGGAGTCGGTCATTGCGTCATCCGCCGCCACCCTGAGCGTGATGGCGCTGGAGGTTCCGGTGTGGGCCATGTTTGTCGGGTGGATTTCATTCTTTACCCGCGGGCTCAACCTCAAGCAAGGGGCGATCAACCTGGCCTGCGTGCTGATCGGCGTCATTCTGGGGATCGGTGCGGCCCAGGCCATGGCTGCCCTGACGCCTGTTCTGGGCAGCTATGCCATCAGTGCAGTGGTGTTCGCCATCACGGTCATTGCGCTGTCTTTGGCCAAGGCGCCGGTGTTCAACAACCTGCTCGGTTTTTTCCTGGGGCTGGTGGCGTATTTCGCTTCGCACCAACCCCCGTCGCTCACAACCTTCGGGATGCTGGCCCTGGCCGGGACGCTGGGAGCGACAGCGGCCCTGCTGGCGCATTCGCTGCAAAAGCGGGTTCGCCAGGGCGCTGGTCATTGACGCGGGGAGTCCAGCATCTCGCCAGCAAGTGCCGGCCGCGTTAGCGGGTGGCTCTGAAAACCTCATTCACAAAAAGGACTACCGCGATGGACACGTCACAACGTAAATCCGCGATGACCTCCATGGAAACCACCGCCTCCCAAGAGCGCCTGCTGTTTCCGGCGCTGGATGGGCTTTACACCCGTGCGGAGCCCGTTTTGTATGCAGTGCTGCGGTTTGCGTTCGGCGTTGTCATGTTCACCCACGGCCTTCCAAAAGCCCTGGGGATATCCCACGGTTCCATGGCGGATCCCATGGCGGGCTCCATCAACCTGATCCAGAACGTCATGGGCCTGCCGTTCGCCGCGCAATGGGCGGTTCTGGTCATGCTTCTTGAAACGGTCGGTGCGGTCATGCTGGCTGTCGGTCTGTGGGCGCGCCCGGTCGCGTTCATGATGGCGGTGCAAATGGTGGCTATCAGCTACGCGCTTGGCCCCACTTGGCCGTGGATCGATCGCGGCATTGAGTTTCCCGTATTGATGGGATTTCTTGCGCTCTATATTGCCGTGCGCGGTAGCGGCCACTTTGCAGTGGATCGCAAGCTCAGATTTTCCATCTGAGCAGGCGCAGTTGTTTGCATGAAAATTCTGTAACAACAATTGCTCCGACAAAGCCTTAAGAAAACCTCCCGCCCTGCCGTTACAGCGATGGCAGTGTGACATCTGTCACATCTCGCGTGCCTTACTGTTCCAATTGCAGGCACAATGCCATCTTTGATCAGCCGGGTCGGAGCTTTACCCTTGCCGCGTTCTTCCGCTGTACGTTTGAGCCATTTCCTACCGTCGTTGCTGTTGTTGGTGGCGGGGCTTGCGGCTGCCTACGTCAAGGATCTCAACGTTTTCTTCACCTCGCTGTTCAACGTTCTCCCGACGCTGGTGCTGTTGCTAGGCGGGGCGTATTGCGCGGTCTACCGACGTCAACGTGAACTGTTTCTGATGGTCACGGTGTATATCGCCTACTTTCTCTTGGATACCCAAACCGACTTTTATCGCGATAACGGCAAGGTGCGCGAAGACGCGGCGGTGGTGTTCCATCTCGTCTGCCTGTTGTTGCCGCTGTTGTTCGGGCTGTTCGCCGCGTGGCAGGAGCGCACCCACCTGTTCCAGGACATGGTGGCGCGGTTTGCGGTGTTGCTGGTCTTTGGCAGTGTGGCGCTGGCCTTGGAGCAGAGTTTCCCCCAGGCCTTGTTGTTGTGGCTCTCGGAGATCCGCTGGCCCGCGTTGCACGGTGCCTGGATGAGCCTGATCCAATTGTCCTACCCGATGTTCGCCGCCGCGTTCCTGCTGTTGGCCTGGCAATACTGGCGCAATCCCCGGCCATTGCACGCGGCACAACTGGTGGGTTTGCTGGGGTTGTTCTGGATGCTGCCCAAGACCTTTATCCTGCCGTTCACCCTGAACATCATGTGCAGCCAGGTCATGTTGATGATCGCCGCGGCGGTCGCCCACGAGGCCTATCAGATGGCCTTCCGTGACGAACTCACCGGCCTGCCGGGCCGGCGGGCACTGAACGAACGCATGCAGCGCCTGGGGCGCAACTATGTGTTGGCGATGAGTGACGTGGATCATTTCAAGAAATTCAACGACACCCATGGCCACGACGTGGGCGACCAGGTGCTGCGCCTGGTCGCCAGCAAGTTGTCGAAGATCGGCGGTGGCGGTAGGGCGTATCGCTACGGCGGTGAGGAATTTGCCCTGGTGTTCGCAGGCAAGACCATCGACGAGTGCATGCCCCATCTGGAAGTCATCCGCCAGTCCATCGAGACGTATGCCATCCAGCTGCGCAATCCCGATAGCCGTCCCCAGGACGATCAGCAAGGCCGCCAGCGTCGCTCCGGCGCGGGTGCTTCCAGCGTATCGGTGACGGTCAGCATCGGTGTCGCGGAGCGCCTTGAGCAGCGCACGCCCGAAGAAGTGCTCAAGTCCGCCGACCAGGCGCTGTACAACGCCAAGGGCGCGGGGCGTAACTGTGTGGTTGCCTTCGGCCAGAACCGCCGCGGCGCGGTGCGCATGGAAGCCGCCGCGGGTTGAGTGATGACGGCGCATTCAGCGTCTGGACTGTGATTGTGGGACAGGGTGGCCGGCAGTAGGTTGGAACGATCTGCTACCGGAGAAAACCACCATGCCCGAGTACAAAGCCCCCCTGCGCGACATGCGCTTTCTGATCGATCACGTCTTCGATTTCCATGGCCGTTATGCCGAGCTGGGTGCCAGCGATGCCAGCCCGGACATGGTCAGCGCGATCCTCGAGGAAGGCGCCAGATTCTGTGAAAACGTGCTGGCACCGCTCAATCGCTCCGGTGACGAAGAGGGCTGCCATTTCGACAACGGCGTGGTCACCACGCCTACAGGCTTCAAGCAGGCTTTCGCACAGTACGTGGAAGGCGGCTGGCACGGCTTGGCGGCAGATCCGGCGTATGGTGGCCAAGGCTTGCCCAGCTCCCTGGGCCTGGTCATCAGCGAGATGATCGGTTCCAGCAACACGTCCTGGGGCATGTACCCGGGCCTGACTCACGGTGCCATGTCGGCCATTCATGCCCACGGCACTGAAGAGCAGAAACAGACCTACCTGAGCAAACTCACCGCCGGCCAGTGGACCGGCACCATGTGCCTGACCGAAGCCCACTGCGGCACCGACCTGGGCATCATCAAGACCCGCGCCGTGCCCCAGGCCGACGGCAGTTACGCGATCTCCGGCAGCAAGATTTTCATCTCCGCCGGCGAACACGACATGAGCGATAACATCATCCACCTGGTGCTGGCCAAGCTGCCGGACGCCCCTGCCGGGACCAAAGGCATCTCGTTGTTCATCGTGCCCAAGTTCCTGCCCGACGCCACCGGTGAGGCCGGGGCGCGCAATGGCGTTTCCTGTGGCTCGATCGAACACAAGATGGGCATCAAGGCCTCGGCCACTTGTGTGTTGAATTTCGATGGGGCCAAGGGTTTCCTGATCGGCGAGCCGAACAAGGGCCTCAACTGCATGTTCACCATGATGAACCACGCCCGGCTTGGCACCGGCATGCAGGGCCTGTGCCTGGGGGAGGCGAGCTTCCAGGGCGCGATCAAATACGCCAACGAGCGTCTGCAGATGCGCGCGCTGACCGGCCCCAAGGCACCGGAAAAAGTCGCGGACCCGATCATCGTCCATCCCGATGTGCGCAGGATGTTGTTGACCATGAAGGCCTTCAACGAAGGCAACCGGGCGCTGACGTATTTCACCGCGCAACTGCTCGATACCGCCCACCTGAGCCCGGACGACACCGCGCGCCAGGAGGCCGAGGACCTGCTGGCGTTTCTTACCCCGATCTGCAAGGCCTTCATGACCGACACCGGGCTGGAGGTAACCAACCACGGCATGCAAGTGTTTGGCGGCCACGGCTTCATCCGCGAGTGGGGCATGGAGCAGTTGGTGCGCGACTGCCGCATCGCGCCGATCTACGAGGGCACCAACGGCATCCAGGCCCTGGATTTGCTGGGGCGCAAGGTGCTGGGTAGCCAGGGCAAGTTGTTGCGTGGCTTCACCAAGATTGTCCATAAGTTCTGCGCTGCCAACGCGCAACATCCGCAGCTCAAGGAGTACGTCGCGCAACTCGACGGGCTCAACCAGCAGTGGGGCGAGCTGACCACTCGGGTTGGCATGGCCGCCATGAAGAATCCGGATGAAGTGGGTGCCGCCTCGGTGGACTACCTGATGTACAGCGGCTACATCATCCTGGCCTATCTGTGGTTGCGCATGGCCTTGGTGGCCCAGGCGCAACTCGACAGCGGCAAGGGTGACGGCGATTTCTGCCAGGCCAAACTGGCGACCTGCGAGTTCTACTTCAAGCGCCTGCTGCCACGTACGACCGCCCATCGGGCTGCGGTCGAGGCCGGGAGCGAGTGTTTGATGAAGCTGCCGGCAGCGTTGTTTTCCCTCTGACTGAACCGTGGCGAGGGCGCTTGCTCCCGTTGGGCTGCGTAGCAGCCCTCTTTTTGTGATGCTGCGCACTCAAGCGGGAGCAAGCTCTTTCGCCACGGTTAATCTCTAAAATCCTGTGGTGACTAAAAATAACAAAACAGTCATGGGTTGACCCTGTGTGTCGCAAAAGTTGTTGAGGTACACTCGGGTCATTGCGAAACCGTCTTTTACGAACCCAACTGTTTAGATCCTGCGAGGTTTGCCATGGCTGACTACAAAGCGCCCCTGCGCGATATGCGCTTCGTCCTCAATGAAGTGTTCGAGGTCGCGAAGCTCTGGGCCCAATTGCCGGTACTGGCCGACACCGTGGACGCTGAAACGGTCGAAGCGATCCTCGAAGAAGCCGGCAAAGTCACCAGCAAAAGCATCGCCCCCCTCAGCCGCGCCGCTGACGAAGAAGGTTGCCACTGGGCCAACGGCGCCGTCACCACGCCGGCAGGTTTCCCACAGGCCTACAAGACTTACGCTGAAGGCGGTTGGGTCGGTGTCGGCGGTGATCCGGTGTACGGCGGCATGGGCATGCCCAAGGCCGTTTCGGCCCAGGTCGAGGAAATGGTCAACTCCGCCAGCCTGTCCTTCGGCCTGTATCCGATGCTGACCGCCGGCGCCTGCCTGTCGATCAATGCCCATGCCAGCGAAGAACTGAAGGCGGCGTACCTGCCGAACATGTACGCCGGCGTCTGGGCCGGTTCCATGTGTCTGACCGAGCCTCACGCGGGTACGGACCTGGGGATCATCCGCACCAAGGCCGAACCTCAGGCCGACGGTTCCTACAAGGTCAGTGGCACGAAGATTTTCATCACCGGTGGCGAGCACGACCTCACCGAGAACATCATCCACCTGGTGCTGGCGAAACTGCCAGACGCACCGGCGGGCCCCAAGGGTATCTCGCTGTTCCTGGTGCCCAAGTTCATGGTCAATGCCGACGGCAGCCTGGGCGCGCGCAACGCGGCCAACTGTGGGTCGATCGAACACAAGATGGGCATCCAGGCGTCCGCCACCTGCGTGATGAACTTCGACGAAGCCGTGGGTTACCTGGTGGGTGAGCCGAACAAAGGCCTGGCGGCGATGTTCACCATGATGAACTACGAGCGTCTGGGGGTTGGCATCCAAGGCCTGGCCTCCGGCGAGCGTTCCTACCAGAACGCCGTCGAATATGCCCGTGACCGCTTGCAAAGCCGTTCGCCCACTGGGGCGCAGAACAAGGACAAGGTCGCTGACCCGATCATCGTCCACCCCGACGTGCGTCGGATGCTGCTGACCATGAAGGCCTCGAACGAGGGTGGCCGGGCATTTTCCACCTACGTGGCGATGCAACTGGACACCGCCAAGTTCAGCGAAGACCCGGTCACCCGCAAGCGCGCCGAAGACCTGGTGGCGTTGCTGACCCCAGTGGCCAAGGCATTCCTGACCGACCTGGGCCTGGAAACCACGGTTCATGGCCAGCAGGTGTTCGGCGGCCATGGTTACATTCGTGAATGGGGCCAAGAGCAACTGGTGCGTGACGTGCGCATCACCCAGATCTACGAAGGTACCAACGGTATCCAGGCGCTGGACCTGGTAGGGCGCAAGATCGTCGGCAGTGGCGGAGCGTTCTACCGGTTGTTCGCCGATGAAATCCGCCATTTCACCGCCACCGCGAGCAGCGACCTGGCGGAGTTCACCAAGCCACTGAACGATGCGGTCGGTACGCTGGATGAGTTGACCGATTGGTTGCTGGACCGGGCGAAGAACAACCCGAACGAAATCGGCGCCGCTTCGGTGGAGTACCTCCAGGCGTTCGGCTACACCGCTTACGCTTACATGTGGGCGTTGATGGCCAAGGCGGCTTTTGGCAAAGAAAACCAGGATGATTTCTACGCGAGCAAACTGGGCACGGCGCGGTTCTATTTCGCTCGCCTGCTGCCGCGCATTCACTCCCTGAGTGCTTCGGTGAAAGCTGGCAGCGAGTCGCTGTTTCTGCTGGAGCCCGGGCAGTTCTAAAAACTGACATTGTGTAAGCAAAAGCTTACACAATGTGCTGGCGTTTTCCCTCTATCGGCAGATTGGATCCAGGGCTAATCTACTTCACATGGACGCCGCGCAGGACGCGCAAAAGTAACAACACGGACACGTAGGATTCTGCCAGGACGGCGGAGTGAAATGGATGTCAGGGAAACAGTCTGCAAAGCCCCGCTTCGGCGGGGTTTTCTTTTGCCTGGATTTTTTGTTCCTTGGCAGCGCGCCCTACTCCGGGTTGCTTCTGCTTGCGTTTCACTGAACCCTGACGAGCGGCTTGAGGTCAATGAGCTATGTGGCAATTTGGCCATCGTCGATCAGGGAGTCATCCATGGATTTCATTCGCATTATTATCGCCATCCTGCTGCCGCCACTGGGGGTGTTCCTGCAAGTCGGTTTCGGCGGGGCGTTCTGGCTGAATATCCTGCTGACGCTGTTGGGTTACATCCCTGGCATCGTGCATGCGGTGTACATCATCGCCAAGCGCTGAATTCATCGGTCATAAAATCCCCCTGTGGGAGCGAGCTTGCTCGCGATAGCGGTGTGTCAGTCCACGGAAATATCGACTGGACTACTGCTATCGCGAGCAAGCTCGCTCCCACAGTTTGTCTGGCGTCCTACAGATCGCCATCCATCACCTTGCGATAGAACAACCACTCATGTTCCAGCGCATGCGCCTGGTTCGCGGCTTTGCGAAAACCGTGGCGCTCATCCGGGTAGTAGTGCGCCTCGACGGCCACGCCGTTGGCCTGTAAGGCACTGACCATGTCGCG
Organism: Pseudomonas fluorescens; assembly: GCF_001307275.1. Taxonomy (NCBI): domain Bacteria; kingdom Pseudomonadati; phylum Pseudomonadota; class Gammaproteobacteria; order Pseudomonadales; family Pseudomonadaceae; genus Pseudomonas; species Pseudomonas fluorescens. Next base: position 3,224,781 of record NZ_CP012831.1, read on the forward strand.
GGTTTGCTGCGGCACCACCACGGCGTCCAGTTCACCCTGGAAAAAGATCACCGGCACACGGATGTTCCCGGCGTGCAGCAGCGGCGTACGGGCGCGGTAGCGTTCGACGTCCTGTTGCGGATCGCCGATCAGCCAGTCCAGGTAATCACCTTCGAACTTGTGCGTGGCCCGGCCGAGGGCGACAGGGTCGCTCACGCCATAGAGGCTGGCGCCGGCACGGAAGACCTCATGGAACGCCAAGGCGCAGAGGGACGTATAGCCGCCGGCACTGCCACCCCGAATGAACGCATGACGGCCGTCGATCAGGCCTTGTTCATCCAGGTAGGCGACCACCGCGCAGGCATCCTCGACATCCACCACGCCCCAGTTCAAATGCAATGCCTGCCGATAGGCCCGGCCATAGCCGCTGCTGCCGCGGTAATTGAGATCGGCAACGGCAAAGCCACGCTGGGTCCAATACTGGATACGCGGATCGAACAGGGGATAACAGGCCGAGGTGGGGCCGCCGTGAATGAACACCACCAGGGGCGGCTTCGCCTGTACATTCATGGCCGGGTAAAAGAACCCGTGGGCCTCACCTGACCCGGATGGATAACGCAGGGTGCGAGGACGGCTGATCTGTTCGACGGGCAATGGCGCGACGCCGCCGGCCAGCACCGCCACGTCATGACTATGCCGCTCGATGGCAATGACCGCCGACGGGCCGGTCGGCGAGGCGGCAATGGCGTAGATGAACCGCTCATCCAGCGCCAGGCTGCGAAAGCGGGTATAGGTGCCGGTAAAGTCATCGCTGGCGTGGTCTTCGCGACACAGGCCCAGGCGCCCGAAACCCGCTTCGGTCCAACTCGCCAGGTACGTGTGTTCATCCTGCGGCAGCCAGGTACAGCCACCCAGTTGCCATGGCGCCGGGGCGTGATCGGCTTCGGCGGCGGGCAGTGGTTCCAGGCCTTGGGCCGACTCCTTCCAGGGCTGCCAATAACCACCGCGATCACTCAGGCAATAAAGGCGACCGGCCGCGTCGAAGCGCGGTTGCTGAATGGACTCTTGCTCACCCTCGCCGGCCACACAGCGTGGCTCGCCCCAACCCGAAGCATTGCGTTCGGCCAACATCAACCGCGTGGCTGTCCAGGGTTGATGCGGGCGGCTCCACTCAACCCAGGCGAGCCGCTGGCCGTCCGGGCTCAGGGTCGGCGAAGCGTAGAAATCGGCGCCTTCAGCCAGTAGATGTCGCTGATGATCCGCCAACCCGATCGACACCAGGCGATGCTGGTTGGCTTGTTCTTCCACCGCCAACACCTGGCCACCGGCAAAGCCAAGGTCCCCGTAGCGACACTCACCGGAGGTCAGCGCCACGGGCTGCCCGTCGCTCAGCGACTGGTGATACAGCTGCTGGTCGGTCTCATTGACGAACAGCACGCCGTCACGGCTCAGGCAGAACGACCCGCCGCCGTATTCATAGACCCGGCTGCGCGCGCTGAACCCGTCCGGCGTCAAACAGCGGGCCTGGGTATCTTGCCAATGCCAGATCCGGCAGGCGCCGTCCGCGGGGCGGTATTCATTCCAGAACAAGCCCAAGGGCCCGACCTGCAGTTCGGCGAAGTCGGTGCCGGCGGCAACGGCCTGGGCGGCGCTGAAAGGCTCAGCCTTTGGCGATGAGGCGCGAGTTTCGTTCATTGCGAAAGGCCAACTGTTCAATGGTTTGCGTGGCGTGCTCGGCGTCTTCACGGGCCTGGAGAATCACTCCGTGGTGTTCGGACTTGCTGCACACCGGGTCGGCGTTACTGGCGTCCCCCGTGAGCATGAACGCCTGGCAGCGGCAACCGCCGAAGTCCTTCTCTTTTTCATCGCAGGAGCGGCATGGTTCGGGCATCCAGTCATAACCGCGGAAACGGTTGAAACCGAACGAGTCGTACCAGATGTGCTGCATGCTGTGGTCGCGCACATTGGGAAACTGCACCGGCAGCTGTCGGGCACCGTGACAGGGCAATGCCGTGCCGTCCGGCGTGACGGTGAGGAAAATGCTGCCCCAGCCGTTCATGCAGCCCTTGGGGCGTTCTTCATAGTAGTCCGGCGTGACAAAGATCAACTTGCACGGATTGCCTTCGGCTTCCAGCTTGGCGCGGTATTCATTGGTGATGCGCTCGGCGCGCACCAGTTGCTCCCGGGTGGGCAGCAGGCCGACGCGGTTCAATTGCGCCCAGCCGTAGAACTGGCAGGTGGCGAGTTCGACGAAGTCGGCCTCCAGGGCGATGCACAGCTCGATGATGCGGTCGATCTTGTCGATGTTGTGCCGGTGGGTCACGAAGTTCAGCACCATCGGATAGCCGTGGGCCTTCACCGCCCGGGCCATTTCCAGTTTTTGCGCGAAGGCTTTCTTCGAGCCGGCCAGGAGGTTGTTCACCTGCTCGTCGCTGGCCTGGAAACTGATCTGGATATGGTCGAGCCCGGCCTTCTTGAAGTCGCTGATTTTCTGTTCGGTCAAGCCGATGCCGGAGGTGATCAGGTTGGTATAGAAACCCAGCCTGCGCGCCTCGCCGATCAGTTCGGCCAGGTCCTGGCGCACCAGCGGCTCGCCACCGGAAAAACCCAACTGCGCGGCGCCCATTTCCCGGGCTTCGCGAAAGACCTTGAACCACTGCTCGGTGCTCAGCTCCTTGCCCTGCTCGGCGAAGTCCAACGGGTTGGAGCAGTACGGGCATTGCAACGGACACCGATAGGTCAGCTCCGCCAGCAGCCACAGCGGCAGGCCGACTTCCGGCCTGGGCGGCAGGGCGGTGGTGTCAGGCAAGTTCGATCCAGTGCTGTGCACGGGCGACCTCCATGAATTGCTCGATGTCGTCACCAAGTTCCGGCACGTCGGGAAACTGCTTGGCCAACTCGTCGATGATGGCCGCGACATCCCGTTCGCCGTCGATCAGGCCGCCGATCAGCGCAGCGCTGTCGTTCAACTTGATCATGCCTTCAGGATAGAGCAGCACGTGGCCTTTCTGGGCCGGTTCGTACTGGAAACGATAGCCGGGGCGCCAGCGCGGGGTTTGGCTGCGATCGAAACTCATAAGGTAATTCCTTTGTGCCAAACCCGTTGGTCGGTCACGCTGTGATAGGGCGGGCGATTCAATTCGTAGGCCATGCTCATGGCGTCGAGCATGCTCCAGAGGATGTCCAGCTTGAACTGGAGAATCTCCAACATGCGTTCCTGCCCTGCGCGGGTGGTGTAGTGCTGCAAGGTGATCGCCAAGCCATGCTCCACATCGCGCCGGGCCTGGCCCAGGCGGGTGCGGAAGTATTCATAGCCGGCCGGGTCGATCCACGGGTAATGCTGGGGCCAACTGTCCAGGCGCGACTGGTGGATCTGCGGGGCGAACAGTTCGGTCAGCGAGCTGCTGGCAGCCTCTTGCCAACTGGCCCGGCGGGCGAAGTTGACGTAGGCGTCCACGGCAAAACGCACACCTGGCAACACCAGCTCCTGAGAGCGCAGTTGGTCAGGGTCCAGGCCCACCGCCTGGCCCAGCCGCAGCCAGGCTTCGATGCCGCCGTCTTCGCCGGGCGCGCCGTCATGGTCGAGCAGGCGCTGGATCCACTCGCGACGGATTTCCCGGTCCGGGCAGTTGGCCAGGATCGCGGCGTCCTTGAGCGGGATATTCACTTGATAGTAGAAACGGTTCGCGACCCAGCCCTGGATCTGCTCGCGAGTGGCACGACCTTCATACATCGCCACGTGATAGGGGTGATGGATGTGGTAATACGCGCCTTTGGCACGCAGGGCCGCTTCGAACTCGGCGGGGGACAGGGGGGTGTCAGTCATTTCGGTCTCCGGGGAATAACCGTTGGGTTCTGTGGCGTCAGGGCTGGCCCCATCGCGAGCAAGCTCGCTCCCACACGGGTTGTGCTGTGAATCAGATATCAGGACTACTGTGGGAGCGAGCTTGCTCGCGATAGCGTCCTACCAGTCGGCACCCATGTCGACGGATACACCGCAAGCCCACCCCACATTGGTTCCGACCTTCCTACAACTCAATACTCATTCCGTCGTAGGCCACTTCAATCTTTCGACGTACAAGCTCGGCCCGTTCGGGCGAGTCTTCATCCAGGATCGGGTTGGTGTTGTTGATATGGATAAGGACCTTGCGCTGCTCAGGCAGTTGCTCCAGCACTTCCAGCATGCCGCCGGGGCCGTTCTGGGCCAGGTGGCCCATTTCCCGGCCGGTGCGGGTGCCTACGCCACGGCGCTGCATTTCATCGTCGTCCCACATCGTGCCGTCCACCAGCAGGCAATCGCTGCCGGCCATGATCGCCAACAATGGCTCGTCGACCTTGCCCAGGCCCGGGGCATAGAACAGCTTGCCGCCCGTGCGCAGGTCTTCGACGATCAGCCCGATGTTGTCGCCCGGGTGCGGGTCGAAGCGATGGGGTGAATAGGGCGGTGCGGCGCTGCGCAGGGGCAGCGGGGTGAAGCGCAGGTTCGGGCAGGCGGCGATGGTGAAGCTCTGGTCGAGCTCGATGCGATTCCAGCTCAGCCCGCCGTTCCAGTGGGTCAGCATGTTGAACAGTGGAAAGCCCGTGCTCAGGTCTTCATGAACCATGTCGGTGCACCAGACTTGATGCGGGCAACCTTCGCGCAGGCTGAGCAGGCCGGTGGTGTGGTCGATCTGGCTGTCCATCAGGATGATCGCGCCAATGCCGGTATCGCGCAGGGCCCGGCCAGGCTGCATCGGGGCGAAGCCCTGGAGCTGGGCACGAATGTCCGGGGAGGCGTTGCACAGCACCCAGTTCACACCGTCATCGGACAGGGCGATGGACGACTGGGTACGCGCCTGGGCCCGCAGGCTGCCGTTGCGAAAACCTGCGCAGTTGGCGCAGTTGCAGTTCCACTGGGGGAAACCGCCACCGGCGGCGGAACCTAGAATCTGGACGAACATGGCTGCTCCATCTGCAAACCGAAATAAAAACGCCTCGGCTGGCCGAGGCGTAGTGCTGCGTGCTTAATCGCCTGCAGCAATCAACGGCTGGCGAAGTACATGGTGACTTCGAAACCGATACGCAGGTCGATATATGCGGGTTTGGACCAGGACATGGGAATACTCCTTTGGTTGGGGGACTTTGGTTCGATGGAACGGTGGAGACCTATACATATAGTCCACCTCCGTTCGGAGATGTTCAGATGCTTAGGCGCCTATGTTACTAAATCTGACAAATTCGTTCGCCGCGATTCTCGAAGAAAGCTCATTACAGCGGCTGCAATGATCACCGCGCCGCTTGCCAGTGTTCTGGTGGGCAGGCGCCGTTGCTCAGGCAATACCATCCCCCTTGCGCATCGAGCAAACCCTGGGCGGCAGCCTCGAGCCGGGCGCGATCCAGGCACAGGATGGCAGCAGACAACTGCTCAAGATAATCCGACGGGCGGCCGGCCAGCTTGCCCTGCCAGAGCAGTTCGGCGGCCTGGGCGAAGGGCAGGGCACTGCTCTGGAGTTGGGCGGCGAGTGCCTGCTGCTGACGGGCAAGGGACGCATCATCAAGCTGCTGGATCAGCGCCGGTAACCCGGCCAGGAATTGCTCGAGGTGGGCGATCAGTTCCGCCACCGAAAGGCTGGGCGATTGGACGCCGAACAACACTCCGGTTTGCCCATCGACCTGCTTCAAGCCGCTGAACACCGCATAACCCACCTGCAACTCGACGCGCAGGCGCTGGTAGAACGGCGTCTGGCACAGCTGCGCCAGCCACCGCCAGGCGGCTTCGTCGGCGAGCACCGAGGTGGCGGTCGGGCAAAACAGCAACACGGCCGATTCTTCACCGTGGGTCTGGAGCCTATGCCAGACGCGTTGCCCGCGCGACGCCGTCGCCAGGCTGACGTCCTCGCCGACAACGCCCGGCACACGGGCCAGCGCCGGGCCAAGCGCCCCTTGGGTGGCGGCCGACAGACCGATGGACAGCCCATCCCAGCGGGCCGTTGTCCATACGTCTTGATCGCTGTCGGGCATTGGCAACGTTGATATTTGCCGGCAATGATCCGGCAGCGCCTTCAACAGCTGTCGAATCGGCATCGACGGCGTTTCATCACCGGCCTGGGCCATTGGCAGGGGTTGGGCAAGCTTCGCCAGAACGTGTTCGAGCACCAGCGGCAGCGGTGCCTGCAAGCCGACCAGTTTTAGCAGCCATTGATGGGCGGACGCTTCGAAACTGACGTCCACGCCAGCCTGCCGAGCCTCTTCGCGCACATCCTGCAGGTGCCGGTCGAGCCTGGATTGAACGTCGGGCGGTGCCTGGCTCGTCAGTTGCCAGCGCAGGTACACCGCGCCTTCACGACCGTTGTCTGGCAGCGCCTGGCTGAACTGCATGGGCGAGCGTTCCCGCCGGCCCCGGGAGCGATCCTGGGCGAAGGTTCGCAAGCCGCGGTGGGCGCTGGTCTGGCCGCGGATCAGCCCGGCGCGAGGCGCTTCGCTTGGTGTTTGCAGGAACGGGTTGGGCGCGGGCAGTTGCCAGGGTTCCACGACGTTATCGGCGGGGTGCAGTTGCCTGAGGATTTCCCTGAGCCTCACGAGGTCGTTTGCCAGCAGCGGCGTGTCACGTCCCTCACAGTCCCAGCGGGCCAACTGCAAGGCCGATCCTGTCTCCTGCCGTCGCTGCAACAACGCGGTGAACTCCTGGCGCAACGGCGCCCAGTCATCCTGGGCGGCAAAGAATCCCAACCAGTCGTGCAGCAACGGCTGGATTTGCGCCGCTGCCTGAGCGTTGCCGTGCTTGAATTCGATGTGCAGCAGCCCTTGTCCGGCAAACTCATACAGCGCAGTGGCCTTGAGGCTGTCAGCCAGGCCGCGCTGACGCAACATGGCGAGCAGGCCGCCCGGTTTGCTGGAGTTCAGCCACGTACAGAGAAAGTCCAGGGCTTGGGGGGAGGCGGCGGGCAACGCTTCGAAGGCGAACAGCAGCTCGAGACAACCTTCCCGGGCCTGTTGATAACGCATCTGGGGCGATGCCATCAGCCTTGGCGGCGACGATCCAGCGACCGCTTCACCGGCCGATACATGGCTGCCGAACCGTTGCGCCAGCGCTTTCAAGGCGTCGATGCTTTGTGGGCCGACCAGGCTCAACGTCATCTGGCCGCTCTGGTAAAAGCGGCGATAGAAGTTGTGCAATGCGCTTTGGAATTCGGCGTGTTCCACGGCGAGGCTGTCGCGATTGCCGGCGTGAAAGCCCCGCAGCGGATGGGACGCTGACACGCCGTCATACAAGGCAAGTTGCCGTTGGGCGGCCGCATCCTGGGACCAGGCGATGAACTCCGCGTGCAACACTTCCCGTTCCCGCAACTGCTCAGCTTCATCCAGGCGTGGCTGGGCGAGCATGTCCCACAGCCGTTCCAGCCCGTCGGCGAAGGTTGCGGGAGGGAGTTCGAAGAAAAAATCCGTGGTGCGTTCACTGGTGCGCGCATTGACCTGACCGCCGTGCCGCTGCACGTAGGCCATCAGATGCTCCCCGGCGGGAAACCGTTCGGTACCGAGGAAGAACAGGTGTTCGAGCAAGTGCGCCATGCCCGGCCAGGCCAGGGGGGCATCATGGCTGCCAGCGGCGACGCGCAGTACCGCGGCGCTGCGCTTGAGGCCCGGGACATGACGCAATGTCACCCGCAAGCCGTTGGCCAGGGTTTCGGTGTGGGGGCGGAGGGAATCGGGGACCGGCATGGGCGCTTCCAGAACAAGGATGCGCCCATGCTAGCGGATCAGGGCCCTTTCTCAATCCTCAATCAGTGTTTGTGCAGGTCGTCGTAAAGCTCGGGACGGCGATCGTGCAGGTAGTTGTAGGCCGCGCGGGAGTCGTCCAGCAGTTGTCGATCCAGTTCACCGACGATCAAGGCCTCGTCCAGCCCCGCCAGCGCCGGGCGACTGCCATTCGGTGCGGCGATGCTGCTTTGGCCGCAATACTGCAATTCAGCTTCATGGCCGCAGTAATTGGCGTACGCGACGAAACACTGGTTCTCGATGGCCCGGGCGCGCACGGTGACGTCGGCGATGAACTCGTAGGGTTGCATGTTGGCGGTTGGCACCAGGATCAGCTCGGCGCCGGCCAGGGCCAGGCGTCGGGCGTTTTCCGGGAATTCCAGGTCGTAGCAGATCAGCAGGCCGAGCTTCCAGCCGTTGAGCTCGACGATGGGCAGCGCTGAGTCGCCGGCGCTGAACATGGCGTGATCAAGGTCGCCGAACAGGTGGCTCTTGCGGTAGTTGGCCAGGCGCTCGCCCTGGGCGTCGATCAGTTGCACCGCGTTGTAGATCTGCCCGTCTTCGCCACGTTCCGGGTAGCCATAGACAATCGCCAGGTTGGCTGCCTTGGCGATGCGGCCGATCTGCTGCGCCCATTCGCCGTTGTAGACCTCGGCCAGTACATTCACCGCATCGACACCGATGTTGTAGCCGGTCATGAACATCTCCGGCAGCACCAGCACATCGGCGCCCCTGGCTTCCAGCGCCACCTGGTGCAGGCGGTGCAGGTTGCCGGCCGGATCCAGTGGCAGCGGTGGGCATTGGTAGAGGGCTACGCGCATCGAAAACTCCTTTTATTCAGGCAGGGCGATCGGACCGATCTCATGGAACACATCACCTGGACCCGGGTTCTCGGCGTGAGTTTCACCGCCGAAGTGCTTCATGATGCCCCACACGGCATTGAGTGAGGTCTGTACCGCGCCTTCGACCCAGGCGGGTGTCCATGAGACGTCATCGCCAGCGATAAAGATCCCGCGTTGTTCGGCCGGCATGTCGTCTTGCATGAAATGCGCGTACATGCGCTGGTTGTAGCGATAGTGGCCGGGCAGGGCGCCCTTGAAGGCACCGAGGAAGTGCGGGTCGGCTTCCCAGGACACGGTGATCGGATCGCCGATGATCCGTGCGGCGATGTCCACCTTGGGGTAGATCTTCTTCAGGGCATCGAGGGCCAGCTTCACGCGTTTTTCCACCGGATGCGGGAGCATTTTCAGCGCATCGCTCATCCAGGAATACGACAGGCAAATCACCCCTGGCTTGTCATCGCCGTTGTCGAACAGGTAAGTGCCACGGGTCAGGCGGTCGGTCAGGGTCATGCTCATCAGGTCGCGCCCGGTTTCCGGGTCCTTGTCCTTCCAAAATGGGCGGTCGACCATCACGAAGGTCTTCGACGATTGCATGTAGCGGGTGCGGTCCAGGGCCATCCACATTTTTTGCGAGAACAGCGCTTCTTCACATTCGATCTGGGTGGTCAGCAACCAGCTCTGGCAAGTGACCAGCACGGCGGCGTACTCACGGGTGTTTTCCCACACGTCCGTCACACTGAACCGGCCATCGGCGGAACGGGCAATGCGCTTCACGCCGCTGCGTGGGGCACCCAGGTGCAGCGAATTCAGGCTGGTACCTTCCGGCCAGTGCGCACAGCGTTCGGGCACGTGATTCCAAATACCGTGGGGCACCTGTTCGACGCCGCCGACCACCAGGTGCTGGTGGTCGTCGCAGTTGGTCATCACGACGCGGAAGATTTCCAGCATCGAATTGGGGAAGTCCGAATCCCAGCCGCCCGTGCCGAAACCGACCTGGCCGAACACTTCGCGGTGCTGGAACGAGAGCTTGGCGAACGCCTTGGAGGTGGCGACGAAGTCGTAGAAGGTGCGGTCGTCCCACAGCGGGACCAAGGTGTTCCATAACTCTTTGAGGCGTGGCACGTCGCGGTCGCGGATCGCCTGCTGGATGTCGCCGAAGCGCGAACCGTCCTCCAGCGCATCGGCCCAGGCGTCGGCGACTTCCTGGAACAGTGCGGGAAGGTCCGCCAGTTTCTGTGCGTAATAGGTCTGGCCTTCCAGGTCGATGACCGTGCTGCCGGACGCCGGGGTCAGCGGGTTGGGGAAGGGTTTGGTTTCCAGGCCCAGTTTGTCGACGTAATGGTAGAACGCGGTGGATGACACCGGAAAACGCATGCCGCCCAGCTCGGCGATCACCCCTTCGGCGCCGTTGAACGCCTGTGAGCGCAGGCGCCCGCCCATTTTCGACGCCTCGTAGACCACGGGCTTGAGCCCCAGCTTCATCAGTTCGTACGCCGCCACCAGGCCGGCGATCCCGGCACCGACAATCGCCACTTCCGTACCGTGGTTGTGGGCGGGAATGCTGCCCAGGCCCGCCGGGTGCTCGATCCAGTCGTCAAAGGCGAAAGGAAAGTCCGGCCCGAAAATGGTGATGGGCTTCTTACCGTCTGCTGGGTGGCGATTGTTCTTGTTCATGGCGGACCTTGATGGGCGACTCGACGCGATGTTCGCGTCTGAGTATAGGAAAGATGCCAGCCATTCTAGGGAGGGTAGAACACGTTAATAAGACACAATATGTCGTCGTTTTGAGTGGTTATAAGTCATTTTGACGTGATTGTAAGACGTAGTGACGAAATGCATTCCTGTGGGAGCGAGCTTGCTCGCGATAGCGTCGGTTCAGTCAGCACTTTCATGGACTGACAGACCGCTATCGCGAGCAAGCTCCCACAGAAACTCTCCTTAGCAATTGCTTGCGCGATCAACAGGAGCAGATACCCGCCCAAACTCCTATGGTTATTCCCTTGAGGTTATATATCCTGGGTGGCATATTTGAATGAAATGGGACGTTGAATACACTGACGAATTTGAGAGGTGGTGGAACCGTCTCTGTGAGTCAGAGCAAGACTCTGTACAGGCCTCGGTAATGCTGCTCGGCGACACCGGGCCGTATCTGGGCTTTCCTCACACCAGTGATATCAAGGGTTCGCGCCATGGCAACCTTCGTGAGTTACGAGTGCAACACGCGGGTAGGCCTTATCGTGTGCTCTATGCGTTTGATCCTCGCCGCTGCGCCATCCTGCTGATCGGGGGAGACAAGACCGGCCAGGGCCGTTGGTATCAGGAATATGTGCCTTTGGCCGAACGCCTCTATGACGAGCATTTGGAAGTATTGAAGAGAGAGGGCTTTGACAATGGCTAAGAAATTTTCCGACTTGATGGCGCGTCGGTCGCCTGACTCCCAGGCTCGTGCACAGGCTCTGTATCAGACGTTGCGTGCAGAAATGCCGTTGCACGAGTTGCGCCAGGCGCAGGAGTTGAGCCAGGAGGCCTTGGCCAAGGCACTGCATATCAACCAGGCGGCAGTCTCGAAAATGGAGCGTCGGACGGATATGTACATCAGCACGTTGCGAAATTACATCCGGGCCATGGGGGGGGAATTGGAGATTATCGCGACCTTTCCAGAGGGGCAGGTCAGGATCGAAAATTTCTCCCATCCAACACCGTAACTGGCGATATTCCTGTGGGAGCGAGCTTGCTCGCGATAGCGCCGGTTCAGTCAGCACTTTCGTGGACTGACAGACCGCTATCGCGAGCAAGCTCGCTCCCACAAGGTAAGTCGCATGTATAAGCGCTAGACCGGTTGGCCCCGATCGATCTTGCTGCTGAGGATGATCGAGGTGGTGGTCTTCTCCACACCGTCCACGCTGCCGATCTGGTCCAGCAACTGGTCCAGTTGTTCCGGTGAATCGGTGCGCAGCCAGGCGACGTAATCGAACTCACCGCTGACCGCGCACAGTTGCTGGACTTGGGCCATGGCGCTCAAGCGTCGCAGCACGTCCTTGCCGGAGCGCGGTTGCACCTTGATGCCCACGTAAGCCTGCAAGCCGCCATCAATCACCCGTTGGCCCAGGCGCACGCCATACCCGGTAATGACCTTGGTCTTTTCCAGGCGCGCCAAGCGCGAAGTGACGGTCGTGCGGGCGATACCCAACTGCCGGGCCAGCATGGCGACGCTTTCCCGGGCATTGATTTGCAGGGCCGCGATCAGTTGGCGGTCGATTTCGTCGAGGACGGGAGGGCGGGTGTCAGGCAAGGTGGGCTCCGGCGTGGGCATCGATGGCGAGCATGTTACAGGCTCTCGCGTTCGAAATAGCCAATGGCGGGTAAGGTCAACGCTCGCCAGGCGGGGGCCAGGTGTACTTGCGTAGACCTTAGCCAGAAACCGTCCTGGCACACCAGCTGTTCAGCGGGCGCTTGCAGCAAAAGGGTCAGAGGCAATGACTGTATTGAACCTGGGTCCTCGTCGTCCTCTGCTTCCCAATCGCGTTCAAAACAGCGCACGTGCACCTGATCGTCGGCGAAGTCTTCAAACAGAGGGCGTTGACCCAGCCATTGCGGATGTACTCGCAACGTGTGCGCCTGGACATCCAGCAGCAGCAACTGCCAGCCTCGATAGCTGCCACACAGCTCGGTCACGTCGGTAGCCATACAGGTCAGGGCCAGATAGCGACCATTCGCCGACCAGATCATCGAGGGTGCCAGGTCGGTCAACGCGCAGCCTGATGCTGTCAGCAGATGGCCGCCAAGCCGAGGCGTCCGCGCCCGCATCCAACTGTCGGCATATTCCGTCTCGCTGCCGAACAACCAGGCGGCATCTCGATGGTCGGGTGCGGGCTGGATGAAGTCGCCATCGGCGTTGGCCACTTGCGGGCGATCCACCAGACGCCAAGGTGTAACGCTGTGCAGGTGTGAATCGGTCACCTGCAGCTCCACGGTGTTGTAGAACAGCCGGGATTGCTCGTCGGGTTGAAAGAACGAAGAGTCGCTATCGCTCTGCGGCGCGGGGATATTGAAGCGTTGCAGCGCGCTGCTCTCCAGGTCTTGATCGAGACGGCCGGCCACCACCGCCAGGCTCAGCCGGCCTGCGCGGAAATCGAGCAGGCGAGCGACCCACATCGTGGGCCCCTGCAGTAGCTGTCGCTCCTTCAGATCGGCAACCACCCCGTGGGTCGCGACCGTCGTGGCACCGTCGAAGGGCAGCAGGGCCAGGTAACGTCCGCAATCGGAGACCCGATGATCCAACAACCAGCGGCCAGGCAATTGCCAGTCGCCGATCTGACAGCGATAACCGCCCAGCCCGTCGGGATTATCGCCAAGCCAGGTCAACCGTGCGCGCACCCCGTCCTGCATCGGCTGCGTTTCGATGGATGAATCGCCGCGCTGGCCTTGGCTGTCCAGCGGCATCGCGATGGTCATGCGGGTCAACGCAAACTCGCCCTCCTGCACGCGACCTTGGGCATCGTGACCGACCTGGGTCTCGCTATCGCCGTGGATGCTGTCCAAGCGGTAGCCATAACGCCCGGAGCCCGGTCGCGGATAGTCAAGGTACGAGCCGATCTGCACATGGCTTGCGTCGAGACCCAGCAACTCGTGCCAATAGAAGGACGGTTCTGCTTCGCTCTTCACCCAAGGCGAGGGCAGGGCGCGCCAGCCCAGGTCGAGCTGCCACAGCCAATACTGGTCGCCGTCTGCATGAGGGGGTTGTTCCTGGGCCAGACACACCAGGGCGCGTTGATCGCTGCTCCATACCAACGGCGCATCGGCCGCCATCGACAGGCCGGCCGGTTGCCCGTTGACGCTGATGGCGTAGCGCGGTGAAACCAGCGGTTCCAGCGGCTGGGCCAGGTCGCGAAACGTCGCGGGCAAGGCAATGTCGCCCCGCAGGCAGTGCTGGCCGTCCGCAGAACGCCGCTCGAAGGCCTGCTGAACCTGCTCCGGATGCCAATCGGAGTCCAGCCAGAGGTCGGCGAAGGGGACCAAGTGGGTAACGCTGGCCGTCTGGAATAGCTCATCCAGTCGGATTTCGCGAACGCTGTCGTCCACCAGTGGGCTATGGCGCCCGCTCAACACGCCGAGATCAAAAGCGTCCAACTCCCAGAGTTCGCTGTCGGCACAGCGGTATACCTGGCGCTGTTGACGGTCGAGGACGACCAGCCCCCAGTTCTGCCTGGACGGTACGGTCGCCGCAAAATAGCGCCCGTCGCGGGAGAACAGTGACGAAGAGCCGAGGCCTTGCAGGAGCACGCCATCGGGAAACAGATAGTCGCAATAGGTGGGGCCGCCCATGGCGATTTCACTGTGGTTGAACACCCGGATCGGTTCGCCTTCAGGCGTCAGTTGCGGCTCGCTTCCACCCCAGGCACTGGCGCCCTTGCCAGAAACGGGCGCCAAGCCCAGACGCCGCTCCCAGGTGCTGACGCCCGCCAGCCCGCCGCCGATGCAGGCGATGGCCGCCAGGATGCCCCACCACTCAGGCAAGGCCCGACCCACGCTGAAACCCAGGCCGAACACGGCGCCGACGATCAACCTGCCACAGACTCGCCCGGCCGACAGAAAACCGAATCGTGCGGCAAGCCCCATCAGCAGGCCGAAGAACAACACCGCTAACAAAGCCAATGGAGGCGGCAATATCGTGACGAAAAAAGCCGGCACCAGCAGGATGCCGAGTTGCCAGAACAGTTCAAGAAACAGTCGGGAGAGGCTGGGGCTGGCGATGATGGGGATCTCGCTTGAGGAGGTTGAACGGCTTGGACGTGGGGTCTTCGCCCGTCGTTAATTCCCCAGAGTATTACTTCCAGGTGAGTCGAGGAACAAGGAAAGAGGGCGGGCAGTTGCCAAAGTTGCTATCGCGGTCAAACAACGGCGAGCTTTTGACGTCGATTCGGGGACGGATGTTTCGGTGAAAGGTGAGTACGTTAACTGCGAGGGGATATCCGCTCGAAAAGGGTGACCCGTCGGTGGGGATGCTTGCCTATGCACGAGTCCTGGGGGCCCTGGATTGTGAGTTCGCCGTGGTACCGGCTGCGATGCCTACGCTTGAGGAAATCCAGGGAGTGTTCGACTGATGACGACCTTGCTACGGGTAGCAACGCCTCAGGTGCTGACCCGCTCGACTGAACTTTGTGAACAAGCAGCGAATGGGGTCGCAGCCATCAGGCAGTGTGCAGAGCCGTTTTATGAAGACCTTCGCCTAGGGCGCAAGAGTCAACAGGCTCAAGAACGCAAAAGCCGCGCAATGCGCGGCTTTTTGTATGGTGGGCCCACACGGACTCGAACCGTGGACCAAAGGATTATGAGTCCTCTGCTCTAACCAACTGAGCTATAGGCCCTCAGTAGGCCGCGGATTATAGCGACGGTTTCTCGGCTGTGCTATCCGAAAAATCCGATACGCTCACACGAAGAAACGTTGCGGCAAACTCGTCGGCGCACAGGGGCAGGCTGACGATGTAGCCCTGGATCTGTTCGCAACCTTCTTCGGCCAGGAATTGCTGCTGGGCCAGGGTTTCGACGCCCTCGGCGATGATGGTGAATTGCATGCTGCGGCCCAGGGCGATGATTGCCCGCACGATGGCCGCATCGTGTGGGTCGTCGGGCAGGCCGCGGACGAAGGACTGGTCGATCTTGAGGATGTCCAGCGGCAGGCGCTTGAGGTAGCTCAGGGAGGAATAGCCCGTGCCGAAGTCGTCGATGGCCAGTTGCACACCGAGGTTCTTCAACTGGTGCAGCACCGTCAGGGCCTCTTCGGCCTGGCTCATGATGAAGTTCTCGGTAATTTCCAGTTGCAATAAGTCGGGCCGGAGCTGGTGTTCGCGCAGCAGTTGTTCGATACGCCCCAGCAGGTTGGGCTGGCGCAGTTGGGCGCCGGCCAGGTTGACCGACAGGGAGCCGAGGCTTTCGTAGGTGCTGTTCCATTCGCACAGTTGCCGGCAGGCGCGTTCCAGTACCCAGTCGCCAATTTGCAGGATCATGCCGTTTTCTTCCGCCAACGGGATGAAATGTTCGGGGGGAACGTCGCCAAATGTCGGGTGATACCAGCGAATCAGCGCCTCGGCCCCCACCAGTCGGTTGTCGGCGAGGCTGATTTTCGGTTGGAAGGACAGTGACAGCTCGTTGCGTTCAATCGCTCGGCGCAGTTCGTGTTCCAGGGCCACGCGCTCGCTCGCCTGGGCGGTGAGGTCGCGGGTGTAGCTTTCCACCCGGTTACGCCCCTTGGCCTTGGAGCGGTACATCGCCGCGTCGGCATTCTTGACCAGCGTGGCGACGTCGCAGCCGTCCTGGGGGTAGAGGCTGGTGCCGATGCTGGCGCTGATGAAAAACTCGTGCTCGCCGGCCTGGAACGGTGCGGTAAAGCAGTTCAACAGTTTTTGGGCGATGTGCTCGGCATCGCTGGGCTGTTGCAGGCCTGGCAGCAGGATAATGAATTCGTCGCCGCCCAGGCGCGCCACGGTGTCGATGTCGCGCAGCTGCTCGCGCAAGCGCACGGCAATGCCCTTGAGCAGGAGGTCGCCGACTGGGTGCCCGAGGCTGTCATTGATGTGCTTGAAGCGGTCCAGGTCCAGGAACAGCACGGCACCCTGGCCGCCGTTTTCCTGCTGGCCGTTGAGCGCCGCCAGCAAGCGGCTTTCGAACAGCGTGCGATTGGGCAGGCCCGTCAGCGGGTCGTGGTGAGCCTGGTAGTCGAGCCGGGCCTGGGCGTGCTTGAGGCTGGAGATATCGGCGAAGACCGCGACGAAATGGGTGATCTGTCGGCCCCGATTGCGCACCGCGCTGATGGTCAGCCAACTGGGGTACAGCTCGCCGTTCTTGCGTCGGTTGGAGATCTCTCCCTGCCAGTGTCCCTCCGCGGTCAACTGGTGCCACATCGCGGCGTAAAACGCGCTGTCATGCAGGCCGGAAGCCAACAACCGAGGCGTATGGCCCAAGGCTTCGGTTTCGCTGTAGCCGGTGATTTCGGTGAAGGCCCGGTTCACGGCGCTGATGTGCTGTTGCGTATCGGTGATCAGTACGCCTTCGGCAGTGCTTTCGAACACGGTGGCGGCCTGTTGCAGTTTTTCCTGCATCAGGTGGCGCTCGGTGATGTCCCGGGCGATGGTCAGCATGCAGTCTTCGTTGCCGATGGGCAGGGGGCGGCTGGACACTTCGCAGAGCCGGATCTGTCCGTCGTTGCGGCGGATATGGCAGCTGAAATCCTTCACGAAGCCGTCCCGTTGCAACAGGTCGAGCATCTGCTTGCGTTCGTTGAGATTGACCCAGATGCCCAGGTCCAGGGTAGAGCGGTCCACCGACAGGGCGCTGTTGAAGCCGGTAATGCGGCTGAACCCTTCGTTGACCTCGATCAACAGGCCATCGCTTTGCCGGGACAGCAGCAGTCCATCGGGCGAGGCGTGGAACGCCTTGGCGAACTTCTCTTCGGAGGTCTGCAATTGCTGCTGGGTTTCCTTGAGCTGGCTGATGTCCCGCACCACCACGACCAGGGCTGGCGTCGTGTCGAGGTCGAAGGGTTCAGCGGAGATCAGCCCGGTGAATACCTGGCCGTTGCTGCGACGAAAGGGCATTTCCAGGTTGCGAATGCTGCCGGCCTGCAAACGCTGCAACAGGCTCGGCCCCACGCCCTGGATGCCCCAGATATTCAGTTCGGTTGCGTTGTGCCCCACCACTTCTGCGGCGCTCAGGCCGATCTGCTCTTCGAACGCCTTGTTGACCTCCAGCAGGCAACCGTCCAACAGCCGGGCTATCACCAGGATGTCCGGACACTGGCGGAACACCGAGGCAAATTTCTGCTCCGAAAGACGCAGCGCTTCCTCGGTGCGCTTGGCTTCGCTGATATCGATCATCAATCCGCGCATCAGCGGCTCGTGCCCGTGTTCGATCAGGCTGACAATGTCGCGCACCCACAGGCAGCGACCATCGGCCGTGATGACCCGGTAATCGATGCAGTGATCGCGACCCGCCAGCACTTCATGGTCGCAATAGGTCTGGGCGCGGATCAGGTCGGCCGGATGAATGATGTTGCGCCAGAAGCCCGGGACCAGCCAATGGGAGAGGGGATAGCCCAACAGGTCTTCGGCGTGAGGTGACACGTAGCTGTAGGTGAAATCGCTGACCCTTGCCTCCCAGGCAATGGCCGACAGGCTCTCCACCAGCCCACGGTAATGGTATTCGCTGCTGCGCAGCTCCTGCTCAAGCTCCACCCGACGGGCGATTTCCGAGCTGAGCCGGCGATTGATGCGAATCACCACCGCCAGTATGCCGACCAGGAGCAGCAGCGCAGGCAGGCCGTAAAACAGTAAATCTGACCAGAGCTGGCCATAGTCGTGCACATTGCCGATCCACTTCTGCTGGATCTCGGCGACCTCGGCCGGGCTCATGTCTGCCAGGACTTTGTCCAGGATGCCCACCAATACCTTGTTGTCTCGAGGGACGGCCATTGCCAATTGATAGCGATAAGGCGTTTCCCCGCTGACATAAAGGCCTTCGAGCTTGAGCTGGCGCAGGCTCCAGACACTGGAAGCGAGATCGCCCACCACCGCGTCCACTTCATCGGTCGCCAGTGCTTGCAGGGCTGAACTGACGTTAGGCAGCGCCACCAGGTTCAGGTCGGGATGATGGTTGCGCAGCAATTCATGAGGCGCGTAGTTCTCCACCACGGCGATTTTCAGCCCATACAGCTCCTTGAGGCTGTGAGGCTGGGCGCCACCGTAATGGGCCAGGATGACAATGGGGAAGTCCAGGTAGGGGCGGGTAAATGCCAGGTAATTCTGGCGCTCCGGAGTGGACATGATGCCAGGCAATAGGTCGATATTGCCCTGTCCGACCTGCTCCAGTACGGCAGTCCAGCTGGCCGGCTCGACGGGCGTGAGCCTGACGGCCAACCGTTCACGGATGATCTCGATGTAGTCGGCGGCCAGGCCCTGATAGCGACCTTGATCGTCGCGAAACTCAAACGGCGGCCATGAGGCGTCGACACCCAGGCGCAGGTCGGGGTGGTCCTTGAGCCAGCGGAGCTCCTCATCGGTGAGCGTCAACGCGCCAGCTGTTGCGGTCCAGGTGATCAATGACAGCAAAAGCGCGGCCGTCAGTCTGGGCATCACTGTCTCGTCATGGCTTGGGGAGGATGTTTCGAGTGTAGACGGGCAACAGGGGGGGAGGAGCGTAACGAAGGGGATTTTATCTGCGCATAACAAAACCCCCGGCAGGGCCGGGGGTTTTGAAGGTCACTCGTCGAGGAAGGAGCGCAGATGCTCGCTTCGCGTCGGGTGGCGCAGTTTGCGCAACGCCTTGGCTTCGATCTGACGAATCCGCTCGCGGGTTACATCGAACTGCTTACCGACTTCCTCAAGGGTGTGGTCGGTATTCATGTCGATGCCGAAGCGCATGCGCAGTACCTTGGCTTCACGGGCAGTGAGGCCGGAGAGTACTTCGCGAGTCGCTTCCTTGAGACTCTCGACAGTGGCGACATCGATCGGAGACTGCATGGTGGAGTCTTCGATGAAGTCCCCCAGATGGGAGTCTTCGTCATCGCCGATCGGGGTTTCCATGGAGATCGGCTCTTTGGCGATCTTCAATACCTTGCGGATCTTGTCCTCAGGCATTTCCATGCGTTCGCCCAGCTCTTCCGGCGTCGGTTCGCGACCCATTTCCTGCAGCATCTGCCGGGAAATGCGGTTGAGCTTGTTGATCGTCTCGATCATGTGCACCGGGATACGGATGGTGCGGGCCTGGTCGGCGATCGAGCGAGTGATCGCCTGACGGATCCACCAGGTGGCATAAGTCGAGAACTTGTAGCCGCGACGGTATTCGAACTTGTCCACCGCCTTCATCAGGCCGATGTTGCCTTCCTGGATCAGGTCGAGGAATTGCAGGCCGCGGTTGGTGTACTTCTTGGCGATGGAGATCACCAGACGCAAGTTCGCTTCGACCATCTCTTTCTTCGCGCGACGGGCCTTGGCCTCGCCGATCGACATGCGACGGTTGATGTCCTTGATCTCGGCGATGCTCAGGCCGGTC
This sequence comes from Pseudomonas fluorescens, assembly GCF_001307275.1. NCBI lineage: Bacteria > Pseudomonadati > Pseudomonadota > Gammaproteobacteria > Pseudomonadales > Pseudomonadaceae > Pseudomonas > Pseudomonas fluorescens. The sequence goes on from NZ_CP012831.1 coordinate 3,244,382, forward strand.
TCGGCCTCCAGCGCACTGAGCTTCTGCTGGCAACGAATGATGTCCGGCTGCAGGCGGGCAATGGCTTCGGCGTATTTGCTCTTGCCCTTGGCCAGTGCATCGGTCCAGCTTTCGTCGACTTCGTTGCCCGGGAACTGGCGCAGGAAATCAGCACGTGGCATGCGGGCATCACGCACGCAAAGCTGCATGATTGCGCGCTCTTGCTGACGCAAGCGATCCAGGGCACTGCGAACACGCTCAACCAGGCCTTCGAATTGCTTCGGCACCAGTTTGATCGGCATGAACAACTCGGCCAGCGCCAACAACTCGGCAATCGCCTGCTTGTTGTTGCGGCCGTGCTTCTTCAGCGCCTTGCGGGTGATTTCCATCTGGTCGGCGACAGCGCCGAAACGCTGTGCGGCGATGACCGGATCCGGACCGCTTTCGGCTTCTTCCTCGTCGTCGCTCGCTTCGGCGTCGTCGTCATCGGTGTCGTCGTCGGCCTTGACGGCTTTCGCATCGATCGGCGGCGGCACTTCGGCGGCAGGCGGCGCAATGCCGTCATCCGGGTCGATATAGCCGCTCAGGACGTCGGACAGGCGGCCACCTTCGGTGGTGACGCGGGTGTACTCGGAGAGAATATGGTCAACCGTGCCAGGGAAGTGCGCAATTGCGCCCATCACTTCACGGATGCCTTCTTCAATACGCTTGGCGATTTCGATTTCGCCTTCACGTGTGAGGAGCTCTACCGTACCCATTTCACGCATGTACATGCGCACGGGGTCCGTGGTGCGACCAATGTCGGTCTCGACCGCTGCCAACGCTGCGGCCGCTTCTTCAGCGGCCGCCTCGTCGGTATCGGCGTCGGCCAGCATAAGGGCATCCTTATCTGGAGCAACCTCGAATACGTTGATCCCCATGTCGTTGATCATGCGGATGATGTCTTCCACCTGTTCCGGATCTGAAATATCCTCCGGCAGGTGGTCGTTGACCTCCGCGTAAGTCAGGTAGCCCTGCTCACGACCCAATAGGATCAACTCTTTGATACGAGACTGCTGTTGCGCTTTTCCGGACATAACACCCTATCCACTGAAGGTCTTGGCGGGCAAAAAACAAGCCGAGGATTATACCTGAGCTGTGACCTCACGCGCCAGTTGAGGTCGGGTTTGATGCGCAAACATTGCGGCTGAGTAAGTCGCGCAATTGGTTTTTCTCTTCGCTGGTCAACTCGCTCTGGCGAGCTTTTCGCAGAAGTTGTTCCAGGTTTCGCTCGCGTTGGCGGGCGGACAAGCTAGTAATGGTGTCGAAAAACTGTTGTTCAAGGTTGTCTCCATCAATCAGCCATTCCTTCTCGGCCAAGGCCTTCAAGAGGCGTCCCTGCTCGGTACCGTGCCACCGTGCGATCAACTGGAAAGAGTTTAGCTTGGGGTTCTTCTGCACGGCTTCAAGGAGAGCGACCAGCAATTGCGTATTGCTGTGGTCCTCGGCGGCGAAGTGCCCTGCGTCCTCTACTTTTTCCGCCAGTTGCGGGTGATGCAGCAAGGTGCGCAAAGCGGCCAGTGTTGGGGGTTCGACGGCGGCCGGCACGCGCGGGGCACGTGGCTGGTCGCGATCGCCGCGCTTGCCGTTCTTGTCCCAGGGTTTCTTGTCCCATTTCTTGCCGCCGCTGCCGGGTTTTTTCGGCGTCCATTCCTGCTGGAGGGCGTAATCCTGCTGGGGTTGATGATAGTCGGCGAAATCCGGCATCGCGTCGTAATCGATGCCCGGGTCATACGCCGGCGGCGCCTCCTGGGGGGCGCTGTGCACCAGTTGATTGACCGCTTCGCTGTTGAGGCCGGTGATCTCGGTCAGGCGCTGGCGCATGAGCGTGCGCAGATTGGCACCGGGCACCTTGTCGATCAGCGGCGCCGCGAGGGTGGCCATGTGGGCCTTGCCTTCGAGGGAGCGTGGATCGGCTTCTTCGGTCAACTGCTGGAAAAAATAGTCGGCCAACGGTTGTGCGTGCTGGTTGATCCGCGCACGGAACGCGTCGGTGCCTTCGGAACGCACCAGGGTGTCCGGGTCCTCGCCCTCGGGCAGGAACAGGAAGCGTGCCCGCCGGCCGTCCTGCAGGCACGGCAAGGTGGCCTCCAGTGCGCGCCAGGCAGCGTTGCGACCGGCCTGGTCGCCGTCGAAGCAGAACAGCACGTTGGGCACGACGCGAAACAGGCGCTTCATATGCTCTTCGCTGGTGGCCGTGCCCAGGGTCGCGACGGCATTGCGCAGGCCTTGCTGGGCCAGGGCTATCACGTCCATGTAGCCCTCGACGACGATGATTTCGTCGAGGTTGCGGTTGTTCTTGCGCGCTTCGTACAGGCCGTAGAGTTCCTGGCCCTTATGGAACACTGGGGTTTCCGGGGAGTTCAGGTACTTCGGCTTGTCATCGCCCAGCACTCGGCCGCCAAAGGCGATGATCCGCCCGCGCGTGTCGCGGATCGGAAACATGACCCTGTCGCGGAAGCGGTCGTAGCGCTTGCCGGTTTCGGCGTTTTCGATCAGCAGGCCTGCGTCGATCATGGCGCGCTGCTGCAGCGTGTCGCTGCTTAGATGCTTGTACAGGTTGTCCCAGCCGGGCGGGGCGAAGCCGAGGCCGAAATCCCGGGCGATTTCGCCAGTCAGGCCGCGGCCCTTGAGGTAATCCACCGCGGCCTTGCGCGCCGGGTGGCTCTTGAGGGCCTGGCGATAGAAATCGGCCGCCGCCGTCAGTAGTGGGTAGAGCGGTGAGTCGGTCGGTTGGCGCGGCTTGTGCGGTCGACCGCTTTCCTCGCGGGGAATTTCCATGCCGGCGGCTTTGGCCAGTTCTTCGACGGCCTGGGGGAAGTCCAGGTTGTCGTGGTCCATGATGAAGCCGAGGGCATTGCCGCCCGCGCCGCAACCGAAGCAATAGTAGAACTGCTTGTCGGGGCTGACGCTGAAAGAGGGCGTTTTCTCTTTGTGAAACGGGCAGCAGGCCGTGTAGTTCTTGCCTGCTTTCTTCATTTGCAGGCGAGAGCTGACCACGTCGACGATGTCGGTGCGGTTCAGGAGGTCGTCAATAAAGCTCTGGGGAATCAGCCCGGCCATGGCGTTCTCATCATCACTGCGCGAAATATGGACCCGAAATCGGCAGGCGTAACCGGGTCTGGGTTTGAGGCACGCTGAATCGGTGGCTCGACCGGGTCGTCTGCATCATCGCTGTCGGGAAGTGTATCTGCCGATAATCCACTGACGTTAATAACTATCAGTATTCGACTGTTTGAATGTGTTGCGCTGAGTCCGGTAACGGCCGGTCAGGCCTCGGATAGCTCATGAAGCGGGCACGCAGGCAGGTGCCTTGGGCTGATCGTCGTTAGAGGAATCAGGGTGTGCTCGTCGGTAGCCTTGGAAGGCTCGTCAGGAAAGACGTGCACCGCTGGCAAAAGAGCCAGGTCTGACGCGGTGAAACGGTTGTCTTGGTCGCGTCTGCGGCTTTGACGGTGAAGCATCAAGCGTTATTCCGCAAATGCCATAAGCCCGGCTTGAAGGCCGGGCTTGGCAGAAGCTTGCTACGGACGTCTGTGTATTAGTACAGGCGTACGGCGCGGCGCTGTTCGCGCTGAACTTTCTTGGCGTGACGCTTAACAGCGGCTGCTGCCTTGCGCTTACGCTCAGAAGTCGGCTTCTCGTAGAATTCGCGGCTACGAACTTCAGCCAGAACACCGGCTTTTTCGCAGGAGCGCTTGAAACGACGCAGAGCTACGTCGAAGGGTTCGTTCTCTTTTACTTTGACGGCTGGCATCCAGAGCTACCTTCATTCATTACCGGGGTCAACATCCTCGCGGCAAAAGAGCACTTGAAGACGTCGGTTTTTAAGGGTTGCGGATGTTAACCCCTCAACGCTCGGAATGCAAAGCCTCTGATCGAAAACCGCTGGTCGGGGCACAACGCGGCGACTATTATGCGCGCCTTCGAATTCAGCCTCTACAAGGCGCAAACCCATGCTAGTACTGGGATTAGAAACCTCCTGCGATGAAACCGGTGTCGCACTTTACGACAGTGAGCGCGGCCTGCTGGCCGATGCGCTGTTCAGCCAGATCGACCTGCACCGCGCCTACGGCGGGGTAGTGCCCGAACTTGCCTCCCGCGATCACGTCAAGCGCATGCTGCCCTTGATCCGCCAGGTCCTGGCCGAAGCCGGCTGCATGCCGACCGAGATCGACGGCATCGCCTACACTGCCGGCCCGGGCCTGGTGGGCGCGTTGCTGGTGGGCGCTTCCTGTGCCCAGGCGCTGGCCTTTGCCTGGGATATTCCAGCCCTGGGCGTGCATCACATGGAGGGCCACTTGCTGGCGCCGATGCTGGAGGCGCAACCGCCACAATTCCCGTTCGTCGCTTTGTTGGTATCGGGTGGCCATACACAGCTCATCCGGGTCGATGGCATCGGCCAATACGAGCTGCTCGGCGAAACCCTCGACGATGCCGCCGGCGAAGCATTCGACAAGACTGCAAAAATGATGGGGCTCAATTATCCCGGTGGGCCGGAAATTTCCCGGCTTGCAAACCAAGGGGTCGATGGGCGCTTCTTGTTCCCGCGGCCGATGTGCGACCGCCCCGGCCTGGATTTCAGTTTCAGTGGGCTGAAGACTTTCGCCCTGAACACCTGGCAGCAGTGTGTCAGCGCCGGGGACGACAGTGAGCAAGCCCGTTGCGACATCTCGCTGGCGTTCCAGCAGGCCGTGGTGGAGACTTTGACCATCAAGTGCAAGCGTGCCCTGAAACAGGCCGGCCTCAAGCGCCTGGTGATCGCCGGGGGCGTGAGTGCGAACAAGGCCTTGCGCACATCGCTGGAGAAAATGCTCGGAGACATGAAGGGCGACGTTTACTACGCCCGGCCGGAGTTCTGCACAGATAACGGCGCAATGATTGCTTTTGCCGGCTGCCAGCGTTTGCAGGCCGGTCAGCAGGAAAGCCTGGCAATCAGTGTGCAGGCGCGCTGGCCCATGGAGCAGTTGGCACCTCTGTGAAACGGTATTTAAAAATGCCGTTCGCGCCCGGCGAACAGGTCGCGTAGATTGCCTCGGTGGCGCCAGACGATCAGTGCAACCAGCACGGTCATTGGCAGCAAGGCCGCCGGTTCCTGCCAGGCCAGCAATGGCAGGGTCAACGGCGTGGCGATCAGCGCGGCCAGGGAGCTGGTGCGGGTCAGGTAGAACGTCAGCAGCCAGGCACAGACAGCCAGCAAGGCGGCGGGCGGGTACAGGCCCAGCAGCATGCCGGCGGCGGTGGCGACACCCTTGCCGCCACGGAAACGGAAGTACAGCGGGAACAAGTGGCCGATGACGGCGCAGACGCCGATCCAGGCCTGTTGCTGCAACGAGAGCCCTGCAAGGCTGGCGATCAATACCGGGACAAGGCCTTTGCAGAGGTCGCCCAGCAGGGTCAGGATGGCGAGTTTGCGTCCGGCCAGGCGCAGCATGTTGGTGGCGCCGGCATTGCCTGAGCCACTCATTCGCGGATCCGGGCGACCGGTCAGGCGGCTGAGCAAAATGGCGAAGGACAGCGAGCCGAGCAGGTAGGCGAGAATCGCCAGTAACCAAAACATGCTAACTATTCCGGGCGAGGACGCCCTGATTCTAACGGGGCATCGCGCCCTTGTCGTGCTGCGGAGAAGAGTGCTTGGACAGAGTGTTTATCGAGGGCCTGGAAGTCGACACGGTAATCGGTGCCTACGACTGGGAGCGAGGTATCCGACAGTGCTTGCGGCTTGACCTGAGCTTCGCCTGGGACAACCGCCCGGCCGCCGCGGGCGACGACCTGACCCTGGCACTCGACTATGCCAGCGTCTCGTCGCGCATCCAGGCGTTTGCCGAACAAGCGCAGTTCCAGTTGGTCGAGACCTTCGCCGAACGACTGGCCCAGGAGCTGATGGACGAGTTCAAGATCACCTGGATGCGTCTGAAGGTGACCAAGCCTGGCGCCGTACCGGCGGCCAGCGGCGTTGGCGTGGAGATCGAGCGCGGATGTCGCTGACTCAGGTTTTTCTCGGGCTCGGCAGCAATATCGAGCGCGAAACCCATTTGCGCGCCGGTCTTGAGGCCTTGGCCGGTTTTCTCGTGGACATGCGCTGTTCGGCCGTGTTCGAGAGCCAGCCGGTGGGGATCAAGAGCGGGCCGTTCTTCAATTTTGTCGTCTCGGCCTTCACGGACCTGCCGCTGATGGAGTTGGATCGTCGCCTCAAGTTCATCGAGGCGGACAACGGTCGCTATGCGCCGGACCGCAAGGGGCTGCCACTGGATATCGACGTGTTGTTGTATGGCGAACAGGTCGGCAACTTCGACGGGCTGATCCTGCCACGTACGGAAATCCTCAAGAACGCCTTCGTCCTGTGGCCTTTGTCGTTGATCGCGCCGGATCGGGTTCACCCAGGAGTGGGCAAAAGCTTCGCCACGTTGTGGGAAGAGTCGCAGATCGACCAGGTGCTGGCGCCGGTGGCTTTCGAGTGGCGCGGCCAGCAGCTTACGCCGTCCAGCCTGCTGTGAGGCGCCTGCCGCCATCGCGAGCAAGCTCGCTCCCACAGAGGATTTCAGTCGAACACAAGACATGTGTCCACTGAGAGTCACTGTGGGAGCGAGCTTGCTCGCGATGACGGCGGAACATCCAGCCAAAATACAAACTGACACGACCTCCCGTCAGCTCGCCGCTTCTTTGTAGCTTTTTAACGCCTTGAGCCGCTCACGCTTGATCGCCTCACCCAGCTCCGGCCCCTTGAAGCCTTTCTCCAGCAAGGGCTGCACCGCCACTGCGCGGGCCGCTGCCGCAGCGCCCCGCAGATAATCAGCCTGTGGATAACTTCGCTGCTCAAGCCCCTTGCGCCCGCGCGCGTCCATCTCGCAGGCCGCAATGAATTCCTCGAAGCGCTGGGGCCGACGGTACACATCAAAACTTTGTAGCAGTTCAAGCAGGGTAGATGCCTTCAGTTCAAGCGCGCGATGACCATGGGTATGGTACTGGCCCACCAATAACGCCAGTTCCTGACAGTCGCGCGGCGCCTTGAAGCGCTCGTTTACGACTTTGATCAGCTTCAAGCCCGTGTGCTCATGGGCGATGTGTCGCGGCCATTCGTGCTGGGGCGTCAGGCCTTTACCCAGGTCATGGAGCAGGCAGGCCCAGCGGACCGTCAACGGCTGTTGATGCAGTGCCGCCTGTTCCAACACGCTCAGGGTATGGACGCCGGTATCGATTTCCGGGTGATGGGCTTCAGGTTGTGGCACGCCGAACAGCGCGTCGACTTCGGGCATCAAGACCTTGAGGGCCGTGCAGTCGCGCAAGACCTGGATAAATACCTGTGGTTGCTTTTCCATGAGGGCGCGGGAAATTTCTTTCCAGCTGCGCTCGGCCGTCAACGCCTCCAGTTCGCCGGACTCGCTGAGCTGGCGCATCAGCTCAAGGGTTTCGCTCGCCACCTTGAAACCCAGCGGCGCATAACGCGCGGCAAAGCGGGCAACCCGCAGGACTCGGAGCGGATCTTCGGCGAAAGCGGGGGAAACGTGACGCAGCACCCGGGCTTCCAGATCGCGTTGGCCGTGGTACGGATCGGTCAAGTTGCCATGGTCATCTTCAGCCATGGCGTTTATGGTCAAGTCCCGGCGGACCAGGTCTTCTTCCAGAGTGACTTCAGGGCTGGCATGGAACACGAAGCCGCCATAGCCCCGACCGCTCTTGCGCTCGGTGCGGGCGAGGGCGTATTCCTCGCCGGTCTTCGGGTCGAGGAATACCGGAAAGTCGGCCCCCACGGGGCGAAAACCCTTGGCGAGCATTTCCTCGGCGGTGGCTCCCACGACGACCCGATCGACGTCGGTGATGGGAATGCCCAGCAGGCGATCGCGTACGGCGCCGCCAACTTTATAGATCTGCATAAAAAACCTCCGTTGGTCCGACAGGATAACCTTTGCGTCGGACGTCCGGAGGCGAAAACGGGATCAAAGATGAATGACGGCCAGGTCCAGGCGGCCATAATCGCCTTCGGCTTGTTCGCCCCTGGGCGGTACATGATGGGTTTTCATCACTTGGTCGCCTTGCAGGGTTTCCAGGTGGATGTCGAAGCCCCAGAGGCGATGCAGGTGCTTGAGCACTTCATCGGTGGAGTCACCCAGTGGTTTGCGGTTGTGGGCCTGGTGCCGCAGGGTCAGCGAGCGGTCTCCGCGGCGGTCGATGCTGTAGATCTGCACGTTGGGCTCGCGATTACCCAGGTTGTACTGCGCCGCCAGGGTTTCGCGGATGATGCGATAGCCGCTCTCATCGTGAATGGCGGGTACCACCAGGTCATCTTTCTGGTCGTCATCCAGGATGCTGAACAGTTTCAGGTCGCGGATCACCTTGGGCGAAAGGTACTGCAGGATAAAGCTTTCGTCCTTGAAGCTGCTCATGGCGAATTTAATGGCGGACAACCAGTCCGAACCGGCGATTTCCGGGAACCAGCGACGATCTTCCTCGGTAGGGTTTTCGCACATGCGTCGAATGTCGCGGTACATGGCGAAACCCAGTGCGTAAGGATTGATGCCGCTGTAGTACGGGCTGTCGAAGCCAGGTTGGAACACCACGCTGGTGTGTGACGTCAGGAACTCCATCATGAAGCCGTCGGTGACCAGGCCTTCGTCGTACAGGTCGTTCATCAGCGTGTAGTGCCAGAACGTGGCCCAGCCTTCGTTCATTACCTGGGTTTGGCGCTGTGGATAGAAATACTGGGCGATCTTGCGCACGATGCGCACGATTTCCCGCTGCCACGGTTCCAGCAGCGGCGCATGTTTTTCAATGAAATAGAGAATGTTCTCCTGGGGCTCGGCAGGGAAGCGGGCGTTGTCTTTTTCGTTGTACTTGTCCGCACCCTTGGGAATGGTGCGCCATAGATCGTTGATCTGTTTTTGCAGGTGTTCTTCTCGGTCCTTCTGGCGCCGGCGTTCTTCTTCGGCGGAAATCGGATACGGTCGTTTGTAGCGGTCCACGCCGTAGTTCATCAGGGCGTGGCAGGAGTCCAGCAGGTCCTCCACCGCGTCGATACCGTGGCGCTCCTCGCATTGCATGATGTACTGCTTGGCGAACACCAGGTAATCGATGATCGAACTGGCATCGGTCCAGGTGCGGAACAGGTAGTTGCCCTTGAAGAAGCTGTTGTGCCCGTAGCAGGCATGCGCCACCACCAGTGCCTGCATGCAGATGGTGTTCTCTTCCATCAGGTAGGCGATGCAGGGGTCGGAATTGATCACGATCTCATAGGCCAGCCCCATCTGGCCGCGGCTGTAGGATTTCTCTGTGCTGAGGAAGTGCTTGCCGTAGGACCAGTGATGATAGCCCAGCGGCATGCCGACCGACGCGTAGGCGTCCATCATTTGCTCGGCGGTGATCACCTCGATCTGGTTCGGGTAGGTGTCGAGGGCATAACGGTCCGCGATACGGCTGATTTCGCGGTCGTAGGCCTTGATCAGCTCGAACGTCCATTCGGAGCCGGTGGAAATGGGCTGGCGTTTCTGCTCTTTTTTGGCGGTCATGTCACTAACCTGCGCTGGAAGAGTTCACGGAAGACCGGGTAGATATCCCCGGCCGAGACCAGTTGCTGTTGGGCAAATGTGTCGGAAAATGCTTCGGCAATCCGTTCGTATTCGTACCACAAGGCCTGGTGTTCCCGTGGAGTAATTTCCACATAGGTGTAGTACTGGACGAACGGCATGATCTGGTTGATCAGGATGTCACGGCAGATCGGTGAATCGTCGTTCCAGTTGTCACCGTCCGACGCCTGGGCCGCATAGATGTTCCATTCGTTGGCCGGGTAGCGTTCGGCCATGATTTCCTGCATCAGCTTCAGGGCGCTGGAGACAATGGTGCCGCCGGTTTCCCTGGAGTAGAAAAACTCTTCTTCGTCCACTTCCCGAGCGCTGGTGTGGTGGCGGATGAACACCACATCGATCTTGTCGTAATTCCGTTTCAGGAACAGGTACAGCAGGATGAAGAAGCGCTTGGCGATGTCCTTGGTGGCCTGGGTCATGGAGCCGGAAACATCCATCAGGCAAAACATCACCGCCTTGGAGCTGGGGTTGGGCTGTTTCACCAGCAGGTTGTACTTGAGGTCGAACGTATCGAGGAACGGGACGCGGTGGATGCGTGCGCTGAGTTTCTCGATTTCCGCTTCAAGGTCCTGAATGTCGCCGAAATTGTCGGGTTCTTCGCGTTTCAGGCGAGCCAGTTCTTCCTTGGCTTCGCGCAGTTTGGCCCGGCTGCTGCCCGACAGCGCGATGCGTCGGGCGTGGGCCGAACGAAGGGTGCGGATGATGTTGATGCGTGACGGGTTGCCTTCATTGCTGATACCAGCACGCACGGTCTTGAAGGTGTCGGTCCCGGTCAGGTTGCGCTTGACCAGGTTCGGCAGCTCCAGGTCCTCGAACATGAACTCCAGGAATTCCTCCTGGGTGATCTGGAAGACAAACTCATCCATGCCTTCGCCGGAATTGCCGGCCTTGCCAGGGCCCTTGCCGGCACCGCCGCCCTGGGGCCGGGGGATGTGCTCGCCACTGGTGAATTCCTTGTTGCCAGGGTGCACGACGGTCTGTTTGCCGCCGCGACCATGGTGAAGCACCGGCTCGTCGATGTCGCGGCCGGGGATGCTGATCTGCTCGCCGTGTTCCATATCGGTAATGGAGCGCCGGCTGACCGCCTCTTCGACGGCCTTCTTGATGTGGTCGCGGTAACGCCGCAGAAACCGCTGGCGGTTCACCGTGCTCTTGTTCTTGCCATTAAGGCGTCGGTCGATCACATAGCTCATAGGCCCCTCCAGGGGAGCTTCAAGTCGTAAGCCTCAAGCCGTAAGGGGCGTGGCGTCGAGCCTTGGGCTCGACGCCGCTCCCTTGCAGTTTGTAGCTAGAAGCTTGCCGCTGCTTACTGCGATTTCCGGACCCGCAGGTACCACTCGGAAAGCAGTCGTACCTGTTTGTCGGTGTAGCCACGTTCGACCATGCGTGTGACGAAATCGTTGTGTTTTTGCTGGTCCTCCTTGCTGGCCTTGGCGTTGAAGCTGATGACGGGCAGCAGGTCTTCGGTGTTGGAGAACATTTTCTTCTCGATGACCACCCGCAGCTTTTCATAGCTGAGCCAGGTTGGGTTCTTGCCGTTGTTGTTGGCCCGGGCGCGGAGCACGAAGTTGACGATTTCGTTGCGGAAATCCTTCGGATTGCTGATGCCCGCCGGTTTCTCGATTTTTTCCAGTTCCTCGTTGAGGGCCACACGATTGAGTATTTCGCCGGTTTCCGGGTCGCGGTATTCCTGGTCCTGGATCCAGAAGTCTGCGTACAGCACGTAGCGGTCGAAGATGTTCTGGCCGTATTCGCTGTAGGACTCCAGGTACGCCGTCTGGATTTCCTTGCCGATGAACTCGATGTAGCGTGGGGCCAGGTATTCCTTGAGGAAGCGCAGGTAACGCTCGCGGGTTTCGGCCTGGAACTGTTCCTGTTCGATCTGCTGTTCCAGCACATACAGCAGGTGAACCGGGTTGGCGGCAATTTCGTGGGGGTCGAAGTTGAAGACCTTGGACAGGATCTTGAACGCGAAGCGTGTGGACAGCCCGTTCATCCCTTCATCGACGCCGGCGTTGTCGCGGTACTCCTGGATCGACTTGGCCTTCGGATCGGTGTCCTTGAGGTTTTCACCGTCGTACACACGCATCTTCGAATAGATGTTGGAGTTTTCCGGCTCCTTGAGACGCGACAGAACCGTGAACTGGGCCAGCATCTTCAGGGTGTCGGGGGCGCAATGAGCCTTGGACAGCGAGCTGTTGAACAGCAGCTTGTCGTAGATCTTCACCTCGTCGGTCACTCGCAGGCAGTACGGCACCTTGACGATATAGATCCGGTCGATGAAGGCTTCATTGTTCTTGTTGTTGCGGAAGGTATGCCATTCCGACTCGTTGGAGTGGGCCAGCAGGATGCCGGTGAACGGAATGGCCCCCAGGCCCTCGGTGCTGTTGTAGTTGCCTTCCTGGGTGGCGGTCAGCAGCGGGTGCAGCACCTTGATAGGTGCCTTGAACATCTCGACGAATTCCATCAGGCCCTGGTTGGCCCGGCACAGCGCACCCGAATAACTGTAGGCGTCGGCGTCGTTCTGTGGGAATTCTTCCAGTTTGCGGATATCGACCTTGCCCACCAGGGCCGAGATGTCCTGGTTGTTTTCGTCCCCCGGCTCGGTCTTGGCTACCGCGATCTGGTTGAGGATCGAGGGGTAGAGCTTGACCACCCGGAACTGGCTGATATCACCGCCGAACTCGGCCAGGCGCTTGGTCGCCCATGGCGACATGATGGTGTTGAGGTAGCGGCGTGGAATACCGAAGTCTTCCTCGAGGATCGCGCCGTCCTCTGTTGCATTGAACAGCCCCAGGGGCGATTCGAACACCGGCGAGCCCTTGATGGCATAGAAGGGCACTTTTTCAATCAGTTGCTTGAGTTTTTCGGCCAGGGACGATTTACCACCACCCACGGGGCCGAGCAGATAAAGGATTTGTTTCTTCTCTTCCAGGCCTTGGGCGGCATGGCGGAAATAGGACACGATCTGTTCGATGCATTCTTCCATCCCGTGGAAGTCCGCAAAGGCCGGATAGCGGCGAATCACCTTGTTGGAGAAGATGCGCGAGAGCCTCGAGTTGGTCGAGGTATCCAGCAGTTCCGGTTCTCCGATGGCCAGCAACAGACGCTCCGCAGCCGACACATAGGCACTGCGGTCCTGCTTGCAGAGTTCGAGGTATTCCTGCAGCGAGTATTCCTCTTGCCGCGTGGACTCGAAACGTTGCTGGAAGTGGCTAAAAATGCTCATGACGTCACCTCGCTCGATACGTGGAGCCGGTGTCGGATCAATCAGTCGATGCTGGACAGCCGCTGGGAACCCAGTTGCCGTTTACCCCCCAGAATGCTTTCAAGAATGCAGGCTCCTGAAAGCTGACTCCCGATGACCCGCGCGCCGGTGTACCGGCTCTCCCCTGTTTTGGATGGCCTGAGGCTAAGGATAGTTCGGAATCACGGAGGTAAAGGTGGAATACGTAATTAGTTGTGGCTGACCGTTCGTCTGCCATCGCTCAAGCCCACGGTTCACGCGGGCTTGGCCGGCATAAAAAATTATTCGGCGGTGCCTTGCGCTGTTTCTGCAGGATAGGTCGTGCGCCACAACTCGAAACCACCGTCCAGGCTGTAGACGTCGGTGAAGCCCTGGCTGATCAGATAGGCGGCTGCGCTCTGGCTGGAGTTGCCGTGATAGCAGACCACGACGGTCGGCGCATCGAGGTCGGCGGCACGGATGAAGTCGGCGATGGAATGGTTATCCAGGTGCTTGGCGCCACTGATGTGCAGAGCCGCGAACGTGGCTGGGTCGCGGACGTCGACGACGACCGCGCCTTGCTCGCGCAGGGCCTGGGCCTGTTCCGGGGGGATGCGTTTGAATTCGGTCATGAGGGACTCCTGTAGCTTGAGCGCAACGCCGGTCAAACGGCGGTGCCGGCCGGCAATGGTGCAGTGGTCGGGTGATGGATTCTGGCGTGGCCCTGTTCGTCGCAATCGCAATGCAGTTGCTCGCCCGTGTCGACGTTCATCAACGTCATGGCGCTGCCCCACACGCAGCCGGTATCGAGGGCGAAGACGCCGGGTTCGTCGCATTGACCGCCCAGTGCCGCCCAGTGTCCGAAAATGATTTTCAGGTGACGGGTCTTGCGCTCGCTGTGCTTGAACCAGGGGGCGTAGCCGGGTGGTGCGGTCTCGATGCCTTCCTTGCCCTTGAGATCGAGCTTGCCGTCGCGGGTGCAGAAGCGCATGCGCGTGAAATAGTTGGTGATGACGCGAAGGCGGGCGCTGCCGGTGAGGTCGTTGTCCCACTTGACCGGCTCGTTGCCGTACATGCCATCGAGGTAGGGCGCGAACAGATTGTCGTCTCGCAGTGCCTGCTCCACCTCGCCGGCGCACTTGAGTGCCTTGCGCAGGGACCACTGGGGCGGGATGCCGGCATGGACCAGCGCCAGGTTCCGTGGCTCGTCGTAGTGCATGAGCTTTTGCTGGCGCAGCCACTCCAGCAGTTCAACGCAATCGGGGGCGTCGAGGATTTCACTCAAGGTGTCGGACTTTTTCAGGCGCTCGATGTTCTGCCAGGCGGCCAACAGGTGCAGGTCGTGGTTGCCGAGCACGCACACCAGCGACTGGCGGATGCCGTAGAGAAAACGCAACGTCTCAAGGGATTGCGGGCCACGGTTGACCAGGTCGCCCACCAGCCACAGCGTGTCTTTCTGGGGGTCGAAGGCGACGCGTTCCAATAGGCATTTGAGCGGATCGAGGCAGCCTTGCAGGTCGCCGACCGCATACGTGGCCATTAGTGCAGCGCTCCGGGCACGGCCAGGCGAAAGGGCTTGATGACGGCGTCGAAGCGTGTGCCGTCCTCGGCCAGCATCTGGTAGGTGCCCTGCATGGTGCCGACCTTGGTGGTCATCACGGTCCCGCTGCTGTAGCTGTGGCTTTTACCGGCGTCGATCAACGGCTGCTGGCCGACAACGCCTTCACCACGCACTTCTTCGACATGGCCGTCGCCATCGGTGATGACCCAGTGCCGCGACAGCAGCCTGGCCGGCAAGGAGCCATTGTTGCGCACGGTAATGCTGTAGGCGAAGGCGAAGCGGTCATGCTCGGGTTGCGACTGTTCTGCCAGAAAACGGGTGGTGACGCTGACGTCGACCTGGTAACGAGGATCAGACATGCAAATAAGGCCTTAAAAACGAAGCGGGACGCGGGCGCGACTCAGGAGATCAGTCTAGGCCAAGTATCGGGTAGTAGACCAGACTGGCGTACTGCCCGATAGCGCTTGTCACCCGTTCAGCTGGCGTCGGCTTGCGGGGCGACCTGTTCGCTGAGCTTGTCGGCCAGGCGTACGAAGGCAGCCAGGTCCAGTTGCTCGGGGCGTAGGCTGCCATCGACGCCGGCGGCTTCGATTTCGGCGCTGCTGAGCAACAGTTTCAAGGTGTTGCGCAAGGTTTTGCGGCGTTGGTTGAACGCTTCGCGCACCACCCGCTCCAGCAGGCGATGATCCTTGGCCGGGTGCGGCAGGACGGCATGAGGTACCAGGCGGACGATGGCCGAATCGACTTTCGGCGGCGGGTTGAATGCCCCCGGGCCGACGTTGAACAGGTGTTCGACCCGGCAATGGTACTGGACCATGATCGACAGGCGACCCCAATCGCCACCGCCAGGGCCGGCGGCGAGGCGCTCGACCACTTCTTTCTGCAGCATGAAGTGCATGTCGCGGATCAGGCTGGCGTTGCTCAGCAGATGGAAGATCAGCGGTGTGGAGATGTTGTACGGCAGGTTTCCCACCACCCGCAGGCTGTTCGGCGCGGCATTCAGGCTATTGAAGTCGAACTTCAGTGCGTCGCCCTGGTGCAGGTTGAAATTGCTCTTGCCGGCGAACTGCTGGTTGAGGATCGGGACCAGGTCCTTGTCCAGTTCCACCACGTCCAGTTGCGCGCCGCTGTCGAGCAGGCCCTCGGTCAGGGCGCCCTGGCCCGGCCCGATTTCCAGCAGGCGGTCGTCGGGCTTGGCCCGGATGGAGCGCAGGATGCGATCGATCACGCCGGCGTCATGCAGGAAGTTCTGGCCGAAGCGCTTGCGCGCGCGGTGTTGGTATTGCTCGGTCATAAATGGGTCTCGGCCATCTGGTAGGCGGTTTCCAGGGCGACTTGCAGGCTGCCGGTATCGATCTTGCCGCTGCCGGCCAGGTCCAGGGCGGTGCCATGGTCCACGGAGGTACGGATGATCGGCAGGCCCAACGTCACGTTGACTGCCGCGCCGAAGCCTTTGTACTTCAGCACGGGCAGGCCCTGGTCGTGGTACATCGCCAGCACTGCATCGCAGTGCTCCAGATATTTGGGGGTAAACAGAGTGTCGGCAGGCAGCGGGCCACGCAGGTCCATGCCCTCGCTGCGCAAGCGCTCCAAAGTGGGTTCGATGATGTCGATTTCTTCACGGCCCAGGTGCCCGCCTTCGCCGGCATGGGGATTGAGCCCACAGACCAGGATACGTGGCCGGGCGATGCCGAATTTTTCCTGGAGGTCGGCGTGCAGGATGCGCGTGACCCGCTCCAGGCGTTCCGGGGTGATGGCGTCGGCGATGTCCCGCAAGGGCAGGTGAGTGGTCACCAGGGCCACACGCAGGCCGCGGGTGGCGAGCATCATCACCACTTGCGCGGTGTGGGTCAGGTCCGCCAGGAATTCGGTGTGTCCGGAAAAGGCAATCCCGGATTCGTTGATCACGCCCTTGTGCACCGGTGCGGTGATCATGCCAGCGAACACCCCGTCCAGGCAGCCTTGGCCGGCGCGGGTCAGGGTTTGCAGGACGAACGCGGCGTTGGCCTTGTCCAACTGCCCGGTGACGACCGGGGCGCCCAAGGGCGTATCCCAGACATACAGGCTGTTGGCGGGCGCCGGAGCATCCGGCCAGGCCTGCGGCGTCACCGGCAACAGGTCGACGACCACCCCCAGTTGCGCGGCCCGCTCAAGGAGCAGGTCGCGACTGGTGATGGCAATCAGGGGGTGCGGCTGGGGGTGCGAGGCGAGCAGCAGGCACAGGTCGGGACCGATGCCGGCTGGTTCGCCGGGTGTCAGCGCGAAACGCTTGGGTTTCACTGCGCTGCCTGGTCTGCACCAGGAAGTTTGATTTCAACGTAGGCTTCATCGCGAATCTGACGCAGCCAGGTTTGCAGCTCTTCGTCGTATTTGCGGTTACGCAATACGGTCATCGCCTGCTGTTCACGCGCCTGGGTGGTGCTGTCGGTGGCGCGACGGCCAAGGACTTCCAGTACGTGCCAGCCATACGGGCTCTTGAACGGCTTGGACAGTTGGCCTTGCGGCGTATCGGCCATGACCTGGCGGAACTCGGGAACCAGTGCATTCGGGTCAACCCAGTTCAGATCGCCGCCGTTGAGGGCCGACCCCGGGTCTTCGGAGAAACTCTTCGCCAGTTCGGCGAAGTCCTCGCCCGCTTCGATGCGGTCGTAGAGTTTTTCCGCCAGGCGCTTGGTCTCGGCTTCGCTGCGAATCTCGCTTGGCTTGATCAGGATGTGGCGAACATGCACTTCGTCACGGACCTGGGTTCCGCCACCGCGCTTTTCCAGCACTTTCAGGATAATGAAGCCGCCTGGGGTGCGTGCTGGCTGGGTGATGTCGCCCACGGCCATGGCGCTGAGTTCACGGTCGAACGGAGGCGGCAGTTGAGCGGGCTTGCGCCAGCCCATGTCGCCGCCTTCCAGGGCGTTGTCGCTGCCCGACTTGGCAATGGCCATCTGGCCGAAATCAGCGCCTTGCTTGAGCTGCTGGTAGACATCCATTGCCTGGCGATAAGCGCTCTGGATGGCTTCGGAGTTGGCGCTTTCCGGGGTAGGAATCAGGATGTTCGCCAGGTGCAGCTCTTCGGAAAGCTGCATCTTGCCCAGGTCGGAGGCGAGGAAATTCTTCACTTCCTGTTCCGACACCTGGATGCGTTCGGCGACACGGCGCTGGCGCACACGGCTGATGACCATTTCGCGACGGATCTGATCGCGGGCGTCCTCGTAGGAGAGGCCGTCGCGAGCCAGGGCGGCGCGGAACTGGTCGATGCTCATGTTATTGCGCTGGGCAATGGTGCCGACAGCCTGGTTCAGTTCTTCATCGGTAATGCGGATGCCGGAACGCTCGCCGATCTGCAGTTGCAGGTTTTCGACGATCAGGCGCTCGAGCACTTGTTGGTCCAGTACGCCTGGTGGCGGCTGGCCGCCGCCGCGCTTGGCGATGGTTTGCTGCACTTCATGGACGCGCTGGTCCAGCTGGCTCTGCATGACCACGTCGTTGTCGACGATAGCCACGACCTTGTCGATGGACTGTACCGCGGCGTTGGCCGCGGTACCCAGGAACAGCGCGCCCAGCATCAGCGGGCGCAGACAATCAGAAAGCTTGGTCTTCACGTTCACGATAACCTTGGATGCCTTTGTCGAGGAAGCTCTCTACCTTGGCGCCGGTGAGGCCGCCGAGTCCCTTCAGAACAATTTGGAGGAAGACGCCGTGGTCGCCTTTTTCGTTTTCCGGGGCGGCTTGACTGAACTCTTCGTAGTCGACCCAGTAACGGTTGATCAGGCGCAATTTCCAGCAGCAGTTGTCGTATTCGAAACCACCGAAGGCTTCCAGGGTACGGTTGCGGTTGTAGTCATACTGCCAGCGGCTGATGGCGTTCCACTGCGGCACGATCGGCCAGATGACCGAGAAGTCGTGCTGCTGGATCTTGTAGTAGTCCTTCACGTAGCCAGGCTGGCCAGGCGTACCGTAGTCGCCACCGCCCACGGACCATTGACCCGTAGTCTGGTCGTAACGGACCTGGTCGTTGCGATAGCGATAACCGGCGTTGATGACCTTGTTCGGGTTGTCTTCAGGCTGGTAGTGGAACATCGCGCTACCCGAGCGAGGGCTGCGAGTGTCCGGGTCCCAGTTATAGGTAGCCGTGGTGCGCCAATCGCGGTTCCAACGGAACTCATACTCCAGGGCGTAAGGCGAGACATCCGATTTGGCGTCTTCGCGCGTCTTGAAGTCGATGCCCGGCAACTGGACTTCGCGATCCTTGAAGTAAAAGGCCTGGCCGACGCTGATGCGCTGGCGTTCGAAACCGTTTTCTTGGATCCAGCGGCTGGTTATGCCCAGCGACAGTTTGTTCTCGTCGCCGACACGGTCGGAGCCCGAAAAACGATTGTCACGGAACAGCGAGGAGTAGCTGAAGGTGTACTCACCAGTGTCGAACACAGGGATATCGCTCTGGTCTTTCTCAGGTACGTAGAGATAGAACAGGCGCGGTTCCAGGGTTTGGCGATAGTTGGTGCCGAACCACTGGGTATCACGGTCGAAATACAGGCCGCTATCGATACTGGCGATTGGGACGCCGCGGCTCTGGCTGCCGCTGTACGTGCCGCGCAGGCGATCTGTCTCGGCGGATTGCGCGGCGATCTGGGATTTGCCAGTGCCGTCCAGATCCAGATCGTATTGGGTGTATTGGTATTTGAGCGACGGCGTGATGAAGCCGTAGGTGGCTTCCATCGGCAGGCTCATTACCGGTGCCAGATTCAGGCGAGTACCGTTGGCCCGTGCCAGTCCGCGAACGTTGGAGTCCAGCCTTGGCTCGGAGTTACCGTCTTCGTCGGTGTAGGCGCCGGTCCGCAGATCACGATCGAACCGCACCAGCTCTGTCTTGTAGGCGAGGTCCAGTCCATACGGGTGTTGCGGCAGCTCACCGATGAAGGTGATCTGAGGCAAGCGGTTGTAAGGGGTGATCTTCGAAATCGTTGCCATCTGGTAGGCCTGGGCATTCACCCGCGCCGTGTAGCTGTCGCCACGATAGCTGACTGCGCCTTGCTGATTGACGTAATCATTGGACTCGATACCAATCTGATCGCTTTCAAGATCCTGGAAATAGTACGGATCGCTGATCTTGGTGTAGTCGACTTCTGTCAGCACGCGCGAATCGAGGCCGCCCTTGTGCTGCCAGTTGTACATGTAGCGGGTCTTGTCGTAGTCGCTCTGCCCGCTGCGCTCGTTGTCTTCGTCGTTGAGGTACGCCGCGCCGAACTGACCTTCGCTGGACTTGGTCAGGTAGCGGAACTCGCCTTCCATCAACAGGCCGCGCTTGCTCATGTAGCGTGGGTACAACGTGGCGTCATAGTTCGGCGCCAGGTTGAAGTAGTACGGGGTGACCAGCAGGAAGCCGGTGTCGCTGCCGCTGCCGATGGTCGGCGGCAGGAAGCCGGACTGGCGACGGTCGTCGATCGGGAAGTAGATGTACGGCGTGTACAGGACCGGGAAGTCCTTGACCCGCAGCGTCACGTTGGTCGCGGTGCCGAAGCCGGTGGCCGGGTTTAGGGTGATGTTGTTGCCCTTGAGCGTCCAGGCGTTGCTGCCCGGTTCGCACGTGGTGTAGGTACCGTCCTTGAGGCGGATGATCGCGTTCTCGGCGCGCTTGGCGTACAGCGCGTTACCGCGGATGCGCGATTTGTGCATCACGTATTCGGCGTTGTCGACCTTGGCTTCGCCGGTGTCCAGCTGTACATCGGCATGGTCGCCGACGATCAGCGCACCGTTGTCGCGAACCCGTACGTTGCCGCTCAGCTCGCCACGGTTCTCGGCCTGGTACAGGCTGGCCTCGTCGGCCTCGACCTGCATGCTGCCCTGGCGCATGACCACGTCACCGGCCAGGGTCGCCACCTGTTCTTCCTGCTGATAGCGTGAAGCCTTGGCACCGAGGAACGTGGGCGCATCGCTCTTGGCGGTCTTGTCATTCATGCCAGGACGCGTCGGCTCGATATAGGCACCGGCGCAGTAAGGACCGGTTTCAGCCAGTTGCGCCGGGGTGAGGTTCTCGCGTGGAACCCAATCCAGGTGGCTGTAGTCTGCACTGCGCGACTTCAGACCGCGGCCCTTGGCTTCGGTAACGAGCATCGGCTTTTCGCCGGCTTCCTCGCCCGAGCTGCTGTCGGCTGGTGCCGCGCCGCTGTCGGAAACCGCACTGCCGTCATGCACGGGACGCGGCGGCAACGCGGCGGCCGGTGTCTTGGGCGCACAGTCCCAGGCACCCGAAGCGGAGACGGAGCAGTCATACTGCTGCGCCGCGACGACGAATGAAGAGGCCAGGGGTTGCAGGGCCAGCAGACTGCCGGTGACCAGCAACGGAAATTTTTTACGAAACGCGGGGGATTTCAATGCCATCTTATTAGTCCGGGCTTCCTGCGTGCCATCTGCCCGCGGTGTGGGCCGCACGCCTCTCGATGGTCTGAAAAAGATGCTGGATAATAAAGCATGACCCGCTTGACGGCTAGCGCCGTCGGAGACCCTTGCAATGCCCGACCAAGATGTACGCTTGCAACACCTGAAAGTTTGGCTCGATGAACAACTGCCGATCCTTTTCACTCAACAGGGCTGGGGCACCGTACCCCCGGCCACGTTGACCGCCGCCAGCAGTGACGCGAGTTTCCGGCGGTATTTCCGCTGGGAAGGCGAGGGTCGCAGTTTGATCGTAATGGATGCGCCACCGCCCCAGGAAAACTGCAAACCCTTCGTGGATATTGCTTTTTTACTGGCGAAATCCGGCATCAACGTGCCGAAAATTTATGCCGAAGACCTTGAGCGCGGCTTTCTTTTGCTCAATGACCTGGGCAATCAGACCTACCTGGACGTGATCGACGGTGAAAATGCCGACGATTTATTCGACGATGCCTTGCAGGCCTTGTTGGCTTTCCAGCAACTGCCGATGGTCGCGCCGTTGCCGAGCTACGATGTCGCGTTGTTGCGTCGGGAGCTGGAATTGTTTCCCGAGTGGTACGTCAAGCGCGAGCTGGGCATCGAATTCGATCCGGCCCAGCAACAACTCTGGCAACAGGCCAGCGAGCTGTTGATCGACAGCGCCCTGGCCCAGCCCAAAGTGCTGGTGCACCGCGACTACATGCCGCGCAACCTGATGCTCAGCGTACCGAACCCCGGTGTGCTGGACTTTCAGGATGCGGTCTATGGCCCGGTGACCTATGACGTGACCTGCCTGTTCAAGGATGCGTTCCTCAGTTGGCCCGAGGCGCGTGTGCGTGGTTGGCTGGAGCGTTACTGGCAGCAGGCTGGCGCCCTTGGCATTCCCGTCCAGCCGGATCTCGAGGATTTCCTGCGGGCCAGCGACTTGATGGGCGTGCAGCGTCACCTCAAGGTCATCGGGATCTTCGCGCGCATTTGCCACCGTGATGGCAAACCACGTTACCTCGGTGATGTGCCGCGTTTCTTTGCTTATATAGAAGCGGTCATCGCCCGGCGTCCTGAACTGGCACCGCTCGATGAGCTGCTTGGCAGCCTGCGGCAGTTGGCCGGAGCAACAGAATGAAGGCAATGATCCTGGCGGCGGGCAAGGGCGAGCGCATGCGCCCCTTGACCCTCACCACGCCAAAGCCGTTGATTCGCGTGGGTGGCGTTCCCTTGATCGAATACCACTTGCGGGCGCTCGCCAAGGCCGGGTTCTCCGAGATCGTGATCAATCACGCCTGGCTCGGCCAGCAGATCGAAGATCACCTGGGGGACGGTTCGGGTTTTGGCGTGAGCATTCGGTTTTCACCCGAAGGCGAGCCGTTGGAAACCGGTGGTGGAATCTTCCGGGCCTTGCCGCTGCTGGGCGATGACGCGTTTGTGGTGGTGAACGGCGATATCTGGACCGACTACGATTTCAGCGTCTTGCGCAGGCCGCTCAAAGGGCTGGCGCACCTGGTGCTGGTCGATAATCCAGAGCATCACCCGGACGGCGATTTCATCCTGGCCGACGGAAAGGTTCACGATGGGCAAACACCTGCCGACAACCTGACCTATAGCGGCATTGCCGTCCTGCACCCGCGCTTGTTCGACGGTTGCACAGGCGGTGCCTTCAAGCTCGCACCGCTGTTGCGCACGGCCATGGCCGAAGGGTGCGTCAGTGGCGAGCACCTGAAAGGACATTGGGTCGATGTCGGCACCCATGAACGGTTGGCGCAGGTCGAAACCTTGATAGAAGCGAGCGGTTGATATGTGGTGGCCAGGGACTCTGATTGGAGCCGGGGCAGGCTTTGCCATCGCCAGCATTCCGGGGGCCATGCTTGGCGCGTTGTTGGGGCAGGCGCTGGACCGGCGCCTGAACCTGCAGGGCTGGGCGCAAGTACGCGAGCGTCTGGGCGGCCGCCCGGCGTTGCGCAACGATGAATTGTTGTTCGTATTGCTCGGGCGCTTGGCCAAATGCGATGGGCGCGTGGTCGACGGCCACATCCAGCAGGCTCGCCAGGAGATGCGGGCGTTGGACTTGAGTGAATCGGCGCAGCGCCGGGCGATCGCGGCGTTCAACCGGGGCAAGTCCGGAAACGATCGGTTGCGCGGTTACATGCGTCGCCTGGCCGTCCAGCCCCATGCGGCTGAAGGGGTATTGCGCGCCTGTTGGCGGATGGTCTGGGCCGATGGGCGTGCCGGTGTCGGCGAGCGAGAGCTGGTGGCCCAATGGGGCCGCTGGTTGGGCTGGACGCCGCAACAGGTCCAGGCGCTGGCGGCTGATTACGAACCGCAGAAACTGTCGCGCCCCAACGCCGGCGTGACCTATCAGGAGGCCTTGCGCTTGCTGGGGGTTTCGGCCACCAGCGAGCCGTCGCAGATCAAGCGTGCTTACCGGCGACTGCTCAGCCGCCATCACCCGGACAAGATTGCCGGCAGCGGGGCGACGCCTTTGCAGGTGCGTGAAGCCACCGACAAAACCCGAGAGCTGCATAACGCCTATCGGTTGATTCGCGAGCGGCGGGATTTTCGGTAGAAGGGATAACAGTAGAGAGGAAGGTAACCACTGTGGCGAGGGGATTTATTGTGGCGAGGGGATTTATCCCCGCTCGAGTGCGCAGCGCTCGCCATCAGATTGTGTTGTCGCGCGGGCTTTGGGGTTGCTGCGCAACCCAGCGGGGATAAATCCCCTCGCCACAAAGTTAGTGTTCGGCTTGGCCAGCTGTCAGCCTTACTCCCCTGCCTTTTGCGGATTCAACCAACCCCGAACCCGACGAAACAACTGCTCCTGCTCCGCCGACGGGTTCGGCAGGGCCTTGAGGGACACTTGGCTGAAGGTCGAACCTTTCAAGCGTTTGCTCGCCTGCAAGCGCTCCAGCGCCGCGTTGCGATCCAGCGGTTTGTCCATGTAGAAAATATCGGCGGTCGCCAGTTTCAAGGTCGGGGTCAGTTCGGCCAGGCCGGGTTTGGCAGTGACCGGCGTCTGCGCAGCCACCATCACGAAGCGTTCGACTTGCGAGGGTTGCTTTTCACTCAAGTAACGCGCGGCCCAATAGGCGCCGGTGCCATGGCCCAGTAGCACGATACGGCGTGCGCTTTGCTGTTCGGCGTAGGCCAGCGCCGCATCGATGCGGGCGAAGATGCGCTCGGCGTCGGCCTTGGCGTGCTCTTCATCGGTTTGCGCAACGAGCGGATCCACCGCATCGGCTTCGCCGCCGGCGACCTGTTCGATCGGCGCCGAAGTGGTCGCGTCCGGTGCCGCGGCAGCGGTGTCGGCCGGTTTGGTCTCGGGCGCAGCTTCCTCCACGCGAGGAGCAATGACGTCGCTTTGCAGGTCCGGCAGGGTGATACTCAGGCTGCTCCATTCGACATCGGGCAACTTTTTGCGTAATGGGCCGACGACTTGAGGCCAGTCAGCGGTTTCGCCGGCACCGGGGATGATGATGACCGCGCCTCTGGGGTCACTGGTATTGGCCGGTTTCCACAGTGCGAGGAAGGTGTCGCTGCCGGTCTGCAACTGTTGCTGTTCCTGGGGCGGGACTGTTCGTCCAAGTGCAGCCGCTTCTTCCTGGCTACGCTCGAGCAAAGGCTGGCGCTCGACAGGTTTTTCCCCGGCGGGTTGCTCGGCGGCGGGGGCCGTTTCGCTGGCCTGGACAGAAAAGGCACTTGGCAGGATCAGCGATAGGCACAATGCTGGCAACGCCAGGCGATAAACAGAGGGCATCGGATATTCCATGACCAGAAGTATTTCCGGCAGCCTAATGGGTTGGTCAGTATTTGTCAGTGCATGAGACTTCAATGATGCGTTTTTGCTGCCTGTGGGTTATCGGCTGTTTATGGCTTCCCTTGATGGCGTGGGCCGCGCCCGCGCCGTCGGCGCCTGGGGTGCAATTGAATGCAGGGCAGCGCCAATGGCTGGTGCAACATCCGCAGTGGCGGGTCGGCCTGGTCTTGCAGGCGCCCTATGCGCAATACGACCGGCGCTTGCAGCGTTTGTCCGGCACCAATGTCGAGTTGATGCAATGGCTGGGCAAGGCGCTGAACGTCGAGCTGACCTGGCGCAACTTCCAGGACGTGGCGCAACTGGAAGCGGCATTGCGTGCCGGCGAGGTGGACATCGCTCCGGGCCTGACCCAATCCCCAGGCGGGCTCAAGCTCTGGCAGTTTTCCGATCCCTACATGCGCGTGCCGCAATTGATCGTCGGTGCGCAGAAAGGCGCCGAGGGGGTGGAGTTGGAAAAACTCGACGCCCAGGCCCGCGTTGTGGTGCGCATGCCCAGTGCCACGGCCGATTACCTGCGCAGCAACTACCCGACGCTGAACCTGCAAGGCGTGCCGATGGAGCGCGAGGCCCTGCAATTGCTGCTGACCCAGCAGGCCCGGTACGCGGTGGTCGACGAGGCGCAACTGGGCAGGTTGATGGTCGAACCCGAATTCGCCGAGCTGGCGGTGGTGGGCGACATTGGCCTGCCGCAGTTGCTACGGGTTGCCACACGCCGGGACTGGCCGGAGCTGGCAGAAATCATCGACAGAGGGTTGCAGGCAATCCCGGCCAAGGAGCTGGAGCAACTGCACAGTCGTTGGCTCAAGCCAAAATACCCGCGCCTGACCGAGACCCCGGGTTTCTGGCAGAACCTGACCCTGTTGATCCTGGCCCTGCTGCTCAGCAGCGTTGCCATCGTGTTCTGGCAGCGCCGCCAGCAACGTGGACTGGAGCGCCGCCTGCGTGCCGCGAGGGAAGACATCGCCCAGCGTGCAGCCAGCGAAGAAGCCTTGCGCCTGACCCAGTTCTCCATCGATCAAAGCACGGTCGGCATCCTGTGGGTCAATTGGGACAGCCACGTGCGTTATGCCAACCGAGCGGCCGAAACCATGCTCGGCTACGCCTCGGGCGCCATCATCGAACGGCCCTTGATCGACTTCGAGCCGGGCTTGCACATGGATCGCTGGTTGAATCTGTGGAAGCGCGCCCGGGCCAGTGAAGAGGGGCCGCTGAGCTTCGAAACCGAGTGCGTGCGAGCCGATGGCAGCATTCTGCCGACCGACGTTTCCCTGAGTTTCCTGCGTTTTCGCGACGCCGAATACCTGGTGGTCTACCTCAATGATGTGACCGAGCGCCGACGTGCGCTGGCGGCGTTGCGCGAAAGCGAGGCGCGGCTGCAAGGCATCGCCGCCAACGTGCCGGGCCTGGTCTTTCGCCTGGAGCGGGCGCCGGTGACCGGCCAGATCGACTTTGCCTACATCAGCGAAGGCAGCGAAAGCCTGGTGGGCTATTCCCCTGCAACCCTGGCCCGCAGCGACACCGGGCTGCGCAGTCTGGTGCATCCGCAGGACAAGGCCGATTATCACCGCACCCAGGACCAGGCGCTGGATACCGACAGCGACTGGTCATGGCAGGGCCGTATCCTGACCCGCGAAGGCCAGGAGCGTTGGGCCGAGATCAAGGCGATCACTCGGCGTCTCGAAGATGGCGCCTATGTCTGGGACGGTATCGTCTGGGACATCACCGACAGCAAGCGCATCGAACTGGAGTTGGCCAGTTCCCGGGAGCAGTTGCGCGAGTTGTCGGCGCACCTGGAAAGCGTGCGGGAAGAGGAAAAAGCGCGGATTGCCCGGGAGGTCCACGACGAGCTGGGCCAGATGCTGACGGTGTTGAAGCTTGAAACTTCCATGTGCGAATTGGCTTACGCGCAGCTCGACCCGGGCCTGCATGAGCGGCTTAACAGCATGAAGCGCCTGATTGCTCAGCTGTTCCAGCTGGTGCGGGATGTGGCGACGGCGTTGCGCCCGCCAATTCTGGATGCCGGCATCGCTTCGGCCATCGAATGGCAGGCCCGGCGCTTCGAGGCGCGAACGCAGATTCCTTGCCTGGTGCAGGTGCCGGACAACCTGCCACCCCTGAGCGACGCCAAGGCCATCGGCCTGTTTCGGATTCTCCAGGAGGCGCTGACCAACGTGATGCGCCATGCCCAGGCGCATACTGTGGAGTTGACGCTGGTTCAGCAAGGCGCTGATTTATGTCTGACCGTCAGCGACGACGGTGTAGGATTTATTGCCGATACGAGCCGGCCAACGTCCTTTGGCCTGGTCGGCATGCGTGAACGGGTGTTGATCATGGGCGGAGAGTTGACCCTGGACAGTGAGCCGGGGGAGGGCACCACCCTGTCGGTGCGGGTGCCGTTGAATGAGGCCTGATGGTTTGGATTGCCTGGGCTGACGCTATCGCGAGCAAGCTCGCTCCCACATCGATTGAGGTGTACACACACCGTGTGGGAGCGAACTGGCTCGCGATGAGATCCTGAATCTGGAGAGTAATGTGATCCGTGTACTGGTAGCCGAAGACCACACCATCGTCCGCGAAGGCATCAAGCAGTTGATCGGCCTGGCCAAGGATCTGCTGGTGGTGGGGGAGGCGAGCAATGGCGAACAGTTGCTCGAAACCCTGCGCCAGGTGCCCTGCGAAGTGGTGCTGCTGGATATCTCCATGCCGGGTGTCAACGGCCTGGAAGCGATCCCGCGGATCCGTGCGTTGAACAATCCGCCGGCCATCCTGGTGCTGTCGATGCATGACGAGGCACAAATGGCCGCCCGTGCCCTGAAGGTCGGCGCCGCGGGTTACGCAACCAAGGACAGCGACCCGGCCTTGCTGCTCATGGCGATTCGCAAGGTCGCGGCGGGCGGGCGCTACATCGACCCGGACCTGGCCGACCGCATGGTCTTCGAAGTCGGCCTGACGGACACGCGACCGCTGCACTCGCTGCTGTCCGAGCGTGAATTCTCGGTCTTCGAACGCCTGGCCCAGGGCGCCAACGTCAACGACATCGCCCAGCAACTGGCCCTGAGCAGCAAGACCATCAGCACCCACAAGGCGCGGCTGATGCAGAAACTCAACATCACCTCATTGGCCGAGTTGGTGAAATATGCGATGGAGCACAAGTTGCTCTGAGCCCCGCAATTTCCACTTGTGGGAGCGAGCTTGCTCGCGATGGCGGCGGCACATTCAATATTGATGTCGGCTGACACTCCGCTATCGCGAGCAAGCTCGCCCCCACAGGGTTTTGTGTTGGCATATCCATTTGCGACACACCCCGACAGCGCTTTTTGCCCTTACTTGCAGCTTGGCGCTTGAAACGCGCCGCCGCACTTACCCAATCCCGCCATCCTTGTAGGGCGATCCCTACCCCGACTCTTCCATCCGGCTGAGGCGATTCTCTCCTGCGCCCCGATTTGCGCGGACCCCAGGGTCCACTAGGCTTGATTCACAAGCAGTCATCAAAACAAAAGGTGCGGGTATGAGCCAGGTCGATTCAAGCGCGGGGGCCAGCGATGTGCTGGTCAGCTTTCGTGGTGTGCAGAAGAGCTACGACGGCGAGAACCTGATCGTCAAAGACCTCAACCTGGACATTCGCAAAGGCGAATTCCTGACCCTGCTCGGGCCTTCCGGCTCCGGCAAGACCACCAGCCTGATGATGCTCGCCGGGTTTGAAACCCCAACCGCCGGCGAGATCCTGCTGGCCGGGCGTTCGATCAACAATGTGCCGCCGCACAAGCGCGACATCGGCATGGTGTTCCAGAACTACGCCTTGTTCCCGCACATGACCGTCGCCGAGAACCTGGCTTTCCCGTTGACCGTGCGAGGCCTGAACAAGAGCGACGTGAGTGATCGGGTCAAGCGTGTCCTGAGCATGGTCCAGCTGGACAGCTTCGCCCAACGCTACCCGGCGCAATTGTCCGGCGGCCAGCAACAACGGGTGGCCCTGGCCCGGGCGCTGGTGTTCGAGCCGCAGTTGGTGCTGATGGACGAACCCCTGGGGGCGCTGGACAAGCAATTGCGTGAACACATGCAGATGGAAATCAAACACCTGCACCAGCGCCTTGGCGTGACCGTGGTCTACGTGACCCACGACCAGGGCGAAGCCTTGACCATGTCCGACCGCGTGGCGGTGTTCCACCAGGGTGAAATCCAGCAGATCGCCCCACCGCGCACCCTGTATGAAGAGCCGAAAAACACTTTCGTCGCCAACTTCATCGGCGAAAACAACCGTCTCAACGGTCGCCTGCACAGCCACACCGGCGATCGTTGCCTGGTGGAGTTGGCGCGCGGCGAGAAAGTCGAGGCCCTGGCGGTGAATGTCGGTCAGCCGGGCGAGCCGGTGACCCTGTCGATTCGTCCGGAGCGGGTGAGCCTCAACGGCGTCAGCGAACAATGTGTCAACCGCTTCTCAGGGAGGGTGGCGGAATTCATCTATCTGGGCGACCACGTCCGGGTTCGCCTGGAAGTCTGTGGCAAGAACGACTTCTTCGTGAAGCAACCGATTGCCGAGCTCGATCCCGGGCTCGCCGTCGGCGACGTGGTTCCGCTTGGCTGGCAAGTCGAGCATGTGCGTGCGCTCGATCCCCTTCTAGAGGCGAATTGATCGCCCCCTGCTGTACCAACACCAACCCTGCACGTGGAGAGAACAATAAATGTTGAGATCCCTGAAGTTCACAGCCCTGACACTGGGCATGATGGGTGCGGCAAGCGCGATGGCGGCGGGCCCGGACCTGACCGTGGTGTCTTTCGGCGGGGCGAACAAGGCGGCTCAGGTCAAAGCCTTCTACGCACCGTGGGAAGCGGCTGGCAACGGCAAGATCGTGGCTGGCGAGTACAACGGCGAAATGGCCAAGGTCAAGGCCATGGTCGATACCAAGAGCGTTTCCTGGGACCTGGTGGAAGTCGAGTCTCCGGAATTGTCCCGTGGTTGTGACGAAGACATGTTCGAGCAACTGGACCCGGCCCTGTTCGGCAAGACCGAAGACTACGTCAAGGGCGCCATCCAGCCTTGCGGCGTAGGTTTCTTCGTGTGGTCGACCGTGTTGGCCTACAACGCCGACAAACTCAAGACCGCGCCGACCAGTTGGGCAGACTTCTGGGACACCAAGCAATTCCCGGGCAAGCGCGGCCTGCGCAAAGGCGCCAAGTACACCCTGGAATTCGCCTTGATGGCCGACGGCGTAGCGCCGAAAGACGTCTACAAAGTGCTGGCCGGCAAAGATGGCCAGGACCGTGCGTTCAAGAAGCTCGACGAGCTCAAGCCGAATATCCAGTGGTGGGAAGCCGGCGCCCAGCCGCCGCAATACCTGGCTTCCGGTGACGTGGTCATGAGCTCGGCCTACAACGGCCGGATCGCTGCGGTACAGAAAGAAAGCAACCTGAAAGTGGTGTGGAACGGCGGTATCTACGACTTCGACGCCTGGGCCATCCCGCGCGGCCTGGACAAGACTCGCGCCGAAGCGGCGAAGAAATTCATCGCCTTCTCGGTCGCACCGCAGCAGCAGAAGACCTACTCGGAAAACATCGCCTACGGCCCGGCCAATACCCAGGCTGTGCCGTTGCTGGCCAAGGATGTCCTCAAAGACATGCCGACCACCCCGGAAAACATCGCCAACCAGGTGCAGATCGACGTCAGCTTCTGGGCTGACAACGGTGAGCAACTGGAGCAGCGCTTCAACTCCTGGGCGGCCAAGTAACCCGACGCTCTGAAGCTGGATGAAATCCATGTGGGAGCGAGCTTGCTCGCGATAGCGGTTTGTCAGACACATCAATGTTGAATGTGCCGTAGCCATCGCGAGCAAGCTCGCTCCCACAGGTTTTTGCTCCAAGCGGGTGTTTCAAAAGAACAGAGGCGGCCCGCCGCCCCTGTAACGATAAAAAGATTTGCGGAGTTCGCCATGGCCATCGCCGTTCCACTGAACGCGGGCACCAGCCCCACCCTCAAGCAACGGCTCAAGCGCGCCGAGCGGGTCAACCGCTGGAAGGCCCAGGCCTTGATCGCGCCGCTGGTGCTGTTTCTGTTGCTGGTGTTCCTGGTGCCGATCGTGGCACTGCTGTTCAAAAGCGTCAGCAACCCGGAAGTGGTGGGCGCCATGCCTCGCACGGTCGCTGCCGTCGCGGCCTGGGACGGACGCGGTTTGCCGGGCGAGCCGGTGTACAAGGCTGCCAGTGAAGACCTGGCCGAAGCCCGCAAGAATCAGACCCTGGGTGACTTGTCCAAGCGCCTGAACATGGAACTGGCCGGCTATCGCAGCCTGCTGACCAAGACTGCTCGGGCGTTGCCGTTTGCCACCGAGCCGGCTTCCTATAAAGAAGCCATGGAGAACCTCGATGAGCGTTGGGGCGACCCGGCGTACTGGCAGGTGGTCCGCCGCAACACCAGCAACGTCACCCCGTACTACCTGCTGGCGGCCGTCGACCACCGCATCGATGACCTGGGGGAACTGGCCCCGGCGACTCCCGACCAGGCGATTTACCTGGATATTTTCACCCGCACGTTCTGGATGGGCCTGGTCATCACCGCGATCTGCCTGGTGCTGGCCTATCCGCTGGCCTACCTGCTGGCGAACCTGCCGTCGCGCCAAAGCAACCTGTTGATGATCCTCGTGTTGCTACCGTTCTGGACCTCGATCCTGGTGCGCGTCGCCGCGTGGATCGTGCTGCTGCAGTCGGGCGGCCTGATCAACAGTGGCCTGATGGCCATGGGCATCATCGATAAGCCCCTGGAGCTGGTGTTCAACCGCACCGGTGTCTACATCTCCATGGTCCATATCCTGCTGCCGTTCATGATCCTGCCGATCTACAGCGTGATGAAGGGCATCTCGCCCACCTACATGCGGGCGGCGATTTCCCTGGGCTGCCATCCGTTCGCCAGTTTCTGGCGGGTGTATTTCCCGCAGACCTATGCCGGTGTCGGCGCCGGTTGCCTGTTGGTGTTCATCCTTGCCATCGGCTACTACATCACGCCGGCGCTGCTGGGCAGCCCGAACGACCAGATGGTCAGCTATTTCGTCGCGTTCTACACCAACACCAGTATCAACTGGGGCATGGCCACGGCGCTCGGCGGGCTGCTGTTGCTGGCGACCGTCGTGCTTTACCTGATTTACAACCGGCTGGTGGGCGCCAGTCGCCTGCGCCTGAGCTAAGGGGAGATCGAAATGCTGAGTCCTTACATGTCTCCCGTCGAACGGGTGTGGTTCTACACCTTGCGCACGCTCTGCGGGCTGATCCTGTTGTTCCTGATCCTGCCGGTGCTGGTGATCATTCCGCTGTCGTTCAACTCCGGCAGTTTCCTGGTGTACCCGCTGCAAGGCTTCTCGCTGCAGTGGTACCACGATTTCTTCGCCTCGGCCGAATGGATGCGGGCGCTGAAAAACAGCATCATCGTGGCCCCGGCGGCGACGTTGCTGGCGATGATCTTTGGCACACTGGCGGCCATCGGCCTGACCCGCGGTGACTTCCCGGGCAAGGCGCTGGTGATGGCCCTGGTGATTTCGCCCATGGTGGTGCCGGTGGTGATCATCGGCGTGGCCAGCTATCTGTTCTTCGCACCGCTCGGGATGGGCAACAGTTTCCTCTCGCTGATCGTGGTCCACGCCGTGCTGGGGGTACCGTTCGTCATCATCA
The DNA here is from genome assembly GCF_001307275.1 of Pseudomonas fluorescens. Classification (NCBI taxonomy): domain Bacteria; kingdom Pseudomonadati; phylum Pseudomonadota; class Gammaproteobacteria; order Pseudomonadales; family Pseudomonadaceae; genus Pseudomonas; species Pseudomonas fluorescens. The sequence goes on from NZ_CP012831.1 coordinate 3,276,634, forward strand.
CGGTGTCGGCGACCTTGCAGGGGTTCAATCACAACCTGGTCCGCGCCGCCGCCAGCCTCGGGGCTTCGCCACTGACGGCGTTTCGTCGGGTGACCCTGCCGTTGATCGCCCCGGGCGTGATCTCCGGCGCCCTGTTCGCCTTCGCGACGTCGTTCGATGAAGTGGTGGTGACCCTGTTCCTGGCCGGCCCCGAGCAGGCAACGTTGCCACGGCAGATGTTCAGCGGCATCCGCGAAAACCTCAGCCCCACCATCGCCGCGGCGGCGACGCTGCTGATTGCCTTCTCGGTGATCCTGCTGCTGACCCTGGAGTGGTTGCGTGGGCGTAGCGAGAAGTTGCGCACGGCCCAGGTCTGAAGGTCAGCGTTGTCCAAATGTGGGAGCGAGCTTGCTCGCGATAGCGGTAGAGCATTCAACATTGATGCTGAATGTCAGTGCGCTATCGCGAGCAAGCTCGCTCCCACAGGGTTTCTCATTGCATTCATAAGCTGAATGGCAGACAACCCTCAATACCGAGCTATCCTTGTGCCAGCCCATACTCGAATAAGAGGCCGCGCACATGAGTCTTTCCTCATTCAAGATCGCCCATAAACTGATCACCGGTGCCGCTGCCATCGAGCAACTGGCCGCCGAGTTGACGCGCCTGGACGTCGACAACCCGCTGATCGTGACCGATGCGGCGTTGGTCCAGTCCGGCACTGTGGAACTGGCCCTGCAACATCTGGGAGGACGCGACTACGAGATTTTCGACCGGGTCATGCCGGACCCGGAAATCGCCATCGTCGAGGATTGCATGCAAGCCTACCGCGACGGTGGTCATGATGGCCTGATCGGCCTGGGCGGCGGCAGTGCCATCGACATTGCCAAGTGCGTGGGCGTCTATGCCGGGTACCACGGCGAGCTGCAAGATATGTTCGGCGTCGATCAGGTGCCGCGCAAAGGCCCGCCCATGATTGCCATCCCCACCACAGCCGGGACCGGTTCGGAAGTCACCAATGTGGCGATCCTTTCCGACAAGGCCGCGCAGCTGAAAAAAGGCATCGTCAGCGATTTTCTGTTGCCGGACGTGGCGCTGGTCAGCCCGCAGATGACCCTCACGTGCCCCCGTGGCGTAACGGCGTCCAGTGGTGTCGACGCGCTGGTCCATGCCATCGAGGCCTACCTGTCGCTCAATGCGTCGCCGATCACCGATGCCCTGGCTATCGGCGCGGTCAAGCTGATCAGCAAGGCGTTGCCCAAGGCCTACGCCAACCCCGCGCATCTGCAAGCCCGTGAGGACATGGCCACGGCCAGCCTGATGGCCGGCATGGCCTTCGGCAATGCCGGGGTTGGCGCGGTGCACGCGCTGGCCTATCCGTTAGGTGGGCGCTTTCACGTTTCTCACGGCGTCGCCAATGCATTGTTGCTGCCGTACGTCATGGCGTGGAACAAGATGGCGTGCGTCGAGCGCATGCGTGACATCGCCGAAGCCATGGGCATCAGGACTGCCCATCTGAGCGATATGGAGGCCGCCGACGAAGCCGTGGAAGCCATGGTCGCCTTGTGCGCCGCCGTGGAAATTCCCAAGGGCCTGAGTACCCTGGGCGTGACCGAGGACGTGATTCCGTCCATGGCCCTGGAGGCCGTGGGGATCGAGCGGTTGATGCGCAACAACCCACGCAAGCTGACCGCCAGCGACATCGAGAAGATCTACCGCGCGGCGTATTGATCGACGGTCACGGTGGGCGCGCCAAATCTTGAGGTATACAATGCGCGCCATCGTGATTTCGCTCAAAACAGGTGCGTCATGCAGCCCTTCGCTATTGCTCCGTCGATTCTCTCCGCCGACTTCGCCCGCCTGGGCGAGGAAGTGGACAACGTTCTGGCCGCCGGGGCCGACATCGTGCACTTCGATGTCATGGACAACCACTATGTACCCAACCTGACCATCGGCCCGATGGTCTGCGCGGCGCTGCGCAAGTACGGCGTCACCGCGCCGATCGACGCGCACCTGATGGTCAGCCCGGTGGACCGCATCGTCGGTGACTTCATTGAAGCCGGTGCCACCTACATCACCTTCCACCCAGAAGCCACGCTGCACATCGACCGCTCCCTGCAGTTGATCCGCGAGGGCGGTTGCAAGGCCGGCCTGGTGTTCAACCCGGCGACGCCCCTGGACGTGCTCAAGTACGTGATGGACAAGGTCGACATGATCCTGCTGATGAGCGTCAACCCTGGCTTCGGCGGCCAGAAGTTCATCCCGGGCACCCTCGACAAGTTGCGCGAAGCCCGGGCGCTGATCGACGCCTCGGGGCGTGACATCCGCCTGGAAATCGACGGTGGCGTGAACGTGAACAATATCCGTGAAATCGCCGCGGCCGGCGCCGACACGTTCGTCGCGGGCTCGGCGATCTTCAACGCCCCCGACTACAACGAGGTGATTGCAAAAATGCGCGCCGAACTGGCCCTGGCGCGCCCATGAGCGGCTTCGAGCAGCTGTTCCCCGGCAGCTTGCCGCGTCTGGTGATGTTCGACCTCGATGGCACATTGGTCGATTCGGTCCCGGATCTCGCGGCGGCCGTGGACAGTATGCTGCTCAAGCTCGGGCGTCCGTCCGCCGGCATCGACTCGGTGCGCCACTGGGTGGGCAACGGCGCCCCCATGCTGGTGCGCCGGGCCCTGGCCAATCACATCGATGCCCAGGGCGTCGATGACGCCGAGGCCGAGCGGGCGCTGGAGCTGTTCAACGAAGCCTACGAAGGCAACCATGAGCTGACGGTGGTCTACCCCGGTGTACGCTCCACGCTCAAGTGGCTGAAAAAGCAGGGTGTGGAAATGGCCCTGATTACCAACAAGCCGGAGCGCTTCGTTGCGCCGTTGCTGGACCAGATGAAAATCGGCCGCTATTTCCGCTGGATCATCGGCGGCGATACCTTGCCACAGAAAAAACCTGACCCGGCCGCGCTGTTCTTCGTGATGAAAATGGCCAACATCCCGGCCTCCCAATCCTTGTTCGTCGGCGACTCGCGCAGCGATGTGCTGGCGGCCAAGGCGGCAGGGGTCAAATGCGTGGCGCTGAGTTACGGCTACAACCACGGCCGGCCCATCGCCGAAGAGTTTCCGACGCTGGTGATCGACGATTTGCGCCTGTTAATTCCCGGTTGCCTGGACCCGGCCGCTGAGATAACGTTGCCCGACGCTGTTCAATCCTCTTCTGGAAACGCCATCGTGGTGGTCACTCGCAAACTCTGGATGAAAGTCATGAAGGCCCTGGCCCGCTGGCGTTGGCGCGCCTGACGTGATCCTGGCCGGTTATCCGGCGCGTTTGCATACCTGACTGTCAGCTCCTCTTGCCACGAGGCACCCCATGATCCGCGAAGAATTCCTGCGTCTAGCCGCTGCCGGCTACAACCGCATCCCCCTTGCCTGCGAAACCCTGGCCGACTTCGACACGCCGCTGTCGATCTACCTCAAGCTGGCCGACCAGCCCAACTCCTACCTGCTCGAATCGGTACAGGGCGGGGAAAAGTGGGGCCGTTATTCCATCATCGGCCTGCCGTGCCGTACGGTGCTGCGGGTCCATGACCATCGCATCAGCGTGACCCACGACGGCGTCGAAATCGAAAGCCTCGACGTCGAAGACCCGCTGGCGTTCGTCGAAACCTTCAAGGCCCGCTACAACGTGCCGACCATCCCTGGCCTGCCGCGCTTCAACGGTGGCCTGGTGGGGTATTTCGGCTACGACTGCGTGCGCTACGTGGAAAAACGCCTTGGCACCTGCCCGAACCCCGATCCCCTGGGCGTGCCGGATATCTTGCTGATGGTCTCCGACGCCGTCGTGGTCTTCGATAACCTCGCCGGCAAGATGCACGCCATCGTCCTGGCTGACCCGTCCCGGGAAGATGCCTACGAGCAAGGTCAGAAAAGCCTGCAGGCGCTGTTGGAAAAACTCCGTCAGCCGATCACGCCGCGTCCGGGCCTGGATTTCAGCAAGCAGTCGGCGGCCGACCCGGTGTTCCGTTCCAGTTTCACCCAGGACGATTACGAACGCGCCGTCGATACCATCAAGGAATACATCCTGGCGGGCGACTGCATGCAGGTGGTGCCGTCGCAACGGATGTCCATCGACTTCAAAGCCGCGCCCATCGATCTCTACCGGGCGCTGCGCTGCTTCAACCCGACGCCCTACATGTACTTCTTCAACTTCGGCGATTTTCATGTCGTGGGCAGTTCGCCCGAAGTGCTGGTGCGGGTCGAAGACAACCTGATCACCGTGCGACCGATTGCCGGCACTCGCCCCCGTGGCGCCACGGAGGAGGCTGACCGGGCGCTGGAAGAGGACCTGCTGTCGGACGACAAGGAAATCGCCGAGCACCTGATGCTGATCGACCTGGGGCGCAACGATACCGGGCGGGTCTCGGAAATCGGTTCGGTGAAACTCACCGAGAAGATGGTCATCGAGCGCTATTCCAACGTGATGCACATCGTCTCCAACGTCACCGGCCAATTGAAGGCCGGGCTGACGGCCATGGATGCCTTGCGGGCGATCCTGCCGGCGGGCACCTTGTCCGGCGCGCCGAAAATCCGCGCGATGGAAATCATCGACGAACTGGAGCCGGTCAAGCGGGGGGTGTACGGCGGGGCCGTGGGTTATTTCGCCTGGAACGGCAACATGGACACCGCGATTGCTATCCGCACCGCGGTCATCAAGAACGGCGAACTGCACGTGCAGGCCGGCGGCGGCATCGTCGCCGACTCGGTGCCGGCATTGGAATGGGAAGAAACCCTGAACAAACGCCGGGCGATGTTCCGCGCCGTGGCGCTGGCCGAGCAGACCTCGAACGACTGAAAACCTCCAACAACTGTGGCGAGGGAGCGAACGTCCTCGCCACAGGTCCTTCAGCGACTCGATCAAAATGTGCGAGCGAGCTTGCTCGCGATGAGGCTGTCATATTCAACCCATAGGTCGCCTGACAGTCCGCTATCGCGAGCAAGCTCGCTCCCACCGGCTCGCCTCGATCAGAAGTCCAGGCTGACGCCCAGGCTCACCTCCTGCTGGGTCAAGTCATCATCCTTGCGCAACGTATAACCGCCCCGCAGCGCCAGGTCGTTGGTCAATTTGTGGCTGACCCCCAGGCTCAGGCGGTTCAGGTGGCTCTGTGGCGTGTAGCCTTCCAGCGTGAAATCGTTGGCTGGCAGGCTGTTGAGGGCGATGTTGACCTTTTGCGTGTCGTCTTCGTACTCGCGCTCGTGGGCATATTCGCCAAATACCTGGGTCTGCCGGGTGATGTTGTATTTGCCCTGCAAGCCAATGCCCAGGCGTTTCGAGTCGCGGGTCTGGTCATCGAAGGTCAGGGCCGTGGAGCGGTTGCTCTTTTCCGAGTAGCCATCGACTTCCACCTTCGCATAGTCAGCGCTGATAAACGGCGAGAGGTGCCATTCGCTGCCCGGCTGGGCAATGTCGTAGCCCACCCGTGTGCTGAATGCCCAGAGATGGCCGTCGGTGTCGCCTTTCTCTTGGGCTTCGTTGACGCCCAGGTCGAACTTGCGTTCCAGGTTGTCGTAGTCGAGTTTGCCGCCAGTCAGTGCCGCATCGGCCCACCAGCGGTTTTGCTGGAACTGGGCGAAGGCGGTGGCCAGGTAGCTGTTGAGCTTGTACTGCGAATCGTTATGGCCTGCTTCCATGTCCTGGCGGTAGAGGCCGGCGGCGACACCTACGCGCCAAGCCTCGTTGAGGCGATAGCTGCCGCCGACGTTGAGGCTGTAGCCGCTGCCATCGGCGCTGGCGCCGCTGCCCTGGCTGTCCATGTCCAAGTGTTGGCCGCCACCTGCCACGATGGCTCGCCACTGGCCGACCGCCTGCCAGTCCTCCCAGTCCGATTGCCACTGGCTGCGCAACTCGTCCTGGTGAGCACGCAGGGTCGAGTGGGCCATTTCCGGCAGCAACGTCAATTCCCAGGGCGCCGCGAGCAGAGAATAGGCGTAGTCGGCGATCAACTTTTGCCCGGTTTCGGTTGGATGGACCGCGTCGTTGTAGATCAGCTTGCTGGGGTCTGGTGTGGCACTGTTGATGCCGTAGGTGGCGTTTTCCGTGCAGCCGTTGCCGCTGAAGCAGGTTGCAGTCAGGTTCTCCCCGGTGGCAAGGCCGAATCTTGCCGGATCGGCGAAGCTTTCCTTCAGCAAGAGCGGAATGTTCAGTGGAATGATTTCAGCGTCGATGCCTTGCAGGCGTGTGATCAGTTGTTGGTTGAACTGATTGCCCAGTTGCGAAAAGGTGTCCTGCAAGGGGCCGCCGTTGAGGGCCGGCGTCAGGCCCAGGTCGGGCAACAGCCAGACCATCACATAGCGGGCACCGGCCGTTTGCAGCACTTGGACGCTGTCGGCCAGGCGGTCCGCGGCGGCGTTCGCTTGCGCGGTGTTCAATACCCGGCCTTGGAGGAAGTCGTTACCGCCACCGGAAAGGTAATACAGCGCATTCGGATCGGCCCGCAGGCCATTGGACTGCAGGTAGCCGGGACGGCTGCGCTCGCCGGTGTCGGATACACCGGTGATCGATTCGAGGATCTGGTCGGTACGATAACCGCCCACCGCCCAGTTGTTGCCGTCTGCCAGCCCTTGGTCGGCGCGGACCGCCGAGGTGGAGGCGGCGGTCTCGTCGGCGGAATAGCCCAGGCGCCCACCGAGCAGTTGGGTGGAGTTGGCCGAATAGGCTTCACCGCTGCCGTCCGTGTAGATCGGACCGGTTCGGTTGGTATAGCGCTCGGTCGAGCCGGGCGGGCCATTCGGGTCGGCGAACTGGCCTGCATCGTTGAGGCTGTCGCCGAACACAATGAATTTGGAGTACGGGTTGGGGGCGGCGCTCGCCTGGGCGCAGGCCATCGCCAGCAGGCAACCGGCAATCGGTACGAACAACGTCTTTTTGATCATGGGGAAATCCGTTTTTATTTTTTTGTTGTTAGAAAACGAAACGACAGTACCAAAAACTTTCGGCATTTTGCCATCTATCCGGAACGTCGCGATTGTTTCAAAGCCCTTCGGGAACGGTCATATTGCGTGCTCCGCCCAGCTAAGCTACTGTGCCGGAACGTATGAACGAGACTTCCCCTGTGTCGATTGCCAGCAAACTTCTGGATCAAATGATCAAGGCACACGCCCGTTGGCGTTGGCGCGCCTGAACATTCTCCGCCGGCTTCGCCGGACCTGTACCGATTTGCCTTCTTTACCCGCTGTAGAACCGCTTCGCCGGGGCATCAACCGCCTCGCCAAGCGCAGCAGCGTGCGGGTCACTCTCTGAAGGCTGTGTTCAAAGTCAGTGAATTCAATAGGTTGCTTAGCCATGTTGCTGATGATCGATAACTACGACTCTTTTACCTACAACGTTGTGCAATACCTTGGCGAGCTGGGCTCCGAGGTCAAGGTCGTGCGCAACGACGAACTGACCATCGCCGAAATCGAAGCCCTCAAGCCTGAGCGCATCGTGGTTTCCCCCGGGCCATGCACGCCGACCGAAGCGGGCATTTCCATCGACGCCATCAAGTATTTCGCCGGCAAGCTGCCGATCCTGGGCGTCTGCCTGGGGCATCAATCGATCGGCCAAGCGTTCGGCGGCGATGTCGTGCGCGCCCGACAAGTCATGCACGGTAAGACTAGCCCGGTATTCCATGAGGACAAGGGCGTGTTCGAGGGACTGAATCGTCCGCTTACCGTAACCCGCTACCACTCTTTGATCGTCAAGCGCGAAACGCTGCCTGACTGCCTGGAGTTGACGGCCTGGACCCAGCTTGAAGACGGCTCGGTCGATGAAATCATGGGGCTGCGCCACAAGACATTGAACATCGAGGGTGTGCAATTTCATCCCGAGTCTATTCTCACCGAGCAGGGCCACGAGCTGTTCGCCAACTTCCTCAAACAAACCGGCGGCACGCGCTAAGGACTTTTCATGGATATCAAGACAGCCCTGAGCCGTATCGTCGGCCATCTCGACCTGAGCACCGACGAGATGCGCGACGTGATGCGCGAGATCATGACCGGCCAATGCACGGATGCGCAGATCGGTGCGTTCATGATGGCCATGCGCATGAAGAGCGAGAGCATCGATGAAATCGTCGGCGCCGTGTCGGTGATGCGCGAACTGGCGGACAAGGTCGAACTCAAGACGCTGGACGGTGTGGTCGATGTGGTCGGCACCGGTGGTGATGGCGCCAATATCTTCAACGTTTCCACCGCCTCGTCGTTTGTGGTCGCGGCGGCCGGTTGCACCGTAGCCAAGCACGGTAACCGCGCGGTCTCAGGCAAGAGCGGCAGTGCCGATTTGCTGGAGGCCGCCGGCATCTACCTGAACCTGACACCGATTCAAGTGGCGCGTTGCATCGACAATGTCGGCATTGGTTTCATGTTTGCCCAGACCCACCATCGTGCCATGAAACACGCTGCCGCGCCGCGCCGTGACCTGGGCCTGCGTACGCTGTTCAACATGCTCGGCCCGCTTACGAATCCGGCCGGCGTGAAGCATCAAGTGGTTGGGGTGTTCAGCCAGGCGTTGTGCCGGCCATTGGCCGAAGTCCTGCAACGCCTGGGCAGCAAGCACGTGCTGGTGGTTCATTCGAAGGATGGCCTGGATGAATTCAGCCTGGCGGCGCCCACATTCGTGGCCGAACTAAAAAATGATCAGATCAGTGAGTATTGGGTCGAACCTGAAGACCTCGGCATGAAAAGCCAGAGCTTGCATGGCCTGGCGGTCGATGGGCCGGCCCAGTCGCTGGAGCTGATCCGCGATGCCCTGGGGCGCCGCAAGACCGAGAATGGCCAGAAAGCCGCCGAGATGATCGTGCTCAATGCCGGTGCTGCGTTGTACGCCGCCGACCACGCCAGCAGCCTCAAGCAAGGCGTGGAACTGGCCCATGACGCACTGCACACTGGCCTGGCCAGGGAAAAACTCGAAGAGTTGGGTGCATTTACCGCCGTATTCAAAGTGGAGAACGAAGGATGAGCGTGCCAACGGTTCTGGAAAACATTCTGGCTCGCAAGGTCCAGGAAGTGGCTGAGCGCAGTGCTCGCGTCAGTCTGGCCGAGCTGGAAAACCTGGCGCGTTCAGCGGATGCGCCGCGCGGTTTTGCCAAGGCGCTGATCGATCAGGCCAAGAAAAAACAGCCGGCGGTCATTGCTGAAATCAAGAAGGCCTCTCCCAGCAAGGGCGTGATTCGCGAACACTTCGTTCCGGCCGATATCGCACGGAGCTACGAGAAAGGCGGTGCGACCTGCCTCTCGGTGCTGACCGACGTCGACTTTTTCCAAGGGGCCGATGACTACCTGAAGCAGGCGCGGGCGGCGTGCAAGTTGCCGGTGATCCGCAAGGATTTCATGATCGACCCGTACCAGATCGTCGAGGCGCGTGCGCTGGGCGCCGATTGTGTGCTGTTGATCGTCTCTGCCCTGGATGACGTGAAAATGGCCGAGCTGGCGGCCGTGGCCAAGAGTGTCGGGCTGGATGTCCTGGTGGAAGTCCATGATGGCGATGAGTTGGAGCGAGCCCTGAAAACCCTCGATACCAAACTGGTCGGCGTGAACAACCGCAACCTGCACACGTTTGAAGTCAGCCTGGAAACCACCCTGGACCTGTTGCCACGCATCCCGCGTGATCGCTTGGTCATCACCGAAAGCGGCATCCTCAACCGGGCCGATGTCGAGTTGATGGAAGTCAGCGATGTGTACTCGTTCCTGGTGGGCGAGGCGTTCATGCGGGCCGAGAACCCGGGTACTGAATTGCAGCGACTGTTCTTTCCTGAACGAGGCCTGCCGGTGAGCGGCTCGACGCTGGACTGATCCATGTCGCCTGTGATTTCCCTCTCCGTCGAAGCTGGCCTGCAAGCCGAACAGGACCTGTTGGCCAGCATCTGCGCGGGCGACGCCGAGTTCGGCCTGCTGTTCTGGCAGCCCAATGACCGCGCGCTGGTCATGCCGCGCCGCTTGAGTCGACTGCCGGGGTTCGAGCACGCCAGTGAAGTATCGGCCGGCCAAGGCTGGCCAGTCCTGCTGCGTGAAACCGGTGGTGAGCCGGTGCCGCAATCGGTCGCTACGGTCAATATCGCCTTGGTCTACGCGCCACCGCGCAGCGAAGGCGACCATGGCCGCATCGAAACCGGGTATCGCCGGTTGTGCGACCCCATCTGCCAGCTGTTGGATGAATTGGGCGGGGTGGCTTCGCTGGGAGAAGTGGAAGGGGCCTTTTGCGACGGGCGCTTCAACGTCAACCTCGACGGCCGGAAAATGGTCGGCACCGCTCAACGCTGGCGCCAGAGCAAGGGTGGCCAGCGTCCGGTGGGGCTGGTGCATGGCGCGCTTTTGCTGGAGAACGAGCGCGAGTCCATGGTCGCGGCGGTCAATCGCTTCAATGAGGCCTGTGGCCTGGAGCAGCGAGTGCGTGCCGAGAGTCACATTGCCTTGCGTGAAAAATTCCCGGCGCCGCACGCACTGGAGCGACTCGACGTGCTGTACCGGGAACTGCTGACCCAACTGCTGGGTGCTTAACGCGTTCCGAACACCACCATGGTCTTGCCTTTGACGCTGACCAGGTTGCGCTCTTCCAGGTCCTTGAGTACGCGACCGACCATTTCACGGGAGCAACCGACAATCCGGCCAATCTCCTGGCGGGTCACCTTGATCTGCATGCCGTCCGGGTGGGTCATGGCATCGGGCTGCTTGCACAGCTCCAACAGACAACGTGCGACACGTCCAGTGACGTCGAAAAATGCGAGATCGCCGACCTTGCGGGTGGTATTGCGCAGGCGCTGTGCGATTTGTCCGCTGAGGACGTAAAGAATGTCCGGGTCTTGCAGGGACAGTTCTCGGAATTTGGCGTAGCTGATTTCCGCAACTTCACATTCAATCTTGGTCCGCACCCAGGCACTGCGTTCCTGTTCCTTGCCCGCCTGTTCGAACAACCCCAGCTCACCGAAAAAATCTCCGGAATTGAGGTAGGCGATGATCATTTCCCGACCGTCATCATCTTCTATCAGGATAGTGACCGAGCCCTTGATGATGAAAAACAGCGTCTCGGAACGATCTCCCGCACAAATGATGTTGTGTTTGGCTGGGTAGCGGCGGCGCTGGCAATGCATCAAGAGCTTGTCGAGATTCTTGATCTTGAACGTGGGAGTAATGGCAACCATGGTTGTATCCCGAAAGACTGCGCGGTGTGGTGGTTTGTTTTTGTATGAAGGCGAATAGCTATCGCTAAAAGCTGGCCATACGCCAGCGAGTTGGCGCCAGCTTAACAGAGGCGTCCTTAATAGATTTGAGAATTTACCTACAGGCTGGCAGGACGGGGCTCTAAGACGAAGAGCGGTCATGGCGAAGCGCTGTGCTAAGCTGGCGACCCTTTTTTAACAGTGGAGTCTTGGCGATGAAGGCACGCATCCAATGGGCTGGCGAAGCCATGTTCCTCGGTGAGTCAGGCAGTGGTCATGTGGTCGTCATGGACGGCCCGCCAGAGGCCGGTGGTCGGAACCTGGGTGTTCGGCCGATGGAAATGCTCCTGTTGGGCGTAGGCGGTTGCAGCAATTTCGACGTGGTCAGCATTCTTAAAAAGTCCCGCCAGGCCGTCGAAAGCTGCGAAGCGTTCCTGGAAGCGGAGCGTGCCACCGAAGATCCAAAGGTATTTACCAAGATCCACATGCATTTCGTGGTGAAGGGGCGAGCCTTGAAGGAAGCCCAGGTCAAGCGGGCCATTGAGCTGTCCGCCGAGAAATACTGCTCGGCTTCGATCATGCTCGGCGCCGCCGGCGTCGAAATCACCCACGATTATGAAATCATCGAATTGGGTTGAGTCGATCTCGATGGCGAAGCCCGCGACTCGCCGTGTTGAAGTCCTGAGCTAATGAAAAAGGCGACTCCCGCTGGAAGTCGCCTTTTTCATTGGTGTTGCAATGGCGTCAAATCCGATAAGTGCTCTTGGTCATGACCTTGGCCAGCAGGCTCATGCCGAACTTCACCGGCGCCGGAAAACGGAAGCCGCCGGCGTCAAGCGCACTTTCGGCATGGTGTTCTTCATCCACGCGCATCTGCTCGAGGATCGCCCGGGACTTTTCATCCTCGGCCGGCAGTTGCTCCAGGTGTTCGTTCAAGTGCTTGCACACCTGATGCTCGGTCGCGGCAACGAAGCCGAGGCTGACTTTATCGCTGATCAGGCCGGCGACGGCGCCGATCCCGAATGACATCCCATAGAACAGCGGGTTCAGGACGCTGGTGTGGCTGCCCAGCTGGCGAATGCGTTGTTCACACCAGACCAGATGGTCGATTTCTTCCTCGGCGGCGTGTTCCATTGCCTCACGCACCTGGGGCAGCTTCGCTGTCAGCGCCTGGCCCTGATACAGCGCCTGGGCACAGACTTCGCCGGTGTGGTTGATACGCATCAGGCCGGCGACGTGGCGGGTTTGCTCGTCACTCAGTTGCGCGTCCGGCTGCACGATAGCCGGTGATGGGCGGTACGGCTGGCCACTGAAGGGCAGCAGGGTGCGCATCGCGGTATCGGCTTGCAGCAACAGACGGTCAATCGGCGAGTAGTGACGTTGGGTAGTCATGCTTACCTCCGGGAAAAATCACGGCGGCCAGTTTAACCCAATCGGCCGCCGAAGATTTGCGTTGGGTCAGGGCTATCAGCCCGGCGGCCAGTGCATCTGGCGCTGACCCAGCACATGCATATGAATGTGATAGACCGTCTGCCCACCCAGTTCATTGCAATTCATCACCACGCGAAAACCTTCTTCGCAGCCCAACTCCAGCGCCAGGCGCTGGGCAGTGAACAGAATGTGCCCGGCCAGGCCCTTGTCTGCTTCGGTGAGGTCATTGAGCGTACGGATCGGTTTTTTCGGAATGACCAAAAAATGCACGGGGGCTTGCGGGGCGATGTCGTGGAAGGCCAGTACCTGGTCATCCTCGTAGATGATCTTTGCCGGGATTTCCCGGTTGATGATCTTGGTAAACAGAGTATCCACGGCTGTTTTCTCCATTGGGTTCGTCGAGGTCCGATGTCATGAAGGCTCCGGTTTAGGCGCCTGGTTGTTCAACGTGAAGGGATCAGCGCGGGCAATAAGCCTTGTTGATCATGCCGGCGATGTTCCGGACCAGCCATCGCGATCCCAGTCGCGGCAGTGCGGCCAGCCAGCGATTGCGGCGTCCAGGAATGATGATGGCGCGGTTCTTGTCCAGTGCGCGTACGGCGTACAGGGCAACTTCCTCCGGGCTCATCAGCAACTTGCTGTCGATGAGTTTCTGTTCGTCCATCTGCGCCCTGGCGAAAAAGCCGGTCCGGGTCGGCCCAGGGCAAAGCACCGAGACCTTGATCGCGCATTTCTTCAGTTCAACTCGCAGGGCTTCGGAAAAGTGCAGTACATAGGCCTTGCTGGCGTAGTACGTACTCATCCAGGGGCCGGGTTGGAAGGCGGCGATCGAGGCAACGTTGAGGATCTGGCCGCCGCCGAGCAGCGCCATGCTATTACCGACGGCGTGACAAAGCCGTGTCAGGGCGAGGATGTTGACTTCGATCAGGTCCTGCTCGGTCATCCAGTCCTGGCCCAGGAACGGCCCGCTGGTGCCGATGCCAGCACAATTGACCAGCAGATCGATCTGTCGCTCGCCTTCCTCCAGTTCCAGCAGAAAGCCTGAAAGCCTCAGCGGTTCGCCCAGGTCACAGGCCCGGAACAATACTTCCACGCCAAACCGCTGAGTCAGTTCGATTGCAATACTTTCCAGCCGATCACGCTGTCGAGCCACCAGTATCAGGTTGCGGCCGCGCCGGGCCAGCGCTTCGGCCATGGCCAGGCCGATACCGCTGGAAGCGCCAGTGATCAGTGCGTAACGGGTCATGCAGTTCTCCATCGCAACAGCCCGCCGCCAGTTGACTGGGCTGTCACCGGCATGAAGCGCGCTTATTGTTCCTCTTCTTCATAGTCTACAGAAGGCGGAGCGGGCTCGGCTGCCTCGACGGCGGGCTCTTCAGAGGTTTCGTTGCTGGATTCGCTGCTTTCATAGCTGCTCAGGCTGCTGCTGTCGTAGTCCTCCTGAAGGGCTCCGAAGATGCCGGCGAAGGTGGCCATGAAAATCAGGACGATCATCACCAGCCAGAGCGAGGCCAGCAATTTGACCGCTGTGGTATTGCGCGGCGGCGGGGGGCCGTACTGGTTTGCGCCGGTATTGCCCGGAGCGATGATGAGGATGAAGGGGAAGATGCTGCCCACGAATGGAACCAGGTTGATCAGCCACAACCATCCCGACCAACCGAGATCATGCAGGCGCTGGACGTTGAACTGGATGCTCACGAAGGCAAAGGCTAGCACGACGACTGCGGCGAGCAGGCCGCCGACGATGAGTCCCGCGACCGAGTCGGAAGCCAGCAGCCAGGCCGTGGCCAACCAGAAGCCTATGCCGACCAGGGGCAGTAGGGCCAGGGTCAACACCATGGTCCAGGCCAGGTAGCGTAGACGGCCGATACGCCCATCGAAGCTGAAGGGCTTGAGTGTGCCGTACTCGGCAAGCGCTTCACCGACTTGGGCGCGGGGAGGCGCGTATGGCGAGACAGGCTCGACGATCGAATCGGGATGGCGTCCACTCGGTTGCCGTGGTGCCTCCTGTACCTCGCCAAGGTTCAATTGGACAACGGGTTCGGCTTCGATCCTGGCATCGATTCCGCTCTTGTTGAGCGCTTCCAGGTACTGCTGCGCCTCGCTCTGGGACAGGTTGCTCTTGAGGGCTACCTTGCGACCGGTGAACAGCCGTTCAATGGCGCTGACATCGCTTTTGAACAGCTCGGCGAGGTTGAGTTTGGCGGTGGTGGTATCGACGCCCGGCATCAGGCCGCCGTCGAATACGATGTTGAAACGGGTTTCGCTCATGCCTGGCATCCTTGTCTCTAATAAGTTGATTGGTTGTTTTGTTCAGGCTGATTCAGCGGGGCCATTGCCCGCCAAGCTGCGTCGCCCGGGCTTGTGCCTGACGGTATTCTTCATCCAGGCGTGCCACCAACTGATCGACACTGGGCAAATCATCGATTTCACCCACGCCCTGGCCAGCGGACCATACGGTTTTCCAGGCCTTGGCTTCATCGTTCAGCGGTTTGAGTTTCGAGCCGAAATCCACGGCGCCTTTGTTCTGCAGGGCGGCCAGATCGAAACCGGCGTTCTCCAGGCTCTGGCGCATGAAACTGGCCGGTACCCCGGATACAGCAGGAGTATGCACGATGTCTGCGGCTCTGGATGTGAGCAACATCTCTTTATAAGCGTCAGGTGCGTGGCTTTCGCTCGTACCGATAAAGCGTGTACCGAAGTAGGCCAGATCCGCGCCGAGCAATTGTGCGGCCAAGATCTGATGGCCGTGGTTCAGGCATCCTGCCAGCAGCAGGGTCTTATCGAAAAACTGCCGGATCTCGGCGATCAGTGAAAACGGGCTCCAGGTCCCGGCGTGCCCGCCTGCGCCAGCGGCAACGGCGATCAAGCCATCGACACCGGCTTCGGCGGCTTTCTCGGCATGCCGTCGGGTCGTCACGTCATGGAACACCAGGCCGCCGTAACCGTGAACCGCGTCCACCAGCTCTTTCACCGCACCCAGGCTGGTGATGACAATCGGCACCTTGTGTTCGATGCAGATGGCCAGGTCGGCCTGAAGTCGCGGATTGCTGTGATGAACAATCAGGTTTACCGCGTAGGGCGCCGGGTTTTCCAGGGTTGCCAAGCCTGCTTCGATTTCTTCCAGCCAGGCCTTGAAGCCGCTGCTTTCGCGTTGGTTCAACGCCGGAAAGCTGCCGACAATGCCATTGCGGCAGCAGGCCAGCACCAGTTGTGGATTGGAAATCAGGAACATTGGCGCCGCCACGACGGGCAGTCGCAAGCGTTGTTCAAGCAGAGCGGGCAACGACATGGGAAGTACCCCGGAAATGGATGCTGATTGGAGGTTAGAACGGTCGAACGACGACCAGAATTACGATAGCCAGCAATATCAGAACCGGCACTTCATTGAACCAGCGATAAAAGACATGGCTGCGGGTGTTTTCGCCACGGGCGAAGCGCTTTACCTGGGCGCCGCACATATGGTGGTAACCGATCAGCAGCACGACCAGGGTCAACTTGGCGTGCATCCAGCCTCCCTGGGTGAAGTAGGCGCCGGCATTGAGGCTGAGCAACCAGATGCCGAATACCAAAGTGGCAATCATCGCCGGGCCCATGATGCCGCGGTACAGCTTGCGCTCCATGACGCTGAAGCGCTCTTTGCTGACACTGTCTTCGCTTTGGGCGTGATAGACAAACAGGCGAGGCAGGTAGAACAGGCCGGCGAACCAGCAGACCATGCTGACAATGTGAAGTGCTTTGAGCCACAGATAGAGCATTTTTAGTTATTCCTCGATTCACGGTAGCCCGATAGTAGAGGTTAGAGCGGCCACACGTCACCTTGACGGTTGTCGCAACGCCCTGCGGCCCCTATTATCGACGGCTTTCCAGTGGGTTCGTTGAGGGCAGGTTTATGGTCAAGGTCGGTATCGTCGGCGGCACGGGTTACACCGGTGTCGAACTGCTGCGTCTTCTGGCACAGCATCCGCAGGCTGAGGTGGTGGTCATCACTTCCCGATCCGAGGCCGGCCTGGCCGTCGCCGACATGTATCCGAACCTGCGCGGCCATTACGACGGCCTGGCGTTCAGCGTTCCGGACGTCAAGACCCTCGGTGCCTGCGATGTGGTGTTCTTCGCCACGCCCCACGGTGTCGCCCACGCCCTGGCCGGTGAACTGCTGGCCGCCGGGACCAAGGTGATCGACCTGTCGGCGGACTTCCGTCTGCAGGACGCCGATGAGTGGGCCAAATGGTACGGTCAGCCCCACGGTGCGCCGGAGTTGCTCGAGGAGGCGGTCTACGGCTTGCCGGAAGTCAATCGCGAGAAAATCAAGCAGGCTCGACTGATCGCCGTACCGGGTTGCTATCCGACCGCGACACAGTTGGGCTTCTTGCCGTTGCTTGAGGCCGGTCTTGCCGATACTTCGCGTCTGATTGCCGACTGCAAATCCGGGGTCAGCGGCGCCGGGCGTGGCGCCAGTGTCGGCTCGCTGTATTCCGAGACGTCGGAAAGCATGAAGGCGTACGCGGTCAAGGGGCATCGCCACCTGCCGGAAATTCGCCAGGGGTTGCGCCGGGCTGCGGGCAAGGACGTCGGCCTGACCTTCGTGCCGCACCTGACGCCGATGATTCGTGGCATTCACTCCACCCTCTATGCGACCGTCGTCGATCGTTCGGTGGACCTGCAGGCATTGTTTGAAAAACGTTACGCCAACGAACCGTTTGTCGATGTAATGCCCGCTGGCAGCCATCCAGAGACCCGCAGCGTGCGCGGTGCGAACGTTTGCCGGATCGCCGTGCATCGCCCACAGGACGGTGACCTGGTGGTGGTATTGTCGGTCATCGATAACCTGGTCAAGGGCGCGTCCGGCCAGGCGGTGCAGAACCTGAACATCCTGTTCGGCCTGGATGAGCGCCTGGGGCTGTCCCATGCGGGGATGTTGCCTTAAAAGCAGTTTGCCGCAGCTCCGCAAATAGTTGACCGATTTTGTAGGAGAAGCGGATAATGCCCGCCATCACGCATTATGGCGGCGTAAGCGCCGGGAGATATTCAGCATGAGCGTCGAAACCTTCACCCCCACGGCTTTGCAATTCACCCACGGTGCCGCGCACAAGGTGAAGAGCCTGGTCGATGAAGAGGGCAATGATCGTTTGAAGCTGCGCGTATTTGTTACGGGTGGCGGTTGTTCCGGTTTCCAGTATGGCTTCACTTTCGATGAGGAAGTGGCTGAAGACGACACCATCGTCGAGCGCGAAGGGGTCAGCCTGGTGGTCGATCCGATGAGCTTCCAGTACCTGGCAGGTGCCGAGGTGGATTATCAGGAAGGTCTGGAAGGGTCGCGTTTCGTGATCAAGAACCCTAACGCCACCACGACCTGTGGGTGCGGTTCTTCGTTCTCGATCTGAGACAGCTCCAATAAAAACGCCGCAGTGCCTTACGGTCCTGCGGCGTTTTTTTGTCCGTAATCCTGATCTCAGGCCGGGTAGATGGCGCCGAGTACGCGCAAGCCACGGGCGCCAGTGACACTCGGCCGATTGCCCGGAATGCCTTCAAGGCAGCAATGGGCTAGCCAGGCGAAAGCCATGGCTTCGACCCAATCCGGGTCCACGCCATACACCGCCGTACTGCTGACCTTGGTACCCGGCAGCAACTCAGCCAGGCGTTTCATGAGCGCCTGGTTGTGCGCGCCGCCGCCGCAAATCAGCAACTCCTGGGTATTCGATTGGGCATGCTGCAGTGATTCGACGATGGTCAGGGCGGTCAGTTCGAGCAACGTCGCCTGTACGTCTTGCGGGGCGAAGGTTGGCAACTGCGACAAATGCTGGCTCAGCCAAGGCAGGTTGAATACCTCGCGGCCAGTACTTTTCGGCCCCTTGGTGACGAAGAACGGATCGCTGAGCAGTGCCTTGAGCAGGGCTGGCTCGACTTTCCCGCTGGCAGCCCACTGGCCGTCACGGTCGAAATGGTCGCCTCGTTGTTGATGTATCCAGGCATCGAGCAAGACGTTGCCTGGACCACAGTCGAAACCGGCTACAGGTTTTGCGGGCTCTATCAGGCTGAGATTGCTGAAGCCACCGATATTCAATACGGCACGATTACCAGCTCGTTCTTCGAACAGTGCTTCGTGAAACGCCGGTACCAGTGGGGCGCCTTGTCCGCCAGCGGCAACATCACGGCTGCGGAAATCGCTGACGACGGCGATGCCGGTCAATTCGCTCAACAGGGCCGGATTGCCGATTTGCACGGTAAACCCACGGGCTGGTTCATGGCGGATGGTCTGGCCGTGGCTGCCAATCGCCGTGATGTCTTCAGGCTTGAGTTTCTGTTCGTCGAGTAGGGTATGGATACCCTGGGCGGCCAGCTTTACCCAGTTTTGCTGGGCAATGGCAGAGCGGGCGATTTCATCGGGCCCGCTGCTGCACAGTCCGAGTAATTCGGCGCGCAGGGCGGCGGGCATGGGGATGTAGTGCGTGGCAATCAATTTGATCGCCGGGGCCAGTTCGATCAGTGCGATATCCAAGCCATCCAGGCTGGTCCCGGACATCACACCGATATAGAGCGCCATGGCTTAGCGCTTGCTCGAGGCCAGCATGGTGGCTTTCTCTTGATCCATGCGAGCCATCAAGGGTTGGCTTTGCGCCAGGAAACGCGCGCGCTCGGCCTTGGCGATCGGATCGGCCATCGGCAACTTCTGGCCAAGCGGATCGACATGGACGCCGTTGACCTGGAACTCATAGTGCAAGTGCGGTCCGGTGGACAACCCGGTGGTACCGATGTATCCGATCACCTGGCCTTGCTTGACGGTGCCGCCAGTCTTCACGCCTTTGGCGAAGCCCTGCATGTGGCCGTACAGCGTGCGATAGGTGTTGCCGTGCTGGATGATCACGGTATTGCCATAACCGCCGCGACGTCCGGCCAACAATACCTTGCCGTCGCCGGCCGCCTTGATGGGCGTACCACGGGGGGCTGCGTAGTCGACACCTTTATGGGCGCGGATCTTGTTCAGGATCGGATGCTTGCGGCCGGCGGAGAACTTCGAGCTGATGCGGGCGAAATCAACCGGTGTACGGATGAATGCCTTGCGCATGCTGTTGCCGTCGGCGGTGTAGTAGCTGCTGTTGCCTTGTTTGTTGGTGTAGCGCACCGCGGTGTATGTCTTGCCGCGGTTGGTGAAGCGCGCGGAAAGGATCGGGCCGTTGCCGACGCTCTTGCCATTGACCACTTTCTGCTCATAGATGACGTCGAATTCGTCACCCTGGCGAATGTCCTGGGCGAAGTCGATGTCGTAGCCGAAGACGCTGGCCATGTCCATGGTCAGGCTATGGGAAAGGCCGGCGCGGGCAGCTGACTGGGACAATGAACTGTTGATGACACCATGGACATAGGCCGAGCGAACGGTAGGCTTGGCGGTGACGCGGTTGAATACGTAACCCTTGTCATTTTTGGTCAGGGTGATGCTTTCCAGGTCGCTCAGCTTGGTGTGCAGATTGTTCAGCTGTCCATCTGGATTGAGTTCGAATTCGAGCTTCTGACCGCGTTGCAGTTGAGTGAACTGCTTGGCTTGCTTGTCGCTGGCCAGGATTTCGTGGACCGATGTGGAGGGCAGGCCAACCTTTTCGAAGAGGGTGGAAAGCGTGTCGCCCTTGGCAACAATCACTTCGCGATGTTCCGGTCCTTTCTTTTCTTCCACGACAGGCGCTTCTACCGGAGCGGCGGCCTGGGCAGTGTCTTCCGGGCTGCTTTCAATCTGCGCAAAAGGAGAGGCGGCCGGTTCGTTTGTGGCTTGAACGGCTTCGGCGGCGTCTTGTTCTTGTGTCAGTTGTTCAGCAGGGCTTTCCAGTTCAAGACTCAGAGTCGTCTTTTTGGCTTCAACATCGCTGGAGGGAAACACCAGGAGCGCCAGGCTTAGGAGGGCTGCGATGCCACTGGCGGCAAGCAGGTGGGTCTTTGGGTAAAGCGGCGGCGCTTTAGACGGTTCTGTGGTCATAAGTAATTTTGACTTTTGAAAAGATGAATTGGAAAAGATGAATGACATGATGAAGATGAAATAACTGTATAAAATATAACCAAAACCCCTGCGAAGCAAGCCCGCGAATGCTCTGTTCTGTGGATCGGCGTCCGTGCGCCGGGCAAACCTTGTATTTGGTGCACGATCTTGTATGGTTGGGGCCCTTTGAATCTGAGCCTTACGGGTCTGTTATGAAGTCGGTTGAAGAGCAGCTAGCGCTGATCAAACGTGGTGCGGAAGAACTGTTGGTCGAGTCCGAGCTGATCGAAAAGCTCAAGCGCGGGCAGCCGCTGCGTATCAAGGCTGGCTTCGATCCGACGGCACCCGATCTGCACCTGGGTCATACCGTGCTTATTAATAAGCTGCGCCAGTTCCAGGATCTGGGGCACCAGGTCATCTTCCTTATAGGGGACTTCACCGGCATGATCGGTGATCCGAGCGGGAAGAGTGCGACGCGCCCGCCGCTGACCCGCGAGCAGGTTCTCGATAACGCCGAGACCTACAAGACTCAGGTTTTCAAGATTCTTGATCCGGCCAAGACCGAAGTGGCATTCAACTCCACTTGGATGGATCAGATGGGGCCGGCGGATTTCATTCGCCTGACGTCCCAGTACACCGTGGCTCGCATGCTCGAGCGCGATGATTTCGACAAGCGCTATACAACCAATCAGCCAATCGCCATCCATGAGTTCCTCTACCCGCTTGTTCAGGGTTATGACTCGGTCGCGTTGCGCGCTGACGTTGAGCTTGGCGGTACCGACCAGAAGTTCAACCTGTTGATGGGGCGTGAGTTGCAGCGTGGTTATGGTCAGGAGGCGCAGTGCATCCTGACCATGCCATTGCTGGAAGGTCTGGACGGCGTGAAGAAGATGTCCAAGTCGTTGGGCAACTACGTGGGCATCCAGGAAGCGCCGGGCGTCATGTACAGCAAGCTGGTCTCCATTCCTGATGTGCTGATGTGGCGTTACTTCGAGCTGTTGAGCTTCCGGTCCATGGATGAGATCAATGCGTTCCGTGCTGATGTAGAGGCCGGGGCCAACCCGCGGGACATCAAGATCAAGCTGGCTGAAGAGATCGTTGCGCGTTTCCATGGTGAGGAGGCTGCGGCCAATGCTCATCGTGCGGCGGGTAATCGTATGAAAGATGGCGAGCTGCCGGATGATCTGCCGGAGATCGAGTTGACTGCGGCTGAGAATATGCCAATCGCGGCGGTTCTTAATAAGGCTGGCCTGGTCAAGAATGCGGCGGTGGCGCGAGATCTCCTGGGTTCGGGTGGCGTGCGTATAGATGGTGAGGTTGTGGATCGCACCTATATATATGAGCTGGGCTCTACTCATGTATGCCAGGCCGGCAAGAAGGCTTTCGCCCGTATTACGCTGAAATCTGAATAAAGCGAAATTAAGGGTTGACGGCAGATTCTGGAAGTCTATAATTCGCCCCACTTCCGGCGCAGTCGAAACGGAAAACTCCTTGAGATTCAACGAGTTAAGTAGGTTTCGAAGGCGCAGGGCTTCAGTTCATCGAAGTCCGGAAGGAGCAGGTAGAGCAGTGTTGTTTGGCTCTATGTGCGGTTCGATCTTCTCGGTCGAAAGCGGTGAAAAAGAGGTGTTGACAGCAGCGAGTAACGCTGTAGAATTCGCCTCCCGCTAACGAGAGATCGGAAGCGCAAGTGGTTGAAGTTGAAAAGGAAACTTTGAAAACTTCTGAAAATAACCGCTTGACAGATGCACGGGGCGCTGTAAAATGCGCGCCTCGGTTGAGGCGAAAGACTCAGCCAACCGCTCTTTAACAACTGAATCAAGCAATTCGTGTGGGTGCTTGTGGAGTCAGACTGCTAGTCAACAGATTATCAGCATCACAAGTTACTCCGCGAGAAATCAAAGATGTAACCAACGATTGCTGAGCCAAGTTTAGGGTTTTCTCAAAACCCAAAGATGTTTGAACTGAAGAGTTTGATCATGGCTCAGATTGAACGCTGGCGGCAGGCCTAACACATGCAAGTCGAGCGGTAGAGAGGTGCTTGCACCTCTTGAGAGCGGCGGACGGGTGAGTAATGCCTAGGAATCTGCCTGGTAGTGGGGGATAACGCTCGGAAACGGACGCTAATACCGCATACGTCCTACGGGAGAAAGCAGGGGACCTTCGGGCCTTGCGCTATCAGATGAGCCTAGGTCGGATTAGCTAGTTGGTGAGGTAATGGCTCACCAAGGCGACGATCCGTAACTGGTCTGAGAGGATGATCAGTCACACTGGAACTGAGACACGGTCCAGACTCCTACGGGAGGCAGCAGTGGGGAATATTGGACAATGGGCGAAAGCCTGATCCAGCCATGCCGCGTGTGTGAAGAAGGTCTTCGGATTGTAAAGCACTTTAAGTTGGGAGGAAGGGCATTAACCTAATACGTTAGTGTTTTGACGTTACCGACAGAATAAGCACCGGCTAACTCTGTGCCAGCAGCCGCGGTAATACAGAGGGTGCAAGCGTTAATCGGAATTACTGGGCGTAAAGCGCGCGTAGGTGGTTCGTTAAGTTGGATGTGAAAGCCCCGGGCTCAACCTGGGAACTGCATTCAAAACTGTCGAGCTAGAGTATGGTAGAGGGTGGTGGAATTTCCTGTGTAGCGGTGAAATGCGTAGATATAGGAAGGAACACCAGTGGCGAAGGCGACCACCTGGACTGATACTGACACTGAGGTGCGAAAGCGTGGGGAGCAAACAGGATTAGATACCCTGGTAGTCCACGCCGTAAACGATGTCAACTAGCCGTTGGGAGCCTTGAGCTCTTAGTGGCGCAGCTAACGCATTAAGTTGACCGCCTGGGGAGTACGGCCGCAAGGTTAAAACTCAAATGAATTGACGGGGGCCCGCACAAGCGGTGGAGCATGTGGTTTAATTCGAAGCAACGCGAAGAACCTTACCAGGCCTTGACATCCAATGAACTTTCCAGAGATGGATTGGTGCCTTCGGGAACATTGAGACAGGTGCTGCATGGCTGTCGTCAGCTCGTGTCGTGAGATGTTGGGTTAAGTCCCGTAACGAGCGCAACCCTTGTCCTTAGTTACCAGCACGTTATGGTGGGCACTCTAAGGAGACTGCCGGTGACAAACCGGAGGAAGGTGGGGATGACGTCAAGTCATCATGGCCCTTACGGCCTGGGCTACACACGTGCTACAATGGTCGGTACAGAGGGTTGCCAAGCCGCGAGGTGGAGCTAATCCCACAAAACCGATCGTAGTCCGGATCGCAGTCTGCAACTCGACTGCGTGAAGTCGGAATCGCTAGTAATCGCGAATCAGAATGTCGCGGTGAATACGTTCCCGGGCCTTGTACACACCGCCCGTCACACCATGGGAGTGGGTTGCACCAGAAGTAGCTAGTCTAACCTTCGGGGGGACGGTTACCACGGTGTGATTCATGACTGGGGTGAAGTCGTAACAAGGTAGCCGTAGGGGAACCTGCGGCTGGATCACCTCCTTAATCGACGACCGCAGCTGCTTCATGAGCTCCCACACGAATTGCTTGATTCATTGAAGAAGACGAAAGAAGCAGCCCGAAATTGGGTCTGTAGCTCAGTTGGTTAGAGCGCACCCCTGATAAGGGTGAGGTCGGCAGTTCGAATCTGCCCAGACCCACCAATTTTGTGTGGGAAACGCCTGTAGAAATACGGGGCCATAGCTCAGCTGGGAGAGCGCCTGCCTTGCACGCAGGAGGTCAGCGGTTCGATCCCGCTTGGCTCCACCACTACTGCTTCGATTGTATAAAGCTTAGAAATGAGCATTCCATCGGTTCGATGGTGAATGTTGATTTCTAGTCTTTGACTAGTTCGTTCTTTAAAAATTTGGGTATGTGATAGAAAGATAGACTGAACGTTACTTTCACTGGTAACGGATCAGGCTAAGGTAAAATTTGTGAGTTGCTCTTTGAGCAAGATCGAATTTTCGGCGAATGTCGTCTTCACAGTATAACCAGATTGCTTGGGGTTATATGGTCAAGTGAAGAAGCGCATACGGTGGATGCCTTGGCAGTCAGAGGCGATGAAAGACGTGGTAGCCTGCGAAAAGCTTCGGGGAGTCGGCAAACAGACTGTGATCCGGAGATGTCTGAATGGGGGAACCCAGCCATCATAAGATGGTTATCTTGTACTGAATACATAGGTGCAAGAGGCGAACCAGGGGAACTGAAACATCTAAGTACCCTGAGGAAAAGAAATCAACCGAGATTCCCTTAGTAGTGGCGAGCGAACGGGGACTAGCCCTTAAGCTTCTTTGATTTTAGCGGAACGCTCTGGAAAGTGCGGCCATAGTGGGTGATAGCCCTGTACGCGAAAGGATCTTAGAAGTGAAATCGAGTAGGACGGAGCACGAGAAACTTTGTCTGAATATGGGGGGACCATCCTCCAAGGCTAAATACTACTGACTGACCGATAGTGAACTAGTACCGTGAGGGAAAGGCGAAAAGAACCCCGGAGAGGGGAGTGAAATAGATCCTGAAACCGTATGCGTACAAGCAGTGGGAGCCCACTTTGTTGGGTGACTGCGTACCTTTTGTATAATGGGTCAGCGACTTATTTTCAGTGGCGAGCTTAACCGAATAGGGGAGGCGTAGCGAAAGCGAGTCTTAATAGGGCGTCTAGTCGCTGGGAATAGACCCGAAACCGGGCGATCTATCCATGGGCAGGTTGAAGGTTAGGTAACACTGACTGGAGGACCGAACCGACTACCGTTGAAAAGTTAGCGGATGACCTGTGGATCGGAGTGAAAGGCTAATCAAGCTCGGAGATAGCTGGTTCTCCTCGAAAGCTATTTAGGTAGCGCCTCATGTATCACTGTAGGGGGTAGAGCACTGTTTCGGCTAGGGGGTCATCCCGACTTACCAAACCGATGCAAACTCCGAATACCTACAAGTGCCGAGCATGGGAGACACACGGCGGGTGCTAACGTCCGTCGTGAAAAGGGAAACAACCCAGACCGTCAGCTAAGGTCCCAAAGTTATGGTTAAGTGGGAAACGATGTGGGAAGGCTTAGACAGCTAGGAGGTTGGCTTAGAAGCAGCCACCCTTTAAAGAAAGCGTAATAGCTCACTAGTCGAGTCGGCCTGCGCGGAAGATGTAACGGGGCTCAAACCATACACCGAAGCTACGGGTATCACGTAAGTGATGCGGTAGAGGAGCGTTCTGTAAGCCTGTGAAGGTGAGTTGAGAAGCTTGCTGGAGGTATCAGAAGTGCGAATGCTGACATGAGTAACGACAATGGGTGTGAAAAACACCCACGCCGAAAGACCAAGGTTTCCTGCGCAACGTTAATCGACGCAGGGTTAGTCGGTCCCTAAGGCGAGGCTGAAAAGCGTAGTCGATGGAAAACAGGTTAATATTCCTGTACTTCTGGTTATTGCGATGGAGGGACGGAGAAGGCTAGGCCAGCTTGGCGTTGGTTGTCCAAGTTTAAGGTGGTAGGCTGGAATCTTAGGTAAATCCGGGATTCTAAGGCCGAGAGCTGATGACGAGTTACCCTTTGGGTGACGAAGTGGTTGATGCCATGCTTCCAAGAAAAGCTTCTAAGCTTCAGGTAACCAGGAACCGTACCCCAAACCGACACAGGTGGTTGGGTAGAGAATACCAAGGCGCTTGAGAGAACTCGGGTGAAGGAACTAGGCAAAATGGCACCGTAACTTCGGGAGAAGGTGCGCCGGTGAGGGTGAAGCACTTGCTGCGTAAGCCCACGCCGGTCGAAGATACCAGGCCGCTGCGACTGTTTATTAAAAACACAGCACTCTGCAAACACGAAAGTGGACGTATAGGGTGTGACGCCTGCCCGGTGCCGGAAGGTTAATTGATGGGGTTAGCTAACGCGAAGCTCTTGATCGAAGCCCCGGTAAACGGCGGCCGTAACTATAACGGTCCTAAGGTAGCGAAATTCCTTGTCGGGTAAGTTCCGACCTGCACGAATGGCGTAACGATGGCGGCGCTGTCTCCACCCGAGACTCAGTGAAATTGAAATCGCTGTGAAGATGCAGTGTATCCGCGGCTAGACGGAAAGACCCCGTGAACCTTTACTATAGCTTTGCACTGGACTTTGAATTTGCTTGTGTAGGATAGGTGGGAGGCTTTGAAGCGTGGACGCCAGTTCGCGTGGAGCCATCCTTGAAATACCACCCTGGCAACTTTGAGGTTCTAACTCAGGTCCGTTATCCGGATCGAGGACAGTGTATGGTGGGTAGTTTGACTGGGGCGGTCTCCTCCTAAAGAGTAACGGAGGAGTACGAAGGTGCGCTCAGACCGGTCGGAAATCGGTCGTAGAGTATAAAGGCAAAAGCGCGCTTGACTGCGAGACAGACACGTCGAGCAGGTACGAAAGTAGGTCTTAGTGATCCGGTGGTTCTGTATGGAAGGGCCATCGCTCAACGGATAAAAGGTACTCCGGGGATAACAGGCTGATACCGCCCAAGAGTTCATATCGACGGCGGTGTTTGGCACCTCGATGTCGGCTCATCACATCCTGGGGCTGAAGCCGGTCCCAAGGGTATGGCTGTTCGCCATTTAAAGTGGTACGCGAGCTGGGTTTAGAACGTCGTGAGACAGTTCGGTCCCTATCTGCCGTGGACGTTTGAGATTTGAGAGGGGCTGCTCCTAGTACGAGAGGACCGGAGTGGACGAACCTCTGGTGTTCCGGTTGTCACGCCAGTGGCATTGCCGGGTAGCTATGTTCGGAAAAGATAACCGCTGAAAGCATCTAAGCGGGAAACTTGCCTCAAGATGAGATCTCACTGGGACCTTGAGTCCCCTGAAGGGCCGTCGAAGACTACGACGTTGATAGGCAGGGTGTGTAAGCGCTGTGAGGCGTTGAGCTAACCTGTACTAATTGCCCGTGAGGCTTGACCATATAACACCCAAGCAATTTGTAAACTCCAAGCCCCAGGGCGAACGAGACCAGATTGCGGTGTGTGAAGACGAAACGAACCGAAAGTTCGCGACGCTCGATTGCAACACACAAACTATCGCATACCCATTCGCTGGAACGTGACCGCAAGGCACGCGCTGGCTACCGAATTTCTTGACGACCATAGAGCATTGGAACCACCTGATCCCATCCCGAACTCAGAAGTGAAACGATGCATCGCCGATGGTAGTGTGGGGTTTCCCCATGTGAGAGTAGGTCATCGTCAAGATTAAATTCCGAAACCCCTATCTGCTGACGCAGGTAGGGGTTTTGTTTTGCCCGCAGGAAAGTCATTTTGTGTTTCTATGCAACTGTCTTGCGCATGGCTATCATGCGGGCCTCATTATCAGGGCGCAGTCCGCATGCTCACGTTGCTAAAACTTCTGAAGGATGGCCGCTTTCATTCGGGGCAAGCGCTGGGTGCTGCACTGGGTATCAGTCGTAGTGCTGTATGGAAGCAGTTGCAGCACTTGGAGGCGGATTTAGGGCTGTCTGTTCATAAAGTTCGAGGTAGGGGCTATCAGTTGGCTAAGCCCCTGCTGCTTTTGGATGCGACAGATATCTGCGCAAAGGGCCTTCATGGATGGCCTGTCCATATATTTGACTCTATCGATTCCACTAACGCCGAGGCGCTGCGTTTCATTGAGCGCGGAGGAGTGGCGCCGTTCATGGTTTTGGCTGAGCGACAGATAGCGGGCCGTGGTCGTCGTGGCCGTAAGTGGGTCAGCCCATTTGCAGAAAACCTCTACCACAGCCTGGTGTTACGCATTGATGGTGGTATGCGACAAATCGAAGGTCTGAGCTTGGTTGTCGGGCTTGCGGTCATGCATGTCTTGCGCGATATGGGGATCGCGGCTGCGGGGCTGAAATGGCCTAATGATGTCTTGGTGGGTGAGAAAAAGATCGCCGGCATTTTGCTTGAATTGGTTGGAGATCCTGCAGACGTTTGCCATGTTGTCCTGGGCGTAGGGATCAATGTGAATATGCAATCGACTGATGAGGTCGATCAGCAATGGACATCCATGTGCCTTGAAGCGGGCAGGGATTTTGATCGAAATGAGCTGGTGGCACGATTGGGTGCGAAGCTGCAGCAATATCTGGAGCTTCATCACGTATCGGGGTTTGGTGCGATCCAGTCGGAATGGGAGCAATACCATCTTTGGCAGGGGCGGGCTGTGTCTCTGATTGCCGGTGTTAATAAAATTGACGGCATTGTGCTGGGCATTGATCACCAGGGTGCGCTGCGTTTGAAGGTGGATGGTGTGGAAAAAAACTTTAGCGGTGGTGAGCTCAGTTTGAGGTTGCGTGATGATTCTTGAGCTCGACTGCGGCAACAGCTTTATCAAATGGCGCGTTCTGCGCCCTGACGGGATAACGCCGGTCGAGGGTGGTGTGGTCGGCTCTGACGACGATTTGCTCGCGAGCCTGAATGACGCGAAGAAGTTCCAGCTCAAGAAGTGTCGTCTTGTTAGCGTGAGGACCCAGGCGGAGACGGATTCATTGGTCGCTTCGCTGGTCGATGTGTTCGGGGTATCGGTCGTTCGTGCTGTGCCCTCCCGGGAAATGGCGGGTGTGAGAAACGGCTACGAGGATTACGACCGGCTTGGCCTTGATCGATGGTTGGCTCTGCTTGGTGGTTTTCATCTCGCTTCGGGGGCGTGCCTGGTGCTGGATTTTGGTACTGCCGTCACGGCCGATTTCGTGGCTGCGGATGGTGGGCATCTGGGAGGGTTCATTTGTCCTGGCATGCCTCTGATGCGTAATCAATTGCGTACCCACACGCGGAAAATTCGTTATGACGATATAGCGGCGGAGCGAGCCCATGAGAGCCTTGCTCCAGGTCGTGCGACTGTCGAGGCGGTCGAGCGCGGTTGCATGCTGATGCTCAGGGGGTTTGTCCTGACCCAGCTTGAATTGGCGGAGCAATATTGGGGAAAGGATTTCGTGGTGTTTCTTACTGGGGGGGATGCCAATCTGGTTTCCGGGGTCGTTCCAGATGCCAGGGTGGTGCCTGACCTGGTTTTCGTTGGTTTGGCGATGGCCTGTCCTTTGTCCTGAGGTTTCTATGCGGTGGCTGTTTCTGTTATTGCTGGTTTTGAATGTCTTCTACTACATCTGGCATCAGCAGGAGGCCCCGCTTCGCGCCAAGGATGTCACGCCGCTGAGTTTATATCGCGGATCGCAACAGGATATTCATCTCTTGAGCGAAACGGCGGATGCCCTTGTCAGGCGCGATTCGGCTAAGTCTGCTGAGGCGCTCAAAACTTGTGTCTACCTGGGTGGTTTTGCTCGTCCGGAGCTGGCCAGGCAACTGGAGCAGCGCCTGGCGGCTTTGGGGGTCGTAGGTCGTCCTGTGGCGTCGAGCGCGCAAAATCTCCCTGAGGGAGGAGGTTTCTGGGTTCAGGTTTCCCAGGAAGGCGCGGGAAAGGTGAATGAAACGCTGCTCCAAAACCTTTCTAAAGAATTCAATGAGTTAAAACATAAAATAATGCCATGCGAAGGGGTTGCACCCGCAGGGTAGTTTGCATAGAATGGCGCCCGCTTCGCAGCGAAGACCTTTAAAGGTAAGCGCCACGAAGCGATGTCAACGCAGCTAACCTCAGGTTTTTAATGAGAAAATGCTTGACAGAAGGCTGGCATGATATAGAATGCCGGCTCGCTTAGGAGGGGTTCCCGAGCGGCCAAAGGGATCAGACTGTAAATCTGACGTCTACGACTTCGAAGGTTCGAATCCTTCCCCCTCCACCATTTTTAGCGTGAGCTGCAAGCTCCGCGGGTATAGTTTAGTGGTAGAACCTCAGCCTTCCAAGCTGATGATGCGGGTTCGATTCCCGCTACCCGCTCCAAGTTTGCAGGTTGTGCAAAGTGTTTTGCTCTTGTAGCTCAGTTGGTAGAGCACACCCTTGGTAAGGGTGAGGTCAGCGGTTCAAATCCGCTCAAGAGCTCCATATTACAAGGCAGATATGCAAATATCTGCCTTTGTTTTAATGGCTTGTGTGACTCGCTAAATTCTTCTCCTAGGGGTGATTTCGATGGCTAAGGAAAAGTTCGAACGTAATAAGCCGCACGTCAACGTTGGTACTATCGGTCACGTTGACCATGGTAAAACCACGCTGACCGCTGCTCTGACCCGTGTCTGCTCCGAGGTTTTCGGTTCGGCCAAGGTTGACTTCGACAAGATCGACAGCGCCCCGGAAGAGAAAGCTCGCGGTATCACCATCAACACCGCTCACGTTGAATACGATTCGGCCGTGCGTCACTACGCACACGTTGACTGCCCAGGTCACGCCGACTACGTAAAAAACATGATCACCGGTGCTGCCCAGATGGATGGCGCGATCCTGGTTTGCTCGGCCGCTGATGGTCCGATGCCACAAACCCGTGAGCACATCCTGCTGTCCCGTCAGGTAGGCGTTCCGTACATCGTTGTCTTCCTGAACAAGGCTGACATGGTTGACGACGCTGAGCTGCTGGAACTGGTTGAGATGGAAGTGCGCGACCTGCTGAGCACTTACGACTTCCCAGGTGATGACACTCCAATCATCATCGGTTCGGCTCTGATGGCTCTGAACGGCCAAGACGACAACGAAATGGGCACCACTGCTGTCAAGAAGCTGGTGGAAACTCTGGACAGCTACATCCCAGAGCCAGAGCGCGCTATCGACAAGCCGTTCCTGATGCCAATCGAAGACGTATTCTCGATCTCCGGTCGCGGTACTGTTGTGACTGGTCGTGTTGAGCGTGGCATCGTCCGTATCCAGGAAGAAGTTGAGATCGTCGGTCTGCGCGACACTCAGAAAACTACCTGCACCGGCGTTGAAATGTTCCGCAAGCTGCTCGACGAAGGTCGTGCTGGCGAGAACTGCGGCGTACTGCTGCGCGGCACCAAGCGTGACGACGTTGAGCGTGGCCAGGTTCTGGTCAAGCCAGGCACCGTCAAGCCGCACACCAAGTTCACCGCAGAAGTCTACGTTCTGAGCAAGGAAGAAGGCGGCCGTCACACTCCGTTCTTCAAAGGCTACCGTCCACAGTTCTACTTCCGTACAACTGACGTGACTGGTAACTGCGAGCTGCCAGAAGGCGTTGAAATGGTAATGCCGGGTGACAACATTCAGATGACTGTTACCCTGATCAAGACCATCGCGATGGAAGACGGTCTGCGTTTCGCTATCCGTGAAGGCGGTCGTACCGTCGGCGCTGGCGTCGTAGCTAAAGTCATCGAGTAAACAGTTGTAATGTCTTTTTCGGGCCGGCATAATGGTCGGCCTGATTTTGTTTTAGGTCAGTAGCTCAATTGGCAGAGCGACGGTCTCCAAAACCGTAGGTTGGGGGTTCGATTCCCTCCTGACCTGCCAGATTCACTCAGTGTGTCTGGCTTTCTTTTCACAGGATCTTCATAGATGACTCCTAAAGCTGAAGCTCAAGGCTCTCGCTTCGATCTGCTCAAGTGGCTAGTGGTAGTCGCTTTGGTGGTTATTGGCGTTGTTGGCAATCAGTATTATTCTGCTTCGCCGATCCTGTACCGTGTACTTGCATTGCTCGCCATTGCTGCTGTTGCTGCCTTTGTAGGCTTGCAGACGGCCAAGGGCAAGTCTTTCTTTGTACTCGCTAAGGAAGCTCGCACCGAGATTCGTAAAGTCGTATGGCCGACTCGCCAAGAAACCACGCAGACCACGTTGATCGTTGTGGCTGTTGTTCTGGTAATGGCGTTGCTGTTGTGGGGGCTCGATTCCCTGCTCGGCTGGCTTGTTTCCTTGATTGTTGGCTAAGGGTGTCCCGTGGCTAAGCGTTGGTACGTTGTGCATGCTTACTCGGGTTACGAGAAGCATGTCATGCGCTCGCTGGTAGAGCGCGTAAAGCTGGCTGGCATGGAAGACGGCTTTGGCGAGATTCTGGTCCCCACTGAAGAAGTGGTTGAAATGCGTAATGGCCAGAAACGCAAAAGTGAACGCAAGTTCTTTCCGGGCTACGTGCTGGTACAGATGGATATGAACGAAGGGACTTGGCACTTGGTCAAGGATACCCCTCGGGTGATGGGTTTCATCGGCGGTACTGCCGACAAGCCCGCGCCGATCACGGATAAAGAGGCAGAAGCGATTCTGCGTCGCGTCGCTGATGGTAGCGACAAGCCGAAGCCGAAGACGTTGTTTGAACCGGGTGAGGTTGTACGTGTCACCGACGGTCCATTCGCCGACTTCAATGGCACGGTTGAAGAAGTTAACTACGAAAAGAGCCGGATCCAAGTGGCAGTGCTCATTTTCGGTCGCTCTACTCCGGTAGAGCTAGAGTTCAGTCAGGTCGAAAAGGTCTGATTGAGCAGGCATCCCAACCCCGCAGCCCAAGGCTGTGGGGTTTTGTCGTCACTGGGATAAACGCGCAAGTAACCGGGGAGCCTTTCGAGGCGTTCGAACCCGTAATTGGAGTGCCTCATGGCCAAGAAAATTACCGCTTACATCAAGCTGCAAGTGAAGGCCGCTCAGGCTAACCCAAGCCCACCTGTTGGTCCTGCACTGGGTCAGCACGGCGTGAACATCATGGAATTCTGCAAGGCCTTCAACGCCCGTACTCAGGGTCTTGAGCCAGGTCTGCCGACTCCAGTGATCATCACTGTCTACAGCGACCGTAGCTTCACCTTCGAAACAAAAAGCACCCCAGCTTCGGTTCTGCTGAAGAAGGCTGCAGGTTTGACCAGCGGTTCCGCTCGTCCAAACACC
This sequence comes from Pseudomonas fluorescens, assembly GCF_001307275.1. Taxonomy (NCBI): domain Bacteria; kingdom Pseudomonadati; phylum Pseudomonadota; class Gammaproteobacteria; order Pseudomonadales; family Pseudomonadaceae; genus Pseudomonas; species Pseudomonas fluorescens. The sequence continues at coordinate 3,309,865 of NZ_CP012831.1, forward strand.
GTTAAGGTTGGCACCGTTACCCGTGCTCAGCTGGAAGAAATCGCGAAAACCAAAAACGCGGATCTGACTGCAGCTGATATGGATGCAGCCGTGCGTACTATCGCCGGTTCTGCTCGTAGCATGGGCCTTAACGTGGAGGGTGTGTAATGGCTAAGCTGACCAAGCGTCAAAAGGCTATCGCCGGCAAAATCGAAGCAGGCAAGGCCTACAACTTTGTAGACGCCGCCGCTCTGCTGGCTGAGCTGTCGACTGTCAAGTTCAGCGAGTCGTTCGACGTTGCTGTGAACCTGGGCGTTGACCCACGTAAATCCGACCAGGTCGTTCGTAGCGCTACCGTGCTGCCACACGGCACTGGCAAGACCGTTCGTGTAGCTGTCTTCACCCAGGGCCCAGCAGCTGAAGCTGCTCTGGCTGCTGGCGCTGATCGCGTCGGCATGGACGATCTGGCTGCCGAAATGAAAGGCGGCGACCTGAACTATGACGTAGTGATCGCATCTCCGGATGCCATGCGCGTTGTAGGCCAGTTGGGTCAGATCCTCGGTCCACGTGGTCTGATGCCTAACCCTAAAGTCGGCACCGTAACGCCAGACGTAGCCACCGCGGTTAAAAACGCCAAGGCTGGTCAGGTTCGTTATCGCACCGACAAAAACGGCATCATCCACACTTCCGTTGGCAAGATCGGCTTCGACGCCGTCAAGCTGAAGGAAAACGTTGAAGCCCTGATCGCTGATCTGAAGCGTATCAAGCCAGCTTCTTCGAAAGGCATCTACGTCAAGCGCGTTACCCTGAGCACCACCATGGGCCCAGGTCTGGTCATCGACCAGAGCTCGCTCGACGCGTAAGACTCGGGTTGGCGCGAGCAATCGCGCCAATCAAAAAATTGGGGTCCCTGCCTGGCGGGGGCTGTCCAAGACCGTAGGCGACGCAAGTCTTAAACCACAAGCCTACGCAGATGGTGCTCCCGGTTCCTTACCGAATCAGACACCAAAACGACATTCGGTTTCGACCGAATGAAACGGTAACAAGCAGGAGTTAAACCCGTGGCAATTAATCTCGAAGACAAGAAGGCCATCGTCGCTGAAGTCAACGAGGCTGCCAAAGTCGCTCTGTCCGCTGTTGTGGCTGATGCCCGCGGTGTGACGGTAGGCGCTATGACCGGACTCCGTAAAGAGGCTCGTGAAGCTGGCGTATACGTACGTGTTGTACGTAACACCCTGCTCAAGCGCGCCGTTGCTGGCACTGAATACAGTGTCCTCAACGACGTGTTCACTGGCCCGACTCTGATCGCGTTCTCCAAGGATCATCCAGGCGCTGCTGCCCGTTTGTTCAAGGAATTCGCCAAGAGTCAGGATAAGTTCGAGATCAAGGCAGCTGCGTTCGAGGGCAAGTTCCTCGCAGCTAACCAAATCGACGTACTGGCAACACTGCCGACCCGCGACGAAGCCATTTCGCAGCTGATGAGCGTGATTCAAGGCGCTACCAGCAAGCTGGCTCGTACTCTGGCTGCAGTTCGCGAGCAAAAAGAAGCTGCCGCAGCCTAAGGCTGAGCATTTTCTCTCGCGTATTTTTGTTTATTTCGATGGCCGCGTAGGCCGTCCCCCAATTCAGGAAATACAGCAATGTCTATCTCCCAAGACGATATCCTCAACGCCGTAGCTGAAATGTCGGTTCTGCAGGTTGTTGAGCTGATCAAAGCTTTCGAAGAAAAATTCGGCGTTTCCGCTGCCGCTGCTTCCGCCGGTCCAGCTGCTGCTGCCGCCGTTGTTGAAGAGCAAACCGAATTCAACGTCATGCTGACCGAAGCTGGCGAGAAGAAAGTAAACGTGATCAAGGCAGTACGTGAACTGACCGGTCTGGGCCTGAAAGAAGCCAAGGCTGTAGTTGACGGCGCTCCTGCCATGGTTCTGGAAGCTGTTGCCAAAGACGCAGCTGACAAAGCCAAGGCCGCTCTGGAAGAAGCAGGCGCTAAAGTCGAGCTGAAGTAAGCATCGACTTTGCGTCTCCAGCCCGAGCGTTAAGCGACAGGCTGATGGCTGGTGGCTCTTGCCACCGGCCTTTTTCCGTTATTGGCAGCCGACTGGGTCGGCGCCGATAGCGAGCTGTAACCACCCGATGTGGTGGCGCAAACCATGGGGTTTGCACGATTTTCTGGCTGCTCCCGTCGGGAGGGGCCAAACAAGCAGGTGACCAAGCTGGGGAACGCTGATGGCTTACTCATATACTGAGAAAAAACGTATCCGCAAGGACTTTAGCAAGTTGCCGGACGTCATGGATGTGCCGTACCTCCTGGCCATCCAGCTGGATTCGTATCGTGAATTCTTGCAAGCGGGAGCGACTAAAGATCAGTTCCGCGACGTGGGCCTGCATGCGGCCTTCAAATCCGTTTTCCCGATCATCAGCTACTCCGGCAATGCTGCGCTGGAGTACGTCGGTTATCGCCTGGGCGAACCGGCATTTGATGTCAAAGAATGCGTATTGCGCGGTGTTACTTACGCCGTACCTTTGCGGGTAAAAGTGCGCCTGATCATTTTCGACAAAGAATCGTCGAACAAAGCGATCAAGGACATCAAAGAGCAAGAAGTCTACATGGGTGAAATCCCCCTGATGACTGAAAACGGTACCTTCGTAATCAACGGTACCGAGCGTGTAATCGTTTCCCAGCTGCACCGTTCCCCGGGCGTGTTCTTCGACCACGACCGTGGCAAGACGCACAGCTCCGGCAAACTGCTTTACTCCGCGCGCATCATTCCTTACCGCGGTTCGTGGCTGGACTTCGAGTTCGACCCGAAAGACTGCGTATTCGTGCGTATCGACCGTCGTCGCAAGCTGCCTGCATCGGTACTGCTGCGCGCGCTCGGCTATACCACCGAAGAAGTGCTGGACGCGTTCTACACCACCAACGTCTTCCACGTGCAAGGTGAAAACCTCAGTCTGGAACTGGTGCCTCAGCGCCTGCGCGGTGAAATCGCTGTCCTCGATATCCAGGATGACAAAGGCAAGGTTATTGTCGAGCAGGGCCGTCGTATCACCGCTCGCCACATCAACCAGCTGGAAAAAGCCGGGATCAAAGAGCTGCAGGTACCGATCGACTACGTCCTGGGTCGCACCACGGCCAAGGTCATCGTGCATCCGGCCACCGGCGAAATCCTTGCAGAGTGCAATACCGAGCTGACCACCGAGATCCTGGCGAAAATCGCCAAGGCCCAGGTCGTTCGTATCGAAACCCTGTACACCAACGACATCGACTGCGGTCCGTTCATCTCCGACACGCTGAAGATCGACTCCACCGGCAACCAGCTGGAAGCCTTGGTCGAGATCTATCGCATGATGCGTCCTGGCGAGCCGCCAACCAAGGATGCAGCCGAGACCCTGTTCAACAACCTGTTCTTCAGTCCTGAGCGCTATGACCTGTCTGCGGTCGGCCGGATGAAGTTCAACCGTCGTATCGGTCGTACCGAGATCGAAGGTTCGGGCGTGCTGAACAAGGATGACATCGTTGCGGTCCTCAAGACCCTGGTCGACATCCGTAACGGCAAAGGCATCGTCGATGACATCGACCACCTGGGTAACCGTCGTGTTCGCTGTGTAGGCGAGATGGCCGAGAACCAGTTCCGTGTTGGCCTGGTGCGCGTAGAGCGCGCGGTCAAGGAACGTCTGTCGATGGCTGAAAGCGAAGGCCTGATGCCGCAAGACCTGATCAACGCCAAGCCTGTGGCTGCGGCGGTGAAGGAGTTCTTCGGTTCGAGCCAGCTGTCCCAGTTCATGGACCAGAACAACCCGCTGTCCGAGATCACCCACAAGCGTCGTGTCTCCGCACTCGGCCCAGGCGGTCTGACCCGTGAGCGTGCAGGCTTCGAAGTTCGAGACGTACACCCGACTCACTACGGTCGTGTCTGCCCGATCGAAACGCCGGAAGGTCCGAACATCGGTCTGATCAACTCCCTGGCGGCCTATGCGCGCACCAACCAGTACGGCTTCCTCGAGAGCCCGTACCGCGTGGTGAAAGACGCCCTGGTTACCGACGAGATCGTGTTCCTGTCCGCCATCGAAGAAGCCGATCACGTGATCGCCCAGGCTTCGGCCACGATGAACGACAAGAAAGTCCTGGTCGACGAGCTGGTAGCTGTTCGTCACCTGAACGAGTTCACCGTCAAGGCGCCGGAAGACGTCACCTTGATGGACGTATCGCCGAAGCAGGTAGTGTCGGTTGCAGCGTCGCTGATCCCGTTCCTCGAGCACGACGACGCCAACCGTGCGTTGATGGGTTCGAACATGCAGCGTCAAGCTGTACCAACGCTGCGTGCCGACAAGCCGCTGGTCGGTACCGGCATGGAGCGTAACGTTGCCCGTGACTCCGGCGTTTGCGTCGTGGCTCGTCGTGGTGGCGTGATCGATTCCGTCGATGCCAGCCGTATCGTGGTTCGTGTTGCCGATGACGAAGTTGAAACTGGCGAAGCCGGTGTCGACATCTACAACCTGACCAAATACACCCGCTCCAACCAGAACACCTGCATCAACCAGCGTCCGCTGGTAAGCAAGGGTGATCGGGTTCAGCGCAGCGACATCATGGCCGATGGTCCGTCCACCGATATGGGTGAACTGGCGTTGGGTCAGAACATGCGCATCGCGTTCATGGCATGGAACGGCTTCAACTTCGAAGACTCCATCTGCCTGTCCGAGCGTGTGGTTCAGGAAGACCGCTTCACCACGATCCACATCCAGGAACTGACCTGTGTGGCCCGTGACACCAAGCTTGGCCCAGAGGAAATCACTGCGGACATCCCGAACGTGGGTGAAGCCGCACTGAACAAACTGGACGAAGCCGGTATCGTTTATGTAGGTGCCGAAGTCGGCGCAGGCGACATCCTGGTGGGCAAGGTCACTCCGAAAGGCGAGACCCAGCTGACTCCGGAAGAAAAACTGCTGCGTGCCATCTTCGGTGAAAAAGCCAGCGACGTTAAAGACACCTCCCTGCGCGTGCCTACCGGCACCAAAGGTACCGTCATCGACGTACAGGTCTTCACTCGCGACGGCGTGGAGCGTGATGCTCGTGCACTGTCCATCGAGAAGACTCAGCTCGACGAGATCCGCAAGGACCTGAACGAAGAGTTCCGTATCGTCGAAGGCGCAACTTTCGAGCGTCTGCGTTCCGCCCTGGTCGGCCACAAAGCCGAAGGCGGCGCCGGCCTGAAGAAAGGTCAGGAAATCACCGACGAAGTCCTCGACGGTCTTGAGCATGGCCAGTGGTTCAAACTGCGCATGGCTGAAGATGCTCTGAACGAGCAGCTCGAGAAGGCCCAGGCCTATATCGTTGATCGCCGCCGTCTGCTGGACGACAAGTTCGAAGACAAGAAGCGCAAACTGCAGCAAGGCGATGACCTGGCTCCAGGCGTGCTGAAAATCGTCAAGGTTTACCTGGCAATCCGTCGTCGCATCCAGCCGGGCGACAAGATGGCCGGTCGTCACGGTAACAAGGGTGTGGTCTCTGTGATCATGCCGGTTGAAGACATGCCGCACGATGCCAATGGCACCCCGGTCGATGTGGTCCTCAACCCGTTGGGCGTACCTTCGCGTATGAACGTTGGTCAGATCCTTGAAACCCACCTGGGCCTCGCGGCCAAGGGCTTGGGCGAGAAGATCAACCGGATGATCGAAGAGCAGCGCAAGGTCGCTGACCTGCGTAAGTTCCTGCACGAGATCTACAACGAAATCGGCGGACGCAACGAAGAGCTGGACACCTTCTCCGACCAGGAAATCCTGGACCTGGCGAAGAACCTGCGCGGCGGCGTTCCAATGGCTACTCCGGTGTTCGACGGTGCCAAGGAAAGCGAAATCAAGGCCATGCTGAAACTGGCAGACCTGCCGGAAAGTGGCCAGATGCAGCTGTTCGACGGCCGTACCGGCAACAAGTTCGAGCGCCCGGTTACCGTTGGCTACATGTACATGCTGAAGCTGAACCACTTGGTAGACGACAAGATGCACGCTCGTTCTACCGGTTCTTACAGCCTGGTTACCCAGCAGCCGCTGGGTGGTAAGGCGCAGTTCGGTGGTCAGCGTTTCGGGGAGATGGAGGTCTGGGCACTGGAAGCGTACGGTGCTGCATACACTCTGCAAGAAATGCTCACAGTGAAGTCGGACGATGTGAACGGCCGGACCAAGATGTACAAAAACATCGTGGACGGCGATCACCGTATGGAGCCGGGCATGCCCGAGTCTTTCAACGTGTTGATCAAGGAAATTCGTTCCCTCGGCATCGATATCGATCTGGAAACCGAATAACACGTGACGCGAATCGAGAGCGGGGCTGTTTTGCCCGCTCTCTGCTCCGCCAGGAGGAAAGGCCTTGAAAGACCTACTGAATTTGCTGAAAAACCAGGGTCAAGTCGAAGAGTTCGACGCCATCCGTATTGGATTGGCCTCGCCTGAGATGATCCGTTCGTGGTCGTTCGGTGAAGTTAAAAAGCCGGAAACCATCAACTACCGTACGTTCAAACCTGAGCGTGACGGCCTGTTCTGCGCCAAGATCTTTGGCCCGGTAAAGGATTACGAGTGCCTGTGCGGTAAGTACAAGCGCTTGAAGCACCGTGGTGTGATCTGCGAGAAGTGCGGCGTTGAAGTCGCGCTGGCAAAAGTTCGTCGTGAGCGCATGGCGCACATCGAGCTGGCCTCGCCGGTTGCCCACATCTGGTTCCTGAAATCGCTGCCGTCCCGTATCGGCCTGCTGATGGACATGACCCTGCGTGATATCGAACGTGTTCTCTACTTCGAGAGCTACGTCGTTATCGATCCAGGCATGACCACCCTTGAAAAAGGTCAGTTGCTGAACGACGAGCAGTACTTCGAAGCGCTGGAAGAATTCGGCGACGATTTCGATGCTCGCATGGGTGCCGAAGCTGTCCGCGAACTGCTGCACGCTATCGACCTGGAACACGAGATTGGCCGCCTGCGCGAAGAAATTCCGCAAACCAACTCCGAAACCAAGATCAAGAAGCTGTCCAAGCGTCTGAAGTTGATGGAAGCCTTCCAGGGTTCCGGCAACCTGCCAGAGTGGATGGTGCTGACCGTTCTGCCGGTACTGCCGCCAGACCTGCGTCCACTGGTTCCGCTCGATGGCGGTCGCTTCGCGACTTCCGATCTCAACGATCTGTATCGTCGAGTGATCAACCGTAACAACCGCTTGAAGCGCCTGCTCGATCTGTCCGCTCCGGACATCATCGTGCGCAACGAAAAGCGTATGTTGCAGGAAGCGGTCGACGCATTGCTCGACAACGGTCGTCGTGGCCGCGCTATCACCGGTTCCAACAAGCGTCCTCTGAAATCCCTGGCTGACATGATCAAGGGTAAGCAGGGTCGTTTCCGTCAGAACTTGCTCGGTAAGCGTGTTGACTACTCCGGTCGTTCGGTTATTACCGTAGGCCCGACCCTGCGTCTGCACCAGTGCGGTCTGCCTAAGAAAATGGCCTTGGAACTGTTCAAGCCGTTCATTTTCGGCAAGCTGGAAATGCGTGGTCTCGCTACCACCATCAAAGCGGCCAAGAAAATGGTCGAGCGCGAGCTGCCAGAAGTCTGGGACGTTCTCGCTGAAGTGATTCGCGAACACCCAGTGTTGCTCAACCGTGCACCGACCCTTCACCGTCTGGGTATCCAGGCGTTTGAACCGGTACTGATCGAAGGTAAGGCTATCCAGCTGCACCCGCTGGTCTGTGCTGCGTACAACGCCGACTTCGACGGCGACCAAATGGCCGTGCACGTGCCGCTGACGCTGGAAGCCCAGCTCGAAGCGCGCGCGTTGATGATGTCGACCAACAACATCCTGTCGCCAGCCAACGGTGAGCCAATCATCGTTCCGTCGCAGGACGTTGTATTGGGTCTGTACTACATGACTCGTGAGGCGATCAACGCCAAGGGCGAAGGTCGTGTGTTCGCGGATCTGCAGGAAGTTGACCGTGTGTTCCGTGCCGGCGAAGCCGCACTGCATGCCAAGGTCAAGGTGCGGATCAACGAAACCGTGAACGACCGTGATGGCGGCAGCGTGACCAACACCCGTATCGTCGACACCACCGTCGGCCGTGCGCTGTTGTTCCAGGTTGTGCCAAAAGGCCTGTCCTTCGACGTCGTCAACCTGCCGATGAAGAAGAAGGCGATCTCCAAGCTGATCAACCAGTGCTACCGCGTGGTTGGTCTGAAAGAGACCGTGATCTTCGCTGACCAGTTGATGTACACCGGTTTTGCCTATTCGACCATTTCCGGCGTTTCCATCGGCGTTAACGACTTCGTTATCCCGGATGAAAAAGCCCGCATCATCGGTGCTGCCACCGAAGAAGTGAAAGAGATCGAAAGCCAGTATGCCTCCGGCCTGGTAACCCAGGGCGAGAAGTACAACAAGGTGATCGACCTCTGGTCCAAGGCGAACGACGAAGTCTCCAAGGCGATGATGGCCAACCTCTCGAAAGAGAAAGTCATCGACCGTCATGGCAACGAAGTCGACCAGGAATCGTTCAACTCGATGTACATGATGGCCGACTCGGGCGCACGGGGTTCTGCTGCGCAGATCCGTCAGCTCGCCGGTATGCGTGGCCTGATGGCCAAGCCGGACGGCTCCATCATCGAGACCCCGATTACCGCGAACTTCCGTGAAGGCTTGAGCGTACTCCAGTACTTCATCTCCACTCACGGTGCTCGTAAGGGTCTTGCGGATACCGCGTTGAAAACCGCGAACTCCGGTTACCTGACTCGTCGTCTGGTAGACGTCGCGCAGGATCTGGTCGTGACCGAGATCGATTGCGGCACCGAACATGGCCTGGTCATGACGCCGCACATTGAAGGCGGTGACGTTGTAGAGCCGTTGGGTGAACGCGTATTGGGTCGTGTCATCGCTCGTGACGTATTCAAGCCGGGTACCGAGGACGTGATCGTTCCTGCCGGCACCCTGGTTGACGAGAAGTGGGTCGAGTTCATCGAACTCAACAGCATCGACGAAGTGATCGTGCGTTCGCCGATCAGCTGCGAAACCCGCTATGGCATCTGCGCCAAGTGCTACGGTCGCGACCTGGCACGTGGTCACCAGGTGAACATCGGTGAAGCGGTCGGCGTTATCGCTGCCCAGTCCATCGGTGAGCCGGGTACCCAGCTGACGATGCGTACGTTCCACATCGGTGGTGCGGCAAGCCGGACCTCCGCTGCCGACAGCGTCCAGGTGAAGAATGGCGGTACTGTCCGTCTGCACAACCTCAAGCACGTAGAGCGCGTGGACGGTCACCTGGTGGCTGTATCCCGTTCCGGTGAGTTGGCCATCGCTGACGACTTCGGTCGCGAGCGCGAGCGTTACAAGCTGCCTTACGGTGCTGTGATTTCGGTCAAGGAAGGTGACAAGGTCGACGCTGGCGCCATCGTGGCCAAGTGGGACCCGCACACCCACCCGATCGTGACCGAGATGAAAGGTACCGTGACCTACGTGGGCATGGAAGAAGGCATCACGATCAAGCGTCAGACCGACGAATTGACCGGTATGACCAACATTGAAGTACTCGACGCGAAAGATCGTCCAGCTGCCGGCAAGGACATCCGTCCGGCCGTGAAGATGGTCGACGACAACGGCAAGGATCTGTTGCTGCCAGGCACTGACGTAATCGCTCAGTACTTCCTGCCAGCCAACGCCCTGGTCGGTGTAGCGGACGGTGCGCGGATCGCGATCGGTGATGTTATCGCCCGTATCCCGCAGGAAACTTCGAAAACCCGCGACATCACCGGTGGTCTGCCGCGTGTTGCCGACTTGTTCGAAGCCCGTCGTCCGAAAGAAGCCTCGATTCTGGCTGAAGTCAGCGGCACCATCGCGTTCGGTAAAGAGACCAAGGGCAAGCGCCGCCTGGTCATTACACCGAACGACGGTAGCGATCCGTACGAAGAGCTGATTCCGAAGTGGCGTCACCTGAACGTCTTCGAAGGCGAACAGGTAAACCGCGGCGAAGTTATCTCGGACGGCCCGAGCGATCCACACGACATCCTGCGTCTGCTGGGTGTGAGTGCACTGGCCAAGTACATCGTGAACGAGATCCAGGACGTTTACCGTCTGCAAGGCGTGAAGATCAACGACAAGCACATCGAGACCATCCTGCGTCAGATGCTGCGTAAGGTCGAGATCGCTGAATCCGGCGACTCGAGTTTCATCAAGGGCGACCAGATGGAACTGACTCACGTACTGGTGGAAAACGAGCGCCTGGCGACCGAAGACAAGTTTGTCTCCAAGTTCACTCGCGTGCTGCTGGGTATCACCAAGGCGTCGTTGTCCACCGAATCGTTCATCTCGGCGGCTTCCTTCCAGGAAACCACCCGTGTACTGACCGAAGCGGCGGTAACCGGCAAGCGCGATTACCTGCGCGGCCTGAAAGAAAACGTGGTCGTGGGTCGTCTGATCCCGGCCGGTACCGGTTTGGCCTATCACAGCGAGCGCAAGCGTCGCCGTGATGCCGACAAGCCGTTGCGCGTAAGCGCCAGTGAAGTGGAAGCTGCACTGACCGAAGCACTGAACTCGAGTGGTAACTGAGTTCTGCGGTAATTGAGTGCCTGGCCCTGGTCGCCCCGTTCGGCGGATCGAGACAAATTGTCGAGATCCGGCGGGCGGGGAGGTCGGGGCCTTGCCTTGACTGGGGACAAGATCCTCTTTAGACTCTTGATCCCCTAAATTTGGCGGGAATTCGTTCCTGCCATTTTGCTTTTCTTGTAAGACAATAGCGTCGCAAGACAACAGTGGAGCTAGTAGATGGCAACTATCAACCAGCTGGTACGTCAGCCGCGTAAGCGTATCGTCGAGAAATCCGACGTGCCTGCGCTGCAGAACTGCCCGCAACGTCGTGGCGTATGCACTCGTGTGTATACCACCACGCCGAAAAAACCTAACTCGGCACTGCGTAAAGTATGCCGTGTGCGTCTGACCAACGGTTTCGAGGTTTCCTCGTACATCGGCGGTGAAGGCCACAACCTGCAAGAACACAGCGTGGTCCTGATCCGCGGCGGTCGTGTAAAAGACTTGCCAGGTGTTCGTTACCACACCGTTCGCGGCTCTTTGGATACTTCCGGCGTTAAAGGTCGTAACCAAGGTCGTTCGAAGTACGGTACCAAGCGTCCGAAATAATCGGCCGTTTAGCAGTTTTTAATTTTATTGAGTCGATAAGAGTAAGGTCGGGCACGCATCCGCTGTCCCGGGCTAACCTGAAGACCGTTTGAGGGCTTATCAATGCCAAGACGTCGCGTAGCAGCCAAACGTGAGATTCTGGACGATCCGAAATACGGAAGCCAGATTCTCGCCAAGTTCATGAACCACGTAATGGAAAGCGGCAAGAAAGCCGTTGCCGAGCGTATTGTTTATGGCGCACTGGACAAAGTTAAGGAACGCAAGAACAGCGATCCCCTGGAAATCTTCGAGAAAGCTCTCGACGCCATCGCTCCGCTGGTCGAAGTGAAGTCGCGCCGTGTAGGCGGTGCTACTTACCAGGTTCCGGTCGAAGTTCGTCCGTCCCGTCGTAACGCCCTGGCAATGCGCTGGCTGGTAGACTTCGCCCGCAAGCGCGGCGAGAAGTCCATGGCTCTGCGTTTGGCTGGTGAACTGTTGGACGCTGCTGAAGGTAAAGGTGCTGCAGTTAAGAAGCGTGAAGACGTGCACCGTATGGCTGAAGCCAACAAGGCTTTCTCGCACTACCGCTTCTAATTTTAGCGTCACTCAATTTGCGAGGGCTTTATGGCTCGTACTACACCGATTAACCGCTACCGTAACATCGGTATCGTTGCTCACGTGGATGCTGGTAAGACCACCACCACCGAGCGCGTCCTTTTTTACACCGGCAAGAGTCACAAAATGGGCGAGGTGCATGACGGCGCCGCGACCACAGACTGGATGGTGCAGGAGCAGGAGCGTGGTATTACCATTACTTCTGCTGCTATCACTGCCTTCTGGAAAGGTTCCGAGAAGCAGTACCCGCACGAGCACCGCTTCAACGTTATCGATACCCCGGGCCACGTAGACTTCACCATCGAAGTTGAACGTTCCCTGCGCGTACTCGACGGCGCTGTCGTTGTGTTCTGTGGTACTTCGGGTGTTGAGCCTCAGTCGGAAACCGTATGGCGTCAGGCCAACAAATACGGCGTTCCACGTCTTGTTTACGTAAACAAGATGGACCGTGCTGGTGCCAACTTCCTGCGCGTGATCGCTCAGATCAAGCAGCGCCTGGGTCACACTCCGGTGCCGATCCAGCTGGCTATCGGTTCCGAAGACAACTTCCAGGGTCAGATCGATCTGATCAACATGCAAGCTGTCTACTGGAACGATTCCGACAAGGGCATGGTCCCTGTTCGCAAGGACATTCCTGCCGAGCTGTTGGAAGAAGCCGAGCAATGGCGCAGCAACATGGTTGAGGCTGCGGCCGAAGCCAGCGAAGAGCTGATGAACAAGTACCTCGAAGGTGAAGAGCTCACCAACGAGGAAATCAAGGCCGCTCTGCGTCAGCGTACTATCGCTGGTGAGATCGTTCTGGCTGTTTGCGGTTCTTCCTTCAAGAACAAGGGTGTTCCCCTGGTTCTCGACGCCGTTATCGACTTCCTGCCTGCTCCAACCGACATTCCTGCTATCAAGGGTTCCAACCCGGATAACGAGGAAGAGGAAATGGAGCGTCACGCAAGTGACGACGAGCCGTTCGCGGCTTTGGCGTTCAAGATCGCTACCGACCCATTCGTGGGTACCTTGACCTTTGTTCGAGTTTACTCGGGCGTGTTGGCCTCCGGCGACGGTGTGATCAACTCGGTAAAAGGCAAGAAAGAGCGTGTGGGTCGTATGGTGCAGATGCACGCAAACGCCCGTGAAGAAATCAAGGAAGTACGCGCTGGCGACATCGCGGCCTTGATCGGCATGAAGGACGTCACCACCGGTGAAACTTTGTGCAACGCTGACAAGCCAATCATCCTGGTTCGCATGGACTTCCCGGAGCCGGTTATTTCGGTTGCCGTTGAGCCTAAGACCAAGGACGACCAGGAAAAAATGGGTATCGCTCTGGGCAAGCTTGCTCAGGAAGACCCGTCTTTCCGCGTCAAGACCGATGAAGAGACTGGTCAAACGATCATCTCCGGCATGGGCGAGTTGCACCTGGACATCCTGGTTGACCGGATGCGCCGTGAGTTCAACGTCGAAGCCAACATCGGTAAGCCTCAGGTTTCCTATCGTGAGCGCATCACGAAGAGCTGTGAAATCGAAGGCAAGTTCGTTCGCCAGTCCGGCGGTCGTGGCCAGTTCGGTCACTGCTGGATTCGTTTTGCACCGGCTGACGAAGGTCAGGAAGGTCTGCAATTCCTGAACGAAGTCGTAGGTGGTGTGGTTCCTAAGGAATACATCCCGGCGATCCAGAAGGGTATCGAAGAGCAGATGAAGAACGGCGTTGTCGCCGGCTATCCGCTGATCGGCCTGAAGGCGACTGTGTTCGATGGTTCTTACCATGACGTCGACTCCAACGAGATGGCGTTTAAGGTGGCTGCCTCCATGGCAACCAAGCAGCTGGCCCAGAAGGGTGGCGGTGAGTTGCTTGAGCCGATCATGGCGGTGGAAGTCGTTACGCCTGAAGACTACATGGGTGATGTCATGGGCGACCTTAACCGTCGTCGTGGCATGATTCTGGGTATGGAAGATACGGTTTCCGGCAAAGTGATTCGTGCCGAGGTGCCGTTGGGCGAGATGTTCGGTTACGCAACCGACGTTCGTTCCATGTCTCAGGGTCGCGCAAGCTACTCTATGGAATTCAAAAAATACAATACAGCTCCGTCGCATATCGTCGAGACTGTTACCAAAAAGCAAGGCTGATTCAGCCCCTTTAAGCTAGGAGTTAATTGTCGTGGCTAAAGAAAAATTTGAACGGAACAAACCGCACGTCAACGTTGGCACCATCGGTCACGTTGACCACGGTAAAACCACGCTGACCGCTGCTCTGACCCGTGTCTGCTCCGAAGTTTTCGGTTCGGCCAAGGTTGACTTCGACAAGATCGACAGCGCCCCGGAAGAGAAAGCTCGCGGTATTACCATCAACACCGCTCACGTTGAATACGATTCGGCCGTGCGTCACTACGCACACGTTGACTGCCCAGGTCACGCCGACTACGTAAAAAACATGATCACCGGTGCTGCCCAGATGGATGGCGCGATCCTGGTTTGCTCGGCCGCTGATGGTCCGATGCCACAAACCCGTGAGCACATCCTGCTGTCCCGTCAGGTAGGCGTTCCGTACATCGTTGTCTTCCTGAACAAGGCTGACATGGTTGACGACGCTGAGCTGCTGGAACTGGTTGAGATGGAAGTGCGCGACCTGCTGAGCACTTACGACTTCCCAGGTGATGACACTCCAATCATCATCGGTTCGGCTCTGATGGCTCTGAACGGCCAAGACGACAACGAAATGGGCACCACTGCTGTCAAGAAGCTGGTGGAAACTCTGGACAGCTACATCCCAGAGCCAGAGCGCGCTATCGACAAGCCGTTCCTGATGCCAATCGAAGACGTATTCTCGATCTCCGGTCGCGGTACTGTTGTGACTGGTCGTGTTGAGCGTGGCATCGTCCGTATCCAGGAAGAAGTTGAGATCGTCGGTCTGCGCGACACTCAGAAAACTACCTGCACCGGCGTTGAAATGTTCCGCAAGCTGCTCGACGAAGGTCGTGCTGGCGAGAACTGCGGCGTACTGCTGCGCGGCACCAAGCGTGACGACGTTGAGCGTGGCCAGGTTCTGGTCAAGCCAGGCACCGTCAAGCCGCACACCAAGTTCACCGCAGAAGTCTACGTTCTGAGCAAGGAAGAAGGCGGCCGTCACACTCCGTTCTTCAAAGGCTACCGTCCACAGTTCTACTTCCGTACAACTGACGTGACTGGTAACTGCGAGCTGCCAGAAGGCGTTGAAATGGTAATGCCAGGTGACAACATTCAGATGACTGTTACCCTGATCAAGACCATCGCGATGGAAGACGGTCTGCGTTTCGCTATCCGTGAAGGCGGTCGTACCGTCGGCGCTGGCGTCGTAGCCAAAGTCATCGAGTAAGTCTCTTTTAGAGTCAGCTTGATGAGTTGAAAAGCCCCCGCTTAGCGGGGGCTTTTTTATTGGGTTGACACCTATCAGGGGCGTCTATAGAATTGCGCCTCCTTTTAACGGGCGTATTGCGCCCGGTGGGAATAGCAGCCGGAGTCTGAAATCCAATGCAAAATCAGCAAATCCGTATCAGGTTGAAGGCTTTTGACCATCGCCTGATCGACCAATCCACCCAGGAAATCGTGGAAACCGCGAAACGTACTGGTGCTCAAGTGCGTGGTCCAATTCCACTGCCTACCCGTAAAGAGCGGTTCACCGTTCTGGTCTCCCCGCACGTCAACAAAGACGCGCGTGACCAGTACGAGATCCGTACTCATAAGCGCGTTCTGGACATCGTCCAGCCAACGGATAAAACCGTTGATGCTCTTATGAAGCTTGATCTTGCGGCCGGTGTGGAAGTGCAGATCAGCCTCGGCTAAGACTCGGTCTTAGTCGTGTAACGCTCTGAAATGGGCGGCCATAGCGGGTGAAAGCCCCGTACACTCATGAGGTTTACAACATGACTATTGGTGTAGTCGGTCGTAAATGCGGTATGACCCGTATTTTCACCGAAGAAGGTGTCTCCATTCCGGTCACGGTCATTGAGATCGAGCCGAATCGCGTCACCCAGTTCAAAACTGAAGAGACCGATGGCTATCGTGCAGTGCAAGTCACTGTCGGCGAGCGTCGTGCTTCGCGTGTAACAGCAGCTCAGGCTGGCCACTTCGCCAAGGCGAACGTTGCCGCTGGTCGTACCGTAATGGAATTCCGCCTTGAAGAAGGCGAGTACCAGGCCGGCGATCTGATCAACGCTGAAATCTTCGCCGCTGGCCAACTGGTTGATGTAACCGGTCAGTCCAAGGGTAAAGGCTTCCAGGGTACGATCAAGCGTTGGAACTTCCGCGGGCAAGATAACACCCACGGTAACTCCGTATCCCACCGCGTTCCAGGCTCTATCGGCCAGTGCCAGACTCCTGGTCGTGTATTCAAGGGCAAAAAAATGTCCGGTCATATGGGCGCTGAGCGCGTGACCGTGCAGTCCCTCGAAGTAGTGCGCGTGGACGCTGAACGCAATCTGTTGTTGGTCAAGGGCGCTGTTCCTGGCGCTACTGGCGGCAACTTGGTTGTACGTCCAGCAGCCAAGGCTCGCGGTTAAGGGGAAGCTGACATGCAATTAAATGTAAATGACGCTCAAGCGATCGAAGTTTCCGAACTGACATTTGGCGGCGAATTCAACGAGACGCTGGTTCACCAAGCAGTCGTGGCCTACATGGCCGGCGGCCGTCAAGGTAGCAAGCAGCAAAAGACCCGTTCCGACGTTTCCGGTGGCGGCAAGCGCCCATGGCGTCAGAAAGGTACTGGCCGTGCTCGTGCCGGTACTATCCGTAGCCCAATCTGGCGTGGCGGCGGTACCACTTTCGCAGCTCGTCCTCAGGATCACTCCCAGAAGCTGAACAAGAAGATGTATCGCGCAGCAATGCGTTCCATCCTTGCTGAGCTGGTGCGTACTGATCGTCTGGTCGTGGTTCAGGACTTCGCTGTTGAAGCACCGAAAACCAAAGATCTGCTGAACAAGCTGAACGGCATGGGCCTGACTGACGTCCTGATCGTGTCTGACGCTGTTGATCAGAACCTGTACCTGGCTGCTCGCAACCTGCCACACGTCGACGTTCGTGACGTGCAGGGTTCCGATCCGGTCAGTCTGATCGCATACGACAAGGTGTTGATCACCGTGTCGGCCGTGAAGAAATTCGAGGAGCTGCTGGGATGAACCAGGAACGCGTATTTAAAGTTCTGCTTGGCCCGCACGTTTCCGAGAAGGCTACGGTTCTGGCAGACAAGAAAGGCCAGTTCGTTTTCAAGGTTGCTACCGACGCAACCAAGCTGGAAATCAAGAAGGCCGTCGAAAGCCTGTTCAGCGTGAAAGTAGAGCGCGTGACTACCCTGAACGTTCTGGGTAAAAGCAAGCGCACTGCTCGCGGTCTGGGCAAGCGTAATGACTGGAAGAAGGCAGTTATCTCCCTTCAGCCAGGCCAAGATCTCGATTTCAGCAGCAGTGCTGAGTAAGGAAGGGGTGCATCATGGCAATCGTTAAATGCAAACCGACTTCCCCTGGCCGCCGTTTTGTGGTCAAGGTGGTCAACCAGGAGCTGCATAAAGGCGCTCCTCACGCACCGCTGCTCGAGAAAAAATCGAAGTCTGGTGGTCGTAACAACAATGGCCGTATTACCACTCGTCACATCGGTGGTGGTCATAAGCAGCATTATCGTCTGGTCGACTTCCGTCGCAACGACAAGGATGGCATCGCTGCCACCGTCGAGCGTATCGAATACGATCCAAACCGTACTGCTCACATCGCTCTGCTGCTGTACGCAGATGGCGAGCGTCGCTACATCATCGCCCCTAAAGGCGTGAGTGCTGGCGACCAGCTGATCGCAGGTGCCCTGGCACCGATCAAGCCGGGCAACGCTCTGCAACTGCGTAACATTCCAGTTGGTAGCACCGTACACGGCATCGAATTGAAGCCAGGTAAAGGCGCACAGATCGCTCGTTCCGCTGGTGCTTCGGCTCAGCTGATCGCTCGTGAAGGTGTCTACGTGACCCTGCGTCTGCGTTCTGGTGAGATGCGTAAAGTACTGGCTGAATGCCGTGCGACCCTGGGCGAAGTCTCGAACTCCGAGCACAGCCTGCGTTCGTTGGGTAAAGCTGGTGCCAAGCGCTGGCGTGGCGTTCGCCCAACCGTTCGTGGTGTTGCCATGAACCCGGTTGACCACCCACATGGTGGTGGTGAAGGTCGTACCTCTGGTGGTCGTCATCCGGTATCGCCATGGGGCTTCCCGACTAAGGGCGCGAAGACTCGTGGTAATAAGCGTACCGACAAAATGATCGTCCGTCGTCGCAAGTAAATAGAGGGATACGACAGTGCCACGTTCTCTGAAAAAAGGTCCTTTTATTGATCTTCACCTACTGAAGAAGATCGAAGTGGCGGCGGAAAAGAATGATCGCAAACCAGTTAAGACCTGGTCGCGTCGTTCGATGATCCTGCCACAAATGGTCGGTCTGACCATCGCAGTACACAACGGTCGCCAACACGTCCCAGTTCTCGTGAACGAAGACATGGTCGGCCACAAACTGGGCGAGTTCGCCGGTACCCGCACATACCGTGGGCACGTGGCTGACAAGAAAGCCAAGCGTTAAGGGGTAAGGAAATGGAAGTAGCCGCTAAGTTGTCGGGCGCTCGAATCTCCGCCCAGAAAGCCCGCTTGGTCGCCGACCAGATCCGCGGGAAGAAGGTGGGCGAAGCGCTCAACCTGTTGGCTTTCAGCAGTAAGAAAGCCGCCGAGATCATGAAGAAAGTGCTGGAGTCGGCCGTAGCCAACGCCGAGCATAACGAAGGCGCAGACGTTGATGACCTGAAGGTCAGCACCGTTTTCGTCAACGAAGGGCGTTCGCTGAAGCGCATCATGCCACGTGCCAAAGGCCGTGCTGATCGCATCGTCAAGCGGTCTTGCCATATCACTGTCAAGGTTGCTGACAAGTAACGGAGTCGAAGAGATGGGTCAGAAAGTACATCCCATTGGCATTCGCCTGGGAATCGTCAAGGAGCACACCTCCGTCTGGTACGCAGACGGTCGGACTTATGCGGACTACTTGTTCGCTGATCTGAAGGTGCGTGAGTATCTCCAAGACAAACTAAAAAGCGCGTCCGTAAGCCGTATCGATATCCATCGTCCGGCGCAGACTGCACGTATCACCATCCACACCGCTCGTCCAGGTATCGTTATCGGGAAGAAAGGTGAAGATGTTGAGAAACTGCGTCAGGACCTGACCAAGCAAATGGGTGTGCCTGTGCACATCAATATCGAAGAGATCCGCAAGCCGGAGCTCGACGGTATGCTGGTTGCGCAGAGCGTAGCTCAGCAGCTGGAGCGTCGCGTAATGTTCCGTCGCGCTATGAAGCGCGCTGTACAGAACGCCATGCGCATTGGTGCCAAAGGCATCAAAATCCAAGTGAGCGGTCGTCTCGGCGGTGCTGAAATCGCACGTACTGAATGGTATCGCGAAGGTCGTGTGCCACTGCACACCCTGCGTGCCGACATCGACTATGCCAACTACGAAGCTCACACCACCTACGGTGTGATCGGTGTAAAGGTTTGGATCTTCAAAGGCGAAGTAATTGGTGGTCGCCAAGAAGAACTGAAGCCACAAGCACCAGCGCCTCGTAAAAAAGCTGCTAAGTAAGGGGTACGCCAAATGTTGCAACCAAAGCGTACGAAGTTCCGCAAGCAAATGACCGGTCACAACCGTGGCCTGGCATTGCGCGGTAGCAAAGTCAGCTTCGGCGAGTTCGCGCTGAAGTCTGTTGCTCGTGGTCGTCTCACCGCTCGTCAGATCGAGTCAGCGCGTCGTGCTCTGACCCGTCACGTAAAACGTGGCGGCAAGATCTGGATCCGTGTATTCCCGGACAAGCCTATTTCCAAGAAGCCACTCGAAGTTCGGATGGGTAAAGGTAAGGGTAACGTCGAATACTGGGTTGCCCAGATTCAGCCAGGCAAAGTCCTGTATGAAATCGAGGGTGTAACTGAAGAGCTGGCGCGTGAGGCTTTTGCCCTGGCTGCTGCAAAGCTGCCGCTCGCCACCGCCTTTGTTAAACGGACGGTGATGTGATGAAAGCGAATGAACTTCGTGAAAAATCAGCACAGCAGCTGAACGAGCAACTGCTCGGCCTGCTGCGCGACCAGTTCAATCTGCGTATGCAGAAAGCAACTGGCCAGTTGGGGCAGTCTCATCTGCTCTCGCAAGTTAAGCGTGATATCGCTCGCGTGAAAACTGTGCTCAACCAGCAGGCAGGTAAGTAATCATGGCTGAAGCCGAAAAAACTGTCCGTACGCTGACTGGCCGTGTTGTCAGCGACAAGATGGACAAAACCATCACCGTTCTGATCGAGCGTCGCGTTAAGCACCCGATCTACGGTAAATACGTTAAGCGTTCGACTAAGCTGCACGCGCACGACGAAACCAATCAGTGCCACATCGGCGACAAAGTCACTATTCGTGAAACTCGTCCGATGGCCAAGACCAAGTCTTGGGCGCTGGTTGATGTTCTCGAACGCGCTGTGGAAGTCTAAGGGCTAGGGGTCGGAGAAATTATATGATTCAGACTCAATCCATGCTCGATGTGGCCGATAACAGCGGCGCTCGCCGTGTTATGTGCATCAAGGTGCTGGGTGGCTCCCATCGTCGTTACGCTGGTATCGGTGACATCATCAAAGTTACCGTCAAGGAAGCAATTCCTCGCGGTAAGGTGAAAAAAGGCCAAGTGATGACTGCTGTCGTAGTCCGCACTCGCCATGGCGTTCGTCGTGCTGACGGCTCCATCATCCGCTTTGATGGCAACGCTGCTGTTCTGTTGAACAACAAGCAAGAGCCGATCGGCACCCGTATCTTTGGGCCAGTGACCCGTGAACTTCGTACTGAGAAGTTCATGAAGATCGTCTCGCTCGCCCCAGAAGTGCTGTAAGGAGATCCGACATGCAAAAGATTCGTCGTGACGACGAGATCATCGTGATCGCCGGCAAAGACAAAGGTAAGCGCGGTAAGGTGCTGAAGGTTCTTGCTGACAACCGTCTGGTTGTTGGTGGTCTGAACCTGGTCAAGCGTCATACCAAGCCTAACCCGATGTCGGGCGTACAGGGCGGTATCGTCGAGAAAGAAGCGCCACTGCACGCTTCCAACGTCGCCATCTTCAACGGCGAAACCAACAAGGCTGACCGCGTTGGTTTCAAAGTAGAAGACGGTAAGAAAATTCGTGTCTTCAAGTCGACCCAAAAAGCGGTTGATGCTTGAACACTGCTAGGTAGAAGACCATGGCACGACTAAAAGAGATTTACCGGAAGGAAATCGCACCGAAACTTAAGGAAGAACTTAAGCTTTCGAACGTGATGGAAGTTCCGCGCGTTACCAAAATCACCCTGAACATGGGTCTGGGCGAAGCGATCGGCGACAAAAAAGTCATCGAGCACGCTGTTGCTGACCTGGAAAAGATCACCGGTCAGAAAGTCGTCGTGACTTACGCTCGGAAATCCATCGCTGGCTTTAAAGTCCGTGAAGGTTGGCCGATCGGCGTCAAAGTGACCCTGCGCCGTGAGCGTATGTACGAGTTCCTGGATCGTCTGCTGTCGATCTCCCTGCCTCGGGTTCGCGACTTCCGCGGCCTGAATGCCAAGTCCTTCGATGGTCGTGGCAACTACAGCATGGGCGTTAAAGAGCAGATCATTTTCCCGGAAATCGATTACGACAAGATCGACGCTCTCCGCGGTCTGGACATTACCCTGACCACCACTGCTCGGACGGATGACGAAGGTCGCGCACTGCTGCGCGCTTTCAAATTCCCGTTCCGCAACTGATTGGAGTAGGAAAATGGCCAAGAAGAGCATGAAGAACCGTGAGCTGAAGCGTCAGCTCACCGTTGCCAAGTACGCCACCAAGCGTGCAGCGCTGAAAGCTATCATCGTTGATCTGAACGCAAGTCCAGAAGCGCGTTGGGAAGCTACCGTAGCCCTGCAGAAGCAGCCACGTGACGCAAGCGCCTCGCGCATGCGTAACCGCTGCCGCCTGACTGGTCGTCCGCACGGCGTGTACCGCAAGTTCGGCCTTGGCCGTAACATGCTGCGTCAAGCTGCAATGCGTGGTGACGTTCCAGGTCTGGTTAAAGCCAGCTGGTAAGCACTGTCAAAGTCGCGGCGTTCGGGATCGCAAGATCCTGACCGTCGGTGGCCTTGAACTTGAATCAAGCCCCTATTGGGGCTTGATTCATTTGTGGGGTGTGTCTAGAATACCCGGCTCGCCTGAGCCCGTGTTTTTATTGCGCGGATGTGCTCGGCGACACGTACTAGCCGAAAGGCTAATTTTTTGTGTATTAGGAGCGTCTAGCCCATGAGTATGCAGGACCCGTTAGCGGACATGCTAACTCGTATCCGTAATGCCCAGATGGCTGAAAAGTCCGTCGTAAGCATGCCATCTTCTACGTTGAAGGTAGCTGTTGCCAAAGTCCTGAAGGACGAAGGTTACATTGCGGGTTATCAGATCAGCAGCGAAATCAAGCCTCTGCTGTCCATCGAGCTGAAGTACTTCGAAGGCCGTCCGGTCATCGAGGAAGTGAAGCGCGTTAGCCGTCCTGGCCTGCGTCAGTACAAGTCCGTCGAGGATCTGCCAAAAGTTCGTGGCGGCCTGGGCGTGTCTATCGTCTCCACCAACAAAGGTGTGATGACGGATCGTGCTGCGCGCGCTGCCGGTGTCGGCGGCGAAGTTCTTTGCACTGTGTTCTAAGGGGGGATAAGCATGTCACGCGTCGCTAAGAACCCCGTTAAGCTGCCAGCCGGTGTCGAAGTCAAATTCGCAGGCCAACAGCTTTCGGTGAAGGGTGCCAAGGGCACTCTGCAACTGAACATCCATTCGTCCGTTGAGATCGTTGAAGAAGCTGGTGAGCTGCGTTTCGCTGCTCGCAATGGCGATCAACAGACTCGCGCAATGGCTGGTACCACTCGTGCGTTGGTAAACAACATGGTCCAAGGCGTAAGCCAAGGCTTCGAGCGCAAGCTCCAGCTGGTCGGTGTTGGTTACAAAGCGCAAGCAAAAGGCACAGTGCTGAACCTGGCTCTTGGCTTCTCGCACCCAGTGGATTATGAACTGCCGGAAGGCATCACCGCTGAGACTCCTAGCCAGACCGATATCCTGATCAAGGGCATCGACAAGCAGCTGGTAGGTCAAGTGGCCGCCGAGATCCGCGACTTCCGTCCACCAGAGCCGTACAAAGGCAAAGGTGTGCGCTACGCGGACGAAGTCGTCCGTCGTAAAGAAGCCAAGAAGAAGTAGGGCATAGCAAATGACCGACAAAAAAGTTACTCGACTGCGTCGCGCTCGCAAAGCACGCCTGAAAATGCACGAACTCGAAGTCGTGCGTCTCTGCGTGTTCCGCTCGTCGCAGCACATCTACGCCCAGGTCATTTCGGCCGACGGCAACAAAGTCCTGGCAAGTGCCTCGACTTTGGATAAAGAACTGCGTGATGGCGCCACTGGCAACATCGACGCGGCCACTAAGGTTGGCCAGCTGGTCGCTACGCGTGCTAAAGCCGCTGGCGTCTCGCAGGTGGCTTTCGACCGCTCTGGCTTCAAGTACCACGGCCGCGTCAAGGCGCTGGCTGATGCTGCTCGTGAAGCTGGGCTGGAGTTCTAAGTTATGTCAAATAACGACCAAAAGCGCGACGAAGGCTACATCGAGAAGCTGGTTCAAGTTAACCGCGTAGCCAAAACCGTTAAAGGCGGCCGTATCTTCACTTTCACTGCGTTGACCGTAGTGGGTGATGGTAAAGGCCGTGTTGGCTTCGGCCGTGGCAAGTCGCGTGAAGTGCCTGCTGCGATCCAGAAGGCAATGGAAGCTGCTCGCCGCAACATGATCCAGGTTGATCTGAACGGCACCACCCTGCAGTACGCAATGAAGTCCGCCCATGGCGCTTCGAAGGTGTACATGCAGCCTGCTTCTGAAGGTACCGGTATCATCGCTGGCGGCGCTATGCGTGCTGTCCTCGAAGTTGCTGGCGTTCAGAACGTTCTGGCCAAGTGCTACGGCTCGACTAACCCGGTAAACGTGGTTCACGCCACTTTCAAGGGTTTGAAAGCAATGCAGTCTCCTGAATCCATTGCCGCCAAGCGTGGCAAAAGCGTCAAGGAGATCTTCTGATCATGGCTACCGTAAAAGTAACGCTGATCAAAAGCATGACCGGCCGCATCCCTAACCACAAACTGTGTGTTAAGGGTCTGGGTCTGCGTCGCATCGGTCACACTGTAGAAGTCCAGGATACTCCCGAGAATCGCGGGATGATCAACAAGGCTTACTACATGCTGCGTGTCGAGGGTTAATCGATGAAACTCAATGATCTGAGTCCGGCGCCGGGTTCCCGTCGCGAAAAGCATCGTCCGGGCCGTGGTATCGGTAGTGGTTTGGGCAAGACCGGTGGCCGTGGCCACAAAGGTCAGACCTCCCGCTCCGGTGGCACCATTGCTCCAGGCTTTGAAGGCGGTCAACAGCCGCTGCATCGTCGCCTGCCGAAGTTCGGTTTCGTTTCCCTGAAAGCCATGGACCGCGCAGAAGTGCGTCTGTCCGAGCTGGCCAAAGTGGACGGCGACATCGTCACCGTGCAGTCCCTGAAGGATGCCAACGTGATCAACCAGAACGTACAGCGTGTGAAAATCATGCTGTCGGGCGAAGTTGCTCGTGCTGTCACCATCGGAAAGGGAATCGGCGCCACCAAAGGTGCGCGTGCGGCTATCGAAGCAGCTGGCGGCAAGTTCGAGGAATAAATGGCTAAGCAAGGTGCTCTCTCTGCGCTCGGCAAAGGCGGTATGTCTGAACTCTGGGCTCGTCTGCGTTTTCTGTTCCTGGCGATTATCGTCTACCGAATAGGCGCACACATCCCGGTTCCAGGTATCAACCCGGACCGACTCGCGGACCTGTTTCGACAGAATGAGGGGACCATTCTTAGCTTGTTCAACATGTTTTCCGGCGGCGCGCTGGAGCGGATGAGCATCTTTGCACTGGGGATCATGCCGTACATTTCGGCATCGATCATCATGCAACTGATGAGCGCCGTCAGCCCGCAGCTGGAGCAGTTGAAGAAGGAAGGTGAAGCTGGCCGTCGCAAGATCAGCCAGTACACCCGCTACGGCACTGTCGTCCTCGCTCTCGTTCAGGCCATTGGCATGTCCATTGGCCTGGCGGGGCAGGGCGTTTCGTTCACTGCTGACTTCAGCTTTCATTTCGTTGCGGTAACCACGTTTGTGGCGGGCGCGATGTTCATGATGTGGCTGGGTGAGCAGATTACTGAGCGTGGTGTTGGCAACGGTATCTCGATGTTGATCTTCGCAGGTATCGTCGCCGGTCTTCCGAGAGCGATCGGGCAGTCTTTCGAGTCTGCGCGTCAGGGTGATATCAACATTTTCGCCCTGGTTGCCATCGGTCTGCTGGCAGTAGCGATTATCGGTTTCGTGGTGTTCATCGAGCGTGGTCAGCGGCGTATTGCCGTTCACTACGCCAAGCGTCAGCAGGGCCGCAAGGTGTTTGCTGCGCAGACCAGCCACTTGCCGTTGAAGGTGAACATGGCCGGCGTAATTCCGGCTATTTTCGCGAGCAGCATCCTGCTGTTCCCGGCTTCGTTGGGTGCCTGGTTCGGCCAGTCTGAAGGTATGGGCTGGTTGCAGGACATCTCGCAGTCGATCGCTCCTGGTCAGCCGTTGAATATTCTGCTGTTTAGTGCAGGGATTATTTTCTTCTGCTTCTTCTATACGGCGTTGATGTTCAATCCGAAAGACGTAGCGGAAAACCTGAAGAAGTCCGGTGCCTTTATTCCGGGCATCCGTCCAGGTGAGCAGTCTGCGCGCTACATTGATGGCGTTCTGACTCGCTTGACCATGTTCGGTGCTCTTTACATGACGGCCGTCTGTCTGTTGCCCCAGTTCCTGGTGGTTGCGGCAAACGTACCGTTCTACCTTGGCGGGACCTCGTTGCTGATCGTGGTCGTGGTTGTGATGGACTTCATGTCCCAAGTACAATCGCACCTCGTTTCGCACCAGTACGAATCCCTGATGAAGAAAGCCAACCTGAAGGGCTACGGCAGCGGCATGTTGCGCTGAGTAGCGTCCATAAGGTTCGAGGAGTTGGTGATGAAAGTTCGTGCATCGGTGAAAAAGCTGTGCCGCAACTGCAAGATTATTCGCCGCGAAGGTGTTGTTCGGGTAATTTGCAGCGCGGAACCGCGTCACAAACAGCGCCAAGGCTGAGTGTGATTGTGCTTTAAGCCCGGCAGCTAGTGCGCTGCCGGGTTGATTATTTGTTATTACAGCGATATTATCTCGCGCCCTATTTCTTGGCTTCCGGGGCGTAGGTAGCTGTCAATTGGAGTCCCACTGAATGGCCCGTATTGCAGGCGTCAACATTCCAGATAACAAGCATACTGTTATCTCGCTGACCTACATCTATGGTGTTGGTCGCACTACTGCACAGAAAATTTGTGCAGTGACTGGGGTCAACCCAGCGGCAAAGATCAAAGATCTGAGCGACGAGCAGATTGAACAGCTGCGTGGCGAAGTGGCGAAGTTCACCACTGAAGGTGACCTGCGTCGCGAAATCAACATGAAAATCAAGCGCTTGATGGACCTCGGTTGCTATCGCGGTCTGCGTCATCGTCGTGGTCTGCCAGTACGCGGTCAGCGTACCAAGACCAACGCGCGTACCCGTAAAGGTCCGCGTAAGCCGATCCGCAAGTAATCGCCCCAGCGAATCGACAGGAATTTAATCATGGCAAAACCTGCTGCTCGTCCTCGTAAAAAAGTTAAAAAGACAGTGGTTGATGGCATCGCCCACATCCATGCTTCTTTTAACAACACCATCGTGACCATTACCGACCGTCAAGGTAACGCTCTTTCCTGGGCTACCTCCGGTGGTTCGGGTTTCCGCGGTTCCCGCAAGTCCACCCCGTTCGCTGCTCAAGTAGCTGCTGAGCGTGCTGGTCAAGCTGCGCTGGAATACGGCCTGAAAAACCTCGACGTGAACGTCAAGGGTCCAGGTCCAGGTCGTGAATCCGCAGTCCGCGCTTTGAACGGCTGTGGCTACAAGATCGCCAGCATCACCGACGTGACGCCAATCCCGCACAACGGGTGCCGTCCGCCGAAGAAGCGCCGCGTGTAATCCAGGAGATTGTAAAGAATGGCTCGTTACATTGGTCCAAAATGCAAACTCGCTCGTCGCGAAGGCACCGATCTTTTTCTGAAGAGCGGCGTGCGCGCGATCGAATCGAAGTGCAACATTGAAGCAGCACCTGGTATCCACGGCCAACGCCGCGGTCGCCAGTCCGATTACGGCACCCAACTGCGTGAAAAGCAGAAGGTCCGTCGTATCTACGGCGTTCTCGAGCGTCAATTCAGCGGCTACTACAAAGAAGCAGCTGGCAAGAAAGGCGCAACCGGCGAAAACCTGTTGCAACTGCTCGAATGCCGTCTGGACAACGTTGTATACCGTATGGGCTTCGGTTCTACTCGTGCCGAATCCCGTCAGCTGGTATCGCACAAGTCGATCAGCGTTAACGGTCAGACCGTAAACGTTCCGTCCTACCAGGTTCGTGCTGGTGACGTGGTTGCTGTTCGCGAGAAAGCAAAGAACCAACTTCGCATTGTCCAAGCTCTCGATCTGTGTGCCCAACGTGGCCGCGTAGAATGGGTAGAAGTAGACACTGAGAAGAAGTCGGGCGTTTTCAAGAACGTTCCTGCTCGCAGTGATCTGTCCGCCGACATCAACGAAAGCCTGATTGTCGAGCTCTACTCCAAGTAAGGGCTAGAAAATAGGTGCATCCATGCAGATTTCGGTAAATGAGTTCCTGACACCCCGCCATATTGATGTGCAGGTTGTCAGTCCAACCCGCGCCAAGATCACACTCGAGCCTCTCGAGCGTGGTTTCGGCCACACCCTGGGCAACGCGCTGCGCCGCATCCTGTTGTCCTCAATGCC
Organism: Pseudomonas fluorescens; assembly: GCF_001307275.1. Classification (NCBI taxonomy): domain Bacteria; kingdom Pseudomonadati; phylum Pseudomonadota; class Gammaproteobacteria; order Pseudomonadales; family Pseudomonadaceae; genus Pseudomonas; species Pseudomonas fluorescens. The sequence continues at coordinate 3,337,515 of NZ_CP012831.1, forward strand.
CGGCTGTGCAGTAGTCGAGGCCGAGATTGACGGTGTGCTCCACGAGTACAGCGCCATCGAAGGTGTACAGGAAGACGTAATTGAAATCCTGTTGAACCTGAAAGGTCTGGCTATCAAGCTGCACGGTCGTGACGAAGTTACGCTGACCTTGTCGAAGAAGGGTTCGGGGGTGGTTACCGCTGCCGATATTCAGCTGGATCATGATGTCGAGATCGTTAACCCCGATCACGTAATCGCTAACCTGGCGTCTAACGGCGCCCTGAACATGAAGCTCACCGTAGCTCGTGGTCGTGGTTATGAACCGGCAGACTCGCGTCAGAGCGATGAAGACGAAAGCCGCAGCATCGGTCGCTTGCAGCTTGACTCTTCGTTCAGCCCGGTTCGCCGTATCGCATACGTGGTGGAAAACGCCCGTGTCGAACAGCGTACCAACCTGGACAAGCTGGTTATTGATCTGGAAACCAACGGTACCCTGGATCCTGAAGAGGCTATCCGCCGTGCTGCAACCATCCTGCAACAGCAGTTGGCTGCGTTCGTCGACCTCAAGGGTGACAGTGAGCCAGTGGTTGTCGAGCAGGAAGACGAGATCGATCCGATCCTGCTTCGCCCGGTTGACGATCTGGAACTGACTGTACGTTCGGCTAACTGCCTTAAGGCGGAAAACATCTACTACATCGGCGACCTGATTCAGCGTACCGAAGTAGAGCTGTTGAAGACTCCGAACCTTGGCAAGAAATCCTTGACTGAAATCAAGGACGTTCTGGCCTCCCGCGGTCTGTCCCTCGGCATGCGCCTCGACAACTGGCCGCCTGCAAGTCTTAAGAAGGACGACAAGGCGACTGCCTGATCGTCGTAATCACCGAACGTTGTGTTTGGTAAGGAATGAACCATGCGTCATCGTAAAAGTGGTCGTCACCTGAGCCGCACCAGCTCGCACCGCAAGGCCATGTTCCAAAACATGGCGGTGTCGCTGTTCGAGCACGAGCTGATCAAAACTACACTGCCGAAAGCCAAAGAACTGCGTCGCGTTGCTGAGCCGCTGATCACTCTGGCCAAGACAGATAGCCTGGCTAACCGCCGTCTGGCTTTCGACCGTACTCGTTCGAAAGCTATCGTTGGTAAGCTCTTCAACGACCTGGGCAAGCGTTACGCTACCCGTGAGGGTGGCTACCTGCGCATCCTCAAGTGCGGTTTCCGCGCTGGCGACAACGCGCCTATGGCGTACGTCGAGTTGGTTGATCGTGCTACCAGCGGTGAAGCTGTATCCGCTGAGTAAGTCGGCAACAAACGAAAAACCGGGCCTTGTGCCCGGTTTTTTGTTGCCTGCTGAAAAGTGCCCGGACCGTTTCGCCTGGTTCGGCTATCGGCAAGTCTTCAGCATTAGATAATGACTATCGATGTCCATGATTTAATGAATTTGGATACTGTCACTAACATGATCGATACTCCTTTCCAGCCGATTAGCCGGCAGTTTGAAGACCGACCTAGGAAGATTGAGCATGAGCCAGACCAAAACGCTTACGACCGCCAGCGGCGCTCCTGTCGCCGATAACCAGAACTCTCGTTCCGCCGGCCCGCGCGGCCCGCTGCTGCTCGACGATTTTCACCTGATCGAAAAGCTTGCTCACTTCAACCGCGAGAACATTCCCGAGCGTCGCGTGCACGCCAAAGGATCGGGGGCCTACGGCACCTTTACCGTCACCCAGGACATCACCCAGTACACCAGCGCCAAGTTGTTCGAGTCGATCGGCAAGCAAACACCGACCTTCCTGCGGTTCTCCACCGTGGGTGGCGAGCGTGGTTCGGCCGACACTGAACGCGATCCGCGGGGTTTCGCCCTGAAGTTCTACACCGAGGAAGGCAACTGGGACATCGTTGGCAACAACACGCCGGTGTTCTTCATCCGTGATCCGTTGAAATTTCCGGATTTTATCCACACCCAGAAGCGTCTGCCGCAAAGCAACCTGAAAAGTGCCCAGGCGATGTGGGATTTCTGGTCCCATTCGCCTGAGGCGCTGCACCAGGTCACCATCCTGTTTTCCGACCGAGGTATTCCGGATGGCTACCGCCACATGCACGGCTTCGGCAGCCACACCTACAGCCTGATCAGCGCACAGGGTGAGCGGCACTGGGTGAAGTGGCACTACAAGACCCTGCAAGGCATCAAGAACCTTGCGCCGGCAGAAGCGGCACGCCTGGCGGGTACCGACCCGGATTATGCCCAGCGTGACTTGTTCGAGGCCATTGAGCGCGGTGACTTCCCGAAATGGCGCGTCTGCATCCAGATCATGAGCGAGGCCCAGGCCGCGGCCCATTACGAGAACCCGTTCGACGTGACCAAGACCTGGTCGCAGAAAGAGTTTCCGTTGATCGAAGTGGGTGTGCTCGAACTCAACCGCAACCCGCTGAATTACTTCGCTGAAGTCGAGCAGGCGGCGTTTGGCCCGAGCAACATGGTGCCAGGGGTTGGTCTCTCGCCGGATCGCATGCTGCAGGGCCGTGTCTTCGCCTACGCCGATGCGCACCGCTACCGTGTGGGCACCAATCACCAGCAGTTGCCGGTGAATGCGCCACGTAGCCCGGTCAACACTTATCAGCGCGACGGTGCCATGGCGTTTGGCAGCAATGGCGGGGCGGCTCCGAACTACGAGCCTAACAGCTATGTGGAGGCACCGAAGCAGGCGCCGCGTTATGCGGAGCCGGCACTGGCCCTCAGTGGCGCGGCGGATCGTTACGATCATCGCGAAGACACGGACTACTACAGCCACGCCGGTGCGCTGTTCCGTTTGATGAGCGACGAGCAGAAAGCGTTGCTGATCAACAATATCGCCGGCGCGATGGCCGGTGTATCGGCGGATGTCGTTGACCGTCAGCTCCAGCATTTCTTCAGGGCGGACGCCGCTTATGGAGAAGGTATCGCAAAGGCGTTGGGCGTACAGCTTAACTAAGTCTAAACGAGAAGCAGAACCGCCCTCATTTGGGCGGTTTTTGCGTTATTTAGCCCGGTTTTCTCGGATTTTCTTCACTTTTATTGCGATGAACGAGTGACCTCTCCGTCAGGTTGGTTCAAACTAGAGCCTTCAAAGCTTGTGGAGATGTAGGGCGATGCAAGGTCACCCAGATGTAATCGATTACCTCAACACGTTGCTGACAGGCGAACTGGCAGCCCGTGATCAATATTTCATCCACTCGCGGATGTACGAGGACTGGGGTTTCACCGAGCTCTACGAACGTATCAACCATGAGATGGAAGAAGAAGCCCAGCACGCCGATGCATTGATGCGCCGGATCCTGATGCTCGAAGGCACGCCGCGGATGCGTCCGGATGACTTGGATGTCGGGACCACCGTGCCCGATATGTTGGCCGCTGACCTGCGCCTGGAATACAAAGTCCGCGCCGCGCTGTGCAAAGGCATCGAGCTCTGCGAGCAGCACAACGACTATGTGACCCGCGAGATCCTGCGTATCCAGCTTAACGACACCGAAGAAGACCACACCTACTGGCTGGAGAAGCAGTTGGGTCTGATCAAGTTGATTGGCCTGGAAAACTACCTGCAATCACAGTTCTGATCGCGTGTGGAGCGAGCTTGCTCGCGATTGCGGTTAAATCGTCGCATAAATGCAAACTGACACCGCGCTATCGCGAGCAAGCTCGCTCCCACAGAAGAAAAGCAAAAAGCCCCTGCCATCGAAGAGATGACAGGGGCTTTTTCGTGCCCGGGTGAAATCAGTCCCGATCACGCTCCAGCAACGGCTTGAGGTAGTAACCGGTGTAGGACTGCTTCATTTCGGCCACTTGTTCAGGCGTGCCCACGGCAATGATCTGGCCGCCCTTGGAACCGCCTTCCGGCCCCAGGTCCACCAGCCAGTCAGCCGTCTTGATCACGTCCAGGTTGTGTTCGATCACCACCACGGTGTTGCCGTGATCGCGAAGGCGATGCAGCACGTCGAGCAATTGCTGGATATCGGCGAAGTGCAGGCCGGTGGTCGGCTCGTCGAGGATATACAGGGTCTTGCCGGTGTCGCGCTTGGACAGCTCGCGGGACAACTTGACCCGCTGGGCTTCACCGCCGGACAGGGTCGTTGCCGACTGCCCCAGCTTGATGTACGACAGGCCGACATCCATCAGCGTCTGGAGCTTGCGCGCCAGGGCCGGCACCGCATCGAAGAACACCCGGGCTTCTTCGATGGTCATCTCCAGGGTTTCGTGGATGTTCTTGCCCTTGTATTTGATCTCCAGGGTCTCGCGGTTGTAGCGCTTGCTCTTGCACACATCGCACGGCACGTAGATGTCGGGCAGGAAGTGCATTTCCACCTTGATCAGGCCATCGCCCTGGCAGGCCTCGCAGCGCCCGCCCTTGACGTTGAACGAGAAGCGCCCTGGGCCGTAGCCTCGGGAGCGGGACTCCGGCACGCCGGCGAACAGTTCGCGGATCGGTGTGAACAACCCGGTATAGGTCGCCGGGTTGGAGCGCGGCGTACGACCAATTGGGCTCTGGTCGATGTCGACCACCTTGTCCAGGTGCTCCAGGCCCTTGATGCTGTCGTGGGCGGCAGCTTCGAGGGTGGTGGCGCCGTTCAGGGCCGTGGCGCTGAGGGGAAACAGGGTGTTGTTGATCAGCGTCGACTTGCCGGAGCCGGACACGCCGGTCACGCAGGTCAGCAGGCCGATCGGGATTTCCAGGTCGACGTTGCGCAGGTTGTTGCCACGGGCGCCCTTGAGGGTCAGCGACAGCTTCTTGTTGCGCGGCGTGCGTTTGGCCGGGACCTTGATCTTGACTCGGCCCGACAGGTATTTGCCCGTCAGCGAGTCAGGGTGCGCCATGACTTCGGCAGCCGTGCCCTGGGCAACGATATGCCCGCCATGGACGCCCGCGCCCGGGCCGATGTCCACCACGTAGTCCGCCAGGCGGATGGCGTCCTCGTCGTGCTCGACCACGATCACCGTGTTGCCGATGTCCCGCAGGTGCTTCAGGGTCCCGAGCAACCGGTCGTTGTCCCGCTGGTGCAGGCCGATGGACGGTTCGTCGAGGATGTACATCACCCCCACCAGGCCGGCGCCGATCTGGCTGGCGAGGCGGATACGCTGGGCTTCGCCGCCAGACAAGGTGTCTGCGCTGCGATCGAGGGTCAGGTAGTCCAGGCCGACGTTCACCAGGAACTGCAGGCGCTCGCGGATTTCCTTGAGGATCTTGTCGGCTATTTCGCCACGACGACCGGTGAGCTTCAAGCCGCCGAAGTAATCGGTGGCGTCGCCAATCGGCAGGTTGGTCACCGCCGGCAGCGTCTTCTCGCCGACCCACACATGCCGCGCTTCGCGACGCAGACGGGTGCCACGGCAATCGGGGCAGGGCTGGGTGCTGAGGAACTTGGCCAGTTCTTCGCGCACGCTGGCCGATTCGGTCTCGCGGTAGCGTCGCTCCAGGTTCGGCACGATGCCTTCGAACGGGTGGGAACGCTTGACGATGTCGCCACGGTCGTTGAGGTATTTGAAGTCGACATTCTGCGAGCCACTGCCGTGCAGGATGGATTTCTGCTGGTCGGCGGGCAACTCGTTGAACGGCTTGTCCAGGCTGAACTTGTAATGGGCCGCCAGCGAGCCGAGCATCTGGAAGTAATAGACGTTGCGCCGGTCCCAGCCGCGAATCGCCCCTTCGGCCAGGGTCAGCTCGCCATTGACCAGGCGCTTGGTGTCGAAGAACTGCTTGACCCCCAGGCCGTCGCACGTCGGGCAGGCGCCCGCCGGGTTGTTGAAGGAGAACAGCTTGGGTTCCAGCTCGCTGATGGCATGGCCGCAGATCGGGCAGGCGAAACGTGCGGAGAAAATGATCTCCTCGCCGGGCTCGTCGTCCATCGGTGCGACCAGGGCGATGCCGTCGGCCAGTTTCAGGGCGGTCTCGAAGGACTCGGCCAACCGCTGCTGCAAGTCGGCGCGGACCTTGAAGCGGTCGACCACCACATCGATCGAGTGCTTCTTCTGTTTATCCAGCTTCGGCAGTTCGTCCAGCTCGCACAGCTTGCCGTTGACCCGGGCCCGCACGAAGCCTTGGGCGCGCAGTTCTTCGAACACCATCAGGTGTTCGCCCTTGCGCTCGCGAACCACCGGGGCCAGCAGCATCAGCTTGCTGCCTTCGGGCTGGGCCAGCACCAGGTCGACCATCTGGCTGACGGTCTGGGCTTCCAGGGGAATGTCGTGGTCGGGGCAGCGAGGAATGCCGACCCGCGCATACAGCAGGCGCAGGTAGTCGTAGATCTCGGTGATGGTGCCGACCGTCGACCGCGGGTTATGGGAGGTCGACTTCTGTTCGATGGAGATTGCCGGCGACAGGCCTTCGATGGTGTCGACGTCGGGTTTTTCCATCATCGACAGGAACTGCCGGGCATAGGCCGACAGCGATTCGACATAGCGTCGCTGGCCTTCAGCGTACAACGTGTCGAAGGCCAGGGATGATTTGCCGGATCCGGACAGGCCGGTGATGACGATCAGCTTGTCCCGTGGCAGGGTCAGGTCGATATTCTTCAGGTTGTGGGTACGGGCCCCACGAATCAGGATCTTGTCCAAAGTGGCCTCGCTCGGCGGGCGTCGAAAACGTAGGAGTATACGGGCAAATACTGGATGGATGCACACTATTGAAGGCGCGATTGCAGCCATACATGAAGACTGCGCGGCAAACGGTCGCCATATACCCTCTCAATCGATGGGACTGGTAGAATCGCCGCCGGTTCACATGAGGTTTTTCCATGCAAGATCCCCACAGCGAACGCATGAGTCGTGGCGAGACACGCGCAGCAAGCGGTCTGGCCCTGGTGTTCGCCTTCCGTATGCTGGGCATGTTCATGGTGTTGCCGGTGCTGGCGACCTATGGCATGGACCTGGCAGGCGCCACCCCGGCCCTCATCGGCCTGGCGATTGGCGCTTATGGCCTGACCCAGGCGATCTTCCAGATCCCGTTCGGGATCATTTCCGACCGAATCGGCCGGCGTCCGGTTATCTACCTGGGGCTGATCGTCTTCGCCCTCGGCAGCGTGCTGGCGGCCAATGCCGACTCGATCTGGGGCGTGATCGCCGGACGCATCCTGCAGGGGGCCGGGGCCATTTCCGCGGCCGTCATGGCGCTGCTGTCGGACCTGACCCGCGAACAGCATCGGACCAAGGCCATGGCCATGATCGGCATGACCATCGGTCTGTCGTTCGCCGTGGCCATGGTGGTCGGTCCCTTGCTGACCCGGGCCTTTGGTTTGTCGGGCCTGTTCCTGGCGACCGGTGCCATGGCACTGGTGGGGATCCTGATCGTGGCGTTCATGGTGCCGCGCGCCACCGGGCCGTTGCAGCACCGGGAATCCGGGGTGGCGCGCCAGGCATTGATCCCGACGCTCAAGCACCCGGACCTGCTGCGCCTGGACCTGGGTATTTTCGTGCTCCACGCCATGCTGATGTCCAGCTTCGTGGCCTTGCCGCTGGCCCTGGTCGAGAAGGCCGGCCTGCCCAAGGAACAGCACTGGTGGGTTTACCTGACCGCGTTGCTGATATCGTTCTTCGCCATGATCCCGTTCATCATCTATGGCGAGAAACGACGCAAAATGAAACGAGTTTTGCTCGGCGCCGTCGTGACGCTGATGCTCACTGAGCTATTCTTCTGGCAGTTCGGCGATAGCTTGCGGGCCCTGGTGATCGGCACGGTGGTGTTCTTCACCGCGTTCAATCTGCTGGAAGCCTCGCTGCCGTCGCTGATCAGCAAGGTTTCGCCGGCGGGCGGCAAGGGCACGGCGATGGGGGTCTACTCCACCAGCCAGTTCCTGGGCTCGGCGTTGGGCGGGATCCTCGGCGGCTGGCTGTTCCAGCATGGCGGTTTGTCGGTTGTGTTCCTGGGATGCGCCGCGCTGGCTGCACTTTGGTTAGCCTTTGCTGTTACCATGCGCGAACCTCCCTATGTGACGAGCCTGCGCTTGCCCTTATCGCCCGAGGCGATTCGTGAGGCTGGCCTGACCGAGCGTCTGAAGGCCGTCGTTGGAGTAACCGATGCAGTGGTGGTCGCCGACGAGGCGGCCGTGTATATCAAACTCGACACCGAATTATTGGATCGCGCGACGCTCGAGCGCCTGGTGAACAACCCGGCCCCGACCACGTGCGAAGCCTAGGAGAACGTTATGGCCCGTGGGGTTAACAAAGTCATATTGGTCGGTACTTGCGGCCAGGATCCCGAAGTTCGCTACCTGCCGAACGGCAACGCCGTGACCAACCTGAGTCTGGCGACCAGCGAACAGTGGACCGACAAGCAGACCGGCCAGAAGGTCGAGAAGACCGAATGGCACCGCGTGTCGATGTTCGGCAAGGTGGCCGAGATTGCCGGCGAATACCTGCGCAAGGGTTCGCAGGTGTACATCGAAGGCAAGCTGCAGACCCGCGAGTGGGAAAAAGACGGCATCAAGCGCTACACCACCGAAATCGTGGTCGACATGCAAGGCACCATGCAATTGCTGGGTGGCCGTCCACAGGGCGACCAGCAACAAGGTGGCAACAACTACCAGCAGTCGGCTCCGGCCCCGCGTCAGCAGGCGCCTCGTCCACAGTCGGCACCACAGCCACAACGTGAGCGTCCGGCCCCACAACAGGCCGCGCCGCAACCGGCTCCGGATTTCGACAGCTTCGATGACGATATCCCGTTCTGATCCTCGCCTGAGCGGATTACGCAGGTAGGTCACGAAAGCCCCAAGCGCTCAGCACTTGGGGCTTTTTATTTGTCTGGCGCAAACCGATTCGTGAATTTGGGGACACGGGCAAGCCCGGTCTTGCTCACAGATCCAGGTCCAATACCTCCTGCATCCTCTCGCCAATCGACTGACTCAACCACGCGGCATGAAACGCCATGTCCTGATCCGTCAGATCAACCCCTACCCGAAGTGCGATGGCTTTGCCATCGCCTCCGGCGAAGCCCACCACAAAGTGACAGATGTTGGCGGAAGCGGTCGTTTTGTAAGGCTTGATGTAATGGATGTCGCTGTACGGCACGCATTCGTCGGTGGTTTGCCGGGCAGGGCGGCGTTGGGTGAAGGTGAGGCGTTGCTGGCGTTCGTCAAAGCAGAAGCCGAGCACCTTAGGTTCGGATGCCAGCCAGTTGAGCACGCAGACGGCCGCGAATGCGCTGATTAACATGAGCGCTATGAACAGAGGGTCCTCGATCACTCTTGTGTGGATGGGCGACAGGTTTTGTCCGACATGAAACAGCTTCGTCGATAGCACTGCCAGCCCGTAGACCGGCAAGGCCAGCAGTATCACCACGGCATACACCATCGTGCCCAGGTATCCCGGCCTCGATATCTCGCTTGAGCAATCCCACGTGGGCGGGTGCGGTGGCGCTGATGTAGCGGTCGGGAACGGGGATTCGACCAGGCGCGGCGGGCGTTTGCGTTTCATACGGCTGGCTCTTGGGAAAAATGCCCGGCCATTCTTATCGTTATTCTTCAAGTACGCCTAGTAAAAAACGGTTCGCCCGAGGTTGGGTTCTTCCTGGCCCCCGCCAATCCAGGTTTTATCTGTCTGACTTGCCGTGCTATCACCCCTCACGGCCGATAGTCCGCCGGTAATTCATGCCGCGTCGGCGCTTTTTCTTCGTGATAGTGCGGTTTGCCCTGGGGAGAGCTCATCAAGGTCGAATTGGCCAGGATTGTCTCCGTCAGCAAACAGTCTTCACCTTCCCCGAACCAGCAGGCCAGCGCCGAGTTTCGATTGCCGTGCAGGTCCACGACGGATGGCCAGTTTTCGACGCCATGGGCGTCACTGGGGGCGATGTCGGGGTAGTGCTTGGGCGGCAGGACCAGCGCATCGCCGGGCCGCAGCTATAGGTCGGCCAAATGGATTTCCCTTGACGCAGGCCGCCAGCGGGCGACGCTGATCACCAGCGGCAGGCGGCCATAACGGGAAAAGAACGCGTGGGGGAAGTTGTGGTATTCGAGGTCGGTCGGGTTGTAGGTCAGCAGCTCGCGCTGGCGCGCCGGGCCCAGGTAGGGCGACTGGTGGCCGGCCCATTTCCCGTAGGTGTATTGGCCCAGGATCAGTTGGTCGTATTCGAAACGCAGGCATTCGCCGTTGCCGAGCAGGGTCATGCCAAAGGCCTGCGCCGTTTCCTTGGTTGCCCAGATCGGTGCGTAGTGCACTTCGCTGGCGTGGAAGTCGAACGTCTTGATCCAGTAGGAACCGCTGTTCGTTGCAACCTCACGGTCCCGCCAACTGATGCCCGAGTAGCGAGTGCCCAGGGACAGGGCCGGGTTCTCGGGGCTGAGCTGGATCGGGTGGCCGCGCTCCTGGACACTCGGTCGTGCCAGGCCATGGTCGTTGAACAGGTAGGGAAACCGGCGGGGATCGAGGGCGGTTTCCACGCCATCGCCGATAAAGGGAACACTGTTGAAGACTTGCATCGTATGGGGACCACGCACGCAAGAAGGCTAGAGAAAAGGGCGCTCAATCGCCCGATGAACCTGTGGGAGCGAGCTTGCTCGCGATGGCGGCGGCACATTCAACATTGAAGCAAGCTGAAGCAGCGCTATCGCGAGCAAGCTCGCTCCCACAGGGGATGTCACTATCGGGTGTCAACTGTACGGACGATGCTGCTCACGCAACCAGTCCATGCCGTGAGGTTGGCGCCACGGCCGGACGGCGGCGCGCTTTTCAACCTGGGTCAGGCACAGGGCGTCCATCCAGTAGTAGACCATCAACAGGTGAAATACCTCATCGCCGCGTCGGTCCCAGATGACGTCGTCCTGCTGGCGACCCGGTTCGATGGGCTTGAGCCGGCAGTCGCCCTGGTCGTGCATGCCCTGCAGGCAGGTTCCCGTCTCGTAGTTGATCAGCAGCACCGGGTGGTTGATTTCCGGATAAGGTTTTTCCAGCTCGGGCATGTACCAGTATTGCCCTGGATTGTGCCTGTCCGGCGTCTGCATGGCGATACGGGTCCGGTTTTGCGGATCGACCGCCAGGGCCGGTTTGGCGTCGGTATTGTTGCGCACGATGTACAGCGCGGTGCGAGGGTCTTCCTCGGTCGTTGCGGTTTTTACCAACTTGACCTTGCCGAACGAGTCGTGGGAAAACCGAGCCTTGACCTTCACCGTTGGGTTGAGGTCCTTGCCTGCCTGGCCAAAACCGGCAATGAGTCCATCGACACCGGGTGCCTCGAAGTCATTTCCCGCCAGCACATAGGTCAGGCCGGACAACGGGTTGGGCTGCATGTGCTTGGTCAGCGTGTCCCAGCGCATCAGCGACACTTCGCTGGCGCCGTTGGACAGCAGGGCCTCACGCATGGCATACGTCGGGTAGTAGCGCGCGTCGCGCGGCCAGCGCTCAGTGGCCATCAGCAATTTTTGCCCGTTTTTTTGTCTCAGCAGCAGGGCCAGCGCATCCCAGAACTGTTCAAATTCCGTGGTCGATGCATTCGCAGCGGGTGGGTAGTGGAAGCTTTCGCTGGTTTCCTTGCTTTTGTTGTCGACGAACACCATTCGCAAGGCAGGGCGGGTTGCTTCGGCCTTGGAGGTGGCTTGCCGCCCGGAGCGGCCGAGGACAACCACCGAGTCTTGCCAAGTGGCTTCGATTTCCGCCTTGTAGCTGGTGTACCACTGGTAGGCCTGCTCCAGTGCCGTACGGGTCTCGCCTTCCTTGACGAAGCGATAGACCGGCGCGATTGCCAACTCCACGACGGTCGGGTCGTCGGGCAGCGATTCGCGCCATTTGCCGAACTCCGCATTGCAATTGTTCGGGTCCACTGAGTTGAAAGCGATGGCGTGCGTGCCACCCCGGGTGGTCAGGTTGGCGTTGCGATGGGCGATGTTTTTCTTGACCGTTTCCGAGACCGAGGTGGTCGCGCTGCCGCTGACAAAGGTGCCGTATTCGGCTTTGACCATGGCATCGAGGGTGTTGGTCTTGCTGAGGAAACTCTTGAGTGCGGTCATCGCATAGTTCAGCGAACCACCGACAGTCACTTCGCTGACGATATCGGCACCGAAGTCGACTAGGAAATTGAAGAATGGCGCCGGATTGCTCGAGTCGAAGGCCTTGGGCAACTCATCGATGCGCTTCTTGAACGCTTCCGTGGCATTGGCGGGGCTGACCTCGAGGGTCAGTTTCCATAACCGCACCGTGTGACTGTAGAGCGCGGCTTCACGCTCTTCGAGCGTCTTGATGTCGCTGCCGAAGGTGGCTTTGAAACCGGCGGAAAAGGCGCCGTATTTGCCGGAGGCTTCGACACTCGTCTGGGTATGTCTTTCGAATTCGTCGCGGGAGGCAAACGTCTCGGTGGAGAAGTTGTCGTTGGCCACGACCGTGGACATGGTGACGTTTTTCCCCACGTTGTAAGACGTTTTCCGGTACGGCACCGCACGTTTGCCCGACTCGGTATCGCCGACCTTCAGGCACTCCTTGCTGTCGCCGGCCCAATCGAGCCGGTTCAGTCCGCGCCCCAGTAATTGCGAGCCGCCGATATCCCGCACGTCATCGCCTGCGTTGCCCTTCAGTCCATCGCTCATCGCCTTTCTCCCATCGCTCAGGTTGTATCAACTGGGTGTCAATTGATGGGAGTGAGTATCGGGAGGGCGGTGATAGGCGGACAGTCCAGAGCGGTGTCAGTCCGGTATCAGTTTGGTATCAGGCAAAATGCCATCTTTTCATTAACCCGGGCGAGGCGCAGGAGTACACTCGATCGGCTGCCGTTGTCCCAGGGTTGAAAGGGCTATCGACATGGACTCCCGACCAAACACCTTTGTTGCCCTGCCCAGGCGTGATGCTTCGATATCCGACGGCCGTGTCCTGCTGGACGCCGTGTCGTTGAAAGGCCTGCGCAAACAGCATGGCCTGAGCCAGGAAACCCTGGCCGAGGCCTGCCTGAACCGGCATTTGTGCGTCTCGATCGCCTCCATCAAGCGGGCCGAAACCGGCAAGCCGGTGCTTTACCGCACGGCTCGGCACTTGGCGACGGCCTTCGGGGTCGATGTGAGTGAGCTGCTGAGCACTCCCGCCTCGGTGGCTTTGGCGCACATCCAACAGACGATGAACGCGGTGCACCAGACGGCCTTTGCGCAACAGGCGCTGAAACAGGTCGATGACAGCGTCATCCGCTACGTGCTGGAGCTGTCCTTTCGGATCGATGGGCTGCCCGTGACGACGTTCATGGAAGAAATCGAGCGCCTGGTGCGTCAGTTCGGTGGCGTTCCACTGGGGATGACGCAGGATGTGGTGATCGCCCAGTTCGGTTCGCCACAGGCCTATCGCAGCGATAGCGAGCGGGGCCTGCTCTGCGCGTTGGCCCTGAGTCGGGAGCAATTCGTCACGTCCGGGCATGCCCTGTTACTGCGGCTTGTGCGCCTGAGTGCCGACACCATGGAGCCTGCGGTCGAGCCTGTCTTGCTCGCGCAAAAGCCGCTGCTGGAGCGTCATGGGCACGCGCCGGTGTATGTTGCGCAAAACCTGCTGGAACAGCTCGCTGCACGGTTTGAGTTTTCGTCCGGCGACGATGAGTTCCAGGCCTATCGCAAATGCCTGCGCCCGCGCAGCCTCGACGAAAACGCGCCGCGCCCGTTGGTGGGGCGGGCCATCGAGCTCTTGCAGTTCAAGGCGGTGATCGAGGCCACCCAGGAATGCCAGGACGGGCACATCGTCTATGTGCGCGGCATGGCGGGTATTGGCAAGACCCGTCTGGTCAGCGAGTTTTTCGAAATGGCCCGGCAGCGTGGCTTTGCCTGCCATCGCGGCGATGTGCTGGATTTCGGCATGGACAACAGCCTTTGGCCCCTGGGGCAACTGCTGGCCAGCCTGCTCAACCTGGGGGGCGCGGCGTCCGTCAGCGCCTCGCTGTTGGATGCCGCGTTGTCCCGCCTGAAAGTGGCCGCCGAACATCGCATGTTCTTGCAAGTGCTGACGGGGGTGTCGTCTGCCGAGCCTCCGGCCCTGTATGCCGCGATGAGCAACCAGGCCCGTACCCAGGGGCTGTTCCAGGCCTTGCTCGACGTGTTGCTGCGCAGCGCGGTGCAACAGCCTTTGCTGATCTGCGTCGAAGACCTGCACTGGGGCGATGCTACGCTGTTTATGCTGCTGGGCAGGCTGCTCGATGCCACTGACGAAGCCCCCGTGGTCTGGCTGCTGACGTCCCGTCCCGAAGGCGATCCGCTGGAAAGCGAAATCCGTACGCATTCCTCCAGCCCCATGAGTCTGCTCGACATCGCGCCGATCCGGGCGCGTGAGGCCACGGTCCTGGCGGAGCAATTCACTGAGGTCGATCCGCGTTACCGGGCCGAATGTGTCGCCCGTGCCCAGGGCAACCCGCTGTACCTGACGCAACTGCTGTCGAGCCAGCAAGGGGTTTTCCCTGACAGCCTTAGGCATCTGGTCCAGACCCGCTTTGACAAATTGGCCCCCGAGCAACGTCGCGCCCTGCATTACGCCGCGGTGCTGGGCAATCGCTTCGAGCTGACGCTGTGGCGCGAAGCACTGGGGCAGCCCGCTTATCTGCCGACCGCGGACATGCGCCAGGGGCTGTTGCGGGAGGTCGAGCCAGGCAGCTATCTGTTTGTCCACGACCTGGTCATGCACTGCCTCTACGATTCAATGCCCACGTTGCTGCGCGAGCAGTTGCACGGTGAGGTGGCGAATCTCTATCGCGCGCGCGACCGGGTGCTTTATGCCCAGCATTTGCTGCGGGCCAACGATCCGGCGGCGTTCGACGCGCTGTTGGTGGCGATGGGCGAAAAACGACTGGCCTGCCAGTACGACAGTGTCCTTGCGCTGGCCCGGCAATGCTCGGCGTTTGCCGAACGTGCGCAGGGCAATTTCCCCTTCGCGTTGCTGTGCGGCCAGGCGTGCTCGGGCCTGGGCCAGACCGTGGAGGCCCGGGCGCATTTCCAGCGCGCCTTGGCATTGGCCGAGCAGCCGCAGGATCGGATCGAGGCCGCGTTGGGGCTGGCGGCAGTCCTCAATACCCTCGATTGCCTGGACGAGGAGGAGCGCCTGATCGAGGACATGCTGCCCATCGCCCGGTCCATGCAGGCCCATGCGGCGCTTGCCCGGTTGAATCACCTGCGCGGGAATATCTATTTCCCACGGGGTGATTACGCCGAGTGTCGCCGCCTTCACGAAGAGGCTTTGTCTTCTGCTCGCATCGGCCGGGACCTGGAAACCGAGGCCAAGGCCTTGAGTGGCATTGGCGACTCCTACTACGCACAAGGGCGCATGCAGACCGCCTACGAGGTCTTCGATCAATGCGTACGCCTGTGCGAGCGCAATGGGTGGACACACGTGGAGGCGGCCAACCGCAGCGCCCGTGGATCGGCGCAGTTGTACCTGGGTCAGCCAGAGCCCGCCTTGCGTGACGCCATGGAAGCCATCGAATGCAGCGCCCGGCTGGGCAATCATCGAGCGCAGGTTTTCTCGCGGCTCACTGCGGCCTGGGTGCTGGTGGCGGGCGGCCAGGATGCCTTGGCGGAACAAGAGCTGAACAGTGCCCTGACGTTGGCGCGCAGCCTTGGCGCCAGCCGTTTCGAAGCGATCCTGCTGGAAGGGTTGGCGCGGGTGGCGTTGCGCCAGGGCGAGCGCGGGCTGGCGCAGACCTTGATCATGGAGGCGGCGAGCCTGGTGGAACGCTTCGAGTTGCAGCGCTACATCGGGCCTTGGGTCTACGGCAGCCTGGCGATGATCAGCGATGACGGACCATTCAGCCAGCAGGCCTTGGCGAAGGGCGAAGCCCAGCTCACCCAAGCCTGCCTGGCCCACAACGCCTTGCGCTTTCGCGTGGCTGCCGCTGAAACCTGCCTGTTGGCGGGTAATACCGAAAAGGCTATCTGGCATGGGCAACAGATGGCGGCATTGCCCGAGTCGGCGTCGTGCGCCTGGATCAACCATCATGTGCGGTTGATCGATGTGGCGGGGCAGTGGCTGCGCAACGCCGATCAAGCCAGCGGCGAGAAGCTGAAGGGGATGACGCGCGAAGCGCAGCAGATGGGGTTCGTGGCGACGATGCCGCGGTTGTTGCTCGTGCTGGAGACTTGATCGCCTCCAGACACGCCGTTGATGCCCGAGGCAAAACCGCACTTGGGTGATGAAGCGCGGTTTTTTAGCTGTGCCGTGGGTTTACTGATGGTCGGCCAGGAATTGCTCGGTACTCACCACGCTCGCGTAGGCAAACCCCAGCGCTGCCATGAACGCTGCATGCACTTGGGCAGCCGGCACGACCACGCCGTTGAACTCCAGGTCGAGGGTCGCGCAGGCGTCGTGGATCACCGTGACGCCGTAGCCCAGGTCCGCCGCCGCCCGCACCACGCCATCGACGCACATGTGGCTCATGCTGCCGACCACCACCAATTGTTCGATGCCGTGCTGGTCGAGGAGTGCTTGCAGTTCGGTTTCGCGAAACGAATTGACGAAGTGCTTGAGGACCACCGGCTCATCGGCGCGGTTGAGTACCTTGGGGTGCAACTGTGCGCCTTCGGAGCCTGGGGTGAAGAAGGGCGCGTCGGCGGAGGTGAATTCGTGGCGGATGTGCACCACGCTGTCGCCGGCCTGGCGAAAGGCTTCGATCAACCGTGCGGCGTTATCGGCGGCGGCATGGGCACCGACCAACGGCCATTTTCCCTGGGGGAAGTAGTCGTTCTGGATATCGACTACGATGAGCGCTTGCTTGGACATGAGGGCTTCCTTGATCAGGTGGGGTAGGGCGCCAGTATTGGCCTTTACCGCCGGTTCGAGGATTGGCCGCAACGACAATAAGCGAGGGAAAACTGACAATGGCGCAGCAAAGGGCAGTCGCCGAGCTTGGCGTGCTCATCTACCCCGGCGCGCAAATGGCGGCGGTGCATGGCTTGACCGATCTGTTCGCCGTGGCCCAGCGGATCGCGGCCGAGCACGCCAGTGCTCCATTGCCACGGTTGCGGGTCAGTCACTGGCAGACCGACAACGGCGAGGCGCCGCGGCGGGTGTTCGACAGCGAAACCGGCCCGGCGGGCCATTTGGTGGCGTTGCTGATCCCGCCGTCCCTCGCCGGCTTCGATGACGACCTGGCCTCGCCGACGCTGATGGATTGGCTGCGTGCGCAGCATGCGGGCGGCACCGTGTTGGGCGGTGTGTGTGTTGGCTCGATCCTGTTGGCCGAAAGTGGCCTGCTCGATGGGCGCAGCGCCACCACCCATTGGAGCTCGGCCAAGGATTTCGCCGCCCGTTACCCGAAGATCAAGCTCAACGCCGACAAACCGATTGTCGACGACGGCGACTTGATCACCACCGCCGGGCTGATGGCCTGGTCGGAACTGGGACTGCGCCTGGTGGACCGCCTGCTCGGGCCCAGCATCGCCACGCGCACCGCGCAATTTCTGGTGATCGAACACAGCGACAGCGCGAGCCAGTGCGGCAGTAACTTCGCGCCCATCCTCGGCCATGGCGATGCGGCGATTCTCAAGGTCCAGCATTGGTTGCAAAGCAACGGCGCGGTGGAGGTTTCCCTCGGTGCGATGGCCGAACGGGCCGGGCTGGAAGAGCGCACCTTCCTGCGCCGGTTCCGGGCCGCCACCGGGCTCAAGCCCACCGAATACTGCCAGCACCTGCGGGTCGGCAAGGCCCGGGAAATGCTGGAGTTCACCAATGGCACCATCGACCACATTGCCTGGACCGTCGGCTACCAGGACCCCAGTGCCTTTCGCGCGACGTTCAGGAAAATCACCGGGTTGGCGCCGAGCGATTATCGGGCGAGGTTTGGGGTGAGCCCGACGGGCATTCCCAAAGGCTGACACTGGACCCTTTGTGGCGAGGGAGCTTGCTCCCGCTGGGTGTAGGAGCTGGCGAAGCCTGCGATCTTTTGATCTTTCGCTTGAGACTCAATGGGTGATGGAAAGATCGCAGCCTCGTTGCACTCGACAGCTCCTACAGGCGCACCCCAGCGGGAGCAAGCTCCCTCGCCACAGGGTGCTGCGTCTGCTGCTGGATATCGTGCAATTTGCGGGATGCCAAGCCTGTGTCGTGCAGAATGAAACAGGCCCGTTGCTATCAACTGCACACAAGTCGCCCGCTTGGCTGCCCCATCCTTGCCGATGACATCATTGGCCTGATCTCTGCACCTATCCTTATCTAAAGCCATCGAGCGCAGGAGGAAGGGCACCGCATGACATCAGTCAATCGCAACAAACGGGTCGTGGCCTATTCGGTCAATCCACAAGCGCCGCGCCATGAGGTCGAGACCAACCGTGCACTGGCCCAGTGGCTGGCGCAGATCCTGGGTTGGGAGTACGGCGACAGCCATGACCCCAGTGCCGGTCAGGATCTTTATCTGTTGCCCACGCAAACCCTGATCGGCACCGAAACCTTGATGCGCCTGGGGGTGAAGGGACCGGAGGATGTGTGGGGTGGGTATGTCGAGCATGATTTTATCTGCACCAAGGCGATTACCCACGGTCTGTTGAATAAGGACGCGGTGGCGCCCAAAGGCTGGTCGCCGCTGTTTGCCAAGCTGACGCGAGGCGCGGTGCTCGACGGCGTGACGGTCTTTTCGCTCATGGACGCCCGCCCGGCCGCCGAACATTTGCTCTACACCGGGCCGATCCGCATCAAGCCGATCCATGCCTGCGCCGGACGTGGTCAACGGCTGATCAAGAGCCTGGCGCAGTTCGATGAGATCGCCGCCGGGCCCGACGCCCAGGCGCTGTTTGGTGAAGGGGTGGTGCTGGAACAGCACCTCAACGAGGTCAAGACCCAGAGCGTCGGCCAGAGCTTCATCAACGGCCAGGTCCTGAGCTATTGCGGCGTGCAACACCTGACCCACGACAGCGAAGGGCTGGAGGTGTACGGCGGGTCGGACCTGCTGGTGGTGCAGGGTGGCTACATCGAGTTGCTCCGGCTCGAACTGCCCGACGATGTGCGCGAGGCGGTGCGGCTGGCGCAAGTGTTCGATGACGCCGCCAACCAGGCCTACCCGAGCTTTTTTGCGTCGCGGCGCAATTACGACATTGCCCAGGGCCTGGATGCCGCCGGCCAGCCCCGTGGTGGCGTGTTGGAACAGTCGTGGCGCATGGGCGGGGCCAGCAGCGCCGAACTGGCGGCGTTGCAGGTGTTCGTCGAAACGCCTGAGACCAACGCGGTGCGGGTGTCTTCGGTGGAAACCTACCTCGACCAACCGCTGCCAGCCGGGGCCAGGGAGGTTTATCGCGGCGAGGCCCACAACAGCGACTTTCTTCTCAAATACGTAACGGTTCAATCCTATGACGGCTAGAAGTGAAACCATTCAAATCGAAATAGACGATGAACGCATGGACGGGACGTTCCTGAGCCCCAAATCGAAGGTCCCTGGCGTGTTGTTCGTACACGGCTGGGGCGGCAGCCAGGAGCGTGACCTGGAACGGGCCAAAGGCATCGCCGGCCTCGGTTGCGTGTGCCTGACCTTCGACTTGCGCGGGCACACCGGCGGGGCGGGCATCCCGTTGTCCCGAGTGACCCGTGAGGACAACCTGCGGGATCTGTTGGCGGCATACGACCGCTTGCTCGCCCACCCCGCCCTGGATACCTCGGCGATTGCCGTGGTGGGCACCAGCTATGGCGGTTACCTGGCCTCGATCCTGACGTCGCTGCGCCCGGTGCGCTGGCTGGCCCTGCGGGTGCCGGCGTTGTACCGCGACGAGCAATGGCACACGCCCAAGCGCGACCTGGACAAGACTGACCTGCTGGATTACCGCAGCACCCTGGTGCACGCCAGCACCAATCGCGCGCTGCACGCGTGCTCGCAGTTCACCGGCGATGTGTTGCTGGTGGAATCCGAGACCGATGCCTACGTGCCCCATGCCACCATCATGAGCTACCGGGCGGCGTGCCAGCAGACCCATTCGCTGACCCACCGGATCATCGACGGCGCCGACCATGCCTTGAGCGACCCCGTGTCACAACAGGCCTACACCTCGATCCTGGTGGACTGGATCACGGAAATGGTGGTGGGAGAGCGGTTGAGCATTATTCAGGCGCGCTGATCGTGGGGCCTCATCGCGAGCAAGCTCGCTCCCACAGGAGGGTGTGTGGCGATCGAGATAGGTGTGTTCACGACCGATCCAATGTGGGAGCGAGCTTGCTCGCGATAAGGCCAGGCCAGGCAACCCATCACTTCACTTGACCCCAGGCTTGACCCGCAACGCCTTGGCCTTCGCCTCGATCACCAGGTACATCACCACGGTAATCAGCAACGGCAGGATGAAATAGATCGCCCGGTAAGCGATCAGCCCCGCCAGCAGACTGCCCCGCGACACCTCATGTTGCAGCAGGGCAACGAACACCGCCTCCAACACCCCGAGCCCCGCCGGAATGTGAGTGATGACCCCGGCAATGCTGCTGATCAGCAACACCCCGAGCACCATCGGGTAATCCAGTTTGCCGGGCAGCAAGGTGAAAATCACCGCCGCCATCAACGACCAGTTCAGTGCGCCCAACGCCAGTTGCAGCACCGCCATGCGCAGCGACGGCAGGTTGATCTCCATGCCGCGGATGGTCCAGGCCCGACGCTTGGAAAACCGGCAGGCCGCCAGGTACCCGGCACTCGCCAGCAACAACAGTACGCCCACGCCTTGCAACGCATCGCTGCTGAGTTTCCAGCCCGGCGGCATGGTCACCAGGCCGCTGCTGAACACCACCCCGGCCAGGGTCATGTAGCCAAACCAGTTGGTGGCCAGGCTCAGGCCGAGGATCTTGGCGATGTTCCCGCTGCTGACGCCCAGCCGCGAATACAGGCGATAGCGCATGGCGATACCGCCTACCCAGGCGCTGAGGTTGAGATTGAAGGCATAACTGATCACCCCCACCGGCAAAATCTGCCGCCAACCGAGTTTCTGGCGGATGTAGGTGCGTCCGATCAGATCGAAGCAGGCGTAGGTGATGAAGCTGGTGATGGTCAGCGCAGCGGCGATGATCAAGGTGCGCACCTTGAAATCGGCCAGGGTGGCGAACACCTCGGACCAATCGATGCGCCGGGCCAGGGTGGTGAAGAGCACGATCAACAGCAGGAAAAACGCCAGGGTCAGCGGTCTTTTCCAACGGCTCCAGCGGGATTTGGGCTTGGCCTGTTCCGGCGCATGGGCATCTCTCGGCGCGGTGTGCGCTTCAGAGTGGTTCATGGGGTTCGCTCCGGACCGCCGTCGGCGGTGAAAAAGGTTTCAGTCGCGGTTTATGGGCCGGCAGCCAGCCGGCCCAGGCCGGGAAATGGCGCAAGAAGTGGAACACCATGAAACCGATGGTCATGCGCCACAGCAGGCCCCGCGGCGCATGATTTTCGGGCATGACCGTGCAGTGTTCGCGGCTCAGGTAATCGAGGCGCTCGAACAGCTCGCGGTTGAACGTCCGGTCCCGGATCAGCACGTTGGCCTCCAGGTTCAGCGACAGGCTCAGCGGGTCGAGGTTGCTTGACCCCACCGTGCTCCAGTCCTCATCCACCAAGGCGACTTTGCCGTGCAGCGGCCGCTCGCAGTATTCGTAGATCACCACGCCGGCCTTGAGCAGATAGCTGTAGAGCATCCGGGCCGCGAGCTTGGCGATCATCATGTCCGGTTGCCCTTGCAGGATCAGCCGCACCTCCACGCCGCGCCGCGCCGCGTTGCGGATCTCGCGCAGCAACCGGTAGCCGGGGAAGAAATACGCATTGGCGATCACCACCCGCCGTTGGGCGCTGCGCAGCACTTGCAGGTAGACCTCTTCGATGTCGGTCTGATGCTCGTGGTTATCCCGGTAGACCAGGCGCACCTGGCCGTCATGGTCGCTGAAGGCCAGTTCGTTGCGGCGGCTGCGGCGGCGTTGCCACCAATACTTGGCCCGGGACGGACGGCCGCTTTGCAGCAGGGCGAAGTGATGGATGTCCACCACCGCCGGCCCCTTGATCTCCACGGAATAGTCCTGCTTGGCCTCGGGGCCGAAATCCCCCAAGTGGTCGGCGGAAAAGTTGATCCCGCCGATGAAGGCAATCACCCCGTCCACCACCACGATCTTGCGGTGCAGGCGGCGGAACCAGTTGGTGCGGATGCCCAAGCGCCGGGGGGCCGGGTCGAACATCTGCAAGCGCACCCCGGCGTCGCTCAAGGAGGCCAGGAAAGCGGTGGTCAACTCACCGCAGCCGAAGCCATCGAGGCTGACGGTGATGCGTACGCCACGCTGGGCGGCTTCCACCAGCAGGTCCCGCAGTTCGTAGCCGACCTTGTCCTCGAACAGAATGAAGGTCTCAAGCAGGATTTCTGTTTCGGCCCGGCGAATGGCCTCGAAGACCCTGGGGAAATATTCCTCGCCGTTTTCCAGCAACGTGACGCGATTGTTGCCGTGCCAGCTGTATTCGATATCGGCCAGCGCCGGGTTGCGTTCGGTGGGCGTCGTGTCGACCTGTTCCACCGTCGCCTTGTCCATCGTCGCGCTCATAATTCGATCTCCACCGACAGCGGTGCATGGTCGGAAAGGTGCGACCAGGGTCGTACGTTCAACACCTTGGGATGATGGGCCTTGAGGTTGCGCACGTAGATGCGGTCCAGGCGCAGGATCGGCAGGCGTGCCGGAAAGCTGCGGGCCGGCTTGCCCCACTGCTCGGCGAACACTTCCCGCAGGCCGCAGGGTTCGAGCAGTTCACTGGCTTTGCCGCGCCAATCGTTGAAGTCGCCGGCAACGATCACCGGTGCATCGGCCGGCAGTTCGCTCAAGCGTTGGCGAAGCAGCTTGAGTTGCTCGACACGATGACCCTCGCGCAGACCCAAGTGGACGCAGATGGCATGCACATCCTGCCCATCGCCCGGCAGGCGCAGCACGCTGTGGAGCATGCCGCGGTTTTCGTGGCCGCTGATGGACACGTCCAGGTTGTCGTGGCGAATGATCTGGAATTTCGACAACAACGCATTGCCATGGTCGCCCGCCGGGTACACCGCGTTGCGCCCATAGGCGAACTGTGGCCAGAGGGTATCGGCGAGGAATTCGTATTGCGGCATGCTCGGCCAGTTGCTGTAGCGCTGGGGATGGTGTTCGTGGGTGCCGTGGACTTCCTGCAGGAACACCACGTCGGCGGACACGCTGCGCACCGCTTCGCGCAGTTCCGGCAGGATGAAGCGCCGGTTCAGGGCGGTGAAGCCCTTGTGGGTGTTGACGGTCAGCACGGTGAAACGGCTCACCCTGTCGAGATCCTGCCCCCCTTGTCGGGTCGGCTCGCAGGTCGCTTCGCTGGTTTGCGGACGGTTCATGGCAACACCCCTTCGGCTGGTCGCTGGCCGGGCGCGGTGGCGAGGTCCTTGTCCAGATGGAAATGTTCCAGCAAATGGCGTGCGTCGTAGGGCGCGCGGACTTTGATGTCGTTGTCGAAATAGCAGAATACTTCCCGGCTCTGGCGTGCCCGGGGTTTCTTGTCCGGGTCGATCAGGTGCGCGTCGCTCGGCTGCTTGCCGTGGCTCCAGGCCTCGATCCGGTCGCCCCAGCGCTTCAACGCCTCGTCGGTGTAGCCGCTGGCGTACAGCTCCTCGGCGCCATGCAGGCGCAGGTAGACGAAATCGCTGGTGACGTCTTCACGATAGGGCCATTTGCCGGCCGTGTCGGCGATCACCAGGGCCACGTCGTAGCGCTTGAGCAACGTGATGAAGTGCGGATCGATAAAACTCTCATGACGGATTTCCACGGCGTGGCGCAGCGGCCGTTTTTTATCGGTCTCGGTGCTGGCGTGGCCGTCCAGGCGCGGCTCATGCTCCCGGGCCAGGGCGGCGGCGCCTTCGGTGTCGTGGGGCAATTGCTTGAGGAAGTCTTCGAACAGCTCGGGGTCGAATTTGAAGCTGGGTGGAAACTGCCAGAGGATCGCGCCCAGTTTTTCCTTGAGTTCCAGCACGCCGGAGGCGAAGAAGTTGGCCAAAGGCTTGCGGATGTCCCGCAGGCGCCTGATGTGGGTGATGAAGCGCGGGGCCTTGACGCTGAACACGAAGCCGGGCGGCGTCTCGGCATACCACTGGGCATACCGTTCGGGGCGTTGCAGGGCGTAGAACGATCCATTGATTTCGATACTGTTGACCGCTCGCGAGGCAAATTGCAGTTCCCGTTTCTGGGTCAGCCCCTTGGGGTAGAAATCTCCCCGCCAAGGCGTGTAGCGCCAGCCGGAAATGCCAATGTGGATCGCCGTCATGTATCCCTCCCGTGCCAATGACCTCGTACCGCCTGTGTCTTTTGATGACTGTTGCGCGGCCCGGAAAGTTTCGATGGGATGCCCGGCGGCAGTGAACCTGTGACGAGGGAGGCGCAGCAGTCCCAAAAACAGGGCCGCTGCGCGCCCCAGCGGGAGCAAGCTCCCTCGCCACAAGGTTTGTATTGGCCTTGTGAGCGAACTTGCCGGCGCAATATTGATCAGTTCCTTACCGATCCCGCGTGAAGGAGCCTCGCGTTTTGTCTCGATTGAGCACTGTATTGCTGCTGTTCTTGCTGGCGCTGACCGGCACCAGCGCCTACGGGACCGCCGCCGTCCCTGGCACCTCCAAGCCCGATGAACCGCCCGCCGAACCTGCGCCGCTGGTGCAGGGCGGTTTATTGGGGGCCATCAGTTCGAGCATCGACGACGTCCAGGACAAACTCGACCTCAACCAAAGCCTGGTGGATGCCTGGCGCCTGCGGGCGGACCGGGCGGCGGACGAGGTGGACCGGCTGGTGGACCAGACATCCCGTTCGTCCTGGCGCGTGGCGGGGGATTTCCTGTTGTTGTCCAGTGTCTGGCTCGGCGCGTTTGCGCTGATCTGGTCCGCGGCGCGGTTGCTGTTGCGACATCTGGGCCACCGGCGCTGGCTGCGCACGCGCCGGCGCCTGCGCGACCTGCTCGGTTATCTGCTGCCGTACACCGCTGCGGCATTGATCTGCCTGCCGTTGACCCTCTATGTCAGTCACTTTCTGCAAGTCTCGGTCGGTCGCGCCCTGGCGTTGTGCTTCGCCTACGCCACCAGCAGCGGTATTTTCTCCACCTCGGTGTTGCTGTGCGTGATCGTGATGTTCAACGCCGGCCACAAACGCCGGGCGGTGGCGATGATCCGGCGTTTCAGCCCCCGACCGTTGTTCCTGATCGGCTTTCTCGCCGCCCTCAGCGATGCCCTGACCAGCCCGCAGATCGCCCGGCAACTGGGGGGCAACATCACCAGCAGCATCGCGGTGTTCACCGGGTTGTCGGCGTCGATGATCTTTGGCTGGCTGGTGATCCGCATGCGCCGACCGGTGGCGCACCTGATCCGCAACCGCCCGCTGGCCCAGCGCTTGAAACAACCGGCCTTGCAGGAGTCGCTGCGGATTTTTTCCGGGCTCTGGTATTGGCCGATCCTGTTGATGGTGCTGGTGTCGGCGGTGAGCCTGATCGGTGTCGGCGAGGACAACCAGAAAGCCCTGCGTTGCGCGCTGTTCACCACCATCCTGCTGATCGCCACGGTGTTTCTCAGCACGGTGTTCCAGCATGTCTTCAAGTCACCCAAGGCCGAGGCTATCCAGCACAACAGCGCCTACAAGGGGCGGCTGTTGAGCCTGTTGCACGCTTTGTTGCGGATCGTCATGGCGGTGGTATTCATTGAAGTCCTCGGGCGGATCTGGGGCATTTCCCTGTTCGAGTTCGCCTCGCGCAACGCCATAGGCCGGGCGATCAGCGATTCCTTGAGCCGCATCGGCCTGATCTTCCTGATGACCTGGCTCACGTGGGTGGTGCTCGACACGGCGATCCAGGAAGCCTTGAAGCCGCCACTGAACAAGCGCGGGGCCCGCCAGCCCAGCACCCGGGTCAAGACCATCCTGCCGCTGTTGCGCAACGCAGCGAAAATCATCCTGGTGGTGATTTGCGCAATCACCACCATGGCCAACCTGGGCATCAACGTTGCGCCGTTGCTGGCCGGGGCCGGAGTGGTGGGGCTGGCGATCGGTTTCGGTTCGCAGCAACTGGTGCAGGACGTGATCACCGGGCTGTTCATCATCATTGAAGACACGCTGTCCATCGGCGACTGGGTGGTGCTCAGCTCGGGCCACGCCGGCACGGTCGAAGGCCTGACCATCCGCACCCTGCGCCTGCGCGACGGCAAGGGTTTCGTGCACTCGGTGCCGTTCGGCCAGATCAAGGCGGTGACCAACCAATCCCGGCAATTCGCCTTTGCGTTTTTCTCCGTGCAATTCACTTACGACACCGATGTCGACCAGGCCATCGAGCTGATCCGCGAAGCCGGGCGCTCGATCGCCGAAGACCCGTTCCTCAAGTTCAACCTGCAAGGGCCGCTGGATGTGTTCGGCGTGGACAAGATGGACCTCAACGGCGTGGTGCTCACGGCGCAGTTCCGCACCGTGTCGGGTGGGCAATATGCGGTGAGCCGGGCGTTCAACCAGCAGTTGAAGAAGCTTGTGGATAACCACCCGGCGGTGCACTTTGCGCAGACTTATCCACAGCAGGTGATGTTGCCCAAGCGGTTGGTTGAGGAGAGGAAAGAGGGGGAGGAGGTACCTGATCAACCTCGGTAGTGGGTGAGGTTTGTGGTGGGGTTGCCGGCCCTATCGCGAGCAAGCTCGCTCCCACAGTAGGTTTGTGGTGAATGTACAACCCCTGTGGGAGCGAGCTTGCTCGCGATAGGGCCCGTCCAGACACCCTCAACCTTTCTGAACAAGCTTGTTCCGGACCTCAGCCATCCCTTGAGCATCCAACTCGATCCAAAGATGCTGCTTGCCGGCAATCTGCGCCGCCACCGGCAAGCCGTCCCGATACACCAGCCGATTACTCGCCAGCGCCGGCACTTTCGCCCCCGGCAGCAAGGTGCCGGCCAGGTTCAGCGGGTCGACCCCGCACACCGCCACCAAGCTGCCATCGGTGGGGCGGCGGCGGGTTTCGCGCAGCAGCGGAATCGCTTCGGGCAGGGCGAACTGTTCCCCCGCCAGGCCGCTGACAAACCGCCCGCCGCGAATCTCGCCCCGCGCCTCCAGGCGATGGAACGTGCGCAATAGCTCGCGCCAACTCGGCAGCCACTCGGCCTCCCGCTCCAGCAAGCGCCAGAACACCACGCCGTAACGGCGCAGCAGGGTCATGGCGATGTGTTCCAGGGTCTGCGGCGCGGTGGGCGCCGGGCGGTGGCCTTCCACGGGGGCGGGTTGGCTGCGGCGCAACAAGGCCCAGCGCCCGGCGTCGTCCATGCCGCCGACAAACGCGCCGCGCCCGCGCCGGCTGCTGCGGGCCTGACGTTTGCTGGCCGGGGTGATCAGCGCGCGCAAGCCGGCAAAGCTGTCGGCATTCACCAAGCCGGCGCCCACCAGTTCCTGCAAGGCGATTTCCAGTTCGCTGCGCAGCAGGTGGGCTTCATGGGCCAGTTCATCGAAAAACAGCGCGCCATGCTCGCTCAGGGCCTGATGGACTTTCTGCGTCTTGGGTGACAACTCATCAAGGGCTGTTTGCCCGGCCAGGCTGCTCCACAACGCCACCTGGCTGCGCGGCAGCAACACCACCGGCGTACTGCGCAGGGCACTGGCGGACGGCTTCTGGCGCGCGCTCAGGCGCGTCCATACCCACTTGCCGCTGCGGCACAACTCATCGAGCCAACTGGGTGAATAGTCCTTGATCCGCCCGGGCAACAGGTCGCTGTCCCAGGCCGAGGCGGCGGCCGGGTAGCCTTCGAACTGGCCGAGGATCGACGGCAGCACGGCATTGCCCCGGCCCTGGGTGGACGACGACAGGTGCTGCCAGTCGAACAGGAACCGCATGAAGTCCTGCAACATCACCGGCTCGATTTCCCGGCGCAGGCGCTTGACCGTGTAGCGATGGATCCGCGCCAGCAAATGCCGCTCGCACCATTCCTCCTGCCCGATGCCCGGCGTGAAGCGCCCGCGCAGCACGTAGCCTTGCTGCTCGAGCTGCGCCAGGGCCTGGGTGACCTGCGGGGTCGATAACCCCAGCGGGTAGGCGATGGCCTTCAACGGCAGCGGACCGAAGGCACTGAGCCGGGCGCGGAGCACTTCCACCAGGGCTTCGTCGACGTTCCAGGCTTCATCGAAATCGGCCGGTGGGGTCAGCGCCGGTTCCCAGCGAGCCTGTGGATAAAGGGCTTGCAAGCAGGTCAGGCGCTCCAGCGGTACCCACAGACCTCGCTCGGCGCTGATCTGTATGTGGCTGGCGCGACCACTCGCGGCCAGTGCCCGCAGCCAATCCCGCCACGATGGGTGGGCGTCGGCTTCGCTGTCGGCGATGCAGGCCAGGCTCATCAAGGCTTCGTGCATCTCATCGAGATTGGCCGGCGTCGGCCAGGCCTCATCCCGGACCGACTGGATGGCTTCGGCGTCCAGCGCGCCAAGGTCGTCGGTGGATTGTGGATCGCTCCAGCGCCGGTTGATCACCGCCTGGGTCCGCCGTTCTTCCAGCGGCGCGTCGTCGAGAAAGGTGTAGGGACGGGCGCTGAGGATTTCTGCCGCCAGCGGCGAGGGCACCGGCAGGTCGCGGCTGATCAGGCGAATCTGGCCCGCTTCCATGCGCCGCAACAGCGTCAGCCAACCTTCGCTGTCCATGGCTTCGTGCAGGCAATCGTCGAGGGTCTGTTCCACCAGCGGGTGATCGGGGATCTCCCGCTCGCCGGCGAGGTTTTCCAGGC
Source organism: Pseudomonas fluorescens (assembly GCF_001307275.1). Taxonomy (NCBI): domain Bacteria; kingdom Pseudomonadati; phylum Pseudomonadota; class Gammaproteobacteria; order Pseudomonadales; family Pseudomonadaceae; genus Pseudomonas; species Pseudomonas fluorescens. The sequence continues at coordinate 3,366,093 of NZ_CP012831.1, forward strand.
AGGCGATCTGGTCCGGAAACACACTGGCGATCAGGTCTTCGCTTTTCATCCGCTGGATCTGCGGGGCGACTTTGCGCCCGCCGGTGTAGCGCGGCAGGGCCAGGGCCACGCCGGCGTTCCAGCGCCAGCGCACGCCGAACAGCGGTGCATCCAGCACCGCCTGGATCAGGATCTGTTCGGCGCTGTGGCTGTTCAGGTAACGCCAGACCTCGTCCAGTTCGAAGCTGTGGCTGGTGGACAGCGAGAGCACGATGGCGTCTTCACTGGCGGCGGCCTGCAATTCGAAGTTGAAGGTGCGGCAGAAGCGCTTGCGCAAGGCCAAGCCCCAGGCGCGGTTGATGCGGCTGCCGAAGGGCGTGTGGATGATCAGTTGCGTGCCGCCGGACTCGTCGAAAAACCGCTCCATCAGCAGCGTGTCCTGGGACGGCAGGGCGCCGAAGGCCAGGCGCGCCGGGGCCAGGTAGTCGACCAATTGTTCGGCGCTGGCGAGGTTCAGGCGCAAGGTACCGGTCAGCCAGTCGAGGGCCGGTTGCAGGTTGCCCGGCGTGGCGCCGAGCAGGTGGTCGAGCCGGGCTTGCAGGCGTGCCACGGCCCAAGACAATTCGTCGCTGCGCCCCGGGGCTTCGCCGAGCCAGAACGGAATGGTCGGCGGTTGGCCCTGGGCGTCCTCGACCCGCACGCGACCGGTCTCGACGCGGATGATGCGGTAAGACGTATTGCCCAGTTGGAACACATCGCCAGCAATGCTCTCCACCGCGAAGTCTTCGTTGACGCTGCCGATGTTCAAGCCCTGGGGTTCGAGCAGCACGCTGTAGTCGGCGTTGTCCGGAATGGTGCCGCCGCTGGTCACCGCCGTCAGTTTGCTGCCCCGACGCCCGCGCAGGGTCCGGGTCACGGCGTCGCGGTGCAGGTAGGCGCTGCGCACGCCCTGGCGGCCATTGAGGCCTTCGGCGAGCATCTGCAACAGCGCCTGGTAATGCCCTTCGTCCAGCTCGGCGTAGGGCGCGGCGCGGCGGAAGGTCTCCAACAGCGCCTGTTCCGGCCATTCCTGGCAACTGACTTCGGCGACGATCTGCTGGGCCAGCACATCCAGCGGCGCCTTGGGGATGTGCAGGATGTCGAGTTCGCCGCGGCGCACGCAATCGAGCAGGGCGGCGCATTCGATCAAGTCGTCGCGGGTGGTGGCGAACAGGCGGCCCTTGGGCGTGCCGCCGACCTGGTGGCCAGAGCGTCCCACTCTTTGCAGGAACGCCGAGATCGAACGGGGCGAGGCAATTTGGCAGACCAGGTCGACATCGCCGATATCGATGCCCAGCTCCAGGGAGGCGGTGGCGATCAGTACCTGCAGTTCGCCGCGCTTGAGGCGTTGTTCGGCGTCGAGGCGAAACTCCTTCGCCAGGCTGCCGTGGTGGGCGGCCACGGCGTCCTTGCCCAGGCGTTCGCTCAGATGACGACTGAGGCGTTCGGCCAGGCGCCGCGTGTTGACGAACACCAGGGTGGTGCGATGCGCCCGGGCCAGCTCGGCGAGACGGTTGTAGACCAGCTCCCACACGTCATTGGCCATCACCGCCGACAGCGGCACCGGTGGCACCTCGATGTCCAGGTCCCGGGGACGGGCGTGGCCGATGTCGACGATTTCACAGGCGCGGCCTTCACCGACGAGAAACCGTGACACCGCTTCGATGGGCTTTTGCGTGGCCGACAGGCCGATGCGCATCAGGGGTTCGGCGCACAGGGCTTGCAGGCGCTCCAGGCTCAAGGCCAGGTGGCTGCCGCGCTTGCTGGCGGCGATGGCGTGGATTTCATCGACGATCACCGTGCGGGTGCTGGCGAGCATCTGCCGGCCGGAATCGGAACCGAGCAGCACGTAGAGCGATTCAGGCGTGGTCACCAGGATGTGCGGCGCGGTCTTGCGCATTGCCGAGCGGTCTTTTTGCGGCGTGTCGCCGGTGCGTACGGCGGTGGTGATCGGCAAGGGTGGCAAGCCCATTCGTTGCAACTGCTCGGTGATGCCGGCCAGGGGATTCTGCAGGTTGATCTGTATATCGTTGCTCAGGGCCTTGAGCGGCGAGACGTAGACCACCAGGGTCTGGTCCGGCAGGCCGCCTTGTTCCAAGCCGCGGTGCACCAGGTCATCGAGCACCGCGAGAAACGCGGTCAAGGTCTTGCCCGAGCCGGTGGGTGCCGCGACCAGCACCGAACGCCGCTGGCCGATCAACGGCCACGCCCGGGCCTGGGCGGCCGTGACCGCCGGGAAGGTCTGGCTGAACCAGGCGCGAACGGCGGGGTGAAAGCCTGCCATGGCGTGGTCGGCTGCAAGGGGCAGATTCATAGGGCAGTTTATGCGGACGGAGCGGGGGAGATGCAAGTATCGGCTGAGAGATCCATCGCCTGTCAGGGCCTCATCGCGAGCAAGCTCGCTCCCACACAAGATATCAGTGCCTATGCGATCCCTGTGGGAGCGAGCTCGCTCGCGATAGCGGCATCAAGGCGCACACAAATGCCGGATCCACACTTTACGGGTGACGGTTGCGCACTAAACCCGCAAAATGCAACGATTCCGGCAACGCCTGCGGGCGTTGTCGACCCAATTTTTTGTGCCAATAGAGTGGGCCTGCTGACTTTATGCGAATGCGCCTTATGTTACTGGGCGGCGGAAATGCCCTTGGGCAGGCGCTGATTCGCCTCGGTGCAGAAGAAGACATCGGTTTTCTTGCCCCCCGCCCGCCCGAAGACGGCTGGGATGCCGCGAGCCTGACGCAACTGCTCGACGACACCCGCCCGGACGCCTTGATCAACCTGGCGTACTACTTCGACTGGTTCCAGGCCGAGGCCGTCAGCGAGCAGCGCCTGGCCAGCCAGGAGCGCGCTGTCGAGCGTCTGGCCGGGCTGTGCCAGCATCACAACATCATCTTGCTGCAACCGTCGAGCTATCGAGTGTTCGACGGTTCCCGTGCCACCGCCTACAGCGAGAAAGACGAGCCCGTGCCCCTGGGCGTGCGCGGCCAGGCGCTGTGGCGGATCGAGCAAAGCGTGCGCGCCACCTGCCCGCAGCATGTGTTGCTGCGTTTCGGCTGGCTGCTGGACGACAGCGCCGATGGTACCCTCGGCCGTTTCCTGGCCCGGGCCGAGCAGCCCGAAGAACTGTTGCTGGCTGACGACCGCCGGGGTAATCCGACGCCCGTGGACGATGCCGCGCGGGTGATCATCTCGGTGCTCAAGCAGCTCGATTGCGCGGCGCCGCTGTGGGGCACCTATCATTACGCCGGGCATGAGGCGACCACGCCACTGGCGCTGGGCCAGGCGATCCTCACCGAAGCCCGCGCCCTGCATCCGCTGGCCATCGAGTCGCCCACGCCCCAGGCTCATGCCGCACGGCCGGACGCCGCGGAGGAACCGCAGCACGCGGTGCTGGCCTGCAAGAAAATTCTGCACACTTTCGGGATCAAGCCCCGCGCCTGGCGCGCCGCACTCCCGGGCTTACTGGATAGGTTTTATCGCCATGGCTGAAGGCCCTGTTTTAATCACCGGCGGCGCGGGTTTCATTGGTTCGCACCTGACCGACGCCTTGCTCGCCAAGGGGCATGCGGTGCGCATCCTCGATGACCTGTCCACCGGCAAGCGCAGCAACCTGCCGCTGGACAACCCGGCGGTCGAACTGATCGAAGGCGACGTCGCCGATGCCGCGCTGGTGGCCCGGGCCATGGCCGGTTGCAGCGCCGTGGCGCACCTGGCGGCGGTGGCCTCGGTGCAAGCCTCGGTGGACGACCCCGTGCGCACCCACCAGAGCAATTTCATCGGCACGCTGAATGTCTGCGAAGCCATGCGCCAGGCCGGTGTGAAGCGGGTGTTGTTCGCTTCCAGCGCAGCGGTCTACGGCAACAACGGCGAAGGCGAGTCCATCGACGAAGAAACCCCTAAGGCCCCGCTCACGCCCTATGCCTCGGACAAGCTGGCCAGCGAGTTCTACTTCGATTTCTATCGCCGCCAGCACGCGCTGGAACCGGTGGTGTTCCGCTTCTTCAACATCTACGGGCCGCGCCAGGATCCGTCATCGCCGTACTCCGGGGTCATCAGCATCTTCAGCGAACGGGCACAGAAAGGCCTGCCAATCACTGTATTCGGCGACGGCGAGCAGACCCGTGACTTTGTCTATGTCGAAGATTTGGTGGACTTGCTGGTGCAGGCCATCGAGAAGCCCGAGGTGGAAGTGGGCGCGGTGAACGTCGGCTGGAACCAGGCCACGACCCTCAAGCAGATGCTCCAGGCCCTGGCCGCCGTGGTGGGCGACCTGCCACCGATCAGCTACGGCCCGGCGCGTTCCGGTGACATTCGCCATTCCCGGGCCGACAACCACCGGTTGTTGGAGCGCTTCAGCTTTCCTCCGCAAACACCGATGAGTGTGGGGTTGGCGCGGTTGCTGGGGCGCTAAAACTGTGGGAGCGAGCTTGCTCGCGATAGCGCTGGGTCAGTCAGCATCATTGCTGGCTGATCCACCGTCGCTCCCACAGGGATATTCGTACCTTTAAGTTCGGCTTAGAACTTGTAGCCCAACCCCACCATGTAGATGAACGGATCCACGTCGACATCCACCTTGGCCCGGGTACCGCCGGCCACGGCGTTGTTGTCCACATAGGCGGTGGTATCGATGTCGATGTAGCGGATCTGGCCGTTGATCATGATGTTGTCGGTCAGCATGTAGTCGGCACCGACTTGCCAGGCCATGCCCCAGCTGTTTTTCGCCCGGAAGTTGCTGAAGCCATTGGCGCTGGCTTCGCTGCCCACGTGTTCGTCGTAGATCCAGGTGTAGTTGATACCGGCGCCGACATAGGGCTGGAACGCCGACTTGGCGTCGAGCGGGTAGTAGACCAGGCTCAGTGTGGGCGGCAGGTGCTTGAGGGTGCCGAGCTTGCCATTGGCCGCGCCGAGGGCGGTGCCTTTGATTTTCACGTCGTGCTCGAACGGCGAGGCCGCCAGCAGTTCGATACCCCAATTGTTGGTCAGCATGTAGGCGAAGTTCAGGCCCAGTTGCGTGTCGCTGCTCATGGTGGCCTTGCCACCCAGGTCGGCGCCGGCCAGCGGGCCACGGTCGACCTTGACGCTGGAGCTGTCGGCCTCTGGATTGACGGTGATAGCGCCGGCGCGAACGATGATGTCACCGGCCGTATGGGCCTGGGCGAGCGGGGCTGCGAGCGCGAGGGCAACGAGGGAAGCGCTGAGCAAGGACTTGTGCATGGGGGCTCCAGAGGACATTTCAAAATTGATGTCCCATGGTACGGAGCCGCCTGGCCCGGTCTTTTGACACAGCTCAATGAGTCTTGGTCGATTAATTGACCCAGCTCAATGAAATGATGATGAGCAAGCCTTGACGGCCCCATCGCGAGCAAGCTCGCTCCCACACAGGTCGCATAGGCACTGAGATCTCCTGTGGGAGCGAGCTTGCTCGCGATAGCTATCTGACGGACTGCCCATCACCACCCGATTCACTCCGGCAACTCATACACATAAATCTTCTGCGCCTCCATCTGATACCCGGCGTCGGCCAGTTCACTGGTGGACGGCTTGACCTGCATCGGCCCCTCGACCCAATACGGCTGGTACAACTCGTCGAGCTTCACGCCGACCTCGCTTTTCACATGCACGATCTGGTTCGACGGCGGTGGCGGCACGTGGATGCAGGCGCCGAAATACGGCACCAGCAGGAAGTCCGTGGTGCGACCTTCCTCACTGACTTCCAGCGGCACGATGTAGCCCGGCAAGCGAATCTGCTGGCCATCGAGGGCCTTGACCACCGGCGCGTTGGGCAAATCCTGCTTGGCGGCTGGAGCGGACTCGGCGGCCAGGGCGTCGCTCATCTTCGACAGGTCGTGCAGCGGCGTCATGTTCGGTACTTCCGGCGGTGCGTCCGGCGGGATCATTTCCGACCAGGCCAGGTCCCTCGGCTCGGCCGCCCACAGCGGCAGGGCGACCATCATCAACAGCGCTAGCAGGGCGCGGGGCATCTTCAAGGTCCTCATAGACGGATCGACAGGCCGTCGGCCAACGATTGGCGATACGCGCGCCAGGCCGGCACGCTGCCCATCAGCAGGGCGGCGACCAGGATGCCAGCCAGCAGCGTCCATTCATATTCGCTCGGCCACGCCAGTGGCAGGTACAGGCCATAGGCCGACTGCACGTAGCCCTGGGCGGCGGCGATACCGATGTACAGCAACGCCAGCCCGGCGGTGACCCCGGCGAGCGCTAGGGCAAAGGCTTCAAGTACCAGCAGCGTCGCGATATGCCACGGCCGCGCGCCCACCGAACGCAGGATCGCCATTTCCCGGCGACGCTCGTTGAGGCTGGTGAGGATCGCTGTGAGCATGCCGATCAACCCGGTCAGGACCACGAACAGCGAAATCACGAACAAGGCCTTTTCCGCCGTGCCCATCAGGCTCCACAACTCCTGCAGTGCTACGCCAGGGAGGATGGCCAGCAGCGGTTCGCCACGGAACTCATTGATCTCGCGTTGCAAGGCAAAGGTCGAAATCTTGCTGTTGAGGCCGAGCATGAACGCGGTGATCGCTTGGGGCGTGAGGTCCATGTTACGGGCTTGGTCGGCGCTGATGCGCCCATTGCCCTGGGCTGGCACGCCGTTCTTCCAGTCAATGTGAATCGCCTCCATGCCGCCGAGGCTGATGTGCAGCGTGCGGTCCACCGGGGTGCCGGTGCGCTTGAGAATCCCGACCACGGTGAAGGGCTTGTCGTCATGCTTGACCAGGCTGATCGCCGCCACGCCGTGGGCCAGCACCAGCTTGTCACCGAGCTTGTAGTGCAGCGCCTCGGCCACTTCGGCACCGAGCACCACTTCGAACGGATCGGTGGCGAAGGCCCGGCCATCGGCCAGTTCCAGGTGTTGCTGGCGGCCGTACTGGTAATGCTCGAAGTAGGCCTCGGTGGTGCCCATCACCCGATAGCCGCGATGAGAATCGCCCAGGGACATGGGGATCGCCCACTTCACTTTCGGGTTTTGGGCGAACTGTTCGAAGCTGTCCCAGCGGATGTTGTTGGTGGCGTTGCCGATGCGAAACACCGAATACAGCAGCAGGTTCACCGAGCCGGAGCGGGCTCCGACGATCAGGTCGGTGCCGCTGATGGTGCTGGCGAAACTGGCTCGCGCTTCGGTGCGCACACGTTCCACCGCCAGTAGCAGACAGACCGAGAGGGCGATGGCAAACGCGGTGAGAATCGCGGTGAAGCGGCGGTTCGCCAGGCTGGCCATGGCTAGACGGAACAAATACATCTCAGACCTCGAGTGGCGTGGCGGCGCGATTGAGATCGGCCAGCGAGAGGTGGCGGTCGAACAGCGGCGCCAGGCTCTGGTCGTGGCTGACGAACAACAGGCTCGACCCGGCCTCGCGGCATTCGGCGAACAACAGCCGCAGGAAGTTTTCCCGGGCGTCGTAGTCCAGGGCTGAAGTCGGTTCGTCGGCGATCACCAGTTCCGGTTGACCGATCAAGGCCCGGGCGGCGGCGACCCGTTGTTGCTGGCCGATGGACAACGAGTCGGCGCGACGCTCCAACAGGTTCGGGTCGGTCAAGCCCAGGTGGGCCAGCAACGTGGCGGCCGCTTGATCGACACTGCCATGGCGCTGGGTGGCCCGCTGCGCGCGCAGTTTCGAGAAGTGGCAGGGCAGTTCGACGTTCTCGCGTACCGAGAGAAACGGCAGCAGGTTGAACTGCTGGAAGATGTAGCCGGTATGGTCCACGCGAAAGCGGTCGCGGCGGCCGGCGGCCAGTTCGCTGAGTTCCTGGCCGAGCAGGCGGATGCTGCCGCGATCCGGCGTTTGCACCCCGCCCAACAGCCCTAGCAGCGTGGTCTTGCCGCTGCCACTCGGGCCCTTGAGGAACAAGGTTTCACCCGCTTCCAGGCGAAACGCCGGGATATCCAGCAAGGGCGGATGCCCGGGCCAACTGAAGCCCAGGTCGGACAGTTCGATGAGTGCTTGGGTCATGTTTGTCGTTTCAAAGTGGAACCTGCGGGAGACCTGTGGGAGCTGAGCTTGCTCGCGATGAGGCCATCACCTTCAACTTGGATGTTGACCGTTGGACCGCTATCGCGAGCAAGCTTTGCTCCCACCAAGCTCGCTCCCACATTGGGTTTGCGGTGAATCAGAATTTCAGGGTTGGCGCCTTGGCCGTCACTTCCACGCCTTGTTGGCCAGTCGGGCTGATCAGTTGTACCTGAATTTTCTGGGTGGCCGGGAAGGTTTTGAACAGTGTCGCCAGGTCCAGGTTCTTCAAGGCGCCAGGGACGGTGCAGGTGAATTGATAGTGGGCATGGATCTCACTGTGCTCGTGATGTTCGTCGCCATCGGCGTCTTCGTCATGGTCTTCGTGGTCCGGTTCATCGCCGAACAACGGGCTTTCCAGTTCCTGTTGGGCCACGGTGCACTTGGCGGCGGCCGGCAGGTTGAACAGTGCCAGCGGCTTGTCCAACTGCGCCCGTACCGCGGCGACCTTGGCCTTGTCGGCATCGCTGGTGGCGGCGTGTTCGAAGCCCACCAGGTTCATCGCCGGGCTTTCCAGTTCCAGCTCCAAGGTCTGACCATCCAGTGCCGCGTTCAGTCGAGCAACGCCGTGTTCATGGGCACCGAGGCTGCCATGTTCGTGATCATGGTCGTGGTCATGCTCCACCGCCGCATGAGCGACGGCCAATGGCAGCAGGGCGAACGGCAAAGCGAGAAGCAGACGACGCATGACGAGTCTCCGAAAAGGTTATGTAATCTTATAACGAAAGTGCGGAGAGTTTGACCGTCTGCTTGGCGTCGCGCAAGGGCCATGGGAGCATGCGTACATGAAATATTCAGGAGCACGGTGATGTTGCGGATACGCGGAACCGTCGGCGAGTGGCCGGTGGACTTGACGATCGAAATGGATGAGGGCGACTGGGCGCAGCTCGGCGCGCAGTTGCAAGTGGCCAAGTCCGAAGGCACGGCGGCACCGGCGGCCAAACCGACGAACCAGGACGATGCCCAATGGCAGATCGCCAAGGAACTGCTGCGCAAGGCCGGCCAACTGAGCGGTCCGGACCTGCTGGAGCAGCTCGAAGGCCTGACCGGCAGTGCCTCGGCGGGCAAGCGCCTGTTGGTGCGCCTGCGCCATAGCCCGGATGTAAAAGTCATCAGTGGCGGCGACACACCACTCTATAGCTGGCACGAAACCGCGTAGGAGCTGACGAGCGAAGCGAGGCTGCGATCTTTCCCCTGACGCTTGAGTCTCAAGCGAAAGATCAAAAGATCGCAGCCTTCGGCAGCTCCTACAGGGGAGTCAATACAACGCCGCGAACAGCTTGCGGCGATAGGTCGTCACCAGCGGGTGATCGTTGCCCAGCAGTTCGAACACTTGCAGCAAGGTCTTGTGGGGCAGGCCTTCGCTGTAGCTGCGGTTACGCACGAACAGCTTGAGCAGCGCATCCAGGGCCGCTTCGTACTGTTGGCGCGCCAGTTGCTGGATCGCCAGTTGGTACACCGCTTCGTCGTCTTGCGGGTCTTTCGCCAGGCGCGCCTTGAGATCGGCGGCGTCCGGCAGGTGCTTGGCCAGGCCGAGGAACTGGATCTGCGCCTTGGCACCGGCGAGGGCGGCCTTGTGCTCATCGCTTTTCACCGCGTCGAGCACCGTCTGCGCTTCGTCCAGCTCGCCACGCTCGGTCAGGCAGCGGGCATACAGGATCAGGGCCTTGGCGTTGGTGTTGTCTTCACCCAGCAAGACGGTGAGCACGGCTTCGGCGTCGGCGAAACGACCGTCGTCGAACAGCGCCTGGGCCTGTTCGAACGGGTCGGCGGCGGCCGGCGGTGGCATCTGCACATGGGGTTCGAGCATCGTGCGTACCGCCGATTCCGGCTGGGCACCGGCAAAGCCATCAACGGGCTGACCGTCCTTGAACAACACCACCGTCGGCAGGCTGCGAATGCCGAAGCGGGCCACAATGTCCTGCTCGATGTCGCAGTTGACCTTGGCCAGCAGCAATTCGCCTTGATAGCTCTCGGCAATGGTTTGCAGCATTGGCATCAGAGCCTTGCACGGCGCACACCACTCGGCCCAGAAATCCACCAGTACCGGTTTGTGGAAAGAGTTCGCGATCACCGATTGGTCGAAATCGGCCGTGGTGGCGTCGAAGATGTAGGGCGTTTCCTGAGTCATGGGCAATCTCGTAGAGCGCTTGAATGGGGCAACTATACGGCGTGGTGGGGGGTGGCTGAAAGCGGGGTGGTCTTTCGCCCTGTGATGTCTGACAGGACGCCTTCGCGAGCAAGCTCGCTCCCACAAGGGATCTCAAGTGTTCATGCGCCCCCTGTGGGAGCGAGCTTGCTCGCGATGCTTTCAGGGTCAGCGCCGCGCGTGGTACAGGCTCACATGCCGAAACTCTTCCGGCTCGGCCAGGTCCGGCAGGGTCATGGCCTGGAGCATTTCGATGCGCCGGTACAGCGGATGCTGGAAATCCCGCACCCGGGAATCGGCCACCAACGCCTCGCGACCACGGCTGAGGAACTGGTCGAGCAGCGGCAGGTTGGCCCGGTCGTAGAGCACGTCGGCGACCAGGATCAGGTCGAAGCGATCAGCTTCGGCGAAAAAGTCTGTCGAATAACCCAACTTCACGTCATTGAGCGCAGCATTGGCCTGACAGGCGGCAATCGCCAGTGGGTCGAGGTCGCAGGCCACCACCTCCAGCGCCCCAGCCTTGATCGCTGCGATGCCCGCCACGCCGGAACCGGCCCCAAAGTCCAGCACCCGCTTGCCTTCGACCCACTGCGGCTGCTCGGCGAGGTAGCGGGCCATCGCCAAGCCGCTGGCCCAGCAGAAACTCCAATAGGGCGGCTCGTGGAGAATGCGCCGGGTTTCTTCCGGGCTGAAGGCGCGGTCCATGTTGTCGCCGTCGATCAGCCACAACTTCAAGTCAGCGCCGGGTAGCGGGCAAGCCACCAGGCGCGCGTCGCCAAGCAATTCACTCAACGCCCGTTGCAGGTATTGCGGTGCACTCATGGCGCTTTGACGAATTGCAGGGTGCCCAACGCCTGGGTGGTCGGTTGGCTGATGCGTTGTTCCGGCAAGTGCAGGATCAACTGGCCGGACTGGCTGGCGCGGCCACGCAGTTCCACGCGGGCGCCCACCGGGAAGGCTTCCGGGTTGAAGCGCAAGCGGAAGGGCAGGGCCTGGTTGGTGCCGATCAGGCTGGAACTGGCAAGCAGTTGTTGTGGACGGTCCTTGTCGTCGATCACCAGCAGCGCCAGTTCCACTTCGGCTCCGGCCGGCACGCCTTGCAGGGTGCCGCTCAACTCGCGCTGGTACGCCGGCAGCGGTCCCAGCTCGGTGGCCTGCCGGGCCTTTTCCTGGGCCTGTTTCGGCGCGGGGGCCGGAGCGGGAGCGGCGGGCTTGGGGGCATCGCTGCTGCACGCCATCAGCAGGCTGAAAAAACTGAGCAAAACGAGCGATCGTAGCGGCATGTGTGGCTCCAGCAAGGTGAATTCCATGGATCTGACGGTAAGCCCGTCTGTATACCGTAAACCCTATGGCTTGTCTTGCCAGTGGGATGCGCTACCATGGCCCTCCCTTTTTTTGTTGCCTGCCACCATGCACTGTCCCTTCTGCGGTGCCAACGACACCAAGGTCATCGACTCGCGACTGGTCGCCGAGGGCGAACAAGTCCGCCGCCGCCGCGAATGCCTGGCTTGCGGCGAGCGTTTCACGACGTTCGAGACCGCTGAACTGGTGTTGCCGCGCCTGATCAAAACCGACGGCAGCCGCCAGCCGTTCGACGAAGAAAAACTGCGCGCCGGCATGCAGCGCGCCCTGGAAAAACGCCCGGTGAGCGTCGAGCGCCTGGAAGCGGCGCTGGTGCACATCAAGCACAAGCTGCGGGCGACCGGCGAGCGCGAGGTCAAGTCCCTGGTGGTCGGAGAGTTGGTGATGGCCGAGCTGCAGAAGCTCGACGAAGTCGCCTACATTCGTTTCGCCTCGGTATACCGGCGCTTCCAGGACCTGAACGAATTCCGTGAAGAAATCGACCGCCTGGCCCGCGAACCGGTGAAAGAATGACTGTCCCGGCGCAGCAGGCCGTCCTCGACGCCCACTACATGGCCCGCGCCCTGGAGTTGGCGCGGCGCGGTCACTACACCACCCACCCCAACCCCCGGGTCGGTTGCGTGATCGTGCGTGACGGGCAGATTGTCGGCGAAGGCTGGCACATCCGCGCTGGCGAGCCCCATGCCGAAGTCCATGCCCTGCGGGCCGCCGGTGACAACGCCCGGGGCGCCACGGCCTACGTGACCCTCGAGCCTTGCAGTCATCACGGGCGTACCCCGCCTTGTGCCGATGCGCTGGTCAATGCCGGCGTGGCGCGGGTGGTGGCAGCGATGCAGGACCCTAACCCGGCAGTCGCCGGGCGCGGCCTGCAACGCCTGGCCCAGGCCGGCATCGCCACCGAAAGCGGCGTGCTGGAAGGTGAGGCGCGCAAGCTCAATGAAGGTTTTCTCAAGCGCATGGAACAGGGCCTGCCGTTCGTGCGGGTCAAGCTCGCCATGAGCCTGGATGGCCGCACCGCCATGGAAAGCGGCGAAAGCCAGTGGATCACCGGCCCGGCCGCACGTTCGGCGGTCCAGCGCCTACGCGCCCAGGCCAGTGTGGTGCTGACCGGCGCCGACACGGTGTTGGCGGACAATGCCCGGCTGACCGTGCGCGCCGATGAACTCGGGCTGGATGCCGAGCAGACTGCGTTGGTCATGAGCCGTCCGCCGTTGCGGGTACTGGTGGACGGGCGCTTGCGGGTGCCGCTGGATGCGCCGTTTTTCAAGGCCGGCCCGGCGCTGGTCGCTACCTGCATGGCGGTGGAAGAACAATACGCCAACGGTCCTGAATGCATGATCGTGGCGGGCGATGACGGCCAGGTCGATCTGCGTAGGCTGCTGGTGGCGCTGGCTGCCCGGGATGTCAATGAGGTGCTGGTGGAGGCTGGTCCGCGCCTGGCGGGGGCTTTTGCCCGGCAGGGGCTGGTGGACGAGTTCCAGATTTTCATCGCCGGCAAGTTCCTCGGTTCTTCGGCGAGGCCACTGCTGGACTGGCCGCTGGCGCAGATGAAGGACGCTCCCCAGTTGAAAATCACCGAAATCCGTGCCGTGGGCGATGACTGGCGAGTCATCGCCGTTCCCGTGCCACCGGCCAGCGTATAATTCCCGGCTTTCGCTCACGCGGCGGCCCGTTCTCGAGGAGGACTCCATGTTTACCGGCATCATCGAATCCATCGGCAGCATCCGTGCACTCACCCCCAAGGGCGGCGATGTGCGGGTCTACGTCGAAACCGGCAAGCTCGACCTGAGCGACGTCAAGTTGGGCGACAGCATCGCGGTAAACGGCGTTTGCCTGACCGCCGTTGAACTGCCAGGCAACGGCTTCCTGGCGGACGTCAGCCGCGAAACCCTCGACTGCACGGCCATGAACGACCTCAAGAGTGGCAGCCCGGTCAACCTGGAAAAAGCCCTGACCCCCACCACTCGCCTGGGCGGGCACCTGGTCAGCGGCCACGTGGACGGCGTCGGCGAAGTGGTCTCGCGCACGGATAACGCCCGGGCCGTGGAGTTTCGCATCCGCGCCCCGAAGGAGCTGGCCAAGTACATCGCCCATAAAGGCTCGATCACCGTCGACGGCACCAGCCTGACGGTCAACGCGGTGGATGGCGCCGAATTCCTGCTGACGATCATTCCCCACACGCTGAGCGAAACCATCATGGCTTCGTACCGGCCAGGTCGCCGGGTCAACCTGGAAGTCGACTTGCTGGCCCGTTACCTGGAACGCCTGCTTATGGGAGACAAGGCCGCAGAGCCTGACTCTTCACAACGGCGGGCCGGTAACATCACCGAAAGTTTTCTGGCCGCCAACGGCTACCTCAAATCCTGACCCAAGGGGGTGCCGCGTGGCGCTCAATAGCATCGAAGAACTGGTTGAAGACATCCGCCAAGGCAAGATGGTCATCCTCATGGATGACGAAGACCGCGAGAACGAAGGCGACCTGATCATGGCCGCCGAGTGCTGCAAGGCCGAACACATCAATTTCATGGCCAAGCACGCCCGTGGGCTGATCTGCATGCCGATGACCCGCGAGCGCTGCGAACTGCTGAAGTTGCCGCTGATGGCGCCACGCAACGGCTCGGGCTTCGGCACCAAGTTCACCGTGTCCATCGAGGCCGCCGAAGGCGTGACCACCGGGATCTCCGCCGCTGATCGCGCGCGCACCGTACAGGCTGCCGCCGCCCGGGACGCCAAGGCCGAAGACATCGTCAGCCCCGGCCACATCTTCCCGCTGATGGCCCAGGCCGGTGGCACCCTGGCCCGCGCCGGCCACACCGAAGCAGCGTGCGACCTGGCGCGCATGGCCGGCTTCGAACCCAGCGGCGTGATCTGCGAAGTGATGAACGACGACGGCACCATGTCCCGTCGTGCGGAACTGGAAACCTTCGCCGCCGAACACAACATCAAGATCGGCACCATCGCCGACCTGATCCACTACCGGATGATCCACGAACGTACCGTTCAGCGGATTGCCGAGCAGCCGCTGGACAGCGAACTGGGCCAGTTCAACCTGGTGACCTACCGCGACTCGGTGGAAGGCGACGTGCACATGGCGCTGACCCTGGGTACTGTATGCGCCGAAGAGCCGACCCTGGTGCGCGTGCACAACATGGACCCGCTGCGCGACCTGCTGATGGTCAAGCAACCCGGCCGCTGGAGCCTGCGGGCCGCCATGGCCGCGGTGGCCGAGGCCGGCAGCGGCGTGGTGTTGCTGCTCGGCCACCCGCTCGATGGCGACGTGCTGCTGGCGCACATTCGTGAAACCGGCGATCAGGCAGCGGTGAAAAAACCGACCACCTACAGCATCGTCGGTGCCGGTTCGCAGATCCTTCGCGACCTGGGCGTGCGTAAAATGCGCCTGATGAGCGCACCGATGAAATTTAATGCGATATCCGGTTTCGATCTGGAAGTTGTAGAATACGTGCCCTCCGAATAATGGCCCGGAGATTCCGGCATTGTTGTTCACTTAAGGCTAATTAGATTCATTGTGGCAAGGGAGCTTGCTCCCGCTTGGGTGCGCAGCACCCACAATAGGGCCGCTTCGTAGCCCAGCGGGAGCAAGCTCCCTCGCCACAAAAGCTTGAAAATGAACAGCATGGCGGGATTTCCGATGCAGTATTCGTGGCTAATATCACTGAAGGAGCGCGTATAGAACGCGCTCTGGCTCTTTAAGAGATCTGACGAATGACCCTGAAGACCATCGAAGGTACCTTCATCGCCCCTAAAGGCCGCTACGCTCTGGTAGTGGGCCGTTTCAACAGTTTCGTGGTCGAGAGCCTGGTTGGCGGTGCGGTCGATGCCCTGGTTCGCCATGGCGTGAGCGAAAGCGACATCACCATCATCCGTGCCCCTGGCGCCTTCGAAATTCCGCTGGTTGCGCAGAAAGTCGCTCAAAAGGGCGAATATGCGGCGATTATCGCCCTGGGCGCGGTCATTCGTGGCGGTACTCCGCACTTCGAATACGTGGCTGGCGAATGCACCAAGGGCCTGGCCCAGGTGTCCATGGAATTCGGCGTGCCGGTCGCTTTTGGCGTGCTGACCGTTGACTCCATCGAACAAGCCATCGAACGTTCCGGCACCAAGGCCGGTAACAAAGGTGCCGAAGCTGCCCTGTCCGCCCTGGAAATGGTCAGCCTGCTGGCGCAGTTGGAGGCCAAGTGATTAGCGACGAAAGCGATCGTTTCAACCCGCGCGATCCAAAGCCTGCGGACGCCGGCAAGCCATCGAAAAGCGTCAAGCGTCGCGAAGCCCGTCAGCTCGCGACCCAGGCGCTGTATCAATGGCACATGGCCAAGCAATCGCTGAACGAGATCGAAGCGCAGTTTCGGGTCGATAACGATTTCAGTGATGTCGACGGTGCTTATTTCCGCGAGATCCTGCATGGGGTCCCGCAGTTCAAGACCGAAATCGACACCGCGCTCACGCCTTGCCTGGACTTGACCATCGAAGAGCTGGATCCGGTTGAACTGGCGGTTCTGCGCCTGTCCACCTGGGAACTGCTCAAGCGCGTCGATGTACCGTACCGCGTGGTGATCAACGAAGGGATCGAACTGGCGAAAGTCTTCGGGTCCACCGATGGCCACAAGTTCGTCAACGGTGTGCTCGACAAGCTCGCCCCGCGCCTGCGTGAAGCTGAAGTGAAGGCGTTCAAGCGCTGATTGGCGCTTGTTATCCCAATGGGTGAGTTTGAGCTGATCCGTAACTACTTCGCCGCCGCGCCTTGCGCGCAGGGCGGCGAGGGCGTTGCGCTGGGGATCGGCGACGACTGCGCCTTGCTGGCAGCTCCTTTCGGAGAACAGCTGGCGGTCTCCACCGACACGCTCGTGGCCGGTGTGCATTTTCCAGACCCTTGCGACCCGTTCCTGCTCGGCCAGCGCTCGCTGGCCGTGGCGGTCAGCGACCTGGCCGCCATGGGCGCCAAGCCTTTGGCCTTTACCCTTGCCCTGACCTTGCCGACGGTGACCACCGATTGGCTGCAAGCCTATGCCCGCGGTTTGAACCAGATGGCCCAGGCCTGTGGCGTGGCGTTGGTGGGAGGGGACACCACGCGTGGGCCGTTGAGCCTGACCATGACCGTGTTCGGCCACGTGCCTTCCGGCCAGGCCCTGACCCGCAGCGGCGCACAGCCCGGCGACCTGCTGTGTGTCGGCGGCGAACTGGGCAATGCCGCCGGCGCCTTGCCGTTGGTGCTTGGCCAGCGGCGCGCCGAGCCTGGGATTGCCGAGCCACTACTGGCTCATTATTGGTCACCCCGACCGCAGATCGACTTGGGCCTGGCGTTGCGGGGAAAGGCCAGCGCGGCGATGGATATTTCCGATGGCCTGCTGGCCGATTGTGGGCATATCGCCCTGGCGTCCGGGGTAGCCTTGCAGGTTGAACGGGACCGACTGCCGCTGTCCAGCGCTCTGGTCGCGTTTCTTGGCGAGGCCGATGCCGCGCAGGCCGCCCTGAGCGGCGGTGACGACTACGTGCTGCTGTTCGCACTGCCACCGAGCCGATTGTCGGCGTTACAGGCCGCAGGCTGGCCGATCCATGTGATCGGCAGCGTCCTGGCCGGGCAAGGCGTCACGCTGGTGGACAGCGACGGGCACGACATCACCCCGCACGTACGGGGCTATCAACATTTTCGGGAGACACCGTGACAGATCATCCCAACCAGGTCCCGGCAGAGTTCGTTCCGCCTTCGGTCTGGCGCAATCCCTGGCATTTCCTGGCATTTGGCTTTGGTTCGGGCACTTTACCTAAAGCGCCGGGCACCTGGGGCTCGCTGGTTGCGCTACCCTTCATTCCGTTGTGGCAGATGTTGCCGGACTGGGGCTACTGGTTGATGCTCGGCATCACCATGCTGTTTGGCTTCTGGCTGTGTGGCAAAGTGGCGGACGACCTGCGGGTGCACGATCATGAAGGCATCGTCTGGGACGAAATGGTCGGCATGTGGATCACCTTGTGGCTGGTGCCGGAAGGCTGGTATTGGTTGCTGACGGGATTTCTGGTGTTCCGTTTCTTCGATATCCTCAAGCCGTGGCCGATCCGCTGGATCGACCGACATGTGCACGGAGGCGTCGGGATCATGCTCGACGATGTATTGGCCGGGGTTTTCGCCTGGCTGGCAATGCAAGGATTGGTGTGGTGTTTCACCTGAAGGAGCCAGGCATGGGCGTAAGCCGCGCACTACTGCTGTTGCTGTGTTTAGGAGCCTGTGTGGGGGTGAGGGTGGCCGAGTCGGCGCCGCAGCCTGACAAGGTTCGCGCGGCGAGTGAGGAGTGGGCCGATTACACCCAGGCCGATGGCCAGGGCATGGGCTGGGACATCTTGCGCGCGGTGTTCGAGCCTGAAGGCGTCAAGCTGGAAATCCGCAGCGTGCCCTACACCCGCTCGATCGGGTTGGTGCAGCGTGGCGAGGTCGACGTGCAGGTCGGCGCCTATCGGGATGAATCCGAAGGCGTGCTTTACCCGAAGTGGCACTACGACGTCGATCACATCTATGCCTTGGGGTTGGCCTCCAAGCCGACGCCTACCCTGGCGACGATTGGCAACTATCGGCTGGTATGGATGCGTGGGTACGAATACAACAACTACCTGCCCAACATCCGGCGTTTCAATGAGATCCACCGGGCGGTGGGTATCTTGCCGATGCTGATCCATGAGCGAGCGGATTTTTACATTGATGCGTCGATGGAAATCGAAGAAGTGCTCGCCAAGGCCGATAATCCGAAGCAGTTCAAACTCTCGCCGCTGATCAATTTGCCTCTCTACCTGGGCTTTGCCAACACCGCCAACGGACGGGCATTGAGCGAGCTGTTCGACCGGCGGATGGAAGTGCTGGTGAAAAGCGGCCAGCTCAAGCCGATTTTCGAACACTGGAAGCAACCCTATCCTTTCGACGAGAATGGCAAGCCACCGAAGCCGTAATCAAACTTTTCGATGGTTATGGCCGACAATTCAGCCTAAGCGTCGGTCGGGACGTGCTGTTACAATGCCCGCCTCTGCGAAACTCCAGTACTAGATCAGGAGCACACCGGTGCCTGTCGTTTTTGTTGCCGCTTCCAAGCTGCCAACGCCCTTTGCGCAATTCACCATGCATGGTTTTCTCGATGAAGCCACCGGCCGCGAGCACGTCGTGCTCAGCCTGGGTGATTTCGCCGACGGTTCTCCGGTGCTGGGTCGCCTGCACTCCGAATGCCTGACCGGTGATGCCCTGTTCAGCCAGCGCTGCGATTGCGGTTCGCAACTCGAGGCCGCGCTGCAGGCCATCGCCCGCGAAGGCCGTGGCGTGTTGCTGTACCTGCGCCAGGAAGGCCGTGGCATTGGCCTGTTGAACAAGATCCGCGCCTATGAACTGCAAGATGGCGGCGCCGATACCGTGGAAGCCAACGAACGCCTGGGCTTTGCCGCCGACCTGCGTGACTACAGCATCTGCCTGCCGATGCTGGAGCATCTGGGCGTGAAGTCGCTGCGCTTGATGACCAACAACCCACGCAAGGTCAAGGCGTTGACTGACATGGGCATCGTGGTGGCCGAGCGTGTGCCGCTGCACACCGGTCACAACCCCCACAACAAGCTCTACCTGGCAACCAAGGCCAGCAAGCTCGACCACATGATGGGCAACGAGCACCAAGGCGAGGTTGACCGGGCGTGACGCGCGGTCAGGTTCGGCGGCGGCTGTCGGTCAGTTGGTGGAAATACCTGGCCCTGGCCTTGCTGCCACTGTTTGTGATCAATGCGGTGTTCGGCCAGGGCGAAGCGATTCTGCCGGTGCTGGCGATGCCGTTGTTCATTGCCGGCCTGGCGTCGATGTTTGTCAGCCTGCGATTCTTCGGGCCGTATAAACAGGCCCTGGTCGCCACCCAGAAAGCCCTCGACACACCCGAAGAGCCCCAGGCCTGGATCGACCTGGCGGCCCGTCGCCGCGCCGCTTTCCTGGTGGCCGGGCTGCCAGCCTGGATCGGCGCCCTGGCGGTATTCGTGGGCCTGGAAGCCGTGCCGTTGATGTTGCTGGCCTTGTCGACCGCCGTGTTGTTCTACCTGTACCGCATCCCGCGTCAACTCGGCTGATGAACCGCTGGCTGGCGGTCTTGCTGCTGGCCGTCAGCGCCTCGACGATGGCCGCCTCGCGGGTCGTCAGCCTGGCGCCGTCGCTGTCGGAAATCGTCGTTGAACTGGGCTCCGCCGACCTGTTGGTGGGCGTGCTGGATGGCGGGGATCGCCCGCCGGCGCTCAAGGACGTGCCTTCGGTAGGCCGTTACGGGCAACTGGACATGGAGCGCTTGCTCAGCCTCAAGCCCGATCTGCTCCTGCTCTGGCCTGGCAGTGTCGGCCCGGCCCAGCGCGAGCAGCTCAAGGGCCTGGGCATCCCCATCCATGTCGCCGAGCCCCGCAGCCTCGACCAACTCATCACGCAAATCGAAGCCATCGCCAAGCAGCTCGGCCGCCCGGAGCGGGGCGTACAACGGGCGGCGCAGTTGCGCGGACGTCTCGAGGCGCTACGCCAGCGCTATCGCCGGGACCCGCCGTTGCCGGTGTTCTACCAGGTCTGGGACCGGCCGCTGTACACCGTTGGTGGCGGGCAGATCATCAGTGATGCGCTGAGCGTGTGCGGTGCCCACAACGTTTTTGCCGATCTGAGCGTGCCGGCGCCGCAGGTGAGTGTGGAAGCGGTGCTGCAACGTAGTCCGCACGTCATCCTGGCCACGGAACAGACGCAGCTCGATGCCTGGAAAACCTGGCCGGTGGCGCAGGGGCGCTTGTTGTTGGTCAATGACAAAGGCCTGGAACGGCCCAGTGGGCAGATGATCGAGGCGACGGCGCGGCTATGTGAGTTGATTGCGCCAGACCGATAGGCCGCGGCGCCTGTAATCGCGAGCAAGCTCGCTCCCACAGTTAACCTGTTGTGAAATCCCTGTGGGAGCGAGCTTGCTCGCGATGAGGCCAGACCAGACACCACAGTTGTTCCTGGATCAGAGTGACGGGGTCCAAGTCACCCCAAACAACCACGCCCGACCTTCCTCCCGATACCCATACTGCCCGCCATCATGGCTATACAGCGCCCGGCTGTAACCCTTGTCCAGCAGGTTATCCACCTTCATCTCCAGCTTCACCTCCCGGGTCAGCGCCCAACTGCCGCGCAACCCGAGCAGGGCATAGCCGCCCAAGGCGTTGCGGTTGTCTTCGTCGTCATAGCTGCCGCTCACCGCTTGCCAGGTGGCGCCCAGGCCGAGGCGATCGAATTGCCGGTCCAGGTCCAGGCTCAAGGTCCGCCGGGCGCGGCGGGCCAGGGTGTGACCGCTGTCGCGGTCGCGCGGGTCGATGATGGCCAGGGCCAGATTGCCCTGCCAGCCGAAGACATCCTGCAGGTAGGCCATTTCAAAGCCGTCGATCCGCGCCGAGGCGACGTTCTGCGGGCGTGAGTCGCGGCCAAAAATGATCGCGTCTTCCAGGTCGGTGCGGTACAGCGAGGTTTCCAGGCGGGCGCTGTCGCTCAGTTGGCTGCGCCACTGCAGCTCGTAGCTCTTGGCCGTCTCGGGCTTCAGGTCGGGGTTGCTGAAGTCCGGGTAGTACAGGTCATTGAAGGTCGGTGCGCGGAAGCTCTCACTGTAGGTCAGCAACAGGTCGTTGGCCGGATTGACCGGCACGGTGAGGGTGCCGCTCCAACTGTTCTGGCCGCCAAACTGTTGGTTCTGGTCGCGACGCAGGCCCAGTTCCGTCGAGAACGTTTCGGCCTGGAAGCGGTGCTGGATGAACGCTGCACGGTTCCAGCGGCTGTCCTCGTCGAACGGCGTGCTGCTGTTGACCCGGTCCTGATACCAGTCGCCGCCGACGATCAGGCTGTTGCGCTCGTCCAGCGTCACATCGTTCTGCCAGGTCACCGAATCGCGGTAGGTGTTGAAGACTTCGCGGACATCGCTGAGCTTGTCGAAGGTCTTTTCGCGGTTCTCGCTGTGGCCCAGTTCCAGGCGGGATTTCCAGGTGTCGTTGATGCGCCCGTCCACATAGGTGCTGAAGCTGCTCACCGCGAACTCGCTGTAGGGTTGCTGGGGCAAGGACTCGAAAGTGCTCGGGTCGAAGCGGCCGAACGGGTTGTCGTATTCGCTTTTGCCGCGGTTATCCAGCAGGTTCAGGCCAACTTCCAGGTCATCGCTGGCCGCATGGCTCAGGCTCAGGCTGAAGGGCTGGTTGCGGTTGGCATCGTCGTCGCGGTCGCTGGCGTAGGACTCGTGGGTCCGGTTGCTGCCAGCGCTGTCGTCGAGGCTGGCACCGAGGTTGAAACGGGTCTGCTCGTCGCCGCCGGACAGGCCCAGGCTGCGCTCCCAGGTCTGGTGGCTGCCGACCCCCACGTGCAGGCGCGGTTGCAGGCCCTGGGTGTTGCCGCGCCGGGTGAAAATCTGGATCACCCCGCCCACCGCGTCGGCGCCGTAGATCACCGAGCGCGAACCACGCAGCACTTCCACGCGCTCGATCTGGTTGATGTTCAGGCGTTGCAGGTTGCTGTCACCGGAGGTGGCATTGCCGATGCGCTGGCCGTCCACCAGCACCAGGCTCTGGGCCGATTTGGTCCCGCGAATGTAAATCCCCGGCAGGCTGCCGCGTCCACCCAGCGGCGCCACTTGCACACCCGGCACGCGGCTGAGCAAGTCCGTGACACTGGCCGGTTGCAAGCGCTCGATGTCGTCGCGGGTGAACACGGTGTTGGCGGCACTGCTGTCGTTACGGGCCTCGACCTGGCGGTTGGCGCTGATCACGATGTCGGGCAGCTTCAAGGCCTGGTCGCGTTCGAAGGTGTCGGCCAGCAGGTCGGGGGTGGGTAGCAGAGAGAGGGTGAGGGCGAGGCGGAGTTTCATGGGGTTCCGGACATTTCTGGTCTGCACAAACCCCTTGTGGGAGCGAGCTTGCTCGCGATGGCGGAAGATCAGTCAAGTCATCCATTGGCTGACACACCGCTATCGCGAGCAAGCTCGCTCCCACAGGGGCTTGTGTTGGCTGAACTTACAGGCCCAACAACTGCAACCGCTGACGCACCGCCGCTTCGATCCCCGCCTCGTCCAGCCCGCATTCGGCCAGCATCTGCGCCGGCTTGGCGTGTTCGACGTAGCTGTCCGGCAGGCCCAGGTGCAGCACCGACTTGAGGATGTTCTCCCGGGCCAGGAACTCGCTGACCGCCGCGCCGGCACCGCCCATGATGGCGTTTTCCTCGATGGTCACCAGCAGGTCATGGCTGCCGGCCATCTCGCGCACCAGGGCTTCGTCCAGGGGTTTGACGAAACGCATGTCCACCACGGTAGCGTCCAAGGTGTCGGCGACTTTCAAGGCCTCGGCCAGTTGCACGCCGAACACCAGCAGGGCGGTTTGCTTGCCCTGGCGGCGGATCACGCCCTTGCCGATCTCGATGGGTTCGAGGTCGGTCGAGAGGGGCGCGTTCGGGCCGGTGCCACGAGGGTAGCGCACCGCCGCCGGGCCATTGAACAGGTGGCCGGTGGTGAGCATCTTGCGCAGCTCGTTTTCATCGCTCGGGGTCATCACCAGCATGCCGGGGATGCAGCGCAGGAACGACAGGTCGAAGCTGCCGGCGTGGGTCGGGCCGTCTTCGCCCACCAGGCCGGCGCGGTCGATGGCGAACAGCACGTCGAGGTTCTGCACCGCCACGTCATGGATCAACTGGTCGTAGGCCCGTTGCAGGAAGGTCGAATAGATCGCCACCACGGGCTTGGCACCTTCGCAGGCCATGCCGGCGGCGAGGGTCACGGCGTGCTGCTCGGCAATCGCCACGTCGAAATAGCGCTGCGGGTAGCGTTCGCTGAACGCCACCAGGTCCGAGCCTTCCTTCATCGCCGGGGTAATGCCCACCAGGCGTGGATCGGCGGCGGCCATGTCGCACAGCCATTGGCCGAAAACGCTGGAATACTTCGGTCCACCGGCTTTTTTCGGCGCGGCGGCCGGTGCGTCCAGGGGTTCGAGCTTGGTGATGGCGTGGTAGCCGATCGGGTCGACCTCCGCCGGGGCGAAGCCTTTGCCTTTCTTGGTGACCACGTGCAGGAACTGCGGGCCCTTGAGGTCGCGCATGTTGCGCAGGGTGGCGATCAGGGTCGGCAGGTCGTGGCCGTCGATGGGGCCGATGTAGTTCCAGCCCAGTTCTTCGAACAGCGTGCCGGGCACCAGCATGCCCTTGGCGTACTCTTCGGTACGGCGGGCGATTTCCCAGGCACCGGGCAGGCGCGACAACACCTTCTTGCTGCCTTCGCGCATGCTGGCGTAGGTGCGGCTGGAGAGGATCTTCGCCAGGTAGTTGGACAACCCGCCGACATTGCGCGAGATCGACATGTCGTTGTCGTTGAGGATCACCAGCATGTTGGCGTTGACTTCCGGCGCATGGTTCAGCGCCTCGAAGGCCATGCCCGCGGTCAGTGCGCCGTCGCCGATCACGGCAATGGCCTTGCGCTCGCTGTTTTGCAGGCGGGCGGCAATCGCCATGCCCAGGGCGGCGCTGATGGACGTACTGGAATGGCCGACGCCAAAGGTGTCGTATTCACTCTCGGAGCGACGCGGGAAGGCGGCGATGCCGTCCTTCTGGCGCAGCGTGCCCATGCGCTCGCGACGATCGGTGAGGATCTTGTGCGGATAGGCCTGGTGCCCGACGTCCCACACCAGCCGATCGTCCGGGGTGTCGAACACGTAGTGCAGCGCGATCGTCAGCTCGATGACGCCCAGGCCGGCACCGAAGTGCCCACCGGTCTGGCCGACTGTATAGAGCAGTTCCAGGCGCAACTCATCGGCCAGGGTTTCCAGCTCGGCTTCACCCAGGCGACGCAGGCCGTCCGGCGTGTTGGCGCGGTCCAGCAGGGGCGTGGTCGGGCGCTTGCGGGGAATCTCTTGAAACGTCGTGGGCATCAGGCGAATCGTTATAGGTATAGAAAGAGGCGGCAGTTTACCTTATGCATCGCAAGCTGCCCACGCGTAGGCCGGAACTTGGCCGATACGCACTTATGAATGGGTTGACCCTGTATCAGCTACGTCGTTCGACGATATAGCGCGCCAAGTCGCGCAACGGTTCGGCCGCCGCGTCAAAGGGTCGCAGCGCGGCCAAGGCCTGGTCGCGCAACTCCAGGGCGTAGACCTTGGCCGCGGCGAGGCCGAGCAGGGCCGGGTAGGTCGGCTTGTCCCGGGCGATATCGGCGCCCTGGCGTTTGCCGAGGGTCTGGGTATCGCTTTCCACGTCGAGGATGTCGTCCTGCACCTGGAACGCCAGGCCAATGGCCCGGGCGTAGGTCTGCAAGGCTTGCAACTGCTCGGGGGTGGACCGACCGCTGGCCAGGGCACCGAGTTGGACGCTGGCCTCGATCAGCGCGCCGGTCTTGTGCCGGTGCATGTATTCCAGGGCGTCCTGGTCCAGCTTCAGGCCCACCGAACCCAAGTCGATGGCCTGGCCGCCGACCATTCCAGCGGGGCCCGCCGCCAACGCCAGGGCGCTGACCATGTCCAGGCGAATCTGCGCCGGGCAGTCGCTCAGGGCCGGGTCCAGCAGGGCGCTGAAGGCCAGGCTCTGCAAGCCGTCGCCGGCCAGGATCGCGCAGGCTTCGTCGAATTGTTTGTGGGTGGTCGGCTGGCCGCGGCGCAGGTCATCATCGTCCATGGCTGGCAAGTCGTCGTGCACCAGCGAATACGCGTGGATCAGCTCCACCGCGCAGGCCGCGCCGTTGGCATGTTCGGCCTGGCCGCCCAAGGCTTCGCACGCGGCATAGGCCAACAGCGGCCGCACACGCTTGCCGCCGTTCATGACGCTGTAGCGCATGGCTTCGTACAGGCGCGCCAGTTCCGGGCTCGGGGCGCTGAACAACGTATCCAGTGCAGCATTGACCCGGGCCTGGCTGCTGGCCTGATAGGCACCGATCATTCAGGTTGTTCCGCGTCGAAAGGCTCTTCGGTCAGCTCACCGTCGCGCTCGAGCAGCAATTGCACTTTCTGCTCGGCCTGGGCCAGCGCCGCCTGGCAGTCGCGAGTCAAGCCGATACCCTGCTCGAAGGCGGTCAGCGAGTCTTCCAGCGACAATTCGCCGTTCTCCAGCCGTTCGACCAGTATTTGCAGGTCGGCCAGAGATTGTTCGAAATCCAGTGCAGCTTTTTTGCGGGCCATGGCGGCTATTCCGGTTGACTGTTAAACCGGCGCGACACTAGCAGACATGGGGTTTTGGGGCAAATCAGGGCGGGGGGATCGAAGCGGGACAACGGGCTTGCACCGACCCGCTTTTGTGGCGAGGGAGCTTGCTCCCGCTCGACTGCGCAGCAGTCGCAATCCGTTTCAAGCCCAGCAGGTAGGGGCCGCTTCGCAGCCCAGCGGGAGCAAGCTCCCTCGCCACGGGTTTGCCTCCGAAATAAACGTCAGTTTTCGTATTCGGCTCATTTCGTGAGCCGAATACGCCTGCTATTCGGCTCACGCACCTCCCAGTACGTGATTTCCCACACAGAATCGCGTGTTCCCCGATTGTGGAAAATCTGCCGAATAGCTACTCTTCGCGCCATCTACGGCCCCTTGTAACGGGGCCTCCAGACGAAACCCGAATAATGACAAGCAGCGCCGAGGAAGGGCGCCGGGTTGCGTTGTGCATGGCAGGAGGCATACGTGCGTTTTCTTTCTTTATTGATCGTGTTGCTCGGTGCGCCGTTGGCGTGGGCCGAGCCTTCGGCCGAGCTGTCGGAGCCGGTCGGGGGCTGGCGCTACAGTGGCCTGCTCGATCGCACGGAAAACCCCCAGGTCGCCTATCCCACCCCGCCCATCGACCGGGGCGTGCAGCGCAACCGCACGATGATCGAGGGCCGGATCAAGGACATGGGCACGGCTCGCCAGCCCCATAGCCTGGCGGTCAACGGCAATCCACTGAATCTCTATACCGACGACGAGGGCCGTTTCGCCCGACCGTATGCGTTCGGCGCCGGTTCCAACAGCGTCGAGGTGCGCAGCTCCGAAGGCCGCTCCCTCAAGCGCGTGCAATTCTATGAAGCCAACAACCTGCGCACCCCGGCACAGATCCGCGTGGTGCTGGGCTGGGACGACCCCCAGGCCGAACTCGATCTGCATATCGTCACACCCGACGGCCAACATGCGTTCTTCGGCCGGCCGGCGCTGACCAATGGCGGCGGCCTCGACCCGGACGGCGTCGACGGCCCCGGCCCTGAAATGTTCACCATGACCGCGCCGATGCACGGCACCTACCTGGTCTACGTGAATTATTGGGGCAACTACGGCAGCGGCGGCTACAACTTTGATGAGGCCAGCAACCAGAACGAGGTGATCACCTCGCAGATCAACTTGGTGCTCAACGAAAACACCGTCGATGAAAAACGCGAGACCTTTGTCGTGCCCCTGCGCGCCATTGGCGATCTGTTGCTGGTCAAGACTTTCAATTACTAAGTATCCGCTCCACGGATGAACAGGCCCTTGTGAATATGAGCGACAACACTGCTTCCCCGACCACGCCGACCCCTGTCGCCAAACCTGTGCGCCGCTGGCCGGCGATACTGATCGGGCTGTGCCTGGTCGCGGGTGTGGCCGCCGGGTTGGGCTGGTTCATGACCAAGCCCAAGGCGCCGCCCATGGAGTTGGCGTTGGAAAAACTCGGCCTGAGCCGCCCCGACGGCTTGCTCGAGGCGCATTCCCTGAGCCAGTTGCCCAAGGACCTGTTGGCGGTGCCGTTCCTCAAGGCCACGCTCACCGAGGACTTCGTCTTCTATTACGAGGCCCACGCCGACCGCCTCGGGCTGATCGGCAGCCTGCGCCGGATCATCTACGAGCATGACCTCAAGCTGCAGGACAGCCTGATCGAAGAGCTTTTCGACCAGCCGGCCGATGTCGCGTTGTGGCGCGGTGCGGACGGTCGCCTCAAGGATTTCCTGTTGGTGATGGATCGCGGCGGCCTGGCGAAGGTGCTGGAGCCGTTGGCGAAAGTCGCACTGGATGACGCGCAACTGAGCAAGCTCAGCGACCTGAAGGTCGGCGGTGACGACGTTGCGCTCTACCAGCTCAGCTACAACGCCAGCAAATCCCTGCTCTTCGCCTCCCATGGCGACAAGCTGGTGGTGCTGTCCAACCCGACCAAGCTGTACGACCCGGCCAGCGGCTCCGCGGTTGAACCGGGCAGCGTTTCGACGACTGCCCTGGCTGCCTTGCTCAACGGCGACAAACTGTTCCCCGAAGCCTTCGGCCTGCCGCCCAAGGCGCCGGAGGTCAAGCAACGCATCTCGGTCAACGCCAGCGTGCTCGCCATGGGCTACCAGCGTTTCATCCCGAACTTCGCCGGTTTGCGTTTCGACATGGACGACAAGGGCTGGCACAGCTTCCTGGCCATGGACGAGCTGGAGAACCAGCCGGACTTCGACTTCAAGCCGATCTGGCAAGCCATGCCCATGGGCGCCAGCGCCTGCGTAGCCTTGCCCCTGGCCGCCGAGCAACAGAAACCGCTGCTGGTCAAACTCGGCGCCGACGAAAAAGCCGCCCAGGCCATGGTCGACCATGTGGCCGGCGCCGCAGGCCTGTGCTGGTACGCCGATTCGCGCCTGTACACGCCGCTGTTGGTGGCGAGCCTGAATGAAGACGATGGCAAGCTCGATGCCGACCTTGGCAACCTGTTCGGTTCGATGGTCGGCGCCTACGAAAACAATGTCGCCGAACATGCCTTCCCGGTCGTCGAGAAACAACAAGGCTCGACCCACCAGTGGTTGCGTCAGGTTAGCTCCAATTTCGGCCCCTACCTGGCCAAGGAAGCGGAGCAGCCCGAGGCGATTACCGGCAAGGCGTTCCTGCGGGTCAGCCTGGCACGCCACGGTTCGACCTTGCTGTTCTCCCTCGATGACAAACTCGTGGACAAGGCCCTGGGCACCCTCGACAAGCGCTTCCCGCCCATGGCCGACGTCGTGCCCAAGGACCTGCTGATGCCGGTCTACTTCGGCCCGGATTCCATGGCGCAACTGATGCAGCGTGAAACCCTCGACAGCTTGCCCCAGGACATGGAGCCGGTGTTCTACAACGCCGCGCAAACCTACCTGATCCCGAAGCTGCGCACCCTCGGTGGCTATGGCAAGTACGCGCTGACCTTGCCTGCAGGCAGCGAGCCGGATGGTCACTGGCAGTGGCTGCCGCTGGAATGGAAAGCGCTGTGACAGCACTGATCCGCAACCCCGCGTTGACGTTGCTGCTGGCGTTGCTGCTCGGCGGGCCGGCGCTTGCCGTCGAGGCGCCGGCGCTGGATGTACAGCAATCCCAGGTCTTTCGCGCCTGGTTCGTGCGCATTGCCCAGGAACAACTGAGCAGAGGCCCGAGCCCGCGCTGGTATCAGCAGGACTGCGCCGGGCTGGTGCGTTTTGCCGCCAACGAAGCGCTCAAGGTCCACGATGAAAAATGGCTGCGCAGCAATGGCCTGTCCAATCGCTACCTGCCGCCGGAACTGCCGCTCAGCGATGCGCAACGGCGCCTCGCCCAGCAATGGCAGCAGGGCGGCGGCAAGGTCGGGCCCTACGTCAACGCCATCAAGCTGATCCAGTTCAACAGTCGCCTGGTGGGCCGCGATGTCGCCCAGGCCCGTCCCGGCGACCTGATGTTCTTCGACCAGGGCGACGACCAGCACCTGATGATCTGGATGGGCCGCTACATCGCCTATCACACCGGCACTACAACCCCTACTGACAACGGCATGCGCTCTGCAAGCCTGCAACAACTCATGAACTGGAAGGACACCCGATGGATACCCGACGCAGCCAACCCCAACTTCATCGGCGTCTATCGACTCAACTTTCTCTCCCAATGACCGGTGCCCGCATGTTGCGCTTGTGTTCAAAATTGCCCCTGCTGTTCGCCTTGTTGCTGGCACCTGTCGTGAATGCCGAAGACACGGTGGAGCCCAGCGGCTACACGCCGGTGGCCGGTGAAAGTTTCTTCCTGCTGGCCGACAGCAGCTTCGCCAGCGACGAACAGGCCATGGTTCGCCTCGAAGCGCCGGGCCGCGACTACCGTCGGTTCCGCATGGAGCCCTACGGCGGCGCCGACATCCGCGTCTATCGCATCGACAAACCGCTGGATTTCCTCAAGCGCCAGAAGAACCTGCACCGCGTGGTCAGCGACGGCCAGTTCAAGGGCGAAGGCCTGTCGAACACCCTCGCGTACCTGTGGGACAACTGGTACCGCAAGTCCCGTCGGGTGATGCAACGGGCGTTCTCCTACGAGTCCCGCCAGCAAGTCACCGAAGAAGTGCCGGAATTGAAGATTGGCGACGCCCTGGTCGCGCCGACGCCGTATGAAGCGCCGGCACAGTTCGCCTTGATCCCGGGCTTGCCGGTGGTCAGCCAGTTCCGTTATCCGCTGTGGCAGGCCAAGCCGATCCAGCCGCCAGCCGGGGTCAACCTGGCCGGTTCCTCCAGTGAGTTCGTCAGCGTCGCGCCAGGCAATGTCTATGTGCCGCTGGGCCAGTTGAAGCCGGGCCTGTACCTGGTGGAAGCGCTGATCGGCAAATACCGCGCGACCACCATGGTCTTCGTCTCCAACACCGTGGCCGTGAGCAAGATTGCCGGCGACGAATTGCTGGTCTGGGCCGCACGCAAGCATGAAGGGCGTTCGGTGCCCAAGGTCAATGTGCTGTGGACCGACGGCCTGGGCGTGATGAGCAGCGGTGCCACCGATGAAGACGGTCTGCTGCGCCTCAAGCACGTCAGTCCGGAACGTTCGTTCGTGATCGGTGAAGACGAGGAGGGCGGGGTATTCGTCTCGGAAAACTTCTATTACGACAGCGAAATCTACGACACCAAACTCTATGCCTTCACCGACCGGCCGCTGTACCGCCCGGGGGATTGGGTGTCGCTGAAAATCGTTGGCCGTGAGTTCAAGAACGCCCGTGATTCGGTACAGCCGACCGCCGCCGACGTGAATGTCAGCGTGCTGGACGCCACCGGCACCGCGCTGCAAACCCTGGCCCTGAAGCTGGACGCCAAGGCCGGCACCCAAGGTCGTTTCCAACTGCCGGAAAACGCCGTGGCCGGCGGTTATGAACTGCGCTTCAGCTACAAGGACCAGCTCTACAGCAGCGCCTTCCGCGTGGCCGAATACATCAAGCCGCACTTCGAGATCGCCTTGAACCTGGCCAAGCAGGATTACCGGACCGGCGAGCCGGTCAAGGGCAACCTCGTGTTGCTGTACCCGGACGGCAAGCCCGTGGTGAATGCCAAAGTGAGCCTGAGCCTGCGCGCCCAGCAACTGTCGATGGTGGATAACGAGCTGCAATACCTGGGGCAATTCCCGGTGGAACTGACCAGCAGCGAAGTGACCACCGACGCCAAGGGCAACGCGACCCTCGACCTGCCGGCCGCCGACAAGCCGAGCCGCTACACCCTCACCGTGTTCGCCAGCGATGGTGCGGCGTATCGAGTCAAGACCACCAAGGAAATCCTCATCGACCGTGGCGCGGCGAACTTCCGCCTGAGTGCTCCCCAGCGGTTCAGCGCCGTCGGCCAGAAAGTGGCGTTCAGCTACGCCAACGAAGGTGGCAACGAGCAAGCCAAGGCCGTGACACCCGGCAGCTACGCCTGGGTGCGCCTGGAAGACCAGAGCACCGGCGAAGGCAAGCTGGCGGCCAAGGACAAGGGCTTCAACCTGACCTTCGAGCGCCCGGGCACCTACAACCTGACGCTCAAGGACGACCATGGCCGGGTCATCGGCGCCGCCGCCCATGCGGTGACCGGTGAAGGCATCAAGGCCGTGCCGGGCACGGTCGAGATCGTCTTCGACAAGCCTGAATACAAGACCGGTGACGAAGCGCTGGCGCTGATCACCTTCCCGGAACCGGTCAGCGATGCGTTGCTGTCGCTGGAGCGGGACAAGGTCGAGGCCACGGCACTGCTGTCCAAGGGCGGCGACTGGCTGAAGATGGAAAAACTCAGCGACACCCAATACCGCGCGCGCATCGCCGTGAAGGATAGCTTTGCGCCCAACCTGACCTTCTCGGTGCTGTACACCAAGGGCGGCCAGTACAGCTTCCAGAACGCCGGCATCAAGGTGGTCACGCCGCAGATCGACGTTGCCGTCGTCACCGACAAGGCGACTTACCGCCCCGGCGACACGGTGACCGTGGACCTGAGCACCCAGTTCGCCGGCAAGGCGATCCCGGCGCACCTGACGGTCAGCGTGGTGGACGAAATGGTCTATGCCCTGCAACCGGAAGTCGCGCCGACCATCGACCAGTTCTTCTATCACCCGCGCCGCAACAACGTGCGCACCAGTGCCAGCCTGTCGTTCATCAGCTACGACGTGGCGCTGCCAGGCAGCCCCGGTGCGCCGGGCAAGGCCAACCGCAGCGAACGTGGGGT
The DNA here is from genome assembly GCF_001307275.1 of Pseudomonas fluorescens. NCBI lineage: Bacteria > Pseudomonadati > Pseudomonadota > Gammaproteobacteria > Pseudomonadales > Pseudomonadaceae > Pseudomonas > Pseudomonas fluorescens. Next base: position 3,398,027 of record NZ_CP012831.1, read on the forward strand.
CAAGGTGCTGGAGCGGCCGCGGCGTGAAGACGTCGACACCGCCGCTTGGCAGCCGGAGTTGGTCACCGACGCCAGCGGCAAGGCGCGCTTCACCTTCAAGATGCCGGACTCCCTGACCCGCTGGCGCATCACGGCCAAGGCGATCGCTGACGACGGCCAGGTGGGGCAGAAGAAACAGTTCATCGCCTCGGAAAAACCGCTGTACCTGAAGTGGAGCGGCCCGACCCGTTTCCGCACGGGCGACAAGCCGCAACTGGGCCTGTTCGCGTTCAGCCAATCGGAAAAACCACTGAAGGCCGAACTGCTGATTCGTTACGCCGGTGCTGAACAGCGTGTGGTGGCGGAGCTGAAAAACGGCATCAACTACGTGGCGCTGCCAGCCATGGAGCTGAGCAGTGGCGACTTGAGCGTGCAGTTGCAGTTGAACGGCGAAACCCAGGATGCCCTGGCCATGCACTTGAACGCCATTGGCAACGGCTGGCAAGTCACCCAGAGCCAGCGCGTTGACGTGTTGGGCACCGACACCCCGCTGACCCTGCCGGCCGACGCCAGCGATATTCGCCTGCGCCTGGATGACAGCCCGCAAGCGTTGTTCCGTTCAGCCCTGGACGACCTCCTGAGCTACCCGTACGGAGGCGTCGAGCAGACCGCCAGCCGTCTGTTGCCGTTGAGCATCGCCTATCCGACCCTGGCGTCGAACCCGCAGATCCGCGACCGCTTGCGGTTGATCATGCAAAACAGCCGCTTGCGCCTGGTGCAGATGGCCGGGCCGTCGGCGAGCTTCACCTGGTGGGGCCAGGACGGTGAGCCGGATGCCTTCCTCACCGCCTATGCCTATTACGCCGACTGGCACGCCAGCCAGGCCCTGGCCCTGAGCCTGCCGCCGGAACACTGGCAGCGGGTGCTGGAGGTCTACGCCAAGCAGGCCGGAGATACGCCGCTGCTGCAACGGGCGTTGATCCTGTCGTTCGCCAAGCAGATGCAACTGCCGGTGAACACCTTGCTCAGCGGCCTGATGGACGATCTGGCGAAGGCCAGTGAAGACAGCACCGAGAGCGTGCTGGACAGCGGTGAAGACAGCCTGGTCATGTACGCGCCGGATTCGGCCCTTGGCTTGGCCAGCGCCCGTGTCCTGACCGCGTCCCTGGCGAAACAGGCCAAGGTGCCGTTGCCGGCGGCCTTCAGCCGTCAAGCCGATGCGGCGCAACAGCAACTGGAACTCAGCTCCCAGCCGTTCGTCGAGGCCCTGGTGCTGTCGTTGCAGAGCTTCGATCAGGCCCGCGCCACCGCGCTGCTGGAGCGCGTGTTGCCACAGCAGTCCACCCTGGAACGGGCCCTGGCCCTGACCTGGTTGCAGCGCAGCATCGAACAGGCAGCGCCGGCCGTGGCCTTGGCACCGGGCGAAGGCTGGGCCGCCAAGCAGGGCGCGACCGGTGAAACCTACTGGCAGTGGCAGGGCGTGCAGCTTCCAACGACGCTGACCCTGACCGGTGCCCAGGAGCGCCCATTGCAAGCGGCACTGAGCTTCCAGAGCCAGCAACCACCGGTAGCGCCAATGGCGGTGTCCATCACCCGGCGCCTGTCGCGCCTGGTACCGGGGGACGAGGCCTTCACCTTCAAGCTCGAAGCCGTGGGCAACAAACCGTTGTCCAGCGACAGCCTCTATCTGGATGAAGTGATCATCAACAGCAAGGCCTCGACGCCGCTGCGCTACGGCATGCTCGAAGTGCCGCTGCCGCCGGGCGCCGATGTGGAGCGCACCACGTGGGGCATCCAGTTGATGGGCAAGGCCGACAGCGAACCGACGTCCCTGGAAAAGGCCCGCTTCGAGCCCGGCCAGATGGCGTACGCGGTACCGGTGGACGCCCTCAGTGGCGAGCTGCGCCTGCGGCACTTGGTGCGCTTCTCCCAGAAGGGCCAGTTCACCTTGCCACCGGTGCGCTTCACCCAGGTCTACGCGCCGCAGAATCAGGCTCGTGAACAGAAACCTGCGCTTGGTCAGGTCACGGTCAACTGACATGCGCGGGCGGTGGGTTGGGTGGTTGTTGTGCTTGATCCCTGCGCTGGCAACGGCGCAGGACGAGCCGTTGCGCCTGGCCTTCGACGGTCAATTGCTGCGAGTGAGCCAGGCCCAGGTGCTGGATCGCCAGCCGCTGCCTGCTTCCTTGCAGGCGCCACTGGGCAGTCTGTGGAAACTGTTTGTCTACGCCTGGTTGGTGGACACCAACGCTCGCGAGCCGGTCTATGAGTGCCGCGGCGAGTCGAAGGAAGAGGTCTATTGCTGCAATGCCGGGCAGAGCATCGGTCGCGATCAAGCCTTGGTGAAATCCTGCGGTTTGTATTTCGAACCGCAACGGCTCGGGCTGTCGGCTTCGAACTGGCGCGCTTACTGGCAGGCCCGCCAGGCGCCGGCCTGGTTGTTGGACCTGTCGACCTTGCAGCCCCAGACGCAGGTGTCGGTCGCGGAACTGCTCAAGGCCCTGGCCATGCTGCCGGCCCAGGACCAGGCCCGTCGGGTGCTGCTGGATGTGGTGCTCGGCGCGGCGGACGGGCGGCTGGTCGGCGAGTTGGGCAGTCGCCTGCGGGTCAAGACCTGGAGCTGGCTGGGTGACCAGGGGCCTTCCTCCCGACAAGGCGGTTTCGCCGGTTGGCTGGCCGACGGCACCCCGGTGTGGGCCGGTGGCCGTGGCACCAGCCAGCAGGTCCTGAAGGTCTACGGCGAAGGTTTGGCGGCGGCATTGCCGTCGCGCTGGCCGGCGGAAACCGGGCGTTGCGTGGAAGTCGGCCTGTTTGCCCGCTATCCCTGGCAGCGGGTGATGGCCGGTGACCGGCCTGCCGCGCCGGGTCAATTGCGCGGTGACTACCGCGTCGAATTCACCAACGGCAACCAATTGGACATCCACAGTGATGGCGAGCTGTTCCTGATGCCCGGCAAGCTGGTGGCGCGCCTGGACCGGGAGGAATACGTCGCCCGGGTCCTGCAGCGCGAAGCCAAGGCCGAGCCCGTCGAAGCCGCCAAGGCCTTGGCCGTGGCGATCCGCACCTATCTGCTGCAGAACGCCCAACGCAACGGCGATTGCTTGAGCATCGACGACAGCAGCCATCGCCAGCGCGTCGCGCCGCGCCCGGCGGCGCCTGAAACCCGCGCCATTGCCGCCTGGACCAGCGACCTGGTCCTGGCCGGCACCGACGTCACCTACCACTCCGACCAGCCCGGCCCGGACAAGCTGTCCTGGGCGCAAGCCGTAGAGCAAGCCAACGCCGGTCAACGCTACGACGCCATCCTGCTGCACGCCTACCCGCGTGCCAGCCTAAGCCGTTGGGACAATCCGGTGGCGTCCTGCGAGGCGCTGCCCGCCGCCCAGGACTGGCTGCTCAAGCAGCGCCGGGGCTGGCGTGAGCGGCTGGAAGGTGAAGTGGGCTACAACGAAATCAGCGCTTTCGCCGTCTGTCGCGTTGCCTTTGGCCGGCCGTATGTCGACCGCGAGCGCCAGCGCATCTATGTGCGCGGCGTGCTGTCGCTGCAAGACCGCCTCGACCTGACCCATGAATATCTGCACCTGGCCTTCGAAGCTCACCCCAACGGCCAGGACGAAACCTATATCGAAGGGCTCGCCCGTCACCTCTTGCTGGAATAGACCATGACACTCCGTTATCCACAGGTCTTGCTGTTGCTCTGCGCCCTGACCGCGTTGCCTCCGGCCATGGCCGCTGACGCCATCAAGCTCGACACTCCCGTTGGCGGCTGGCGCAGCGGGGCGCCGGGCGGTGAAGGCGAAAGCTTCAGCCAGACCGTCAACTACCCGGCCTCGTCGGTCAACACGCCCCCAGGCCAGGCCAACACCGCCCGCATTACCGGGCAGATCAAAGGCGCGCCCAAGGACAGCAATGCGCCGGGTCAGTTGATCGTCAATGGTGTCAGCTTGCCGCTGAAGCTGGATGGCGAAGGTCGCTTCGACCGGCCGTTCTCGTTCCCCAACGGCAGCAACAGCGTGGAAGTGCGCAGCGCCGACGGCCAGCAGCGCCACCGCACGCAATTTCTCAACACCAGTGGCGGCGCCACGCCGGCCAAGCTGCGGGTGTTGCTGACCTGGGACAGCGACGGCACCGACCTGGACCTGCACCTGGTCACCCCCGATGGTGCGCACATCTGGTACGGCGACCGCGCCGCTGCCAACGGAGCCGCCCTCGACGTCGACGTCACCACCGGCTACGGCCCGGAAATCTTCGCCATGCCGGCGCCGATCAAAGGCCAGTACCTGGTGTATGTGAACTACTACGGCGGCGGTTATCGCAGTGAAGAGGACGGCGAAGAGGGTGAGGGTGGTGGAGAGCAAGCGCAACAAGCCCTGACCACCGCGCAGGTCACCGTGATCACGGAGGAAGGCACGCCGAACGAGAAGATGGAAACCTTCGTCGTGCCGATGCGGGCGGTGGGCGAGCTGACGCTGGTCAAGAGCTTCAGCTATCCGTAAGCCGCCATCAGCAGCGACAACTGATGTTGCAGCCTGTGGAGCTCCCCCTGTGGGAGCCGAGCTTGCTCGCGATGACGGTCTTGCATCCAGCATCAATGCAAGCTGACCCACCGCCATCGCGAGCAAGCTCGCTCCCACAGAGGATCGATGGTGGACGCCTGATCTGTGAACGCTCAAAAAAAACTGTGGGAGCGAGCTTGCTCGCGATGGCGTCGGTAAATCCAGCATCTCTGCAAACTGATATACCGCTATCGCGAGCAAGCTCAGCTCCCACAGAGGATCGATGGTGGACGCCTGATCTGTGAACGCTCAAAAAAACTGTGGGAGCGAGCTTGCTCGCGATGACGTCGGTAAATCCAGCCTCTCTGCAAACGGATAAACCGCTATCGCGAGCAAGCTCAGCTCCCCCCACAGAGGATCGATGGTGGACGCCTGATCTGTGAACGCTCAAAAAAACTGTGGGAGCCGAGCTTGCTCGCGATGGCGTCGGTAAATCCAGCCTCTCTGCAAACGGATAAACCGCTATCGCGAGCAAGCTCGCTCCCACAGAGGATCGATGGTGGACGCCTGATCTGTGAACGCTCAAAAAAACTGTGGGAGCCGAGCTTGCTCGCGATGGCGTCGGTAAATCCGGCCTCTCTGCAAACGGATAAACCGCTATCGCGAGCAAGCTCAGCTCCCACAGAGGATCGATGGTGGACGCCTGATCTGTGAACGCTCAAAAAACTGTGGGAGCCGAGCTTGCTCGCGATAGCGTCGGTAAATCCAGCCTCTCTGCAAACGGATAAACCGCTATCGCGAGCAAGCTCAGCTCCCACAGAGGATCGATGGTGGACGCCTGATCTGTGAGCGCTCAAAAAAACTGTGGGAGCCGAGCTGAACTGGCCTAATAATTCCGGACACCTCTTAAGGGCGATATGATTTCGCCAACTTGGAGGTTCCATGAACGAAAGAAAGGTCTATACCCGCGAGTTCAAGCTGCATGCTGCCAGCATGGTGCTTGATGATAACTGCCCGGTACCAGAAGTTTGTGCATCTCTGGACATCGGACCCACCGCTTTACGGCGCTGGGTTGATCAGGTTCGTAAGGAACGCGAGGGCCAGCCAGTTAAAGGCACCAAGGCGATTACTGACGATCAGCGCCAGATCCAGGAGCTAAAAGCCAAGATCAAGCGCATGGAGATGGAAGCTGAAATCCTAAAAAAGGCTACCGCTCTCTTGATGTCGGATCCCGATCGTTTCCGATGATCGCAGAGCTAAGAGAGTCATTTCCGACGGCCGTGGTGTGTCGTGTGTTCGGCGTGAAGCGCAGCAGCTTTTATGAGTGGATTCAGCGGCGATCCAAGCCGCGGATCAGACGTGAAGAACTCAGGCTGAAAGTCGTTGAACTGCACAGTGAAAGTCGCGAAGCCATGGGCTCCAGGATGATCAGCAAGGGCCTGAAATCGCAAAATATTGCAGCGGGAAGAAGCCTGGTCAGAGCGCTGATGAGGGAAGCCAACATTGTCAGTAAACAACGCCAGCCGCATCCATTTAGATCCAAAGGCGTGGAGGCATTTGTCGCGCCTAATCGGCTCAAACGCAACTTCAAACCGACTGCAATCGATCAGGTTTGGTGTGGCGACGTTACCAGCCTGATGGTGGGTAAACGCTGGATTCATCTGGCCATCGTGATCGATTTGTTTGCTCGCAGGGTTATTGGTTGGGCTTTTTCTCTGGTTAATGAGGCCAACCTAGTCAGCAAAGCGCTACGCATGGCGACAGCTGTACGAACGTGTCCTCCAGGGCTGATGTTTCACTCAGACCAAGGATGTCAGTACACCAGTCGCAAGTTTCAAGAAGAACTGACCCGCCACGGCATTGTGCAAAGCATGAGTCATCGGGGACAGTGCTGGGACAACGCTCCAATAGAGCGTTTTTTCGGCACACTGAAGTCAGAGTGGGTACCTCGCAACGGCTACAGCCTGATCGAGGAGGCAAAAACGGACATGGTGCGTTTCTTCATGTACTACAACCGCACCAGGCTCCACAGCTACAACAACTACCTGTCGCCAATAGCCATGGAGCAAAAAGCGGCATAAACACCGTAATCGGTGTCCGGGATTACTTGACCAGTTCAAGCTTGCTCGCGATGGCGTCGGTAAATCCAGCCTCTCTGCAAACGGATAAACCGCTATCGCGAGCAAGCTCGCTCCCACAGGGGGCGTCAGCATTTGTGACAAATAAAAATCTCACGCGTGAGCTATTGTGGGCTTTTGAAACTACCTGTAGTGTTTCTCACGCGTGAGTTTTTCACAGTGGGGTCAGTACCATGCCAACCAGCGCTCCATCAGATCCGCCTGACGGGTCTGTGACCGATTCAGCGAGCCGCACGGGAGAGCGCGCCAAACCCTCCGCGAAAAAACCGTCGAGCTTCTACATGAAGCAGATGCGTGCGGGCCTGAGTGCCGCCGGGTATGTGAAACACGAGACTTGGGTGCTTCCGGAAAACCGAAGCCTGCTCAAGCAAATGGAGAAACAGCTACGCCAACCGATTCTGGCTGGCTCATTCATGTCGGAGGATTACATGAGCGCAGGTAATAACTGGAACATCGATCGCCTCTACAGCGCCCTTCAGGCCCTGGACGAAGTGGTCGCGAACGACATCACTCTCTCCCTCGTCCAAGGCTCCGAGTCCAGCATCAAGCTGGAAATGAATGACTTCGGTGGCTTGCCGATCTACATCGCAGTCGTGGGCGACCAGATCATCGTCGATACCGTCCTGGTGGATGTCGAGTCGATCAGCGACGTGGCGGCCTTCAACGACGCCGTGTTGCGCAGCCGGGAAATGTTCCCGCTGTCGTCCATCGGCATCGAGACCATGCCCAACGGACAGGTCGTCTACAACATGTTCGGCGCGCTGAGCTCCGACTCCAGCCTGACCAACGTCGTCACCGAGGTCAAAACCCTCGTCGACAACGTCCAGCGCGCCAGCGAAGCGTTCGAACGCTTCTTCATCTAATTCGCCGAACAGGAACCATCCAATGACTCAGTCCATCTGGAGCAAATTGTTCACCGCCCTGCGTGGCGGTGCCAACGAAGTCGGCGAATCGATCGTCGACCAACAGGCCTTGCGCATCCTCGACCAGGAAATCCGCGATGCCGACAGCGCGCTGGCCAATGCCAAGCGTGAACTGGTCACCATCATGGCCAAGCACAAGCTGGCGACCGATCGCGTCGGCGAATACAACGCCAAGATCAAGGACCTGGAAGCCAAGGCCCTGGCCGCGATCCAGGCCAACCGCGAAGACCTGGCGCTGGAAGTGGCCGAAGCCATTTCGACCCTGACCAACGAACTGGACGCCGAGCAAAAGCACGCGACCGAATTCGGCGGCTACGCGGACAACATGCGCAAGGACATCACCAAGGCCGAAAGCCGCATCAAGAGCCTGCGTCAGCAAGTGGACATGGCCAAGGCCCGCGAAAGTGTGCAGAAGGCCCAGGTCAGTGCCTCGATCGCCAGCGGTGGCGCCAATGGCAAGCTGGAAACCGCCGTCGGTACGCTCAACCGCCTGCAGGCCAAGCAACAGCAACGTGCCGCTGAACTGCAAGCCCAGGACGAACTGGCCGAAGCTTCGACCGGCTCCGACCTGGAACGCAAGCTGCGCGATGCCGGCATCACGCCGAACGAAGGCAGCGCCAATGCGATCCTGGAACGCCTGAAGAAAAAATCGGCTGAGTGATCTGTTCGGGCTGAACAATCAAGGCAGGCCGAGCACAAAACCTGTGGCGAGGGAGCTTGCTCCCGCTGGACTGCGCAGCAGTCCCATTCCTTGGGGCCGCTTCGCGCCCCAGCGGGAGCAAGCTCCCTCGCCACAATAGTGTCCGGCGCTCCTGGATTTAATTGTGACGCAGGTACTTTTATCCAAGCGCCGCAACAGGTTTAATGCTGTCCGGCCACTACGTTCGAGCGCTCACACGCCAGAGCGATGATCCCGCCAGGAACGAAGCCCCACGGAGTCAGGGACGAAATGTCGATTTTCCTTTTGTTGCGCTCGTACGCATCGTCCTTCTTCCATCGGTTCGGCTGGGCCGGCCTGGCCATTGCGCTGGGCGTGCACCTGTCCACGGCCTGGATCGGCCTGGTGCTGCTGGGCGAGCAACACCTCATCGCCGCCGCCACGTTTATCTACTTCTATCTCACCACCACGCTCACCGTCGGCTATGGCGATCTGTTGCCACAGACATCCGCCGGGCGAATTTTCGTGGCGACCTGGATCATGCTCGGGGGCATTGCCCTGTTGACGACGGTCATCGGCAAAACCACCAGCAGCGTCATCGATGTTTGGAGAAAAGGCATGAAGGGCAAAGGCGATTTCACCGGCAAGGTCGGCCACACGGTCCTCATCGGCTGGGAGGGCGCCTCCAGCGAACGGGTCATCGACCTGCTGCTGCAGGACGAAACCTCCAATGACAACCTGATCGTCATCTGCGATTGCGATCTCGAAGAAAACCCCATGCCCGGCAAGGCGTCCTTCATCAAGGGCGACAGCCTGTCCTCCGTCGCCCTGCTGCAGCGCGCTGGCGTGCCGGGCGCCGAACGCGTGCTGGTGCGCACCCATTCCGACGACCTGACCCTGGCCACCGTGCTGGCGGTCAATCAACTGGGGCCTGCCGGGCACGTGGTCGCCCACTTCAATGACAGCGAAATCGCCGCCCTCGCCAGCGCCTATGCTCCAAGCCTGGAATGCACCTCCAGCATGGCCATCGAAATGCTGGTGCGGGCCTCCCAGGACCCGGGCTCGTCAGTGGTCATCAATGAGTTGCTCTGTGTGGGCGAAGGCGCCACCCAGTACCTGATGAAACTGCCCGAGGCGTTTGAAGCGACGTTTGGCGAGCTCTACACCCGGATGAAAGAGCAGCATAACGCTACGCTGATCGGCTACCGCGCCCAGGGCGCCCGACACCCAGCGATCAACCCGCCTGGCGCCACGCGCGTCGTGGGCGGAGAACTCTTCTACATCGCCTCCACGCGACTCAAGGAAATTTCCCATGGGGTGGTTTAAACAGTTGATGGGGCTCGAGGCCCCGAACGCGAACACCACAGCCAGCCAGGGCGCCCCCGTCACCGGGCCGTTGGGCCTGGCCTCCGGCAAGCAGGTCATGTTCGATGCCACGCTCAAGTTGTTGCTCGACGGCAACAGCACCGTGGTCATCCCGGGTTCCCAGCAGATCTGGAGCCTGGGCATCGTCGACCTCGGGCAGTCGAACTGGCTGTCGCGCTGCTACATGAACGACGAAGACTACTGGCTGCAAGTGCACACCAGCGGCGACATCGCCGGGCAGGTCGAGTCGGTGATCCTGTTCAACTACCTCAGCTACGTCACGATCAACAGCGAAACGGAGTTGCGTCGCCTGGCCGGCCCTGAAAGCCTGATCGGCCTGCCGACCTACACCCACGACGGCGTCGAATACACCCGCGAATGGGGCACCGAGGCGGGCCAGACAGAATTGGTGACGTTGAGCGAGCGCGTGAGCAATCCGGATGAGTCCTACAGCGTCGAGCACCGTTCGATGCTGTACGCCCGCGACACCGGCCTGACGGATCGCCGGGAGTTCCTGTTGTTCTCCGTCGAAGAGGACGCCGAAGGCACCGTCAGCCTGAGCACTTCGCTGGGTATTTCGCTGTACACCACTGACCTGAACACTCTTTGAATAAGGAAGAAGTCCATGCTTGAAGCGCTCTCCATTTCCCTGAACAAGGCCGCCGTGTTCGGCTTCGCCCTGTACATCCTCGGCGCCGCCGTGCTGTTCGCGCTGTTCCAGTTCATCTACATCCATGTCACGCCGCACAAAGAGTTCGAACTGATCCGCTCGGGCAACGTGGCTGCGGCGATCGCCCTGAGCGGTGCCCTCATTGGTTTCGCCATCCCGGCCAGCAACGTGATTGCCTACTCGATCAGCATGCTGGACTTCGTCGTCTGGACGGTGATCGCCGCGGTCGTCCAGTTGCTGGCGTTCCTGGTGACCAGCCTGGTGCTCAAGGGCGCTTCGGCGCGCATCAAGCAGGGTGAAATCGCCGCCGGTATCTACATCGCCGCCGTGGCCATCAGCGTCGGCCTGTTGAACGCCGCGTGCATGACGCCTTCCACGAACTGATTGCGCCACGGAGAACGCGATGAAACGAAGCAAGTACGTCCAGCTTTCGCTGGCCGCGTCGGTCGCCATGGCGATATCCGGCTGCGGGCCGACGGAAAAAACCTACGAGTTGAAAAAGAAGTACAACTTCCAGTCCGTGCAGCAATGTGTCGATGAAAAGCTGCCGGTAGACATTTGTGCTGACGCCTACATGACTGCCATGACGGAGCATCGCCGCATTGCGCCGGTGTACGACAACCAGGCCGATTGCGATGCCGACTTTGTCCCCGATTGGTGCCAGCAGGATTCCGCTGGCAAGTTCATCCCCAAGCTCGGTGGTTTCGAGCTGAGTGCCGAGGGCGAGGTTACGCAGTCCGAAGTGGACGCGGCCAGGGCCCAATTGCCGGCCTCGGAAGCGATGAATACCGGTGGAGGTTTCAGCAACCTGCTGACCGGATTGCTGATCGGCAACATGCTGAGCAGCAACCGCAACAGCTATTTCTCCGAGCCGGTCTACCGCTACCGCGATGATCGTGGCAGCTTCGGCTCCTCCACGCTCAGCCAGCGGGTGTCGACAGGCTCGACGTTCACCAGGTCCAACCAGGCGCGATACGGCAGCTACACCGACTCCATCAAGTCCAGCAGCAAGCCGATGTCCGTTGCCTCATCCACCTCCCGTGGCGGCTTCGGCAGCAAGTCCAGTGCCCGCAGCGGTTGGGGCGGTTCGAGCAGCTCCGGCGGTTGAGGAACCAGCGCCATGAAGAAGATCCATTGCGCCGAGCGTCCTGACTGGAAGCAGACCGCCGAGCAGCTCGGCTTTCTGTTCCACACCATCGACGATGAACCCTATTGGGACGAAAGCGCGTACTACCAGTTCACCCTCAAGCAGATCGAGGACGACCTGGAAGACCCGACCACCGAGATCCATGACATGTGCATGGACCTCGTGGCCCGCGTGGTCCAGAGCGAAGAGTTGCTGGAGCGCCTGAGCATTCCCGCGCCGTTCTTCGACCTGGTGCGCACTTCATGGCTTGAAGGCCACCCGCACCTGTATGGGCGCATGGATTTCTCCTACAACGGCAGCGGTCCGGCCAAGCTGTTGGAACTCAACTACGACACGCCGACCAGCCTCTACGAAGCGGCGGCGTTCCAGTGGGGCTGGTTGGAGCAATGCATCGAGCGCGGCACGCTGCCGGCCCATGCCGACCAGTTCAACAGCATCGACACCAAGCTGCACCAGGCCTTCGCCCAGTTGCAGCTCACCCAGCCGTTTTATTTCGCCTCGGTGAAAGACTCCATCGAAGACAAAGGCACCACGGACTACTTGCGCCTGATCGCGGAAAAAGTCGGCATCGAGTCGCGGCACATCGATATCGAGGACATCGGCCTCAACAGTGACGGGCGTTTCGTCGACCTGGAAGAGCGCTGGATTCCACACCTGTTCAAGCTGCATGCCTGGGAGTTCATCTTTCACGAGCCTTTTGGTGCGGCGATTGCCCAGTGTGATACGCAGTTTTTCGAGCCGGCCTGGAAGTCGATCATCTCGAACAAAGGCATCCTGCCGCTGCTGTGGGAATTCAACAAAGGCCACCCGAACCTGCTCGCGGCTCACCTGGATACCGACACCAGTAAAGCGGTGCCCAAGGGCTGGGTGCGCAAGCCGTTCTTTTCCCGGGAAGGTGCCAACATCGAGCTGCAGACCGCTGACGGCTTGATTGTAAAAGAAGACGGCCCCTACACCGACGCGCCGTTCATCCTCCAGGAATTCGCGCCGCTGCCGAAGTTTGACGACAGCTACACCCTGATCGGTTCCTGGGTCATCGGCGACCAGGCAGCCGGCATTGGCGTGCGGGAAGACAACAGCCTGATCACCAAGGATTCCAGCCGGTTCCTGCCGCACCTGATCCTCGACTGATAGCCCTGCACACCACCCCCCTGTGGGAGCGAGCTTGCTCGCGATAGCGATGGATCAGCTGACATCGATGTTGACTGACCTGAGGCTATCGCGAGCAAGCTCGCTCCCACAGGTTTAGGTGTTCGCCGCAGGGTTTTTCAGGTCCACCAGTACCGCACCAGGTGGAAGAAGATCGGCGCGGCGAAGCAGACCGAGTCCAGGCGGTCGAGCATGCCGCCGTGGCCTTCGATCATGTGGCCCCAGTCCTTGACGCCGCGGTCGCGTTTGATCGCCGACATGACGATGCCACCGGCAAAGCCCAGCAGGTTGATCAGCAAGGCGATGAGGAACGACTGCCACGGATTGAACGGCGTGATCCACCACAGCGCGCCACCGATCAGCGAGGCCAGGAAAATGCCGCCGACAAAGCCCTCGACGGTTTTCGAGGGCGACAGGTTCGGCGCGATCTTGTGTTTGCCGAACAGCTTGCCGCACACGTACTGCAACACATCCGACAGCTGCACCACGATCACCAGGTAGGCGATCAGCAACAGGTTGCGGCCTTCGAAACCGGCGATGTCCAGGGTCAGCAGGGCAGGGACGAAAGAGATGCAGAACACCGCGATCATCAAGCCCCACTGGACCTTCGAAGCGCGCTCGAGGAAGTGTGTGCTATCGCCGCCCAGGGACGCCAGGATCGGCAGCAGCAGGAACACATACACCGGGATGAAGATCGAAAACAGCCCGTACCAGTCGTAGTAGATCAACAGGTATTGCAGCGGCAGCGCCAGGTAGAACGCCGCCACCAGGGCCGGGTAGTCACTGCGCCGGGTCGGTGTCAGGGTCAGGAATTCCCGCAGGGCGTAGAACGACACGGCGTAGAACAGCAGGATGACCGCCGCGTTGCCGAGCCAGAACGCCACGCCGATCACCAACACCATGATCCACCAGGCATTGATCCGGGCGTTGAGGTTATCGATCACCGAGTTCGGCGCGCCGCGGGTTTTCAGCCTGAGAATGAAACCGATCAACGAAGCCAGCACCAGAATGGCGCCGATCCCGCCAAACAACATCAGGGTATATCGATCCATGTCAGACGTGCTCCGGGGCCAGTGCCAGCAGCGCGGCGCGGCTGCGTTCAAGGAATTGCTCTTTGCTTTCGCCTTCTTCGATGCACAACGGCGCGCCGAAACTGGTGGTGCACAACAGCGGCAGCGGCAGCACACGCCCCTTGGGCATGACGCGGTTGAGGTTGGCGATCCACACCGGGATCACCTCGACCTCGGGGTGATTTTTCATCAAGTGATAGATCCCGCTCTTGAAGGGCAACAGGCCTTCCTCCGGATTACGCGTGCCTTCCGGGAAGATGATCAGCGAGTCGCCGTTTTCCAGTGCATCGAGCATCGGCTGCAATGGGCTGTAGGAAGGATCCTTGCGCTCGCGGTCCACCAGCACGCCGTTGAACACCCGGTTGATGATGTAGCGACGCACCGGGCTGGTCTGCCAATAGTCGGCCCCCGCCACCGGGCGGGTAAGCTTGCGCAGCGCCGGCGGCAGCGAGGCCCAGAGCAATACGAAGTCACCGTGGCTGCTGTGGTTGGCGAAGTAGATCCGTTGCACCGGCGTCGGCGCGCAGCCGAGCCACAGGCTGCGCGCGCCGGTGACCATGCGGGCGGCGGAGGTGATGAGGTTGGCGACCACGGGTTCGAACATGAAGATTCCTTGTCCTGAGAAGTTCGGGTAGTGACGCAATCTTTAACAGCTGTGGTGAGGGAGCTTGCTCCCTCACCACAGAAGCCTATCTAGATACTTGAAGCCAACCAGGGACTGGCCAGGATGAAGCCCAGCACCAGGACGACTTGTACGGCCAATAAGCGTGACTGCCGACGCAGCAGCAACAATGCGCCATGCCGGCGTTCGGTCCAGAGGCGACCAGCACGTGCGGCCGGTTGCAGGCCCAGCGCGGTGAGGGCCTGATCCAGGGTATAGGTGCGCTCGGCCAGGGACTGGGTGCTGTCAGCCATGCGCTGGAACAGATCGGCGTCAAACGCCACGCGCAGCGCCCAGTATTTTTCCAGCACGCCAAGCACCAGTAGCGCCGCACTCAACAGCAGCAACCACGGATCGATGAGGCCCACCAGCCACTGCCCCAACCCCAGCAGCGCCCCAAGCAGCGTCAGCCCGGTGGACAGCTGGTCCAGCGAATGACCCCGGCGCAACAGGCTCGCCACGGTGTGGAGCTCCATATCACTGATCATGGACATGCCCCTGTGCTGTGGATAATTGCTCCAGCGCCCGACGGTGCGCCGCCTGCAAAACGATACGCGGTCGGGCGCGCTGGATTTGCACGATCGCCGCATCAACGTTCGCCGCCCGGCCGCTGTGCAGCAGCCAGGCCACCACCGCCGTGGCGCTGCGCGAATAACCCAAGGCGCAGCAGACCAGCACCGGCCCGTGCTGGCGCAGGCTTTCGATAGCTTCTGCCGCTGTCAGGCATTGTTCGGTGGTCGGCGCCGTCAGGTCGAGCACCGGCAATGAGCGATAGGCGACCCCCGTGCTGTCCATGGACAGTTCCGCGCAGAGGTCGAGCACGCCGGTAAACGCACTGTCCTTCAATTCCATCGGCGTGGGGATTCGCCCCAGCCAGACGTTATCCGCCACCTGATCCGGTTGCGGATGCTTGCGCGTCCACCAACGAGAATTGATCCACGCCGCCGCCAGATACGGCGCCAGCAACCAGCGCGCTGCCGGACTCAAGCGACCATCGGCACGCTTCTGGAAACCGTCGGCACCGAACACCAGGTAATTCAGCGCCACCATGAGCACCGCGACCGCCGGCCAGATCAGCCAGAGCCACGCGCCGCCCAAGGCAAACGCCGGAATGAACAGCACCGCCGCGCCCAGGCCATAACGCCAGGCCAAGCGTCGGCGAGCAGGATCCGCCGCCAGACGCGCACTCAGCAGCGGACTGGGTCGATCCAGCGGCCACAACCAGACACACAGCCAACCGGCCAACGCACCCGTGGGCAGGTCAATGAAGTGATGTTGATACGTGGTCAGCACCGATACGCCGATCAACGCGAACCAACCGTGCATCAGCCAACGCCAGACCCCCTGCAAATGCCGCTGATAGCAGACCCAAAGGATGACCAGCAACGCAATGTGCAGCGACGGCGCCTGGTTGAACGGCTTGTCGAAACCCGCCAGCACCTCGAACAACCAACCGAACACACCATCCATCTCTGGCCGGGGGAAGGTGAAGCGCAACGGCCAGAGCAGGAAGCAACTGACCGCAATCACCTGGGCCGTGAGCAGGCGCAAGGCGTGGCGCTTGAGTTCGTCACGGCTGCTGGGCAATAGCAAGGACAGGCCGTACAACAGGTCGATCGACCAGTAAGGCACGATGGTCCAGGCCATGAACGGCATGTGGGTTTCCCAGGCGAACACCAACGTGCCGACGTCGTCACGCTGGGAAGTGACCCAGGTGGCGAAGCCGTAGGTGGTGAAGAACAGCGGCGCCAACAACAGCAGCCACAGCACTGCGGGTTTCAGCAGTGCGGGTTCGCGGGCCGGAGCGATGACGGCGCTCATTACTGCACTCGCTGCGCCAGCGAAACGCTGAAAATGCCCCATTCGTCGACCCGCAGGGTGATCTTGCGGAAGCCCGCCGCCTCAACCAATTGGTCCATTTCCGCCTGGGTACGTCGACGCATCACCCAGGCCTGGCCGGCACGGTGGCTGGTGAGGGCGCGGGCGATCAGTTCCAGCTGCGGGTGCCACGGCTGGCCGGTGTAGACCAGGAAACCACCAGGCTCCACGGCTTCGGCCAGGCCCGCGAGGGAGCCGCCGACCAGTTGGTTGTCGGCGAACAGCTCGTACAGGCCCGACACCACGGCGAGGGTCGGCTTGGGTTCCAGCGCCGCCAGGTCCTGGCGGTCGAAGGCATCGCCTTTGACGAATCGAGCGATATCGCCCAAGCCTTTTTCAACGATCAGCGCACTGCCATCGCGCACGTTGATGTCGCTGTAGTCGCGCAGCAGGATCGACTCGGGCAACGGGCTGACGCCTTGCAGGGCTTCGAGAATGTAGCGGCCATGGCCGGCGGCGATGTCGACGATGCGGACCTCGCGGTCCTGGGCGCGCAACTCGGCCATCGCCAGGCGCAGCAGCTCCTCGACGTTCAGCTTGCGCTGGCGAATGCCGCGCCAGCCGATGGAGTTCAGGTAGTTCTGGTCGATCATCTTGCCCAGCGCCGAGGTGCCGGTGGGGCGGTTGCGATAGACGTAATCCAGGGTACTGCCGGAGTCGAACCCGGTGTCGAAGCCCAGCTTCACCCCGGCCGACAACTTGCTGCCAAAGCGCATGCTGGCACGGGTCATGCGCCAGTAGAGGTCGCGCAGCGAGTTGTGGGGCAGCGGCGTGGCCAGGGTTTCGGCTTCGGCGCAGGTCGCGCCCAGGCGATCGGCGTCCAGCAGGGAAGGGCGGTCCAGCGGTCGGGCGAAGTTTTGCAGAATGAAGCGGCGGGCACTGGCAACGGCTGGCGCACGGTTCTTCTCGCCGAGGGTGTCGTGGAAGAAGCCCGGCAGGATGTGCTTTTCCTTGTGCAGGCTGCCCAGGCGCTCGAAGAATTGTTCCTGGGGTTTGCGGTGTACCACGAAGTCCGAGCCGGAGATCAACAACTGCGTCGGCACCTGGATCGCCTGGGCATCGGCCACTACGCGGTCGGCGGCTTCGTACAGGCCCAGCAGCACGTTCACCGAAATGGCCTTGGTGATCAACGGATCGCTGTCGTAGGACGCCACCCGCTCCGGGTCATGGCTGAGGAATTTCGCCTTGACGTAGCTGTTGACGAAGAAATTGCCGCGGAACTTGCGCATCAGCGCCAGGCCTGGACGGGCGAACGGCACGTAGAGCTTGACCTTGAACGCCGGCGACGCCAGCACCAGCGAGCGAATGCGCGGCGCGTAGTCGTGGACCCAGGTGGACACGATCACCGCGCCGACGCTTTGTGCGACCACAGCGATGTTCGCTTCGTCGATCTGATGCGCCGTGCCGATGTGATCGCAGAACGTCTGCACGTCCCGCGCACTGGTGGCAAAGCTCGGGCTGTCGCCCCGTTCACCCGGCGACTGGCCATGGCCACGGGCGTCCCAGGCAAAGAAGTCGAACCCGGGCAGGTCCAGCTCATCCACCAGGTGCGCGATGCGCCCGGAGTGCTCATGACCACGATGAAACAACAACACAGCCTGGCGGGGTTCACCCGCTGCCGCGTCGACAGCCGGCCAGTGTTGGTAGAACAGTTCCACGCCATCGTGGGTGGTGAATGTCCGGTGTTGGGCTTCGCGCATTGCAAGTTCCTTTATGCTGAGGGAGCGTTTTCCTTCACCTGGCCCAGGCCATGACGCACCCGATTGACCAAGGTATAAACCAGCAGGGCGGCAACCACCGCCATCACACCATTTATCCAGTACGCCCCGAGCCAACCCAGGGCAATACCGGTCGCCAACACGCCAAACACAAAGGCGCGGTCACTCTTGCCCATCGGCCCGTCATACCGCCGCGAAGCCCCTACCATCGCCCCCAGCACGCCGGCGTATTCGCTGAACAGCGCCAACAGCGTGACCAACAACACGAGCAGAAGACTGGTATCGGCAAACAGGGCAAAAGGCAGGATCAGGGCAACGTCGGCGATGATATCGCATAGCTCGTTGAGGTAGGCGCCCAGATGGGATTGCTGGCCAAATTCCCGCGCCAGCATGCCATCCACCGCATTCAACGCCATGCGCAGGAACATCCACACCGGAACCAGGACGAAAATCCACGGATGGCTGGCGAACCAGGCAATGACCGCCCCCACCAACACCGAGACGATACCCGCGAGCAGGGTGACCTGGTTGGCGGTGACCCCGTTGTTGTAGAGGCGTTGAACCATGGGGCGCAGCAGGTTTTGAAAGGCAGGCTTGAGTTGGTAGATGGAGGGCATCGGGGGAAGATCTCGGCCGGTTGCGGGGCTGGGCTTATACAGATGCGAGATTACGATAGGTTGAGGGGTTGCTGGCGGGTATTTCTCGAGAATGCGCGCGGGTAGGCATCTATTCGCGCATTTATTTGCGCAAGACACCTCGCCACAACTCTCCTGTGGGAGCCGAGCTTGCTCGCGATGGCGGTCTATCAAACAAAAAGATCTTCAGCCGGCTGACCATCTGCATGCTCATGTCGTGGCATCTATAGTCATCGGCGGGGTTCGCACGCCAAGCGTTTGAATTTAGCGAATCGCCCTACATCCATCCCCTCTTTCCCTGACTTATTTCCCTCGCCATCGCAGGCAGAGTCTCGCGCCCACTCCTACGCCGCGAGCTGCCTGCATGCCTGACTACGACAAAATCCTTGCCCAGGGCAACGTCATTGGTTCGCTGGTGATGGCGGCCATGGACCCCGAGCAGCCGGATGTCGAAGCGGTTTTCCAGGACTTTCGAACCTGCCTGAACGACTACGACGCCTGGGCTGAAAGCTTTTGGGCCGGCTGGGCGCTGGATCTTGAGCAAGTGTTCAAGGTCGGCAACGAGGTGTCCCTGGCGGCGCCGAAGAACCTGGACAAACCCGTCAGTGCCGCCGTGGTGGCTTGCCCGGCGGAAGGGCCACTGACGCTGGTGCACATGTTCCAGGCGGCGCGTTTCGTGCCGATTGGCGACACACCGGTGATGCTGGAGCCGGTCATCGATGGCATGCCGGGGAAGGAAATTTTCGGCGAGCCGATCCATCACGTGATCGGCCCCAGCGGCATCCTGGAAGTGCCTGAGTGTTGGCGAGGCCAGCGTTATCGCATCACCTTTTTCCCCCATGTCACGGCCGATCACGTCAAGGCGTTGTATGCGTCTTACCAAGGCGTGATCGACGAACTTGAGGGCTGGCTGAAAGCGGAGTGGGAGCAGTTTCAACCACTGTGGGCGGAGTTTTCCGACGCCGGGTTTCTTCAACGCTACGACGTGTTGCAGCAGGCTGATTGGCGCGGTTTCAAAAACGCCCTGCATCAACTCTGGGACGACGTTAAGCAGGTTTTCGGGCTGCTGGCCGATCTGCAGGCCAACAGCGAACAACTGTTGGAGTACCTGACTCAAGCCGAGCTTGAACAGCTACTGAAGGCATCCTCCGAGGCAATTGCCAAAGGGTTGATGGTGTTGAGCGACGAGCCGTTGCTCTTCGTTCACGTGGCCGCGTTCACCAGTTGGCTGCGGATGTTGCCGCCTCAGTACGCGGCCGAAGTCGTCGGAGAACTGCGCGCCTCGGTACTGATCAATTTCCTGCTGATGCGTTTGACCGGGGGGCTGGGCCTGGGTCTGCGCATGAGCGGTAACGTATTGGGCCGGGTCCGCTCGGAGCGGGCCCGGGAATGGTTGCTGGCATCGAGCCTGAGACTGGGCCAGCTCACCCCCGACCGGCTCAATCAACATGCCGATGTGCTCAAACCGTTGGTGGTCAGCCAACGCGCACCTTTAAAACCGACGCCTGTCGGACCCTTGCACATCACCCCGGAACACTCTGCGCCATTGTCTGTGAGCAATCCGGCCGCCGTGGCGCGGGAAAAATCCCAGCCGTCTACCCGCCTGAGCGAACACGAACCCCACGACGACGCCCCGGCCCAATCGAAAAACCCCAACGGCGACAGCGCCGACACCGCGGCCCAGACCCAGACCAGCGGCTGCCCGGTGTCGATGGTCACCGGCGAAGAACTGCTGACTCTGGACGATGGCACCCTCGACGGCCGCTTGCCGTTCGTCTTCACCCGGCTGTACCGCACCAGCGCCGTCGCCCTGGACGTCGGCCTCGGGCGCGGCTGGAGCCATGCCCTGGCCCATCGCCTGGAGCTCGACGGCGAGCAGATCACCTGGGTCGACCAGGAAAATCGCCGCACGATCTTTCCATTGCCCACCACCCAACGTCCGGCGATCCACAACAGCCTGGCCCGGGCGGCGATCTACCTGGGGGCCGAGCCGGACGAACTGATCATCGCCCAACCCGGGGAAAACGCCCCGTTCCTGCACTTTCGCGACGGCCACCTGATCGCCCTCAGTGACCGCTACGACAACCGCCTGACCGTCCAGCGCAACATCCACGGCGACATCAGCCGCCTGGACAACGGCGCCGGGCGCTCCCTGCGCCTGCGTTACGAACAGCGCCACCTGGTCGCCGTCGACTACCAGAGCTTCCACCCGGCCCTCACCCTCGACGAAGCCTGGCGGACCGAGCAGACGCTGGTGTCCTACCGCTACGACGGACGTTTCCGACTGATCGAAGCGACCAATGCCGCCGGTGAAAGCGAACGCTACGACTACGACGACCAGCACGTCATCCTCCAGCGACAACTGGCCGGCGGCGCGAGTTTCTACTGGGAGTGGCAAGGCGTCGGGGCGGCGTCCCGCTGTGTACGGCATTGGGCCTCCTTCGCGCAGATGGACAGCCGCTACACCTGGGGCGAGGACGGCCGTGTCACGGTCCGGCACCTGGATGGCAGCCAGGAAGTGTATGTCCACGACGACCGGGCGCGACTGGTGCGCAAGGTCGAGCCCGACGGCGGCGAGCACCTCAAGGCCTACGACGAACAGGGCCGGTTGATCGCCGAACAGGACCCGCTGGGGGCGGTCAGCGAATACCGCTACGACGACGTCGGACGGCTGCTGGCGCTGATTCCGCCGGACGAAGCGCCGACTTCCTACGAGTACCGCAACGGCTTCCTGCACGCCCGTTCCCGCGGCAAGGCCGTGTGGAGCTACCGCCGCAATGCCCGGGGCGATGTGATCGCGAGCATCGATCCCGACGGCCAGCGTACGGAATATGCCTACGACGCCCATGGGCAACTGCTGGCCAGGTATGAGCCGGACGGTGGCGAGCATCGTTTCACCTGGAGTCGTCTGGGCCAACTGACCGAAGAGGTCCTGCCCGACGGCGGTCGGCGGTGTTTTGCCTACGACGCCCTGGGACGTTTACTCAGTCGCCGGGACGAACACGGCGCCCTCACGCACTACCAATGGGACGCCGTCGGCCGCCTGCTGCAAGTCACCCTGCCCACCGGTGCGACCCGGGCCTGGAGCTACAACGCCTACGGCAAGGTCATCGCCGAGCGCGACGAGCAGGGCCGAACCACCCGCTACGAATACGCCGACGACCTGCACCTGGTCAGCCGCCGCCTGAACCCCGACGGCAGCGAGCTGAAGTACCGCTACGACTCGGCGCGGCTGTTGCTGACCGAGATCGAAAACGAATCCGGCGAACGATATCAGCTGGACTACACGCCCAACGGCTTGATCCGACAGCAAGTCGGCTTCGACGGCCAACGCACCGCCTACGCCTACGACCTCAACGGCCACCTGCTGGAGAAAACCGAGCACGGCGAGGACGGTTCGCAACGGATCACCCGCTACCAGCGTGACGCGGCCGGGCGATTGCGGATCAAGACCTTGCCCGACGGCCAGGCCATCGAATACCGCTACGACGACCTGGGTCGGCTGATCCAGGTCGACGACGGCAGCGATCACCCGCTGGCCTTCGAATACGACGCCCAGGATCGGTTGGTCACGGAACACCAGGGCTGGGGCACCCTGCGCTATCGCTACGATGCCTGCGGGCGCCTCAACCACCTGCGCCTGCCGGACGACAGCCAGCTCGACTACCACCACGCCTCCGGTGGCGCGCTGACCGCCATCGACCTCAACGGCGCGCGCCTGACCGAACACCGGGTTGACGGCGGCCGCGAGCGGCAACGCCGGCAGGGCCAGCTGCGCAGTGATTACACGTACGACGAACAGGGCCGCCTCAAGGCCCAGACCGTGTGGCAGAACCCCCAGCAACAACTGTTCTGGCGCGATTATGCCTACAGCCCCCGGGGCAACCTCCAGAGCCTTTCCGACCAGCGAAACCGCCGCCGCTACCAGTACGACCCGCTGGATCGCCTGACCCGCATCGACTTTTCCCACAGCGAACCGCCGGAACACTTCAGCCACGACCCGGCCGGCAACCTGCTGATGCAGGACCGTCCCGGGCCGACCACCCTCAAGGGCAACCGCCTGCTGAGGGAGGGCGACCGCCACTACGACTACGACGCCTTCGGCAACCTGATCCGCGAACGCCGCGGCCAGGCCCTGGTCAGCGCCTACCGCTACGACAGCCAACACCGCCTGATCGGCGTCACCGGCGCCGACGGCCGCGAAACGTCCTACCGCTACGACGCCTTCGGCCGACGCATCAGCAAGACCGTGGGCGGCCTGACCACGGAGTTTTTCTGGCAGGGCGACCAGCTCGTCGCCGAAAACAGCCCGCACCACCACCGCAGCTATATCTACGAACCAGGCACCTTCCGCCCGCTGGCCCTGCTCGACGGCGAAGGCCCCGACGCCCGCCCGTTCTACTACCACCTCGACCACCTGGGCACCCCCCAGGAACTGACCAACCCCGCCGGCCAGATCGTCTGGTCGGCGCGCTACAACGGCTACGGCAAACTCACCGAACTCACCCACGGCAGCGCCGAACAACTGGAACAACCGCTGCGCTTCCAGGGCCAATACTTCGACCCGGAAAGCGGCCTGCACTACAACCGGCACCGCTACTACAATCCCGAAACCGGCCGCTATTTGACGCCTGATCCGAGCAAGTTGGCGGGTGGGCTCAATGGGTATCGCTACACGGTGAACCCGACGGGGTGGGTGGATCCGTTGGGGTTGGTGGATTGTCCGGGGCAGGGTGGGTGTCGGCCGGCGGTTGGGGATCAGGATCCGGCGGCGAAGGTTGGGGTGGATGAGGGGGTGAAATCCCCTCCTAAACCTACATATCTTTATCGTGGAGACTTGAGGAAGCCAGAAGTCATTTTTAAAGAAGGCTTTATGAGCTTGGGGAAAAGCACTGATTTATTGCTTCATGTTTGGGATAACAGAGACCCGCCCAGTAATTTTGTCAGTACAACTACGGATGTTGATATTGGGACCTATTTCGGAACAAAATATAATACACGGAAAGGATATCTGTATGTCCTAAAGAAAATTCCTGGGCGTGATGTGAACAAGGAGCTGCCTCGCAACGATGTTCCATATAGTTATGAGCGCGAGATTGCCATTCCTGATCGAGTAAAAGCTGAAGATATTCTCGGAGCCACTCCCCTGAATAAAGATGGTTCCTATGTTGGGTATTCTATACCCAATCCTCAAAGGAAATAAAAAATGACTAAGCAAGTTATCCCAGTTATTACAAACGGTCGAAGAGAAGAGGTGGTACTTGATGTTAATGCCAGTAAATCAACCGTCCTGCTGACCTTCAAAAACGGCTGGTCAAAAAAATACTCCGGAGTGGATGTATACGAGTGCCTTGGCAAAATTATCCAAGAGCATTCTGATTCAAAATTTTTATGCAAGGGAGCTAAACTTAGTGTGCGACCTTCTAGTATGTCCTCGCAAATGTCTTCAGGAATAGCTGCTTATGAACATGTCTTAGGTAAGCGTGCATCGAGAGCGGATCTTGTTAATATATTCGATTATGAAGACCAAGATATAGTGAGTGATCCTCAGCTACAAAAAGATTATTTCTTTCTCTGGTTGGATTCTATAAAGGATGTGGATGAATAGAGTATGGATGTGTGGAGCAAGATATTTTGATCGATTTTAGCGATATAACTCGCGGTCCACTGCACAGTCAAAAGTCAATGAAATCCCAATGTGGGAGCGAGCTTGCTCGCGATAGCGGAGTATCAGTCACCCTCAATGGCAACTGACCCACCGTCATCGCGAGCAAGCTCGCTCCCACAGGTTCATCGGTGATTCGCCGGTCGCTACTCGCCTGCAGCCATTAAAAAAACCACCCCTTTGGCACCGATAACATCGTTTCTCGGCCCCGCGGCTTTTCCCTATATTGGCCCTCAGATCCGGTGGATGGCTCAACGTCCACCCCCTCAGTGTGAGTAGCCTCAATGAACAATAAACCTGACAGCACAGGGCTTGATAACGCCGGCGCGGGAACCCGGGCGGTCTGGGGTGGGGAGCAAGTCAGGCACCCCTACAACGCCACGCAAACCCCCATCGTGGCCAGCGCCGCGTACGGCTACGATGACATCGACGTCTGGTACGACGTCGCCTTGGGCAAGGCCCCCGGTTTTATCTACAGCCGCATGAGCAACCCCACCGTCGAGACCCTCGAAGCCAAGATTCGCGAGTTGGAAATGGCCGAGTCCGCCGTGGCCTTCAGCAGCGGCATGGCGGCGATCAGCAGCGTGCTCTACACCTTCCTGGCCCATGGCGATCGCGTGGTGTCGACCAAGGACAGCTACGGCGGCACCAACAAGATCTTCGAAGAGTTCCTGCCGCGCACCGGCGTGGCGGTGACCCTGTGCGAGACCTTCGATCACGACGACATCGAGCGTGAAATCGCAAAGGGCTGCCAGGTGCTGTACCTGGAAACTCCCACCAACCCGACCCTGAAAATCCTCGACATCCCGCGCCTGGTGGCGGCGGCCAAGCGTGTCGGCGCGGTGGTGGTGGCGGATAACACCTTTGCTACGCCACTGAACCAGAGCCCGCTGGCCTTGGGGGTGGACGTGGTGATTCACAGCGCCACCAAGTTCCTCAGCGGCCATGGCGACGTGCTCGGTGGCCTGGTGTGCGGCCGCGAAGCCTTGATGGCCAAGGTGCGTCATTACCGGGAAATCAACGGCGCGAGCCTCGACCCGTTCTCGGCCTACCTGATCATCCGCGGCATGAAGACCCTGGCGCTACGCATGCGCCAGCAACAGCACAGCGCCCGGGCCCTGGCCGAATTCCTCTGCACCGAACCCCTGGTGGAGTCGGTGAATTACCCGGGCCTGCCCAGCCACCCGAACCATGCCGTGGCCTGCGCGCAAATGTCTGGCTTCGGCGCCATCGTCAGCTTTGTCCTGGCCGGTGGCATGGACACCGTCAAGCTGCTCCTGCCACGCCTGCGCTTCGCCCATTGCGCGGGCAACCTGGGCGCGGTGGAAACCATCTACGGTCCGGCCCGCACCACCAGCCATGTCGAGAACACCTTGGAAGAACGCCAGGCCTTGGGCATCTCCGAAGGCCTGGTGCGGGTTTCGGTGGGTATCGAAGACACGGACGATTTATTGGATGACCTCAAACAGGCCTTCGCCTTTGTCAAAAAAACACTTGATCCGCAACTCAATGAAGTCCTCACCGAGACCGCAACCTGAAGTGTGAATGTTGATACCCGCGACAAGGCTGTCAGCGGGGCGTTCATGAATAGGAATAATAATAAAAGCTCAGTGGCGCTTGTCTTACTCGCGCAGAGGTAGAGGCGCGCCCTGACATTTCATGAGAAACAACCATGTCCATAACAGAACAACAAACTAATACGCGGACCGGCTTCAAGCAGGAAATGCAGACGCGCCATATCGTCATGTTGGCACTAGGCGGCGTCATTGGTACCGGGCTGTTCCTCACGTCCGGCTACACCGTCAACCAGGCCGGCCCCATGGGCGCGGTGATCGCCTACATCATCGGTGCGCTGATGGTCTACATGGTGATGATGTGCCTGGGCGAACTGGCGGTGCAGATGCCCGAAACCGGTTCGTTCAGCACCTACGCCACGCGTTTCCTCGGGCCCGGCACCGGCTACACGGTGGCCTGGCTGTATTGGCTGACGTGGACGGTGGCCATCGGTTCCGAGTTCACCGCTGCCGGTATCCTCATGTCCCGATGGTTTCCCGACACGCCGGTGTGGATCTGGAGCGCGCTGTTCGCCGGCGTGGTGTTTCTCACCAACGTGGTCTCGGTGCGTTTGTTCGCCGAGACCGAGTTCTGGTTGTCGTTGATCAAAGTACTGACCGTGGTGGTGTTCCTGCTGATCGGCGGTGGCGCGATTCTCGGCCTGTTGAACATCGACCAGGCCCATAGCATCGGCTTGAGCAACTTCACCCGCGAAGGACTTTTTCCTACCGGCTTCATGCCTATTGCGATGACGCTGCTGGCGGTGTCCTTCGCGTTTTCCGGCACTGAACTGATCGGCATCGCCGCCGGCGAAACCAAGGACCCGCAACGCAATGTACCGCGGGCCATTCGCACCACCGTGCTGCGCCTGGCGGTGTTTTTCGTCGGGACCATTTTTGTCCTGGCGACACTGCTGCCCCGCGAGCAAGCCGGCCTGGTGGAGAGCCCCTTCGTCACGGTGTTCACCTACATCGGCATTCCGTACTCCGCCGACATCATGAACTTCGTGATCATCAGCGCCCTGTTGTCGGCGGCCAACTCCGGGTTGTACGCCGCCTCGCGGATGCTCTGGACCCTCAGCGACCAGGGCCACCTGCCCAAGCAATTCTCGGCCCTGACCCGCATGGGCACGCCGCTCAACGCGATCATCGTCAGCATGGCCGGCGGCGCCGCCTCGTTGCTCAGCAGCGTGTTCGCCGCCGACACCATCTACCTGGCGCTGGTGTCGATCTCCGGCCTGGCCGTGGTGGTGGTGTGGATGAGCATCGCCGCGAGCCAGATCGCTTTCCGTCGTCACTATGTGGCCAACGGCGGCGACATTCGCGACCTCAAGTTCCGCGTTCGCGGTTATCCGTGGGTGCCGCTGGGGGCGCTGGTGTGCTGCAGCCTGGCGTGTGTCGGGATCGCCTTCGACCCTGAACAGCGGGTGGCGCTGTACTTCGGCTTGCCGTTCATCGCCTGGTGTTACTTCGTGTATTACATTACCCGCAAAAGCCGCGAGCGACGCTTGTCGGTTGCCCTCGTGGCACAACCGTCGGACGCGTTCTAAGCCGCGTCGACGGGGCGGGCAAACGTGCCCGGTGCGTGGGGGTCAACGAGGTCCAGATCATGAAGCAAAAAACGTTGCCCCCGTTGAATTGGCTGCGGGCATTCGAAGTGTCGGCCCGCTGCCTGAACTTCACCCACGCCGCCGACGAATTGTTTTTGACCCAGGGCGCGGTCAGCCAGCAGATCCGCCAATTGGAAAGCCACCTGGGGGTGGCGCTGTTCAAGCGCTTGCCCCGGGGCCTGGGCCTGACCGAGGAAGGCCAGGCGTACCTGCCGGTGGTGCAGGACGCGATCACGCGACTGGCAGTGGGCACCAACGAAATCTTTGGCCAGCACAAGCGCCGGCCAATCAAGGTGCGCGGCAGCCTGGCGTTTTTCGTGCACTGGCTGGCGCCGAAACTGGTGGACTTTCGCCAGGCCCATCCCCACGTCGACATCCGCTACATCAGCAACATCTGGGTCAAGGAACTGGACGGCGAAGACGACATGGAAATCCGCTGGGGCCACGGGCAATGGCCCGGCCTGGTGTCCCAGCGCCTGACCTGGGACACCTTGTTCCCGGTGTGCTCGCCGGCCTTGATGGCGACGCTGAAGGTGCCGGCGGACGTGGCGAAGCATTCGTTGTTGCACGTGCTGGGCTACGAAGAAGGGTGGGGGTACTGGCTGAAAATGGTCGGTGTCGACAGCGTCGATTCCTCGACCGGCATGCAATTCGACACACTGGTCTGCACGTTACGCATGGCCGAACTGGGGCAGGGCATCGCTCTGGCGCGGTCGTCGATGGTCAGTGAGTTGCTGGACGATGGGCGCCTGGTCGAACCCTTCGCCCAGCGTATCGAAGCCAGCGAATCGTTTTACCTGGTGCGCAGTTCCGGGGCCGAGCAACACCCGGACGCGGCGCGGTTTTCCACCTGGCTGGTGGAGCAGGCGCATCGTTTCAAGTGAGCCGTTTCAAGTGAATATCCGGAGTTGACCATGCGCTATGTGAGTACCCGAAATTCAGCCGTGCAGGTCGATTTCGAAAAAGTTGTGCTGTCGGCCATCGCTGAGGATGGCGGCCTGTTCGTCCCTGTCGAGCTGCCGCAGTTCGAATCCCAGGACATCGCTAACTGGTCCACATTGGCCTACGACGAACTGGCCTATCGAGTGATGCGTCCGTTCGTGGGCGAGGCGATCCCCGAGGCCGACTTCAAGCGGGTGCTCAAGGAAGCGGGCAGCCAGTTCAGCCATCGTTCTTTGGCGCCGTTGCATCAGGTGGATCGCAACGAGTGGGTCCTGGAATTGTTCCATGGGCCGACCCGCTCCTCGAAGGACTTTGCCGCGCAATTGCAGGCGCGACTGGTGCAGTACTTTTTGCGCAAACGCGGGCGTCGCGCCGTGGTGATCGGCGTCACCAACGGCGACACCGGCTTGGCCGCCATCGAGGCCTTCAAGCACTGTGACGAGACCGATGTGGTGGTGATTTATCCCGAGGCCGGAGTGCTGCAAGACCAGCTTCAAGACCTGCAAGCGACGGCGCATCCGCGGGTTCATCAAGTGGCCGTCGATGGCAGTTTCGATGAATGCCAGACCTTGGTCACTCAACTGTTCCGACAGCACGAGGCGATCAGTTTCAACTCCAGCAACTGGGTCAGCGTCATGGCGCAGTTGGTGTTTTATTTCCACGCGGTGCTGCAGTTGGGTGGCGGCCAGCGACCCATTGGCTTCAGCGTGCCGGCGGCGAGTTTTGCCGAGGTCTATGCCGGCTACATCGCGCAGAAGATGGGTTTGCCGATCACGCAGATGATCGTCGCCACCAACCAGAATGACGCGCTGCATCAGTTCTTTTTGAAGAACCACTACTCGCGATTGCGCGCCAGCAAGACCCTGTCGCCGGCCATGGATTTGTCGATCTTTTCCAACTTGGAACGGTTTCTCTGGGAGCTCTATGGGCACGATGATCAAGCGGTGAGCGCGCTGATGCACACCTTCGAAACCCGTGGCGAAATGACCATCGCCAACGAGTTCTGGCTACAGGCGCGGATGATCATCGACTCGTATGCGGTCAGCGATGAGCAGACGCTGGAGGAAATCACCTCGCTGTATCGCGACACCGGTTATGTCATCGACCCCCACACCGCCACCGGCGTGCTCGCGGCGCGCTTGTACCGCCGCAGCCTGGTGGCGCCGATGGTGACCTTGGGCGAGATCTCACCGGCCAAATCGGCGCAGTTGCTCGGTGAGTTGGGGATCAGCATTGCGGCGCAACAGCATCCAGTTTCCGAACATGGCCCGGCGCAGATTCATCGCATCCAGCCGGACGACCTCGCTGCCCTCCATCAACTGCTCGGCGCCCTATAACCGGAGGCCCCATGAAGCGAATCCTCGACCCCCTCGACGAACGCATCATCGCCGAACTGCGCCTTAACGCCCGCGCGGCCCACGCCGAGCTGGCGGCCAAGGTCAACCTCTCGCGCAACGCCGTACGCCAACGCATCGAACGCCTCGAACGCGACGGCGCGATCCAGGGCTATACAGTGCGCACCGGGGAGGGCGCGCAAGCGTCGTCGAACATCAACGCCGTGATCTTCGTCTACCGCTACGACCGCATGCGCGGCGCCGAGGTGTTGCAAGCGTTGCAGGCCATGCCGGAAGTGCTGCAGTGCGATGTGATGAGTGGCGAGTTTGACTTGATGCTGCGGGTGGGTGCGGCGAACCCGGAGCGGGTGCATAAAGTGTGGAAAGAAATCTCCGCGCTGCCCGGGGTAGAGAACACCGTGACGTCGTTTGTGTTGTCGTCGGTGGTCTAATGCCGCAGACGCCCAGCCACCACAACCCCGTGGCGAGGGAGCTTGCTCCCGCTGGGCTGCGAAGCAGCCCCAACCCGGTTGACCGCAATCTACCTGACCCACCGCACAGGCCAATTCCAGGGGCCGCTGCGCAGCCCGGCGGGAGCAAGCTCCCTCGCCACAAGAGCGGCCGGCGGTGTGTCAGCCAAGCAGGTGAATTTCCTGACACCAATAGACCTGGCACCGAGAAAACCTGTGGGAGCGAGCTTGCTCGCGATAGCGGTAAACCAGCCCCCATCGATGTACCTGACCTGGCCCCATCGCGAGCAAGCTCGCTCCCACAGGAGGAATGTGCCCAACCACTACCGTGGCGAGGGAGCTTGCTCCCGCTGGGCTGCGAAGCAGCCCCAACCAGGCTGACCACAATCCACCTGACCCACCGCGCAGGCCAATTCCAGGGGGCCGCTGCGCAGCCCAGCGGGAGCAAGCTCCCTCGCCACAAGAGCGGTCGGCGGTGTGTCAGCCAAGCAGTTGCATGCCCCAACACCAATAGACCAAGCACTGAAAAAAACTGTGGGAGCGAGCTTGCTCGCGATAGCGGTACACCAGCCACCACTGATGTACCTGACCTGGCCCCATCGCGAGCAAGCTCGCTCCCACAGGAGGAATGTGCCCAACCACTACCGTGGCGAGGGAGCTTGCTCCCGCTGGGCTGCGAAGCAGCCCCAACCAGGCTGACCACAATCCACCTGACCCACCGCGCAGGCCAATTCCAGGGGGCCGCTGCGCAGCCCAGCGGGAGCAAGCTCCCTCGCCACAAGAGCGGTCGGCGGTGTGTCAGCCAAGCAGGTGAATTTCCTAACACCAATGGACCAGGCACCGAGCAAACCTGTGGGAGCGAGCTTGCTCGCGATAGCGGTACACCAGCCACCACTGATGTACCTGACCTGGCCCCATCGCGAGCAAGCTCGCTCCCACAGGAGGACTGTGCCCAGCCACCACCGTGGTGAGGGAGCTTGCTCCCGCTGGGCTGCGAAGCAGCCCCAACCCGGTTGACCGCAATCCACCTGACCCACCGCGCAGGCCAATTCCAGGGGCCGCTGCGCAGCCCAGCGGGAGCAAGCTCCCTCGCCACAAGAGCGGCCGGCGGTGTGTCAGCCAAACAGGTGAATTTCCTGACACCAATAGACCTGGCACTGAAAAAACCTGTGGGAGCGAGCTTGCTCGCGATAGCGGTACACCAGCCACCACTGATGTACCTGACCTGGCCCCATCGCGAGCAAGCTCGCTCCCACAGAGGAATGTGTTCGGCCAGTGGAACAAGCAGGCTTACCGCTTTGCCCACCCCTGGTCAAAACGCCCAAAAAATAGAGCAAATTGGCATATTTCACTGCCCACCCCACCCCCCTAACCTAGATCCCAACAACCCACCCCCGGATCAAGGACATAACAAAAATGACTGAATACAAACTGGCGCTGGTCGGCTTCGGCGGTGTGAACCGGGCATTGGCTCAGCTGATTGCCGAGCGTAACGAAAGCTGGAAAACCGACCTCGGCTTCACCCTGAAAATCGTCGGCGTCACCGACCTGTTCCTCGGTTCGGTGATGGACCGCCACGGCCTCGACGCCGCGTCACTGGCCAGACTGCCAGCCACCCAAGGCGCCATGGCCCAACTCCCCGGCGGCACCGTCGACGCCCTCAACGAAGCCGTGATCAAAGACTGCGGCGCCGACATCATCGCCGAAGCCACCTTCACCAACCCGGTGGACGGCGAGCCCGCTACCTCGTTCTGCCGCTGGGCCCTGGAGCGCGGCAAACACGTGGTCACCACCAACAAAGGCCCCATCGCCCTGCACGGCGCCGAACTCAAAGCCCTGGCCCAACGCAACAACGTCGCTTTCGAATACGAAGGCTCGGTCATGAGCGGCACCCCCGTCATTCGCCTTGCTAAACAATCCCTGGCCGGCAGCTCGATCAGCGGTTTCGAAGGCATCCTCAACGGCACTTCCAACTTCGTCCTCACCTGCATGGAAGGTGGATTGGGGTTTGCCGAAGCGGTCAAAAAAGCCCAGGAACTGGGCTACGCCGAAGCCGACCCCACCGCGGACGTCGAAGGCCATGACGTGCGCCTCAAAATCGTGATCCTCGCCAACGAACTGCTGGACGCCAAGCTCACCGTCAACGACGTCACCTGCAGCGGCATCTCCGCCCTCAGCCTCGCCGACATCGAAAAAGCCCGCCACGACGGTGCCCGCTGGAAACTCATCGGCGCCGCCACGCGCCAGGCCGACGGCTCCATCAGCGCCAGCGTCGAACCGCGCCTGCTGAGTAACGACCACCCACTGGCCAGCGTCAGCGGCGCCACCAACGCTGTGTCGTTCACCAGTGAACTGCTTGGCGCCGTGACCGTCTCGGGCCCCGGCGCAGGCCGCACCGAAACCGCCTTCGCGCTGCTGTCGGACATCATCCACATCCACCAATCGGCAACCCGCAAACAGGAGCACAACCTGTGAACGTATCGCGCCTGGCCCTGGCGGTCGTCGAACCGCACATCGAAGTCCTCAACCCATTCGACGGCAGCGTCGTCGGCACCGTCGCAGACCTCAAAGCCTCAGAAGTCCCGCAACTGCTCGAGACCGGCCGCAACGGCGTCAAAGCCTGTGCCTTACTGCCGCGTCATCGTCGCGCTAGCATTCTCGAACAGGCCGCACTGAACATCGAACGCGACGCCAAGGCCTTCGCCCGGCTGATCGTCGACGAAGCCGGCAAGACCCTCAAACAGGCGGAAAAAGAAGTCAAACGCTGCGTCAACACCCTCAAGCTCTCCGCCGAAGAAGCCAAGCGCAACGCCGGCGAAATCGTGCCGTTCGACGCCTACGAAGGCGCCGAATCGCGCCAAGGCTGGTTCACCCGCGACCCCCTGGGCCTGATCGTCGCCATCACCCCCTACAACGACCCGCTGAACCTGGTCGCCCACAAACTCGGCCCGGCCATCGCCGGCGGCAACGCGGTGATCCTCAAACCGTCCGAACTGGCACCGTTGTCAGCCCTCAAACTGGTCTCGTACCTAGTCGCCGCCGGCCTGCCCGAAACCGTAGTCACCGTCGCCACTGGCGGCGCCGAACTCGGCAAAACCCTGGTCGCCGCCCGTGACGTGCGCATGATCTCCTTCACCGGCGGCTTCGTCACCGGCGAACAAATCGCCCGCACCGCAGGCCTGAAAAAACTCGCCATGGACCTCGGCGGCAACGCCCCCGTCATCGTCATGGCCGACTGCAACCTCGACGCCGCCGTCGACAGCTGCATCTCCGGCGCCTTCTGGGCCGCCGGGCAAAACTGCATCGGCACCCAACGCCTGCTCATCCACGCACCGATCTACGCCGCCTTCCGAGAACGCTTCGTCCACCAGGCCCAAGCCCTCGTCGTCGGCAACCCACTGCTCGCCAACACCGACATCGGCCCGATGATCACCCACCAAGCCGCGCAAAACGCCGAACACGTGGTCAACGAAGCCCTGCAACAAGGCGCTACCTTACTCTGCGGCCACCGCCGCCAAGGCGCCTGCTACGCCGCGACCGTGTTGGAAAACGTCGACCATGCCAGCCGACTCTGGCGCAACGAGGTCTTCGCACCGGTGGTGGTGTTGCAGCCGTTCGAGACGTTTGATGAAGCCATTGCGCTGGCTAACGAACCTGATTACGCGCTTCATGCCGGGATTTTCACCAATGACCTGTCCACGGCTATGAGTGCCGCACGACGGATCGAGGCGGGAGGGGTGATGATCAACGACTCCTCCGATTTTCGTTTCGATGCGATGCCGTTCGGGGGCTCCAAGTACGGCAGTTTGGGCAGGGAAGGGGTGCGGTTTGCGTACGAGGAAATGACCCAGCCGAAGGTGGTTTGTTTGAATACGCTGGGTTGATAGGTCAGGTTGTTGGCATCGGGCAGGTTGGTCACCTGCCCGATTTTTTGCGGCATCCCAAAGAGCCTCGAGTCTTGCGCTTCACAAATGTTTTTCCGGGGCTGTCGGGCAAATCGTCCTGGCTCATCTAAGCTGAATTTTCCTGGAAAACGCGCCAAGTGCCTTCTCGTACGAATGCGGCCAACCCGGCTTGCGGCACCGCTCAGCAGCCAGGCGGGAGGAAGGATGCCGAACGTACTGGTGGTGGTCTGGGACTTCGATACACGCCGATTAAGGGTCCCCGTCGAGAATAGTCTTCTCGGCATACAACTTAGGATCGGGGCTTTGTTGTCCATGGCGAGAACGGCCTTCGCCAAACATGTCGATCAACATCAACTGAATTATTGCCTGGTCGTCGCCCCCGAGTATCTTTTCTCCAAGGACATGCCTGTCTCGTTTATGTCGGAGGAGGAAAAAGAAATCATCCGGGCAACATTGGCAGATATTTCAACGAGAAATCCGTGGCTGATACTGGTCCCTGGCACGACGCTCTGGTTCAAATCAATGTTGCGCCCGGAATCCAGGGCGCTGAAAAGGGAAACCGGTAAGTTGAAATCATGGGGACCGGCCAGAAATATCAACAAGGCAAAATATCGTGTGGAGATGGATGCGGTTGTGAATGAAATCCCGGAGCGGGACCGCATCAGTAAAGGGATCTATGGCCATCATGCAGCGACTACGAAGGAGGAGATCGCGAAAATCGAATCAAGAGGGGCGGAAGCCAGGGACGGAATCGTCAGAAATACCGGCTTCATCATTTGGAATGGAAACGTCTTCTATCAGCATAAACGCTACCCCAATATCGGAAATGATGGGTTGGACGAACTGGCCGGGGCGCAGTTCTGGGCCGATAAGATATTCATGCCGGGCAGTTATCGGGAAGCCCCGGCTATCCATGGGCTGCAACTGGCTTTGGAAATCTGCGCAGAGCATTTCATTGGCGCGACGGTTTTGCATAAGAACAACGTCCTGGATTTCCATATCCTGGTCTCGGCCAGCATTGCTCTTGCTAAAGCTCGCGTGGGCGTAAAACACGGAGGATATGTGGTTCACGCTGATTCAGGCGGCAGTTCAGTCTACCGACGCGAAGGCAGGGACTTGGTTCTGCTCCAAGCCATCGATGAAACCGAAATAGGCTTGTTGGGTGTTGAAGCTGGTCGCGCCAGGAGTTTTGTTTGCGCGATTGCCTAGACCGAGCCTGACCTCGCCGAAAGAGCTGCGGCGGATGTGAAATCCAGATCCGCGCTTACCCCGGGTATTGAGTGACTGAGCCTTCGGAATCAACCCCATCAAAACAACTGACCCACCGCTATAACAAGCATTTCACCCCAGCCCCTGGGGGCAGTCCCCCCTGTGGGAGCCCCCCCTGTGGGAGCCGAGCTTGCTCGCGATAGCGGCACACCAGTCAACATCAATACCTCAGACCCACCACCGCACAAGCCGCTCACCACGTCCCGCTTCCCTTCATGCCGCCGATGGCGACAAATCTAAACCCCCGTGTGGCTCCCCCACCAAGTAGCGTTCAAAGCACCGAGTGTGCAGCCAACGTCGTCGATCTCTCCAAAAATTAACTTCTGCAAACGTTCAAGGCTGAAACGTATCAGCTCCAAGAAAAAACCAAAATATGCACAAATGCATTTTTTCCTTGACCCGCAGGGGGGCGTCTCTACAAGGTGATTTTACTGTATGCGCATCCAGTATTTCTCAAGCATCATTTATTTGAATCCATTCATGGACGAGGTATTACCTTATGAAAACCACCACTGAAAAATTCGGTGTAACCCCCCATCAACCCAGCCTCTGGACCCGCGCTGATGCGCTGAAAGTCCGGGCGGACGATCCCACCACCACGCAGCCGCTGGTCAGCGCGGATTTCCCGGTACTGAACAATGACGTGTTCATCTGGGACACCATGCCCCTGCGCGACTTGGACGGTAACGTGACATCCGTCGATGGCTGGTCGGTGATCTTCACCCTGACGGCCGATCGTCATCCAAACGACCCGCAGTACCTCGACGAGGACGGCAACTACGACATCCTCCGCGATTGGAACGATCGTCACGGTCGGGCAAAGATGTACTACTGGTTTTCTCGTACCGGCAAGAACTGGGAATTCGGTGGCCGCGTGATGGCCGAAGGGGTTTCGCCGACCGCTCGCGAATGGGCCGGCACGCCGATTCTGTTGAACGACCGAGGTGAAGTGGACCTGTATTACACCGCCGTCACCCCAGGCGCGACCATCGTCAAGGTGCGCGGTCGGGTCGTGACCACTGAACACGGTGTCAGCATGGTCGGCTTCGAGAAGGTCAAGCCACTGTTCGAGGCCGACGGCAAGATGTACCAGACCGAAGCCCAAAACGCCTTCTGGGGTTTCCGCGACCCATGGCCTTTCCGCGACCCGAACGACGGCAAGCTGTACATGCTGTTCGAGGGCAACGTGGCCGGTGAGCGCGGCTCGCACAAAGTGGGCGAGGCCGAAATCGGCGATGTACCACCGGGCTATGAAGATGTCGGCAACTCGCGCTACCAGACCGCCTGTGTAGGCATCGCCGTCGCCCGCGACGCAGACGGTGACGACTGGGAAATGTTGCCGCCCCTGCTGACCGCCGTGGGCGTCAACGACCAGACCGAACGCCCGCACTTCGTGTTCCAGGATGGCAAGTACTACCTGTTCACGATCAGCCACACCTTCACCTATGGCGACGGCGTGACCGGGCCGGACGGCGTGTACGGTTTTGTCGCGGACTCGCTGTTCGGCCCCTACGTGCCGCTCAACGGTTCCGGCCTGGTGCTGGGCAACCCGTCCTCCCAGCCATTCCAGACCTACTCGCACTACGTGATGCCAAACGGCCTGGTGACCTCCTTTATCGACAGCGTACCGACCGACGAAACCGGCACACAGATTCGTGTCGGTGGCACTGAGGCACCCACGGTGGGCATGAAAATAAAAGGGCAGCAGACGTTTGTGGTGGCTGAGTACGACTATGGGTACATCCCGCCGATGCTCGACGTTACGCTTAAGTAATAGCAACGCCGGGATTTCAGGCAGCGGGTTTGAGGTCGATGACAAAACCGTTGTGGATATGATCGAGATATTCCGCCTGATTTATTGCGATGTTGGTCGCAACCTCCATTGAACAACGAGTCGTAATCTTCTTCGCGACTGGCTGCAAGGATGCAGCCAGTCGCGAATGCATTCCCCTTCGACGTATGTACACAAGCGCCTCTGTGGGAGCGAGCTTGCTCGCGATAGCGGTGCATCAGCAACCTTCCAGCCAGCTGTTTATCGTGACTCCACGAGACTAGCCAAGACCGACATCGCCTTGCGCCATTGCCTACAACTACGCCAGAATCCGCCGGCTTGTGCCCTTTGAGTCCCCTCGGTAGTTTGAATCCGTCACTGCTCATCAGTGATCGGGTTTCGCAGCCCGGACTCTATAGGCGCACAACGTCACCTTCGAAAGCAGATTACCCATGTCTGTGATTTCGTCAGAGGTGGCTGTGCGTGGGAGACCTTCGGGTCTGCCGGTCCCTAGAGTCCCGGTCTGCGAACCCGCGTACAGCTGCCACCCCATACTTCGTTTCGCAGCGAAGGGTGGTAGCTCCAACAGACTCTAGGAGCTTTATCATGGTCAAAATTACACCGAACCCGCCAACTGCGGACGAACATGAGTCTCGCGTTCAGTCTGCTCGTAACAAGAAGCTTGATGATGCTGCGAACCGGGCCTTGGATTTTTATCTGAAGCCTACGCCGAAGAAAGAAACGTCTGACAAATCCAACACCATCTTCCGTATCGCACCGGATGTTGATTCGGAATGTCTGCTTGCCAATCTCAGCGAGAACCTGGCTTCGGCGAATGCCATGATCAGTGATTTGGCGTTTGATCTTGAGGGATCGCGACGGCGTGTTGCGATGGGGATTTTGCAGGTGATTGAGTTGAGTGAGCTGTTGGCTAATCGGGCTTTGGATATTGTTGAGGTGAGGTAGCAAGGGGTCGCGCTTACCCCAGATATGAAAAAAGGTCTTGCAGGGCAAGACCTTTTTTACATTTGAATATCAGGACGCACGGTCGCCAGGAGGGCACAGAAACTGTGCAAATACCTCTTGCACAGTCCCTGCAGCCGCAGCCGCGGTACTAGCTTGCGATAGCGCAACATATATGATGCTGACGCACCGCATCCACGAGCAAACCCTTTCCCCGGGCTGAGTCTACTCACGGTAGCGGTTCATCAGTCAACAGGTCAGCAGCCTGTTGACCAATCTGCACCGACAAAACCCCAGCACCC
The DNA here is from genome assembly GCF_001307275.1 of Pseudomonas fluorescens. Classification (NCBI taxonomy): domain Bacteria; kingdom Pseudomonadati; phylum Pseudomonadota; class Gammaproteobacteria; order Pseudomonadales; family Pseudomonadaceae; genus Pseudomonas; species Pseudomonas fluorescens. The sequence goes on from NZ_CP012831.1 coordinate 3,436,298, forward strand.
AGCGTCATCGCCTTGCGCCTTTGCCTACAACTGCGCCAGAATTCGCCAGCTTGTGCATCTTGAGTCCGCTCAGCGCCACCGCTAATCAGTGATCGGGGGGCGCAGCCAGATCTTCGGTGCACAACGTCACTTCGGAAAGCAAATCGCGCTCCCATGCCTATGATTTCGTCTGAAGTGGCTGTGCGTTGGAGACCCTCTCGGGTCTGCCGGTTCCTTAATATCGGTCTTTGACCCCGCGCACAGCTGCCCTAATGCTTCGTTTCGCGGCGAACGGTTGTAGCTTTTGTAGTTCGACTTATGATGTGATGAATGGTTTGTTTTTTTTGGCTGCTAATTGATTATGTAGGTTGGTGTAGAAATGGGAGAGAAAGAGGTTAAGTCATTAGTGCTTAACTCGCTTTTAATGTCAGGGCACATTGCTCAATCAACTCTGGTTTTTAGTGAGATGAGTTTGGCAAAAAAAGTTAGACGGGTAGATCTGGGTTTTATTCAGGGAAGTGAAATGGTGGCAATAGAAGTGAAGAGTGAAAAGGATTCTTTGTTTCGATTATTAGGTCAGGTGGATGAGTATCGAAAATATTTCGATCGTGTTGTGGTTGCAGTGGCGCCCAAGTTTACTAAAAGCGTGCTGACGGTTGCTGAGGATGATGTTGCTGTATGGGAGGTTTCTAGCGGTGGGCTGAGAGTTGTTCGTAAGGGCAGGTTGATAAAGAATATTTCTAAAGAGAGTTATATTGATCTAATGACGAAGAGAGAAATCTCCATTTTGGCTAAGAGGGTGGGGGTGAAGCCGGAGAAGTTTGCGATGTATGAGTTAAAAATTGAGGTTCTAAATCGGCTGAGGAAAGCATCCAAGGCTGATATTAAGGAAATATTGCTTAATGGTATCCAAAAGAGGTTCGGGCTGGCCTCCAATAGATTTTTGTCTAAAGTATGCTCCTCAGGGAATGTAAGCGTTGCAGATGTTGCTTTACTGAGCCCATATCTAACCCGGCTAGAAAGCTTGGCCTGATAAGTTTTAATCAGTCCATTCTTCATCTGTGTTTATTTCACTAGGTTCTGAGTTGTAGTGTAGTTGGTTGAATAAATGAATATTGATGCGAGCAGCAGTCGACTTTAGTGCGCTATAAATTCCAAAATCATTGCTTTCAGATGTTATTTCAATTTGTTGTGTGCCCCAGAGCCGAAGTTCAGGAATCCAGTAGTCGCCCTCAGTGATTTCCTTCGCGATTTCAATGTACGCTGCTTTTCGTCTTTCTTTTGCGTTAGGTGCGTTGTCATCCACCTCGCGTCTTACAAATTTCCAATCTTTTTTTAATGGATAATCTATTCGAGGGGGAGGGGTCCCCGCTCCACCATCTTGTTTCTGCGCACGAGCGCTTCCTCTGTCCGAGTATACTAAAGGCTTGAATAAGCCTTCCTCTGCTATTTTGTTGAATAGTATTCTCTCATATATCGAGTTGTCTCCTCTGTGTTGTCCAGCAAATCCAGAAGGAAAAGAAGAAGCGCTAATTGATATAGTAAGATCTTGTATTGCCGCTTTTGATTCATGCATGAACTTCTCTAGAAGGGGGATCCTCTCGATAAAAGTTGCGTCAATGCTGGCTAGGTCATAGATGATTAAGATGTTTTCGGCTTTTGTTAGGTTTAATGCCTCAGTTAAGCGTTGATGCTTCGCGATGTTTTTTTCATTTGGGCTAATTCTTATAACTAATCCACGGCCGAGGGACGATAGTTTGACTATCTGTTCCTCAAGGTTGTCCAGGTTTTCATGCCTTAGGCAAGGGATGGTATTTTCACGGGTTTTGATGAACTGATACCAATTGTCATATGCATTATTTGCGTTGAGGAGATGTAGAATTTCTTGAAATACAGGCTTTTCGGGATAGGCGCCGGTGAACAGAAATACCTTATTTTGCGTCAAAAAATTTTCATCAATATCCGCGATCCAGGGGCGCTGACCGATAGCTGTGTCAATTCGTTTTAATGTACTTTCCAAACGATGGGAATTAAGCCATCCCCTTAAGGAGAATACCGGCAGCAAAGAGTCTTTATCTTTGTCTGGGAGTTGCTCTATGGCTGTCATTTCGGCGTTGCTAATTGCTAGAATTGGAATGTAGTTCCAGTTTGAAAATACTGGTTGCATAATTACTGTTTTCCCAATCTGATTTTTATAGCGGCGAGCGAAACTTGTGCAAGTTCAGCTATTTTTTTATATCTTTCGTCTGGCTTAAAGTTGCCAAAAGAATCTAATGCAGATTGAATTAGATGTGCTGGCATAATTATGTCGGCGGCAAGCCTGTTTGCTTCTCGTTCTAGATCGTCAGTCAGTCTTGAACGGTAAAGTACATCATCAGTAATGCCGCTAGCTAATCGGTCGCGGTGTAAAAGAAAATGTGCGATTTCATGCGCTATTGTAAAGCGTTGTCGCTCTTTAACATCGTGGCGGTTAACTTTTACTGTGATAATTCCATCAGTTTCTCTTATCTCGCCGGAAATAGAGCCAGGCATAGTAGATTTTAATACAGATATACCAAATTCTTTGGCAATTGCACCAACTGTTATTGGCAAGGATTCTTGGTGTTTAGATATGGCTGCTCTTTGGTCGTCTGATAATGCTTTCCATTCGGGTGAGGTTCTCAACGCTCTCTCTCCTCATCTGCGATGTCGTCTGGCATATATATCCCTCTATATACTACATTTTCGACTGCGTTCTGAATGAGCTTGTCGAATCTGTTTTCTTCGATGAGCTTTATTATGTTTCTTTCTGTTGCGGCAGGGAGTTCTATTTTGGTGATTAACTCTACAGTCGCTTTAGCGGTGGTGCGGGCATCTTTTTTTGCTTCTTTTTTGATGTTGCTGTATCCAAGGATGGATAATATCGCGATCAATACGCCCAAAACGGTAATTATTACGGATACAGCCGCTAGAACCAATGTTGCGGCGCTCGTGTCTTCGGGTTTTTTTAGTGAGATGACTTCTTTTTCAAGGTGTCTTATTTTTTCGGTCTGAACTCTTATTTCAAGCTCTAATTTACTTATGTCACGAATAGATTTTTCGGTATTCTCTTGAGCGGTGCTTGTAATTAGTTTTATTATCTCGGAGGTGTTGGCGGTAGCTTGCGCCAGCACTTCTTTGGAGGGGGCAGGTTCTGGAATTGTTTGTGCTCTCGCGATATTTAAATTTAAGCTAAGAAATATTATAAGCAGTATGGCGAAAGCGGATCCTGGTGCTCTATTATTTGAGTATGCAATAAGATGCCTGGCCACTAAGCTATAGCTTAAAGTTTGTCTGGGCTGTTTGCACATTACGCGAGTTAGCCGGCTACTTATCTGACGCGATTGAGAATTGTTTTCTAAGTCTTGGGGCTTAAGAGCATATGGCACGAGCGGCGATAATTTTTGCATGCTTTTGGCTACCACTAGCTTCCTTCGCTGTCCTATAGCGTCCATAACCTTTCTCCTTCGTTTCGCCTATTCCCCCTGAATGTCCACGTGGCACCCTACTTTAGCCGGGGATTTTCCTTGGCACAGCGCGGTTTAGATTGCTGGTCTATGCTAAGCGCAGTTCAGCCGCCATCAGTTTGCCATTAAAATATGTCCAGCATCAATGATGTCGCTCGTAATATGCGGTGCTAACGAGCAATGCACGCTCATCGACCGACAAGACGCACCATGGGACGCTGTGCTGTCTATCCTACAAAACTCTAGAAATCTCTTTGTTAGCGTATGCTTTATTTTTGACTGGTTTGGTAGCGATCCTTGACCTCTGCAACGCTCAGCCATTTGCGGCGTGAATGCACCACTCGGTGACAATTGGCACATAACAATGCGAGGTCCACGAGCTTGGTTTTATCGCCAGGTTGGAGCGTATGCAGTGGCTTGGTGTGGTGCACATCGATAACGCCTTCGACGTCCGGGCCGTATGTTTTGCTGAAGCTGAAACCACAGGCTTCGCACTGGAGAACACCGTGCTTCTTGAGGGCTTCGTCCTTTTTTCGTTTTACGAGTTTTTTGTCCCTTTCCCGTACACGGTGCACGCGAGTTAACACTTTTCCTTCCTCTGCTTCGAAGAAGCCCGGTTCTTCCTCCGCACTCAGATCCATTGGCGTAGTAGAAGAAGTGGTTCCGACGTTCGCCTTGATGGCTGCTACGACTTCGGCCAGACGCTCGGGATTATTAGCAAACTCCAGCCATACCAATTCCTCGTCCTTATTTCCTTTTGCAAGACCTGTGCGACCAGTGTTGGTGTAGCTCGGATCCCAACGACGGAAATTGTTGAGCTTCATGCAAACACCATTGGTGTTACGAAAGCTCTGGTTCTTACTCACGCCGGTGGCATTACCGATGAGATTAAGACTCTCTGATAAGGCTCGGACTTCTGGATGGTTCACGCCGGGTAAACCATTGCGGTGAAGAAGGTACAGGTTCAGGGCTAGGACGAGTTCGTCGCGGCTCCAGGGCGGGTTGGATTGATTGCTGGTAGGTGAAGAAGGCATGGTGGGGGCTATCCGTAGGGTTCCCGTTTCGCTGTAGGAAACAGCGCAAGATGCCGTAAGAATATTCTCTTCTAGTGGCGTTTGGGAATCATACGGCGTTCGAATGGCCTCTACCTTGAGGACGGAGGATTTCTTGCACGAGCGTAGTTGGGCTGACAGACGAAGCTCGGATGGGGATCGGATATTCAGACATTAAAAAGCCGGCTTATGGCCGGCTTCTCGTTGACTAACTCAGTTCGTTTTTGACAAACCTCACCAGCCTTCAAAACGTACATCCGGCTCTTGCGGCCGGCTGTGGGACTTGGTCAGAAAGTGATCTGCCTTGTCGGTGCGAGGCGTGGGCTCGCAAATGTGGGGCGGAGGATACTCGGGTTTTTGGCAGAATCCCAGTGGTAAGTGGTGTGGAATCATTGGGTTAGGGGGGATTCAGGTAAAAAAGCAGGGGGCTGCTGCGCAGCCCAGCGGGAGCAAGCTCCCTCGCCACAAAAGCTCCTCACTACAAAGCTCCTCACCACAAGGCGCTTTGCCTGTCTTTCCGTTCGGGTGGGTTAGTCGCACACCGGCGGTCTCTGTTTGTTGAGGGTGGACCACCAGAACACCCAGCCGATCACCCGTATTTTCTGTGCCTCGATCTGTTCGGCGCTGAAGACTTCGTCCGGGTAGGCCGCGCTGTTGTGGCTGCGCAGGCGCAGTCGGTTGCCGGGTATGCGGTGCAGGTATTTGATGCGGAGCATGCCGTCGTGTTCGAGGGCGTAGATTTGGCCGTCGACGATTTGGGTCAGGCCGCGGTCGATGGCGAGGGTGGAGCCGTCTTCGATGCGTTCGGCCATGCTGTCGCCGACCATGGTGAGGCAGATGGCGTCGCTGGGGTTTATTTCCAGGGTTTCGAGGTGGCTGCGGGGCAGGCGGATGGATTGGTCAGGGATTTCGACGATGTGGGTTTTGGTTTCGCCGGGGGCGATGGGGGCTTCCTTATAGAAAGGCAGTTCGATGTCCGTGGGTTCCAGCACGCTGTAGACGCCATCGTTTTCGGCCGCCTCATAGGTGGTGCCGGGGCCGAGGCCCAATGGGGTTTGCGGGCCTTCGCCGTGGGCGAGCCATTCCGGGCTGACGGTCAGCAGGCTGGCGATGGAGTGGATGCGCCCTGGCGGGATGCCACGGTTGAACCAGTTGTTCACGTGTTGGGATTTCACGCCGTATAACTTCGCGAAGTCGGCGGATCGGATGTTCGCTTCTTTTAGAAGGGCTCGGAAGCGGTCGCCACTGGAAAGTATTTTCATAAACGGAAAGTTTAGGGGCGACTGTGTTTTCGGCAATAAACATGTCGTTCAAATATATAAGACGATCTTTCCGTTTTTGGGATTTGAAAGGCGCGGGCTAAACGTGGGTAAACGGTGTTAATACAGCTTCGTATTAGAAACCATTAAGGCATAAAAAACCCCGGGGCAAACCGGGGTTCTTTTCAAGTTTGTTTCAGCCTTTGTAGGCGGCAACCGACTTGGTGATCGCTTCGCGGGCGGCGTCTGCGCCGGCCCAGCCTTCAATCTTGACCCACTTGCCTTTTTCGAGGTCTTTGTAGTTCTCGAAGAAGTGTTCGATCTGCTGGATCAGCAGTGGCGGCAGGTCGGTGTATTCCTTCACGTCGACGTACAGTTGCGACAGTTTGTCGTGTGGCACTGCGATGACTTTGGCATCGCCGCCGCCGTCGTCGGTCATGTTCAGGATGCCGACTGGACGGGCGCGGATGACCGAGCCTGGGGCCACTGGGTATGGGGTCACGACCAGCACGTCGAGGGGGTCGCCGTCGTCGGCCAGGGTGTTGGGGATGTAACCGTAGTTGGCCGGGTAGAACATGGGGGTGGCCATGAAACGGTCAACGAACAGGCAGTCGCTGTCTTTGTCGATTTCGTATTTGATCGGGGCGTGGTTGGCCGGGATTTCGATCGCGACGTAGATGTCGTTCGGCAGGTCTTTGCCAGCCGGAATCTTGCTGTAGCTCATTGGGCGGTGCCCCCGTTAGTTGACCAAATGACTTGGTCGGATTGACCAAAAAGTGGCGGCGATTATAGGCATATTCGGCCGCTGTTGCCACGTTACCAGGGTCTTAGAGACCTTAGTATGACGCCTGATAGACCGGATCTTCGGCTTGAAGTTGCCGCAGCCGGGCCAAAGGATCCTGGCGGTAGAAGGCCTTGAGCTGTTCATAGACCCGTGGATAGGCCTGGTGCAGCAGGTCCGGGGCGCTGAAGAAGTATTCGCTGGTGACGGCGAAGAACTCCGCCGGGTTTTCCGCGGCGTAGGGATCGATGAGGGTTTCTGCGTCGGGGTTGTGGTCCAGTTGGCGGTCGAGGTCGTCGAAGGCTTGTTGCATGGCTTCGGCCCAGTCGCTGACGCGCATGTCGGCGTGCAGTGGTGGCAGGCCGTTGGCGTCGCCGTTGAGCATGTCGAGTTTGTGTGCCAGTTCGTGGATCACCAGGTTGTAGCCGTCCCAGCCGCCGCTGGCCATCACGCCGTCCCAGGCCAGGATGATAGGGCCTTGGGGCCAGGCTTCGCCGCTGTGTTCGCCGTCCCATTCGTGCTCGATGCCGCTGGCGTCGCGGTAGCGCTGGGGGCTGAGGAAGTCGTCGGGGTAGAGGACGATTTCGTGGAAGCCCTGGTACCAGTTCAGCTCGCCGAGGTGCATCAGTGGTAGTTGGGCCTGGGCGGCGAGGAGCAGGCGTTGTTCCTGGTGCAGTTCGACGCCGGGCAGGGCGGTGAGGTGTTTATCGTGCAGGAACAGTACGCAGGCTTCCCGCAGCCATTGGTCCTCGGCGGCGCTGATGCCGTCGAGGAAGCTCAGTTGATGGCGCACCCGTTGCCAGGTTTCGTCGGGGACGGGGTGTTTGGCGAGGGTGCGTTGCCGGCGCCAGTTGCTCAGGGTCCACATGAATGATCAGGCTTTCGAGGCGCGCTGGTTCATTTTGCTGCGCACCAGGCTGATGATCATCGGCAGCAGCGACACCAGGATGATGCCCACCACCAGCAGCGACAGGTTCTGCTTGATGAAGGGCACGTTGCCGAAGAAGTAACCGAGGGTCACCAGGCCGCCGACCCAGAGGACGGTGCCGAGGACGCTGAAGCCGAAGAAGCGCAGGTAATTCATTTTGCCGACGCCGGCGACGAAGGGGGCGAAGGTGCGGATGATCGGCAGGAAGCGCGCCAGGGTCACGGTTTTGCCGCCGTGTTTGTCGTAGAAGTCGTGGGTTTGCTGCAGGTAGTCGCGGCGGAAGATTTTCGAGTTGGGGTTGCTGAACAGTTTTTCGCCGGCGGTGCGGCCGATGAGGTAGTTGGTGCTGTCGCCGAGGATCGCCGCGAGCATCAGCAGACCGGCCAGCAGCACGGGGTCCATGGCGCCACCGGCGGCGACGGCGCCGGCGATGAACAGCAGGGAGTCGCCGGGCAGGAATGGCATGACCACCAGGCCGGTTTCACAGAAGATCACCAGGAACAGGATGGCGTAGACCCAGGTGCCGTAGTTGGTCACCAGCAGGTCGAGGTACACATCGAGGTGCAGGATGAGGTCGAGGGGATTGAAATCCATGCATAACACCTGTGGTGGTGGCCTGGCTCGGCAGGCTTTGGGTCGGGCTTGGAGGATGGCTACAGAGTGTGTAGCTTTTTCTTACAAGCCGGGAAGAGCGGCATTATACGGGCTGGAGGGCGGGGAGCGGGGTGAGTTTGTAGCCAGGGATTTCGATGTGTCGTCGCAGGGTGAAACACCCGTGGGAGCAAAGCTTGCTCGCGATGGTGGCTATTCAGTCAACATTGATGGGCCTGACGGACCGCTATCGCGAGCAAGCTTTGCTTCAACAGATCTATCTCCCATAGATATGCCTGCTTGCCCGCGATGGCGGCGGGGCAGTCAGCATTGATGTTGCCCGACAGACTGCTATCGCGAGCAAGCTTTGCTCCCACAGAACGATCAGTCCGCGGTAATCGGGTCAGATGCCTTCGCTGATCGGCAACACGTAGTTCTTGAACTCGGTGTCTTCCTTGAAGCCGATCGATTCGTAGGTTTTCTGCGCCACTTCGTTGTTGCTGCTGGTGGAGACGCGCATGCGCACGGCGTTGGTTTCCTTGGCCATTTTTTTCGCGGTGCGGATCAGGTTGTCGGCCACCAGTTGGCGGCGGGCGTCTTCGGCGACGTAGATGTCGTTGAGGATCCATACGCGCTTGAGGGACAGGGATGAGTAGCTCGGGTAGAGCTGGCAGAAGCCCAGTAACCGGTTGTCGTCGTCATCGGGCAGGGCCAGGTAGATCACCGATTCCTTGCGGCGCAGGCGCTTTTCGAGGAAGGCTCGGGACGAGTCCGGGTAAGGCAGTGAGCCGTAGAACTCCCGGTACTTGACGAACAATGGGGTCAGCAGGTCCAGGTGTTCCAGCGTCGCTTGGATAATCCGCATGGTAGGTCTCGTCTGCAAAGGTCGACAGATATTCTGACAACAACGTCGCGCTGCCGTGCTTTTGATGCTGCCTGAAAGCGGATCAAAAACGCAATCGGATAAGCGGATCAGTTTCGGGGCGGCGCCAGTAGGAAATTACCTTTCATATCGGCTCCGTTTTCCGCTTCTAGAGTGTTCACCTGGGCTTCGTCCTTCAGATTGACGCCCGAAAGCTGACGGCGGCAGGCCTCGCGCATCAGGTAGATCAAGCGATGGGCCGCCATGCCGTAGCTCAGGCCTTCGAGGCGGACATTGGAGATGCAGTTGCGGTAGGCGTCGGTCAGGCCGACCTTGGGGGCGTAGGTGAAATACAGCCCCAGGCTGTCGGGGGAGCTGAGGCCGGGGCGTTCGCCGATCAGAATCACTGACATTTTTGCGCCAAGCCGCTGCGCCACTTCATCGGCCACGGCGACGCGGCCCTGTTCCACCAGGATCACCGGCGACGTCGACCAGCCTTCAGCGGCGATCTGTTCTTCCAGCCGTGCCAGGAACGGCAAGGTATGGCGATGCACCGCCAGGGCCGACAGACCGTCAGCCACGACGATGGCCAGGTCCACACCGCCGGGATGGGCCGCTGCGTAGTCTTGCAGGATTTGCGCGGAGGCCTCATCGAGCCGTCGGCCCAGGTCCGGGCGCTGTAGATAACTGTGTCGGTCGGCCGCGGCGCTGTGAAGCAACAGGCTTTCACGACCGCGCTCGGTCAGCTGTGCGCGAATGCCCTGGTGATCGAAGGCCAGGTGCACGGCATCGCGGGCCTGGGCGTGGGCGTACTGGAAGTCCAGTTGCGCCTGGGTCGGCAGGCTGGTGCCGGTGCGGCCCAGGGCGATGCGCGCCGGGGTGAGGTTGCGCAGGTTCAGCCACGGGTTTTGTGGGTCGACAGGTTTTTTATCCATGGGCAGTTCACTCATCCCAGATGTGCGAGGGCGTGACGGAACGCCGGTGGCAGGTTGTCGCCAAATCGCACCCGGCCATCGGCCTGGGTGAAGATGCCCATGTTCGCCAGCCAGGTTTCGAACTCCGGCGCCGGCTTCAGGCCCAGGGTCTGGCGGGCGTAGAGGGCGTCGTGGAACGAGGTGGTCTGGTAGTTGAGCATGATGTCGTCGGAGCCGGGGATGCCCATGATGAAGTTGATCCCGGCCACGCCCAGCAGGGTCAGCAGGGTATCCATGTCGTCCTGGTCGGCTTCGGCGTGGTTGGTGTAGCAGATGTCGCAGCCCATCGGCACGCCCAGCAGCTTGCCGCAGAAGTGGTCTTCGAGGCCGGCGCGGATGATTTGTTTGCCGTTGTACAGGTATTCCGGGCCGATGAAGCCTACAACCGTGTTTACCAGGAACGGGTTGAAATGCCGTGCCACGGCGTAGGCCCGGGTCTCGCAGGTCTGTTGATCGACGCCGTGGTGGGCGTTGGCCGACAGCGCGCTGCCCTGGCCAGTTTCGAAATACATCAGGTTGTTGCCGAGGGTGCCGCGATTCAGGCTCAGCCCGGCGTCGTAGCCTTCCTGCAAGATGTTCAGGCTGATGCCGAAACTGGCGTTGGCCGCTTCGGTGCCGGCGATGGACTGGAACACCAGGTCCAGGGGCACGCCGCGGTTCGCCGCTTCGATGGAGGTGGTGACGTGGGTCAGCACGCAGCCTTGGGTGGGGATGTCGTAGCGCTGGATGATGGCGTCGAGCATTTCCAGCATGGCGCAGATCGAGGCCGTGCTGTCGGTGGCCGGGTTGATGCCGATCATGGCGTCGCCGTTGCCAAAGAGCAGGCCGTCGAGGATGCTCGCGGCGATCCCGGCGGGTTCGTCGGTGGGGTGGTTGGGTTGCAGGCGGGTGGACAAGCGCCCGCGCAGGCCGAGGGTGCCGCGGAATTTGGTGACCACGCGGATTTTCTGCGCCACCAACACCAAATCCTGCACGCGCATGATTTTCGACACGGCCGCGACCATTTCCGGCGTCAGGCCGGGGGCCAGTGCCCGCAGGCTTTGTTCATCGGCGGCGTCGCTGAGCAGCCAGTCGCGAAAGCCGCCAACCGTGAGGTGGCTGACGGTGGCTAAGGCTTGTTTGTCGTGGGTGTCGACGATCAACCGGGTGACTTCGTCGGCCTCGTAAGGAATCAGCATTTCCTGCAGGAAATGGCTGAGGGGCAGGTCGGCCAAGGCCATTTGCGCGGCCACCCGCTCGCCATCGTTGAGTGCCGCGATCTCGGCCAGGAAATCTCCCGAGCGCGCCGGGCTGGCCTTGGCCATCAGGTCTTTGAGGCTGTCGAAGCGATAGGTCTGGGCGCCGACGGAATGGGCGAATGCGGCCATGGGCGGTGTCCTCCTGATTCTCTAAATAATTCAAATACGCGCAGATCTGAAGCCTGTGGGGGAGCCCTGTGGGAGCAAAGCTTGCTCGCGATAGCGGAGTGTCAGAAAAGTATTCTCCACTGATACATCGCTATCGCGAGCAAGCTTTGCTCCCACGGGCTTTCCCACACAGGGCTATCTCCTTAGGGCCATCCCTAAAGCAGGGTTCTCCCACAAAAAGGGAGGGGACGGCGTGCACTTTTAAATGGCAGGCGCCAGGCCCTCGGCCCGGCGCCGGTGCAACGTTCAGATACCTGTGAGCATAGCGTCCGCCGGCGCATCGGAGCGTTGCTTGGCGGTCAGTTGGAAATACAGGTAGCCGACAACCATGAACGCCAGGAACACCAAGCCAATCACCATGTTGAACCACGCCATCGCCACCAGGCACACCACCGCCAGGAACAGCGCAATGCCCGGTACGATCGGGTAGCCCGGCGCACGGAAGGTGCGTTCCAGGTTCGGTTCGGTCTTACGCAATCTGAACAGGCTGAGCATGCTGATGATGTACATCACGATGGCGCCGAACACCGACATGGTGATCATCGCCGCCGTCAGGCTCATGCCTTGCAGGTTGACCAGGCCATCGCTGTAGATCGCCGCGATGCCGATGACGCCGCCGGCTAGGATCGCCCGGTGCGGGGTCTGGAAGCGCGACAGTTTCGCCAGGCCACGGGGCAGGTAGCCGGCCCGGGCCAGGGCGAAGAACTGCCGCGAGTAGCCGAGGATGATCCCGTGGAAGCTTGCCACCAGGCCGAACAGGCCGATCCACACCAGCATGTGCATCCAGGTCGAGTCGTTGCCGACCACCGCCTTCATGGCCTGGGGCAGCGGGTCGTTGATGTTCGACAGGGTGCGCCAGTCGCCCACGCCGCCGGCCATGATCATCACGCCGATGGCGAGGAACACCAGGGTCAGGATGCCGCTGACATAGGCGCGGGGAATCGTGCGTTTCGGGTCCTTGGCTTCTTCGGCGGCCATGGCCGCGCCTTCGATGGCGAGGAAGAACCAGATGGCGAAGGGAATCGCCGCGAAAATGCCCGGGATCGAGGCGAGGCTGAACTCGTTGGAGCCGGCCCAGCCATTGAGCACGAAGTTACTGAAGCTGAAGCCCGGCGCGACCACGCCCATGAACACCAGCAACTCGGCGACCGCCAGCACGGTGACCACCAGCTCGAACGCGGCGGCGATACTGACGCCGAGGATGTTCAGGGTCATGAACACGATGTACGCGCCAACCGCCGCGAGCTTGGGGTCCAGTTCGGGAAATTGCACGTTGAGGTAGGCGCCAATCGCCATGGCGATGGCCGGGGGCGCGAAGACGAATTCGATCAGGGTGGCGATCCCGGCGATCAACCCGCCTTTCTCGCCAAAGGCCCGTCGGCTGTAGGCAAAAGGCCCGCCGGCGTGAGGAATCGCGGTGGTCAGTTCGGTGAAACTGAAGATGAAGCAGGTGTACATCAGCGCCACCATGAGGGCGGTGACGAGAAAGCCCAGGGTCCCGGCGGTGCCCCAGCCGTAGCTCCAGCCGAAGTACTCGCCGGAAATCACCAGGCCGACGGCGATGCCCCATAAATGCAGGGTGCCGAGTGTGGGTTTGAGTTGGGTGGTAGAAGTCATAAGTCCTCTCTGTCTTTTTTATTGTTTGATCTGTTGGACTTTCGGGTTTGCTGTGGAGCGGGCACGCAAGGCTCATGCCAGAGCGGTGGGACGGTAAATTGATGTTGTCAGTGAGGGCGTCATCGCGAGCAAGCTCGCTCCCACAGTGGATCTGTTGCCAACCCTGAAAAAAGAGTTATCCACAGATCCCTGTGGGAGCGAGCTTGCTCGCGATAGCTATCTAAAGGGCAAAGCAGGAGAACCTGCCTCGCCCCAAGGGCTTAGAAGAACCCCAACGGATTGATGTCGTAGCTCACCAGCAGGTTCTTGGTCTGCTGGTAGTGGTCGAGCATCATCTTGTGGGTTTCACGCCCCACGCCGGACTTCTTGTAGCCACCGAACGCGGCGTGCGCCGGGTATAGGTGGTAGCAGTTGGTCCACACGCGACCGGCCTTGATCGCCCGGCCCATGCGGTAGGCGCGGTTGATGTCGCGGGTCCACAGGCCGGCGCCGAGGCCGAACTCGGTGTCGTTGGCGATCGCCAGGGCTTCGGCTTCGTCCTTGAAGGTGGTGATGCTCACCACTGGGCCGAAGATTTCTTCCTGGAACACACGCATCTTGTTGGTGCCCTTGAGCAGGGTCGGCTGGATGTAATACCCGGTCGCCAGGTTGCCCTCGAGTTTTTCCACTTTGCCGCCGGTCAGCAGCTCGGCGCCTTCGCCCTTGGCGATTTCCAGGTACGAAAGAATCTTGTCGAATTGCTGCTCGGACGCCTGGGCGCCGACCATGGTGTCGGTGTCCAGTGGGTCGCCGCGTTTGATCTGCAGGACTTTCTTCATCACCACTTGCATGAATTCGTCGTAGATCGACTCCTGCACCAGGGCGCGGGATGGGCAGGTGCAGACTTCGCCCTGGTTGAAGAACGCCAGCACCAGACCTTCAGCGGCTTTCTCGATGAAACTCGGTTCGGCCTGCATGATGTCTTCGAAGAAGATGTTCGGCGACTTGCCGCCCAGTTCCACGGTGGACGGGATGATGTTCTCGGCGGCGCATTTCATGATGTGCGAGCCCACCGGAGTGGAGCCGGTGAAGGCGATCTTGGCGATGCGCTTGCTGGTGGCGAGGGCTTCACCGGCTTCTTTGCCGAAGCCTTGCACCACGTTCAGCACGCCGGGCGGCAGCAGGTCGCCGATCAGCTCCATGAGCACGCAGATGCCCAGTGGGGTTTGCTCGGCCGGCTTGAGCACCACGCAGTTACCGGCGGCCAGGGCCGGGGCGAGTTTCCAGGCGGCCATCAGCAGCGGGAAGTTCCACGGGATGATCTGCCCGACCACGCCCAGGGGTTCATGGATGTGATAGGCCACGGTGTTGCCGTCGATCTCGGCAGCGCTGCCTTCCTGGGCCCGCAGGCAACCGGCGAAGTAGCGGAAGTGGTCAGCGGCCAGGGGGATGTCGGCGTTGAGGGTTTCGCGCACGGCCTTGCCGTTGTCCCAGGATTCGGTGATCGCCAGGGTTTCGAGGTTGGCCTCGATGCGGTCGGCGATTTTCAGCAGGATCAGCGAACGGGCCTGGGCCGAGGTGGCACCCCAGGCATCAGCGGCGGCGTGGGCGGCGTCCAGGGCTTTTTCGATGTCTTCGGCCGTGGAGCGCGGGAACTCGGCAATGGGCTGGCCATTGACCGGGGAAGTATTGGTGAAGTACTGACCTTTGACCGGCGCGACGAACTCGCCGCCGATGTAGTTACCGTATTTGCTCTTGAACGAAACGATAGCGCCTTCAGTACCGGGGTGAGCGTAACGCATGATGAGTTCTCCTTGGCTTTTGTGCTTATACGGGAGGCCGCGCAAAATTGAGCGCTGGTAATAAAGCCTAGAGCAAAGGTTGGGCCATTGCCTTGCAGGGCCCGTAAATCAAGACTTTAGGAGGAGTTGGTCGGACAAACGGAGGGGGTGTGTGACGCTTGCGATACAGCGGGTGTGACAGTTTGTGCCAGATGCGAGACAGTCTGTGACTGGCAGGTCGCGCCAGCATTGCAAAGGCGGTTGGGCTGGAGGATGCTGGGCTTCGATCCTGGAATCTCTGGCAACTGTTTTTTGTGACAGGACAGCTTTTGTGGCGAGGGAGCTTGCTCCCGCTGGAGCGCGAAGCGGTCCCAAGGCAGCCAACTCGGTCAGCCTGATACACCGCAAACTCAGGTTTTGGGGCTGCTGCGCAGCCCAGCGGGAGCAAGCTCCCTCGCCACGGGGTATGTGTTGGCAGGTCCAAAGGTCCTTCGGGGAGAATAATAAGAAATGCACAGCAACCATTTGAGTCGCCATGCCCAGCAAGTCCTGACGGTCACCCAGGGCAAGGCCCATCTGCAGGGCCCTGGCAGCGATCCGTCGATTGCCCGTTCCTGGCTGCGCTGCCTCGAGGACTATCACCTCGACCCGGCCCAGAACCTGGCGCCGACGGTGCTCGAGCATGGCCGGGTGCTGGAGAGCCGCGAGCGCTTGCAACAGGTGCTGCACATCGCCGGCAATGAAATGACCAGCCTGCACCAACAACTCTCCGGCGCCGGTCACGCGGTGCTGCTGACCGACGCCCGGGGCGTGATCCTCAACTGCGTCACCGCTCCCAGCGAACGGAAGATTTTCGAACGGGCCGGCCTCTGGCTCGGCGCCGACTGGAGCGAAGCCTGCGAAGGCACCAACGGCATCGGCACCTGCCTGGTGGAACGCCAGGCCCTGACCATCCACCAGGAAGAGCACTTTCGTGGCCGCCACACCGGCCTGACCTGCTCGGCCAGCCCGGTGTTCGATCCCCAGGGCGAATTGCTGGCGGTGCTCGACGTCTCCTCGGCCCGGCCGGACGTGTCGCGGCAGAGCCAGTTCCACACCATGGCCCTGGTCAATCTCTCGGCGAAGATGATCGAGAGCTGCTATTTCCTCCGTTGCTTCGACAATCAATGGCTGCTGCGCTTTCATTTGCAGGCCGAATCCGTGGGGCTGTTCAGCGAGGGCTTGCTGGCGTTTGATGGCGAAGGGCGGATCTGCGCGGTCAACCAGAGCGCGCTCAATCTGTTGGGGCATATTCGCGGCGGTTTGCTGGGCCAGCGGGTGGAAGACTTTTTCGACTGTTCACTGGATGAATTGCTGGGGCGGGCCAGTGCCCAGGCCAGCGCCAGTTGGCCGCTGCGCACCCGTGATGGCCGGCATTTGTTCGCCGTGTTGCGTGGGCAGCCGCGCAGTGTGCCGGTGCCGGTCGCGCCGGCGCTGCTCAAGGCCATCGAGCCTACTCGTCTGCCGGGCATCTGCCTGGGGGACGCGGCGTTGCAGGAGCATTTTCGCAAGGCGCTGCGGGTGTTCGAACGCGATGTGCCGTTGCTGATCCATGGTGAAACCGGCTCCGGCAAGGAGGCGTTCGCCAAGGCCGTGCACCACGCCAGCCAGCGCGCCGGCAAGCACTTCGTCGCCCTCAACTGCGCGGCCATCCCCGAAAGCCTGATCGAGAGCGAACTGTTCGGTTATCGCGGCGGCAGCTTCACCGGCGCGCGCAAGGAAGGCATGCGCGGCAAGCTGCAACAGGCCGACGGCGGCACGCTGTTCCTCGATGAAATCGGCGACATGCCCCTGGCCTTGCAGACTCGTTTGCTGCGAGTGCTGGAAGATCGCCAGGTGGTACCCATCGGCGGCGAACCCGAGGCGGTGAACGTGCGCATCATCAGCGCCACCCACCGGCAGTTGCTCGACCGGGTGCGGGACGGCAGTTTTCGCGAGGATTTGTACTACCGCCTCAATGGCTTGGAAATCCCCCTCCCGCCTTTGCGCGAGCGCAGTGACAAGTCGCAGTTGCTGGATTTTCTGTTGGCTGAAGAGAGCGGGGCCGAGACGGTACTCATCGAAGAGCCGGCGCGCCAGGCGTTGCTGGGATTCGACTGGCCGGGCAACGTGCGGCAACTGCGCAATGTGCTGCGGACCCTCGCCGCGCTGTGCGACGGTGGGCGGATTGGGTTGGAGGACTTGCCGGCGATGATCCGCCAGCGCCCGGTTGCCGTGGTTGAAACGGTGGCAGAACGGCCACTGGAAGATGCCGAGCGCCTGGTGTTGCTCGATGCACTGGAGCGCCAGCGTTGGCATATGACCCACACCGCGGAACAACTGGGGATCAGCCGCAATACCCTTTACCGGAAGTTGCGCAAACACGCTATCGCTCGCTGAGCCACTGATAATTGATCTGCTGACTGCTGACTGCTGACTGCTGACTGCTGACTGCTGACTGCTGTTGTGGCGAGGGAGCTTGCTCCCGCTGGGCTGCGCAGCAGCCCCAAGCTTTCTTTCCCACCCTGAAACCGAAAGCGACTGCTGCGCAGTCGAGCGGGAGCAAGCTCCCTCGCCACAAAAGCCGGGTAGTACATTCAACATCGCCGCAAACTGACCCACCGCTATCGCGAGCAAGCTCGCTCCCACAGGGGATTTGCAGTGTCCTGATGGCTGGCGTTCGAAACACAAGGTGCGATTTCCCCCTCCCTACGCTAACCTGCGGCCATGTTTTACGAGGTCGACTATGCACATCCATATTCTCGGTATTTGCGGCACTTTCATGGGTTCGATGGCGGTCCTGGCCAAGGAGCTGGGCCATCACGTGACCGGTTCCGACGCCAACGTCTATCCGCCGATGAGCACCCAGCTGGAAGCCCAGGGCATCGAACTGACCCAAGGCTACGACCCGGCGCAACTGGACCCGGCACCGGACCTGGTGGTCATCGGCAACGCCATGTCCCGGGGCAACCCGGCGGTGGAGTACGTGCTCAACAAAGGCCTGCCGTACGTGTCCGGGCCGCAGTGGCTGGCCGATCACGTGTTGCAGGGCCGTTGGGTCCTGGCCGTGGCCGGCACCCACGGCAAGACCACCACCAGCAGCATGCTCGCCTGGGTCCTGGAGCACGCGGGCATGAGCCCGGGTTTCCTGATCGGTGGCGTGCCGCAGAATTTCTCGGTGTCGGCGCGCCTGGGTGGCACGCCGTTCTTCGTGATCGAGGCGGACGAATACGACAGCGCGTTTTTCGATAAACGCTCGAAATTCGTCCACTACCGTCCACGCACGGCGATCCTCAACAACCTTGAGTTCGATCACGCCGACATCTTCCCCGACCTGGCGGCCATCGAGCGGCAGTTCCACCATTTGGTGCGCATCATTCCGAGCGAAGGCCTGGTGATCCATCCGACCACCGAACCGGCCTTGCAGCGCGTCATTGAAATGGGCTGCTGGACCCCGGTGCAAACCACCGGTGCGGGCGGTCAATGGCAGGTGAAGTTGCTCAAGGATGACGGTTCGCAATTTGAAGTCATGTTCGAAGGCCAGTCCCAAGGCGTGGTCGAGTGGGGCATGACCGGCCAGCACAACGTCGCTAACGCCCTGGCGACGTTGGCGGCGGCCCGGCATGTCGGCGTGGTGCCGTCCATGGGCATTGCCGCGTTGAGCGCGTTCAAGAGCGTGAAGCGGCGAATGGAGAAAGTCGCCGAGGTCAACGGCATCACCATTTATGACGACTTCGCCCACCACCCAACGGCCATCGCCACCACCCTCGACGGTTTGCGCAAGCGCATCGGCGAGGCGCCGCTGATCGCGATCATCGAGCCCCGCTCCAACTCCATGAAGCTCGGCGCTCACCGCGATGGCCTGCCGGAAAGCGTGGTCGATGCCGACCAGGTGATCTGGTACGCACCCGCCAACCTCGGCTGGGACCTCGGCGCCACCGCCGCGCTGTGCACGGTGCCGTCGATTGTCAGCGATTCCCTGGAAGGCATCATCGAGCGCGTGAAGAGCCAGGCCCAGCCCGGTACCCACGTGGTGATCATGAGCAACGGCGGCTTCGGCGGCCTGCATGGCAAGCTGGCCGAGGCACTGAAATGAACACGCGCTTGGAGAGCAATGGTCCTGAACGCATCACACTGGCGATGACCGGTGCTTCCGGCGCCCAGTACGGTTTGCGCCTGCTCGATTGCCTGGTGCGTGAAGACCGCGAGGTGCACTTCCTGATCTCCAAGGCCGCGCAACTGGTGATGGCCACCGAGACCGACGTGACCCTGCCGGCCAAGACCCAGATGATGCAGGCCTTCCTCACCGAATACACCGGTGCGGCGGCGGGGCAGATTCGCGTGTATGGCAAGGAAGACTGGATGTCACCGGTGGCGTCGGGCTCCGGCGCGCCGGCGGCCATGGTGGTGGTGCCGTGCTCCACCGGGACGCTGTCGGCGATTGCCACCGGGGCCTGCAACAACCTGATCGAACGGGCGGCGGACGTCACGCTCAAGGAGCGCCGCCCGTTGATCCTGGTGCCGCGGGAAGCGCCGTACTCGAGCATTCACCTGGAGAACATGCTCAAGCTGTCGAACATGGGCGTGACCATCCTGCCGGCCTCGCCGGGTTTCTATCACCAGCCGCAGACCATCGACGACCTGATCGATTTCGTCGTCGCGCGGATTCTCAATCTGCTGAACATCCCCCAGGACATGCTGCCGCGCTGGGGCGAGCATCATTTGAGCAGCGATGAATAAGCTGCTGATCGTGCTGCTGGCGCTGCAACTGACCGGCTGCGCCACCGCCCGCACCCTCGACGCGGCCAAGCCCGGTGCGCCGCTGGTGTACGCGGGCACGCGCCTGGATCTTTACGCCCTCAACGGCGGCTGCTGTGCCAAGGACCGCTTTGGGGCCGAGGCACCGAGCTATCCTGGCGTCGATCTGCCGGGCAGTGCGCTGCTGGATACCTTGTTGTTGCCGTTGTCGTTGTTCACAGCAATCGGCGTGGGGTTCCGAGCGACTGGGGGGATGTAGCAAACACCAGGATGGGGGCTCGGCTTTGGGGCGGTGGCGCGCCCATCGCGAGCAAGCTCGCTCCCACATTCGACCTCATTCTTCCTGACGAAACTCGGTCAACTGTGGGAGCGAGCTTGCTCGCGATGAGGTCCAGTCAGGCGCTGCAGAATCATTTCCCCAGCTTACGCAACTCATCCGACTCCACCACCCGCACCCCATCCTGCTCTTCCAGCGCCAGGCGCCACATGGCCCGGGCCAGTTGGCAGGCTTCGATGCCGTGGTACTTGCCTGGGATCAGCTTCGACAACGGCCCGGCCAGTTGCTCGGCCAGGCGCGGTTCGACGCGGTCGCCCAGCAGCAGGGAAGGGCGGCAGATGGTCAATTGCGGCCAGCCCTGGGTCTTGAGGGCCGCCTCCATCTCACCCTTGACCCGGTTGTAGAAGATCGATGACTTGGCGTCGGCTCCCAGGGCACTGATCACCACCAGGTGCCGCGCGCCCAGTTCCCGGGCGCGCTTGGCAAACGCCACCACCAGGTCCAGGTCCACCGCGCGAAAGGCTGCTTCGGAGCCGGCTTTCTTGAGGGTGGTGCCGAGGCAGCAAAAAGCGATGTCGACCTGGCCGCTGAGTTGAGGCAACACCTGGGCCGGTTCCCCCACCGGGTTTTTCAGGCGCGGGTGTTCGGCCAGCGGCCGGCGGGTGGGGGCCAGGACCCGGGTGATGGTCGGCTCGTTGAGCAGCCGGTCCAGTAGATGTTCCCCGGTCAGCCCGGTGGCTCCGGCGAGCAAAACATGCTGAGGCGTCAAGTACATAGTGTTTCCCCCTTGATACGGTTCAGCTTAGTTGCTCTTTGTGGCCTCGTCGTTCAATGCAGTACTTTGCAATGCTTTCCGGGCCTGCTGTTTGCGCAGCAGTTGCCAGTGGGAAAGGACCGTCCTCGGCGCCCACATCTGCGGTTCGGAGGCTTCGAAATTGTCTGCCTGTTCCCGTTCGGCCACGGTGGCCTTGGCCCGCTTGAAAGCCTGCTCCAGGTCGTCGGTCTGGTTCAATGCCTGGGCGAACAGCGCGTCGCCGAAGTAGGTGAAGTTGGCTTCCTCGGAGCAGCCGAAGGACACCCGGTCGGCCCGGGAAGCGGTCATGATCAAGGTGCGTTCATCCTTGAGCGCCGGGATGAAGCCGCCGGAGTAGCAGGCCGAGATCACCACGATCTTGTCGCGGTTCTTCAGCGGCGCCAGGACCACGGCCAGCTCATCGGCGGGCAGGTCGGCCAGTTCCATGCGCGGCTGGTCGAGTACCAGTTCATGCTCGCTGGTGCCGTGGCTGGTCAGGTAGATGAAAATCAGGTCTTCCGGGCCACTGCGCTCGGCCAGGGTGGCGGCGGCGCGGCGCAGGCTTTCGCGGCTGGCCATGGGCCGGTCGCCGAGGTGATCGCGGTGGTTCACCAGGCGGATCTGCCCGAACGCGCCGAAACGGCTGGTGAGCATGTTGGCGACATAGTCGGATTCGCGCAGGAACACGCTTTGCTTGCCGTCGCCGCCCAGGGTCAGGCTGTACAGCTCCACCGCCGGGGTCGAGGCCGGGATGTTGGCCAGGGCCTCCTCCAGCAGGCGGCCCTGGGCCAGCAGGCCAAGTTCGAGCACATCCGGCAACAGCCTGCCGTCCGCGTCGCGCACCCGTTGGCCGTTGGCCCAGGTGCCGCTTTGCACGGTGCCATCGGTGAGCACCAGGGTGCCGTGTCCGTGGTAGCTGTCGCTTTCGAACTGGCCGATGTAGAAGCTGCCGTCGGGCAGGTTCAGGCGGCCCTGGCCGGTAAAGCGCCAATCGTTGAATTGACCGAGGTAGTGGCTGCCGTCGGCGCCGATCAGTTCGCCCTTGCCGGTCAGCGCGCCGTCCTTGAACCGGCCGATCCAGACATCGCCGTCGGCATTTTCGTAGCGACCGCGACCGTTGAGCTGGTTGTTCCTGAAACCGCCGATGTAGACATCGCCATCGGCGCTGTTGAAGGTGCCCTTGCCCTGCAGTTGCCCGTCGACAAAATGGCCGGTGAACTGGTTGCCGCTGGCGTCGAAGCGCTGGCCTTCACCGTTGGGCTTGCCGTTGACGAAGGGGCCTTGGTACTGGCTGCCGTCGTCGAGTTCCAGGCGCCCGAGACCGGAATAGCGGTCGGCCTTGAACTCGCCCCGGTAGGTCATGCCGTTTTCCTTGAGCGTCCCTTCACCGTCCCGTCGCCCCAGCTTGAAGCCGCCGGTGTAGCTGCTGGAGGGTGTGGTCAGGCTGCCCTGGCCGTGGAACAGGCCCTGGTGGAACTGGCCGCGATAGACCTCGCCATTGCTGCCGTGCCATTCCCCGGTGCCGTGCCACTGGCCCTTGTCGAACTGCCCGGCATACCAGCTGCCGTTGGGGTAGTCGATGCGCCCCTGGCCTTGCAGCAGCCCGTCCACCAGGTCGCCGCGATAGCGGCCGCCGTCGGGCAGGCGCGCGTCGGGCGGCAGCGGCGATTCGCCGCCGCCACAGGCGGTGAGCAACAGGGTCAGGGTCAGTGGGACGAATAAGCGCATAACCGGATCCAGATCATCAAGCCACGAGTATGCCGCAGCTAGCCCCCCTGGACATAGGGAAGCGATGCGAAACTGCACGAGCGGTTTCGCGACCGCGCAGGTTTACACGAAGCAGAGCGACAGCGGCTCGGCGATGTAGGCCGGTTTTTCCGAACCTTCGATTTCCAGCGTGGCGGTGGCCTTGAGCAGCCATTGGCCGGGTTTTTTCTCGGTGGCGTCCACCAGGTCGACCTTGAGCCGGACCTTGGAATCGACCTTCACCGGTTGGATGAAACGCACGCTGTCCAGGCCGTAGTTGACGACCATCTTCACGCCTTCGGGCAGGATCAGGATGTCTTCCATCAGCTTGGGCATCAGCGACAGCGACAGGAAACCGTGGGCGATGGTGCTGCCGAACGGGGTCTGCGCGGCCTTGACCGGGTCGACGTGGATGAACTGAAAGTCGCCAGTGGCTTCGGCGAACAGGTTGATGCGCGCCTGATCGATCGTGAGCCATTCGGAACGTCCAAGTTCCTTGCCGACATAATCTTTGAGCGCTGCAACGGGGACGTAGGGCATTGAGACTCTCCTTGGGTTCATCGGTTTTACTTTTTCTGGAGCGGGGATTGGCGTCCCCGAAAAACCACTGTAGATCAACATGGCGTGCAAGTAAGGTCACTGAACATGCTTTTTACGAATGCCGACCCATAGCGCGGGCATGCTTATAATGCCGGCGCATTCTTTGCAATTCCGTTCATTTAACGTGTGCGTTTGATTCCGTGGCGAGGGAGCTTGCTCCCGCTTGAGTGCGAAGCGCTCATGAAATGGGGCCGCTGCGCAGCCCAGCGGGAGCAAGCTCCCTCGCCACACAATCACGCCGCTCGCTTGAGTGAACCGAATTGGCGCGTTCACGGGGCTGTTGCAGGGGGAGAGAGCGGATGTTGCTACGGGGCCTGACCTGGCTGGTGTTTTTTCAATTGCTGGGCACTGCGATCAATCATTTATTCTTGCCGGTGCTGCCTGGGCCGATCATTGGCCTGCTGTTGCTGCTGGGCTATCTGGTGATGCGCGGTGAAGTCAGCGAACCGTTGAACCTGGCCGCCAGTAGCCTGCTGCGTTACCTGCCCTTGCTGCTGGTGCCGCCGGCGGTGGGGGTGATGGTCTATGCCGGGGCGATTGCCGCCGATTTCTGGGCCATCGTTGGCGCGTTGACCTTGTCCCTGGTGCTGTCCGTGGCGCTGACGGGCGTGCTGATGCAGCGCCTGGCCCGCCGTCACGTCGCCGCCCCGGAGGACAGCCAATGATGCTCGACTGGCAGGGCGCCTGGACTTCGGTGATCCACCATCCGCTGTTCGGCATCGGCATTACCCTGGGTGCCTATCAGTTGGTGTTGGCGGCGTTCGAAAAGACCCGCTGGGTGTTCCTGCAACCGGTGTTGATGTCGATGGTGCTGTTGATCGGCGTGTTGGTCGGTTGCGGCATCGGCTATGCCGAGTACCGCAAGAGCACCGAGATCCTCAGCATTCTGCTGGGCCCGGCCACGGTCGCCCTGGCGGTGCCGCTGTATTTGAACCTGCGACGGATCCGGCAGTTGTTCTGGCCGATTTTTACTACGCTGGTGATAGCCGGGGTGTTTGCCACGGGCTCTGCGGTGGTGTTGGGCTGGGCCTTTGGCGCTGAGCACATGATCCTGATGACCATGGCGCCCAAGTCCGTGACTTCGCCGATTGCCATGCTGGTGGCCGAGCAAATCGGCGGCGTGGCGGCCATGGCGGCGGTGTTCGTGTTGATCACCGGTGTACTCGGGGCGATCCTCGGTCCGAGTATTCTTACCCGGTTGGGGGTCCATAGCCCCGAGGCCCGGGGCATGGCCCTGGGGCTGGCGGCCCATGCGGTGGGCACGTCGGTGGCGTTGCAGGAAAGCGAGGAGTCCGGTGCCTTTGCGGCGCTGGCGATGAGTCTGATGGGCGTGGCCACGGCGGTGCTATTGCCGTTGGTGGTGTCGATGACCGTTTAAGGATCTGGTTATGAGCTTGCCGCTTTTCCCGTTGAACACTGTGCTGTTCCCCGGTTGCATCCTCGACTTGCAGATTTTCGAGGCGCGTTACCTCGACATGATTGGGCGCTGCATGAAAAAGGGCGAAGGCTTCGGCGTGGTGTGCATCCTCGATGGCGAGGAAGTCGGGCACGCGCCTGAAGGCTTCGCGCGGGTCGGTTGTGAAGCGCGCATCACTGATTTCTCCCAGCAGGACAATGGTCTGCTGGGCATTCGCGTGGAGGGTGGGCGGCGCTTTATCGTCCATGGCACCAGCGTCCAGGCGGATCAACTGATGGTCGCTGAAGTCGAGTGGCTGGAGGAGGAGCCGGAGCAACCGCTGCAAGAGGAAGACGCTGACCTGGTGGCGCTGCTCAAGGCCCTGGCCGAGCACCCGATGGTCGAGGCCCTGAACATGGGCACCGAAGCGACCGGCCAGCAATCGCTGGCCAATCAACTGGCTTACCTGCTGCCGTTCAATGAGCTGGACAAGATCGACCTGCTGCAACTCGACGACCCGCAACAGCGCCTGGATGCGATCCAGGCGTTGCTCGATGAGCTGCAGGGCGAACTCTTCGCCTGACACCACAACAGCACTGATCCCCTGTGGGAGCGAGCTTGCTCGCGATAGCGGAGGGTCAGCTTGCATCAATGGTGAATGTGCTGCCGTCATCGCGAGCAAGCTCGCTCCCACAGTGGTTTCGGGCTGCGCCAGGAATCTCCTGTGGGAGCGAGCTTGCTCGCGATTGCCTAATAGGCATACCGCAACATCGCATGGGGCAAATGCCGCAGCGCGAAGAAGCTGAACACCGCCACCAGCGCCGGCAGAATCAACCACCAGACTTTCGGTGGCATGGCCGGCAGCGGGCTCCGGCGCTGGCTCAGCCACAGGGCGGCGGCACAGATGCTGGCGGCCAGCATGGCGCCGGCGACGATGTCGCTCGGCCAATGGGCGCCCAGGTAGACCCGCGACAGGGCGATGGCCAGCGCCGGCAAGCAGCCCAGCAGCAGCCAGGTCAGGCGCAGGCGTGGCGGTTGACCGCGGCCGGCCAGGACGGCCAGGGTCAGGAACAGCGCGAACGCCCCGGAGGAATGGCCGCTGGGCATGCTGTAGCTGGTCAACGGGTCGGTGAGGATTTCCGGGCGCATCCGGGCAAAGAAGTGTTTGCTGCCGGTATTGGCCAGGGCGGTGACCAGCATCGTGCCCCCGGCAAAGATTGCCTGCCGCCATTGCCGTGCCAACAGCAGCAACCCGGTCAGCAGGCTGCAGACAATCAACATGTAGCGGAATTCGCCGATCAACGTGAAGGTCACGGCGATTTCATCCAGCGTCGGGCTGCGATGCTCCTGGACCAGGGCCATCAAGCCCTGGTCGAACGCCGTCAGGTAACGAAAGCCGATGAACAGGCCGATCAGGATCACCAGGCCGATGCCGGCGATCAGCGCCGTGGCATGGCGATGGCGACGCAGGGTGCTGTTGACGCTCAGCCCGATCATCACCGCGATGCTGCCGATGACCACGCCGGCCTGTGGCCAGAACCCTTCGGGCAATGGCAGGCGGAATGCCGCCCCGGTGGCCCAGCCCGGCAACAGGTAGGCCACGGTCCAGCCCGCCGCGGCCAACACGCTGACGGCGGCGAAGCGCGGGAACGGCATGTCGCACATCCCGGCCACCATCGGCAACATGGGCCGTAGCGGGCCGATAAAACGCCCCACCAGCAGGCTGGCGATGCCGTAGCGCTGGAAATAGTTTTCCGCGGCGCTCATCCACTCGGGGTGATGGCGCAGCCCGGGTAGGCGGCGGATGTTCTGGTGGAAATGCCGGCCAAGGAAATACGACACCAAGTCCCCCAGCAAGCCGCCGAGCAGGCCCAGCAGCAACGTCTCGCCCAGGGACAATGCGCCGCTGCCGGCCAGCACCGCGATGGCAAACAACAGCACCGTACCCGGCACGATCAGGCCGGCGATGGCCAGGCACTCCACACAGGCGACGATGAACACCGCCACCGCCAGCCATTGCGGGTTGACGGTCAGCCAGCCGGTGATGCTATCGAGCCATGGGCCCATAAGGACAACTCCATTGAATAGTAGTGATTGGCATGCACCGAACCCCCTGTGGGATTCTGTTGCGAACACAAAGCCTGTGGCCACTGAAGATCAACTGTGGGAGCGAGCTTGCTCGCGATTGCGGTGTTTCAGTCAACATCAATTCTGCTGACCCGACGCTATCGCGAGCAAGCTCGCTCCCACAGGGTTGTGCGGTGTGTTCATGAAAGCAAAAAATAATCACGCCCTTCGACCTGCCCCCGTCGCAGCGGGTTACGGGTGCACCACGGTGCGTAGGCGGCATCGACGAAGCGATAGAGCAAGTGTTCATCCCGTCCCAATGGAATACCCAGGCGGGTGGTCTGGATCGCGTTGACCGTTGGCACGTCCACATCTTCCACCAGCAAGCGCTCGGGGTCGAAGCGCTTGGCGTCCCAGTCCGGCACTTTCAGCCCCAAAGCTTTGCACAACAGGGTCTGGCCGGCACAGAGTTTTTGCGGTGTGCGCGGCCGGCCTTGGGCGTCGGGGTTGTTCAATAGCATCTGCGCCAGGCTCGCCGGCCCGGAAAGGGTATCGACCCACGGGTAGGCGGATTTGATCAGCACCGCGTTGCCGGGACCCTGGGCGCTGAAGTTCAGCGAATCGCCGCCCCGGGCGTAGTACATATAGATGTGTCCGCCATCCAGAAACAAAGCCTTACGCTTTTCCGTGTAGCCCAGCGAGGCGTGGCTGCCTTTTTCGGCAAAGTAATACGCCTCGGTCTCGATGATCCGCGCGCTGAGCCACAGGTCGCCGACCTTGTGACGAATGACTTTGCCCAGCAGGTCTTTGGCAAGGACCTGGGCGTCGCGGTCGAAAAAGGCGTGGGGCAGGGCGTTGGGCGATGGCAAATCGGTCATGGCGATAGACGAAGTGAGGCCAAAGGAAGCGCGATGATAGCAATGGAAAGCTTAATCACCGCTGAACACTCGCTTCAACCGGCTGTTTACGCCTGTTTTACTTCTCCGCCGGTCACCACTGCGAGTCCATGCTGTTAGTCGAGGGTTACGACAGCTATAATCTGCCGCTTTCCCCATCGCCAAGACCACACAGACCATGACTGAGTCCGTTCTTGACTACATGACCCGCCTGGGTCGCGCCGCTCGCGAAGCGTCGCGCATCATCGGCCGGGCCAGCACCGCGCAGAAAAACCGCGCCCTGCAGGCCGCCGCCAATGCGCTGGACGCTGCGCGCGCCGAGTTGTCCGCCGCCAACGAGCTGGACCTGGCCGCCGGCCGGGCCAATGGCCTCGAACCGGCCATGCTCGAGCGCCTGGCGCTGACCCCGGCCCGCATCGACGGCATGATCGTCGGTCTGCGCCAGGTCGCGGCCCTGCCGGACCCGGTCGGGGCGATCCGCGACATGAGCTACCGCCCGTCGGGCATCCAGGTCGGCAAGATGCGCGTGCCCCTGGGCGTGGTCGGGATCATCTACGAGTCGCGGCCGAACGTGACCATCGACGCCGCGAGCCTGTGCCTGAAGTCGGGGAACGCGACCATCCTGCGCGGCGGTTCCGAAGCCATCCATTCCAACCGTGCCATTGCCGCCTGCATCCAGCGCGGCCTGGCCGAGGCCGATCTGCCGGCGGCCGTGGTGCAAGTGGTGGAAACCACCGACCGCGCCGCAGTCGGCGCCCTGATCACCATGCCCGAGTTCGTCGATGTCATCGTGCCACGTGGCGGCAAAGGCCTGATCGAACGGGTCAGCCGTGACGCCCGCGTGCCGGTGATCAAGCATCTGGACGGTATCTGCCACGTCTACGTCAGTGCCCACGCCGAATTGCCGAAGGCCCAGCGCATCGCCTTCAACGCCAAGACCTACCGCTACGGTATCTGCGGCGCGATGGAAACCCTGCTGGTGGACCAGGCCGTTGCCCAGGACTTCCTGCCGTCGATGGCCGCCCAGTTCCGCGAAAAAGGCGTCGAACTGCGCGGTTGCGAGCGCACCCGGGCGATCATCGAGGCCGTTGCGGCCACGCAAGAAGACTGGGACACCGAGTACCTGGCACCGATCTTGTCGATCCGCGTGGTCGACGGGCTGGACCAGGCCATCGAACACATCAACCGCCACGGCTCGCACCACACTGATTCCATCGTCAGTGAACACCAGGGCGAAACCCGGCGTTTCGTGGCCGAAGTGGATTCGGCGTCGGTGATGATCAACACCCCGACCTGCTTCGCCGACGGCTTTGAATACGGATTGGGTGCCGAGATCGGCATTTCTACTGATAAGCTGCACGCCCGCGGCCCGGTGGGCCTCGAAGGCCTGACCTGCGAGAAGTACATTGTGGTCGGTGACGGCCAGTTGCGCGGACAGGAGCCGGTCTGACTTGGGCGACCTCGACCCGTCAGCCGCTGTGACGACGACAACTCCGCCCCGGCGCATCGGTATCCTGGGCGGCACGTTCGACCCGGTGCACATCGGCCATTTGCGCGGTGCGCTGGAAGTCGCCGACGCCCTGGCTCTCGATGAGCTACGCCTGACGCCCAGCGCCAGGCCGCCTCACCGGGACACGCCACAGGTGTCGGCGCAGGACCGTCTGGCGATGGTCGAGTGCGCGGTGGCCGGTGTGGCACCGCTGGTGGTGGACGCCCGCGAATTGCAGCGGGACAAACCGTCCTACACCATTGATACCCTGGAGCTGATGCGCGCCGAACTGGCCGTTGAGGCCCAGGTTTTTCTGCTTCTGGGCTGGGACGCATTTTGCGGCCTGCCCACTTGGCATCGCTGGGAAGAGTTGCTCCAGCATTGCCACATCCTGGTGTTGCAACGCCCGGATGCCGACAGCGAGCCGCCGGATGCCTTGCGCAACCTGCTGGCGGCCCGCTCGGTGAGCGACCCGCTGGCCCTGAAAGGGCCGAGCGGACAGATTGCATTCGTCTGGCAGACGCCGCTCGCGGTATCCGCCACCCAGATCCGTCAACTGCTGGCCAGCGGTAAGTCGGTACGTTTCCTGGTGCCCGACGCGGTCCTGGCCTACATCGATGCGCACGGGCTTTACCGTGCGTCGAACTGAAAAAGGCGCGCTTCAAGGCACGTGAATGCGTGTAGCGAAGCGCCCGAACATACGAGCAAAACGAGTTTTATATGACTGACAAAGACGTAAACAAAGTAAAGCGCAAGGGCACGTTCAAGAGCGCCCCGCTGCCTGTAGAGGCGCATACCGGCGTGGCGCTGGTCGGCGAAGAGCTGGTCAAGGTGGCCGTGGCGGCCCTGGAAGACGTCAAGGCCCAGGACATCCAGGTGATCGACGTTCGTGAAAAGCAAAGCATCACGGACTACATGATCATCGCCACCGGTACCTCCAACCGCCAGATTGGCGCGATGCTGGACAAGGTCCGCGAAGCGGTCAAGGCCCAGGGCGTCAAGCCGCTGGGTGAAGAAGGCAAGGGCGACAGCGACTGGGTGCTGTTGGACATGGACGATGTCATCGTGCACATGATGACCGCCTCGGCACGTCAGTTCTACGACCTGGAGCGCCTGTGGGCCGGTGCCGAGCAGAGCCGTTCGGCCAGCGCCGCGCACCACAGCCCGGAAAACCCCCATGAGCACTTCACCAAGCTCAACAAAGACCAGCAATAAGGGACCGCTGTGCGACTGCGCCTGATCGCCGTCGGTTCTCGCATGCCCAAGTGGGTGGAAGAAGGCTGGCATGAGTATGCCAAGCGTCTTCCCTCCGAGCTGGCCCTGGAACTGGTGGAAATTCCGCTCAACACCCGTGGCAAGAACGCCGACGTGGCGCGTTTCATCCGCCAGGAAGGCGAAGCCATGCTGGCCAAGGTTGGGCCGAACGAGCGCATCGTCACCCTCGAAGTCCATGGCAAGCCCTGGAGCACCGAGCAGTTGGCGGTGGAACTCGATCGCTGGCGGCTGGACGCACGCACGGTCAACTTCATGGTCGGCGGCCCGGAAGGGCTGGCGCCGGAAGTCTGTGCCCGGGCCGATCAGCGCTGGTCGTTATCGCCGTTGACGTTGCCGCACCCGCTGGTGCGGATCCTGATCGGCGAACAGTTGTATCGTGCCTGGACAGTCCTGTCCGGGCACCCTTACCACAAGTAATCCTGCCCCATGCCCCAGCCGATCCGCATCAAGGACCACGAAAAAGACGCCCGTCTGGTACGGGGCCGCGTCGTGTTCGGTGCTATTACGGTGGTGACGCTGATCGGCGTGCTGATTGCGCGCTTGTATTTCCTCCAGGTGATCCAGTACGAGTACCACTCCACCCTGTCGGAAAACAACCGGGTGCACGTGCAACCGATCCCGCCGACCCGCGGGCTGATCTTCGATCGCAACGGCGTGGTGGTGGCGGATAACCGGCCCAGCTTCAGCCTGAGCATGACCCGCGAGCGCTCCGGTGACTGGCAGCAGGTACTCGACGTGATCGTCGAAGTGCTGCAACTGACGCCCGAGGACCGGGCGATCTTCGAGAAGCGCATGCGCCAGGGCCGACGGCCGTTCGAGCCGGTGCCGATCCTGTTCGAGCTGACCGAAGAGCAGATCGCCCTGATCGCCGTGAACCAGTTCCGCCTGCCCGGCGTCGAGGTGGTGGCGCAGTTGGTGCGGCATTATCCCCAGGGGCCGCATTTCGCCCACTCGGTCGGCTACATGGGGCGGATCAACGAGAAAGAGCTCAAGACCCTCGATCCGGTCAATTACAGCGGCACCCACCATATCGGTAAGACGGGTATCGAGCGCTTCTACGAGCCCGAACTGCATGGCCAGGTGGGTTACGAGGAAGTCGAGACCAACGCTCGCGGTCGCGTATTGCGGGTGCTCAAGCGCACCGATCCGATCCCCGGCAAGGACATCGTCTTGAGCCTGGACATCAAGCTGCAAGAGGCCGCCGAAGCGGCGCTGGGCGGGCGGCGCGGCGCGGTGGTGGCACTGGACCCGAACACTGGCGAAGTGCTGGCGATGGTCAGCCAGCCGAGTTTCGACCCGAACCTGTTCGTCACCGGCATCAGCTTCAAGGCCTACGCCGAGCTGCGCGATTCCATCGACCGGCCGCTGTTCAACCGTGTGCTGCGCGGTCTCTATCCGCCGGGCTCGACCATCAAGCCGGCCGTGGCGATTGCCGGGTTGGACTCCGGCGTGGTGACCGCTTCGAGCCGGGTCTACGACCCGGGTTATTACCAGTTGCCGAACTATGACCACAAGTACCGTAACTGGAACCGTACCGGCGACGGTTATGTGGACCTGGAAACAGCGATCATGCGTTCCAACGACACCTACTTCTATGACCTGGCCCACAAGCTGGGGATCGATCGGTTGTCGTCCTACATGAACAAGTTCGGTCTCGGTCAGAAAGTTTCCCTGGACATGTTCGAGGAATCCCCCGGCCTGATGCCTTCGCGCGAATGGAAGCGGGCGACCCGGCGCCAGGCCTGGTTCCCCGGCGAAACCCTGATCCTGGGGATCGGCCAGGGCTACATGCAGGCCACGCCACTGCAGTTGGCCCAGGCCACGGCACTGGTGGCGAGCAAGGGCAAGTGGTATCGCCCGCACCTGGCCAAGACCATCGAAGGCCAGAAACCGGTGGACCCGGACCCGATGCCGGACATCATCCTGCGCAACCCGTCGGACTGGCAGAAGGTCAACAACGGCATGCAGCAGGTGATGCACGGCGCCCGCGGCACCGCGCGCAAGGCGTCCATCGGTGCGCAATACCGGATTGCCGGCAAGAGTGGTACGGCCCAGGTCGTCGCCATCAAGCAGGGCGAGAAGTACGACCGCTCCAAGGTCCAGGAACGCCACCGCGACCACGCCTTGTTCGTCGGTTTCGCGCCGGCCGACAACCCGAAGATCGTCGTGGCGGTCATGGTCGAGAACGGCGAGTCGGGTTCCGGCGTCGCCGCGCCGGTGGTGCGCCAGATCATGGACGCCTGGCTGCTGGATGAGCACGGCCAGCTCAAGCCTGAGTACGCGAGCCCCATCACTGCGGAGGCTACGGCCCGTGAAGAATAATTTCGACCGGATCCTTTCCAGCGAAGACGTGATGCGCCGTCGCGCCACCTTGTTGCAGCGCATGCACATCGATGGCCCGTTGCTGATCCTGCTGCTGACCCTGGCCGCCGGCAGCCTGTTCGTGCTGTATTCGGCCAGCGGCAAGAGCTGGGACCTGCTGGCCAAGCAGGCCACCTCGTTCGGCATCGGCCTGGTGTCGATGATCGTGATCGCCCAGCTTGAGCCGCGGTTCATGGCGCGCTGGGTGCCGCTGGCCTATGTGGTGGGGGTCTGCTTGCTGGTGGTGGTGGACATCATGGGCCACAACGCCATGGGCGCCACCCGCTGGATCAACATACCCGGGGTGATCCGCTTCCAGCCTTCGGAATTCCTCAAGATCATCATGCCGGCGACCATCGCCTGGTACCTGGCCAAGCGTTCCCTGCCGCCGCAGCTCAAGCATGTGTGTATCAGCCTGTTGCTGATCGGCATCCCGTTCATCCTGATCGTCCGTCAGCCGGACCTCGGCACCTCGCTGCTGATCCTGGCCGGCGGCGCCTTCGTGCTGTTCATGGGCGGGCTGCGCTGGCGCTGGATCCTCAGCGTGATCGCCGCCGCCGTGCCGGTGTCGGTGGCCATGTGGTACTTCGTGATGCACGACTACCAGAAGCAGCGGGTGCTGACTTTCCTCGACCCGGAGAGCGATCCGCTGGGCACTGGCTGGAACATCATCCAGTCCAAGGCGGCCATCGGCTCCGGTGGGGTGTTCGGCAAGGGCTGGCTGATGGGCACCCAGTCGCACCTGGACTTTTTGCCGGAAAGCCACACCGACTTCATCATCGCCGTCATGGGCGAGGAGTTCGGCCTGGTGGGCATCTGCGTGTTGCTGCTGATCTATCTGCTGTTGATCGGCCGGGGGCTGGTGATCACTGCCCAGGCCCAGACGCTGTTTGGGAAATTGCTCGCGGGCAGCCTGACCATGACGTTTTTTGTTTATGTTTTCGTCAACATCGGTATGGTCAGTGGCCTGTTGCCGGTCGTGGGGGTGCCGTTGCCTTTCATTAGCTACGGAGGAACTTCGCTGGTGACCCTACTGTCAGCGTTTGGGGTTTTGATGTCGATTCATACGCATCGCAAGTGGATCGCGCAGGTTTGAATAAGGTGAAGAGTTCAATGCAAGCAATGCGCGGCTGGTCGACGCGATATGCGCCGTGGATCGGCCTGGTCGGCTTCCTGGGCAGTGCGTCGCAGGCCTTGGCTGGTGAATACGAAGGCTCGCCCCAGGTGGCCGAATTCGTCGGTGAGATGACCCGCGACTACGGTTTTGCCGGTGAGCAGCTGATGGGGGTGTTTCGCGAGGCCGAACGCAAGCAGTCGATCCTCGATGCGATCTCCCGGCCCGCCGAGCGGGTCAAGCAGTGGAGCGAGTACCGGCCGATGTTCATCACCGAGGCGCGTATCGCCCGGGGCGTGGACTTCTGGCGCCAGCACGAGGCCGCCCTGGCCCGTGCCGAGCAGGAATACGGCGTGCCGGCCCAGGTCATCGTGTCGATCATTGGCGTCGAGACCTTCTTTGGCCGCAACACCGGGAATTTCCGGGTGATCGACGCGTTGTCGACCCTGGGCTTCGATTACCCGCCGCGTGCCGAGTTCTTCCGCAAGGAGCTGCGCGAGTTCCTGTTGCTGGCCCGTGAAGAGCAGGTCGATCCGTTGACCCTCAAGGGCTCCTATGCCGGGGCCATGGGCCTGCCGCAATTCATGCCCAGCAGTTTCCGCGCCTACGCGGTGGACTTCGACGGCGACGGCCACATCAATATCTGGACCAACCCGACCGATGCCATCGGCAGTGTCGCCAGCTATTTCAAGCGCCACGGCTGGGAAGCCGGCCAGCCGGTGGTCAGCCGTGCCGACGTGCGTGGCGAGCAAGTGGACGAGGGGCTGACCGAGGGCATCGAGCCGACGAAAACCGTCGGGGAGTTGCGGGCGTTGGGCTGGTCGAGTCATGATGCGCTGCGTGACGACATGCCGGTCACCGCGATGCGCCTGGAAGGCGAACAAGGCCCCGAATACTGGATGGGCCTGAAGAATTTCTACGCGATTACGCGTTATAACCGCAGCGTGATGTACGCCATGGCCGTATATCAACTGTCTGAAGAGCTGGTCAAAGCACGGGGCGTCAAATAATGCGGGCATTGCCTACCTATCAACCCCTGAAGCTCGTGGCGTTGGCCGCGCTGTCGCTGTTGGTCGTCAGTTGTTCGACCAGCCGCGCGCCGGCCCAGAAAAACACCACCGCCGTACGCGCGACGCCGGGCCTGGACATCAACCGGGCCCACAAGGACGGCGCGCCGTGGTGGGACGTGGATGTCTCGCGCATCCCCGACGCCACGCCGACCCTGCACACCGGTCCCTACAAGGCCAACCCGTACACGGTGCTGGGCAAGACCTATTTCCCGATGGCCGAGTCCAAGCGCTACGTGGCCTCGGGCACGGCGTCCTGGTACGGCACCAAGTTCCATGGCCAGAACACCGCCAATGGCGAGGTCTATGACCTGTATGGCATGAGCGCGGCCCACAAGACCCTGCCGCTGCCCAGCTATGTGCGGGTGACCAACCTGGACAACAACAAGAGCGTGATCCTGCGGGTCAATGACCGTGGGCCGTTCTATTCCGACCGCATCATCGACCTGTCGTATGCGGCGGCGAAAAAACTCGGTTACGCTGAAATCGGCACCGCCCGGGTCAAGGTCGAAGGCATCGACCCGCAGGAATGGTGGGCCCAACGTGGCCGTCCGGCGCCTTTGATGCTCAACGAGCCGAAAGTGGCGCAAAATGCCGCGCCAACCGTGACGGCGTCCACCGGCACGGTCGAACAGTGGACACCACCGCCGCAGCAACACGCCGCGGCCGTGCTACCCGTGCAGATCGATGCAAAAAAAAACGCTTCTGCAACAGCGTCTGGCCAGTTTCTGCAAGTGGGCGCGTTCGCCAACCCGGACGCTGCCGAGCTGCTGAGGTCGAAGCTAAGCTCGATGGTGAGCGCCCCGGTGTTCATCAGCTCGATCGTGCGCAACCAGCAGACACTGCATCGGGTGCGCCTGGGGCCGATCGGTTCTCCGGGTGAAGTCCAGCAGGTGCAGAACAGTGTGCGCCTGGCCAATCTCGGTTCGCCGAGCCTGGTCACCGCTGAGTAATTGAATGAGGCCCGCTGGCGGTTGGAGCGGGTCAGGTTGTTGGCTCCATGAATAATAAAAGCCCGGCAAGGGCAGTGAGTGAGCAACTTAAATACGCGGCAGCTCGTTAGAAAGCTGCCTGTTTCAGTTTTGCCTTCGGGCAGTCCCATTAGCGATTTCGAGAGACGGATGAACATCACCACCTTTGCCAAACGCCTTTGCCTGCTAGTCCCGCTGCTTCTCTCACCGGCCGCGTTCGCGGTCGAGATGATGCCGGCTCCCCCTCAATTGGCCGCCAAATCCTTTGTGCTCATGGATGCCAGCAGCGGCGAGGTGCTGGTAGAGAACAACGGTGACCAGCGCCTGCCACCGGCCAGCCTGACCAAGCTGATGACCGCCTACATCGCCACGCTGGAAATCCGTCGCGGCCAGATCGGTGAAAACGATCCGGTGACCGTCAGCGAAAACGCCTGGCGCACTGGCGGTTCGCGGATGTTCATCAAGGTCGGTTCGCAAGTGACCGTCAGCGACCTGCTGCACGGCATCATCATCCAGTCCGGCAACGACGCCAGCGTCGCCCTGGCCGAGCACATCGCCGGCAGCGAAGATGCGTTCGCCGACATGATGAACAAAACCGTGGCCGACCTGGGCATGACCAACAGCCACTTCATGAACCCCACCGGCCTGCCGAACCCTGAGCACTATTCGTCGGCTCACGACATGGCGCTGCTGGCCCGGGCAATCATTCATGAAGACCCGGCCCACTACGCCATCTACTCCCAGAAGGAGTTCTTCTGGAACGGCATCAAGCAGCCTAACCGCAACCTGCTGCTGTGGCGCGACAAGACCGTCGATGGCCTGAAGACCGGTCACACCGACGAAGCCGGCTACTGCATGGTGTCTTCGGCTGTGCGTGATGGCATGCGCCTGATCGCCGTCGTCTTCGGCACCAGCAGCGAAGTGGCCCGTGCTGCCGAGACCCAGAAGCTGTTGACCTACGGTTTCCGTTTCTTCGAAACCCAGACCTTCTACCAGAAGGGCACCGAACTGGCCCAGGCCCAGGTCTGGAAAGGTTCGAGCAACCAGGTCAAGGCCGGCCTGGCCCAGGACCTGACCATGACCCTGCCCAAAGGCCAGCTCAAAAAGCTCGCTGCCAGCATGACCATGAACCCGCAACTGACCGCTCCCATCGCCAAGGGCGACGTGATCGGTAAAGTCGAAGTCAAACTGGACGACAAAGTGGTGCACAGCGCTGACCTGATCGCTCTGGACGCGGTCGAGGAAGGTGGTATCTTCCGCCGCATCTGGGATAGCATCCGTCTATTCTTCTACGGCTTGTTCAACTGATCGAAGTGTTGACCTGCATGGCCTCGTTCCCATCCGGAGCGGGGCCATGTGCGTTACCACGGCTTACGAGGCCGTTACGCCATGACAGACTCTGAAGTAAAGGCGCCAAAAATCGAATTTCCCTGCGCGGATTACCCCATCAAGGTAATCGGCGACACCGGCGTGGGGTTCAAGGACAAGATCATCGCGATCCTTGAAAAACATGCCACCGTTGACCACAAGACCCTGGCCGAGCGCCAGAGTACCAACGGCAAGTACACGACGATCCAGTTGCACATCATTGCCACTGGTCAGGAACAGCTCTACGACATCAACAGCGAGCTGCGAGCGACCGGTTTCGTGCACATGGTGTTGTGATGCCGGGCACGCTGGGCTTTCGCGAGCTGGGCACGATGGCCTACGAGCCGGTCTGGCATGCCATGCAACGCTTCACGAACGAACGCGGTACCACCGCCGACGATGAAGTCTGGCTGGTGGAACACCCGCCGGTGTTCACCCAGGGCCAGGCCGGCAAGGCCGAGCACCTGTTGCTACCGGGGGATATCCCGGTGGTGAAGGTCGACCGGGGCGGGCAGGTGACCTACCATGGCCCTGGTCAGCTGGTCGCCTACCTGTTGCTGGATGTGCGCAAGCTGGGGTTTGGCGTGCGCGAGCTGGTCACCCGCATGGAAACGTGCCTGATCGAGCTGCTGGCCAGCTACGGTGTGACGGCGGCGGCCAAGCCGGATGCGCCGGGTGTCTACGTCGATGGGGCGAAAATCGCCTCCCTCGGCTTGCGGATCCGCCATGGCTGTTCGTTTCATGGCCTGGCGCTGAACGTGGACATGGACCTGGCGCCATTCCGACGGATTAATCCCTGTGGCTACGCGGGACTGGCGATGACCCAGTTGAGCGAGCACGCAGGATCGATTGAATTTGCCGAGGTAAGTGCCCGGCTGCGCGCGCAGCTCGTCAAACACCTCGACTATGCTGAGCAGACGACCCTCACGGGCGGAATCGACTGATATGACTACTGATGCAGTGCAAACCATGATCCCGACGCTGGACGTCACCGAGCGTCCGGCCCCGCGTGCCAAGGTAGAGGCCGGCGTCAAGCTGCGCGGCGCCGAGAAGGTTGCACGCATCCCGGTCAAGATCATTCCCACCACCGAACTGCCGAAGAAACCCGACTGGATCCGCGTGCGCATCCCGGTTTCCCCGGAAGTCGACCGCATCAAGGCCTTGCTGCGCAAGCACAAGCTGCACAGCGTTTGCGAGGAAGCATCCTGCCCGAACCTGGGCGAGTGCTTCTCCGGCGGTACCGCCACGTTCATGATCATGGGCGACATCTGCACCCGTCGTTGTCCGTTCTGTGACGTCGGCCACGGCCGTCCGAAGCCCTTGGACACCAACGAACCGGAAAGCCTGGCCATCGCCATTGCCGACCTGAAGCTCAAGTACGTGGTCATCACCTCGGTGGACCGTGACGACCTGCGTGACGGCGGTGCCCAGCACTTTGCCGACTGCATCCGCGAGATCCGCAAGCTGTCGCCGAACGTACAGTTGGAAACCCTGGTGCCCGATTACCGTGGCCGCATGGACATCGCCCTGGAAATCACCGCCGCCGAGCCGCCGGATGTGTTCAACCACAACCTGGAAACCGTACCGCGCCTGTACAAGGCCGCGCGTCCGGGGTCGGATTACCAGTGGTCGCTGACCTTGCTGCAGCGCTTCAAGCAGATGATGCCGCACATTCCGACCAAGTCCGGCTTGATGCTGGGCCTGGGTGAGACGGATGAGGAAGTTATCGAGGTCATGAAGCGCATGCGTGAGCATGATATCGATATGCTGACCTTGGGGCAGTACTTGCAGCCGTCCCGTAGTCACTTGCCGGTGCAGCGTTTTGTGCACCCGGATACCTTTGCCTGGTTTGCTGAGGAAGGGTACAAGATGGGCTTCAAGAACGTGGCTTCGGGGCCGTTGGTGCGGTCTTCGTATCATGCGGATGAGCAGGCTAAGTTGGTCAAGGCTGAGCTTCTGGGTTCTTGATTTAGCTGGTTTGTGGGGGGGGGGTGTATATCCGTTTCTTAGGTAACGGCTACTTACGGTTCCGCTCTTACAGCGGGTCACTTTTGAAAAGCGCAAAAGTAACCAAAACGCTCTTGCCCCACCACTCGGCACCTCGCCTGGGCTCGGTGTGCCCGAACGCAGGCATTGCTCCGTGGGCCGCCGCGAAGGGCCATCCATGGCCCAGCGCGGCTACCTCGGCATCCATGCCGAGGTGCCCACTGCGCAATGCCTGCGTTCGGCCATCGTGGTTAACGGGGCGCCCCAGATCAAAAGCCACGCGAGGCGGCCTTATAGCCGGCCTGGCTTAGAGTGAGCGCGTTCCTCCTGTGGGAGCGGGCTTGCTCGCGAAAGCGGAGGATCAGTTTGTGGTGATGTTGGCTGTGCTGACGTCATCGCGAGCAAGCTCGCTCCCACAGGTTTTTGTGTTGTGTGCAAATGCTGTGATCACCCACAGGTTTTTGTGTTGTGTGCAAATGCTGTGATCACCCACAGGTTTTTGTGTTGTGTGCAAATGCTGTGATCACCCACAGGTTTTTGTGTTGTGTGCAAATGCTGTGATCACCCACAGGTTTTTGTGTTGTGTGCAAATGCTGTGATCACCCACAGGTTTTTGTGTTGTGTGCAAATGCTGTGATCACCCACAGGTTTTTGTGTTGTGTGCAGATGCTGCGATCACCCGCAAGTCCATGTGGGAGCGGGCTTGTGTACCTGCCCAGATATTGTGAACACCGCCAGGCCCTGTGGGAGCGAGCTTGCTCGCGATGGCGGTGCTTCAGTTACATAGATGCTGGATGTGTCGCGCTCTTGCTTTGCTTTGCTTTGCTTTGCTTTGCTTTGCTTTGCTTTGCTTTGCTTTGCTTTGGATCTTGATCTTGATCTTGATCTTGATCTTGATCTTGATCTAGGCGCCCCGTTAAACCACGCTGGCCGAACGCAGGCATTGCGCAGTGGGCATCCCGGCATGGATGCCGGGATAGCCGCGCTGGGCCATGGATGGCCCTTCGCGGCGGCCCACGGAGCAATGCCTGCGTTCGGGGATGCCGAGCCTAGGCGAGGCACCGAGTGGTGGGGCAAAGCGTTTTTGGTTACTTTTGGCGCTTTTCCAAAAGTGACCCGCTGTAAGAGCGGAACCATAAGTAGCCGTTACACAAGAAACGGATATACACACAAGCCTACAAAGCGGGAAACGCATGGACCTAACCCCACACCACCCCGTCCCAGCCCTCCCTCAAGAAGGCCTGATCGCCGTGATCGCCCCCGCCGGCCCCGCCCCCCTGGACACGGAAAAAGCCATCCAATGGATGCGCGCCCGAGGTCATGAGCTGCGAATCTTCCCAGGCGTCTACGAAAAGAACGGCTACCTCGCCGGCAGCGACGAAATACGCCTCAACGACCTGCACGCCGCCTTCGCCGACCCAGAAGTCAAAGCCATCATCTGCCTACGGGGCGGCTACGGCACACCGCGCCTGCTGGATCGCATCGACTTCGACCTCCTGCGACGCAACCCCAAGCCATTCGTAGGCTACAGCGACATCACCGCCCTGCACCTGGCCATCAGCCGTTACGCAGGCTTCGTGACCTTCCACGGCCCGCTGCTCAACGCCGATCTGCTGGGCGACAAGGAACCCCCAACCGTCACCTCGTTTTTCAGCCTGCTGCGTGGACAGTTGAAGGCCGGCAGCGAACTGAACCACCCTGCGGCCTACCCATTGACTACCGTCGAGCCAGGCATCGCCCACGGACGTCTGCTGGGCGGCAACCTGTCGATCATTGCCGCGACCATGGGCACGCCTTATCAGATCGACGCCGAAGGGGTGATCCTGTTCATCGAAGACGTCAACGAGCCGCTGTATCGCATCGACCGACTGCTGACCCAACTGCGCCTGGCCGGCACGTTGGCACAACTGCGCGGTGTGTTGGTGGGGGACGTGGCCGGGGTCGATGTCGAGGCGTTGAACGGGCTGCTCAAGCAGACCTTCGCGCCATTGCGCATTCCGGTGCTGTCCGGCTGGCGCAGCGGGCATTGCGATCCGAACCTGACCTTGCCCATGGGGGCCTTGGTGACGTTGGATGCGGGGGAGAAGAGGTTGGTGTTGGAGCAGGACGTGGTGGTCAGTCGCTAGTCATGTAGCGCTTGGGAATCAGCCATCGCGAGCAAGCTTTGCTCCCACGGCTCGCTCCCACAGGTTGATTGGGAACACCTGTGGGAGCGAGCTGGCTCGCGATGGCGGTAGCCCGCCATACGGCAATTCAGCGGCTACGCAATGCCTCCAGCAACTGCTGCGTCGGATACCCATCCGCCGGCCAGCCGAACGACTGCTGGGCGCTGCGGATGGCCTTGCGGGTGTTGGCGCCGATGATGCCGTCGGGGTTGCCCGCGTCGTAGTTGTGCTTGCCCAGCAGGGTTTGCAATTCGATGCGTTCGCTGCGGCTCAGGGGCAGGTCTTCCTTGGGCCACTGGCCGTAGACCAGCCCGCCGTCGGTGAAGCGCTTTGACAACAGCCCGACCGCCAAGGCATAGGACGACGAGTTGTTGTACTTGAGGATGGCACGGAAGTTATCGAAGATCAGGAACGCCGGGCCGCGATGGCCGGCTGGCAGGAGCAGGGACGCCGATAGCTGCTTGTCATCCGGGGTGATCGGCAAGCCGCCATATTCTGAAACGCCCAGCCGAATCCATTCGGAGACGGGCTTGCGGATCGTGCCATCGGCCAGGGTGTAGTCGAAGCCCTCGGCGAGATTGACCTCGAACCCCCACGGCTGGCCACGTTGCCAGCCGGAGCTTTGCAGGTAGTGCGCAGTCGAAGCCAAGGCATCGGTGGAGCTGCCCCAGATGTCGCGGCGACCGTCGCCATCGAAATCCACCGCGTGGGTGTTATATGTGGTGGGAATGAACTGGGTCTGGCCCATGGCGCCGGCCCAGGAGCCGAGCATTTTTTCCGGTGTGATATCGCCCTGTTGCAGGATTTGCAGCGCGGCGATCAATTGCGCATGGGCGAAGCCCGGGCGTCGTCCTTCGTAGGCCAGGGTTGCCAGGGAGTTGATCACCGACTTGCTGCCCTGGAACTGGCCAAAGTTGCTCTCCATGCCCCACACCGCCACCAGCGCTTCGCGATCGACGCCATAACGCTGTTCGATGCTTTGCAGGACCTGGGCGTTCTGCTGGATCAGGCTCTTGCCTTTGTTGACCCGCAGTGGCGACAGCGCGCCATCGAGGTATTCCCACACGGGGCGGGTGAATTCCGGCTGGCTGCGGTCGGCCTTGATCACGCTCATGTCCGGGCTGACGCCGACAAACGCACGGTCGAACAAATCGGCGCGGATCCCGGCGGCCAGGGCTTCCCTGCGAAACCCGGCCTGCCATTCAGCGAAGGTCTGGGTGGGCGCAATGGCCAGGTCATCACCGGTGGGCACCACGGGCGGCACGATGGCCGGAGCGGTCACGGCGGGAACGGTCTGGAGCGGTTGGGCGTCGGCGGCGGTAGGTTTTTCGGCGCAGGCGACAAGCAGGACAACGCTTGCGGCAACAATCATTTGGCGCAGTGGCCAACGATGGGAAAGACAGAAGGGCATGCACGGGTCCAGAAATACAAATCAGGTGCTGACCTTAACATGCGAAAGGGGCGTAGGGCTTGTCCGAGTGTTTCAAGCGGCCAGAAAGCAAGAAGCCTCCCAGTTGTCAGACTGGAAGGCTTCGCGGCGGTAGCTGCCTTTGCCCTTGGCGGGTCGTTCCTGGCGGCTGCGGAACAGGGGCTGGGCGACGATGGACTTGGCCTTGTTGGGGCCATGCCTGGATGGCTTTTTGCTCATGATGGGATCTCTCGTGGGGTGGTTTTGCGGGGCAAATCATGGGACAGAGTTGGGGTGTTGTCCAGTCCCTGCATGCAAGAGGAAGTGTCGCCTGAAGTAACGCTTTTGTGGCGAGGGAGCTTGCTCCCGCTGGGCTGCGAAGCAGACCCAAAAAAACAGGGCCGCTTCGCGCCCCAGCGGGAGCAAGCTCCCTCGCCACCAAAAGCCCTCTGGCTTGAAGAGTGTGTTTACTCGGCAGGCAACGCCAGTCGTTGACCGGCCATCAACAACGACAACCGACTCAGGCTCATCCATGGCGAGCCGGCGGCTTGGCCCTTGATCTGCGCATCGATGCGCTGGGCCTCGAGCAGCAATTGCGCCCAGCGTGGTGCGGAGTAGCGTTGCAGGGCCTTGCTCATCAGGGGTTTGCGCTTGTCCCAGACGGGCGGGCGGGCCTGGCTGAAGGCCTTGTCCAGCGGTACGCCCTGGCTGTACTGCAGGGACAGGTTGGCCAGCAGGCGCAACTCCCGGGCCAGGGCCCAGAGGATCACCGGCGGCTCGACGCCTTCGCCCCGCAGGCCTTCGAGCATGCGCAGGGCATGGGCGGCTTCACCGTTGAGGATCGCATCGGTCAGGCCGAAGACATCGAAGCGCGCACTGTCGGCCACGGCAGCCTGTACCGTTTCTACGGTGATCTGCCCGCCTTCGGCCATCAGCTTGAGCTTTTCGATTTCCTGGGCGGCGGCCAGCAGGTTGCCTTCGACCCGGGCGGCAATCAGCTCCACCGCGTCCTGGCTGGCCGAGAGGCCGGCCTGGGACAGGCGTTGGCGGATCCAGCTGGGCAGTTGGCTGACATCCACCGGCCAGATCTGCACGAACTGGGTCTGCTGGCCCTCGACCAAGGCCTTGCCCCATTTGGTCTTCTGCGCGCTGCCGTCGAGTTTCGGCAAGCTGATGAGCAGCACCGTGTCCTCGGCCGGGCGTGAGCAATATTCGATCAGCGCAGCGGCGCCCTTGTCCCCGGGTTTACCGGAGGGCAAGCGCAGTTCCAGCAGGCGTTTTTCGGCGAACAACGACATGCTCGCCCCGGCCTGCAGCAGCGTGCCCCAGTCGAAACTGGCGTCGGCGGCGAAGACCTGGCGTTCATCGAAGCCTTGCTGGCGTGCGGCAGTGCGGATGGCGTCGGCGGCTTCCTGGCACAGCAGCGGGTCATCGCCACTGATGATGTAGACCGGCGCGAGGGCGCCTTGCAGGTGTTTGCCGAGTTGGGCGGGAGCGAGCTTCATAAGAGAAAGCGAGCGGGGCGCCGGAGCGCCCCGCAAGGCTTATTCAGCCGGGATCTGCATCGGCGACTGTTGCGGGGTTTCCGCTTCAGCCTTGCGCGCCGCTTCCAGGGCTTCGGCCTCGGCTTTGGCCTTGGCGTCGGCGGTCTGTTGCAGTTGGTCCAGTTGGGCCGGGTTCAGCTGTTGCAGGCGCAGCATCATGCGTTGCACGAGGTCACGACGCATTTCTTCGCGCACTTCGCTCGACTCCTGGTCGGAACCGGTGATGTTGTTGCCATCGTGCAGGTAGACCTTCTGCACTTGCAGCTTGTCGTCCAACAACACCAGATCGTTCTGGCCGCGGATCTCATAGCTCAGCACGTTGTTCAGTTCGTACTCGGCCGACCGACCGGCACCGGCATAGCTCAGGCTGCGCTGGGTTTGCTGTTCACGGGTCAGTACCAGCTTGTACGGCGCCCCGCCGTAGACTTTCACACCGCTGTTTTCCAGGCTGGTGCGCAGCAACTTGACGGTGTCGCCATAGGCGTCCCGTGCGCTGAGGTCCAGTTCCTTGATTGCCAGCTCGGTGGTGCCGGTGCCGCGCAGTTGGAAGCCGCAGGCGCTCAACAGGACCGCCAGGCCCACTACCAGCAGATTACGTTTGATCATCTTGTTGCTCCCCTTGAACCCTATGGGGGTCGACCATGCGACCCCGCAGGTTGTATTCGGCGCCAGGCTTGAGCCTCGCGCCCGATCCAATTAGCTTGCGACGATGTTGACCAGC
Source organism: Pseudomonas fluorescens (assembly GCF_001307275.1). Classification (NCBI taxonomy): domain Bacteria; kingdom Pseudomonadati; phylum Pseudomonadota; class Gammaproteobacteria; order Pseudomonadales; family Pseudomonadaceae; genus Pseudomonas; species Pseudomonas fluorescens. Next base: position 3,481,012 of record NZ_CP012831.1, read on the forward strand.
TTGCCGGGCACGACGATCACTTTGCGAATCGTCAGGCCATCGACAAAGCGCAGCACGTTTTCATTGGCCCGCGCAGCGGCTTCGACTTCTTCACGTGTGGCGGCGGCCGGCATTTCGATCTGGCCGCGCAGCTTGCCGTTGACCTGGATGACCAGGGTCAGGCTGTCCTGCACCAGCGCGGTTTCGTCCACCACCGGCCAGCGAGCGTCAATCACCGGGTCGGCGTGACCCAGTTGATTCCACAGCTCGTGGCTGATGTGCGGGGTGATCGGCGCCAGCAGCAGCGTCACGGCTTCCAGGCCTTCGTGAATCAGTGCGCGATCCTGCTCGGAGCCTTGCGCGGCTTTTTCCAGTACGTTCATCAGCGTCATCACCTGGGCGATGGCGGTGTTGAATTTGTGGTTCTGGCCGACGTCATGGCTGGCCTGCTTGATGGCCAGGTGAATCGAGCGACGAACGGCTTTCTGCTCGTCGTTCAGGCCGGCGAGGTCCAGCTTGCCCGGCAGGCCCTGGGTGACGTGGGCCTGGGCCAGGCGCCAGACGCGCTTGAGGAAGCGGTGCGAGCCCTCGACGCCCGAGTCGGACCATTCCGCGCTCATGTCAGGTGGCGAGGCGAACATCATGAACAGGCGGCAGGTGTCCGCGCCGAACTGGTCGATCATCGACTGTGGGTCGACGCCGTTGTTCTTCGACTTGGCCATTTTCTCGGTGCCGCCGATTTCCACCGGCAGGCCGTCGGCGATCAGCTTGGCGCTGATGACCTTGGCCTTGCTGTCGCGTTCGAGCTCGACGTCGCTCGGGTTGAACCAGGTGTAGGCACCGTTGGCTTCGCGACGATAGTAAGTCTCGGCGATCACCATGCCTTGGGTCAGCAGGTTCTTGAACGGCTCGTTGGAGCTCACCAGGCCTTCGTCACGCATCAGCTTGTGGAAGAAGCGTGCGTAGAGCAGGTGGAGAATGGCGTGTTCGATGCCGCCGATGTACTGGTCCACCGGCAACCAGTGGTCGGCCGCGGATTTTTCCACCAGGCCGCCTTCATAGTGCGGCGAGGCGTAGCGCGCGTAATACCAGGAGGACTCGACGAAGGTGTCCATGGTGTCGGTTTCACGCTTGGCCGGTGCGCCGCATTTCGGGCAGCTGCACTCGTAGAACTCGGGCATGCGTGCCAGGGGCGAGCCGGCGCCGTCGGGTACGACGTCTTCTGGCAGGACCACGGGCAACTGGTCTTCCGGCACCGGTACGTCACCGCAGGTGTCGCAATGCACGATCGGGATCGGGCAGCCCCAGTAGCGCTGGCGGCTGATGCCCCAGTCCCGCAGGCGGAACTGGGTGCGCGAGGCACCGAGGTTCTTCTTGATCAGGGCGACTTCGATGGCATCGAATGCACCTGGGAAGTCCAGGCCGTTGAACTCGCCGGAGTTGATCAGTTCGCCGTGTTCGCCATAGGCGTCCTGCCAAGGTGTCGGAGTCTGGTCGCCGGCGCTGGTGCGCACCACCGCTTTGACCGGCAGGTTGTACTTGTGGGCGAATTCGAAATCACGCTCGTCGTGGGCCGGCACGGCCATCACCGCGCCGTCGCCGTAGTGCATCAGCACGTAGTTGGCGACCCACACCGGCAGCTTCTCGCCGGTGAGCGGGTGCTCGACGAACAACGACGTCGCCAAGCCTTTCTTCTCTTGGGTGGCGACATCGGCTTCGGCGACGCTGCCGCCCTTGCATTCGGCGATGAACGCCTGCAGCTCGGGGTTGTTCTGTGCCGCCAGGGTGGCCAGCGGATGCTCGGCGGCCACGGCCACATAAGTGGCGCCCATCAGCGTGTCCGGACGGGTGGTGAAGACTTTCAGGGTACCGGCTTCGCCAATGGAGGCGACGTCATACGGGAACTGCACTTCCATGCCCCGGGACTTGCCGATCCAGTTGCGCTGCATGGTCTTGACCTGCTCGGGCCAACCGGTCAGCTCGTCGAGACTCTCCAGGAGTTCATCCGCATAGGCGGTGATCTTGAAGTAGTACATCGGGATCTCGCGCTTTTCGATCAGCGCGCCGGAGCGCCAGCCGCGACCGTCGATCACTTGCTCGTTGGCCAGTACGGTCTGGTCCACCGGGTCCCAGTTCACGGTGCCGTTCTTGCGGTAGATCACGCCTTTTTCGAACAGGCGAGTGAACAGCCATTGTTCCCAGCGGTAGTAGTCCGGCTTGCAGGTGGTCACTTCGCGGGACCAGTCCACCGCCAGGCCCAGGCTGCGCAGCTGGGTCTTCATGTAGGCGATGTTTTCGTAGGTCCACTTGGCGGGGGCCACGTTGTTCTTCATCGCGGCGTTTTCCGCCGGCATGCCGAAGGCGTCCCAACCCATGGGTTGCAGGACGTTCTTGCCTTGCATGCGCTGGTAGCGGGAGATCACGTCGCCGATGGTGTAGTTGCGCACGTGCCCCATGTGTAGCTTGCCGCTGGGGTAAGGGAACATCGACAGGCAGTAGTAAGTCTCCTTGCCTGGCTGTTCACTGACTTCAAAGGACTTTTGCTCGTCCCAGAACGACTGGGCGGCGGCTTCGATTTCACGGGGCTGGTAGTGTTCGTGCATGGCTACTTTTGTACTGAATGGGGTGGCCCAATCCTCTTCGTGGCCATGCTGGACGCAGACGACGCCGAATGCGGCGTTTTCGATGCCCAGCCAAGCTGGAAGTGGAGTTACAGGAAGCGCCGTAGCATACATGACCGCGCTCTACCGAGGGAAACCCTGATTGCGTGCTGGCCATCGACGATCGCCGGCGCGAACCCGTGTTCAGGGCCGTTGGTCGCGGCGCCCTGCCGGTTTGCCCAGCGAAGCTAAGCTTCTCAATGGGGAGTGAGTCTTATCTTCAATGAGGTGAGGGATGGTTGAATCACAACGAAAAGTCGCTACACCTGAGTTGTATGAAAAACTGATCGATCGTCTCGGGGTGGCCCTGGACGCTGCAAGAACCGCCGGCCGCTTGCGGGATGAGCGTCCGGTAGAGCTGGAGCTGCGTGGCTTGAGCCCCGCAGAGTTCGAACTGGTCGAGGCTTACCTCGAACAGGCCGGACATCAACCCCCCGCCAGTGGGGCCCAGGTACTCAAGCGTCTCGAGGCGCCCCGTTCGGCCAAGGTTGTATGGCTCAAGGACCGGACGCCTGACAAGGATGCTGTAAAGGTCCGGTCACTGCAGTTCAAGTAGCGCCGGATTCACGCGTGTCGCTTTTTTTGATTCAAGGTTTTTTCGAATCTGTTGTCGCTTTGCGTCAACCCACCTAGGCTTCGGGCATCTATGGAGATGCCCGATGCCGTTTCGCTATTTCATCAAACAACTTTTATTGCCGCCCGGCATTCTTTTGCTGTTGTTGGCGCTTGCCTGGTGGTGGCGTCATTCGCGGCCGCGCCTGGCTCGCCTGTGTTTCGCCGTGGGCCTGGGCGGCTTCTGGCTGATGAGCCTGCCGGTGGTGGTGCAGTGGAGCGCCAAGGCACTGGAGCGTGAACCGCCGTTGCCACGCAGTGAATGGGCGACCCTGGCCCAGCGTGCCGACGCCATCGTGGTGCTGGGTTCCGGTCGCGAGCGCGGTGACCTGGCTTGGGGGGCGGACCAGCCCACCGGTGTCGGCCTCGAACGCCAGCGTTATGCGGCGCGACTGGCCAAGGCTTCGGGCTTGCCCGTGCTGACGACCGGCGGCTTGCACTATGGCACCCCACCCAGTGAAGCAAAGTTGATGGCCGATTCGATGCGGGACGACTTCGGCGTCACCGTTCGCTGGCAGGAAGAGCGCAGCCGCACGACCTGGGAAAACGCCCAGATGAGTGCCGAGATCCTGCTGCCGGAAAATATAAAGCGCATTGTGGTGGTCACTCAGGCCTGGCACATGCCGCGTGCGGTCTGGAGTTTCGAGCGGTCAGGATTTGAAGTGGTGCCGGCGCCTGTCGGCTTCCTGGGCCCGGACAACGCCCGGCCATTGGGTGGCTGGATGCCGGAATTCAAGTCGATCTGGCAGTCCGGGCAGTTGATGAATGAGGCGATGGGGTTGGTGGGGTATTGGTTGTTCTATCGCTGAGCATACGAAATGTGTGGGCTGAACATAGTTGTGGCGAGGGAGCTTGCTCCCGCTGGGCTGCGCAGCGGCCCCAAAATTTCTGGGAGCGCTTCGCACTCCAGCGGGAGCAAGCTCCCTCGCCACAAGTGCTTCCAGAAGGCTTTAAACCGTCTTGGCCATCCGGCTCGCCACCAATGCCCAGCCCAGCAGCAACACGCACAAAATGATCAGCGGCCACGAGCGCCATTGCAGGTACGGGGTCAGGTTGTGCATCGGCACCACTTCGCCGTAGAGGATGCCGCGCTCGAATTGCGGGATCTGTGCGGTGATCTGGCCGAAGGGGTTGATCAGGCCGGTCACGCCGTTGTTGGTGGCGCGGATCATCCAGCGGCCGGCTTCCAGGGCGCGCATCTGGGCCATTTGCAGGTGTTGCAGCGGGCCGATCGAGGTGCCGAACCAGGTGTCGTTGCTGATGGTCAGCAGCAGGTCGCTGCGCGCCGAGAGGCTGGCGGCGAACTCCGGGTAGACCACTTCATAGCAGATGAACGGGGCGATCTGGTAACCCTTGGCTTGCAGCAACGGCTGGTCGGCCGGGCCCCGGGCGAAGTCCGACATGGGCAGGTCGAAGAAGGCGATCAGGCCGCGCAGGATGTCCTGTAGCGGCACGTATTCGCCAAACGGCACGAGTTTTTGCTTCAGGTAGGTGCCGTCACCTTCGCCGGTCACGGTGATGCCGTTGTAGTAACGCTTCTCGTGATGCACCAGTTGCCGAATCGGCACGCCGGTAATCAGCGCCGACTGCCGCTCGGCGGCGAAGTTGCCCATCATGTCCAGGTAGCCCTGGGCGGACTCCTTGAGCACCGGCACCGCGGTTTCCGGCCAGATCAGCAGGTCGACGCGCTTGGAGGCGAAGCTCATGTCGCGGTACAGCGCCAACTGCGCGTTGAGCTGTTCGGGGTCCCACTTCATGCTTTGTTCGATGTTGCCCTGGATCGCCGCGACGCTCAGCGGGTCGCCCGAGGGGCTGGTCCAGGCATGCCCCTTGAGTGCCATGCCGGCCACCCACGGGCCGATCAACAGCAGCACGCCCGCGGCAATAAAACCTTTGCGGGCACCGCGGATCAGCCGCGGCGCGTTGTACAGCAGCGCGGCGGTCAGGGCCAGGGTGAAGGAGATCAGCCACATCCCGCCCAGCGGCGCGAGGCCGGCCAGGGGGCCGTCGAGCTGGCTGTAACCGGAATACAGCCACGGGAACCCGGTGAGGAACCAGCCGCGGAAGGCTTCCTGGCCCAACCACAGCGCGGCGAATGCCAGGGCATCGGCCAAGGGCGCCTCGTTGCGGCGCAGCCAGCGCGCCCACAGCCAGGCGGGCAGGGCGAAGAACCAGGCGATGGCGGCGATGAACAGCAGCATCAACAGCCCGGCGAGCAGCACCGAGGCTCCACCGAAGTTATGGATGCTGACGTAGATCCAACTGGTGCCGGCGCCAAACAGGCCAAAACCGAAACACCAGCCACGGCCCAGGGCCTGGCGCGGCGAAAGCTCGCGCAGCCCGGCATAGAACAAGCCGACCGCCAGCAATGCCAGCGGCCAGAGGTCGAACGGTGCCAGGGCCAGGGTGGTGATCGCACCGGCCGCCACGGCCAGCAGGTTACCGGGCCAGCCGGGGCGGGTTATCCAGCGCATGTATATCCTTAGCGGGTCTCGCAGGGGTTATCGGCCAATGGGTGACAGGCGCAGCAGGTGAATCCGGCGGCTGTCGGCATTGAGGATGCGGAAGCGCCAGGAGCCGATTTCCGTGGTTTCGTTGCGCTTGGGCAGGTGCCCGAAAGCACTCATCACCAGGCCGCCGACGGTGTCGAACTCATCGTCGGAGAATTGGCTGTCGAAGAATTCGTTGAAGTTCTCGATCGGCGTCAGGGCCTTGATCAGGAAGTCACCGCTGGGCAGCGGCTTGATGTAGCTGTCTTCCTCGACATCGTGCTCGTCCTCGATGTCGCCGACGATCTGCTCGAGGACGTCTTCGATGGTGACCAGGCCGGCCACGCCGCCGTATTCGTCGATGACGATGGCCATGTGGTTGTGGTTGGCGCGGAATTCCCGCAGCAGCACGTTCAGGCGCTTGGACTCGGGCACGAAGGTGGCCGGGCGTAGCAGGTCCTTGATGTTGAAGCTGTCGCCGTTCTCCTGAAGGATCAGCGGCAGCAGGTCCTTGGCCAGCAGTACGCCCATGACGTCGTCATGGCTCTCGCCAACGACCGGGTAGCGCGAGTGAGCGGAGTCGACCACGGCGGGCAGGAATTCACGCGGGGTCTGGGTCGCCTTGATGCTGACCATTTGCGAGCGCGGGACCATGATGTCCCGCACTTGCAGGTCAGCGACCTGGATGGCGCCTTCGACGATGGCCAGCGCTTCGCTGTCCAGCAGTTTGTTCTGGTGTGCATCGCGCAGCAGCTCCAGCAGCTCCTGGCGGTTTTTCGGCTCATGGGCAAAAGCCTGGGTGAGCTTGCCCAGCCATGACTTCTGCCCGTTGCTCGATCGATCTTCGCTCATAGCGATTACTCTGAATCCTTTGTCGTTACAGTTGATGTATCAGTGTTCGTCGCCGGCGTAGGGGTCGGGATGACCCAGCTCTGCAAGCAACGTTCGTTCCAGTGCTTCCATTTCTTCGGCTTCGTCATCTTCTATATGGTCGTAACCCAGTAGATGCAAGCAGCCGTGAATCACCAGATGGGCCCAGTGGGCCTCGGGGGGCTTGTCTTGTTCCGCCGCTTCACGCTCCACCACCGGGACGCAGATCACCAGGTCGCCCAGCAGCGGGATGTCGAGCAGCTCGTCGGGAACGTCGGCGGGGAACGACAGCACGTTGGTGGCGTAGTCTTTCTGCCGCCAAGTGTGGTTCAGCTCGCGGCCTTCGGGCTCGTCCACCAGGCGGATCGTCAGCTCCGAGTCGGCGCTGCGCTGGCGCAGGGCCAGTTCGCACCATTGGCGGAACTGGGCTTCGCTGGGGGCGGCGTGTTCGCAGGCCACTTGCAGGTCGAGTTCAAGCATTGTGGCGATTGCCTTTGCCTTCGGTCGTGTCGTCGGCCTCGCGATTCTCGAAGCGCTCGTAGGCTTCGACAATGCGCTGGACCAACGGATGGCGCACGACGTCCTTGGGCATGAAGTGCGTGAAGCTGATGCCTGGCACGTCCTTGAGGACCTGGATCACATGGTTCAGCCCGGACTTGGTGCCACGGGGCAGGTCGACCTGGGTGATGTCCCCGGTGATGACGGCGGTGGAGCCGAAGCCGATCCGGGTCAGGAACATTTTCATCTGCTCGACCGTGGTGTTCTGGCTTTCGTCGAGGATGATGAAGCTGTTGTTCAGGGTACGACCGCGCATGTAGGCCAGCGGCGCGACCTCGATGACCTGGCGCTCGATCAGCTTGGCGACGTATTCGAAGCCGAGCATTTCATACAGCGCGTCATAGAGCGGGCGCAGGTACGGGTCGATCTTCTGGGCCAGGTCGCCGGGCAGGAAGCCGAGTTTTTCACCCGCTTCGACCGCCGGTCGCACCAGCAGGATGCGCCGTACCTGTTCGCGCTCCAGCGCATCGACGGCGCAGGCCACGGCCAGGTAGGTCTTGCCGGTACCGGCCGGGCCGATGCCGAAGTTGATGTCGTTGCCCAGGATTTCCTTCACGTAGCGCTGCTGATTCAAGCCGCGAGGGCGAATCATGCCTTTTTTCGTGCGCAGGGCCACGGCAGGTTCCGACGGGGCGTGGTTGTCGAGTTCTTCGACAGCCGATTCCTGCAGGAACAGGTGGACCGTATCCGGCGACAGCTCGCTCCCCTTGGTTTCCCGGTAGAGACGGCGCAGCAGGTTTTCCGCGGAGGTGGTGTGCTTGGGTTCGCCGATCAGCTCGAACTGGTTTCCGCGGTTGCGGATCTCGATGGCCAGGCGCTGTTCGATCAAGCGCAGGTGCTCGTCGAATTGCCCGCACAGATTGGCGAAGCGGCGAGCTTCAAAGGGCTCGAGAATAAAGCGATGTGGTTCGATGGGTGCGTTCAAGGTCGTTTTTAGCCGCCCAGGGGCAATTGAGATGAAACCAAGGATAGCGCCAGTAGGCTGGGTGCGAAAGCTCTTAAACAGGCGAATCCGATCACAAGGCTTGGCACGATTCACTGTGGGAGCGAGCTTGCTCGCGATGGGGGCCTCACATTCAACATGAGAATTGACTGCCATGCCGCTATCGCGAGCAAGCTCGCTCCCACAGGAAGTGTGGGGTTACTGGATCAGTGAACCCCGCAGGGAGTGCGGTTGCGCGGCGTCGATGTGCACGTCGGCGAACTGGCCGATCAGCGCCGGGGTGTCGCAGCGGAAATTGACGATGCGGTTGTTTTCGGTACGTCCTTGCAGCTCGCCGGGGTCTTTTTTCGAATAATCGGTCACCAGAATCCGCTGGACGGAACCGACCATTTGTCGGCTGATCTCGAAGCCTTGCTGGTTGAGGCGATGCTGCAAGGCGTTGAGCCGTTCTTTTTTCAGTTCTTCCGGGGTGTCGTCCGCCAGGTCGGCCGCCGGGGTTCCAGGGCGCTGGCTGTAGACGAAGGAATAGGAGAAGTCGAAGCCCACGTCTTCGATCAGCTTCATGGTCTGCTGGAAGTCTTTCTCGGTTTCACCGGGGAAACCGACGATAAAGTCCGAGCTGATGCAGATGCCCGGCACTGCCGCACGCAATTTGCGCAGCTTGGATTTGTACTCCAGCGCCGTGTGGTTGCGCTTCATGGCCGCGAGGATCCGGTCGGAACCCGATTGCACCGGCAAGTGCAGGTGCTTGACCAGCTCGGGAACCTCGGCGTGGGCCTGGATCAGGCTGTCGGAGAACTCCAGCGGGTGAGACGTGGTGTAGCGGATGCGGTCGATGCCGTCCACCGCCGCCACCACGCGGATCAGCTCGGCGAGGTCCGCCAGGCGCCCGTCATGGGTCAGGCCGCGATAGCCGTTGACGTTCTGCCCCAGCAGGGTCACTTCGCGCACGCCGTTTTCGGCCAGGTGGATGATCTCGGCGATCACGTCGTCGAACGGTCGGCTGACTTCTTCGCCGCGGGTATAGGGCACCACGCAGAACGTGCAGTACTTGCTGCAGCCTTCCATCACCGACACATAGGCGCTTGGGCCGTCGATGCGCGGTTCGGGCAGGTGGTCGAACTTTTCGATTTCCGGAAACGAGACATCCACTTGCGGCAGCTTGGTCGCACGCGCGGCGTCGATCATCTCCGGCAGACGGTGCAAGGTCTGCGGGCCGAAGACCACGTCCACGTACGGGGCACGATCACGAATGGCCGCGCCTTCCTGGCTGGCCACGCAACCGCCCACGGCGATGACCATTTCCGGGTTGGCCAGCTTCAGCTCGCGCCAGCGGCCGAGCTGGGAATACACCCGGTCCTGGGCGCGCTCGCGGATCGAGCAAGTATTGAGCAGGATCACGTCCGCGTCTTCGGCGCGGGCGGTGACTTCCAGGGCCTGGTGTTCACCCAGCAGATCGACCATGCGCGAGCTGTCGTACTCGTTCATCTGGCAACCGTGGGTTTCGATGTAAAGCTTCTTGGCCATGGACGGAGTCATCACGTGATTCAAAGAACCGCGCATTATAGGGAACAAGTCCCCCGGTTCCTACCGCTGTGCGAGCAGTGGCTATGCTATAGTTCGCGCCCTCATTTTTACCCGCCGATGTGTTTCGCCAGCCATGACCAAACGTGAAGCTCCAATCTACAAGGTGATTTTCCTTAACCAGGGCCAGGTGTTCGAAATGTACGCCAAGCAGATCTATCAAAGTGATCTGTGGGGCTTCCTGGAAGTGGAAGAGTTCGTCTTTGGCGAGCGCACGCAAGTGGTCGTCGATCCGAGCGAAGAAAAGCTCAAGGCGCAGTTCGAAGGCGTGGTGCGCAGTTTCGTGCCGATGCATTCGATCGTGCGCATCGACGAAGTCGAACGCCTGGGCACGCCGAAAATCAGCGAAGCCCGCGGCGCGGTTGGCAACGTGATGCCGTTTCCGATGCCGATGCCTGAGAAGTAAGACTCAAGACCGAGGTGCTCCCAATCGCGAGCAAGCTCGCTCCCACACTGGATTGTCGATGCTCGCAAACTTGTGCGCACAGAGAACCCATGTGGGAGCGAGCTTGCTCGCGATTAGGTCATCAAGGCCGAAGCAATAGTCAGGGCAGCGGCGAAAAAGGCGTACGCCCATCGGCGTTCTGCAATTCCATCAGGTATTTGCGAAAGATCTGGCCCAGCACCTGGGTCGCCACTTCCAGCTCGTCGCGGGGCATCTGCTCGGCGACTTCGTCGGCGGTGTCCAGGGCTTCTTCGGCGCCGTTGACCGCGGCCATCTTCAAGACGATGTAGGCCTGGACGTTGTTGGCTGGAACGCCTTCGCCATGGAAGAACATGCCGCCGAGCTTGAATTGCGCCTGGGCATGGCCTTGCAGCGAGGCTTTTTCGAAGTAGTTGAGGGCTTGCTTGAGGTCGCGGGGTGCAGCCTTGCCTTCGTAGTAGAACTCGCCCAACTCGTATTGCGCTTGTGCATCGCCTGCGTCCGCCGCTTTTTGACAGGCGTCGAGTGCCGGTGCGAGATCTTGTGGCTGGGTATTGAGCGTGCAACGGCCCAGCGCCGGGATCAACAACGAGTTGCCGCCTGCCTGTGCATTCGCCAGCAGCGGCTGAAGGAGCAACAGGCAGCCCAAGGCAAGGGTGCGGCCGGTGCGGTTCATGGGAATCGACTTACCTCTGAGGGGCGCGCGGACCCTCCGGGGGATCCAATAAGCGCGCATTATGAAATAAGCGGGGCCATCCTTACAAAGTCTTTACTCGTTTTTCTGCTGCACGGGAATGCTAATAGCAGCTTCGGGCATAAATACGTAGGAAAAGGGCGGGAGGTTGTCAGCAATCACTGACGCCAGCTTCAGCTAGCGTCAGTTATCCACAGGCTTACTTCAGTGCCGCGAAGGCCCGCTCGGCTGCATCGAGGGTGATCTTCAGCTCGGTCTCGCCATGGGCGATGGAGGTGAAGCCGGCTTCGAACGCACTCGGGGCCAGGTACACGCCGCCGTCGAGCATCAGGTGGAAGAAGCGCTTGAAGCGGTCGGCATCGCTGGCCATGACGTCTTCGAAGGTGACGATGTCATCGGCGCCACTGAAATACAGGCCAAACATGCCGCCGGCCTGGGTGGTCACGAAGGGGATACCCGCCGCATCGGCGCGGATCTGCAGGCCGTCGAGCAGGCGAGTGGTGTAGTCGGTCAGTTCGGCGTGGAAGCCCGGGCGGCTGATCAGGCGCAGGGTGGTCAGGCCGGCGGCCATGGCCAACGGGTTGCCCGACAGCGTCCCGGCCTGGTAGACCGGGCCCAGCGGTGCGATGCATTCCATGATGGCGCGCTTGCCGCCGAAACAGCCGACCGGCATGCCGCCGCCGATGATCTTGCCGAAGGTGCTCAGGTCCGGCGTGACGCCGTAATGGGCCTGGGCGCCACCGAGGGCCACGCGGAAGCCGGTCATCACTTCATCGAAAATCAACACCACGCCATGCTGGTCGCACAGGCTGCGCAGGCCTTCGAGGAAACCCGGCGCCGGCGGCACGCAGTTCATGTTGCCGGCCACCGGCTCGACGATGATGCAGGCCACTTCCTGGCCGACTTCGCCGAGCATCTTCTCGACTTCTTCGAGGTCGTTGAACGGCAGGGTCAGGGTGTGTTTGGCGAACGCCGCCGGCACACCGGCCGAGCTCGGCACGCCCTGGGTCAGTGCGCCGGAACCGGCCTTGACCAGCAGGCTGTCGGAGTGGCCGTGGTAGCAGCCTTCGAACTTGATGATGCTGTCGCGCCCGGTGTAGCCCCGCGCCAGGCGGATCGCACTCATGGTCGCCTCGGTGCCGGAGCTGACCATGCGCACCATTTCCATCGATGGCACGATCGAGCAGACCAGGTCGGCCATCTCGGTCTCCATCGCGGTCGGGGCCCCGTAGGACAGGCCGTGGACCAATTGCTTGCGCACCGCATCCAGCACGTCCGGATGGCTGTGGCCGAGGATCATCGGGCCCCAGGAACCGACGTAGTCCACATAGCGCTTGTCGTCTTCGTCGGTGACGTATGCGCCTTCGGCGTGCTTGAAGAACAGCGGGGTGCCGCCGACGCTCTTGAACGCACGAACAGGCGAGTTAACGCCGCCGGGGATGTGTTTCTGGGCATTGGCAAACAGGGTTTCGGAACGGGACATGGTTGGGCTCTCGAAAACGAAAAATGGACTATTTGATCTGCAGCAGCTCGTTGAAGGCGCGGGCGCGGCGCGTCACTTCAGCGCTGCTGTCGGCGCCGAACAGGCCGTGGACCACCGCCAGCAGGTCGACCCCGTGGGCCACCAGCGGGGCGGCGTTCTCCAGAGTGATGCCGCCGATGGCGCACACCGGAATATGCAGTTTGATGCGCGCCTGTTCGAGCAGTTCAAGGTTTGCGCTGGGGGCGCCGGGCTTGGTGTTGGAGTTGAAGAAGCGCCCGAACGCGACATAACTGGCGCCTTCGCTGGCGGCCTGTTCGGCCAGGGCCAGGCTGGCGTGGCAGGTGGAGCCGACGATCGCCTTGTGCCCGAGCAGCGCCCGCACCGGCGCCAGCGGGCCATCGGTCTGGCCCAGGTGCACGCCGACGCCCAGGCGCGCGGCCAGTTCGGCGTCGTCGTTGATGATCAACTGGGTCTTGTAGCGCTCGCACAGGTTGCGCAGGGCTTCGGCCTCGCGCAGGCGGCGGGCTTCGTCACTGCTTTTGTCGCGGTATTGCAGCAGGGTCACGCCACCTTCCAGCGCCGCTTCGACATAAGCGAGGAACTTGCCGGCCAGCAATTGGCTATCGGTGATGGCGTACAGGCCACGTAATTTCATTCCACAGGCCTCCGGTGCTACGAGCAGAAATCCAGCGGCAGGCGACGCGGCACGAACTGGCCTTTGCCCAGTTGTTCGGCATCGCGCAAGGTGCGCCAGGTGTAATCCAGTGCTGTCTTGACGGCGCTGGCGAGCTGTTCGCCCTGGGCCAGCCGACCGGCCAGGGCGCTGGCCAGGGTGCAGCCGGAACCGTGGTAGCTGCCGGGCAAGCGCTGGCAGGTAAAGGTTTCGCGGCGGCCATCGCGGCTGTACAGGCGATTATGGACTTCATGTTCGTCGCCGTGACCGCCGGTGATCAACAGGTGTTTGACGAAGGGCAGCAGTTTTTCCGCGCACTCGTCGGCGCTGCCCTCGGGCAGTTCGGCAAGGATGCGTGCTTCAGGCAGGTTGGGGGTGGCGATGATGGCCAGGGGCAGCAGGCGTTCGCGCATGGCGTAGCCGACTTCATCCTTGCCCAGGCGCCCGCCACCGCCGGCGCGCAGCACCGGGTCGCAGACCATCGGCAGATGCGGGTGGGCCTGGAGCAGTTCGACCACCGTGTCGACCATTTCCAGTGAGCCGAGCATCCCCAGCTTGACCGCCGCGACCGGCGAATCGTTGAGCACGGCATTGGCTTGCGCCAGCACCCACTCGCGATCGAGCACGCGGAAATCGCTGACGTTGACGGTGTCTTGCACGGTCAATGCGGTAACGGCCGGGGCGGCATGACAGCCCTGGGCGAGCAGGGCTTCGATATCTGCCTGCAAACCGGCGCCCCCACTGGGATCGTGGCCGGAGAGACAGAGGACAACGGGGCGAGAGCTGTAGATATTCATGGTGCGCGAGCTTACCACCAAACCTGTTTTATCGGTGGCGGGAGTCAGAGGATTTGTACGCTGCCTGTGATGGCAAGGCCCGGCTCATCGTGGCGAGGGAGCTTGCTCCCGCTGAGGTGCGAAGCGCCTCCCGATAACAGGCGGCCGCTTCGCGCCCGAGCGGGAGCAAGCTCCCTCGCCACGGTGAGTCATCGTTCAAGATTCCTGTCTGACCAAAGCAACAGCTCTATCTCAATGCTTTGCTCTGAAACGCCCGTTCTAGAGCCTTCAGTAGGAAAAATTTCAATGGTGCAAATTGGCCATCAGCGGCTATGCTAGAGATGGATCCAACACATAACAGGTAATGCCGGTTTTACGTCTACTCAGGGAATGGGGGGCTTCCTGACTCAACCGGACAGGCCACGCTGGGGCTTAAATGCGCTATTTGCTGATGTTACTGCTGTGCTTGTCCCCTCTGGCAAGTGCCCTGGAATTCGATGAATTCACCCAAAGCCTACCCTTGGGCCATGCCTTGCAAGTGTTCGAGGACGCGGGCGGCACGGCCACCCTGGATGAGGTCCTGGCCCAGTCCGCAGCGGGTGCGTTCAAGCCCCACGACAAAGCCACGTTGAACGCCGGTTACTCGCGATCAGCCTTCTGGTTGAAAATCGACCTGCACTATCGCCCCGACAATCCGGACGCCCAGCGCACCTGGCTGCTGGAGCTGGCATACCCGCCGCTGGACCACCTCGACTTGTATCTGCCCGACGCGGCGGGGGCCTATCGCCTGGTTCGCCAGACCGGTGATGCGTTGCCGTTCGCCAGCCGCGAGATCCGCCAGAACAATTACCTGTTCAGCCTGGCGTTCAAACCCGAACAGCAACAGACCGTCTATTTGCGCCTGCAAAGCCAGGGTTCGATCCAGGCGCCGTTGACGCTGTGGTCGAGCACCGCGTACCTCGAGCAACAGCCGGTGCGCCTGTATGTGCTGGGCATCATCTATGGCGTGCTGCTGGGGATGCTGGTGTACAACCTGTTCATCTACCTGAGCGTGCGCGATACCAGCTACCTCTATTACATTTTCTACATTGCCTCGTTCGGCCTGTACCAGTTGTCGGTCAACGGTGCCGCCGTGGAGTACTTCTGGCCGGACAACCCCTGGTGGGCCAACGCCGCGACGCCGTTCTTCATCGGCTGCGCGGGCCTGTTTGGCAGCCAGTTCGCCCGCAGCTTCCTGCAAACCGCCCAGCATGGCCGCTGGATGGACCGCATGCTGCTGGCACTGATCGGCTACAGCGCCGTGGTCATCAGCCTGTCGCTGATGACCAGCTATGCCCTGGCCCTGCGCCTGGCGACGGCGTTGGCGCTGGTGTTCACGGTGGCGATCTTTGCCGCGGGGCTGTTCGCCTGGTGGCGTGGCCTGCGGGTGGCGCGCTATTTCATCATTGCCTGGTCGGCGTTTCTGCTGGGGGGCATCATCAATACCTTGATGGTGCTGGGCTACCTGCCGAACGTCTTCCTGACCATGTACGCCAGCCAGATCGGCTCGGCCATCGAAGTGGCGCTGTTGTCCCTGGCCTTGGCCGACCGCATCAATGCCATGCGCGAACAGCAGGCCCAGACCCTGTTGGACGCCGGGCAGAAACTCGAAGTGCTCAACCAGCAACTGGCCCACGGCAACAAGCTCAAGGACGAATTCCTCGCCACCTTGACCCACGAACTGCGCACGCCGATGAATGGCGTGATCGGTTCCCTGGAGTTGATGGAAACCGTCGAGATGGACGAGGAGCTGACCCAGTATCAACAGACTGCCGCCGGCTCGGCGCGGGACATGATGCGCATGGTCAATGGCATCCTCACCCTCACCGAGTTGCAGGCCGGCAAGCTCAAGGCCTATCCGGCGCCGTTCAGCCTGCGTGGGGTGATCGATGCGCTGCAGGTGCAGTTCGGCGCCAATGCCGCGGCCAAGGGCCTGGATTTCAAGGTCGACGTGTCCCCGGGCCTGGCGGACCGGTTGATCGGCGACAGCGGTAAACTGGCCCAATGCCTGGAATGCTTGCTGGACAACGCGATCAAGTTCACCCGGTTGGGCGGCCTGGCGCTGCGTGTCAGCGGTCGGCCGACGGAGCTCGATCGGCTGGTGTTGTCCTTTGCCGTCATCGACACCGGGATCGGCTTTACCGACCTGGGGGAAGCGACCTTGTACCAGCGCTTCTTCCAGCTCGACGGCTCGATGACCCGCGAATATGGCGGTCTCGGCGTGGGCCTGGCCATCTGTCGGCAACTGGTGGAGTTGCTGGGCGGGCGCCTGACCCACACTTCCGAGCCCGGTCGCGGCAGCCGGTTCCAGTTGGACGTGGAGTTTGACGTGGCCTTGCCGGCGGCGGTCCCGACACCGTTTTCCTTCGGTGGCCGCCAGGGCTCGCGCCAGCCCCAGGATTGCACGGTGCTGCTGGCGGACGACAACAACATCGATCAGTTGGTCATGCGTGGCATGTTGCTCAAGTTGGGTTATCGGGTGCGCACCGCCGACAGTGGCCGCGCCGCGCTGGATCTACTGCACGGCGAGCGCTTTGACGCGGTGCTGCTCGATTGCCAGTCGCCGCCGCTGGACGGTGTGTCGGTCTGCTGCCAGATCCGCGCGTTGTCTGGCTGCGAAGAGCTGCCGGTACTGGTGGTCAGCCCGAACCTGGGGCAGGAGCGCTGTCCCTCGGGCGCGTTGATCGACTACCTGAGCAAACCGGTGAAATTCGAGGCATTGCAGGCCACGCTCCAGCGCCGGGTGCTTTGCCCGAGGCAGGGTGAAAGCGCCGATATTTAGGCATATATGACACTTTGTTCGGCCTGGAGGCGGTGCTTAACTGAATCCCTGGCCGATCGAGGAGCCCTGTCATGAACCTGCACCAGTTCGCTGAAACCCACGACGTCACCAATCAGCCGCCGTCTCTGGATGGCGCCAATCTGTACCGCATCGACCTGCCGTTGCAGCAGTGGTCGCAGCGCTTCGGGGCTGGCTGGGCGCAGGCGCGGATCGATGCGTATGGGGCGCTGGCCGGCGGGCCGTTGATGGAAGCGGGCTTCCTGGCCAACCAGAACAAACCGGTTTTTTCCAGTCATGACCGCTACGGCCATCGCATCGACCTGGTGGAGTTCCATCCCGCTTATCACCAGTTGATGCGCACCGCCGTCGAGCATGGCCTGCCGAGTTTGCCTTGGGCCCATCCACAGCCCGGCGCACATGTCGCCCGGGCGTCGATGACCTATCTGCACAGCCAGGCCGAAGCCGGTACGGGGTGCCCGTTGACCATGACCTTCGCCAGCGTGCCGGCGCTGCGCCTGCAACCGGATCTGGCCGAGCGCTGGCTGCCGAAGGTGCTCGCCACCGAGTACGACCCGCGCAACGTCGGCATGGCCCACAAGGCCGGGGTGACCCTGGGCATGGCGATGACCGAAAAACAGGGCGGCACCGATGTGCGGACCAACACCACCAAGGCCTATCCGGTGGGTGCCAGCGGTCCGGGCCAGGCCTATGAGCTGGTGGGGCACAAATGGTTCTGTTCGGCGCCGATGTGCGACGCTTTCCTCACCCTGGCCCAGACCGACAAGGGCCTGACCTGTTTCCTGCTGCCGCGCCATCGGCCCGACGACACGCGCAACCAGTTCTACATCCAGCGCTTGAAGAACAAGCTGGGTAACTGTTCCAACGCCTCCAGCGAAGTCGAGTTCCGTGGCGCACTGGCCTGGATGGTCGGTGAAGAAGGCCGCGGCGTGCCGACGATCATCGAGATGGTGGCCATGACCCGCTTCGATTGCATGGTCGGCTCCAGCGCCCTGATGCGCCAGGCGTTGACCCAGGCCAGCCATCACTGTGCGCACCGCAAGGTCGGTGGCAAGCTGTTGAGCGAACAGCCGCTGATGCAGAACGTCCTGGCAGACCTGGCGTTGGAAAGCGAGGCCGCCCTGGCCTTGAGCCTGCGCATGGGCCGGGCGCTGGACCATTTGAATGACGAGCATGAGGCCAAGTTCGCCCGGCTGGTGACGGCGGTGGGCAAGTACTGGATCTGCAAGCGCGCCCCCGCGATGATCAACGAAGCCGCCGAATGCATGGGCGGCGCCGGCTACGTCGAAGACAGCATCCTGCCGCGCCTGTACCGCGAAGCACCGGTCAACTCGACGTGGGAAGGCTCCGGCAACGTGCAATGCCTCGATGTGTTGCGCGCCCTGTCCAAGGAGCCGGGTGTGCTGGAGGTCTTGTTCAGCGAATTGGGCGACGGCCATGGCGACAAGCGCCTGGCCGGGCATATCCACCAATTGCAGGCAGCCTTCAAGGACACCGACGACATCCAGTACCGCGCCCGGCAATTGACCGAAGACATCGCCGTCGGCCTGCAGGCCAAGCTGTTGCTGGAGGCGGGGAACAGTGAGGTCAGCGATGCTTTTATCGCCAGTCGCCTGGGTTCGACCGGCCGGGTGTACGGTGCCCTGCCTCGGGGCTTGAATGTCGAAGCCATCGTTACCCGCTCGACCCCGCACGCCTTTTAGAAACACCACATACCCCTGTGGGAGCGAGCCTGCTCGCGATGGCGTCGGCCCATCCAGCCTCTATGGTGACTGACACACCGCTATCGCGAGCAAGCTCGCTCCCACAGTGGACCTGAGTTGTACACAACCTCTGATTACGCCATCGAACCTTGTGGGAGCGAGCTTGCTCGCGATGGCGTCGGTACATCCAACCTCTATGGTGACTGATTCACCGCTATCGCGAGCAAGCTCGCTCCCACAGGGATTGTCGGCGAATGATCGAGCGCGCCAATACGCCACTGTTCCCGTCGGGCGGCGATGCAGGCAAGATGAAGGCCTGCAAGTCAGAACACAGGAAGCTGATCGTGACCGAAGCGTTTATTGTCGTTCAAACCGCCGAACAAGCCGTGGATCGTCTAGCGGCCCTGCACGAGCGTGCGACCACCGCGCTGAACCAGGCGCTGATGCGTTATCTCAAGGACCGCATCGAGCCGGATGCCGAGCAGCGTGCATTGTTTCGCTATCCCGCCTTGCGCCTGACCTATCACTGCCACGGCGAAGTCCCGCAAACCACGCGGGCCTATGCCAAGGTCCAGTTGCCCGGCACCTACAGCGTCACCGTCACCCATCCCGCCGCGTTCCGTAAATACCTGCTGGAACAGCTGGTCCCGCTGATGCACGACTTTACCGTCACCGTGGAAGTGGGCGTCAGCGAGCAGAACATCCCCTATCCGTACGTGGTGGAGCAGGGTGACGAACTGGCCGGCTCCGGTGTGACCGCCGCCGTACTGGCGCGGGTATTCCCCAGCACCGACCTGTCGGCCGCCACCGATGGCATCGCCGACGGCCTCTACGACTGGGAAAACACCGACCCGCTGCCCCTGGCGCTGTTCGATGCCGCGCGGGTGGACTTTTCCCTGCGCCGGCTGGTGCATTACACCGGCAGCGACTGGCGTCATGTGCAGCCGTGGATCCTGCTGACCAACTATCACCGCTATGTCGACCAGTTCATCGTCCATGGCCTGGAGCAGTTGCGCAGCGACCCGCGCTTTGTGCGCATGGTCCTGCCGGGCAACGTGATCATCGACAAGAACATGGACCATGGCGAAGCGTCGGCCATCGCTGCCGGTGTGGTCTGGCACCGTTACCAGATGCCGGCTTATCACCTGCAGACCAACGACGGCCATGGCGTGACGCTGGTGAACATCGGCGTCGGCCCGTCCAACGCCAAGAACATCACCGACCACCTGGCTGTGCTGCGCCCGCATTGCTGGCTGATGATCGGCCACTGCGGCGGGCTGCGGCAGTCCCAGACCATCGGTGACTACGTGTTGGCCCACGCCTATATGCGTCGCGATGGCATTCTCGACCGGGTAGTGCCGCCGAACATTCCGATTCCAGCCCTGGCCGAAGTGCAGATGGCGCTTCAGCAGGCGGCGGCGAACATCACCGGCGAGAAGGGCGACGAGCTGAAAAAGCGCCTGCGCACCGGCACCGTGCTGACTTACGACGATCGCAACTGGGAACTGCGCTGGGCCCAGGAACGTCCGCTGATCAACCTGTCTCGCGCGGTGGCGGTGGACATGGAAAGCGGCACCATCGCCGCCCAGGGTTATCGTCTGCGGGTGCCCTATGGCACGTTGCTGTGTGTCTCGGACAAACCGCTGCACAGCGAGATCAAGCTGCCGGGCTCGGCCAACGCGTTCTATGAGCGAGCGGTCAACCAGCACCTGAAGATCGGCATCGAGGCGCTGGACCTGTTGCGCACCGAACTCAACTCGTTGCATTCGCGCAAACTGCGCAGCTTCGACGAGCCGCCGTTCCGCTGATCGGATGGTGGTCATTTAACGGTCGGGCCACTAGCATGGTCGGCCCCGACCGTTAGATGTTGTATTCGCCATGCCCCGTCCTCCACGCCCTGCCTCCCGTCGCCCTGGCGCGAAGCTTCCCGCCGCTGCGCCGCGCCGTGTGGCCAAGGCTCCGCCGGCCGAGCCAAAGCTGATCCTGTTCAACAAACCCTTCGACGTGCTGACGCAATTCAGCGACGGTGAGGGGCGGGCGACGCTCAAGGATTTTATCGACGTACCGGGCATCTACCCGGCCGGGCGGCTGGATCGCGACAGCGAAGGTTTGCTGTTGCTGACCAACGATGGGCAATTGCAGGCGCGTATTGCCGACCCCAAGCACAAGCTGGCCAAGACCTATTGGGTGCAGGTGGAAGGCGAACCGAATGCCGAACAGTTGCAGCGTTTGCGCGATGGGGTGGAATTGAACGACGGCATGACCTTGCCAGCCGAGGCGCGCCAGTTGGACGAGCCGCAGTTATGGCCGCGCAACCCGCCGGTGCGTTTTCGTAAAAGCGTGCCCACGAGCTGGCTGGAGCTGGTGATCCGCGAAGGGCGCAACCGCCAGGTACGGCGCATGACCGCCGCGGTAGGCTTGCCGACACTGCGCCTGGTGAGGGTCAGGATCGGCGACTGGACGATCGAAGGGCTCGATCAGGGCCAGTGGAAAGAAGTGCCGGCGCGCTTATAACGCGCCTGATTCGATCAGGCCGATCACTACGCTCTTGATGATGAACGCGGCCACGCCGAGGCCCAACACGAAAAACAGGATGAACGAGCCGAAGCGTCCGGCCTTGGACTTCTTCGCCAGGTCCCAGACGATGAAGCCCATGAAAATGATCAGGATGCTGACCAGGCCGGTCATCATCCACTCTTCGAAAACAGCAGGATCCATCAGGACACTCCGGCGTGGGCGGGGTTGTAAGGGCGGGGCGAGTATACGGCATGGGGGAACGACGAGGGATTGGCCTGCGGCGGTGTGTCGCAGCTATTCATCGCCTTACCGGTGGCGTGACTGCCCCGGAACCTGTGGGAGCCGAGCTTGCTCGCGATGGCGGCATTACGGCTGACAATGACTTGGCTGATCCACCGCCATCGCGAGCAAGCTCGGCTCCCACAGGGTTCATGGCGATATTCAGCTGCGCAGGTGAGTTAACGGCAACTCGGTGCTGTTGAGCACCTGGTTCAGCACAAAGCTCGAACGCACGCTGGTCACCCCGTCGATCCGGGTCAGGTGCCCCAACAGCAGTTTCTGGTAATGGTCCATGTCCGGCACCACCACCTTGAGCTGGTAATCCGCGTCCATGCCGGTGACCAGGCTGCACTCCAGCACCTGCGGCAGGTTGCGGATGGCGGCTTCGAAGTTCTCGAAGCGCTCGGGTGTGTGGCGGTCCATGCCGATCAGCACATAAGCCGTCAGGCTCAGGCCCAGTAGCTTGCGGTCGAGCAGGGCGACCTGGCGGGTGATGTAGCCGTCATCCTCCAACTGCTTGACCCGTCGCGAGCAAGGGGAGGGCGACAGGCCGATGCGTTCGGCCAGTTCCTGGTTGGAGATGCGCGCATCGCGCTGCAATTCCGCCAGAATGCTCAGGTCATAACGGTCGAGTTTGCTCATCGGTCGGGCCTTTATCTTGATAATTGCGTAGGATTATCTATCCGGGGTTAAAAATTGCGCAAGTGATGTTTATTTCCGCAATCTTCGCAATCATCTGTCGGCACCCCAGGCTTATGCTTACCACCAAGATCACTGCTCGGACAAACAGTCCAGTGCAGCCCGCCCAATCCGGCCGGCTGCGGTCGCAGTACCCACCGGTACTGGCAGACCCCCGAGCTGCACACCGTCCAGAAGACGGCGTGAGGTGAGCCGACGTCATAAGCGTCGAGCACGGACGAAATTCTCAAGGGGAGGCCGACGGGCCTCCCTTTTTTAATGCCTGCGAAATAAACCCCGTGGCTGATAATCTGTCGCAGAACCGGCCTGGGCTTTTCCAGTCTTATCATCAGGCCCTGAACCGTTGTGAGGAATTTCATGAAGTCGCGCATCTGGCGTTTGGCAGGTGTTGGTCTGTTGTGGGCAAGTGTCAGTGCGCAGGGAATGGCCGACGATCAGCAAAACCGTGGCGGCCCGGACGGCGGTCGCGGGCAGGACGGGCGCGGCGGCAACGGCCAGGGTTACTCGGGCCAGCCGCGGCCGCAGAGCAACGAAATCATTCGGGGTGACAACAGTCGTCAGTTCGAGGTCAAGCCGCAGAACCCGGGTGGACAACACTACGATCGCCCACCGCAGGACCCTAACGCTCACGGTCGTCCGCCGCAGCCTGGCAACAACTTGCCCATCCAGGGCCGGCCCGACAGCGTGACCCAGACCCGCGAACCGCAACCGGGGTATTACCGCGATATCCCTCGGCGCAACGATGGCTATCCGAACGCAGGTCCGCGACCAGACCATGACGGTCGTCCCGGTCAGCATTGGCCCGGTCGGCCGGATGGGCATGGCAACGGGTGGGGCCCGGGGCCGCAATACCGTCCGGGTTATGTGATCGACCGTTTCCCGGATCGCAACTACCGTGTGCCCTATCGCGGCCAGGACTATTTCTATTCCGGCGGCTACTGGTATCGCCCGCAAGGACCGCGTTACGTCGTGGTCGCGCCACCGCGGGGCATCCGCACTCGTTACCTGCCCGATTACGCCCGGGAAGTATGGATCGGCAGTTCGCTGTTCTTCCTCGCTGCCGGCGCCTATTACATCTACGAAGCCAACACCCAGGATTATGTCGTGGTCGATGCGCCGGTCGCCAACCCGCAGCCGCAACCCCAAGGCAACAGTTTCGATGTGGTGGCCTATCCGGCCAACGGCCAGTCGCCCGAGCAGGTCAATCAGGATGGCTACGACTGCTATCGCTGGGCGGTGCAGCAGAGCGGGTTCGATCCGCGCAACTACACCTACCCGCCGGCACCGGAAGTGGTGCAGACCTATCGCCAGGCCCAGGGCAGTTGCTTGAGCAGTCGTGGGTATCAGGTGACGTACTGACTATCCAGTGCAAATCCCCTTGTGGCGAGGGAGCTTGCTCCCGCTGGCCTGCGCAGCAGGCCCAGGATCTTGCGGCCGCTGCGCAACCGAGCGGGAGCAAGCTCCCTCGCCACCGGTTCTGTGTTCGGCATCACGCGCTGGCGCGCTTCACCACGTCCGACGGATCGGCATGCACCAGCACTTCGGCCTTCGGATAAGCGTGGTGGATGGCATCGGCGGCCTGATCGCTGATGCCGTGGGCCACTGACAGGGTCAGGTCCCCCGGCAACTCCAGGTGCAGTTGCACGAACCAGTGGTTGCCGGAGACCCGCGTACGCAGGTCATGGGCGCCCAGCACGCCGGGCACGGCGCAGGCCAGTTCCAGCATGCGCTGGCTGACGTCGGGCGGCAGTTCTTCATCCATCAGCACCGCGAAGCTTTCCCGGGCGATCTGGATGGCGCTCCACAGGATGTACGCGGCGATCCCCAGGCCGAACCAGGCGTCGAGTCGATACCAACCGAACCCGGCCAGTACCAGCGCGACCAGGATGCTGCCGTTGAGCAGCAGGTCGGAGCGATAGTGCAGCGAGTCGGCGCGCACGGCGTTGGAGCCGGTGGCGCGGATGACCCGATGCTGCAACGCCAGCAGCGCCACGGTCAGCCCCAGGGAAAACACAATCACACCGACGCTGAGCCAGGGCGCCTCCACCGGCACCGGGTTCTTCAGGCGTTCGAAGGCCTGCAAGGCAATCAGCACCGCACTGGCGCCGATAAACAGCGCCTGGGCCATGCCAGCCAGGGATTCGGCCTTGCCATGACCGTAGCGATGGTCATCGTCGGCGGGGCGTAATGCATAGTGCACCGCCAGCAGATTGAGCAGCGAGGTGACGCCGTCCAGGGCCGAGTCGGTCAGGCCGGCGAGCATGCTCACCGAACCGCTGAGCCACCAGGCCAGGGCCTTGGCGATCACCAGTGTGAGGGCCACGGCCACCGACGCCCGGGTGGCCAGGCGCAGCAGGCGAGCGTGTTCGGTGCTGGTGGTCATGGCGCGGTCGTTCCTTCAGTGGCGCCGGTCATGCGGCCGGTTTCAGACCGAGGGTGGCCAGTTGTTGCGCGCTGCCTTTGTGCTGGATCAGTCGAGGATCGTCCAGTGGGAAGCTGCGGCCCAGTTCGCGTTCCAGGATCGCCTGCAGTTTTTGGTTATTGACTGTGCCGTCGGGGTTGATGGCCGGCTTGAGTTTCTCTGGCTCGATCTGGACGCTGCGGCCCGGTTCGAAATAGATGGCGCCGGTGGCAAAGTCCACGGCGAACGCGATCAGGCCGGGGATGATGTAGAACAGCAGGCCGACGGCATCGAGGGCGGCGATGGCCGGGTCGATCTTGCCGTCGATCTGGCCGCGGCGGTCCGGGTAGAAGATCGAGCCACAGGCGCTGATTTGAGTCAGCAGGGAGGCGACCAGCACGCCACCGATCACGCGAAAGGGAATACGCATAGCAATCTCCTGAACAGGTAGTAGAGGCGTTGCTGGTTGGAGTCCAGACCACGCTAAACAGTTCGCCGTTATACTCGGCCCTCTGTTTTGGAGCCAGCATGATTTCTTTGCCGATTGATGAAGTTTTACCCGCCCTGCGTCAAGCCTTGGCATCACGCCACGAAGCCGTGCTCGAAGCACCGCCCGGTGCCGGTAAAACCACCCGTGTTCCCCTGGCCTTGCTGAACGAGCCCTGGCTGGCCGGACAGACCATCCTGATGCTCGAACCCCGGCGCCTGGCGGCACGGGCGGCGGCTGAGCGACTGGCCAGCGAACTGGGGGAAAAGGTCGGTGAAACCGTCGGTTACCGGATTCGTCTCGACAGCAAGGTCGGGCCCAGGACCCGCATTGAAGTGGTCACCGAAGGCATCCTCACCCGCCGTTTGCAGGACGACCCGGCGCTGGAAGGGGTGGGGCTGCTGATTTTCGATGAATTCCACGAACGCAGCCTCGATGCCGACCTGGCCCTGGCCTTGAGCCTCAACGGTCGGGAGTTGTTTCGCGAAGACCAACCGCTGAAAATCCTGCTGATGTCCGCCACCCTCGAAGGCGAGCGCCTGGCCGGGTTGTTGGACGACGCGCCGATCCTGCGCAGCGAAGGCCGCATGTTCCCGGTGACGGTGCGCTGGGGCCGGCCATTCCAGCCTGGCGAGTTCATCGAACCACGGCTGGTGCAGACCGTGCTCGAAGCCCTGCACGATGAAGCCGGCAGCGTCCTGGTGTTCTTGCCCGGGCAGGCGGAGATCCGTCGGGTCCATCAGCAACTGGCCGAGGCCTTGGGCGAGGGCGGCAACGTCTTGCTCTGCCCGTTGCACGGCGAACTGGACCTCGCCGCTCAACGCGCCGCCATCGACCCGGCACCCGCCGGCCAGCGCAAGGTGGTGCTGGCCACCAACATTGCCGAAACCAGCCTGACCATCAATGGCGTGCGGGTGGTGATCGACGCCGGACTGGCCCGGGTGCCGCGTTTCGACCCGGGCAGCGGCATGACCCGACTCGACACCCAGCGCATTTCCCGGGCCAGCGCCACCCAGCGGGCCGGTCGCGCCGGGCGCCTGGAGCCGGGGGTGTGCTACCGGTTGTGGTCCGAAGACCAGCATGAACAATTGGCCGCTTACGGTAGCGCGGAGATTCTGTCGGCGGACCTGGCCGGGTTGGCCCTGCAACTGGGGCGCTGGGGCGTGACGCCGCAGCAATTGGTCTGGCTCGACGTCCCGCCCGCCGCTGCGTATGCCCAGGCCCAGGACCTGCTGCAGCGCCTGGGCGCGCTGGAGGGCGAGCAACTGACCCGCCACGGCCAGGCCATGGCCGAACTGCCGGCTCACCCGCGTATCGCGCATCTGCTGTTGCGCGGCCAGGCGCTGGGGCTGGCGGACATGGCTTGCAATGTCGCCGCGCTGTTGGGCGAGCGCGACATTCTGCGCGGTGCCGGTGCCGACCTGCACAGTCGCCTGGCCTTGCTGTCCGGCGAAGAACGAGCGGCGCGCGGCGCCCAGGGCGGGGTGCAGCGGGCACGGCAATTGGCCCGGCAATATCGCGGTTACCTGCGGGGCAAGGCCGAAGAGGCCGTAGCCGATCCCGATCATCCGCGCTGGCTCGGCGCGTTGCTGGCGTTGGCCTATCCCGACCGCGTCGCCCAACAGCGCCGGCCCGGTGGCGCGGAGTATCGCCTGGCCAACGGCCGGGCGGCGTTGTTTGCCGAGGCTGACAGCCTGATGAAACAGGCGTGGCTGGTGATCGCCGACCTGGGTAGCCGCCAGGGCCAGCGGGAAGAACGAATTTACCTGGCGACGGATTTCGACCCGGCGCTGTTCGATTCGGTGCTGGCCGAACAGGTCCGCGTGGTGGACCAACTGGATTGGGATGAACGCGAAGGCGTGCTGCGGGCCGAGCGCCAGCGCAAGGTCGGCGAACTGGTGCTCAGCCGCGAACCGTTGACCGGCCTGGATGAGTCAGCCCGTAGCCAGGCCCTGGTGAACCTGGTGCGGCGCAAGGGCCTGGAATTGCTGCCCTGGACCCCGGAACTGCGGCAATGGCAGGCGCGGGTGGCCTTGTTGCGTCGCCTTGAACTGGAGGCCAAGGGCGAGAGTGAATGGCCAGACGTCAGCGACGCAGCGCTGCTGAACACCCTCGAGCACTGGTTGATGCCGTATCTGGGCCGAGTCTCGCGTCTCAGCCATTTCGCCAACCTGGACCTGTCGAGCATCGTCCACAACCTGTTGCCCTGGCCGTTGCCGCAACGCCTGGATGAGCTGGCGCCGCACCATTTGAGCGTGCCCTCGGGCTCGTCGATTCGCCTGGACTACAGCGAACATCCACCGATCCTGGCGGTGCGCTTGCAGGAGCTCTTCGGCCTGGCCGATACCCCGCGCATCGCCGGCGGACGCCAGGTGGTCAAGCTGCACCTGCTGTCACCGGCCCGCCGACCGGTGCAGGTGACCCAGGACCTGGCGAACTTCTGGCGCAGCACCTACGCCGAGGTGAAGAAGGATTTGAAGGGGCGCTATCCCAAGCATTACTGGCCGGACGATCCGCTGGTGGCGGAGGCGACGGCGCGGGTCAAACCGCGTAAGGCCTAGCACCCTGTATCACAACGACTGCTGCAGATGCCTCCTGACGATATCTGCAATCAAAAGGCCTGTTTTTTCGGAAAAGGCCACGGATACCTGGCCGTTGGCATACTGGATTCTGGCCGGCGCGAGGGATTCGTCGCTTTCGGTCACGCCCTTGACCACGGCATAGCCATTGACCGAGACGATCAGGCGAACTCGCTTGACCGGCAAGCCTTCTCTAAAGTCCCTTTGCAAGACGTCCGCTGGGACAATGCCTGAAATCCTCGGGTCCGACAGTGGCGAACTTGCGTCTCTCTCGTAGTGGTTGAAGAACCGCTCGATGAGTACCCCCTCTACCTGCTCGAAGGTGAACACCAGGTTGTCGAAAAGCCGATGTGGGTCAAATTCTTGTGTTCTCAGGCAGAACGTCAAGACCTTCAAGATGATTTGCGACCCTTTGAAGTCAGGGTCATCTACCGCTGGGTGGGCGCTTTCGGAGAAATGGAGCCGGGTCAGATACAGGGCATCGTCCTTGACCAGGATGTTCAAGTCGATCCTGGGAGGCGTGGTTTTTATCCCGATGGATTTAATGCCATACCATTCATAAAATCCGCCGAACCGGTCATGAATGGGTGTGTTGGGTTTGCGCCCGTTGTTGATGTCGGATTCGTAATACAGCATGTTGGAACACAAGGATTCCGCCAGTTCTTCAGTCGGCGAGATATGCGTCCAAGGCCATTCATCCAGGGGGGCGAAGCGTTCGTCTTCCGTTTCGATCCGCTGCTTGAGCTGGTTTGTCCCTGAACCGGCGAGGTAGCAGGTTCCAAAGTTCTGGGTGGTCATCGTGGCTTCAGGGCGGTGGGTATAGGCGCACTTGCCACCCTTTCCATCCAGTAGAACGCCCAGCATGTGGAATGCACCCGCGGTCTGGCCCATGCCCATTAGAACCTGGTCGATCGTGTTGGCATCGATCATGGCGTCGGGTTGATAGCCGAGCTTGATGTCAATCGACTTCGCAAGCTCCACCCAGAACTCATAGGCCGACCGGCAATCCCCTGCAAAGGCGAGCATGCCGCTGTTGTTCGGCAGGATGTAGGTTTTTCGACCCATGCGCGCGATATGAAACGGCCCGTCAGCGTCATGCCAATCAGTGGGTATCAGCCCCAGCGAAGGAACCCACACGGACATCGACTGGCGCTTGTCTGGACCGTCCGCGCTGATCAAGCAGTCGGCGATCAAGTGTGGGTCATGCTCGGGGTTGATCAGGGCGATTACCGTCATGGTGAGATTCCTTTCAAGGCATGGCTGGCAACAAAAAACGCGCAATCACCGGTAAATGGTCGGAGATGCGCAAGGTGTCGTCCTGGCGCACCTGGGCTTCAACCCGTTTGATCCGGGGGCTGTAGAACAGGTAGTCAACGGTGCGGTCGGGGCCGTTGAGGCCGGGGTCGTTCGGGTAGTGGGTCAGCCAGTGCTCGCGGTCGATGCCGCTGGCTTCGTTGTTGGTGGGAATCATCGGGTACTTGTCCCACAGCAGGTGCAGCGGGCTGTCGGCGGAGTAGGGCGTGCGTTGCTCGGACGGCAGGCGTCGGTACTGGCCCAGGGGCAGCAGGTTGAAGTCGCCGCCGATCAGCCAGGGCGTGCCTGCGGATTCGAACTTATCCAGTGCCTGGGTCACGGCGGTGATTTGTCTGGGCAGGGTTTCGTCCGGTTCAGTGGCCCGTTCCAGGTGCGTGTTGAGCACCGCCAGCTGGCTGCCGTCGCTCAGTGACAGATAGCTCACCAACAAGGCATTTTTCGGCTGGAACTGACGGCTGATGACGTTGGTGTCGGCCACCGGCAGTTGCACCCGTTCGGCATGGTCGATGCGGTAGCGACTCAGGGTCGCCAGTTGCCGGCCGACGCTGCCGAAGATGTGCGGGTCGGGGATGAAGTCGGCTTTCCAGTCGAAGGCGCTGGTGCCGCACGGATAGAGGTCGGCGAGGCGTTCCTGCAGTAGCTTGAGCTGGTCCTGGTAATCGCTGGCCTTGGCGCCCTTGTCCAGTTCCTGGAGCAACACGATGTCCGGTTGCTCGTCGCGGATGACCCGGGCCACTTCGTCGAGACTGAAGGCCATGTCTTCCAGGGTCGGGCTTTCATCGTCGCCCTGGGCCAGGTCGTGCCAGAACACGTAGCGCTTGCCGGCGAGGAACTGGACGTTCCAGGTCATCACCTTCAAGGCTTGGCCGGGTGCCAGCGCGGCTGCATTGGCGGTGCAACTGACCGGCACGCTTTCCCGGGGCTCTGGCCGCCAGGTCAGGCCGTAGATCGACAGGGCGGCCAGGCTGAGGATCAACAGCAGGCCCAGCAAGGTGTGGCGCAGTAGACGGGTCATGGCTCGGCTTATGGGCGAAACGCAAAAGTGCTCCCGAGCATAACCGAGAGCGGTTCTCAAGCCCAAGCCCAGGGCTGTCGCCGTGTGCGATCAGCGGCGCTCGGGCCTGGCCTCGATCAGCATGAACAGGCGGAACAGCACCACGGTGGTGAACAGTTGCAGGAAGCTGTGGACGCTGTCGATCAGCAAACTGACCGCGGGGTTCTGGGGTGACGGATACACCGAGACGCTGGCGCCCTTGAGCAGCCACAGTGGGCCCATCACCGCGAGAATGCACAGCAGGATCCGCCAGAAGTTGCCGCGGGACAGGTTCAGGCTTTCCTTCATCGCCGCCAGGGGAGCCAGGCCCCTGAGGACCAACAGGTATTCGCCGAAGGCCAGGGTCACCATCAGCCACAGGCCCGGCAGGAAGTACAACGACAGCCCCACCAGGATCAACAACGTGTTGAGGGCCGTCAGCAAGGCAAAGCGTGGCCACAGCGTGAGGGCCGTTGCGAGCAGGTCCCGCGTGCGTGGTGCTTCACCGCGGCTGCGGGCGTCGAGAAACAGGATCAGCGCGGCGGTGTACAAGGGGTACACCAGCAGCCCGACGATCACGCTGTAGCCGGGAAAACCGTCGGGGCCGAGGGCGCTGTCCACGCCTTGCTGCAGCAGGGCCTCGAGTATCACCAGTGGCAGGCACAGTTGGGCGATCCGGCCCAGATGGCGCTTGAAGAAATACAAAGAGTCGCGCAGCACGTCAAACGGATTCATGGGTCGGTATCGCAGTTGAAAAAGCGGTCCGACACTTTAACCGATCAGGCGCCCGCACAAGCAAACGTAAACATCAGGTAAAGACCATTGAAAGCTTTCCGGCGAGCCCCATTACTGATGGGCACCGGTCTTCGGGATCGGAATGGTTTCTACCCGGCAATCGAATGAGGTCGCCATGAACAACGAAGAACAAACCCTGATCGATGGACTGTTTTCACGGCTGCAACAGGCCGAAAAGGATTCAGCCCCGCGCGACGCCCAGGCCGAGGCGCGGATCAAGGAGCACCTGGCGAGCCAGCCAGCGGCGGGCTATTTCATGGCCCAGGCGATCCTGGTGCAGGAGGCCGCGATCAAGCGCCTCGATGAGCAGAACAGGCAACTCGCCCAGCAGGTCGAGCAATTGCAGGCCGAGCTGCAACAAGCGCGCAAGCAAGCGCCGGCACCCAGCGGTGGCGGTGGTTTCCTCTCGAGTATTTTCGGCGGCAGCCCGCGGGATTCGCGCCCGGCGAGCGCGCCGGCCGCCAGCGGTGGCGGTTGGCGCGAACCGGCGCAACCGTCCTTCAATGCCCCGGCCCAACAGGGCTTCGGCGCGCCGCCCGGCAATTATGGCGCACCGCAGCAACAGGCCCCGGCAGCGGGCAGCTTCCTCGGCGGCGCCCTGAAAACCGCGGCGGGCGTGGCGGGCGGCGTGATGCTGGCCCAAGGCATCAGCAGCCTGTTCCACAGCAATCAGCAACCGCAGGAGATCGTCGAGGTCATCAAGGAAGAACCGGCGCAACCGGTCAACGACACCGCAGGCAACGGTTGGGGCGATGACTCGCGCGTGGCCGACAACGACACCTACGGCAACGACCAGGGCGGGTTCAGCGACGCGGATTACAGTGACGATTCATCTTCCTTCGGCGACGACGACTCTTTCGTCTGACCTGCCATTCGTCCGGGGCGCCCTGGCGCCTCGGGTCGATTATTCGCGGAACAATCCTTCTGGCTGGCATACTGGGCGACTTTTCGGCCCTGGTGGGCTGCGTACGTGTGCATCCAAGAGGAAACGCGGTGAAAAAAATTGCAGTGTTCGCCGATGTCCAGAACCTCTACTACACCGTGCGCCAGGCTTACGGTTGCCATTTCAACTACGCCGCGCTGTGGGCCGATGTCAGCAAGCAGGGGCAGATCGTCGAGGCCTACGCCTATGCGATCGATCGCGGTGACAGCAAGCAGCAACAATTCCAGCAGATCCTGCGCAACCTGGGTTTCGTCGTGAAGCTCAAGCCCTACATCCAGCGCAGCGACGGCTCGGCCAAGGGCGACTGGGACGTGGGCATCACGCTGGACATCATGGACGCCGCCGACCACGTCGATGAAGTGGTGCTGGCCTCCGGCGATGGCGATTTCGACATGTTGCTCGAACGCATCATCCAGAAGCACGGTGTGCAAGCCGTGGCCTATGGCGTGCCGGGGTTGACCGCCAACTCGCTGATCCGCGCCGCCAGTCGCTATGTGCCCATCGAAGGCGCGTTGTTGCTCAAGAATTGATTTTCACGGAGTTCAAAAGGTTTGGAACGCATCGCAGTCATCGACTTTGAAACCACCGGGATCACCCCGAGCAGCAGTTGCCGGGCCACTGAAATCGCAGTGGTGATGCTCGAGCAAGGCCGGATCGTCGACCGCTACCAGAGCCTGATGAATGCCGGTGTGCGCGTCCCTGCGTTTATCGAGCAACTGACCGGCATCAGCAACGCCATGCTGCGCAGCGCACCCTCGGCGGAAAAGGTCATGAACGAGGTCAACGAGTTCGTCGGCATCACGCCACTGCTGGCCCACAACGCCGCGTTCGACCAGAAGTTCTGGGATTTCGAGCTGGGACGTATCAAACGCACCCGCTTGCAGAATTTTGCCTGCTCACTGTTGCTGGCCCGGCGCCTGATGCCGGCGGCGCCGAACCACAAGCTCGGCACGCTCAATGCGTTCGCCGGCTTGCCCCACACCGGCCAGGCTCACCGGGCCATGGCCGACGCCGAAATGGCCGCCAACCTCACCGCGCACCTGGCTTCGCAACTGCGGCAAAAGCATGGGTTGCGGGAGTTGTCCCATGATTTGCTGTGCAGTTTGCAGAAAGTGCCGGCGGCGAAGATCAACGAGCATCTCAAGCGCCATCGCGGGTTCTAAACACACCGCTGGGACAACTGTGGGAGCGAGCTCGCTCGCGATAGCGTCGGATCAGTCAGCCGCTTTGTGACTGACACTCCGCCATCGCGAGCAAGCTCGCTCCCACAGTTGATCAGTGTTATTTCCCATGGCCTTCCAACTGCCCCAACGGCACGCGCTTTTCAATGGCGCTGGACAGCACGATCGACGTCTTGCTGAAACCGAACTTGGCAATGCGGTTGATCAGCTCTTCCAGTTCGGGCATCGAGCCAACCGCCGCTTGCATGATCACGCACGGATCCCCGGTGACCCGGTGGCATTCGGTCAGTTGTGGGATCTTGCACAGTTCGTCGTAGGTCTTCTGGTTGCCGTGCTGGTTCATTCGCAGTTCGATGACGCATTGCACCGGCAGGCCGATCTTCGCCATGTCGACTTTGGCTTGATAACCGGTGATGACACCGCTGGCTTCCAGTTTGCTGACCCGTTCGGCCACGGCGGGGGCTGACAGGTTCACTTTGCGGGCCAGTTCGGCGTAGGACGCACGACCGTTGTCCAACAGAGCACTGAGCAACATGCGGTCGTATTTATCCACGGTTTGGCTTCCTGTCGGTGCGACTTTCGAAAGCGCGATTTATAGCGCTGATCGCCGTGTTTTGAAAAGTGTATGGCCTGGATAAACAGGTTTTGTAGCTTAATTTCCGTCTATCGCCTTTCTAGAATAGCGTCTCTCATTGTCCTGACTTCGAGCTGAACATGCCTGGCCCACGCCGTTTCCCCCTGCCATTGATCGCTGCCTTCTTTGCCTTGTACGTCATCTGGGGTTCGACCTACCTGGTGATTCGCATCGGTGTGGAGCATTGGCCGCCGCTGTTGCTGGCCGGGATTCGTTTTGTGCTGGCCGGTTCGCTGATGTACGGCTTCCTGCGCTGGCGCGGGGCGCCGGCGCCGACCTGGGCGCAATGGAAGGCCGGGGCCATCATTGGCGTGTTGTTGCTCAGTTTCGGTAACGGTGCGGTCAGTGTGGCCGAGCACACGGGCGTGGCGTCCGGGGTCGCGGCGTTGGCGGTGGCGACGGTGCCTTTGTTTACCCTGCTGTGCGGATATTTCTGGGGCGCGCGTAATACCCGTCTGGAATGGGCGGGGATTGTGCTGGGGTTGATCGGCATCGCCATGCTCAACCTCGGTTCCAACCTGCAATCCAGCCCGTTGGGGGCGACCCTGCTGGTGTTCGCCGCGGCCTCCTGGGCCTTCGGCTCGGTGCTCAGCAAGCACCTGCCGCTGCCGGCCGGGGCAATGGCCAGCGCTGTGGAAATGTTGGTGGGCGGTGTGGTGCTGTTGATCGGCAGCGTGGCCAGCGGTGAACACCTGGACAGCATGCCGCCGCTGGAAGGCTGGTTCGCGCTGGCGTACCTGACCTTCTTCGGTTCGATCATCGCCTTCAACGCCTACATGTACCTGCTCAAGCATGTGCGTCCGGCGGCGGCCACCAGCTATGCCTACGTCAACCCGGCCGTGGCGGTGTTGCTGGGCATCGTATTCGCCGGTGAAACCATCGGCATCGAGGAGGCCTTGGCGATGTTGGTGATCATCAGTGCGGTGGTGTTGATCGGTTTGCCGCAGTGGCGCAAACCCAAGCCTGCGCCGGCCGTCTCCTGATTTAGGGTAAACTGCCGCGCATTGCACACCTTGCGCTGATTTTTCCTACGGTATTTCCATGACTTTCGCCACCCTTGGCCTGATCGAACCCTTGCTGCGCGCCCTCGAGACGCTCGGCTACCAGACCCCGACTCCGGTTCAGGCCCAAGCCATGCCGGCAGTGCTCGCCGGTCGCGACCTGATGGCCGCGGCCCAGACCGGTACCGGCAAGACTGCCGGCTTTGCGGTGCCGCTGTTGCAGTTGCTGACCACCGAAGGGCCGAAGGTCGCGGCCAATTCGGTGCGGGCGCTGATCCTGGTGCCGACCCGTGAATTGGCTGAGCAGGTCCATGAAAGCGTGCGTCAGTACGCGCAAAACCTGCCGTTGAGCACCTACGCGGTGTACGGCGGTGTCAGCATCAACCCGCAGATGATGAAGCTGCGCAAAGGCGTCGACCTGCTGGTCGCCACGCCGGGGCGCTTGCTCGATCTGTTCCGCCAGAATGCGCTGAAGTTCAATCAACTGCAGACGTTGGTGTTGGACGAAGCCGACCGCATGCTCGACCTGGGTTTCTCCGAGGAACTGGCGAATATCTACAAGGCCCTGCCGAAGAAACGCCAGACCCTGTTGTTCTCGGCGACCTTTTCCGATGCGATCCGCTTGCTGGCCGGGCAGATGCTCAATGATCCGCTAAGCATTGAAGTGAGCCCGCGCAACGTGGCTGCCAACACCGTCAAGCAATGGGTGGTGACGGTGGACAAGAAGCGCAAGCCGGAATTGTTCGTGCACCTGATGCGCAAGCACAAGTGGAAACAGGTACTGGTATTCGCCAAGACCCGCAACGGCGTCGATGCGCTGGTGGAGAAGCTCCAGGGCCTGGGCGTCAACGCCGACGGTATCCACGGTGACAAGCCCCAGGCCACCCGCCAACGTGCGCTGGACCGCTTCAAGGCCAGCGAGGTGCAGATCCTGGTCGCCACCGACGTCGCCGCCCGTGGCTTGGACATCGAGGATTTGCCGTTGGTGGTGAACTTCGACCTGCCGATCGTGGCCGAGGACTACATCCATCGCATCGGCCGTACCGGCCGGGCGGGCGCTACAGGGCAGGCAATTTCCCTGGTCTGCGCCGATGAAGTGAATCTGCTGTCAGCCATCGAGATGTTGACCCGTCAGACGTTGCCTCGCCAGATGGAACAAGACTTCGAGCCTGAGCACCGCGTGCCGGACACCGATGCCAGCGGCCAGGTGATCAAGAAGCCGAAAAAGCCGAAGAAACCGAAAACCTCCGGTGGTGGCGGCAAGCGCAACCTGGGCAAGTGGGTGGACAGTGGCGACGCTGCGCCGGTGGAGCCTTCGGTCAAGCCTGTGCGCAAAGTGCCGGTGTTCAATACCGGGCCGCGTAAGCGTAAGCCTTGATGGCCTGTCAGGTCTGATAAACCGCTATCGCGAGCAAGCTCGCTCCCACAGTTGATCGGGTTCTGTCAGAAGGATTGCGGTAAATGTGGGCGCGAGCTTGCTCGCGATAGGCGCGCCTTGGTCTTCAACCCTGGCGCTGTAGCCACTCCAGCATTCCCAACCCCGCTGTCCGGCCACTGGCAAAGCATGCCGTGAGCAGGTAGCCGCCGGTCGGCGCTTCCCAGTCGAGCATTTCCCCGGCGCAGAAAACCCCGGGCACTTGCTTGAGCATCAGGCGTTCATCCAGGGCTTCGAACGTCACGCCACCGGCACTGCTGATGGCTTCGTCCAAGGGGCGGGGCTTCACCAGGGTGACCGGCAAGGTCTTGATGGCCTGGGCCAGCCGCGCCGGGTCGGTGAAACACTCGGCCGGCGTGAGCTCGCGCAACAGCGCCGCCTTGACGCCGTCGATCCCCAACTGGCTGTGCAAGTGCTTGGCCATCGAGCGTGAGCCCCGTGGCTTGTTCAGGGCCTGGAGGATTTTATCCACAGGCCGGCCCGGCAACAGGTCCAGATGAATGGTCGCGCTGCCGTATTGGTTGATGGCTTCGCGAATCGCTGCCGACAGGGCATAGACCAGGCTGCCTTCGAGGCCGGTGGCGGTGAGCACGCATTCGCCGAGGCGCGGTACATCGTCGTTCATTCCCATGGCGATGTTCTTGAGTGGGGCGCCAGCGAATTTGCTGATCATCAGGTCGCTCCAGGCCGCTACCTCGAACCCGCAGTTGCTGGGTTGCAGTGGCGCCAGGGCTACGCCGCGTTGTTCCAGCGGTAGCATCCAGGCGCCGTCGGATCCCAGGCGCGACCAACTGCCGCCGCCCAACGCCAGCAAGGTGGCCTTGGGGTGCAGGGTTTTGTCGCCTTCCGGGGAGGCGATGCGCAAGCTGCCATCCGGGTTCCAGCCGAGCCAGCGATGACGCGTGTGGATCACCACGCCAGCATCGCGCAGGCGCTTGAGCCAGGCGCGCAACAGCGGGGCGGCCTTCATGTCGGTAGGAAATACCCGCCCGGAGCTGCCGACAAAGGTGTCGATGCCCAGCCCGTGGATCCATGTGCATAACTCATCCGCCCCGAATGCCCGCAACAGCGGCGCGAGGTTTGGCGCGCGTTCGGCGTAGCGGGACAGGAAAGCCGGAAAGGCTTCGGAGTGGGTGATGTTCATGCCGCCCACGCCGGCCAGCAGGAATTTCCTGCCCACCGATGGCATGCCGTCGTACAGGTCGACTCGCAGGCCGGCCTGGCTCAACACCTCGGCCGCCATCAGGCCAGCGGGGCCGCCGCCGATGATGGCGATGTCTGAGGGGGAGGGCTTGGCGGTCGAGGTCATGATTTGAACTGTGGGGGCTGGGGTAGGCGGGGCATTCTACCAGCACAGATCCCGGTGGGAGCGAGCTTGCTCGCGATAGCGGTGTGTCAGCGGCATTGATGTAGCGGACCCTTCGCTTTCGCGAGCAAGCTCGCTCCCACAACTGGGTCGGTAGGTGTTGTTGAGAACTCTGATCAAAAAACAGCCAAGCCCCTGCAAGCTATAGGCAATATAGCCTGTAGGCCGTTTCGCTCAGGTTATCCACAGGCCGCTCCACAGGCATTGTGGGTAAAGCCCAGGTTTCAGTGACAACCTGATGACGTCCAGACCCTTTGTGCGCTGTGGTGCAGGATCCCGTGGCGGCGAGCCAGGGCCTGACGGTCCTTGCTGTAGCCACCGCCGATCACGCCGACCACCGGGATGTCGCGGCCCAGGCAATGGCGCATGACGCTCTCGTCCCGGGCGGCGAGGCCTTCGTCGGTCAGTTTCAGGTAACCGAGGGCGTCGTCCTTGTGCACGTCGACGCCGGCGTCATACAGCACCAGATCCGGCTGGTAGAGCGGCAGCAGGTAGTTGAGCGCGTCGTCCACCACCTTCAGGTAGGCGGCGTCCTCCATGCCCATCGGCAGGGGAATGTCCCAATCGCTGTGCGCCTTGCGTGCGGGAAAATTCTTTTCGCAGTGCAAGGAAACTGTCACGGCGTCCGGGGTGTCATGGAGTATTCGGGCGGTGCCGTCGCCCTGATGCACATCGCAATCGAAAATCAGCACCCGTGAAACCCGACCGCTGGCCAGGAAATAACGGCTGATCACCGCCAGGTCGTTGAAAATGCAGAACCCGGCCGGGTGGTCGTAGTGGGCGTGATGGGTGCCGCCGGCCAAGTGACAGGCCAGTCCGTGTTCAAGGGCTTGTTCGGCGGCCAGCAGCGAGCCGCCCACGGCGCGCACCGTTCGGCGGGCCAGGGCCTCGCTCCAGGGCAGGCCAAGTCGCCGTTGGTCTTCGCGGGACAACTCGCCGCCCATGTAGCGTTCGATATAGGCACGGTCGTGGGCCAGGGCGAGGATGTCCGGCGGACACAGCGCCGGACGCAACAGGTCCGCGTCACGGGTCAGGCCGCTGTCCACCAGGTGATCGCGTAGCAGGCGAAACTTGTCCATGGGGAAACGGTGTTCCGCCGGGAATTCGGGGCTGTAGTCTTCGTGATAGATCAGCGGCAGTGACATGGTGTTTTCAGTAGTGATTGAGTGACGGATCCTACCAGCGATGTAGACTCTGGAGCATGGAAAGGGAGTGAAGATGGAGCCGATACTGGAACTGGAAAGCGCACGGTTGCTCTTGCGGCAGTGGCGCGATGATGACTTGCCGGAATTTGCCGCCATGTGCGCCGACCCGCAGGTGATGCGTTATTTCCCGGAACGCCTGAGCCGCCTGGAAAGCGCCGCCCTGATCGGCCGCGTGCGGGGGCATTTCGCCGAGCATGGTTTTGGTTTGTGGGCGCTGGAACGCAAGGACACCGGGGACTTCATCGGCTTTACCGGGCTCGGTGTGGTCGGGTTCGACGCGCCGTTCACGCCGGCCATCGAAATCGGCTGGCGCCTGGCCCGGGAGCACTGGGGCCTGGGGTATGCCAGCGAAGCGGCGTGGACCGCCCTGCGTTGTGCCTTCGACCAGTTGACGCTGGACGAAGTGGTGGCGTTCACCGCCGTCGATAACCTGCCCTCGCAAAAGGTCATGCAGGCCATTGGCATGCAGCACGCCCCGGCGGATGACTTCGAGCACCCGACACTCGCCGTCGGTCATCCATTGCGTCACCATGTGCTCTATCGCATCAATCGTGAGCAGTGGTTGCAGACCCTTCACGGTTAGCCGACACGGACGTTTACAATGCCCGCCCAAATGGCCCGGGCCAACAATCGATCCACCGCCGCAGCGTAGACTGCGCGGTCATTGCGCTGTGTGAGGAAAGTCTGAATGAGCCACGTGTTGGAAGATCTGGTCGACCTGCTGACCCTGGAACCGATCGAAGAGAACCTGTTTCGCGGTCGCAGCCAGGATCTGGGCTTTCGCCAGTTGTTCGGCGGCCAGGTGCTGGGCCAGTCGTTGTCGGCGGCCAGCCAGACCGTGGAAGAGGCGCGCCATGTGCATTCGATGCACGGTTATTTCCTGCGTCCGGGCGATGCCGCGCTGCCGGTGGTCTACCAGGTGGACCGGGTGCGTGACGGGGGCAGCTTCAGCACCCGCCGGGTGACGGCGATCCAGAAGGGCAACCCGATTTTCACCTGCAGTGCGTCATTCCAGTACGACGAAGAGGGCTTTGAACACCAGAGCACCATGCCCCAGGTGGTGGGGCCGGAAAACCTGCCGTCCGAGCTGGAACTGACCCAGCAGCGGGCGCACCTGCTGCCCGAGCACATGCGCGAAAAACTGCTGTGCCCCAAGCCGATCGAGGTGCGCCCGGTCACCGAAAAAGACCCTTACAACCCACAACCGGCCGACCCGGTGAAATACGTGTGGTTCCGTGCCGATGGCGCCCTGGCGGACTCGCCGGCCTTGCATAAATACCTGCTGGCCTACGCGTCGGACTTCGGCCTGCTGACCACTTCGCTGCTGCCCCATGGCAAATCGGTGTGGCACAAGGATATGCAGGTCGCCAGCCTCGATCACGCCTTGTGGTTCCATGCCGACCTGCGCGCCGATGACTGGTTGCTCTACGCCATGGACAGCCCGTGGGCCGGCAATTCCCGTGGATTCTCCCGGGGCAGCGTGTTCAACCGCGCCGGGCAACTGGTGGCCTCGGTCACCCAGGAAGGCCTGATTCGCCACCGCAAGGACTGGGCATGAGCCTGTCCGAGGTTCGTCATTGGGTGTTCGACATGGATGGCACGCTGACCATTGCCGTGCATGACTTCGCGGCAATCCGCGTGGCCCTGGCGATTCCGCCCGAAGACGACATCCTCACTCATCTGGCAGGGTTGCCCGCCGAGGAAGCGGCGGCCAAGCATGCCTGGTTGCTGGAACACGAACGGGACCTGGCGCTGGGTTCCAAGCCTGCGCCTGGCGCGGTCGAGTTGGTGCGAGAACTGGCCGGGCGCGGCGATCGCCTGGGGATCCTGACCCGCAACGCCCGCGAATTGGCCCACGTGACCTTGGAGGCCATTGGCCTGGCGGACTGTTTCGCCGTGGAGGATGTGCTGGGCCGCGACGAGGCACCGCCCAAGCCGCATCCCGGTGGCCTGTTGAAACTGGCCGAGGCCTGGAACGTGGCGCCGGACACGCTGGTGATGGTGGGTGACTACCGCTTCGATCTGGACTGTGGCCGGGCAGCGGGTGCGCGGACGGTGTTGGTGAACCTGCCGGACAATCCATGGCCGGAGCTGACGGACTGGCATGCGCGCGATTGTGTTGAGTTGCGGCGGATGCTTTTGGCTTGAGATTAATATTGGCTGGCTAGCCGCTATCGCGAGCAAGCTCGCTCCCACAGTGGATATGCGGCGAATGCAGAAAACTTTGTGGGAGCGAGCTTGCTCGCGATGAAGCCCGTCCAACCGATACAAAACTCACTGCCCAAACAACACCTTCAACCCCTCCGGCGAATTGAACATTCCACTCCCATCGTGCCCAACCCCCGGCACTTCGATCAGCCGCTGGTTCAGGCCCACGGGATGACGCCGGGTCAGGTAGTCGAAAAAGAAATGCCCGCGCAGTAACCGATATGCCCCCTGGGTCTGCGCCTCGCAACCTTTGTCCAGCGCCGGATGCTCCGGGTCGACGTCCTGCTGCCCGAGCAGATAAACGATGTCGCGTTTGACGTAGTTCTCCTCCAGGCGGGCGGGCGTCTGTCCGGCGGCATAGGCGGGCAGGTCCTGCAGGCCGTATTTCCAGCGATTGAAACCAGGGCAACTGGCGGAGTCGAATGCCATGGGCCGTTGCCCATCGAAATAGGCATAGGACGACGGGTTGGCGATGACAAACCGCGGGTTGATCCGGTACTGGCCTTGGGCGAGCAGGGCATAGCGCTGCACAACCTGGGCGCCGCCGGAATGGCCGGCGATGACGATCTCCTTCACTTCGGGAAACTGCTGCCGGTCACTGACCCGCGCAACGATGTCATCGAGCACTTGGAAGGAACTGACCGGATTCGGCCCTGTGGATAAACCACCGGCCATCCAGTCGTTGCCGTGCCAGCGTAAAAGGTCGTTGGGCAATTGATGCCTGGCCACGTCCTGTTCGTTGAGAAACTGCGGGGCGATGATCAGGGTCGTGGCCAATTGACCCGCCTGCTCGGCGGCCTTTTCGGCGCTGTGCAGGTAGGTCTCGGCATTGCGCAGCCGACCATGGAGGATGATCAGCACGCGCTGGATGGACGCCGGGGGCGGGCTGACGGCGACGGTCATGGCGCCGCCCTTGAGTTGCAGGCGCCCTTGGGCGACCACGTTGACACCGTGTTCCTCGGCCTGGGCAACGGCGCAGCACAGCACCAGCCCGATCAACGCGCGCCATTTCATCTACAGGTTTTTCGCCGCGAACGTGTCGCACTGGCTGACCTGGCCCTGGGCGAAGCCGGTCTTGAACCAGCGCACCCGCTGCGCCGAAGTGCCGTGGGTGAAGGAGTCCGGCACTACGCGGCCCTGGCCTTGTTGCTGCAAGCGGTCATCGCCGATGGCGTTGGCGGCGGTCAAGGCCTCCTCGATGTCCCCCGGCTCCAGCCAGTTCAGGCGTTTTTGCGCATGGTTGGCCCAGACGCCGGCCAGGCAATCGGCCTGCAACTCCTGGCGTACCAACAAGCCGCCGTCGCCTTCCATCTGCCGGCCTTGCTGGCGGGCTTCCTGGATCTTCGCCGATACACCCAGCAGCGTTTGCACGTGGTGGCCGACTTCGTGGGCAATGACGTAGGCCTGGGCGAAATCGCCAGCGGCGGCGAAGCGTTGGGACATTTCCTTGAAGAAGCTCATGTCCAGGTAGACCTGGCGGTCCGCCGGGCAATAGAACGGACCGGTCGCCGAGGAGGCCAGGCCGCAGGCCGAGTTGACTCGACCGCTGAACAACACCAGTTTGGGTTGCTGGTACTGGCGTCCGGCCTGTTGGAAAACCTGGCCCCAGGTGTCTTCGGTATCGCCGAGGATCGAGCGCACGAACTCGGCCTGTTCATCGTTGGCCGGTGGCGCCTGGCGGGTTTGTGACGTGGCAGGTGCGGACTGGTCCATCTGCCCGGCCAGTTGCCCGAGAATCTGCATCGGGTCCTGGCCAGTGATCCAGCCAATGCCGACGATCAGGAGAATGGCGGTCAGGCTCAATCCCTTGCCGCCACCGAAACGCATTCCGCCACCGCCCCCACCGTCACCACGGGCGTCCACCACGTTGTCACTGCGGCGACCTTTTTTCCATAACATGTGGGAAGTCCTCTGAATGACTCTGCTAGAAATGACTGCTGTGGCGGTGAGTCTAGCTTTTAGGCGCCCAAGGTGCGCGCCGCGCTTGAGCTGTCAGGCAACGGACACGGGTTTTGGTTCAGCGATGAGCCAATCCTGCCTGGCTGCGGAATTTTCATTACACTTCGGATTCAGAACTTATCGGCATGCTCGCTGGCCCAATAACTGCAACGTGCGTCACGGCCCCTACATCAAGCAACGCAGGTTTCCATCATGACCGTCAGCACACCGCTCTCCGGCGTCAATCAGGCTTTCAAGGGCATCGTGCTTATTCTGGTCGCAACGTTCCTGTTCTCCAGTCATGACGCTTTAGCAAAATATCTCTCGGGTTTCTATCCGATCGTCATGGTGGTGTGGGCCCGCTATGTGGTGCACACATTGCTGATGGCGGGTATTTTCCTGCCCCGTTCTGGGTTACGTGTCCTGCGTACCAAGCGCCCTTTATGGCAACTGGCCCGGGCTTTGTGCCTGCTGGGCACCAGTCTGTTTTTCACCACTGCATTGATGTTCATCCCACTGGCGGAGGCGACGGCGGTCAACTTTCTCGCGCCCGTGCTGGTGACCGCGTTGTCGGTGCCGTTGCTGGGGGAGCACGTGACGCGCGGTCAATGGATCGCGGTGATCTTCGGTTTTATCGGGGTGTTGATCATTGTCCATCCCGGTGGCGATCTGTTCACCCCGGCGGTGTTGTTGCCCTTCTGTTCGGCGTTGTTTTTCTGTTTCTACCAACTGCTCACGCGCAAGCTCAGCGAGATCGACAGCCCGACCACCAGTAATTTCTTTGCTGGCCTGTGCAACACCTTGGTGATGAGCGCGCTGGTGCCGTTCTTCTGGCAAGTGCCGAGCCTGTGGCATGGGGTGATGATGCTGGCGCTGGGTGCCTGTGGGATGACGGCGCACCTGATGCTGACCCAAGCCTTCCGCTTTGCCGCCCCGGCGCTGCTCGCGCCGTTCGGGTATTGCCAGATCGTGTTTGCCGGCCTGCTGGGCTGGTTGTTCTTCAGCCATACGCCGACGCTGACCACCGTGGTGGGCATCGCCCTGATCTGCTTGAGTGGGTTGGCGGCGGCGTGGCAGCAGCGGCGGGTTTAGCACGGATTGTGGAGGGATCGATTGTGGGAGCAAGGCTTGCCCGCGATGAGGGCGATGTGGTCCTTGATGAACCGAGGCGCCTGTATCGCGGGCAAGCCTTGCTCCCACAGTAGAGAGTCATTCCCACAGCAGTGGCTTGGCTCCCACCGTTGGATGAATGATCCGGGCTGACTGGAATCAGTTTTCCAGGGTCGGCACCTTGCGCGGCGCCATGAAGTACAGCCAGGTCAGGGCAATGAAGTACATCGCCGGAATCAGAGTGAACAGCACGGTGTAGTTGTTGTTGGTGATCGTGAGGATGTGGCCCACCAACTGGGTCATGAACATCCCGCCGATGGCCGCGCACATGCCGCCGAAGCCGAACACCGTACTCATCATGTGCTTGGGCGTGTAGTCCATCACCAGGCTCCAGATGTTGGCGGTCCAGGCCTGGTGCGCGCCGATGGCCAGGGAAATGGCGAACACCGCCATCCACAGGTTGCTTGCGCCGGCGGCCATGATCACGCCGATGATGCAGCAGGCGAACAGCAGCATGGACACCAGCCGCGCCTTGATCGGATTGAGGCCGCGACCGATCAGGAACGAAGACAGGATCCCGCCGCCCACGCTGCCGAAGTCGGCGGTGAGGTAGATGATGATCAGCGGGATGCCCATCTGGGTCACGTTGATGCCCAGGTTGTATTGCTGGTTCAGGAACGGCGGCAACCAATAGAGATAGAACCAGAACACCGGCGCGGTGATCGAGTAGGCCAGGGCGAATGCCCAGGTGCCGCGCATGCGCAGGATGCGTGAGAACGGTACGCGGACCTGGTCCGGTTCATCCTGGGCCTGGATGTAGTCCAGCTCCGACTGTTTGACGGTGGGGTGGTCTTCGGGGTTGAAGTATTTCAGGCCCCAGAACAGCAACCAGATACCGCCCAGGGCGGCCATGCACAGGAACGCGGCCTGCCAGCCCCACACGTGCAGGACCAGCGGCAGCAGCATCGGGGTGAACATCGCGCCAACGTTGGTCCCGGCGT
The DNA here is from genome assembly GCF_001307275.1 of Pseudomonas fluorescens. Classification (NCBI taxonomy): domain Bacteria; kingdom Pseudomonadati; phylum Pseudomonadota; class Gammaproteobacteria; order Pseudomonadales; family Pseudomonadaceae; genus Pseudomonas; species Pseudomonas fluorescens. The sequence continues at coordinate 3,525,425 of NZ_CP012831.1, forward strand.
TGAAAATGCCGGTGGCCACGGCCCGTTCGCCCGCCGGGAACCACAGCCGGGTGGTCTTCACGCAGGCCGGGTAGTTGGCGGCTTCGGTGAGACCGAGGATGAAGCGGCAGACCATGAAGCCCACCGCCGACGTCGCCAGGCCATGGGCGCCGGTCGCCAGGCTCCAGAGCAGCACCGCGCAGAAGAACACACGCTTGACGCCGATCCGGTCGATCAGCCGCCCCTGCAACACGAAGCCGACGGCATAACCGACCTGGAACCAGAAGTTGATGTTGGCGTAATCCATCGCCGTCCAGCTCATTTCCTTGGCCAGGATCGGCTGCATGACGCCGAGGGCGGCGCGGTCGATGTAGTTCAGGGTGGTGGCGAAAAACACCAGGGCGAGCATGCCCCAACGGGTCTTGCCCACGGCCATGGCGCCGCGGATCTTGTCACCGACGCTGCCGGTGGAGGCCCCCAGGCCAGGGGCCAGGCGGGAACTTTGGGAAGGAATCATAGCGTGTACCCGTTTTTGAAATTCTTATGGTCGGTCTGGGTCTGTCCATCGACGTCGGCGATCAGGGCTTGCGTCGATGTGGGGAGCGATGGTGCGCAGTGAGCAAAAAATCGTCAATTCGGCAATCGGCATTTTGTTCGATAATCGCCCAAAAAACTAACCGGATGGTACATATTAAATTGCTGAAAGAAACCGGCAGCTCAATAATCGCCTGACTCTTTCAAAAGCGGCGCACCTTTTGTAGCCGATGCCTGTCCCGGGAGCCGAAGTCATGCAGCGTTCCATTGCCACCGTATCCTTGAGCGGTACCTTGCCGGAAAAACTCGAAGCCATTGCCGCCGCCGGTTTTGACGGGGTGGAAATCTTCGAGAACGACCTTCTCTATTACGATGGCAGCCCGCGGGAAATCAGGCAGATGTGCGCCGACCTGGGCATCGCCATCACCTTGTTCCAACCGTTTCGCGACTTCGAGGGCTGCCGTCGCGATCGCCTGTCGCGCAACCTGGAGCGGGCCGAGCGCAAGTTCGACTTGATGCAGGAACTGGGCACCGACCTGGTGCTGGTGTGCAGCAACGCCTCGGCCGACAGCGTCGGCGATGAACAGATCCTGATCGATGACCTGCGCCTGCTGGCCGAACGGGCCGGCGCGCGGGGCTTGCGCATTGGTTATGAAGCGCTGGCCTGGGGCCGCCACGTCAATACGTATCAACAGGTCTGGAACATCGTGCGTCAGGCCGATCACCCCAGCCTTGGCGTGTTGCTCGACAGCTTCCATACCTTGTCCCTCAAGGGCGACCCGAGGGCGATCGCCGAGATCCCTGGCGAGAAGATTTTCTTCGTGCAGATGGCCGACGCGCCGATCCTGGCCATGGATGTCCTGGAGTGGAGCCGACATTTCCGTTGTTTCCCGGGGCAGGGCGAATTCGACTTGCCGGGGTTCTTGGCGCCGATCATCAAGAGTGGTTATACCGGGCCGCTGTCGCTGGAGATCTTCAACGACGGCTTCCGCGCCGCGCCGCCACGGGCCAATGCTGCCGACGGTCTGCGCTCGCTGCTGTACCTGGAAGAAAAGACCCGCCAACGCCTGGCCGAAGAAGCGAGCGTCGTCGGCAATGCCGACATCTTGTTCGCCACCCCGCCGGCCAGCGAATATGACGGCATCGAATTCCTCGAGTTCGCCGTGGACGATAGCCTCGGTGCCAAGCTCTCCCATTGGCTGGAGCGGCTGGGGTTCGTCAAGGCCGGCCAGCATCGTTCGAAGAATGTCAGCCTGCTGCGCCAGGGCGATATCAACCTGATCCTCAACAGCGAACCGTACTCCTTCGCCCACAGTTTTTTCGAAGCCCACGGGCCTTCGTTGTGCGCCACCGCCGTGCGCGTGAAAAACAGTGCCAGCGCCTTGGAGCGGGCCGTTGCCTACAAGGGCCAGCCCTACCGCGGGCTGGTGGGGCCCAATGAGCTGGAGCTGGCGGCGGTGCGTGCACCGGACGGCAGCCTGATCTACCTGGTGGACCAGGAAGCCGACGTCTACGGCACCGATTTCAACCTGCAGCCGGGGGCTGTCATCGGGGCCGGGCTCAAGCGCATCGACCACATGGCCATGGCGCTGCCGGCCGACAGCCTCGACAGTTGGGTGCTGTTTTACAAGAGCCTGCTGGATTTCGAGGCCGACGACGAAGTCGTCTTGCCCGACCCCTATGGCCTGGTGAAAAGCCGTGCGCTGCGCAGCCGCTGCAGTTCGATCCGCTTGCCGCTGAACATTTCCGAGAACCGCAACACGGCGATCTCACACGCGCTGTCGAGTTATCGCGGCTCCGGCGTGCATCACATCGCCTTCGATTGCGACGACATCTTCGCCCAGGTCAGTCGTGCCAAAGAGGCGGGCGTGCCGTTGCTGGACATCCCGCTCAACTACTACGACGACCTGGCGGCGCGTTTCGATTTCGACGACGAGTTCCTTAGCGAGCTGGCCTATTTCAACGTGCTGTACGACCGCGACGCCCAGGGTGGCGAGCTGTTCCACGTTTACACCGAGCCGTTCGAGGGGCGGTTTTTCTTTGAGATCATCCAGCGCAAGAACGGTTACGCCGGTTATGGCGCCGCCAACGTCGCGGTGCGCCTGGCGGCCATGGCCAAGTCCCGCAGCGGTGGCTTGCGGCACGCCAAGTTGTAGAGAAATCGTAAACGCGGCGGTAATGGGCAGTGGCGTGGCTTCCTTCAGTGCACGGTGCGGCCCATAATCGCCAGCCTGTGCAGTGATGGCCGTGAGCCCCGCAATGACTATGAATCCAGAGCTTTCCGCAGCGCTCGACGAACCCGTCGCCACGCCGCGCAAGAGTCGCAAGAACAACCCGGAAAAGACCCGGGAAAACATTCTTCAGGAAGCCATCGTCGAGTTCGTCCAGCAAGGCCTGGCCGGCGCCCGGGTCGATGCCATCGCCGAGCGCATCCACACTTCCAAGCGCATGATCTACTACTACTTCGGCAGCAAGGAGCAGTTGTACGTCGAGGTGCTGGAAAAACTCTACGGGGATATCCGCACCACCGAGAGCCGCTTGCACCTGGCGGAACTGGCCCCGGTCGACGCGATCCGGCGCCTGGTGGAATTCACCTTCGACCACCACGACCGCAACGTGGATTTCGTGCGCATCGTCTGCATCGAGAACATCCACAACGCCGAGTACGTGAAGCAGTCAGGCACGATCAAGGCGATGACCAACACCATCCTCGATTCCCTGGGGGTGATCCTGCGTCGCGGCGCCGAAGAGGGCGTGTTCCGTGCCGGCCTCGAGCCGCTGGATATACACCTGCTGATCAGCTCGTTCTGTTTCTACCGGGTATCCAACCGCCAGACGTTCGGTGAGATCTTTCAGATCGACCTGTCGGCTGAAGCGGTCAAGCAGCGGCATCGGCAGATGGTTTGTGAGTCGGTGTTGCGCTACCTGCAGCCCTGACACCGAACCGAATGTGGGAGCGGGCTTGTGTGGGAGCGAGCTTGTGTGGGAGCGAGCTTGCTCGCGATAGCGGTCGATCAGCCAACACCGATTGTGACTGAGATACCGTCATCGCGAGCAAGCTCGCTCCCACAAGTCGCTCCCACAAGGGATTATCACCAGGCTTTAGTGGTTCATGCTCTGGAAGTGTTCCAGCATCCGCTGCGCATCCGGCGCCACGCCGCTGAACAGTTCGAACGCCTTCACCGCCTGGAACACCGCCATATTGCCGCCATCCAGGGTGCGGCAGCCGATGGCGCGGGCGTTACGCAGCAGTTCGGTTTCCAGTGGGAAGTAGACGATTTCCGCGACCCACAGGGTGCCCCGCAACAGCTCGACCGGCACCGGCATGCCCGGTAGTTTCGCCATGCCCATGGGCGTGGTGTTCACCAGACCGTCGGCCTCGGCCATGGCGCTGGGCAGGTCATGCCCGGCGCGAGCGCGGCCTGGGCCGAAGTGTTGGTTCAAGTTGTTGACTAGTGCCTCGGCACGGCTGACCTCGACGTCAAAAATGCTCAGGGTTTCCACGTCCTCCAGCAGCAACGCGTGGGCCACCGCCGCGCCGGCGCCCCCGGCGCCCATCTGGACCACGCGCTGGCGCGCCACATCCCCCAGGCCACGGCGAAAACCTTCGGCGAACCCCAGGCAGTCGGTGTTGTGGCCGATGCGCTTGCCGTCCTTGAGCACCACCGTATTGACTGCGCCGATGCCACGGGCCTCGGGCGACAACTCATCCAGCAGCGGGATGATCGCCTGCTTGCAGGGGAAGGTGATGTTCAGGCCGGTGAAGTCCATGCGTTCGGCGGCCACCAGCAAATCAGCCAGGGCGCCGCTGTCGAGTTTCAGCGCGTCGAGGTCGATCAGCCGATAGAGGTAGCGCATGCCTTGGGCATCGCCTTCCTGCTCATGTAGCGCAGGCGTGCGGGACGCCTGGATGCCCGCACCGATCAGGCCGGCCAGCACAGTGATATTCGACATGGACATCAACCCTTCAACCGCTGACTGAAATGTTCAAGGGCCAGGCGATAACCATGGCTGCCAAACCCGCACATCACGCCAATGGCGACGGATGAGACGAAGGAGTGATGGCGGAATGTTTCGCGGGCGTGGACGTTGGACAGGTGGACTTCGATGACCGGTACTTCGCTGGCCACCAGGGCGTCGCGGATCGCCACGGAGGTGTGGGTCCAGGCTGCCGGGTTGATGACGATACCGGCGCACCGGCCCCGGGCGGCGTGAATCCAGTCCAGCAGCTCGCTTTCCTGATTGGTCTGGCGAAACTCCACCGCCAAGCCGAATTCTTCAGCGGCGCGGCCACACAGTGCCGAGATGTCGGCCAGGGTTTCATGGCCATAGGTTGCCGGCTCGCGGGTGCCGAGCAGGTTCAGGTTCGGGCCGTTGAGCACCAGAACGATCGGAGGCATCGCAATTTCTCCACATTTTTATTGTTGGTGTCGGCGGGGGTTCAGCCGGTGGAGATAAATTGTACTAGATGGTTAATTTGGTCAAATAAAGCCGACGCCCTTGGTCATTAAGTGTTCGATGATCGAACAAGGGGCTCAGACTCGGTAGTTGGGAGACAGCAACTGTGGCGAGGGAGCAAGCTCCCTCGCCACACAGGTGTGTGACTGGACTTACCGCCGAGTCAACAACACCCCGGATTCCATGTGATGGGTCCAGGGAAATTGATCGAACAACGCGCAACGCGTGATGCGGTGGGTGTCGTTCAGTTGCGCGATGTTCGCGGCGAGGGTGTCTGGGTTGCAGGAGATGTACAGGATGTTGTCGAAGCGCCGGGTCAGCTCGCAGGTATCCGGGTCCATGCCGGCGCGAGGCGGGTCGACGAAGACGCTGCCGAATTCGTAGCTTTTCAGGTCGATGCCCTGCAGGCGGCGGAACGGCCGGACTTCGTTCAGGGCTTCGGTCAGCTCTTCGGCTGACAGGCGCACCAGCGTGACGTTATCCACAGCGTTTTCGCTGAGATTGCTCAGCGCGGCGTTCACCGAGGTCTTGCTGATCTCGGTGGCCAGGACTTTGCGCACGCGGGTGGCCAGGGGCAGGGTGAAGTTGCCGTTGCCGCAGTACAACTCCAGCAGATCGTCGTTGCGCTCGCCCAATGCCTCGTAGGCCCAGTTGAGCATCTTCTGGTTCACCGTGCCGTTGGGCTGGGTGAAGGCGCCTTCGGGCTGGCGATAGCTGAAAGTGCGGCCGCCCACTTCGAGTTGCTCCACCACATAGTCATGGCCGATCACTTCCCGCTTGCCCTTGGAGCGGCCAATGATGCTCACGCCCAGGTCGGTTGCCAGTTTCGAGGCCGCAGCGTGCCAGTGTTCGTCCAGCGGGCGGTGATAACACAGGGTGATCATCGCGTCGCCCGCCAGGGTGGTCAGGAACTCCACCTGGAACAGTTTATGGCTCAGGGGCGCGCTGGCTTGCCAGGCGGCCTTGAGTTGCGGCATCAATTGGTTGATGCGCAGGCTGGCGATGGGAAATTCCTCGATGAGGATCGGCGTGCGCTTGTCGTCCTGGGAGAACATCGCGTAATGCCGTTCGCCGGCCTCGCGCCACAGGCGGAACTCGGCCCGCAGGCGAAAGTTTTTCAGGGGCGAATCGAACACCGCAGGTTCCGGTGCATCGAATGGGGCCAACAGGTCACGCAAGCGGGTGACCTTGTCCTGCAACTGAGCGGCGTAGGCCTGGGAATCAAAAGTCATGCGTTGAACCAACCCAACTTGATCACGAACAGGATCGACAGAATGACCAGCGCCGGGTTCAGCTCACGGCCACGGCCGGACACCAGTTTGATGGCGGTCCAGGCGATGAAACCGAAAGCGATGCCGTTGGCGATGGAATAGGTGAATGGCATCGCCAGGGCGGTGATCACCACCGGGGCAGCGACAGTGATGTCATCCCAGTCGATCTCCGCCAGGCCCGAGGTCATCAGCACGGCGACGAACAGCAAGGCCGGCGCAGTGGCGAAAGGCGGGACGCTGGCGGCCAGTGGCGAGAAGAACAGCGCCAGCAGGAACAGGATCGCCACCACGATGGCGGTCAGGCCGGTGCGCCCGCCGGCGCTGACGCCCGCTGCCGATTCGATGTAACTGGTGGTGGTGGAGGTGCCCAACAGCGACCCGGCCATGGCGGCGGTGCTGTCGGCGATCAGCGCACGGCCCATCTTCGGCATGTGGCCGTCCTTGCCCATCAGCCCGGCGCGCTTGGCGACGCCGATCAGGGTACCGGAGTTGTCGAACAGATCGACGAACAGGAAGGCGAAGATCACGCTCACCAGGCCGATGTCCAGGGCGCCCTTGATGTCCAGTTGCAGGAAGGTTGGGGCCAGGGACGGCGGCGCGGAGATGACGCCGCTGAACGGGGTGAAACCCATCAGGATCGAGACAAGGGTGACCGCCAGGATGCCGATCAGCACCGCGCCGCGCACTTTCAGCGCTTCGAGGGCGACGATCAGGACAAAACCCAGGGTCGCGAGAATCGGTGCCGGTTGCTTCAAGTCGCCGAGGCCGACCATGGTCGCCGGGTTTTTCACCACGATGCCGGCATTGTTCAAGGCGATCAGCGCCAGGAACAGGCCGATGCCCGCGGCGATGGCCGAGCGCAGCGGCAGCGGGATGCTGTTGATGATCCACTCGCGGATGCGAAAGATCGACAGCAGGAAGAACAGCACGGCGGAGATGAACACCGCGCCCAGCGCCACTTGCCAGGTATGGCCCATGTGCAGGACCACGGTGTAGGTGAAGAAGGCATTCAGGCCCATGCCCGGTGCGAGGGCGATCGGGTAGTTGGCGATCAGGCCCATGACCGTGGAGCCAATGGCCGCTGCCAGGCAGGTGGCGACGAACACCGCGCCTTTGTCCATGCCGGTTTCGCCAAGGATGCTCGGGTTGACGAACAGAATGTAGGCCATGGCCAGGAAGGTCGTGACGCCCGCCAGGATCTCGGTCCGCACGTTGGTGTTGTGTGCCTTGAGTTGAAACAGCCTTTCCAGCATGTCTGCTCCCCGTGGCGCGCCCGGCGCCGTGAATGTATCGACCTCAACAGCAAAGCACAGGTCGCCAGCGGCGCCCGGGAATTTTCTGCGGGTCGGAAAAAGCCGCGCATCATACCAGCAGCGTAGCGTTGTGGCTGCGATCGTCGTCGATGTTTTGCCAACGCGCCAAGTGGGCCATACTGCGCGCGGTTCCGGGAGGTCTCTATGCTTCAGATGAATAAAAAGCTGCTAGCGGTCATGGGCTGCGCGCTGGGCCTGTGGTTGCCCGGCCAGGCCGCCCATGCCGCGTCGGCGCCGCCCTTGAGTGAGGTCAAGGTGCTCAAGGTCGAGTCGCCGGCCTGCGGCTTCGAGGACATCGTCCCGGGGCAGGCGCAGACGCGTTGCGATCACGGCCCGACGATCAAGGTCTATGTGCTGGAGGTCGGCTATGGCCGTCAACCCCATGTCACCCTGGACGGCTTTGAAGTCGACGGCACCCGCTCGCCGGTGTGCGCGTACAGCAATGGCAATCTCAATGACTGCTCCGTGCGGACCAAGGTCGTCGGCTATTTGTACATCTTCGACCTGAAAGGCAAGCAAGAGGGCACCTTCAGCTTCAGCAACCAGTCGATCAACGCACCGGGCAACCGGATGTCGACCCAGCTGTACATCAAATAATCGCTGGCCCCTGTAGGCACTGTGTAGGAGCTGCCGAGCGCAGCGAGGCTGCGATCGTTCCCCCCGACGCTTGAATCCCAAGCGCATATCAAAAGATCGCAGCCTTCGGCAGCTCCTACACTACAAGCATCACCCAGCGGAGAGTGCCCATGATTCCTGGAACCAAGATCCCCCGAGCCCTGATAGCCGTCGCCGAGGGTGTCGACGACTTGCAGACGGTCACCTTGATCGACGTGCTGCGTCGAGCGCAGATCGAAACCGTGGTGGCGAGCATCGAAGGACGGCGCATGCTCACCTGCGCCCGCGGCACGCGCCTGACGGCCGATGGCATGCTGGTGGACGTGCTCGCACAGGATTTCGACCTGGTCGTCCTGCCAGGCGGCATCATCGGCGCCCAGCACTTGGCGGCTCATCAGCCGCTGCAACAACGGCTCAAGGACCAGGCCGCTACCGGACGTTTCTTCGCCGCCATCGCCGAAGCCCCGGCCCTGGCGCTACAGGCCTCCGGCGTCCTGCGCCAGCGCCGCATGACCTGCCTGCCCGCAGTGAGCCAGCAGTTGTCCGGTTGCAGCTTCGTCGATCAGCCTGTGGTGGTGGACGGCAACTGCATCACCGCCCAAGGCTCGGCCGCTGCCCTGGCGTTTGCCTTGACGCTGGTGGAGCAACTCTGTGGCAAGGGCGTGAGGGGCGTGGTGGCGGCAGAATTGCTGGCCTGACACTCTTGATCCACATCGGCCTGTGGCGAGGGAGCTTGCTCCCGCTCGGCTGCGAAGCAGACGCTGGCATTCTTTCATCGCGCATTTGCCTTGAACGCTCACCCCCACCCTGAAGTCGTACCCCTTATGACGGCGGTTCTCCAAAACGCCGCGAGTACGACCAACCGTGAGGTGTTCCATGAGCGCGACCCTGTCCGAAGCGACGCAGGCGTCCTTCGTCCGTCATCCGATCCGTCTGACCCTCAATGGCCAGGTGCGAGAGTTGCAAGTGCTGGCCTGGACCACGTTACTGGACCTGCTGCGCGAGCAACTGGATCTGGTGGGCAGCAAGAAAGGCTGCGACCACGGCCAGTGCGGTGCCTGCACGGTGCTGCGCGATGGCAAGCGGATCAATGCGTGTCTTACGCTGGCCGTCATGTGTGATGGCGCCGAACTGATCACTGTCGAAGGCCTGGCCAGCGACGACCAGTTGCATCCCATGCAGCAGGCTTTCATCAAGCACGACGCGTTCCAGTGCGGTTATTGCACGCCGGGGCAGATCTGCTCGGCGGTGGGCTTGGCCAATGAGGGTCGAGCGAAGACCCGTGGGCAGATCAGCGAGTTGATGAGCGGCAACCTGTGCCGCTGCGGCGCCTACACCAACATTCGCGATGCCATCGAAGAGGCTCTGCCACTTTGCCAGCAGGGAGGTGATCAATGAATCCCTTCCAATACAGCAAGCCCGACACCGTGCAGGCCGCCGTCGATCTGTCGAGCCCGGTTTCCCGCTTCATCGCCGGCGGCACCAACCTGCTGGACCTGATGAAGGAAAACATCACCCGTCCCGAGCACCTGATCGACATCACTGGGTTGCCCTTGGCGGACCTCAGTGAAACCCCTTCCGGCGGGGTGATGATCGGGGCCTTGGTGAGCAACGCCGACCTGGCCTGGCACCCGTGGATCGAGCGCCGTTATCCACTGCTGGCCCAAGCCATCCTGGCGGGTGCCTCGCCGCAACTGCGCAACATGGCCAGCACCGGCGGCAACCTGCTGCAACGCACCCGTTGCTACTACTTCTATGACGCGAGCGTACCGTGCAACAAACGCCGACCCGGCAGCGGTTGCCCGGCCCGGAACGGTTTGAACCGGATCCACGCGATTTTCGGTGCCAGCGATCAATGCGTGGCCACCCATCCCTCTGATATGTGCGTGGCCTTGGCGGCCCTGGAAGCGGTGGTCCATGTCCTGGGCCGGGGCGGGGCGCGGACCATCGAGTTCGCCGACTTCCATCGCCTGCCCGGCGATGCTCCGGAGCGGGATAACCAACTGGCCGACGATGAGCTGATCACCGCTATCGAATTGCCTGCAGCCGGTTTTGCCGACCATAGCCACTACCTGAAGATCCGTGATCGCGCCTCCTACGCCTTTGCGCTGGTTTCAGTGGCGGCGGCGCTGGAGCTGGACGGGCCGGTGATTCGCCAGGCGCGCCTGGCCCTGGGGGGCGTGGCGCACAAACCCTGGCGCGACCGTGCCGTGGAGAGCTGGCTGACCGGGCAGACCGTCAGCCGCGAAACCTTCACCGTCGCTGCCGACGCGCTGCTGCAAAATGCCGAGCCGCTGGAGCACAACGGCTTCAAAGTCAGACTGGCGCGCCGGGCGATTGTCCGTGCCTTGAGTGACGCCGCATTGGGTTGCGCACCCCAGGGAGGACACGCCTGATGAACGCTCCGAGCAAATCCATAGGGCAACCTCTCGACCGGGTCGACGGCCTGCTCAAGGTGACGGGCCAGGCCCGTTACGCCGCTGAATACCCCGAGGACGGCTTGCTGCACGGCAGCGTCGTCTCCGGTACGGTCGCCCGTGGTCGCGTAGTGCGCATCGATGCGTCCCGAGCCCTGGCACTGCCCGGCGTGGTCGCGGTCATCGACCACACCAACCGGCCAAGGATTGCCAGCTACGACGAGCCCTACCAGGATGCCGATGCGGCGGACGGCTCGCCGTTCCGGCCGTTGTACAACGACCAGGTGCTCTACAGCGGCCAGCCGCTGGCCCTGGTGGTGGCGGAAAACCTTGAGCTGGCCCGGTATGCCGGTTCGCTGGTGGAAATCGAATACGACGCCGAGGCGCATCAGACCGATCTGATCACCTTGCAATATGACGCCCATCCGGCACCGGCCGAACTGCCCAAGCCCCGTGGGAATTTTCAGGGCGAATACGCCAGCTCCGCGCTCAGCGTGGATGTGTCCTACAGCACGCCGGTCGAACACCACAACCCGATGGAGCCACACGCCTCCACCGTGTTGTATCAGCCTGATGGCACCCTGCACATCCACGACAAGACCCAAGGCACGCAGAACTGCCAAACCTATGTGCAAAAGGTCTTCGGCCTCGAGAAAGAACAGGTGCGGGTGTTTGCCGCGTTTGTCGGCGGCGCCTTCGGTTCCGGGCTGCGCCCGCAGTATCAATTGCCGTTGGCCGTGATGGCGGCACTGGCCCTCAAACGCTCGGTGCGGGTCAGCCTGACGCGCCAGCAGATGTTCACCTTTGGCTATCGGCCGCGAACCCTCCAACGGGTGCAACTGGGGGCGGCGGCCAACGGTCGCTTGCTGGCTGTGGGGCACACCGCTATCGGCCAGACCTCGCGTTTCGAGGACTTCACCGAACACGTGGTGGAGTGGAGCGGCATGCTTTATCACTGCGACAACGTGGCGTTGACCTATAAGTTGGTGCCGCTGGACGTCTACACGCCCTTGGACATGCGCGCGCCCGGTGCCGCCCTCGGGCTGATTGGCCTGGAATGCGCCATGGATGAACTGGCCTGTGCCCTGGCGATCGATCCGATCCAGCTGCGCTTGATCAACTACGCCGAACGCAACGAGAACGAGGGCAAGCCGTATTCCAGCAAGGAACTGCGTGAGTGTTATGCCCAAGGCGCCCGTCGTTTCGGCTGGGACAAGCGCAACCCGGAACCACGCAGCATGCGTGAAGGCCGGCAACTGGTCGGCTGGGGCATGGCCGGTGGCGTTTGGGAAGCCATGCAGCAGAAGGCCAGTGCCCAAGCCTCTCTGGATACGCATGGCAAGCTGACTGTCAGCAGCGCCACCACGGACATCGGCACCGGGACCTACACGGTCATGACCCAGATCGCCGCCGAGGCGTCAGGCGTTTCCCTTGAGGACGTCACGTTTGTCCTGGGGGATTCGTCGCTGCCCACTGCGCCGCTGCAGGGCGGTTCGTTCACCGTCTCGTCGGTGGGTAGCGCCGTGCAGCAGGCCTGTGAAGCGCTGAAGGAAAAACTCCTGGCCGTGGCTCGCCAGGTCTGCCCGGCCTTCAGTGGCGCCACCCTTGAACAAGTCACCTTCGTGGATGGCCAACTGCGGCTGGGCGAGGCGAGTGTCGCATTAGCGGAGCTGGCGCAAAAAAGTGGCGAGACACCGTTGCAGGCCCAGGTCACCGCCGAGCCGGATGCAAAACGCCAGGCCTACGCCACGGCCACTCACTCGGCGGTGTTTGTCGAAGTGTGGGTGGATGAGGACTTGGGAACGGTGAGGGTCAACCGAGTGGTCAGCGCCATCGCCGCCGGCCGGGTCGTCAACCCGAAAACCGCCCGTAGCCAGATTCTCGGTGGCGTGGTGTGGGGCGTCGGCATGGCCCTGCACGAAGAAACCCTGACCGATCACGCCCTGGGGCGTCACATGAACCACAACCTGGCCGAGTACCACGTGCCGGTCAGCGCCGACATCGGCGACATTGACGTGGTTTTCGTCGAAGAACACGACGAGGTCGTCAATGCGCTCGGGTCCAAGGGCGTCGGCGAAATCGGCGTCGTCGGGGTGGCCGCGGCGGTGGCCAATGCGATTTACCATGCCACCGGCAAGCGGGTGCGGGACTTTCCCATCACCCTCGACAAGTTGCTCTAGGCTTTTGCTGCATCCACGGGTTCGTGCATCCGATCGCGGTTGGCCAGGGTCGGGAACAGCTTGATCCAGGTCCCGGTCACCAACAGCGTGCCGACACCGCCCATGACCACCGCCGGCACCGTGCCGAACCAGTGGGCGGTGAGGCCGGATTCGAACTCGCCCAGCTGGTTCGAAGCGCCGATGAACAGCCCGTTCACCGCGCTGACCCGGCCGCGCATTTCATCCGGGGTTTCCAGTTGCACGAACGAGGCACGGATCACCATGCTGATCATGTCTGCCGCGCCCAGCACCACCAGCACCGCCAGGGAAAACCAGAACGAGGTGGAGAGGCCGAAGGCAATGGTGGCGACGCCGAACACGCCCACCGCGGTGAACATCACCCGGCCGACCTTGCGCTCCACGGCGAACCGCGCCAGCCACAACGACATCAGCAAGGCCCCGACCGCCGGTGCCGAACGCAACAGGCCCAAGCCCCAGGGGCCGGTGAGCAGGATGTCCTTGGCAAACACCGGCAGCAGCGCCGTCGCGCCGCCGAGCAACACCGCGAACAGGTCCAGGGAGATCGCCCCGAGAATGTCCGGGCGGCTGCGAATGAAGCGAATCCCGGCCAGCAAAGAATCCAAGGTCGCCTTGCCTTTGTTCAGCGGCGTCTGCCGGGCGGGCAGGTTCAGCATCAGGCAGCAGGCGATGATGTAGAGCAGCACCGTCGGCCCATAGACCCAGACGCTGCCGAAGGCGTAGAGCAAGCCGCCGAGTGCCGGAGCGACGATGGTGGCCGATTGCTGGGCCGATTGCGCGGCGGCCACGGCGCGGGGAAACAGGCCCGCCGGCACGATGCTCGGCAGCAACGCCTGGGTGGTCGGCATTTCGAAGGAGCGAGCGGCGCCCAGCAGGAAGGCGAGGATGAAGATCATCTCCCGCGTGACGTTGTCGGTGGCGCTGCCAATCGCCAGCGCCAGGGCAATCATGGCCTGCAATGACTGGCAAATGGCCGCGACCTTGCGCCGGTCATAGCGGTCCGCCACGTGCCCGGTGTGGAGCATGAACAGCACGCGCGGGGCAAACTCCACCAACCCCACCAGGCCCAGGTCCAGGACGTTGCCGGTCAGTTGATAGAGGTTCCAGCCGATGGCCACGGTGAGCATCTGGAAGCCACTGGCGGTGAATATCCGGGCCAGCCAGAAGGCGATGAAGGGACGATGGTGACGGAGCAGCAGCGGCGCTTGGCTGGGCATCTATGACAGGTCCGATGAGGAAGGCATCGAGATTATCACCGAGCTGTAACCAGAAATTACGCCCGCTGGAAAAAATAGTTAGCCAAGCATCTTTTTGGGCGCCAACTGTGGGAGCAAAGCTTGCTCGCGATAGCGGTAGACCAGCCAGCAGGGTTGTCGACCGAGCTGCCCCAATCGCGAGCAAGCTTTGCTCCCACAGGTTTACAGTTTAACTGCCCAGTATCAGGGCACGCCTTGCTCCCACTGTCATTACCCCGCAACCCTTACCTTCTGCTGGGCTTTTCTATATTGCTGAACCTACTGAGACAACCTGTCACGCGACAAAAGACCACGCCGTCCATCGGCAATATTGCGACTACTCTTTGAGCATTGCTTGATCCAGATCAATACCCTTCGGGGCGTTGGGCTGGCGGCCATCCGGCCAGAGTCCTGCGTTGTGACGGTTATAAAAAGAACGATTTGAAAAGCATCGCACTCCATATCCCTTGGAGGCTGGTGCCAGCCCCGCCCGCAGCCGGTTTTACCTGACAGAGGAAGACTTATGTTCGGTTTGGAGGCGCTTGATCTCGCCCGAATCCAGTTCGCGTTCACGATCTCGTTCCACATCCTGTTCCCGGCCATCACCATCGGCCTGGCGAGTTACCTGGCGGTGCTCGAGGGGCTGTGGCTCAAGACCCGCGATGACACCTACCGCGACCTGTACCACTTCTGGTCGAAAATCTTTGCCGTCAACTTCGGCATGGGGGTGGTGTCCGGGTTGGTCATGGCCTATCAGTTCGGGACCAACTGGAGCCGCTTTTCGGACTTCGCCGGTGCGGTGACCGGCCCCTTGCTGACCTACGAGGTGCTCACGGCGTTCTTCCTCGAAGCGGGTTTCCTGGGCGTGATGTTGTTTGGCTGGAATCGCGTCGGCCGTGGCCTGCATTTCTTCTCCACGGTCATGGTGGCGATCGGCACCCTGATCTCGACCTTCTGGATCCTGTCCTCCAACAGCTGGATGCAGACCCCCCAGGGCTACGAAATCATCGACGGCCGGGTGATCCCGGTGGACTGGCTGGCGGTGGTGTTCAACCCCTCGTTTCCTTATCGATTGCTGCACATGTCCACCGCGGCGTTTGTCGCCACGGCGTTCTTCGTCGGCTCGTCGGCGGCCTGGCATTTGCTGCGCGGCCGCGATAACCCGGCCATCCGCCGGATGCTGTCGATGGCGATGTGGATGGCCTTGCTGGTGGCGCCGATACAAGCGGTCATCGGCGACTTCCATGGCCTGAACACCCTCAAGCACCAACCGGCGAAAATCGCCGCTATCGAGGGCCACTGGGAAAACGTCGGCAATGAACCGACCCCGCTGATCCTGTTCGGCTGGCCCGACATGCAAGCGGAAAAAACCAAGTACGCCGTGGAAATCCCTTACCTGGGCAGCCTGATCCTGACCCACAGCCTGGACAAGCAGGTGCCGGCCCTCAAGGAGTTCCCGCCTGAGGACCGACCGAACTCGACCATTGTGTTCTGGTCGTTCCGGGTCATGGTCGGCCTCGGCTTGCTGATGATTTTCACTGGGTTGTGCAGCCTGTGGCTGCGCCGCAAGGATCGGATCTATCAATCCCGACCGTTCCTCTACATGGTGCTGTGGATGGGGCCGTCCGGGCTGGTGGCGATCCTGGCCGGCTGGTTTACCACGGAGATCGGGCGCCAGCCCTGGGTGGTCTATGGCTTGATGCGCACGGCCGATGCTTCGTCCGGCCACAGCTTCGCGCAGATGAGCATCACCCTGGTGTTGTTCGTCGTGGTGTATTTCGCGCTGTTCGGTGCAGGTTTGAGCTACATGATGCGCCTGGTGCGCAAGGGGCCGGAGGCCCACGAAGCCGAGCCGAGCGATGGTGGCCCGGGCCAGAAACGCACGCCGGCCCGGCCATTGTCGGCCGCCGACGACGGCGACGATGTGGACCACAACGACCGCTCGAACAAGGGGAATTGAGTCATGGGTATTGATCTTCCGCTGATCTGGGCCGTGGTCATCATCTTCGGCATCATGATGTACGTGATCATGGACGGTTTCGACCTGGGGATTGGCATCCTCTTCCCCTTCGTCAAGGGCGAGCGCGACCGTGACGTCATGATGAACACCGTGGCACCGGTCTGGGACGGTAACGAAACCTGGCTGGTGCTGGGCGGTGCCGGGCTGTTCGGGGCGTTTCCGCTGGCCTACTCGGTGGTGCTTTCGGCGCTGTACCTGCCGTTGATCCTGATGCTCATCGGCCTGATTTTTCGCGGCGTGGCCTTCGAGTTCCGCTTCAAGGCCAAGGCTGAGAAGCGCCACCTCTGGGACAAGGCGTTCATTGGCGGTTCGCTGACGGCCACCTTCTTCCAGGGCGTGGCACTGGGGGCGTTCATCGACGGTTTTGAAGTGGTCAATCGCCAGTTCGCCGGCGGTTCCCTGGACTGGTTCACGCCATTCACGGTGTTCTGTGGCCTGGCGTTGATCGCGGCCTACGCCTTGCTCGGCTGCACCTGGCTGATCATGAAGACCGAAGGCAAGCTGCAAGAGCAGATGCATGACCTGGCCCGGCCTTTGGCGTTCGTGGTGCTGGCCGTGATCGGTATCGTCAGCATCTGGACGCCGCTGGCCCACGCGGACATCGCGGCCCGCTGGTTCACATTGCCGAACCTGTTCTGGTTCCTGCCGGTGCCGATCCTGGTGCTGGTGACCATGTACGGTTTGTTCCGCGCGGTGGCCCGCAATGCCAACTACACGCCCTTCATCCTGACCCTGGTGCTGATCTTCCTCGGCTACAGCGGCTTGGGCATCAGCCTGTGGCCGAACATCGTGCCGCCGTCCATCTCGATCTGGGACGCCTCGTCACCGCCCCAGAGCCAAGGCTTCATGCTGGTGGGCACGCTGTTCATCATTCCGTTGATCCTGGTGTACACCTTCTGGAGCTACTACGTGTTCCGCGGCAAGGTGACCCACGACGATGGCTACCATTGAGGGCGTCGAGCATGGCCAAACCTGACTTGAAAGACATCGAGGCCGCCGAACGCAAGCCTCTCTGGCAGCGGCTCGGCTGGCTGGCGTTGATCTGGGCTGGCAGTGTGCTGGCGTTGTTCATCGTCGCCAGCCTGATGCGGATGTTCATGAATGCCGCAGGGCTGACCACCCACTGATTTTCCTGCCGGGAGCGAGCTTTGCTCCCGCAGCGGACGGTCTATTTGCGCGCTTTGAGAATCACGAATTTCGGCGTGGCGGCCACTTGCTCGACGCCTCGGAACAACCGCGCCAGTTTGCTGTGGTAACCCAGGTGCCGGTTGCCGACGATGTACAGCGCGCCACCCACCACCAACGCTTCGCGAGCCTGCTGAAACATCCGCCAGGCGAGGAAGTCGCCCACCACTTGCTGCTGGTGGAAGGGCGGGTTGCACAACACCACATCCAGTGACTGCGCTTCTTGCCCGGCCAGGCCATCGCCGGCCCTGATGGTCACTTCGCGTTCGCCGAGGGCCGCACGCCAGTTCTCTGCCGCCGATTGCACGGCCATGTACGACTCGTCCACCAGGGTGTAGCGGGCCTCGGGATTTTGCAGGGCACTGGCGATGGCCAGCACGCCATTGCCGCAGCCCAGGTCCGCGACCCGGGCCGTGCCGAGGTTTTTCGGCAGATGTGGCAGGAACGCGCGCGTGCCGATGTCCAGGCCTTCGCGGCAGAACACGTTGGCATGGTTGAGCAGTTCGATCTTCGGCTCGTCCAGCCAGTAGCGCGTGGGGTAGGGTGACACGACCGGCGTGCTGTTGGGTGAAGAGGCGCTGGGCGGTGTGGCGATCAACAGCCGCGCTTTTTTCACTGCCAGGGAAGCCTGCACCGGGCCGATGTAACGCTCCAGCAAATCGCCGGCGGCCCGGGGCAGGTGCTTGATCATGGCTCCGGCAATCACCTGGGCGCCCGGCGCCAGTTGGCCTTGCAGGCGAATCAGTTGTTCCTCCAGCAGGGCCAGGGTTTTCGGTACTTTGATCAGGACGCGATCGAACGGGCCGGTCAACGCTTCGCTGGCCGGCAACGTTGGCACGGCATCGAAGGGCCGGCCATTACGCACCAGGTTTTTCTCCAGTGCCTGCAATGCCAGGAAAGAATCACCGCTGCTGGTCACCAGGACGTTGCCGGCCAGGCTGGCGGCCAGGGCGCCGAAGCCGTCATTGAGCACCAGGACCCGAGTCTGCGCGGCCGGTTGTTGTTCGGCCAGATACGCGAGCAGGTATTCATCGGCTGCATCGAAGGCTTGCAGCGGTTCGTTCTGCTGTTCGGGTTGGCGGATCAGGTCGAGTTGGGCGAAAGGACTGTCGAGCAGGGGCATGGCTGGGGACTCTGGAAATCAACGAATGTCCCGCTGCCTGGAGGCAGGTGTCTGTGCGGGACCGCCTGAATGAACTGCGTCGCGCTTAAAAGCGGCATCATTCAAGAGGGACCGTAAATGGTACGTTTTTTTGTTGCACATTACTCGCGGGTTTTTCAGCTCGGCAGTGCCGCGCCACGGGTCAGATCACATGGATCTGGGCAGCCTTGGCCACCGCTGAAATTTTATTGCTGACGTTCAGTTTTCGCATGCAACTGCACACATGGAAATTCACGGTTCGTTCGGAAAGGCAGAGAATCCTGCCCACTTCCGAAGCCGTCTTGCCTTCGGCTGACCACCTCAGTACTTCGATTTCTCTCGGCGACAAGTGATAGTTCTGCTTGACTACGATGGCGTCAGACAGTTTTTTACTGGCGAGCGCATGCAGCTTTTGACTGGCGAAGATGGCGTAGCCGAGATTGCCATAGTGTTCCTCGATATCAATGGGACAATGGGTTCGTGCAAGACTGAACAGGCTGCACTGTGGCCCTTGGTCGTCATGAACGGCCTGGGTCCAGCCGTACTTGAGTCCCTGTCGATTAAGTTCTCGCCATAACTTGGGGGCCTGAGCGAAAACAGTCTCATCCCACAAGATCGGGAGCGGTGATTGATTGCAATGTGCTACTAATGGATCGCTCGACGCATAACCATTTTGTTCATAAAGCCGGTCCCATCCATAAGGGTAATTATTCAGGTTCACCTTGCTGGTGTGTTTGTCGGGGCTTCCGAGATAGGCTGCAAATGCGCAATATTCAAATCCCTGATTGTTAAAGAAATTCAATACCAGACGATAGGCCGTCTGCAGGTCTTTTTCACAGGATAGCTTCCTCAGTAACAAGTCCTTCCACCTGTCCATCGCTTTCTCCTGGGTTGATTCGTCCATGCGGATCCAATCCATGATGCGAAATTTTAGTGTAGGACTATTCTTAATTTGTAGTGGGATTTTTTTATCCCACTTACATTTTGAAATATCTAAGGGAATAAGTTTTTTATGTGGTTGGTTTTACATGGCTGCAACTTTGTATAAGTTTGGTAAAGGATTTAGCGATAAAGGCGGCGACTATGGCTAAAGTGCCATTACTTGCCGTCGGTGGTGAAGACGCTCACTTTGCGGGACACTGCAGGTCTTGTCCCCTAGGAGTGGCTCATGACCGACAGTGCAGAGAAGTTCACCCGCCAAACCTTGCTCGATGTCCAGCCAGTGACGTCTCATTTGTTTACGTTACGCACGACCCGGGATCGCGGCTTTCGCTTCCGGGCGGGTCAGTTCGCCCGGCTGGGCGTCGCCAAGGCGGACGGCACCACCGTCTGGCGGGCGTACTCCATGGTGTCGTCGCCCTTCGACGAGTTCCTCGAGTTCTTTTCCATCGTGGTGCCCGAGGGCGAGTTCACCAGCGAACTCAGCCGCTTGCAGCCGGGTGACGAACTGTTGGTGGATCGCCAGGCCTTTGGCTACCTGACGCTGGACCGCTTCGTCGATGGCCGGGATTTGTGGTTGCTGTCCACGGGGACGGGCGTGGCGCCGTTTCTTTCGATCCTCCAGGATTTCGAGGCCTGGGAAAAATTCGAGCGGATCATCCTGGTGTACAGCGTGCGCGAGGCGCGGGAATTGGCGTATCAGGACCTGATCAAGGAGTTGCCCCAGCGCGACTACCTGGCCGAGTACGCTCACAAGTTTCGTTTCATTGCGACCGTCACCCGTGAGCAGCACCCGGGGGCGCTCAGTGGGCGCATTACCACGTTGATCGACAACGGCGAGTTAGAGCTCGCGGCCGGCGTAGCGCTGACGCCGGAGCATTCGCGGGTGATGCTGTGCGGCAACCCGCAAATGATCGACGACACACGCAAGCTGCTCAAGGCCAGGGGCCTGCAACTGAGCCTGACCCGTCGTCCGGGCCAGGTGGCGGTGGAAAACTACTGGTAGGCTCAGGGCCGCTCGTTCTGAGCCTTGAGCAGGTCGCGAATCTCACTCAGCAGCAGCTCTTCCTTGGTCGGAACCGGAGGGGCGCTGGGGGCTACGGCTTCTTCACGCTTGAGGCGGTTGATGGCCTTGACGCCCATGAAAATGGCGAACGCCACGATGATGAAGTCGATGGTGCTCTGGATGAATTTACCGTAGGCCAGTACCACGGCAGGCGCATCACCCTGGGCGGCCTTGAGGGTGATGGCCAGGTCACTGAAATCCACGCCACCGATCAGCAGGCCGATTGGCGGCATGACCACGTCGCCCACGAATGACGAAACGATTTTGCCGAAAGCGGCGCCGATGATGATCCCGACGGCCATGTCGACGACATTGCCTTTGACCGCGAAGGCCTTGAACTCGCTTAGCACGCCCATGAGTTATTCCTTGTAACAGATGAAAGATGAGTGGCAGTGTAAATCAGCCCAACGAGTCTTGCTCGAAACGCCTGCTTACAAAGCTTCAGTTATCGACCGGGGCTTGGATGAAAAGTTTACAAAGTGCCATCAATCGCGCGTGATACGCGGTTTCGGCCCGGGGGCCCTATAACGTTTTTTCTATCGGTGCGGTACGGCATTTCTATTTAGGTTTTTCTTTTCCCGGCACTAGCCTCTGGATGGCGCACATGGATGCGCTCTATAACATCAGAGGAACATGCCTATGAACACTTCCCTCGGCCACGGGGCTTACTCCCATCGCCGCGCTCTTTTTGTGCTGACCGCGAGCCTTCTATCCTTGTCTGTCAACGCGGCCACCCTGACCCGGGACAACGGTGCGGCGGTCGGCGATAACCAGAATTCGCAGACGGCAGGTCCCAACGGTCCGACCCTGCTGCAAGACGTGCAGTTGATCCAGAAGCTCCAGCGCTTCGATCGTGAACGCATCCCCGAGCGTGTGGTGCATGCCCGTGGTACCGGTGCCCACGGCACATTCACGGTGTCCGACGATCTCAGCGACCTGACCAAGGCCAAGGTCTTCGCCGCGGGCCAGGTCACCCCGGTGTTCGTGCGTTTTTCGGCCGTGGTGCACGGTAATCATTCGCCGGAAACCCTGCGCGACCCCCGTGGCTTTGCCACGAAGTTCTACACCGCCGACGGTAACTGGGACTTGGTGGGCAACAACTTCCCGACTTTCTTCATTCGCGATGCCATCAAGTTTCCGGACATGGTCCACGCGTTCAAACCCGACCCGCGGACCAACCTGGACGATGATTCACGGCGTTTCGACTTCTTCTCCCATGTTCCAGAATCGACCCGTACCCTGACCGAGTTGTATTCCAACTCCGGCACACCGGCCAGTTACCGCGAAATGGACGGCAACGGTGTACATGCCTACAAGCTGATTAACGCCAAGGGTGAAATTCACTACGTGAAGTTTCATTGGAAAAGTTTGCAGGGCTTGAAAAATCTCGATCCGAAAGAAGTTGTGAAAGTTCAGGGTCAAGATTACAGCCATATGACCAATGATCTGGTGAGCCATATTAATAAGGGCGACTTCCCGAAGTGGGACTTGTACGTCCAGGTGCTCAATCCACAAGACCTTGCCAAGTTCGACTTCGACCCACTGGATGCGACCAAGATCTGGCCGGGCGTGCCTGAACGCAAGGTCGGGCAAATGGTCTTGAACCGTAACCCGGCGAACGTCTTCCAGGAAACCGAGCAGGTGGCGATGGCGCCAGCGAATCTGGTGCCAGGCATCGAGCCTTCCGAGGACCGTTTGCTTCAGGGCCGGGTGTTTTCCTATGCCGATACGCAGATGTACCGTCTAGGCGCCAATGCCCTGCAATTGCCGATCAACGCCCCCAAGGTGGCGGTGAACAACGGTAACCAGGACGGTGCGATGAACCCAGGCAGCACCAGCACCGGCGTGAATTACCAGCCGAGCCGCCTGACGCCTCGTGAAGAACCGCAGGCGGCACGCTACAGCCAGGCCGCGCTGAGTGGCAGCACCCAGCAGGCGAAAATCCAGCGCGAGCAGAACTTCAAGCAGGCCGGCGATTTGTATCGTTCGTTCAGCAAGAAAGAACGTGATGACCTGATCGAAAGCTTTGGCGGCTCTTTGGCGACCACCGATGACGAGAGCAAGCACATCATCCTGTCGTTCCTCTACAAGGCCGATCCTGAATACGGCACTGGGGTGGCCCGTGTCGCCAAAGGTGACTTGGCTCGGGTCAAGGCTCTGGCGGAAAAACTGACTGACTGATCACCGCCGGCAGGTGCATCACCTGTGGGAGCAAAGCTTGCTCGCGAGGCGGACGCCGGGGTCGGAAGCCAGACCGAGTCGTCCGCATCGCGGGCAAGCCTTGCTCCCACAACCCTGCTCCACAGTCTTGAGTCATGGGGAGACGTCATGATGGGTAAATTCTTTTTGTCGATGCTTGCGACCTGGTCACTGAGCGTACTGGCCGATCAGCCAATACCCACCGAACCGGCTGCGGTCCAGGAACAGCTGCAAAACTATTATTTCGACGCCGCTCGCCGGGGCGATGTGCCGATGCTCGATACATTTATCGAGGCCGGTTACTCGTTGGATACCCGGGATGAGAAGGGCTACACCGCGCTGATTCTGGCGGCTTATCACGGCCACGCTCCGGCGGTGGAGCGGTTGCTGGCCGCGGGGGCCGATGCCTGTGCCCAGGACAAACGCGGCAATACGGCGCTGATGGGCGCCATTTTCAAGGGCGAAGTGCAGATTGCCCGTCGCTTGCTGTCCACCGATTGCAGCCCGGACCAACGCAACGGTGCCGGACAGACTGCCGCGATGTATGCGGGTCTGTTCAAGCGTGGCGAGTTGCTCGATGCCTTGAAGGCCAAGGGCGCCGACCTGGAGGCCCGGGATCCGTTGGGCAATACCGCGGCAGATCTGGCGAAGGGTGAAATCAGAATGCCGGCCCCTCAGTGAACCTTGGCTGGGCTATCATCGCGGTTTTACCCCGGAGTTCAGATGGCCAAGGCAAAGCGCATGTACGGCTGCACCGAGTGCGGTTCGACCTTTCCCAAATGGGCCGGCCAATGCAGCGAATGCGGGGCCTGGAACACCCTGACCGAAACCATGGTGGAAAGCGGCGGCGCGGCGGCCCCCACCGGGCGCACCGGCTGGGCCGGTCAGCAGGCGCAGATCAAGACCCTGGCCGAAGTCAGCGTTGAAGAAATCCCGCGATTTTCCACCGCGTCCGGTGAACTGGACCGGGTGCTGGGCGGCGGCCTGGTGGACGGTTCGGTGGTGCTGATCGGTGGAGACCCGGGCATCGGCAAATCCACCATCCTGCTGCAAACCTTGTGCAACCTCGCCACCCGCATGCCGGCGCTGTACGTCACTGGCGAAGAGTCCCAGCAACAGGTCGCCATGCGCGCCCGGCGCCTGGGCTTGCCCCAGGACCAGTTGCGGGTCATGACCGAGACCTGCATCGAAACCATCATCGCCACGGCGCGCGTGGAAAAGCCCAAGGTGATGGTGATCGACTCGATCCAGACCATTTTCACCGAACAGCTGCAATCGGCCCCGGGCGGCGTGTCCCAGGTGCGTGAAAGCGCGGCGTTGCTGGTGCGCTACGCCAAGCAGAGCGGCACGGCGATTTTCCTGGTGGGCCACGTCACCAAGGAGGGTGCGTTGGCGGGACCGCGGGTGTTGGAGCACATGGTCGATACCGTGTTGTACTTCGAAGGCGAATCCGATGGCCGCCTGCGTTTGCTCCGGGCGGTGAAGAACCGTTTTGGTGCCGTCAATGAATTGGGCGTGTTCGGCATGACCGACAGGGGCCTGAAAGAAGTCTCGAACCCTTCGGCGATCTTTCTGACGCGTGCCCAGGAAGAAGTCCCGGGCAGCGTGGTCATGGCGACGTGGGAAGGGACCCGGCCGATGTTGGTGGAAGTGCAGGCGCTGGTGGATGACAGCCACTTGGCGAACCCACGGCGGGTCACCCTGGGCCTGGATCAGAATCGGCTGGCCATGCTGCTGGCGGTGTTGCACCGACACGGCGGGATTCCGACTCACGACCAGGACGTGTTCCTCAACGTCGTGGGCGGGGTCAAGGTACTGGAGACCGCGTCCGACCTGGCGTTGATGGCGGCGGTCATGTCCAGCCTGCGCAACCGGCCGCTGCCCCATGATTTGCTGGTGTTTGGCGAAGTGGGGTTGTCGGGGGAAGTGCGACCGGTGCCCAGCGGGCAGGAGCGGCTCAAGGAAGCGGCCAAGCACGGTTTCAAACGCGCCATCGTGCCCAAGGGCAACGCGCCGAAGGAAGCGCCGCCGGGGTTGCAGATTATCGCAGTGACCCGTCTGGAACAGGCGTTGGATGCGCTGTTCGAATAACACTGGCAATTGCGCAAGGAATGTATGTGGGAGCAAAGCTTGCTCGCGATGCAGGCGACTCGATTTTGAAGGGCCGCATTGCAGCCATCGCGGGCAAGCCTTGCTCCCACATGAGTCCCTCACCAAGGGGATGGCAGTTCAAGTCTGGATCAATGCCGCCAATTCCCGCTCCAGCTCGTCATGGTCGCCCAGGTTCAGCTCTATCAATCGGCGCAGGTGGGCGATGGATGCCAGGTCGATATGCTTGCAGACGAAGCCCAGGTGACCATGGTCATCATGGGCCAGGCGAATTTCCATTTTGATCTCGGCATCGGGACTCAAATGGATATCGGCCATGAAGGAATGTTCGGGATCGCCAAGCCAGGGCTCGGGTTTCTTGATCAGCAGCCCCTTGAGGGACAGGTCCAGCAGTTCCACCGACCAGATATAGGGGCCTTGGCTCAGCTCGGTCCTGGCATGGAAATCAACTCGTACGAAGCGGCGACGCTCGCTCATGACGCATTCCCTCTGAAGATTCATTGACTATAGACCCAACTGACGGGGCATCGTCACCGTTCGGCAACAGACAGACGAATGTCGAGTATGGCCTTTGCCCGGGTTAGCGCTAAACTCCAATGGCTATCTTTCTTGTCCACCCTGGCTGGAATATAAAAATGAAAAACAATAATAGCCTGCTGCGCCATCTGCCCTGGCTACTGCTGGCCGTCGTAGGAGCGTGCGCCCTGGGCGTCGTGGCATTGCGTCGAGGCGAGGCGATCAACGCCCTCTGGATCGTCGTCGCCGCCGTGGCCATCTACCTGGTCGCCTACCGCTACTACAGCCTCTTCATCGCCAACAACGTGATGCAACTCGATGCGCGCCGGGCCACCCCCGCCGTGCTCAACAACGATGGCCTGGACTACGTCCCGACCAACAAACACATCCTCTTCGGCCACCACTTCGCGGCCATTGCCGGTGCGGGGCCGCTGGTCGGGCCGGTGCTGGCGGCGCAGATGGGCTACCTGCCCGGCACGCTCTGGCTGATCGCCGGCGTGGTGCTGGCCGGTGCGGTGCAGGATTTCATGGTCCTGTTCCTGTCCACCCGCCGCAACGGTCGCTCCCTGGGTGACATGGTGCGCGAGGAAATGGGCCGCATCCCCGGCACCATCGCGCTGTTCGGCTGCTTCCTGATCATGATCATCATCCTCGCGGTGCTGGCGCTGATCGTGGTCAAGGCCCTGGCCGAGAGCCCGTGGGGCATCTTCACGGTAATGGCGACCATCCCGATCGCGATGTTCATGGGCATCTACATGCGCTACATCCGCCCGGGCCGCATCGGTGAGATCTCGATCATCGGCGTGCTGTTGCTGCTGGGGTCGATCTGGCTGGGCGGGCAAATCGCCGCCGACCCGGTCTGGGCCAAGGCTTTCACCTTCACCGGGATCCAGATCACCTGGATGCTGATCGGCTACGGTTTCGTCGCGGCGGTACTGCCGGTGTGGCTGATCCTGGCCCCGCGGGACTACCTGTCGACCTTCCTCAAGATCGGCACCATCGTCGCCCTGGCGATCGGCATCCTGGTCACCATGCCCGAGCTGAAAATGCCGGCGCTGACCCAGTTCACCGACGGCACAGGGCCGGTGTGGAAGGGCGGGCTGTTCCCGTTCCTGTTCATCACCATCGCCTGCGGCGCGGTCTCGGGCTTCCATGCGCTGATCTCCTCGGGCACCACGCCCAAGCTTTTGGATAATGAAACCAACGCCCGCTACATCGGTTACGGCGGCATGCTGATGGAGTCCTTCGTGGCGATCATGGCCATGGTCGCCGCTTCGGTGATCGAGCCGGGCGTGTACTTCGCCATGAACAGCCCGGCGGCCATCGTCGGCGGTGACGTGGTGGCCGTGGCGCAGACCGTCAGCAGTTGGGGTTTTGCCATCACGCCCGAGGCGCTGCAAGCGGTGGCCAAGGACATCGGCGAGACCACCGTGCTGGCCCGTGCCGGCGGTGCGCCGACCCTGGCGGTGGGGATCGCGCAGATCCTGCACTCGGTGCTGCCGGGTGAGAACACCATGGCGTTCTGGTACCACTTCGCGATCCTGTTCGAAGCGTTGTTCATCCTCACCGCCGTGGACGCCGGCACCCGTGCCGGGCGGTTCATGCTCCAGGACCTGCTCGGCTCGTTCGTGCCGGCCCTCAAGCGCACCGAATCGTGGACCGCCAACCTGATCGCCACCGCCGGTTGCGTGGCGCTATGGGGTTACTTGCTGTACCAAGGCGTGATCGATCCGCTGGGCGGCATCAACACCTTGTGGCCGCTGTTCGGCATCTCCAACCAGATGCTGGCCGGTATCGCCCTGATGCTCGCCACCGTGGTGCTGATCAAGATGAAGCGCCAGCGCTACGTCTGGGTCACGCTGCTGCCGGCGTCCTGGCTGCTGATCTGCACCACCACCGCGGGCCTGATCAAGCTGTTCGACGCCAACCCGGCGATCGGCTTCCTGGCCCTGGCGCGCAAATACAACGATGCCCTGGCCGCCGGCCAGATCCTGGCCCCGGCCAAGAGCATCGAGCAGATGCAGCACGTGGTGTTCAACGCCTACACCAACGCAACACTGACGGTGTTGTTCCTGTTCGTGGTCTTCAGCATCCTGTTCTACGCGCTCAAGGTCGGCATCGCCGCCTGGGGCACCAAGGAACGCACGGACAAAGAAGCGCCATTCCAGGCCCTGCCGGACGCTTGATAGAGGATTGCAACGATGTTCAATGACTTGAGTCGCCTGGGTAAATACCTCGGTCAGGCCGCCCGCCTGATGGTCGGCATGCCCGACTACGACAACTACGTCGAGCACATGCAAACCAAGCACCCGGACAAACCGATGATGGACTACGAGGCGTTCTTTCGCGAACGCCAGGAGGCCCGTTACGGTGGCAAGGGTGGGCCCAAGTGCTGTTGAACCGCTGATGGCCAGTGGATGATGTAACCCTTGTGGGAGCGAGCTTGCTCGCGATGGCGGAGTGTCAGTTGACGATGATGTCGCTGATCCACCGCCATCGCGAGCAAGCTCGCTCCCACAGTTGTTTTTGGATGGTTTCAACATGGGCGCACACCACAGAATCCCTGTGGGAGCGAGCTTGCTCGCGATGGCGGAGTGTCAGTTAATGATAATGTCGACTGACCCGACGCCTCCGCGAGCAGGCTCGCTCCCACAAAACCGTTTTCCTTTCAGGCATCAAGGAGATTCAGTTTGTCCTCTCCCATCCCGGTCACCATCCTCAGCGGCTTCCTCGGCGCCGGCAAGACCACGCTGTTGCGCCATCTGCTCAAGGCCGAGCACGGCCTGAAAATCGCCGTGATCGAGAACGAATTCAGCGATGCCGGTATCGACACCCAACTGTTGGGCGACGAGCCGGTGCAAGTCATGACCCTGGCCAACGGCTGCGTGTGCTGCACCATTCACACCGACCTGACCAAAGCCCTGTACCTGTTGCTCGAGCGGCTGGACAGCGGCGAGATTGCCTTCGATCGCCTGGTGATCGAGTGCACCGGCCTGGCCGACCCGGCCCCGGTGGCGCAGACTTTCTTCATCGACGAGGACCTGCGCGAGCGCTATATCCTCGATGGGATCCTGACCCTGGTGGACGCGGCTCACGCCGACATCCACCTGACCCAGGCCATCGCCCAGGCCCAGGTCGGGTTTGCCGACCGCCTGCTCCTGAGCAAGACCGACCTGGTGGACGCCGCCCAGGTCCAGGCCCTTGGCGAGCGCTTGACGCGCATCAACCGACGGGCACCGATCAGGGTGGTTGAACACGGCCAGATCGACCTGGCCGAGCTGCTCGACATTCGCGGTTTCAATCTCAATGCGGACCTTGGCGCAGGGTTCAGCCTGCGCCCGGTGGGCAAGGCAACCCCGGGCGATCGCATCAGCAGCCTGGTGCTGCGCACCGACAAGGCCCTGGATATCGACAAGCTCAGCGAGTTCATGAACCAGTTGCTGGAAGAGCACGGCAAGCAATTGCTGCGCTACAAAGGCGTGCTGAACATCGCCGGCGAACCCCGCCGGCTGGTGTTCCAAGGCGTGCTCAAGCTGTACGGTTTCGATTGGGACACTGAATGGGCGCCCGACGAAGCCCGGGAAAGCGTGATCGTGTTCATCGCCGACGAACTGCCCGAAGAGAAGATCCGCGCTGGCTTCGAAGCCGCGCTACTTTGACGATCCCGCGCCTGCGACCAGCAGCAGTTTTTGCTCCAGATGGTCCAGGTGCTCGTCCATCAGCCGCACCGCTTCATTGACGTTGCGGCCTTCCACCGCGTCGACGATCGCCAGGTGTTCCTGCCAGGCGCAATGCCGGCGGGATTTGACCTCGTGGCGTGCCAGGGCCAGCGAGGTCAAGGGCACCAGGCTGCCGAGGAATTGCGTCAACGGCGCGTTGCCGGCCATGGCGGCCAGGTGCAGGTGAAACTCGCCGGACAGGCGTATCGCCGGGCCACGCTCGCCGCGGTCCAGGCACTGGCGCTCGCGCTCCACCAGATCGCGCAGGCACTGCAAGTCCTTGGGTTGCGGCGCCTTGCAGGCCAGGCGCACCAGGGTCTGCTCGGCCAGGCGGCGAGCATGGAGGATCTGCCGCGTCTGCTCCAGATCCGGCGCGGCGACTTGTGGCCGATGGTTGGGCCGCAATATCACCACTTGCTGGTGGGACAGGCGCGCCAGGACACGGCGAATGATGCTGCGGCTGACACCGAACACGTCTCCCAGGCTTTCCTCGGTGAAACGGCTGGCCGGAGCGATGCGTTGTTCAAGAATGGCGTCGAAGATCCGCGGGTAGATATCGTCCACCGACGGTTTGCCAATCCGGCCGGGCAGGGGCAGGGCGGCGAGTACATTGCGGTTGTGCTGATGGGAAACGAGAGTGTTCATGGCGGTCTCCGCAGGCCCAGGTTCAAGTGCCGAGGTTGTCGTCCGGAATATTCAATTCGATGCCCATGCGCTGGCCTTCCCGGAGAATATGCCGACGCATTTCGGCGCTGGCCTGGGCGCTGTTCTTGCCACGAATGGCGCGGACCACGGCTTCGTTCTCTTCCAGGCGTTCGGCCAGGTGCTCGGGCGAGTTGCGCAACACATCGGCGCTTTGCTTGAGGGCGTTGCTGGTCTGCTGGACCACGTTCTGGAAGATCGGGTTGGACGTCAGGGCAAACAGTTCTTCATGGAAAGCGATGTAGGCGTTGGCGCAGGCGTCGCTGTCGTTGGCTTCCAGGGCTTCGCGCATGTCCATGAGGGTCAGGCGCAACTGGCCGACATCCTTGCTGCTGATGGACTGGGCCACCAGGCCGACGATGAAGGGCTCCAGGGTGTAGCGCAGCTGCAGCAAGTCTTCCAGGCTCGCGCCGGCCATGGCACTGCCTTCGCTGACGGCATCGCCGGGATTGGCCTCCAGCACCACGACGCCTTTGCCGGGCATCGAGCGCACCAGGCCCAGGGTTTCCAGCACAATCACCGCTTCACGCAGGCTTGGCCGGCTGATGCCCAGTTGCTCGGCCAACTCGCGCTGGCCGGGCAGCATGTCACCCGAGCGCCACTGGCCCCGGGCGAGGGCGGCGCGGAGTTTCTCCACCACGGAATTGACGACGGTCGATGAGCTGATCACATGTGACTCCTTGGAAATCAATCAGGCGATGCCGGCTCTCGGGCCGGCATCGCCGTCTTTCAGAATTGCTGGTGATGGGCACTGCCCACCGGTTTTCTGGGTTGGAAGGTATAGCCTTGTTGGCCGGACAGCACCTTGCGCGCCCGGGGGACGTCGATGTCTTTCTCCCAGCGGGCAATCGCCACGGTCGCCACACAGTTGCCGATCAGGTTGGTCAGGGCCCGGCCAATGCCCATGAACCAGTCCACGGCCAACACCAGCACCAGGCCGACCACCGGGATCGCCGGGATCGCGGTCAGCGTCGCCGCCAGTATCACCAGCGCCGAGCCGGGAATTCCGTGGGCGCCCTTGGACGTGATCAGGGATACCAGCAGGATGGTCAACAGATCGCTCAGGGCCAAGGGCGTACCGGTGGCGTTGGCAATAAAGACAATCGCCAGGGTCAGGTAGATGGAAAACCCGTCCAGGTTGAATGAGTAACCGGTTGGAATCACCAGGCCCACGGTGGAGCTGCCGATCCCCAGGTGTTCGAGCTTGCGCATGATCTGGGGCAGCACGGCATCGGACGAAGCAGTGCCGAGTACGATCAGCAGCTCTTCGCGCAGGTACTTGAGAAACGGCAGCATCGGCAGGCCCGACGCACGCATCACCAGACCAAGGATCAGCGTGACGAAGGCGATGCAGGTCAGGTAGAACAGGCCGACGAGGCTGCCCAGGTGCT
The DNA here is from genome assembly GCF_001307275.1 of Pseudomonas fluorescens. NCBI lineage: Bacteria > Pseudomonadati > Pseudomonadota > Gammaproteobacteria > Pseudomonadales > Pseudomonadaceae > Pseudomonas > Pseudomonas fluorescens. Next base: position 3,556,432 of record NZ_CP012831.1, read on the forward strand.
GCAGCGAGTCCAGGCCATATTTGCTGGTGGTGAAGGCAATGGCCCCGAACACACCGATAGGAGCCAGGCGCACGATCATGCCCATGATGCGGAAGATCACATGGCTGAGTTCGTTGATCAGCCGCGAGATGCCGGAAGCCGCGTCGCCCACCAGGTTCAGCGCGCTGCCGAACAGCACTGAAAACAGCAGGACTTGCAGAATGTTGTTTTCAGCGAAGGCACCGATCACCGAGGTTGGGATCAGGTTCATCAGGAACTGGGTGGTAGTGACCATGTGCTGGCCGCGTTGGGCGATGTCGTTCACGTCCGCGCTGGAGAGCTGCTCCAGATGGATGTTCGCGCCGCTGCCAATGCCTGTGCTGAAAGCGAGGACCAGGCCGATGACCAGGGCGATGGTGGTGAGGACTTCGAAGTAGATGACCGACTTGAGGCCGATGCGCCCGACTTTCTTGAGATCACCGGCGCCGGAGATGCCGCTGACCACCACGCAGAAAACGATCAGGCCGATGAGCATCTTGATCAGCTTGATGAAGCCGTCGCCGAGGGGTTTGAGCTGTGCTGAGTATTCGGGAAGGGTAAGCCCGCAGACGATGCCGAGCATCAGTCCGAGGACAACTTGTAGGAAGATCGACCGCGAGCACCATTTGAGCATGGGAGGGATTCCTGGTTCGGTGTCCTTGTTCGCCAGGGGGCTGGCGTCGGGACTTCATTATTGTGGTCTTACCGGTTTGTCCAGTGCAGGCGCAGTCTAGGCGCTGTTTTCGCGGATGTGCAAGTACGATGATGAGGATTTGGCTTGACCGGTCTTACCAATTGCGGTGAAAGCCCTGAGCTTGAGCCTTTTCTCGGCCGGAAAAAAATATCGCCAGATGCCTAAGTGGGTCAGTTAAGGAGAGAACCCAGGACTGTGGCGAGGGAGCAAGCTCCCTCGCCACAGGGGGATAGATGGGTTGTCCCTGCCTTGCATTAAATGTCCTACGGGTATTTTTCTCCGAGGATGCTCAGAATGAACGTCACCTTTGACTGTTCTTCCGTCTCGGCAAGATAGAGATAAGGCGAGCCCCGTAGCCTTAATCCCCCCACATGTTTTCTATTGGCTGTCATGAGCGAAATACGGCTGTGACCGGGTTTGATGGTTTTCGGCGTGAGGACATTCTGTTGAAAGTCGATAAGAGTAAAAAGTGTCGGCTTTTTAGTATTGGGATCCTGTGCGCCAAGTACTTCAAACCAACTTTTACTGAGCAGTTTGTTGTAGTGCTCGCCGGCGTTTTTCATGGTCAGCAGATAGCCACCCGCCGTATGCCGGAAATGCAGTCGCAAGGGCTCGCCACGCGTCCTCGGATCTTCGGCGCGCATGCCAAGCAGGTGTGAGTGGTCCTGGGTCTGGGGTTTGCCGGTATAAAATCCACCGCTGAAAGAGCTGACGGTCGCCATCGCGGGTTTGCCATGCAGCCTTTCCAGTAGGTTGACGTGAGCGCTAAACATATCAAGTGTTGCATGAAAGGAATGTTCACTGTCCATGTGAATATTGACTCCTGTAAGGGTTGATCAAGTTTGGGGTGGGGCGAGCTGGATCTTATTGAGTTATTAGTCGCTTGTGGGGTTGCCTATATTGCAGGACGTTAAATGCTGGCTGGCGTTAGTTGTCTGGTCGTATGTTTTGCATACCAATAAAAAAGGCCCGCATCTTTCGATGCGGGCCTTTTTGGCTACGTGTGGGCGAGCTGATTAAGCGCCGTATACCGGCAGCTTCTTGCAGATAGCCTTGACCTTCTCACGCACGGCGTCGATGACCGCTTCGTTGTTCAGGTCCGCCAGGATGTCGCAGATCCAGCCGGCCAGTTCCTTGCACTCGGCTTCCTTGAAGCCGCGAGTGGTCACGGCCGGGGTGCCGAAGCGCAGGCCCGAAGTGACGAATGGGGAGCGTGGGTCGTTGGGTACCGAGTTCTTGTTCACGGTGATGAACGCCTTGCCCAGCGCTGCGTCAGCGTCTTTGCCGGAGATGTCCTGCTTGATCAGCGAGAGCAGGAACAGGTGGTTTTCAGTACCGCCGGACACCACGTCGAAGCCGCGCTCGATGAACACGCCGGCCATGGCCTTGGCATTCTTCACCACTTGTTGCTGGTAAGCCTTGAACTCAGGCTGCAGCGCTTCCTTGAAGCAGATCGCCTTGGCTGCGATCACGTGCTCCAGCGGGCCACCCTGGGCGCCCGGGAAGACGGCGGAGTTCAGCTTCTTCTCGATGTCGGCGTTGGCGCGCGCCAGGATCAGGCCGCCACGTGGACCGCGCAGGGTCTTGTGGGTGGTGGTGGTGACCACGTCGGCGAACGGCACCGGGTTCGGGTACACGCCCGCGGCAACCAGGCCGGCCACGTGGGCCATGTCGACGAACAGGTAGGCACCGACCTTGTCGGCGATTGCGCGGAAACGCGGGAAGTCGAGGATCTGCGAGTAGGCGGAGAAACCGGCCACGATCATTTTCGGCTTGTGCTCGAGGGCCAGGCGCTCGACTTCGTCGTAGTCGATCAGGCCATTGCCGTCGATGCCGTACTGGATGGCGTTGTACAGCTTGCCGGAGGAGGAAACGCTGGCGCCGTGGGTCAGGTGACCGCCGTGGGCCAGGCTCATGCCCAGGATGGTGTCACCGGCCGACAGCAGCGCCAGGTACACGGCGGCGTTGGCTTGGGAACCGGCGTGCGGCTGGACGTTGGCGTAATCGGCGCCGAACAGTTCCTTGGCGCGGTCGATGGCCAGTTGCTCGACCACGTCGACGTACTCGCAACCACCGTAGTAGCGCTTGCCCGGGTAACCTTCGGCGTACTTGTTGGTCAGTACCGAGCCTTGAGCTTCCATCACCGCGGGGCTGGTGTAGTTTTCCGAAGCGATCAGCTCAATGTGCTCTTCCTGGCGCTGAGCTTCTTGCTCCATGGCGGCAAAGAGATCGGCGTCGTACTTGGCAATAGTCAAATCACGGCTGAACATGGCGGTCCTCAAGGATCGGGGCAGAAAAGGGGGGCATTCTACCTCAACCGGTTTTGGAAGGCATATGAAAGGGCGTCATGTCGCGGACGAATGGGATTCACGCGACATTCTGCGTAGCCTTGGCGGGCCCCATCGCGAGCAAGCTCGCTCCCACATTTGGACCTGCGTGCCCATCACCCTGTGGGAGCGAGCTTGCTCGCGATGAGGCCACTACAGGCACCGAAGAGCCTCAGTCGAGCATGAACAACGCATCATTGCTGAACTGCGCTTCGAACCGATTGGCCGGCATCGGCCGGCCGAACAGGTAGCCCTGGACTTCGTCGCAGCCGTGCTCGCGCAGGAAATCCAACTGCTCGTGGGTCTCGACGCCCTCGGCGATCACCGCCAGGTTGAGGCTGTGGGCCATGGCGATGATTGCCCGGGCGATCTGCGCATCCTGCTCGCCGGACGGCAGGCCGTCGACGAAGGTGCGGTCGATCTTCAGCACGTCGATGGGGAATTGCTTGAGGTAGTTGAGCGATGAATAACCGGTGCCGAAGTCATCGACGGCGATGCTCAGGCCCAGGTTTTTCAGCCCGGCGAGGATCTGCATCGCCTCGCTGACTTCGCGCATCAGGATACTTTCCGTCAGTTCCAGCTCCAGGCAGGCCGGGGGCAGGCCGGTGCTGCGCAGGATATTGGCGATGCGCGTGCCCAACTGGCCGTCGGAGAATTGCCGGGCCGAAATGTTGACCGAGACCTTCGGTACCCGGACCTTGGCCTGGTGCCAGGTCCTGAGTTGCCGGCAGGCTTCGGTGATGACCCAGTCGCCGACGTCCACCACCAGCCCGAGCTCTTCGAGCACCGGGATGAAATCCCCCGGCGGCACCAACCCACGTCGCGGATGGCGCCAGCGCAGCAGGGCCTCGGCACCGGTCAAACGTTTGCCATCGCCGCTGAACTGCGGCTGGTAATACAGCACGAACTCGTTCTGCTCCAAGGCGTGGCGCAGGTCGCTTTCCAGCTCCAGGCGTTCCAGGGCGCTGGCGTTCATGTCGGCCTGGTAGAACTGGAAGTTGTTCTTGCCACGCTCCTTGGCGTGATACATGGCCGTGTCGGCGTTCTTCATCAACTGGCTCAGTTCGTTGCCATCCTGGGGGCTCAGGGCAATACCGATACTGGCGGTGACAAAGAACTCCCGGCCTTCGAGCACAAAGGGCCGGACCAGGCTGGCAAGGATCTGCTCGGCCACGGCAATTGCCCGGTTCAGCGCCGTTTCCCGGCTGGCGCGGGGTTGCAGCAGCAGGGTGAACTCGTCGCCGCCCATGCGCGCCACAGTGTCGTCGTCGGCGACGCAGCCGAGCAGGCGCGTGGCCATTTCCTTGAGCATCCGGTCGCCAGCGGCGTGGCCCAGGGAGTCGTTGATCGGCTTGAAGCGATCGAGGTCGAGGAACATCAGCACCACCCAGGTCTTCTGCCGCTCGGCCGATTGCAGCGCGGTGTGCAGGCGATCCTGGAACAGCGTGCGGTTGGGCAGGTGGGTCAGGGCGTCGTAGTAGGCCAGGCGATGGATACGCTGCTCGCTGGCCTTGCGTTCGCTGATGTCGCTGAAGAAGCACACATAGCTGGCCAGGTCGCCTTCGTCGTCCAGCACTGCGGTGATGCCGACCCAGGCCGGGTAGTGTTCGCCATTGCGGCGCTTGAGCCAGACTTCGCCTTCCCAGGTGCTGTGCTGTTGCAACTGCTTGAGCACGTAGCGCAAGTGGGCTTCCTGTTGCTCGTCCACGGTCAGCATGTTGGGCAACTGGTCCAGCACTTGCGACACGGCATAACCGCTGACGCGACTGAAGGCTTCGTTGGCCTGGACAATGTAGCCGGCCGGGTCGGTGATCAGGATCGCCGAGGTCGAGTGCTCGAAGACCGTGGCGGCCATGCGCAGGTCTTTTTCGGCGCGACGCTGCTGGCTGATGTCGCGGCCAACGCCGAGCACGCCTTCGAACGCGCCGTGTTCATCCCACACCAGCACCAGTCGCAGCTCGATGGGGATCTTGCGCCCATCGGCGCGCAGGCAGTCGAACAGGAACAGCTGGGTCTGCATCTGGTTGCGCAGCTCGGCCAGATGCTCGGGCTTGTCCAGGGCCTTGCTGACGCGGTCCATCAGGCTGTAGATGCCGGTCAGTTGTTGTGGATTGGCGATGATCGATTGCCAGCCGTTCTGGAAAATCCAGTCGGCGGTGTAGCCCAGCACCGCTTGCACCGACGGGCTGACGTAGTTGAGCGAAAGCTTGTTGTCGGTGGAGAAGATCACGTCGCTGATGCTTTCGGCGAGCATCCGGTAGCGTTGCTCGCTGTCGCGCAGCGATTCGCTGGCCTCGATCTGCTCGGTGACGTCCTTGGCCACGCCGATGATCCGGGTCACCTGGTCATGCCGGTCACGGGCCAGTGCCTGTTCGCGAATATCGAAACAGCGCCATTTGCCATTGCGATGGCGAAAGCGCAATTGGCATTGCAACAGCTGCGTGTACCCGCCACGGCGTTGTTCCAGGCGCAGGTTGTGGTAGTGATCGGCGTCGTCGCTGTGCAGCAGGATTTCCCAGAAGTATTCGCCCATCTGGTGCAGTTCGGTGCGATCGTACCCCAGGGTCTGGCCCAGGTGATGGTTGCTGAAGATCATCCGCTGGCTGATGACATCCTGCACGTAGAGATGATCCGGAACGGTGCGTACCACGTCGGACCAGAAACCTTCGCGCTCGAGCAGCGAGAGTTCGATCAGCTTGCGGCTGGTGATATCGCTGATGCTCAGGATGACCGCGTTGTAGTCGGGCTGTTTTTCCGGCAGGCGCAGCACCAGCCACAGGTGCTGGTCGCGGCCATGGGCGTCCTGGAGCTTGATTTCCAGTTCCAGTTGCTTGTGTTGGTCGAGCAGCGCTTCGAGCAGTTTCGAGCCGATGGGGTTGTTGTCTGGCGTGCCCTTGCCGACCAGCAACTGCCAAGCCTGGGCACAGGAGTCGACGTTGAGCAGTTTCAACGCCATCTGGTTGACCTCGGTGACGTGGACTTCCTGGCGCAATTGCTCGAGTTGGTGAGCGGTTCGCAGCCAGGCGCGCAATTGATCGCCATTGTGCAGGCCGACCCGCTCAAAAAAGGCCTTGAGCCCCGACAGGTCCAGCACGCACAGGGCCACGCCGGTGCCTTCGAAAATATCCTGGTAACGCCGTCGACCTTCGTGCAACTGCCGCTGGCGCCGGCGCATGTTCAAGAGCGCGATCACCGGCAACAACGAGAACGCCAGGCCCAGCAGGCACTTGCCGATGAAGGCCGGCAGCAGTTGCTCGATCACCTGGCGCCGGTCGAACAGCCCCCGCAGTTGCCAGTCGCTGCTGCTCAGGGGCACGGTCAGTACCGTATTTTCCAGGTCATCCGGCGACAGGTGGGTAGGGCTGATCGATGGCAGGCTCTCGTCGCGGCTGACGATCTGCTGGTTGAGGCGGTTTTCCACCAGCCATAGCGGGCGCAGCCCCACATCGGCTTGCTTGGTCAGGGTGGCGAAAAAATTCGGGGTCAGGCGCAGGGCCCAATAGCCACGGCTGCTGCCGCTGGCCTGGTGCAACAACAGATGCACCACGGAGCCGTCTTCGGCATTGCTGAAATAATGGGCCTGGGCCCGGCTGCGCCGCACCAGCTCACCCAGGTAGGCGGCGTCATGGCTGTCGGCGTCGCTGTCACTGAGCACCCGGCCGGAAGGGCTCAGCAGTGCCAGGCTGCGCAATTCGGGTAACGATTGCTGGAGTTTACGAACCAGGGCCTGCTGTTCGTCGGCACTTTGTGGCTGTTCGACGATCGGTAGCAGATTGAGGGCGATTTGCGCGTTCAGGGCCATGTTCAGGCTGACTTGCGCGGCGAGATCGGCGGTGTAGTCGATGGTGTATTGGCGCTGTTGCTGTTGGGTTTCACGCAGTTGGTCGAGCAGTTGCCAGAACAGCAAGCCGAGCAACAGCAGCACCAGCGTGGCCAGCGCGCCCTTCAGTGTCCCGCGCAGGGGCGAGCCGGGCACGACAGCGGGTGCGCGAGGGGACAGGGGCGGAGTGACGTTGGACAAGCTGTAATCCTGCAGTTTGCTGGACTGGCGCGACGTGCACTATAAGCCGGACGCCCGAAGGGCGGCTAGCATGCCTTGACTTGTGGCAAAGTGCCAGCCCCTGGCGGCTGGACCTTGACCGACGGTTGAGGTAGCTTTGCCGGTCAAACAAGAGCGTTCCAGCTCCAGATTCCCAGGCTCTATCCGCCCGCAGGCATTGATGACCGTCAAGTGCCGGCGCCGCGCGTGGCCTGGCTCGTTCTTTTCACCTGTCACTGACGCTAGGTTCACCATGGCTCAATACGTCTTCACCATGCATCGGCTGAGCAAAGTTGTTCCGCCGAAGCGGGAAATCCTGAAAAACATTTCATTGTCGTTCTTCCCCGGGGCCAAGATCGGCGTACTGGGTCTCAACGGCTCGGGTAAGTCCACGCTGCTGAAAATCATGGCCGGCGTCGATAACGAATTCGACGGTGAAGCCCGTCCGATGCCGGACCTGAACATCGGCTACCTGCCCCAGGAACCGCAACTGGACCCGAGCAAGACCGTGCGTGAAGTGGTCGAGGAAGCGGTCAGCGTGATCAAGGACGCCCAGGCGCGCCTCGACGAGGTCTATGCCGCCTACGCCGACCCGGATGCCGACTTCGACAAGCTGGCCGCCGAACAGGCCAAGCTCGAAGCGATCCTGCAGGCCAGCGACGGCCACAACCTGGATCGCCAGCTGGAAGTTGCCGCCGATGCACTGCGCCTGCCGGCCTGGGACGCGAAGGTCGAACACCTCTCCGGTGGTGAAAAGCGCCGCGTGGCCTTGTGCCGCCTGCTGTTGTCGGCCCCGGACATGCTGCTGCTCGACGAGCCGACCAACCACTTGGACGCCGATTCCGTCGCCTGGCTCGAACACTTCCTGCATGACTTCCCGGGCACCGTGGTTGCGATCACGCACGACCGTTACTTCCTGGACAACGTCGCCGGCTGGATCCTCGAACTCGACCGCGGCGCAGGCATTCCGTACGAGGGCAACTATTCGGGCTGGCTGGAAGCCAAGTCCGATCGTCTGGCCCAGGAATCCAAGCAGCAGTCGGCCCATGAAAAAGCCATGAAGGAAGAACTGGAGTGGGTGCGCAAAGGCGCCAAGGCCCGCCAGTCCAAATCCAAGGCACGTCTGCAGCGCTTCGAGGAAATGCAGTCCCAGGAATTCCAGAAGCGCAGCGAAACCAACGAGATCTACATCCCGGCCGGTCCGCGCCTGGGTGACAAGGTCATCGAGTTCAAGAACGTCACCAAGGGTTATGGCGACCGCGTGCTGATCGACAACCTGTCGTTCTCCATGCCCAAAGGCGCCATCGTCGGTGTGATCGGTGGTAACGGCGCGGGTAAATCCACGTTGTTCCGCATGCTGATGGGCAAGGAAACCCCGGATTCGGGCAGCATCGAAATCGGTGAAACCGTGCAGTTGGCCTGCGTCGACCAGAGCCGCGAGGACCTGGACGGCAGCAAGACCGTGTTCCAGCAGATCTCCGACGGTTCCGACCAGATCCGCATCGGCAACTATGAAATCCCGTCGCGCACTTACGTCGGTCGCTTCAACTTCAAGGGCGGCGACCAGCAGAAGTTCGTCAAGGACCTGTCCGGCGGTGAGCGCGGTCGCTTGCACCTGGCGTTGACCTTGAAGGAGGGCGGCAACGTCCTGCTGCTCGACGAACCGTCCAACGACCTCGACGTCGAAACCCTGCGCTCCCTGGAAGAAGCCTTGCTGGACTTCCCGGGCGCCGCCATTGTGATCTCCCACGATCGGTGGTTCCTCGACCGCGTGGCGACCCACATCCTGGCGTACGAAGACGACTCCCAAGCGGTATTCTTCGAAGGCAACTACACCGAGTACGAAGCCGATCGCAAGAAACGCCTCGGCGAAGCGGCCGCCCAGCCGCATCGTGTACGGCACAAGAAACTGGCCTGATAGGGATCGGAAATGTGGGAGCGAGCTTGCTCGCGATGGCGGTGGTCAGCGACATTGAGGTTGACTGATCCACCGCTATCGCGAGCGAGCTCGCTCCCACAGCTCTAGCCTACGTCTGCAGCGCGAAATCGAGCGAGAGTATGTTGGGGATCGTTGGATCGATCTCATACAGCAAGGCATAACCTGCCCCCGTAATGCCCGTCAGCAGGCTGACGTCGGGAACACGATCGCTGTCGAGAAAGGGGCCTGCGAAAAACTGCCGGGCGACTTTGCCAAGGGCCTGCTTGACCCTGCTGATGCCCTCGGGGTCATCGGCGTGACGATACAAGTCATACAGGCAGATCAGATTGCCGAAATCGCCATGGCACAGGTTATAGCCATCGCCCAAGCCGTGCTGCCAAAGATTGTTCTCGCAACGCTGGATGTCGTCGAGCACCGTCTGCCGGGTGGTTTCGTCCAAGACCTCGCCCATCGACTTCATGAGTTGTCGCCTGGCGATGAGGATGCCGCCGTCTCCGTGACACCACTTGGTGGCATGGTCGACAGGGCCCAGGTCTCTCAGATCCAGCCAGAAACCCTCTCGGCTCAAGCGATTTTCACCCTCCAGTACCTGGATGGCCAAGGGCACCAACGCCCCATCGCCGGTCACATCATAGGCTTTGCACAAGGCCAGGATGACGCCGGAGAGACCATGGGACAGGCCCGTTAAAATGACGGAGCGGTCATCGCGTCGAAGAAGCTGGCCTTCTTCGATCAGTATCTGGTCCTTTATGTAGGCAACCATGCGCCGAATGGCCGGCAGCACATCCGCTTGCGCCGATAACCCATGGATATTGGCCAGCAGCGTCACCGCACCACAACAGCCGCCCAGGAAGTCGAAATCGTAGTCTTCAGGGGGTACATCAATCAGTTGGGTCAGTAGGCTGGCAATTTTCTCATCGTGTTGTGAATCGCCGGTGATTTGGCGACGATTGATGAGCAGATAGAGATAAGAGCCCAGGCCATGATAGGCACTGACGGTCAGGTCGGCTTTGAAAAAGCCAAAGTGTTGTTCCAGTGAAGCCAGTACCTGATCCAGGAGCGACAGTAAGCGTGGTTTGCCGCTTACCTTGAACAGGCTCAGATAAAACAACCCAATCCCGGCGATACCGGAGTACAACCCATGATCCATGGGTGAAGGGTATTTTCCACGAGTCGTTGGGTGCGTATGGAACGCCAACCAACTGACGTCCGTTGCCGTTCCCTTGATCGCGAGCGCTTCGAGGCGGGAACTGATGCCGAGTATTGCGTCGAGTCGATCCGCTTGGGGCGCTTTTAGGGGGGCACGTGATGACGGCTGTCCGTTCGACTCCGGATACAGACACATTTCAAGCAGTGTGAGTTGTAATGCCCTGTCGGCTGCGGACAGATTGGCTATTTTCTGTAAGCAGCTTTTTATCGGGGGTTGTACTTTCGTCATGTCTATTGTTTCACCTTGGGCGCTCATCAACGCATTGGAATTGAGCGGCATGGTGAAACACGGAATGCTGGATCTTTGCAGGTCGGCTATTTCATGACGCGGGATGCCCTTTGCTCGATAGGGCTCTTTCAAGTCTTTCCACAGGGTTGCAAGCAGAAGCTCCCGGTCCAACATGTTTTTCATGAAGCGTGGATGACGGCTCAGGCCGATAAAGTCCGCATAACGTTGAGAGTTTTTGAGCAATACGCGGGTTGATAATTCGCCTGCGGATTGCTCAAGCATCTGCATGATCGTGTGCCGATGCGTCAGCAGTTCGCCATAGGCATATTCAAAGCCGTGGACAAGTTCGGCTTTATACGTTTCATGCCCCTTGCGTTCACCCTGCAAAAGCGGCAAATGCTTTTGCTGCAGAAGGTGTTCGAACTCGACTTTACGTAAATGGTAAAAACCATTTTCGAAAACCAGGGTGTGGCGGGTGGAAATGAATAGCGCTTGCCGAGTCAGCCCGCTCTGGTCGTTATTGGATTTTTGGGAAAAGGGTACGAAGCCGCTGGAGCACACCGACTGCTGGATCAATTTGAAGGTGTTGGACAGTGCGCTATCGAGTGGCAGTTCGAGTAACAGGTCGCTGGTGGACGCAGTGAACAAGCACTCAAGATCGATCATGACAGGGCTGCTGCCACACGCAATGATGTTCTCGTAATGGAAGTCGATGCCGTTGAGTGCATGAATGACGGCGATCTGTGCGCCCATCTTTTTATAGAACAGCGCCACGTCCGCTGTGTTGGCACAAGGCGTGTTGTCGACCTTTTCTATCCAGCTATGGCGCTCACGGCTGAGGATTCTTGGCGCGTGGATGGCAAAGCAATCCGCGCCTGTCCACTCACGTAGTTGTCCAAGCAGTTGATTGAAAAAAAGTGCTTCGCGGCTTGCCCGTGGCTTGTAGACCAATGAAATCGCGCAGACCTTAACCTGGCAGACCGTTTCGCCGCGACCGTGGGGGTCACCCAGGCCGAACTCGATGGCCTCGATTTTCCGGGACGGGATCGAGAATTCCGCCTCCAGTGCTTCAACATCGTCGGCGAAATCGAGAATGACCGCATAAAGGTAATTGAGAGTGTCTTCCAGCAAATCCAGCAGCAGTGTCGCCAGTACGGGATAGGATTCGAAAAATTTCAACAACGGCAATGTGCGCAGGTGTTCGTTGAATCCGTCCAGATCAAGGTCGTCGCCGTCGGCAATTTGCGTATTCAGAAAATGGACCAGGCTTTGTTCCGAGGTGCGTCCGACTCGGGCCAGGATATAGCGCTCAAGGCTTGCCAACAGGGCGGTTTCATCAATGTGCAGTGACGCTTTGGCGTAGCGCCCATCCACCTTGAACGTGTCGATGAAATAAAGAAAAAAACGGTAGCCAAACCAATAAAAATTGTCTTTGCCGCTCATGGTCTCTGTGTCGACGTGAATGCTGTCAAGCCGAGTGAGCTTGTTCTTCAGGTCCATCAAGACGGTTTCGCCGTCGACAGGCAGGGACGGGTGGTTGATGGGCTCCTGGGCATACGACGCCAGTTGGTCCCTGTTCAACCCGAAATGATCCAGCAAGGCCTGATCATCAGCATGCAGGCGGGTCAGGTTGTTTTCAAAAAGGGCGATGTCGCCGTCGGAAGAGAATCTGTACCGGCCTCGCTGATTCAACTGCAAAGCGTTAACAAGCATGCCGTTGCTCCTGACATGGATAGAGCAGGCGTTGCCTGCTCTATGTTTATAGGTGTTGCCTGTTTCGATCAGTTGAAGGGCTTAACACCCGAGTGTCGAGCATTCCAGATTGGTGCACGTTCCAAAGGTGTTGCACTCCATCGTCGTTGCCAGGATCGACCCCGTGTTGTTGGTGGGGGCTTGGTAAGCGTCGAACTCGCCATAGACATCGCCGGACATGTTCAGGATTTGTTCGCTCATAGTGTTTTCCTCATCAGTTATCAAACATCAAGTACAGTCGGTTGGGCGCGAGTAAGCGCATCCGAACGGTAGGATGTTGATGATGTTGTTGTATAGGTGGGGTTAGGAAGTATCAAGGGCCTGTTGTGCAGGTCTACTTTGATGGGAAAGGATTTAGCATAAAAGAGCGGTGCAGTTTATGGTTCCGCATTCGACAATGGTCAGTGCTGCTGACTCGGAGCCGAGATCAGTTACCTGTTGGTAGAACTTGAAGTCGCTGTCGAAGTCACCTGACATTGCCAGTATTTGTTCGCTCATTAGTGCATCTCCTTTCTGTTTTTACAGTGCGCCGATTACGGTGCGGGAAAAACAGTAGCATGGTCCTTATTTAACGCAAACTTGTTGTTATGACCTCATGTTGCAGTTACATATGGCTACAGGCAAGTAACAGATTGTTGTCGGGTCTTGATGTTAGAAGCTTTAATCATGATTAAAGAAACCGGCAACATCATGGGAGGTCTATCGCCACGACCTCGATGGCGAGATCTCCCAGCGGTCGCTTCCATGTCACTTCATCCCCAACTTTCGCCCCCAGCAACGCCCGCCCCAGCGGCGAGCCCCAGTTGATCAAGCCACTGGCCGCATCGGCCTGGTCTTCCCCCACTAACTGCACCCGTTGCTCATGATCCTGTTCATCGACAAAGGTCACCCAATGCCCGATCCGCACTTGGTCGGACGACGTCGGTGCAACGACCTGGGCGCTTTGCAGGCGCTGCTTGAAATAGCGCAGATCCCGTTCAAGGTCGGCGATCCGTTGTTTGTCCGCCAGTTCCCCTCGGGTCGCCTGCTGGCTGTGCAGGGCCTGCAACTCGGCGAACCGGGCCTGGAGCAGGGCAAGCCCGGTGGGCGTGACGTAATTGGGTTGCGCACTGACCTGACGTTCGACCGGCTGGTCGGCCTGGGCAGCGGCGTTGTCTTCGTTGACGAAAGCGCGGCTCATGGTGTTCTCCTCTATTGGAGTTTGGTCCATGGTCGCAGGCTTTTGGTTTCGACGAATGTCTATGCGCGACTCACGGCGAGCGATAAGCCCGGGCGGCGTCCCGATCCTTTTCTTGTTGCCAGGCACGTTCGTGGTCATCCCAATGACGATCGCGGTAGGCATTGCGCTCCTCGCTTTCGCGCATCGCCTGGCACTGCCGGAAACCATCGCTCCAGCCTTCGGCGTAGCGCGGATCCTTGAGGTACCGTGGCACGTCTTTCCTGAACTGGCCGGTGATCACCCCCGCCGCTTGCCGACCACTGCTGCAACCGTCGTCGTAGCCGTCGGCGAACGCCGGTGGGTAACCTCGGGCGATCAGGTCTTCATGAGTGGTTTCACAGCCACCGAGCAACATCAATACACCCAGTACCACTGCCGCACACCTCATTTGAGCCTTCCTGCCGTATCCACTTATACGAGAAGTCTAGAAGCGGATTCGTCAGGCCGATGTGAAAGCCCTGTGATTAATCCGTTCGTCTCTGTGCGCGTGCAGAGCGGTCTGGCTCAATAGTGATACCACTTCACCTCGAGCATCACCTCGTTCTCCGGCGAAGCCAGGTGGCTGAACTCTCGCTGGGCACTCAAGCGCAGGCCGAGGTTGCGGGACAATTCCCACTGCTGGTTGAGGCTCAGGCTACGACGCACTTCGCCGTTGACGAAATAATCGCCCTTGGCTTCCAGGCTCAAGTTGCCCAGCGGGTTTTTCCACAGCACGCCGCTGTTGAAGCCGGCGGCCGGGGCGATGAACTGGGCGAAATCGTTGTTGTGCTCCACCCGCACCGTGCCCAGGGCAAAGCCCAGCACATCTTCGCCCAGCGCCCAGGTACCACCGGCACCGCCGTTGACGTGGCTGACCAAGGTTTCATCGTCGTGTTTGCCCGGCACCCGCTCCAGGCCGCCGGTAACCTGCCAGGACAGCGGTTGCAGCAGCTCGTTGCGTGGGGTCAGGGAGCGAATGGTCGCCAGATCCAGTTGCTGCACCTGCCAGTCATTGCCTTCGTACTGGCGCAGTTTCAATTGCAGGATTTCGATCTGTGCTCCCAGGGGGAAACTTTCGGCGTTGTCGTTGAGGTCGTGATAGGCCATGCGCAAGCCGTATTCGCCGAACGCCCGGTCGCCCCGCGTGCCGAGGCCGGCCTGCCAGGTGCGGGATTGGTGACCGTCCTCGGGCAGGCCCGGTTGCGGGATGTCGAGTTCCGGTGCGGGGTTCTGGTTGATCGCCCGCAACAGCTCGAAGCTGCGCTGGGCCCGTTGCGGATCGCGTTCCTGGCCGTTGGCACGATAGCGTTCCAGGCGATACGCCGCGTCGATGATCAGTGCCTGGCGTTCGCGGGGCAGCACCTTGAATGCCGGTGTTTGCAGTTGCTGCTGATCGGCGCTGACGTTCAGTACCCATTGTTGTTCGTCATCGCTGAGCGGTTCGGCGCGGCTGAGCAGTTCCCGTTCCCGGGACGGCCGATACTGGATGCTTTCCACCAGGCCGGCTTCTTTCACCGCTTTGACGGTGTCGGTGGGAATCGCCGTCAGCGGGAACTGTTCGGTCAGGCGCAGGCTGGGGCGGGCCACTTGCAGCAATTCAAGCAGGCGATAGGAGCAGTTTTCGTCGAAAAAGAAATAGTCGAACTGGATCTGCTTGAGTTCCCAGACGTGCTCGACCATGCGCTCGGTTTCCGCCTGGCTCAGGTTGAGGCGGTATTCCCACAGGTCGCGGTTCTCCAGGCTACGGTACTCGGAGAGTTTTTCCTGGTACGGCACCAGGGCGAACAGGCCCGGATAGCCGCCCATCAGGCCCTTCCAGGCATAGAGGATGCTGTTGTCCGAGCCTTCGATGTAGGCGCCAAAGTTGATCGCGTAGCTGAGCAGGGCGGTCTTGTCGCTTTGCACATCGGCCTGGTCGATGCGTAACAGGGTGTGGCCGAACATCGAGGACGGACTGTTGAGGTACGCGGCGGGGAAAATCATCACCGCACTGTGGGGCGACACATCCTTGAACCACTGGGTGAAGTCGCTGCAGTTGACCGCCGGCAGGTCTGTCAGGTTGAGCTGCGCCTTCAGCCAGCGGGTGCGCGCCGGGTACACGCACTGGGCATGTTGCTGGCCGGCGCTGGCCGGGCCATACAAGGCTTGCAGCGTGGCGGTCAGTTCACGGTCAGGGTGTTCGTTGCCGTCGGGGGCGAGGAAGAATTTTTTGTCGCTGATATAGCTGCG
Organism: Pseudomonas fluorescens; assembly: GCF_001307275.1. Lineage (NCBI taxonomy): Bacteria > Pseudomonadati > Pseudomonadota > Gammaproteobacteria > Pseudomonadales > Pseudomonadaceae > Pseudomonas > Pseudomonas fluorescens. The sequence goes on from NZ_CP012831.1 coordinate 3,572,066, forward strand.
CCAGCCACCCAATTTGGCGGTTTCGTAGTGGCCCAGGGAGATCCAGAAGCGGTCATTGGCCAGTTGCTGCAAACGTTGAGGGTCGATATGAGGCGCGGCGGACAGCGGGGCGCACACACAGAGCGCCAGCCAGGCAAGGCGTTTGAGCATAGTCGGCTACTTGGAAAGTCGAAAAAATAAAGACCGAAGGGGCCCCAAAAAGAAAACCCGCTCCCCGAGAGGAGCGAGTGGTGCCGAGCTTAAGCTTGAGTGGCGTACTTGGCCAGGCGAGGGTCGCTTTTCAGTACGGCCAGGGTGTTGGTATGCACATCTTCTGCGGTTACGTCAGCCTTGCTGAAGATCTGCTGGAAGTGCTCGTGGGTAACAGCGGAGAAGTGTGCGCGATCTTCCGGCGCCACGCCCAGTACCACGGCATAGGTGGTCAGCGCTTCGCCCTGACCCTTGGCCATGTCTTCGGACAGCTCGTTCATCATGCCATTCATGGCCAGCCAGGACTTGCCACCGTAGGTCAGTGCCGCGTTGGTCGAGCAGCCGTTGGTGCCGGAGGTCATGCCGAAGGTGGCGTTGCCGGAAGTGCCGTTGGTGGTGGATGCCAGGAAGTGTGCCGGAGTGCCACGCTGACCTTCGAACAGCATGTTGCCCCAGCCGCAATCCGGGCCGCCCGGCGCCTGAGCCATGGCGTTGAGGGATACAGCGGTGAAGAGAGTACCGAGAAGAATCCGTTTCATAGCTATGTTCTCTTTATGTGCATACCAATGGACAGGGTCTGGCCCCTACAGCTGCCAGTGGGCCGGTTATTGTTCCAGCCGCGCACTTTGGAGTTTAGGCACGATCCCAGGGTTCCGTGACATTTTGCAAAAACATTACGGGGATCGCCTGTTTACGGGGCTGCGCCCGGGGTTTTCCCATTGACTATGCTTTGGTCTGAGGCGCTCCTTGCCAGTCAGGTGCAGGCAGCGCCAGAATGCCGCTATCTGCCCCGCCTGATGTAAGGAAGCCCGATGCCTGATCCTGTTGCTGCCAGCTTGCGTCTAGCGCCCGAAGCGCTGACCCGTCCGTTTTCCGCTGAACAGTTCAGCTTCTCTACCACCAATGATCTGGAGCCCTTCCGCGGTGTGCTCGGCCAGGAACGTGCGGTCGAAGCCTTGCAGTTCGGCGTGGCCATGCCGCGCCCCGGTTACAACGTATTTGTCATGGGCGAGCCCGGCACTGGCCGGTTTTCCTTCGTCAAACGCTACCTCAAGGCCGAAGGCAAGCGCCTGCAGACCCCGGCGGACTGGGTCTACGTCAACAATTTCGATGAGCCCCGCGAGCCTCGTGCCCTGGAGCTGCCGTCCGGCACGGCCGGTGCGTTCATCGGTGACATCAACGGCTTGATCGACAACCTGCTGGCGACCTTCCCGGCGGTGTTCGAGCACCCGTCCTACCAGCAGAAAAAAAGCGCCATCGACCGCGCTTTCAACCAGCGCTACGACCGGGCCCTGGATGTGATCGAGCGCCTGGCGCTGGAGAAGGATGTCGCGCTGTACCGTGACAGCAGCAACATCGCCTTCACGCCGATGAGCGAAGGCAAGGCCCTGGACGAGGCGGAATTCGCCCAGTTGCCGGAGGCCGAGCGCGAGCGTTTCCACGAGGACATCTCCGGCCTGGAAGAGCGCTTGAACGAAGAGCTCGCCAGCCTGCCGCAATGGAAGCGCGAGTCCAGCAACCAGTTGCGCCAGCTCAACGAAGAAACCATCACCCTGGCCCTGCAACCGTTGCTGGCGCCGCTGTCGGAAAAGTACGCGGAGAACGCCGCGGTCTGTGGCTACCTGCAAGCCATGCAGGTCTATCTGCTCAAGACCGTGGTCGAGCAACTGGTGGACGACAGCAAGACCGACGCCATCGCTCGCAAGCTGCTGGAAGAGCAGTACGCGCCAAGCCTGGTGGTCGGGCATCCGTCCAGCGGTGGCGCGCCGGTGGTGTTCGAGCCGCACCCGACCTACGACAACCTGTTCGGCCGGATTGAATACAGCACCGACCAGGGCGCGCTCTACACCACGTACCGACAGCTGCGTCCGGGTGCCTTGCACCGGGCCAATGGCGGTTTCCTGATCCTTGAAGCGGAAAAAATGCTTGGCGAGCCGTTCGTATGGGATGCGCTCAAGCGCGCCCTGCAATCGCGCAAGCTGAAGATGGAGTCGCCCCTGGGTGAGCTGGGACGCCTGGCCACGGTGACCCTGACGCCGCAACACATCCCGTTGCAGGTCAAGGTCGTGATCATCGGCGCCCGTCAGCTCTATTACGCCTTGCAGGACCTGGATCCGGACTTTCAGGAAATGTTTCGCGTGCTGGTGGATTTCGACGAAGACATCCCGATGGGCGACGAGAGCCTGGAGCAGTTCGCCCAGTTGCTCAAGACTCGCACTTCAGAAGAAGGCATGGCGCCACTGACCGCCGATGCAGTGGCGCGCCTGGCGACCTACAGTGCCCGGCTGGCCGAACACCAGGGACGCTTGTCGGCGCGTATCGGCGACCTGTTCCAACTGGTCAGCGAGGCGGACTTCATTCGCCAACTGGCCGGTGACGAGATGACCGATGCCGGCCATATCGAACGCGCCCTCAAGGCCAAGGCCACCCGCACCGGACGCGTCTCGGCGCGAATCCTCGACGACATGCTGGCGGGGATCATCCTGATCGACACCGCGGGTGCGGCCGTGGGCAAATGCAACGGCCTGACGGTGCTGGAGGTCGGCGATTCGGCGTTTGGCGTGCCGGCGCGGATTTCCGCCACGGTGTACCCGGGCGGCAGCGGCATCGTCGACATCGAGCGGGAGGTCAACCTTGGCCAACCGATCCACTCCAAAGGCGTGATGATCCTCACCGGTTACCTGGGCAGCCGTTATGCCCAGGAATTCCCGCTGGCGATCTCGGCCAGCATTGCCCTGGAGCAATCCTACGGCTACGTGGACGGCGACAGTGCATCCCTGGGCGAGGCGTGTACGCTGATCTCGGCCCTGTCGAAGACGCCGCTGAAGCAATGCTTCGCCATCACCGGCTCGATCAACCAGTTCGGTGAAGTGCAGGCGGTGGGTGGGGTCAACGAGAAGATCGAAGGCTTCTTCCGCCTCTGCGAAGCCCGGGGGTTGACCGGGGAGCAGGGGGCGATCATTCCCCAGGCCAACGTCGCGACGCTGATGCTCGACGAGAAAGTGCTGGCCGCCGTGCGCGCCGGGCAGTTCCACGTCTATGCGGTGCGTCAGGCCGACGAAGCCCTGAGCCTGCTGGTGGGCGAGCCTGCCGGTGAGCCGGATGAAAACGGCGAGTTCCCGGAGGGCAGCGTCAACGCTCGGGTGGTGGAGCGGCTGCGGGTGATCGCGGAAATGATCAGCGAAGACGACATCAAGGAAGCGGAAAAGGAACTGGCACAGCAGGCCTTGGCGGAGGCCAAGCCGGCTTGATGTTCTCCTGACCGCCGATAAGCCCTGTGGGAGCGGGCTTGTGGGAGCAAAGCTTGCTCGCGATAGCATTTGTCCAGTCAGCAGAAGTGTTGCATGTGGCAACCTCATCGCGAGCAAGCTTTGCTCCCACAGGCTTGCTCTCACAATCAATGTTTTGTGGATTATGTTTCAAAAGTGTCGCCACTTTGGCGTCAATATTCACACTATGACCGCTCGGCGCATTCTGGTCTTGAAAGCCCGTGAGGCCGGAACTTTTCTTCTATCCTCAGCTCAAGGATAACGAGAGTCATCATTGGATCGAAACAGCCTCTTCCCGAGACTGAATACCGGATCTACCGAGGGGCGCCGCCATGTCGCGCAACCTTTGCCTCACTCGTCAATGCCTGGGCCTTGTCACCCGTATCGAATGCGCCATCCGCCCCCTGGCGGGAGATACCGGTATGTGGACCTTGCTCTTCGCCGCCGGAATGGCTGGCGAACAACCCTCCGCCATCAAGGCCCAGGGGCCATTTCCCGGCCCGACTGCCGCCGAATCCATCCTCGACACCATTGTGCAGAGCCTGACCTTGCACGGCTATGAGCTGGCCGACGACCCGCAGATCTGGTCCTTGCACATGCAGGCCCAACTGCGTGAAATCAATGGAGGCCGTTGTCGCAATGTCGGCGGCTTCGAGTTTCGTCCGCTGCATTGAAGGCCATCGCCGCACGGGCACTCGCAGAAAAATTTTGACACAAGAGCAGGGACCAGGGATGGCCCCGGCATTTGTGGGGCAGGTCGTGGCTGATATACTCGCCGCGATTTTTCAGCCCAGGTGTGAGACTCAATGGAACGCTTTATCGAAAATGCAATGTATGCCTCCCGTTGGCTGCTGGCGCCGATCTATTTCGGGCTGTCCCTGGGCTTGCTGGCCTTGGCGCTGAAATTCTTCCAGGAAGTCTTTCACATCATCCCCAATGTGTTCGCCATGGCTGAGTCCGAGCTGATCCTGGTGCTGCTGTCGCTGATCGACATGGCGCTGGTGGGCGGCCTGCTGGTGATGGTTATGATTTCCGGCTACGAGAACTTCGTTTCGCAACTGGACATCGACTCCGACAAGGAAAAGCTCAACTGGCTGGGCACCATGGACTCTTCATCGCTGAAGATGAAAGTCGCCGCCTCGATCGTGGCCATTTCCTCCATCCACCTGCTGCGCATTTTCATGGACGCCAAGAACGTCGATCCCGAGCATCTGATGTGGTACGTGATCATCCACATGACCTTCGTGGTCTCGGCCTTTGCCATGGGCTACCTGGACAAACTGACCAAGCACTGAGGCCCGTTCCTCGCGCTGGCGCAACGCCCGCCTGGCGAACTGCAGGCGGGCGTTGTCGTTTCTGGCGGGTTGCTTTGACGTGAGGGCTCGTCACCCGCCGTGGCATCTGTGCTAGTCTGCTCGCCCTTTTGGTTCCGGGCGCTCCGGGAGGCGCTGTGTCACGCACGGCAACTCTCGAGCCGTCCGCACAGCGGAGCAGCATCATGTCCGAAGTTAACCTGTCCACCGACGAAACCCGCGTCAGCTACGGCATTGGCCGTCAGTTGGGCGACCAACTGCGCGACAACCCGCCACCGGGTGTCAGCCTGGATGCCATCCTGGCCGGCCTGACCGACGCGTTCGCCGGCAAGCCAAGCCGCGTGGGCCAGGACGAGATGTCCGCCAGCTTCAAGGTCATTCGTGAAATCATGCAGGCCGAAGCAGCCGCCAAGGCTGAAGCCGCTGCGGGTGAAGGCCGTGCATTCCTGGCGGAAAACGCCAAGCGTGAAGGCATCACCACCCTGGCTTCCGGCCTGCAGTTCGAAGTGCTGACCCAGGGTGAAGGCGCCAAGCCGACCCGTGAAGACCAGGTGCGTACCCACTACCACGGCACCCTGATCGACGGCACTGTGTTCGACAGCTCCTACGATCGTGGCCAGCCAGCCGAATTCCCGGTAGGCGGCGTGATCCCAGGCTGGACCGAAGCACTGCAACTGATGAATGCCGGCAGCAAATGGCGCCTGTACGTGCCGAGCGAACTGGCTTACGGCGCTCAAGGCGTTGGCAGCATCCCGCCGCACAGCGTGCTGGTGTTCGACGTCGAGTTGCTGGACGTCCTGTAAGACCCTGTCCGGTTTTACCGCCGGACAAAAAACTGTGGGAGCGAGCTTGCTCGCGAAAGCGGACAGTCAGTCGACATGCTCGTTGCTGACACACCGCCATCGCGAGCAAGCTCGCTCCCACAGGTTATTTTTGCTCATCCGTGAAACCTGCCGCTGAAATCACCCGTCGGGCGCAACGCCCGGGCATAGCAGAACAGGAACAGATTGCGCACCAGCTCCTTGAGCACCAGCGGCTCACTGGAATTGAGGCTGTTGAGGTCCAGGTCTCCTTGGTCCTGCAGCTCGTTCAAGGCTTCTTCTTCAAGCACCGCACAGACTTCCCCGGTTTCCCGATGCAGGATCCTGAGGTAGGGATGTGGGCGGTCCAGCCAGGCATCGATCAAATAAGTCATGGTTCTCATCTCCTTGATGGGTTCGATGAGAATAATTCTTATTCGCTAAATAGCAAGTCTCTATTGGCGTTGCGATTGTTTTTCTGACGATGGGTTGTGCCAGCTCAAGGCGGTTGGCACTTGGCTAACGCCCGAGAAATGGGGCTGAAGCGGGGAGGGTGCAGCTCCATCCCACACGCGGGGCATGGGATGGAATACAGCCGAATCAGACTTTTCTGACGAACTCGGATTTGAGTTTCATCGGGCCGATGCCGTCGATCTTGCAATCGATATCGTGGTCGCCATCGCACAGGCGGATGTTCTTGACCTTGGTGCCGACCTTGACCACCAGCGAGGTGCCCTTGACCTTGAGGTCCTTGATCACGGTGATGGTGTCGCCGTCCTGCAAGACATTGCCGACCGAATCTTTCTTCACGGTGTCGTCGGACGCCGCTTCAGCTTCGCCGCTGGCGGACCATTCGTGGGCACACTCCGGGCAGACCAGCTGGGTGCCGTCTTCGTAGGTGTATTCGGAATTGCATTTCGGGCAGGGAGGCAACGTGCTCACTAAGGTTCCTTGGGTATCAGGAGGGCAAAAGGGCGCACATTATATAGGGTTTTAGGCCGCAAAGGGCAGGGCGGTGAAATCCCCCTGTGGGAGCGAGCTTGCTCGCGATAGCGCTGGATCAGCAACATTGGCGCTGATTGACACACCGCTATCGCGAGCAAGCTCGCTCCCACAGGTTTTCATGCAATCAGTGAGTACGCGCCACCGCAAACTCACTCAGCTCCACCAGTGCATCGCGGTATTCGCTGGGCGGCAGGGCGTCGAGGCATTTGATCGCGCGGGCGACGTAGTCCCGGGCCAGTTTCGCGGTGTACTCCAGCGAGCCGGAAGCTTCGACCGCGATACGGATGCTTTCCAGGTCTTCGATTCCGCCTTTCTGGATCGCCTGGCGTACCAGTGCCGCCTGTTCTGGCGTGCCTTCGCGCATGGTGTAGATCAGCGGCAGGGTCGGCTTGCCTTCGGCCAGGTCGTCACCGACGTTCTTGCCCAGGGTCTCGGCGTCGCCCTTGTAGTCGAGCAGGTCGTCGACCAACTGGAAGGCCACGCCCAGGTGGTCGCCATAGGTGCGCAACGCTTCGCTCTGCTCGGTACTGGCGCCGGCCAGGGCAGCGGCGCTGTGGGTCGAGGCTTCGAAGAGCATCGCGGTCTTGCCGCGGATGACTTCCATGTAGGTCTCTTCCGTGGTGCTGGCATCGCGTACCTTGGACAACTGCAGCACTTCGCCTTCGGCGATGATGCGCGTGGCCTGGGACAGGATCTTCATCACCGGCATCGAGCCCAGCTCGACCATCATTTCGAACGAGCGCGAATACAGGAAGTCGCCCACCAGCACGCTCGGGGCATTGCCCCACATGGCGTTGGCGGTCGAACGGCCACGGCGCATGCCGGACATGTCGACCACGTCGTCGTGCAGCAGGGTCGCGGTGTGCAGGAATTCGATGGTAGCGGCCAGCAGGCGCATGTCGTCGCCTTCGCGACCCAGGGCCTTGCCGCACAGCAGCACCAATAAAGGACGCAGGCGTTTACCGCCCGCCGAAGTGATGTAGTCGCCGATTTTCGATACCAGAGGCACGCGGGAAGTCAGCTGCTTCTTGATGATGCCGTCGACGGCGCTAAAATCGTCCGCCACCGCGCGGTAGAAAGCTTGGGGTTGCATCAGCGACAGGTGCTCCAGAAGGGTTGCGCGGCATGCTAGGACCCACGTCCGCAGGTGTCAAGGCGCGATAGACGGCTACTTGCAAGGCTCTCGTGGCTTGCGTACAATCGCGCACCCTGAACTTCCTGGGCAGCACCTGCCTTACGCAATTGCATCCGGGCCTTCCAGCCCATGCAGCCATGCCAGCCAATACCTCTTCTTATAAAGCGCTGGGTGAGCAGGATTATCGGAGAAATACCATGTCGTACGCAGTAATTGTTACTGGTGGCAAGCAATACAAGGTCGCCCCAGGTGAATACCTGAAGATCGAAAAACTGGAAATCGCTACCGGCGAATCCGTGACTTTTGATCGCGTTCTGTTGGTCGCCAATGGCGATGACGTGAATATCGGCGCTCCAGTCGTTGCTGGCGCTACCGTTGTGGCTGAAGTGATCTCCCAAGGTCGTCACGATAAAGTCCGCATCATCAAGTTCCGTCGTCGTAAGCACCACATGAAGCGTATGGGCCACCGCCAGTGGTACACCGAGATCAAAATCACCGGTATTCAGGCTTAATTTCAGCCTAATTCCTCACTAGGAGAATTGAACTCATGGCACACAAAAAAGCTGGTGGTAGTACCCGTAACGGTCGCGACTCAGAAGCCAAACGCCTTGGCGTGAAGATGTATGGCGGCCAGGCTATCAAAGCAGGCAACATCATCGTGCGTCAGCGCGGCACCCAATTCCACGCTGGCTACGGCGTGGGCATGGGTAAAGATCACACCCTCTTCGCTAAAGTCGAAGGCGTGATCAAGTTCGAAGTAAAAGGCGCCTTCGGTCGTCGTTACGTAAGCGTTATCGCAGCTTAATTGCGAGACCGCTGGAAAAGCCCTGTCTTGCGACGGGGCTTTTTCGTTTGTGGGGTGAGTCTCTTGCAAAACTGTTTGTATGGGCTGTCGGCGCTGCGGTTGGGGCGTGTCATCAGGTCGCTGCGCTCATTTTTGCAAGAGTCTTATGTCTTGTTTTTTTGGCTCGTCCGTATGGCGAGAGGCGTGTGTCATGAAGTTTGTTGATGAAGTATCGATTCGAGTGAAGGCCGGCGACGGCGGCAATGGTTGCATGAGTTTCCGTCGGGAAAAATTCATTGAAAACGGTGGCCCGAACGGTGGTGATGGGGGTGACGGCGGCTCGATCTACATGCTCGCCGACGAAAACCTCAACACCCTGGTGGACTACCGTTACACCCGGCACTTCGATGCCGAGCGTGGCTCCAACGGCGGCAGCACCGACTGCACCGGCAAGAAGGGCGAAGACCTGATCCTGCGCGTGCCAGTCGGCACCACGGTGATCGATTCGGCCACCCAGGAAGTGATTGGCGACCTGACCAAGGCTGGCCAGCGTCTGCTGGTCGCCCATGGCGGCTGGCACGGCCTGGGCAACACCCGTTTCAAGTCCAGTACCAACCGTGCGCCGCGCCAGACCACGCCAGGCAAGCCCGGCGAGCAGCGTGACCTGAAGCTGGAAATGAAAGTGCTGGCCGACGTGGGCCTGTTGGGCCTGCCGAACGCCGGTAAAAGTACCTTCATTCGTTCGGTGTCGGCGGCCAAGCCGAAAGTGGCCGATTACCCGTTCACCACCCTGGTGCCGAACCTGGGCGTGGTCAGCGTCGACCGCTGGAAGAGTTTCGTGATCGCCGACATTCCAGGGCTGATCGAAGGGGCTTCCGAGGGCGCGGGCCTGGGGATTCGTTTCCTCAAGCACTTGTCCCGTACCCGCCTGTTGCTGCACCTCGTCGACATGGCGCCGCTGGATGAAACCGATGCCGCCGATGCTGCCGAAGTCATCGTCAACGAGCTGACCAAGTTCAGTCCGGCCCTGGCCGAGCGTGATCGTTGGCTGGTGCTGAACAAGTGCGACCAGATCCTCGAAGAAGAACACGAAGAGCGGGTCAAGGAAATCGTCGACCGCTTGGAGTGGGAAGGTCCGGTCTATGTGATCTCGGCCATCGCCAAAGAAGGCACCGAGCGCCTGTGCCACGACATCATGCGTTACCTGGAAGATCGCGCCGACCGCCTGGCCAACGATCCGGCCTACAAGGAAGAGCTGGCCGAGCTCGACCAGCGTATCGAAGACGAGGCTCGTGCCCAGTTGCAGGCGCTGGACGACCAGCGTGCCCTGCGTCGCAGTGGCGTCAAGTCGGTCCATGACATCGGTGACGATGATTGGGACGAAGAGGATGTGGATGACGAAGACGGTCCGGAAATCATCTACGTTCGCGACTGATCTTGTGCTGATACCACTCAGCTGAAACCAGGGTCTGCAGGAGCCCTGTGGGAGCGAGCTTGCTCGCGAAAGCGGTCTGTCAGTTGGCATAGTTGTTAGCTGACACGCCGCTATCGCGAGCAAGCTCGCTCCCACAGGTTCAAGTGTTTCAGCGCAGTGTTATCATCGCCGGCAAGCCGGTTCCCAAGGCGCCGCTCATTCGAGCGGCGTTTTGGTATCTGTAAAACGCAAATACGAATAATCCCATGGGCGGCGCTGGGTCGCGCCGTTCGCTGGCAAAGGTTGAAGATGATGCGGAGCAAGGTGACGGGTGCGCGGCGCTGGGTCGTGAAGATCGGTAGCGCGCTGCTGACGGCGGATGGCAAGGGGCTGGATCGCCAGGCAATGGCGGTGTGGGTCGAGCAGATGGTGGCCCTGCATGAGGCTGGCGTCGAGTTGGTGTTGGTCTCTTCGGGGGCTGTGGCGGCCGGTATGAGCCGTTTGGGCTGGACGTCGCGACCCAGCGCGATGCATGAGCTGCAGGCGGCCGCCGCCATCGGCCAGATGGGCCTGGTGCAGGCTTGGGAGTCGAGCTTTGCCGAGCACGGTCGCCATACGGCGCAGATCCTGCTGACCCATGACGACCTGTCCGACCGCAAGCGCTACCTCAATGCTCGCAGTACCTTGCGGGCGCTGGTGGAGCTGAAGGTCATCCCGGTGATCAACGAGAACGACACGGTGGTCACCGACGAGATCCGTTTCGGCGATAACGACACCCTGGCCGCGCTGGTGGCGAACCTGGTGGAGGCGGACCTGTTGGTGATCCTCACGGATCGCGACGGCATGTTCGACGCCGATCCGCGCAATAACCCCGATGCCAAGCTGATCTACGAAGCCCGTGCCGACGACCCGGCGCTGGACGCGGTGGCGGGCGGCACGGGCGGTGCGCTGGGGCGCGGCGGCATGCAGACCAAGCTGCGTGCGGCGCGTCTGGCGGCGCGCTCCGGGGCTCACACTATCATTGTCGGCGGTCGGCTGGAGCGGGTGCTGGATCGTCTGAAGGCCGGCGAGCGCATGGGTACTTTGCTCTCCCCGGAACGCGGCATGCTGGCGGCGCGCAAGCAGTGGCTGGCCGGGCATCTGCAAACCCGCGGCACCCTGGTGCTGGACGCGGGTGCCGTGTCGGCCTTGTCCCAAGGCAATAAAAGCCTGCTGCCGGTGGGTGTGAAGCTGGTCCAGGGCAGTTTCCGTCGCGGCGAAATGGTCGTGTGCGTGGCGCCGGACGGTCGCGAGATCGCCCGTGGCCTGGCCAACTACAGCGCCCTGGAAGCGCAGAAAATCATTGGTCAATCGTCTGATGCGATTGTCGGTCTGTTGGGTTACATGGCGGAGCCTGAACTGGTCCACCGTGACAACTTGATCCTCGTCTAAGGAAAAATCATGGGTTTGGCAAAAGGATTGATCGGCTTGCTGCTGGCGGTGCCGCTGTTGGCGTCGGCCGAGGAAATTGGCCAGGTGTCGACGGTGTTCAAGTTTGTCGGGCCGAACGACCGGATCGTGGTCGAGGCATTCGATGATCCCAAGGTGGATGGCGTGACCTGTTACCTGTCGCGGGCCAAGACCGGCGGTGTGAAGGGCGGCCTGGGCCTTGCCGAGGATCGCGCCGAAGCGTCCATCGCCTGTCGCCAGGTCGGGCCCATCAACTTCAAGGGTGAGCTCAAGGATGGCGAGGAAGTGTTCAAGGAGCGTACTTCCCTGGTGTTCAAGACCATGCAGGTGGTGCGCTTTCTCGACAAGAAGCGTAATACGCTGGTGTACCTGGTCTACAGCGACCGCGTGATCGAGGGCAGCCCGCAGAATGCGGTGACGGCTATCCCGATCTTGCCGTGGGCTCGTGCTCAATAATCAACACATAGCCCTGTGGGAGCGAGCTTGCTCGCGATGGCGGTACGTCAGTAACAGCGATTTTCCTGATGCTCCGCCATCGCGAGCAAGCTCGCTCCCACAATGTTCTGAATGAAGAATCCCGGGCAATAAAAAACCGACCCTGAGGTCGGTTTTTTAATGAGCGTGTCGCTTAGGCAGCAGCGGCAACGTTCAGGGCCTTTACGTGGCCATTCAAACGGCTCTTATGGCGAGCAGCCTTGTTCTTGTGGATGATGCCTTTATCGGCCATGCGGTCGATAACTGGCACAGCCAGAACGTAAGCAGCTTGAGCTTTTTCAGCGTCTTTTGCGTCGATGGCCTTGACTACGTTCTTGATGTAGGTACGGACCATGGAACGCAGGCTGGCGTTGTGGCTGCGACGCTTCTCAGCCTGTTTTGCACGTTTTTTGGCGGAAGGTGTGTTGGCCACCGTCGAGCTCCTCGAAAGACTTTTTGGGAAATAGCAAACAAAATAGGCCGCGAATCATGCCGATGAGTTGAAGTCTTGTCAAGGGCGGGTGACGCGTTCCGCTGAATGGCAGGTGCTGCGCACCGAAGGATTTCTTTCCGGCGTGCGACCTGTAAACTCGCGGGCTTTGGCTCTGCACTGTTTAGCGGCGCGGAGTATCGCACAAGTGGGCGCGTTGTTCGCCTGCTGTTTATCGACAGGCAAAAACTCTTTTCATGAATCTGCTCAAATCGTTGGCCGCCGTCAGCTCTATCACGATGCTCTCCCGCATCCTGGGGTTCGTTCGCGATACGCTGATCGCACGGATATTCGGCGCCGGGATGGCGACGGACGCCTTCTTCATCGCCTTCAAACTACCCAACCTGTTGCGGCGGATCTTCGCCGAGGGGGCGTTCTCCCAGGCCTTCGTGCCGATCCTGGCGGAATATAAAAGCCAGAAAGGCGATGAGGCAACCCGCACATTCATTGCCTATGTCACCGGTCTGCTGACCTTGGTGCTGGCACTGGTCACAGCTGCCGGCATGCTCGCCGCGCCCTGGGTGATCTGGGCCACGGCGCCGGGCTTCACCGACACCCCGGAAAAATTCCAGCTCACCACGGATCTGCTGCGGGTGACCTTTCCTTATATATTGCTGATTTCCCTGTCGTCCCTGGCCGGGGCGATCCTCAACACCTGGAACCGTTTTTCCGTGCCGGCCTTTGTGCCGACCCTGCTCAACGTCAGCATGATCGTCTTCGCCGTGTTCCTGACGCCGTACTTCGACCCACCGGTGATGGCCCTGGGCTGGGCGGTGCTGGTGGGTGGCCTGGCGCAACTGCTCTATCAACTGCCGCACCTGAAAAAGATCGGCATGCTGGTGCTGCCGCGGCTGAACCTGCGCGACAGCGGCGTGTGGCGGGTGATGAAGCAGATGCTGCCGGCGATCCTCGGGGTGTCGGTGAGCCAGATTTCCCTGATCATCAACACCATCTTTGCCTCGTTCCTGGTGGCCGGCTCGGTGTCGTGGATGTACTACGCCGACCGCCTGATGGAGTTGCCGTCCGGCGTGCTGGGCGTGGCCCTGGGCACGATCCTGCTGCCCACCCTGGCCAAGACCTACGCCAGCCAGGACCGCCACGAATACTCGCGAATTCTCGATTGGGGCCTGCGCCTGTGCTTTGTGCTGGTGCTGCCGTGTTCCCTGGCACTGGGGATCCTGGCCGAGCCGTTGACCGTCTCGTTGTTCCAGTACGGCCAGTTCAATGCGTTCGACGCCTTGATGACCCAGCGTGCGCTGATCGCTTACTCGGTGGGCTTGCTCGGGATCATCGTGATCAAGGTGCTGGCACCAGGGTTCTACGCCCAGCAGAACATCCGCACACCGGTGAAGATCGCCATTTTCACCCTGGTGATGACCCAGTTGTTCAACCTGTTGCTGATCGGTCCGTTGGCTCATGCCGGCCTGGCCCTGGCGATCAGTGCCGGCGCTTGCCTCAACGCCGGGCTGCTGTTTTATCAACTGCGCAAGCAAAAGATGTATCAGCCACAGCCGGGCTGGGGCAAGTTCGGCCTCAAGCTGCTGGTGGCCGTGGCCGTGATGTCGGCGGTCCTGCTGGGGGCGATGCATTTCATGCCGGCCTGGGGCGAGGGGCAGATGCTCGCGCGTTTCCTGCGCCTGGGTGCGCTGGTGGTTGCCGGTGTGGTGGCGTATTTCGGCATGTTGCTGCTGATGGGGTTCCGTCTGCGCGACTTCAATCGCAAGGCCTTGAGCTGAGGGCGAGCCCTCGATAATCCCGGGCCGGGCAGTGGTTTTGTCGGTTCGATCACTTTGGGGTGCGGTGTTGCCTGTCGTCGGCCGCCGGGTGTGGTTATAATCGGCCACTTTATGAGCAAGAAGCGCGTTATGCAGCTGGTTCGAGGCCTCCACAACCTGCGCCCCCAGCATCGGGGCTGTGTCGCCACTATTGGCAACTTTGACGGTGTTCACCGTGGCCACCAGGCTATCCTGGCGCGACTGCGCGAGCGTGCGCTGGAGTTGGGCGTGCCCAGCTGCGTGGTGATTTTCGAGCCGCAGCCCCGGGAGTTTTTCGCCCCGGACACCGCCCCGGCCCGTCTGGCCCGGTTGCGGGACAAACTGCAACTGCTGGCCGCCGAAGGTGTCGACCGGGTCCTGTGCCTGGCCTTCAACCAGCGCCTGAGCAAGCTCAGTGCCGCCGAATTCGTCGATACCATCCTGGTGGACGGTCTCGATGTGAAGCATCTGGAAGTCGGCGATGATTTCCGTTTCGGCTGTGATCGGTCCGGGGATTTCGATTACCTGCAACAGGCCGGTATCGTCCAGGGTTTCACCGTCGAAGCGGCGCAGACCGTCGAGATGGATGGCTTGCGCGTCAGCAGCACCCAGGTCCGCAATGCCCTGGCGGCGGCCGACTTCGAATTGGCCGAGCGCTTGCTCGGCCGGCCGTACCGGATTGCCGGGCGGATCCTGCACGGGCAGAAGCTGGCGCGCCAATTGGGCACGCCGACGGCTAACGTGCAGCTCAAGCGTCGTCGCGTGCCGCTGACCGGGGTGTTCCTGGTGAGTGTCGAGATCGACGGCAAGACCTGGCCCGGCGTCGCCAACATCGGCGTGCGCCCCACGGTCCAGGGCGATGGCAAGGCCCATCTTGAAGTACATGTTCTGGATTTTGCCGGCGATCTGTATGACCGGCGTTTGACGGTGGTTTTCCACCATAAGCTGCGTGAAGAGCAGCGTTTTGCCTCTCTGGAGGCGCTCAAGACGGCGATCCATGCAGATATCGCCGCCGCCCGTGCCCTTGTCGCAACCAGCGCCAATCGCTAATGAAGAGCCTTAAATGACCGACTATAAAGCCACGCTAAACCTTCCGGACACCGCCTTCCCAATGAAGGCCGGCCTGCCTCAGCGCGAACCACAGATTCTGCAGCGTTGGGACAGCATTGGCCTGTACGGAAAGTTGCGCGAAATTGGCAAGGATCGTCCGAAGTTCGTCCTGCACGACGGCCCTCCGTACGCCAACGGCACCATCCACATCGGTCACGCGTTGAACAAGATTCTCAAGGACATGATCATCCGCTCCAAGACCCTGTCGGGTTTTGATGCGCCGTATGTCCCGGGCTGGGACTGCCATGGCCTGCCGATCGAGCACAAGGTCGAAGTGACCCACGGCAAGAACCTGGGCGCGGACAAGACCCGCGAGCTGTGCCGTGCCTACGCCACCGAGCAGATCGAAGGGCAGAAGTCCGAATTCATTCGCCTCGGCGTGCTGGGCGACTTTGCCAACCCGTACAAGACCATGGACTTCAAGAACGAAGCCGGCGAAATCCGTGCCCTGGCGAAAATCGTCGAGGGTGGTTTCGTGTTCAAGGGCCTCAAGCCAGTGAACTGGTGCTTCGATTGCGGTTCGGCCCTGGCCGAGGCGGAAGTCGAGTACGAGAACAAGAAGTCCTCGACCATCGACGTCGCGTTCCCGATCGCCGATGAAGACAAGCTCGCCGCCGCGTTCGGCCTGGGCAAGCTGGCCAAGCCGGCGTCGATCGTGATCTGGACCACCACCCCGTGGACCATCCCGGCCAACCAGGCGCTGAACGTCCACCCGGAATTCACCTACGCCCTGGTCGACGTCGGCGACAAGCTGCTGGTGCTGGCCGAAGAGCTGGTCGAAGCCTGCCTGGCCCGCTACAACCTCGAAGGTTCGGTGGTCGCCACCGCCCCGGGTTCGGCGCTGGAACTGATCAATTTCCGTCATCCGTTCTATGACCGCCTGTCGCCGGTGTACCTGGCCGACTACGTGGAACTGGGCGCAGGCACCGGCGTGGTTCACTCCGCGCCAGCCTATGGCGTCGACGACTTCGTGACCTGCAAGAAGTACGGCATGGTCAACGACGACATCCTCAACCCGGTGCAGAGCAATGGCGTGTACGCGCCGTCGCTGGAGTTCTTCGGCGGCCAGTTCATCTGGAAAGCCAACCCGGCCATCGTCGACAAGTTGACCGAAGTCGGCGCGCTGCTGCACACCACCGTCATCGAACACAGCTACATGCACTGCTGGCGGCACAAGACCCCGTTGATCTACCGCGCCACCGCGCAGTGGTTCATCGGCATGGACAAGCAGCCCACCAGCGGCGACACCCTGCGCCAGCGTTCGCTCAAGGCCATCGAAGAGACCCAGTTCGTACCGGCCTGGGGCCAGGCGCGCCTGCACTCGATGATCGCCAATCGTCCGGACTGGTGCATCTCCCGCCAGCGCAACTGGGGCGTGCCGATCCCGTTCTTCCTGAACAAGGAAAGCGGCGAGTTGCACCCGCGCACCGTCGAACTGATGGAAGTCGTGGCCAAGCGCGTCGAAGCCGAAGGCATCGAAGCCTGGTTCAAGCTCGATGCCGCCGAGCTGTTGGGCGACGAAGCACCGCTGTACGACAAGATCAGCGACACCCTGGACGTCTGGTTCGACTCCGGCACCACCCATTGGCACGTGCTGCGTGGTTCGCACCCGATGGGCCACGAGAGCGGCCCGCGCGCCGACCTGTACCTGGAAGGCTCCGACCAGCACCGTGGCTGGTTCCACTCGTCGCTGCTGACCGGTTGCGCCATCGACAACCACGCGCCGTATCGCGAGCTGCTGACCCACGGCTTCACCGTCGACGAGTCCGGCCGCAAGATGTCCAAGTCCCTGGGCAACGTGATCGCGCCGCAAAAGGTCAACGACACCCTGGGCGCCGACATCATGCGCCTGTGGGTGGCCTCCACCGACTATTCCGGCGAGATGGCCGTTTCCGAGCAGATCCTGCAGCGCAGCGCGGACGCCTACCGGCGGATCCGTAACACCGCGCGCTTCCTGCTCTCGAACCTGACCGGCTTCAACCCGGCCACCGACCTGCTGCCGGCCGAAGAAATGCTCGCGCTGGACCGTTGGGCCGTGGACCGTACCCTGTTGCTGCAACGCGAATTGCAGGAGCACTACGGCGAATACCGCTTCTGGAACGTCTACTCCAAGATCCACAACTTCTGCGTGCAGGAACTCGGTGGTTTCTACCTCGACATCATCAAGGACCGCCAGTACACCACCGGCGCCAACAGCAAGGCCCGTCGTTCGTGCCAGACCGCGCTGTTCCACATCAGCGAGGCCCTGGTGCGCTGGATCGCGCCGATCCTGGCGTTCACCGCCGATGAGCTGTGGCAATACCTGCCGGGCGAGCGCAACGAGTCGGTGATGCTCAACACCTGGTACGAAGGCCTGACCGAACTGCCGCAAGGCTTCGAGCTGGACCGTGCGTATTGGGACCGCGTCATGGCGGTCAAGGCCGCGGTCAACAAGGAAATGGAGATCCAGCGGGCGGCCAAGGCCGTCGGCGGCAACCTGCAGGCCGAAGTCACCCTCTACGCCGAAGAGGCCCTGGGCGCCGACCTGGCCAAGTTGGGCAACGAACTGCGCTTCGTGCTGATCACCTCCACCGCCAGCGTTGCACCTTTCGTGCAGGCCCCGGCTGATGCGGTGACCACCGAAGTCAGCGGCCTGAAGCTGAAGATCGTCAAGTCGAACCACACCAAGTGCGCCCGCTGCTGGCACTGCCGCGAAGACGTCGGCGTGAACCCGGAGCATCCGGAAATCTGCGGTCGTTGCGTCGACAACATCAGCGGTGCTGGCGAGGTTCGCCACTATGCCTAATGTGGCGCCTAACGCAGCGGGCCGTTTCGGACGGCTGGGCTGGCTCTGGTTGAGCGTGCTGGTACTGGTCATCGACCAGGCCAGCAAGTTCTACTTTGAAAGCTCGTTGACCCTGTACCAGCAGATCGTGATCATCCCTGATTATTTCAGCTGGACCCTGGCCTACAACACCGGGGCGGCGTTCAGTTTCCTGGCCGACAGTTCCGGCTGGCAGCGCTGGCTGTTCGCCCTGATTGCCGTCGTGGTCAGTGCCGTGCTGGTGGTCTGGCTCAAGCGCCTGGGGCGCAATGAGACCTGGCTGGCCGTGGCGCTGGCCTTGGTGCTGGGTGGTGCGTTGGGCAATCTCTATGACCGCATCGCCCTGGGCCACGTTATCGATTTCATCCTGGTGCATTGGCAGAACCGCTGGTATTTCCCGGCGTTCAACTTTGCCGACAGTGCCATCAGCGTGGGCGCCGTGATGCTCGCCCTGGACATGTTAAAGAGCAAGAAAACCGGAGAAGCCGTCCATGACTGAGCAGCGTATCGCTCAAAACACCGAAGTGAAGCTTCACTTCGCCCTGCACCTGGAAAACGGCGACACCGTCGACAGCACCTTCGACAAGGCCCCGGCGGTGTTCAAGGTCGGTGATGGCAACCTGCTGCCAGGCTTCGAAGCGGCGATCCTCGGTTTCAAGGCCGGCGACAAGCGCACCGTGGTCGTGCCACCGGAAAACGCCTTTGGTCAGCCCAACCCGCAAAACGTGCAGACCATGCCACGCTCCCAGTTCCAGGACATGGAGCTGTCCGAGGGCCTGCTGGTGATCTTCAACGACGCGGCCAATACCGAGCTGCCGGGTGTGGTGAAGGCGTTCGATGACGCCCAGGTGACCGTGGACTTCAACCATCCGCTGGCGGGCAAGACCTTGAACTTCGAAGTGGAAATCCTCGACGTCAAGGCGGTTTAACATTTGACCGGCAGCTTCTGCTGCCACCCGATCCACTGTGGGAGCGAGCTTGCTCGCGATGACGGAGTCACTTTCAATACAGGGGTGACTGACCCGCCGCCATCGCGAGCAAGCTCGCTCCCACACGGGATTGCACTGATTCAATTTCTTGCGCGCAAGACACGAGGCACAGCATGCAAATCAAACTCGCCAACCCCCGTGGCTTCTGCGCCGGTGTGGACCGGGCGATCGAAATCGTCAACCGCGCCCTGGAAGTCTTCGGGCCGCCGATCTACGTGCGCCACGAAGTGGTCCACAACAAATTCGTCGTCGAGGACCTGCGCAGCCGCGGGGCCATTTTCGTCGAGGAACTGGACCAGGTGCCGGACGACGTCATCGTGATCTTCAGTGCCCACGGGGTTTCCCAGGCCGTGCGCAGCGAGGCCGCTGGCCGGGGCCTGAAGGTGTTCGACGCGACGTGCCCATTGGTGACCAAGGTGCACATCGAAGTGGCGCGCTACAGCCGTGACGGTCGCGAGTGCATCCTGATCGGCCATGAAGGCCACCCGGAAGTCGAAGGCACCATGGGCCAATACGATGCCAGCAACGGCGGTGCGATCTACCTGGTCGAAGACGAGGATGACGTTGCGGCCTTGCAGGTACGCAACCCCGATAGCCTGGCTTTCGTGACCCAGACGACCCTGTCCATGGACGACACCAGTCGGGTGATCGACGCCCTGCGCGCGCGTTTTCCGGCCATCGGCGGCCCGCGCAAGGATGACATCTGCTACGCCACCCAGAACCGTCAGGATGCGGTCAAGCAACTGGCCAACGAATGCGATGTGGTGCTGGTGGTCGGCAGCCCGAACAGTTCCAACTCCAACCGCTTGCGCGAGCTGGCCGAGCGCATGTCCACGCCCGCTTACCTGATCGACGGTGCCGAGGACATGCAACGCAGCTGGTTCGAGGGCATCGAGCGTATCGGCATCACCGCCGGTGCTTCCGCCCCGGAAGTCCTGGTGCGTGGCGTGATCCAGCAATTGCAGGCTTGGGGTGCCACCGGTGCCGATGAACTGGCCGGTCGCGAGGAGAACATCACGTTCTCGATGCCGAAAGAGCTGCGCGTGCGCTCCCTGCTTTAAGTCCTTTTTCGCACAGCGCCTGTTTGGTTTCGACGCTTTCCAGGCGCACGCGACCGGAAGGCGCCAGTATCACTTGATGATGGCTGACCGGCCCGCGTTTGGCGCAGACATGCAGCGTGCCTGCCTGGAATGCGCCATTGGGATGCAGGGCTTCCCCTTGGCTGCCGAACCTCACCCGGCGTTTCACCGGCTGGTTGCCGACCACCCGGGCGCTGGCGCTGCGCTCCATCAGCACGGTCTTCTCCTTATCGTCCAGGGTGATGCGCCAGCCCCGGCCCCAATCGTTGTCTATCCCCCTGAGCACGACCGTCCGGTTGCGCGTGATGGCCTCGCTGCGCGCACTGCGTAACCCGCTGATCAGCAACTGCGCGGTGTCCTTGCGCTCGATGGACTCGATCAGTTCTTTGTAGCCCGCGTTGGCCCACGGCAGAACAATTGCGGCAATTGCCAGTCCCATGAGCAGTTCGATCAGGCTGAAGCCCTGTTGGTACATGACATCTCCTCCCTGGAGAATGTGAAGCGGTGCGATAGTGCAAGCTCTCAATGTGGCAGCAAGCATGCTGTGGCGAGGGAGCTTGCTCCCGCTGGGCTGCGCAGCGGCCCCAAAATAGCGGTCGCTACGCGCCCGAGCGGGAGCAAGCTCCCTCGCCACAGGCGGTGGTTTGTTCTAGCGTGTAGAAGCAGGTATAGCCGACGGCAACGGAGGGCACCGATGGATCTTCGTACAAAAGGTTTCACGCTGATCGAGGTGCTGGTGGCCCTTGGCGTACTGCTGATCCTGATTACCATGGCGGTGCCGTCATTCACCGGCTCGCTGCAGAGCACCAAGGCCGACACTGAGGTTGACGACTTGCGCCGGGCGCTGAACTTTGCCCGGCTGGAGGCGATCGACCGTGGCATCACCACGCGCATCCGCCCCACGGCCGAGGGCAGCGTCTGGAGCGGCGAACTGACGGTGTATGACAGTACTGGCACGCCGGCCAATGTATTGCGGGTTGTTCCAGCGATGAGCAGTGGCGCGACTCTGACGCTAACCTCAACGGTGAACAACATCGATTTCAACAACCTCGGCGGGTTATCGGCACCGGCCACGCCGGTGAGTTTCAATTATGTACGAGGGGCGCAGAGCAGGACGCTGAGTGTCTGCCTTAATGGAAGAATCGTATTGGGTGGAAGTTGCGGATGAAGGATTGCAGTAAAAGGGCACAGGAGGGCATGACGCTGATCGAGGTGCTGGTGGCGGTGCTGATTCTCGGTGTTGGCTTGCTGGGGGCGGCGATGATCCAGCTCAACGCGCTCAAGTACACCGACAGTTCGCGCATGACGAGCCAGGCCAGCTTCATTGCCTACGACCTGCTGGACCGCATTCGCGCCAACTCCGGTGCCGACTACACCGTCACACCGCCCAGCTCGCCGAACCTCAACGTGGCCCGGGACCAGGACCTCTACGATTTCAAGACCAACATCATCGCCTTCGGCGGTGCCACGGCCACCGGCACCATTGCCCTGAACCAGCGGGTCTACACCATCACCATTGCCTGGGACGACGCCCGGGCCGCCAACACCACCAACGCGGCCGAGGCGCGGCGCAGCTTCGTGCTGACCAGCCGGGTCGCTGTCGATCCGCCGGGGACGCCGCCATGAACAGGCGTTGCCGGGGATTCGGCCTGATTGAATTGATGATTGCCCTGGTGCTCAGCCTGATCGTCATCCTGGGTGTCGTGCAGATTTTCATCGCCGCCAAGAACACCTACATCAGCCAAAGTGCGGCGGCGGTGATGCAGGAGGACGCCCGGTTCGTCCTGAGTAAAATGGTCCAGGAGATTCGTATGGTGGGCATGTTCGGTTGCCTGGGGACCATTACCGATGCTTCCACGGCCAATGACTTCAATGCCAGCCAGATCACCCCGATCCGCTGGGATAACGCCAACCGCAGATTGACCCTGGTGACCGCCGACGTAGGGAGTGGCGGTAGCGCTCCGACCTGGACCGTCGTCTCCGATTGCCGCACCTCGGCGACGGCCTATACCAACGCACGGCTACCGGCGGCGGGGCAGTTGGCCTTCCCGATCCGCCGACTGATCTACAGCTTCAACAACAACCAATTGCTGCTGGGCAGCGGCGCCGGCAACCCGACCTTGTCGGTGCTGGTGGACAATGTGCGGGCGTTCGACGTGACGTTCGGCGTGGCCGGCAGCGCGACGGACATCGCGGCGTCGAGCTATACCAGCAATCCGCCTGACCCGGCACTGATCCGCAGCGTGCGCTTGACCCTGACGCTTTTTGATCCGAGGAACGCAGTGCGCGAGCAGACCTTCAATGTGGTTGCCGCCTTGCGCAACCGGTTGCTATGAAGGAGATGACCTCGATGGGGCAGGTTCACCGCCAGCGGGGCATGGCATTGCTGGTCAGCCTGGTCTTCCTGTTGCTGCTGACGCTGATCGGTCTGTCATCGATGCAGAGCGCCACCCTCCAGGAAAAAATGACCAGCAGCGTCATGCAGCGCAACCAGTCGTTCCAGGTGGCCGAGGCGGCGCTGAGGGTGGGGGAGAGCGCGGTGCAGGTCGAGACCTATTCATTGCCGGTGTGTACCACCACGACCCAGTGCGCGCCGCCGGCCGAGTCGGCGACACTGACGGGAGCTGGGCGCAATTCGTCGTCGGGGGTGCTCTGGGTTGCCGCCGCCGGTGGGTTTTATGGTGTACAGAACATCGGCACGACGCTCACGGCGGTCAACGTGCCGGTCAATACGTCGGCGACGCTGTACCGGATCACGGCGGTGGCGGTGGTGGGGAATAACCAGCGCAGCGTGGTGGAGAGCATTTATGCGAAGTACTGAGGTGCGCGCTAGTTGGAGGCAGGTGCTGTGGGGGGCGTTGCTCAGCCTTTACCTGGCGGCGCCAGCCTATGCGTTCACGCCTTCGGATTCGCCGTTGCTGAGTGCGGCCGCCGTCACGCCGAACGTGATGCTGCTGATCGATGATTCGGGAAGCATGAACAACATTATCTGGGCGGCGGGGTTTGATCCCAATGTCTCGCGGCCTGCGGTTCTCAATTGCAATTCCAGCAACAGCTGCTTCGGTGGAACAACTCTCGATCCAGACGATGGCAACGTCTTGCTGGCAAGTCTGTTCCGTGGTGGTTGCTCCAGTGGCTGGTATGGCTTTTACCGGGGCGTCCTGTCACGTGTCTGTCTGCGATTGCCAGACCCGGTGGGTGACGGCAACACGCGCTATACCACTAAATACCTGGCGTACCTGTTGACCCTAGCCAACGGCTCGAATCGGGACTTCACCACCGGCTCCATTCCCACCGACTACCGCATCAACGTGGCGCGGGACGTTTCCAACGACCTGGTCGCCAGCAACCGCGCCCTACGTATCGGCCTTGCTACCTTCAACCCGCCGAACAGCAGCAACTCCGGCCCCGGGGGATATATCGCGCGCGCCATCAGCGATCTGTCACCGGTCAGCGGCAGCGTGACCCAGACCCAAGCCAACAGCAACTACAGCGCGCTGATCAACGCCATCAACGGCCTGGGTGCGGTCGCCAATACCCCGTTGGCCGAGAGCTACTACGAGGTCACCCGCTACTTCAGGGGCATGGCGCCGTACCACAACAGCACGCCTGCCACCTACACCAGCCCGATCCAGTACCGTTGCCAGAAGAATTTCGGCGTGGTGATCACCGACGGCTTGCCCACCTATGACCGGACGTTTCCCACCAACGACCCGCTGGGCTTGGCCCGGTTGCCGAATTGGGATGGCATCAACAACGATGGCGCCGATCTCAATGGTGATGGCGAGGGCGACACGCTGTACCTGGACGACATTGCCAAGTTTGCCTTCGACATCGACATGCGCTCCACCGGCACCGATGCCACCGGCAAGAGCTGGAACGCCACGGATTTTCCCCGGCAATACCTCAATACCTATACCGTGGGTTTTACCGCCGCCAACCCGATGTTGTCAGACGCCGCCCGCTATGGTGCCGGCAAGTATTACCAGGCGACCGACAGCGAAGGCCTGAACTCGGCGTTGGCCTCTGCCCTGAGCGACATCACTTCCAAGGCTGGCTCTGGGGGCGGCGGCACCACCAACGCCGCCACCTTGTCGAGCACCTCCAGCTATTACCAGACCACGTATGACCCCAGGGACTGGCGCGGCACCATCCGGGCGTTTGGTTTTACCTCGGCGGGCACGGTCAACACAGCCGCGGTGCAATGGACCACCGATACCGCCATCGTGCCCGGCGCCACGGCACCGATCTATCAGTCCTGGAACACCGCGACCAATGTGCCGGTGACCCTGGCCTACGGCAACTTTTCGCCGGCCCAGCAAACCAGCCTCAGCCAGAGCCTGCCCACGGGGATCACCGGCAATGACCTGGTGGAGTGGAGCAAGGGCGTCAACAAGACCGGCCTGAAGGTGCGCAGCGCGTTGCTGGGGGACATCATCAACTCGCCGCTGGTGCTGGCATCGCCCAATGACCAGACCGCTGCGGACCTGCTCAACGACACCAGCTATAGCACCTACCTGGCGACCAAGGCGACGAACATGAGCGCCAGCCTGGTGGTGAACGGCAACGATGGTTTTTTCAGTGTCATCAACAGTGCAAACGGCACGCGGCGTTACGCCTACATGCCTTCGAACGTGCTGCCCTCGTTGCAGGACATCGCCGACACCAGCTACATCAACGGCGTGAGCCACAAGTTCCTGGTGGATGGACAGGTCGGTGTATACGACGTGCAATCGGGGAGCGCCTGGAAGACCGTGGCCCTGGGCGGCACGGGTGCCGGCGGCAAGACGTTCTTCGCGGTGCAGTTGTTCGATGCGGCGGCGGGCAACGCGTTTCGGGCGCTGTGGGAAATCAGCGCGCCAACCGTTGCCAACACCGCCAACGTCTTCAATGACCTGGGCTACGCCTACGCACGCCCCGAAGTCGCGCGCCTGGCGGACGGTCGCTGGGCGGCGTTCATCGGCAACGGCTATGGCAGCAACAGCGGCGTGGCGGCGTTGTACGTCGTGGATATCCGTGACGGTTCGCTGATCCGCAAAATCGTCATCAACAGCAGTGAGACCGATAACGGCCTGTCGTCGGTCAAGTTGCGGGTCAACTCCCAGAATGTGGTGCAGGCCGCGTACGGTGGCGATTTGAAGGGGCGGATGTGGAAATTCGACCTCAGCGGCACCTCGCCCACCGCGTGGGGCCTGGCGTTCGCCGGCCAGCCGTTGTTCACCGCCCCCGGCGGCGCGACCCAGCCGATCACCGTGCAGCCTCTGCTGGCAGACAATCCCCAGGGCGGCACCCAGGTTTTTTTCGGTACCGGTAAGTTCAACGAAGCGGCAGACAAGCTCAACAAGGATCTGCAAGCGTTCTATTCGATCTGGGACGCCGTTGGCGGCGGGGGGCAAATTACCGTCTCGAGCCTGCAGGCCCAGTCGATCACGGGGGTGTTTTCAGGCAGCACCGGGCAGTTCGTGACCACCAGCCAGACCGACGTGACGTACCCTGCGAAGAAGGGCTGGTACCTGCCTTTGGTGTACAACAATGTGCTGACCGGGGAGCGGGTCATCAACCCGGCCAACCTGGTGCTCGGGCGCGTGATCTTTACCACGGCCGCCGTAGACACCACCGACCCTTGCGCCAGCTTTGGTACCGGCAAACTGATCGAATTGGATGCATTCAACGGTAAGATGCTCAACTATGCGGTACTCGATACCAACAACGATGGTTCGCTCACCAGCCTCGATACGATTTCCGCCGGCGTGGTGTTCACCGGCGGTATTCCGACCCTGAGCGCCGTCGTCAGCGCCAATGGGGCCACCAATATGATCGTGAACGATTCCAGTGGCGGTATCACTGACCTGCTGGGCAAAACCGTCGGCGGCAGCCGCCGCATCATGTGGCGGCAAATACAATGAGGGCTAGGCATGCGCAGATCCAACCGGGGTTTCACCTTGATCGAAATCATGATCGTGATCGCGATCATCGGTATTGTGATCACCATCGGCTATCCGAGCCTGACCGAATACATGAAGAAGGGCCGACGCACTGAAATTACCGGGCTCTTATCCGAGCAGGCGCAGATTCTCGAGCGCTACTACTCGAAGAACAACGTCTACACCAATGCAACCGGGCTGAGCAGCGGCAACGATTTCTACACCATTACCCAGACGCTGGCGGACCAGAGTTTCACCCTGACCGCCGTACGCAAGAGCGGTTCGTCCATGGCCACGGACAAGTGCGGTGATTTCACCCTCAACAATACCGGCGTACGCAGCATGCTCAACGCCACTGCGGGGCTGACC
Organism: Pseudomonas fluorescens; assembly: GCF_001307275.1. Lineage (NCBI taxonomy): Bacteria > Pseudomonadati > Pseudomonadota > Gammaproteobacteria > Pseudomonadales > Pseudomonadaceae > Pseudomonas > Pseudomonas fluorescens. The sequence goes on from NZ_CP012831.1 coordinate 3,598,416, forward strand.
ACCAAGGATTGTTGGGGGCGCTGAGTTTCTTTCATTCGGGCGCGCTTTTGCGCCCTTTGTTTTAGTGAGTCGAATCAGAACATGACCAGGCAACAGCAAGTGGTGATCGTCGGTGGCGGAGTCATTGGCCTGCTGACGGCGTTCAATCTGGCGTCCGAAGGGCAACGTGTGGTGCTGCTGGACCGCTCCAGTGTCGGCCAGGAATCGTCCTGGGCCGGCGGCGGCATCGTTTCGCCGTTGTACCCGTGGCGCTACAGCCCGGCGGTCACGGCGCTGGCCCATTGGTCGCAGGATTTTTATCCACAGCTGGGTGAGCGCTTGTTCGCGGCCACCGGGATCGATCCACAAGTACACGTGACCGGGCTGTATTGGCTGGACCTGGACGACCAGGACGAAGCGCTGGCCTGGGCCGAGCGGGAAGGGCGCCCGCTGCGGGCTGTGGATATCTCCACGGTCCACGACGCCGTGCCGGTGCTGGGTGCGGGTTTTTCCCGGGCGATCTACATGGCTGGCGTGGCCAACGTGCGTAACCCTCGGCTGGTGAAATCCCTCAAGGCGGCGTTGCAGGCGTTGCCCAATGTCACGCTTCATGAGCATTGCGAGGTCAACGGGTTCATCCGCGATGGCGGGCGTGTCGTGGGGGTGGACAGTTCGGCGGGACCGATGCGTGGCGATCAGGTGGTGCTGGCGGCGGGGGCCTGGAGTGGTGAACTGCTCAAGACGCTAGGGCTGAAGTTGCCGGTCGAGCCGGTCAAGGGCCAGATGATTCTGTACAAATGCGCGTCGGATTTCTTGTCGAGTATGGTGCTGGCCAAGGGGCGTTATGCGATCCCGCGTCGTGATGGGCACATTCTGGTTGGCAGTACGCTGGAGCGTGAAGGTTTCGACAAGACCCCGACCGAGGTTGCGTTGGAGAGCCTGAAGACTTCGGCGCAGCAACTGATTCCGGCGCTGGCGGGTGCAGAGGTGGTGGGGCATTGGGCCGGGTTGCGGCCTGGGTCGCCTGAAGGTATTCCCTATATCGGCGAGGTGCCGGGGGTTGCTGGGTTGTGGTTGAACTGTGGGCATTATCGTAATGGACTGGTGTTGGCGCCGGCGTCGTGTCAGTTGTTTACGGATCTGATGTTGGGGCGTGAGCCGGTGATCGATCCTGTGCCGTATGCGCCGGCTGGGCGCTTGTAAGGTCCGGCTTTGATACTGCACCTGTGCTCAGATCCAATTGTGGGAGCGAGCTTGCTCGCGATGGCGGCCTGATAGTCGGCGGGGATGTTGTTGACTGAGTGCATATCCCTTTTCGCGGTACGGCTGCTGGCGGTTCCGCTCTTACAGCGGGTTACTTTCGAAAAGCCGGAATGCCGGCCCAGGCGAAAGTAACCAAAGCGCTTTTGCCCCACCACTCGGTGCCTCGCCTGTGTTCGGCCAGCGTGGTTAACGGGGCGCCCCAGATCAAGATCAAAAGCGAGGCGGCCTGACAGCCGGCCTGGCTCTCCCGCTCGTACACCTGTCAGATCTGTGGGAGCAAAGCTTGCTCGCGAGGCGGCCTTATAGCCGACCTGGCTCTTCCGGTCCTAGTGCGATCCCATTGTGGGAGCGAGCTTGCTCGCGAAGACGGCGGTACATCCAACGCTGATGCAAGCTGATCCACCGCCATCGCGAGCAAGCTTTGCTCCCACAGGGATTTGCAGTGGCCGAAAATCTGTAGATCGTCACCGACCCAATGTGTGCGAGCTTGCTCGCGAAGGCGATGGCACATTCAACGCTGATGCAAGCTGATCCACTGCTATCGCGAGCAAGCTTTGCTCCCACAGGGATTTGCAGTGGCCGCAAATCTGTAGATCGTTCCCGATCCAGTGGGGGAGCGAGCTTGCTCGCGAAGGCGATGGCACAGTCGATGAATATGTTGAATGCTCCGGCCTCTTCGCGAGCAAGCCCGCTCCCACAGGAGAAACGCGATCACCCAGAACCAGGTCGGCTATCAGGCCGCCTCGCGGTGGACGTTGATCTCGGAGCCCCGTTAACCACGATGGCCGAACGCAGGTATTGCGTAGTGGGCATCCCGGCATGGATGCCGGGATAGCCGCGCTGGGCCATGGATGGCCCTTCGCGGCGGGCCCACGGAGCAATGCCTGCGTTCGGGCATGCCGAGCCTAGGCGAGGCACCGAGTGGTGGGGCAAAAGCGCTTTGGTTACTTTCGCCTGGGCCGGCATTCCGGCTTTTCGAAAGTGACCCGCTGTAAGAGCGGAACCGTAAGTAGCCGTTACCGCAGAAACGGATATACACACCGCCCTCACAACCGACCAGGCTTTGTGGGAATGGTCGGAAAAAATCTCCGTAGTGGAAGGCATCGACACCGAATGCCTCCTCACCAACCTCAGCGAAACCCTGGCCTCCGCCAACGCAACGATCAGCGACCTGGCCTTCGAACTTGAAGGCTCTCGACGGCATGTTGCCTTGGGGGTACAGCAGTTGATTGAGCTGAGTGAATTACTGGCCAATCGTGTGCTGGACGAGCGGGTACCCGTGCTGGAGGGCTAGAGAGCTGTGGCGAGGGAGCTTGCTCCCGCTGGGTTGCGCAGCAACCCCAAAAGCAGCGCCTCGATCACCTTGGTATATCAAGGTGTCAGGTTGGGGGCCGCTTCGCAGCCCAGCGGAGCAAGCGCCCTCGCCACAGGATAAGTAGGGGCTTGAGGACCGCGCTTTAATCCAGCCCCAACTTCTTCAACCGATACCGCATCGACCGAAACGACAACTTCAACCGCTGCGCCGCCGCCGTGCGGTTCCAGCGGGTTTCCTCCAGGGCTTGGAGGATGAGTTTACGTTCGACGTCTTCGAGGTAGTCTTCCAGGTTGTCGACCTGCATCAAGTCGGGGTTGCCCGCCTCAGAGCTGGCATTGCCCTCGGCCAGGCGCAGGTCGTCGGCTTCGATCAGCTGTTGTTCGCACAGGGTGTAGGCCCGTTCGAGCATGTTCTCCAGTTCCCGCACATTGCCCGGGAAACGGTAGTTTTGCAGGGCCTCCAGGGCTTGTGGATGTAGCTTGGCCGCCGGGCTGCCGGTGCTGCTGGCCAGCCGCTGAAGCATGTGATTGGCCAGCGGTTCGATGTCTTCGCGGCGTTCGCGCAAGGGCGGGACGCGCAATTCGATGACATTCAGCCGGTAATACAGGTCCTGACGAAAACGCCCGGCGGCCACTTCGCCGTCCAGGTCCTTGTGGGTGGCGCAGAGGATTCGCACATCCACCACTTCTTCCTGCTGGCCGCCCACGGCGCGTACGGCCTTTTCCTGGATGGCTCGCAACAGCTTGACCTGCATCGCCAGGGGCAGGTCGGCCACTTCATCGAGGAACAAGGTCCCGCCATGGGCAGCCTGGAACAGTCCTGGCTTGTCTTCGATAGCACCGCTGAAGCTGCCTTTGCGGTGGCCAAAGAACTCGCTTTCCATCAGTTCCGTGGGAATTGCCCCACAGTTGACCGGCACAAAGCTCTGGCTGGCGCGGGGGCCTTGTTCGTGGATCAGCCGGGCGACCAGTTCCTTGCCGCAGCCTGATTCTCCACTGATGTACACCGGGGCCTGGCTGCGGGCGAGCTTTTCGATCTGTTTGCGCACGTTGCGCATTGGCGGCGAGTCGCCCAGCAGGCAGCGCTCGATGGTGCTGGTCGGTGTGGCGCCCGGCGGCAGGCGCAGGGCACTGGTGACCAGTTCCCGCAGCCGCCCCAGGTCGACCGGTTTGGTCAGGAAATCGAAAGCGCCGGCCTTGAGGGCGTCGATGGCGGTTTCCAGGCTGCCATAGGCGGTGATCATCGCCACGGGCAGCTGTGGATAACGTTGCTGGATGTGCTGCACCAGTTCCAGGCCGGTGCCATCGGGCAAGCGCATGTCGGTCAGGCACAGGTCAAAGGCATCCCCCGTCAGCAGGGCTTGGGCCTCGGCAAGGTTCTTGGCGCTGCGGGTGTCGAGTTTCATCCGGCCCAGGGTGATGTCCAGGAGTTCGCGGATGTCCGGTTCGTCATCGACGATCAGGATTCGTTGCCGTGAGCGATTATTCAAATCTGTTTCCGTCCGTGAGCAAAGGTGATGCGAAAGCAACCGCCGCCTTGGCGTGGTTTGAAGTCTAGGCGGGCTTGATTGCTTTCGCACAGCTCACGGGACAGATAGAGCCCAAGGCCGGTGCCCTGGCTACTGGTGGTAAAGAAGGGTTCGAACAAGTGCGCCTGCTGCTCGGGCGTTACACCGGGGCCGTTGTCGATGATGTCCAGTGTCGACAGCTGGCTGTGGGGGTCGATGAACAGTTTCAACCAGGCCTCGGCCTGTTCATGGACCATTGCGCTGTGGCGCCAGGCGTTGCGCAGCAGGTTGTCGAGTACCTGGGTGAGCTGGTCGGGGTCCATCAGCGTGGTGTAGTCCCCCGGGTCGATGCTCAGGTGCAATTGCTGGTGTTCGGCCATGCTTTCGCGGGCCTGCCGGACGAATTGGTCGAGCCAGGTGCGCAGGTCGAGGCGCTGGGGTGTGGTTTGTTGGCGGCGAGACAGCTGCAGAACGTTTTCAATGACGCGATTCATTCGTTGGGAGTGATCTTGAATAATCTGCGTCAGACGCCGATCCGCGTTGTTCAGTTCCTCGGATTCGCGTAGCAATTGCGCCGCGTGACTGATGGCGCCCAAGGGGTTGCGGATTTCATGGGCGATACCGGCGGTGAGGCGCCCGAGGGACGCGAGTTTCAACTGCTGGGCCTGCTGGGCAACCTGGGCCAGGTCTTCAAGGAACACCAGGATCTGCTGCTGATCGTGATGCCCCAGGGCGATGAAGCTCGGTTGCAGGGTCAGGCCCGTGCCCGTAACGGTCAGGCTGGACGGGCGCAGGCTGGGGTTGTTTCGCCACAATTGCAGGCGTTCGACCAGGGCAGTGGAGTAATCGTCGAGCGGCTGGCCGACCAGATCGTGCATGCCCAGCAGGTTCAGCGCACTCTCGTTGGCCAGTTGCACCCGGCGCTCACGGTCAAGCACCAGGATGCCGGTGCGCATGCGTTGCAGGATCAGGGCGTTGAGCGCTTCCAGGCCGATCACTTCGCTGGCCCGTTGCTCGGCCAGGGTTTCGCTGGCTTCCAAGCGTCGGGTCAGGCCTTGCACCAGCAGCGCGGCGGCAAAGCACAGTGCCCCGAGGGTGCCGGCCTGCAAATAACTGCTGGGGCGGTTCGAGTCGCTCAAGCCAAGAAAGAGGCTCGAACCGACGATGCCGAGGGTGGCAACGGCCGCGATCAACAGGCCGATCCGACCTCGCAGCAGCGTGTTGCCGATGGCCACCGAGACAATGAGCAGGTTGCCGATGGCACTGGGCACGCCGCCGGCGGCGAAAAACAGCCACGAAAGCAGCAGCACGTCGGTGAGGGCCAGGCCGAACAGCCGGGCAGGGCGACGCGTGTTCTCAAGGAACACCACCAGCAGGATGTTCAGCACCAGGTACAACCAACTGCCGCTGCGCAGCAGGTCGTCGTTGGCGAACTCCAGCAGGCGGTTGTCCATGTTGCTGGAGATCAGCAGCACCAGGGTGATGCCGATACTCAGGCGGTACAGGTGATAGAGGCGCAGCAGGCGCTGCGTCTGTTTGACGCGTGGGCTTGAGGCCTCAGCGCTCACGATTGCCCGGGCCTTGCTCGAGATGAGCCTGGCTGCAATACCATTGTTGTTCGAGGGCCAGCGCCCGGTCACGGGGCAGGTGTACGCCGCAGTGGGCGCAGCGCACCATGGGCGGTGCGTCCTGTTCCTGGGTGGCGCGCGATGCGCGGGGCCCGCTTTTCACCCCGCGAAAGATCCATATGGCGGCGGCAACGACAGCGAACAAGATCAATAAACGAAGCATGATAGGCGGCTTTCTGGCGAGTGATCAGGCAGTTTAGCCAAGGACTGGAACGGCGCACAGCGCAATAAAAGCCAGGCACAAAAAAGGGAGACCGCTGGGTCTCCCTTTTTACTGATGCCTTGGCCTCAGTCGAACACGCCGAAGGTCATGTAGCTGAACCAGGAACGGTCGCTGGACTCGTTCTCGGGCTCTTCTTCTTCGATCACGTCGCCATTTTCATCCTTGGGCTTGAGTTCGTTCGGGATGGCTTCCTTGGCATCCTGGAACTGACGCTGTACGTCCTGGTTGGCGCGGGTTTCGCCCGGCGGCAGCGGTGGACGGGACTCGATCAGGCCCAGGGTCGCCTTGCTCAGCCACGAACGGTTGTCGGCTTCGTCGACCCGTGGGGTGAACTGGCCATCGACCAGCGATGGGTGATCCGGGTAGTTCAGCTTGAGGGTTTCCAGGCTGGTGGCCGCCAGGTCGTCCAGGTGCAGGCGCTGGTAGGCTTCGGTCATCACCGCCAGGCCATCACCCACCGAAGGGGTTTCCTGGAAGTTTTCCACCACGTAGCGGCCACGGTTGGCGGCGGCGACGTAGGCCTGACGGGTCAGGTAGTAGTCGGCTACGTGGATTTCGTAGGAGGCCAGCAGGTTGCGCAGGTAGATCATGCGCTGCTTGGCGTCCGGCGAGTAGCGGCTGTTGGGGAAGCGGCTGGTCAGCTGGGCGAACTCGTTGTAGGAGTCGCGCGCGGCACCCGGGTCACGCTTGGTCATGTCCAGCGGCAGGAAGCGCGCCAGCAGGCCGACGTCCTGGTCGAAGGAGGTCAGGCCCTTGAGGTAATAGGCGTAATCGACGTTCGGGTGCTGCGGGTGCAGACGAATGAAACGCTCGGCGGCGGATTTGGCGGCTTCCGGCTCGGCGTTCTTGTAGTTGGCGTAGATCAGCTCCAATTGGGCCTGATCGGCATAGCGCCCGAACGGATACCGCGACTCCAGCGCCTTCAGCTTGGCGGTGGCGCTGGTATAGCTGTTGTTATCCAGGTCGTTCTGCGCCTGTTGGTACAGTTCGACTTCGCTCAGGTTTTCGTCTACGACTTCCTTCGACGAGCAAGCAGCAGTCAATGCGAGGATGGCGATCAGCAGCAGGTGTTTCACTTGCATGGCGGCTTGCGTCCCTATGACGGCCGCTGTCTTGGGCGGGGCCGTCCTGTTATGATGAGCGCCCCGTTGAAAGCCTCGGGGCAAAAGACGCCGTATTTAACCACAAGCGCGCAGCCGAAACCAAAGGCTGTGCCGACGCCCAGTCCGAGCATGTCCGATAAAATAGAACTTCGCGCAGAGGTGCCGTCCGAATTGGGCGGCCAACGCCTCGATCAAGTCGCCGCACAACTCTTTGCCGAGCACTCTCGCTCGCGCCTTTCCGCCTGGATCAAGGACGGCCGCCTGACTGTGGATGGGGCGGTGATTCGTCCGCGCGACATCGTCCATGGCGGCGCTATCCTCGAACTGACTGCCGAGCAGGAGGCCCAGGGAGAATGGGTCGCCCAGGACATTGCCCTGGACATCGTCTATGAAGACGATGACATCCTGGTGATCAACAAGCCTGCGGGCCTGGTGGTGCACCCGGCGGCCGGTCATGCCGACGGCACGCTGCTCAACGCTTTGCTGCACCACGTACCGGACATCGTCAATGTGCCCCGTGCCGGCATCGTCCATCGCCTGGACAAGGACACCACCGGCCTGATGGTGGTGGCCAAGACCATCCAGGCGCAGACACAGCTGGTCACACAGCTGCAAAGCCGCAGTGTCAGCCGCATCTATGAATGCATCGTGATCGGGGTCGTCACCGCCGGTGGCAAGATCAACGCCCCGATCGGTCGTCACGGCCAGCAGCGCCAGCGCATGGCGGTGATGGAAGGTGGCAAGCAGGCGGTCAGCCACTATCGTGTGCTGGAGCGTTTCCGTTCCCACACCCACGTGCGGGTCAAGCTGGAAACCGGTCGTACCCACCAGATCCGTGTGCACATGGCCCACATCAACTTCCCGTTGGTGGGCGACCCGGCTTATGGCGGTCGTTTCCGCATTCCGCCAGCCGCCAGCCAGACCATGGTCGAATCGCTGAAGAATTTCCCGCGCCAGGCACTGCACGCGCGTTTCCTGGAGCTTGATCATCCGACGACCGGCAAACGCATGAGCTGGGAATCGCCGTTGCCGGATGATTTCGTCTGGCTGCTGACGTTGCTCAAGCAGGACCGCGAGGCGTTCGTCGGATGACTGACTGGCTGATACCCGACTGGCCCGCGCCGGCCCGGGTCAAGGCCTGCGTCACCACCCGCGAGGGCGGCGTCAGCCTGGCGCCGTTCGACAGCCTCAACCTGGGCGACCATGTGGGCGACGACCCCACGGCGGTCGCTGAAAACCGCCGTCGTCTCACCGATCAATTCGTCATCACCCCGGCCTGGCTGCAGCAGGTCCACGGCATTGCCGTGGTCGAGGCTGACCCGACCCAGGTGGCGACCGCCGATGCCAGTTGGACCGCCACGCCGGGTATCGCTTGCACGGCGATGACCGCCGATTGCCTGCCGGTGCTGTTCTGCAACCGTGCCGGCACCCGCGTCGCGGCGGCCCATGCCGGTTGGCGTGGGTTGGCGAACGGTGTGCTGGAAGCCACCCTCGACAGCCTTGCCGTGCCCGCGAATGAAATCCTGGCCTGGCTCGGCCCGGCCATCGGGCCGCAAGCGTTCGAAGTCGGGCCGGAAGTGCGTGAAGCCTTCATCGCGCGACTGCCTGAAGCGGTAAAAGCCTTTGCCGCGAGCCCCAATGCCGGCAAGTTCCTCGCCGACATCTATCAGTTGGCCCGCTTGCGGCTGGCGGCGCGCGGTATCACCGCGGTGTACGGCGGTGGCCTCTGCACCGTGAACGACCCGCGTTTCTTCTCCTACCGGCGCAACCCGCGCACCGGTCGCTTTGCCTCGCTGATCTGGATCGAACGCTAGACTTCCCTGATCTGCATCAAGGCTGCGCTGCTTGAAACTTCCAGAATCGACCACATCTATAAGGGTATCTGGCAGGTTTCTTCATTCAGGATGTGTTTAGGTCCGGCCTGCTCAAAAGGAAGGTGACCCATGCGTATTGATCGTTTAACCAGCAAATTACAATTGGCCCTGTCCGATGCCCAGTCCCTGGCCGTCGGCCTGGACCACCCCGGTATCGAACCGGCGCATTTGATGCAGGCCATGCTTGAACAGCAGGGCGGCTCCATCAAGCCCCTGTTGATGCAGGTCGGCTTTGACGTCAACAGCCTGCGCAAAGAACTGGCCAAGGAGCTCGACCAGTTACCCAAGATCCAGAATCCGACCGGTGACGTGAACATGTCCCAGGATCTGGCGCGACTGCTCAACCAGGCCGACCGCTTGGCCCAGCAGAAGGGCGACCAGTTCATTTCCAGCGAATTGGTGCTGCTCGCCGCCATGGACGAGAACAGCAAGCTCGGCAAGCTGCTGCTCGGCCAAGGGGTGAGCAAGAAAGCCCTGGAAAATGCCATCAACAACCTGCGTGGCGGCGAAGCGGTCAACGACGCCAATCACGAGGAGTCACGCCAGGCGCTGGACAAATACACCGTCGACCTGACCAAGCGCGCCGAGGAAGGCAAGCTCGACCCGGTGATCGGTCGTGACGATGAAATCCGCCGCACGATCCAGGTGCTGCAACGCCGCACCAAGAACAACCCGGTGCTGATCGGTGAGCCAGGCGTGGGTAAAACCGCCATCGCCGAGGGCCTGGCCCAGCGCATTATCAACGGCGAAGTGCCGGACGGCCTCAAGGGCAAGCGCCTGTTGTCCCTGGACATGGGGGCCTTGATCGCCGGTGCCAAGTACCGTGGCGAGTTCGAAGAACGGCTCAAGGCTTTGCTCAATGAACTGTCCAAGCAGGAAGGGCAGATCATCCTGTTCATCGACGAACTGCACACCATGGTCGGTGCGGGCAAGGGCGAGGGTTCGATGGACGCCGGCAACATGCTCAAGCCTGCGTTGGCCCGGGGCGAGTTGCACTGCGTCGGCGCGACCACGCTCAACGAGTACCGCCAATATATAGAGAAGGATGCGGCGCTGGAGCGGCGCTTCCAGAAAGTGCTGGTGGAGGAACCGAGCGAAGAAGACACCATCGCCATCCTGCGCGGCCTTAAAGAACGCTATGAAGTTCACCACAAGGTGGCGATCACCGACGGCGCGATCATCGCCGCGGCCAAGCTCAGCCACCGCTACATCACCGACCGTCAATTGCCGGACAAGGCCATCGACCTGATCGACGAGGCGGCCAGCCGCATCCGCATGGAGATCGACTCCAAGCCGGAAGTGCTGGATCGCCTGGAGCGGCGCCTGATCCAGCTCAAGGTCGAGTCCCAGGCACTGAAGAAAGAAAGCGACGAAGCGGCGAAGAAGCGTCTGGAAAGGTTGCAGGAAGAAATCGTTCGTCACGAACGCGAGTATTCCGACCTCGAGGAAATCTGGAACTCGGAGAAAGCCGAGGTCCAGGGCTCGGCGCAGATCCAGCAAAAGATCGAACAGTCCCGCCAGGAACTGGAAGCGGCTCGCCGCAAAGGCGACCTCAACCGCATGGCCGAGCTGCAGTACGGGGTGATCCCGGACCTGGAGCGCAGCCTGCAGATGGTCGACCAGCACGGCAAGAGCGAAAACCAGTTGCTGCGCAGCAAGGTCACCGAGGAAGAAATCGCCGAGGTGGTGTCCAAGTGGACCGGCATTCCGGTCTCGAAAATGCTCGAGGGCGAGCGCGACAAGCTGCTGAAGATGGAAAGCCTGCTGCACCAGCGCGTGATTGGCCAGGAAGAAGCGGTAGTGGCGGTCTCCAACGCTGTGCGCCGGTCCCGCGCCGGGTTGTCGGACCCTAATCGTCCAAGTGGCTCGTTCATGTTCCTCGGCCCGACCGGCGTCGGTAAAACCGAGCTGTGCAAGGCGCTGGCCGAGTTCCTCTTCGACACCGAAGAGGCCATGGTGCGCATCGACATGTCCGAGTTCATGGAGAAGCATTCCGTGGCACGGCTGATCGGTGCGCCACCGGGTTATGTCGGCTATGAAGAGGGTGGTTACCTGACCGAGGCTGTGCGTCGCAAGCCGTACTCGGTGATCCTGCTCGATGAGGTCGAGAAGGCGCACCCGGATGTGTTCAATATCCTGCTGCAAGTGCTGGAGGATGGTCGCCTGACCGACAGCCACGGACGTACGGTGGACTTCCGCAACACGGTGATCGTGATGACCTCCAACCTGGGCTCGACACAGATCCAGGAGTTGGTGGGCGACCGTGAGGCGCAGCGCGCAGCGGTGATGGATGCGATCTCTACCCACTTCCGCCCGGAATTCATCAACCGGGTCGACGAGGTGGTGATCTTCGAGCCGTTGGCCCGGGATCAGATTGCCGGTATTACCGAGATCCAGTTGGGTCGCCTGCGCAGCCGTCTCACCGAGCGCGAGCTCAAGCTGCAATTGAGCGACGAGGCCTTGGACAAGTTGATTGCGGTGGGTTACGACCCGGTCTATGGCGCGCGGCCGCTCAAACGAGCGATCCAGCGCTGGATCGAAAACCCGCTGGCGCAGTTGATTCTGTCCGGTCGCTTCATGCCGGGCGAAACCGTGACCGGTACGGTGGAGAACGACGAAATCGTCTTCAACTGAAGGCCGGCTCTGCCGACGATGGAAATGGCCTTGCCTTGCAAGGCCATTTTTTTCATCAGGCCGTTGAACTCAAAGGAAAAGGCTTGTAAAGTGCGCCCCGCAGTACGTCACCCCAAGGGCGACTTCTCACTGAGAAGGAATCCAAAATAAGTTGCAAATCATTGTCTTGAAAGCAATTTAAGGGGTTGACAGAGGTTTTGAAGATTGTAGAATAGCGCGCCTCAGACACACGAACGCAGCGATGCGTAAGGGTAGAAGAGGTTGAAGCTAGCTTCAACGTTGTAGCTTGAAATATCAGTTCCGTGATAGCTCAGTCGGTAGAGCAAATGACTGTTAATCATTGGGTCCCAGGTTCGAGTCCTGGTCACGGAGCCATTTCAATCGGGGTATAGCGCAGTCCGGTAGCGCGCCTGCTTTGGGAGCAGGATGTCAGGAGTTCGAATCCCCTTACCCCGACCATATTTGGGTCGTTAGCTCAGTTGGTAGAGCAGTTGGCTTTTAACCAATTGGTCGTAGGTTCGAATCCCACACGACCCACCATTTTTGAAACCAGTTCGCTGGAATCGAATCTTAAGATCAGAGGCCAAAAGCGCTGATCGAGAAGGCGACTTGCGAAGGTCGCCTTTTTTTTACCGGGGTATAGCGCAGTCCGGTAGCGCGCCTGCTTTGGGAGCAGGATGTCAGGAGTTCGAATCCCCTTACCCCGACCATATTGAAAATCCTCGTATCGAAAGATACGGGGATTTTTTTTGCCCGTAATAAAGTGGACTGACTTAAGTCGTCGTACGACCTGCCGATAACCCAGCGACAGGGGCGTGGCCCCATCTCAGGCCAACAATAAGAAAAGGCACCCCTTATGGTTCTTCGTCAGTTGAATATTGCCCCGCGTGCCGCGTTGGGTTTTGCCTTGATTGCCGTGTTGGTGGCGTTGCTCGGGGTATTCGCGCTGGGGCAGATGTCGAGCATCCGTGACAGTGAAGTCGCCGTGGAAACCCAATGGCTGCCCAGCATCCGTGGAGGTGATGAGATTCGCGAGTGGATGCTGCGTATCCGCACGATTTCCCTGCGCATGGCCCTGGACCAGGACCCGAAGAACATCCCGGTGTACCGCGGACAAATGGACACCCGTGACAAAGAACTGGGCGAAAAAATCGCGGCCTACGAAAAACTCGTCGTCACGCCTGAAGGCAGGGCCCTTTACGACCAATTCAAGCAGACCTTTGCCGCTTACCGCACCGGTATCGCGCAATCCTTCACCCTGGCGGAGCAGGGGCGTCGGGACGAGCTGATCAAGCTGTTGCTGGTGGACATGAAGACCGTGGTGGATGGTTCCGGCAAGCAGCTCAACGATCTGGCGGAGTTGTTCTCCAAACAGGTGTCCATCGAGAGCCAGAAGTCCCAGGAGCACTACGCCAACTCCCGGATGATCGTCAGCCTGTTCGTGGTGCTCGCGGCCCTGGCCACGGTCGTGCTGGCCATGCTGCTCACCCGCAGTATCGTCAAACCCTTGGGCGCAGCGCTGAATGCCGCGGAGAGCGTCGCCCGGGGTGACCTGACCCGACCGATCGAGACCCATGGCAACGACGAAGTGAGCCGCTTGCTCAAGGCGCTGGCGACCATGCAGCAGAACCTGCGGGAAACCCTGCAGGGCATCAGCGGCTCGGCTGCACAGCTGGCCACCGCCGCTGATGAGCTGAACGCCGTCACGCTCGACAGCACCCACAGCCTGCAACAACAGAATAATGAAATTGAACAAGCTGCCACGGCGGTCACTGAAATGACCACGGCCGTGGAAGAGGTCGCGCGCAATGCGGTTTCCACCTCCGATGCCACGCGTCAGTCCAGTGAATCGGCGTCCCTGGGGCAGCAGCGGGTCAGCGACACAGTCGATGCCATCGGTGCCCTTGCCAGCGATGTGCAGGTGACGGGTGGCCTGGTGCAATCGTTGGCCAACCAATCGCAGGATATCGGCAAGGTGCTGGACGTGATCCGCGCCATCGCCGAGCAGACCAACCTGCTGGCCCTCAACGCCGCCATTGAAGCGGCCCGGGCGGGTGAGAGCGGACGTGGGTTTGCGGTGGTGGCGGACGAAGTCCGGGCGCTGGCTTATCGCACGCAGCAATCGACCCAGGAAATCGAGCAAATGGTCCAGGGCATGCGCAGCGGTGCCACCCAGGCACTCGATTCCATGCAGGCCAGTTCCAGTCGCGCCGCCAGCACTCTGGCCATGGCGGAGCGGGCAGGGGACGCGCTGCAGACCATCACGGCCTCGGTCAATGAAATCCACGAACGCAACCTGGTCATCGCCAGCGCCGCCGAAGAACAGGCGCAAGTGGCCCGCGAGGTGGATCGCAACTTGGTGAACATTCGTGATTTGTCGGTGCGCTCGGCCTCCGGTGCGGACCAGACCAGTGCCTCCAGCCATGAGTTGTCGCAACTGGCGAATTCGCTGCGCACGATGGTGCAGCGGTTTCAGGTTTGATTGAGGGTTAAGCACTGGCTGTGCCGCCCTCATCGCGAGCAAGCTCGCTCCCACAGGATGACCGCGATCAACTGTGGGAGCGAGCTTGCTCGCGATTGCGATGGATCATTCAGCCTCGATATTGCTGATCCAGCGCAATCGTCAGTCAGGCCTCAGTGCAACTTCAGCCTAGGCTCGGTCCCGCGCCCGATCTTGCTGCCCAGCATCAGCATGGCCGTGCGGAACATCCCGTACAGCGCCATCTGGTGCATGCGGTACAGCGAGACGTAGAACATCCGCGCCAACCAGCCTTCGAGCATTACGCTGCCGGTCAGGTTGCCCATCAGGTTGCCCACCGCCGAGAACCGCGACAGCGAAATCAGCGAGCCGTAGTCGGTGTATTTGTAGTCGGGCAGGGCCTTGCCTTCGATTCGCAGCTTCAGGGATTTGGCCAGCAGCGAGGCCTGCTGGTGCGCGGCCTGGGCGCGGGGCGGAACATTGCGATCACTGCCGGGTTGCGGGCAGGCGGCGCAATCGCCGAAGGCGAAGATGTTCTCGTCGCGGGTGGTTTGTAGCGTCGGCAGTACTTGCAGCTGGTTGATCCGGTTGGTCTCCAGTCCGTCGATGTCCTTGAGGAAGTCCGGGGCGCGAATCCCGGCGGCCCAGACTTTCAGGCTCGCGTCGATCACCTGGCCGTCGGCGGTAATCAGGCTGTCGGCGGTCACCTGGCTGACGGCGGCGTTGGTCATGACGTTGACCCCGAGTTTCTCCAGGGTCTTGTGCACCGGCCCGCCGATACGCTCCGGCAGCGCTGGCAAGACCCGTGGACCCGCCTCGATCAGGGTGATGTGCATGTTCTCCGGCTTGATCCGGTCCAGGCCATAGGCGTGCAGTTCGTGAGCGGCATTATGCAGTTCGGCCGCCAGTTCGACACCGGTCGCACCGGCGCCGACGATGGCGACGCTGATGCGCTCGACAACATCGGTCTGTCCGGCGTGGGCACGCAGATAGTGGTGGAGCAATTGCTGATGGAAGCGCTCGGCCTGCTTGCGCGTGTCGAGGAACAGGCAGTGCTGCGCCGCGCCTTCGGTACCGAAGTCATTGGTGGTGCTGCCGACGGCAATCACCAGGCTGTCGTAGCCCAATTCCCGAGCCGGCAACAGCTCGACGCCCGCCTCGTCATAGGTGGCGGCCAGCTGGATTCTCTTGCGCTCCCGGTCCAGGCCGCTCATGCGCCCAAGCTGGAACTCGAAATGGTTCCATTTTGCCTGGGCGACGTAGTTGAGTTCGTCTTCGGAAGAGTTCAGGGAGCCGGCAGCCACTTCATGCAGCAGGGGTTTCCAGATGTGGGTCAGGTTCGCGTCGACCAGCATCACACTGGCCGTGCCACGCTTGCCCAGAGTCTTACCCAGACGGGTAGCCAACTCCAGACCGCCGGCGCCGCCGCCAACGATGACAATACGATGAGTCATGGGGATATCTCGCAAGGCTAAAGGAATTCGGTGCCGTTACCCGAGCGAGCGCCAAGCGGCTCATAGCGTCAGGTAACTGATCAGTCGGCTCAACAGGCCCAGGCCAATCGTGATGGCCAGTACCACCACCAGGAGCATCCACGGCC
Organism: Pseudomonas fluorescens; assembly: GCF_001307275.1. Lineage (NCBI taxonomy): Bacteria > Pseudomonadati > Pseudomonadota > Gammaproteobacteria > Pseudomonadales > Pseudomonadaceae > Pseudomonas > Pseudomonas fluorescens. The sequence goes on from NZ_CP012831.1 coordinate 3,614,021, forward strand.
GGAAAGGCCGGCGCTCGACTCGGTGCTGGGACAGTTGCAGGTACTCTTCGACATGCTTCTGGTCATCTGGGTTCAGGCGGCTGGTCATAAAGGCCTCGTCAGGTAGACGTTGCGAAAGGTGAAGGCGTTACAGCGTCCGGCTAGCCGGCATTGAAAGCAGCGTAGCCGCTCGCCGGCACAGGTTCGACGCTCAGGCTGTCGTCCAGGCGAATGATTCCACTTTTTAACACCCGGGCGGTGATTCCGCCATGGCCGCGTACGGCCTGGAACGTACCTTCGCCGAGGTTGCGCTCCAATCGGGCGCAAGGCTGGCACCAGCCGGTGGTTTCGAAGATGGCTTGGCCGATGCGAAAGCGCCGGCCCTTGAGGCTGAACAGATTGATGCCGCTGACCACTATATTGCGTCGCAGCTCCTGTGGCAGCACCGGCTGGTCCTCGGGGCGGCCCATCAGCGAGCCGATCACGGCCAGGTGTTCCCATTGGATCAACGTCACTTGTCGCGCATTGCGCACACCGGGGCGGGCATGATCGCCGGTCAGTCCGGCTTCCAGGCGGGCCTCCACGGCGTCCAGTTCGATCATCGGCGCGTGACCCTGGGGGCGCACGCCAATCCAGCGTACGCGGCCCTGCTGCGGCACGGCGGCGATCAGTTCCTGCAATGGGCTCACAGGCTGATCCCGACGTCGAACACGATGCTGCGCCCCAGGTTGCCTCGCAAAAAATCCGGCGCGTCGGGGTGGGCGAACAGCACCCGGGCAAACGTCGGCCCCACCAGCGACAGCGAGCGCCAGCCCTGGCGCAGGTATTCGGTCGGCGGTGGAAAGTGACTGTTGAGGTCCAACACTTCGCGCTTGAGGCTGGCGAAGGCGATGATGTCCAGGTCGCCCAGGTCCATGCCGCGTTCGGTGTAGTTGTGGGCTTTCTTGCGCAGGGTCGGGGCCAGGCGCATCAGGAATTCATTGGCCGGGATTCGCCGGGGCTTGGCCTCGCGACGCACCAGCTGGCTCAGGGAAAAGGCGCTGCGGCGACGTTGCAGTTCATCGCGCCATTCGTCATTGAGACGGCGGCCCTCGTCGAGCACGAAAAACACCTCGAAATTGGCATCCCGAAACAGCACGTCCGGTGGCTCACCGGCCGGGGCGAACTCGTCGGCGCGATAAGGCACGTTCAGCCCTTGCAGCAGACGCTGGCAGACCCAACGCTCACGCTCCCATTTGCGGGCATTGGAGAGAAAGGCGTTGGCTTGCTCGGCCGCGATGGTCAGCAGGCGTAAATAATCGGAATCATCCATGAGCCCAAGCTTAGCGTTCAATTGCGACAAGCTGAAAGCGTTGCGTGGATTAATGGACGTTATGGGTGGGGGTGTAGACTGCTGGTTTGAAGTAACCCCTGTTTGAGACAAGGGCAAGCGAAAGGAGTAGTCCATGATCGGTGCTGAACTGCTATCACCGCAAACCCTGGCGGTCGGTTGGCTGGTTTATGTGCCGGTGTTGGCCTGGGCTGTGGCGCGGGCACCGTGGGTCGAGCTGTTCACGGACAGCCGTCGCCAGCATTTGCTGTTCGGCACGGTGCTGGCGTTGTTCATGCTGTGGCTGGTGCGACGGGATTTCGATACGGGTGTCTCGTATCATTTCATTGGCATGACTGCCGTGACGCTGCTGCTGGACTGGCCATTGGCGATCCTGGGTGGCCTGTGCGCGCAGATGGCGCTGGTGCTGCTGGGGCGTCAGGACATGGCGGCGGTCGGAGTCAACGGTGCGCTGCTGATCCTGCTGCCGGTGCTGATCACTGAATGTTGCGCAATCCTGGTGGAGCGCGCCCAGCCGCGTAACCTGTTTGTGTATATCTTCTGTTCGGGGTTCCTGGCTGCCGCGCTTTCGGCATTGGCCTGCCTGCTGCTGGGGCTCGGTTTGCTCTGGTACGACGGCCTGTTTGCCATGCCTTACTGGCTGGAGGACTTCATCGGCTACCTCTGGCTGATCATTTTTCCCGAAGCGTTCATCAACGGCATGGTGATCAGTGCGTTGGTGGTGTTCAGCCCCGAATGGCTGGAGACCTTCAACCGCACGCGCTACCTGTCGGCACCGTGGAACGATGATGACAAGCCTTGATTCACGTCAAGGCTGCCCCACCGCACGCCCTGCATGCTCTGGAAAACTTCCAGGAGTACAACCATGAGTGTTTATGAGTGGGCCAGGCAAGAGATCAGGCGTAGCCACGATGCCGCAATGGAGATCGGTTTCGACCCGGGCTTGAGCCTGCGTGCCTTGCTCAGTGCGATCGTGCAGCAGAGCAAGACAGTACGCAGCGCTGAAGACCTGGCCGACGAGTTGAGTTTCCTGGCGGAAAACCTCGACGACGAACAGGACTACGGTTTCATGCGGCCTTAGTGATGTGAGCGAGGCTCGAAATCTTCGCTGAACAGCTCATCCTCGGCGTCGGGGCTGACCGGGATTTTGTGTTCTTCCGACGCCCAGGCGCCGAGGTCGATCAGTTTGCAGCGATCAGAACAGAACGGCCGGAATGTGCTCTGCGGGCTCCATTCCACAGGGGCGCCACAGGTTGGGCAATCAACGGTTGGGGTTTGGCTCATGAGTGGCCTCCACGCAAAGTAAGGTAAAAGTGATGCAGGCGCTCGACCTCGCTGTGCAGCCAGGCGAGGTCGCGATCATTGACCACCACGTCGTCGGCATGGCTCAGGCGATCCTGGCGGCTGGACTGGGCCTTGAGGATCGCCTGGACCTGCTGTTCGCTGGTCTGGTCGCGCTGCAACGTACGTTCGATCTGCAGTTGTTCCGGCGCATCGATCACCAGGATCCGCTGGGTCATGGCGTACTGCCCTGACTCGATCAGCAGCGGCGACACCAGGATCGCGTAGGGCGATTGTGCCTGAGCCAGGTGATGGGCGATTTCCTCGGCGATCAGCGGATGCAGCAGTGCTTCGAGCCAGCGGCGTTCATCGGCATGCTCGAAAATCAGCTTGCGCAGCGCCGCCCGGTCCAGGGCGCCGTCGGCCTGCAATACGCCAGGGCCGAAGTGCTCGGCGATTTTCGCCAGCGCCGGGCGCCCGGGCTCGACCACCCAGCGTGCCGCATGATCGGCGTCGATGACGTGCACACCCAGATCGATGAAATGCTGGGCCGCCGCGCTCTTGCCGCTGCCGATGCCACCGGTCAGGCCGAGAATCCAGGGTTTTTCCAGAGGGGTATTCATTAGAAACCGACAGACTGCCAATAGAAGTCGGTTATTTGACCACCCCAGAGCAAGGCAATCCAGCCGGCAATGGCCAGATAAGGTCCGAAGGGGATCTGCGTCGACCCGGGCGCATCACGCAAGCGCAGCACAATGACCCCGATAACGGCGCCCACCAGCGACGACAACAGCAGCGTCAGCGGCAGGACCTGCCAGCCGCCCCAGGCGCCCAGCATCGCCAGCAGCTTGAAATCCCCGTAGCCCATGCCTTCCTTGCCGGTGATCAGCTTGAACACCCAGAATACCGACCACAGCGCCAGGTAGCCGGCCACCGCGCCCCACATCGCCTGGTCCAGGGAAACGAACAGCCCGAAGCTGTTGACGATCAAGCCCAGCCACAACAACGGCAACACCAGGGTATCGGGCAGCAGTTGATGCTCGGCGTCGATCAGGCTCATGGCCAGCAGGCCCCAGGTCAACACCATCACCATCGCGGCGTGCCAGCCAAAGCCGAAATGCCAGGCGACGAACGCCGACAATGCGCCGCAGGCCACTTCGGTCAGGGGGTAACGCTTGCCGATGGGCGCGGCGCAGCTCGAACAGCGGCCACGCAGCATCAGGTAGCTCAACAGCGGAATGTTCTCCCAGGCGCGGATGCGATGGCCGCAGTGCGGGCATTGGGAATGGGGCAGCATGAGGTTGTAGACCGGGCCCGGGGTTTCGGCCGGCAGGCCCAACAGGTCGTGGGCTTGCAGGCGCCATTCGCGGTTGAGCATCTTCGGCAGGCGCCACACCACCACGTTGAGGAAGCTGCCGACGATCAGGCCGAGCAATGCCGCAACAAGCACGAAAGCCACGGGATACAGCACGAGAAATTCGCTCAGGGGCATGTCAGATCGCAGAGCCGAGTTGAAAGATGGGCAGGTACATGGCGACTACCAGGCCACCCACGACGACCCCCAGGATCACCATGATGAAGGGTTCCATCAGGCTGGTGAGGTTGTCCACCAGATTGTCCACTTCGGCCTCATAAAAACTCGCCACTTTGTCGAGCATGTCGTCCAGCGCGCCGGATTCCTCGCCGATGGCGGTCATCTGGATGGCCAGGTTCGGAAAGATCCCTGACGCGCGCATGGAAAAATTCAACTGCATGCCAGTGGAGACGTCCTGGCGGATGCGCTGCACAGCGCGCTTGAACACCACGTTGCCGGTGGCGCCCGATACCGAGTCGAGGGCTTCGACCAGCGGCACGCCGGCGGCGAATGTCGTCGAGAGCGTGCGGGCGTAGCGGGCCACGGCGGACTTGTACATCAAGGCGCCTATCAGCGGTAGTTTGAGTAGCCATTTATCGCGCCAGTCACGAAAGCGCTCGGAACGCCTGAGGGCGTATTTCACGCCAAAAAATGTCCCTACAAGCCCGCCAAGCACCACCCACCACCAATCCTGCAAGAATTCCGACAGGCCGATGACCATTACCGTGAAGGCCGGTAGCTGTGCACCGAACCCTGAAAAGACCGATTCGAACTGCGGCACCACCTTGACCAGCAGGATGCCGGTGACCACCGCAGCGACGAGTATCACCGCCGTCGGGTAGGTCATGGCTTTCTTGATCTTGGCCTTGAGCGCTTCGCTCTTTTCCTTGTAGGTCGCGACCCGATCCAGCAGCGTATCCAGGGCACCGGCCTGTTCACCGGCATCCACCAGGTTGCAGTACAAATCGTCGAAGTACTGCGGGCATTTGCGCAGCGAGGCGGCGAAGCTGTTGCCGGCGGCGACTTCCTGTTTCACCTGGTCCACCAGCTTGCGCATGTTGGCGTTGTCGAAGCCTTCGCCGATGATGTCGAACGCCTGCAACAGCGGCACGCCAGCCTTGAGCATCGTTGCCATCTGGCGGGTGAAGAGGGCGATATCCAGCGGCTTGATGCGCTTGCCCTTGCTGAATATCGAGGTGGATTTCTTGCGCACCTTCTCCGGGTTGATGCCTTGTTTGCGCAGTTGTGCCTTGACCAGGGCCGGGCTCTGTCCCGTCAGCTCGCCGGTCATTTTCGCGCCTTTGCGGTCTTTGCCTTCCCACGTATAGACGTCGGTTTTTACTGCCTTGACCGCCATGCTCAATCCTTGGTGACCCGGTTGATTTCCTCGAGGCTGGTGACGCCCTGCATCACTTTGAGCAGCCCCGATGTGCGCAGGTCATTGAAGCCGTCCTTGCGCATTTGCAGATCGATTTCCAGCGAGTTGCCCTCGGCCATGATCAACCGTTGCAGCTCGGGCGTGTTCTTGACCACTTCGTAAACCCCCACGCGCCCTTTGTAACCGTGGTTGCACTGTTGGCAACCGACCGGCTCATAGATCGTGAATGTGCCGATGCGTTCCCGGGGGAAACCTTCCTTGAGCAGGGTTTCCTCGGGAATCTCGATGGCTTTCTTGCAGTGGGCGCAGAGCTTGCGCGCCAACCGCTGGGCGATGATCAGGTGCACGGCGGTGGCGATGTTGAACCCTGGAATGCCCATGTTCTGCAAGCGGATCAGGGTTTCGGCGGCGCTGTTGGTGTGCAGTGTGGAGAGCACCAGGTGCCCGGTCTGGGCGGCCTTGATGGCGATTTCGGCGGTTTCCAGGTCGCGGATCTCGCCGACCATGATCACGTCCGGGTCCTGGCGCAGGAATGAGCGCAGGGCCTGGGCGAAGTCCAGCCCCTGGCGCGGGTTCACGTTGACCTGGTTGATGCCTTCCATGTTGATCTCCACCGGGTCTTCGGCGGTGGAGATGTTGATGTCCACGGTATTGAGGATATTCAGCCCGGTGTACAGCGACACGGTCTTGCCCGAGCCGGTCGGGCCGGTGACCAGGATCAGCCCTTGTGGCTGTTTGAGGGCGGCCATGTACAGGTCTTTCTGATCCGGCTCGTAGCCCAGGGCATCGATGCCCATTTGCGCACTGGAGGGGTCGAGGATCCGGATCACCACTTTTTCGCCCCAGAGCGTCGGCAGGGTGTTGACCCGGAAGTCGATGGACTTGGTTTTCGACAGGCGCATTTTCAGCCGGCCGTCCTGGGGTTTGCGCCGTTCGGAAATATCGAGGCTGGCCATGACTTTCAGGCGGGCGGCGATACGGGTCGCCAGTTGGATCGGCGGCCGGGCCACTTCCCGCAGCATGCCGTCGGTGCGCACCCGCACCCGGTAGATTTTTTCGTAAGGCTCGAAGTGCAGGTCGGAAGAGCCGCCCTTGATCGCGTCCAGCAGCATCTTGTTGACGAAACGCACCACGGGCGCGTCGTCGGCGTCCTGGTTGCCGATGGAATCCTGCTTGGTGTCGTCGATCGATTCGATGTCCAGACCGTCCAGACCGTCCAGGTCGACATCGCCCATGCCTTCCAGGCCCGTGCTATTGGATTCGAAAAACTTTTCGATGGCGTCGCTGAGCTTGTCGTCTTCTACCAGGATGGCTTCGGTGGTCAGGCCGGTACTGAATTGAATGTCATTGATGGCTTGGTGATTGGTGGGGTCGGAGATGCCCACGAACAACTTGTTGCCGCGTCGCCACAGCGGCAGGACGTGATGTTGGCGCACCAGTTTTTCGCTGACCAGGCCCGTGGGTTGGGTGTCCTTGTCCAGGCTGTTGAGGTCCAGCAGGGCGACGCCGAAATGCTCCGAGGCGATCTCCGCGACCTGGCGGCTCTGGACCAGTTTGTTCTGCACCAGGTAGCTGACCAGGGGGATGCGACTGCGTTGGGCCTGTTGATACGCCTGTTGCGCACTTTGCTCGGTGAGCAGTTCAGCCAGCACCAATTGCTTGGTCAGGCCGCTGAGGGCGATGTCATTCATGGGGATTCCGGCGGCGGACAGTTCATGACTTATAGCCTAGTCAAGCATCGACGCCAAACCAGCGAGCCAGGGTGACAAAAAACGTCAGATAGTGCGGTTGTTGAGGTAGGACGTCGCCGTTGTGCGGGCTCAACCCCTTTATCGATGGCGCTTCAGGGTTGGCATGTGCCCTGCAATGGCTGTTTCAGGTCATGAGATTTCGACTCATGCATGGGAGATGTCTATGAATAAGCAAACGGGCTTTACGCTGATCGAGCTGCTGATCGTCGTGGCGATCATTGGCATTCTGGCGACCTTTGCGTTGCCGCAATATTCCAAATATCAGGCACGGGCCAAGGCTACGGCCGGGCTGGGGGAAATTTCTGCGTTGAAGGTACCGTACGAGGACATGATGAATCAGGGGACCAGCCCGACGGCGGCCAACATGAACATCACGACACCTACCAGCAACTGCGCAATCGCAGTCACGGGCACTGCCGCGGCAGGCACGGGGACCATCGTTTGTACCCTCTCGAATGCTCCTGCTGCCGTAGCGGGTAAGACAATCACCCTTAGTCGTGATGCCGCCGGCGTCTGGACATGCGCATCTAACGCTGCCAAGGAATTCCTGCCGGCTGGCTGCCCTGGCGTCTGATTTTCAGTATTGGGAGGGGGCGCGTGCCCTCTCCACATAAATCCTCCGAAATTCATAAGCTTAGCAACCGCTCAAAACCCGCAAGTTGCATGTCCAGAATCAACGCTTCGTGCATTTTGCATGATCATGAAAAATACCGCTTCGCTTAACTTGCTGATTTATAAGAAATTTATAAATTTTTCAAAACTGGCACAGCCTTCGCACTACTCCTGTTAACCCTGCCGGGATGCACCTCCGGCAGTTTCTGAGAAAAACAGGAGTTACTCGTATGAAGAAGTTCGCTATCACTGCCGCCGCTGCTACCGCACTGACCCTGACCATGGCTAGCGCATTCGCCGAGACCACTCAAGCAACTCAGGCTCCTATGATGCTGGCCGCAGGCGAGGTGACAGAGGCCAAGGAAGCCACCTCCGATACCTGGATCACCACCAAAGTCAAAGCTGACCTGGTCACCGAAAAAGGCATTCCAGGTACCGACATCAAAGTCGAAACCAACAAAGGCGTTGTGTCCCTGTCGTCCACTGTTGCCGTGACTGACGCTCAGAAAGACACCGCTGTGGCAATCGCCAAGAAAATCAAAGGCGTCAAGGCTGTATCGGCTGACGGCCTGAAAGCCGAGTAAGGCTAAGACTTCTCGCCTGGACTGGGAGAGGGCACGGCAAGCGGGCTGAGTCATACGCTTGCCGTTGCTTTGGAGTTCATGCGAAAGGCCACAGGGACGTGGCCATTACAGGCCCCCGGCATTCGTGCCAGGGGCCTGTTCTATTCTGGGGAGAAAAAATGTGCGGTCCGGCCGGGGAAATCGAGTTGCCCTTATCGCGAGCAAGCTCGCTCCCACAGGGATCGAGTTCCTTCAGAAAAAGTGATCAAGCTGTTCCACAGGGATCGAGTTCTGCCAGAAGGAATGCGGTCAAATGTGGGAGCGAGCTTGCTCGCGATGGCGGCGGCACATTCACCGTCCCCGCTTGCTGGTGATCTGCACCAGCCGATTCCCCTCGAAGCGCAGGTACTGATACATGCCGCTGTTGGGCCCGTAGGTCCATTCCTCCACCGGGTATTCTTCCCGGCGATTGACACTGCGTTTGTAGCCCAGGTCATCCCGCGCCACAGGCTGCCCGCACTTTTGCAGCACTTCGCTGGAGCGGTCGCCGACGCTGATCAACTGGCTGCCGCAGCGCAGCGTATCGGCCGCCGACGCTTGGCCGGCGGCGAGCAATAGACCCAGGCTGAGCCCGTACACACACTTCATGTCATTCAGCATCCAGGTGCAGAGGAGTGATTACGCGACCGTCGCTTTCGGCCTGGCCGAGGCTGGCGTCGATGAAATACACGCGGTCGTCGGCCAATTGGCCTTTGTCCACCAGGAAGTCCTTGATGCTGCTGGCCCGTTCCTGCCCCAGTTGACGCAATAGCACGTCGCTGCCGCTCCAGAACTTGATCACGCTTTCGCGCAGTTTCTCGATGCGCGCCTTTTTATCCAGTTGCGTCCATTCGGCAGGCGGTTGAGTCTTGAGGCGCGTGCGGTAGATGCCTTCGAGCAGGGGGGGCTTTTCATCCTCGGGCACCTGTATCAGCGAGGCCTGGGCCGGTACTTTGTCGCCCCGACGTTGCAGCATCTTGTAGTAGTTGTACTGGTATTCGCGTTCCAGGCGCTGGGCGGCGAGCAATGGACCGTCGCTGCTTTCGGCGGCGGTGCCTTCGATCTCCAGGCGCAGCTCCGGTCGTTTGCCCAGGGCTTCGGAGAGTTTGAGCAGCGTGCTTTCGTTGTCCTTGCTCAGGTCGCTGGAGCCCGGCGCAAACGCCACGCTGCCCAGGTCTTCCGAGCCGCCCCCGGCCACCAGCCCGCCGATGAGCTTGAAGGGCGCCTGGGCCGCGCGGACCACCAGGTTGCGCAGGGTCTGCCAGACGATCGGCATGACACTGAACTGCGGGTCGTTGAGGTTGCCGCTGACTGGCAGTTCGATGGAAATCCTGCCCTCGGAGTCCTTGAGCAAGGCGACGGCCAACTTCAGCGGCAGGCTGACGGCGTCCGGGCTGTCGACTTTTTCTCCCAGCTGCAATTGTTCGACCACCACCTTGTTCTCCGCCTGGAGCTGGCCCTTGGTGATTCGGTAATGCAGGTCGAGATTGAGCCGGCCCTTGCGGATGCGATAGCCGGCGAACTTGCCGGAGTAGGGCGTCAGGGTCGTCAGCTCGACCCGTTTGAAGCTGGTGGCGATGTCGAGGCTGGCCATCGGATCGAAGGGGTTTACCGCCCCCTTGATGGTGACCGGCGCGTAACGGTCGACCTTGCCCTTGATGTCCACGCTGGCCGGTTGGGCCTGGCGGCTGTCGATGGTGCCGATCTGGCCATTGAGCTGTTGGATGGCCGTGGCGAAATTGGGCGTCAGGCTGAAGTCGGCGAAGTTGGCCGAACCGTCGTTGATGGCGATGCCGCCGATGTGGATGCCCAGCGGTTTTTCCTGGGACTTCGGTTTTGCCGCGGTGCTCTTCGCGCCGCTGTCGGCCGGTTGCGGGATCAGCAGGTCATCGACGTTGGTGGTGCGGTCGTCGTTGATCATGAAGCGCGCGTAAGGCTGGAACAGGTTGACCTTGTCGATGGACAGGCTGTCACCGTGCTGATAGTTCAGGCCTTCGAGGATCAGTTTCTGCCATTTGAGGAAGTCACGGGTCTTGAGGGTGTCGAGGGTGTGCAACTGCTCGACCTGGGCGCGGCCGGTGACGGCGAATGCCAGCGGCTCGGTGCTCTTGAGGTCGACCGCCAGGTCACTGCCGAGCATCCCGGAGCGCAGCTCCAGGCGAATGAACGGGTTGATATACGACTGCGCAACGCGCAGGTCGATGTCCTGGGTCTTGACCTTGAGCCTGGCGCTGATCGGGTTCAGGTTGACCTCGCCATCGGCCAGGATCTTGCCCTGTTTGCCCAACCCGGTGTCCAGCTTGAGGGTAAAGGGCGAGCCATTGAGGGTGTCGTAGTTCTGCAGGTCGAGATTCAGCGGGCCGACCTCCAGGGCCACGGCGGGCTGCGCCTGGCGGTCGGCCAGATGCACCTGGTAGTCGCGCAGTTGCACGTCCTTCAAGATCACTTGCCACGGTTTGCTGGGCGGTGTCGGTTCAGGTTTTGGCGAGTCGGCCGCCGCCGGGGCGGATGCCGGTTCCGCCTCGACCTGCGGTTTGGCTGGCTGGCTGGCGAAGAGCTTCTGCCAGTCCAGTTGCCCGTCCGCCTCGCGAGCGGCCCAGGTTTCCAGCTTCTGGCTGCGGATCTTGCCGACCACCACTTGCTGCTTGGCCAGGTCCACAGTGGTTTCGCTCACGTCCAGGCGTTCGAGTTTCACCAGTGGGCGGCCATCGGGGGCCTTGATGGCAAAGGGCGCGACGCTGAGCGCGACGTTGTTGAGCAGCAGTTCGGTGCCCTTGGCCAGGTTGAGCTTGTAGTCGGTGCTGAGGTTCAGGACACCGTTTTCCAGCACCAGCGGTACGGCGTCGCGCACATAGGGCCACCAGGCTTTCATCTGGCCGCCAGTGACTTTGAGCGTGCCTTGGGAGGCAATCGGTGTGAGGCTGAAATTACCGGTCCAGTCGATCTGTCCGCCTTCGGGACCAGCGGCCACCAGGGTCATGTCGGCATTGTCGTCGGGCAGGGTGCTGAGGTTCTTCAGCTCGAAATCGAGGGTGTCGTAGAGAAACTCGATGGGCTCGCTGGGCCGCAGGTCCTGGAAATGCACGTAACCGCCGGCCAACTTGATTCGATCCACCCGCAGGGGGAACGGCTTGGCCTCGGGATCGGCGGGCGTCGGTTCGCTGGCCGGCAGCTTGAACAGGCCCAGCAGGTTCAACTGGCCGTCCTTTGCGAACACCACTTCGGTCTTGGGCTTGTCCATCTCGATGTCGACCAGGTGCAGGGCGCCAGACCACAAGCTGTCGAGTTGCAAATTGGCGTACAGCCGTTCGAAGCCGAGCTGCTCCTTGCCTGGCTCGCCGATATTCAGGCCCCAGAGGGTGACTTCAAGGCTGAAGGGATTGAGTTCCACACGCTGGATCTGCGCCGGCACCGTCGCATGGGCGGCCAATTGCTGGTTGGCGATGCGCAAGGCGATGCCTGGCAAAATCAGAAAACCCAACAGGCTGTAGAGGGCCAGTGCGGTCAACAGGGCGCCGAAAGCGCGAATCAATCCTTTGGGCATGTGCGGCTTCATCTAGTGTGAATTCGGAGTGCCTTGGAGTATGGCATGCGTTTACGGTTCCGAAGCCACTGTGATTTATGAGAATTGTCTGGTTTTCTCGGTGAAAATTCCGACGCGGGCCTAGAACTGGAGGATCAACGTCTTGAGCGGTGGCTGCCGGTCCAGGGAAGGGAAATCGCTGCCGGGCGTCAGCACGCTCCACTCGCGCACCGGGCGGCCGGCTTTTTCCGCGCAACGCAAGACCTGGTCGCGCCAGTCGTCCATGGACACTTTTGCCAGGTTGTTGCAGCAGATCAGCACGCCATTGTCGGCGGTGGTGAGCAATGCCGGCTTCAGCAGGCTTTGGTAGTCGCGCAACAGGTCGACGGTGCCGAACGCGCTTTTGGCCCAGGCCGGTGGATCGAGCAGCACCAGGTCGTACTGGCGTTGTTCCAGGCGCACGTAGCTGGGCAGTTTTTGCCCACGGCGCTGGCTGATGGGCAGGCCGGCCAGCTGGCGAATCGCCGGGAAGTAATCCGACTGCACGAACGCCATCGGCGGCAAATCGGGGTTGAGCAGGCCGTTTTCGCGACCCACCGCCAGGTTGCCTTCGGCGAAGTCCAGGTTGCACACCTCCCGCGCGCCACCGGCCGCTGCGCTCAGGCCGACGCCGCAGGTGTAGGCGAACAGGTTCAACACGCTTTTGCCGCGGCTGTGTGCCTTGACCCAGCCTCGGGCGTTGCGCAGGTCGAGAAACAGCAGTGGATCCTGCCCGGCATGGCGGCCGCGAACGCGATAATTCAAGCCCCATTCATGCCCGACCAGGTCTTGCAGGGCGGCTTCGTCAGCCTGATAGACCGTGTCCTGGCGGTCGACGCGCGAATTGCCCCGGGCGCGGTCGTTGTAGACCAACAGGGTTTCCAGGCCCAGCCGTTCGTTGACGATGCCGTGCAGTTGCAGCAGGTCGTCCCGCTCCAGCGACTGATGGAAGCTCTGCACCAGCAGTTGCGGGCCGTAGCGGTCGAGGGTCAGGCCGGGCGCGCCTTCCTGGCTGCCGTGGAACAGGCGATAGCAGTCGGTGCCTTGCTGATGCAGTTGGCCGAGCAGCTCCTGACGCTGGTCGAGGGCGGCGCGCAGCGCCTGATTCAAGGAAGACATGCCGGGCGCGCCTTAGAGAAATGAGGCGCGGGAGTTTAGCAGTTATGGCTGGCGTGGTCCCTGTGGGAGCGAGCTTGCTCGCGATGGTGGTCTTGCATTCAACATCGATGCAGACTGACAGGGCCCCATCGCGAGCAAGCTCGCTCCCACAGGAAACATCAGCGATTCAGGCGCTTGTCGATCAGCCCCTCCACCACGCTCGGATCGGCCAGGGTCGAGGTGTCGCCGAGGCTATCGAGTTCGTTGCAGGCGATCTTGCGCAGGATACGCCGCATGATCTTGCCCGAACGGGTCTTGGGCAGCGCGGGCGCCCACTGGATCAGTTCCGGCTTGGCGAAGCTGCCGATTTCCTTGCTGACGTGGGCCAGCAATTCCTTCTTCAGCTCGTCATTGGCCTCCACACCGTTCATCGGCGTGACAAAGGCATAGATACCCTGGCCCTTGAGGTCGTGGGGATAGCCGACAACGGCCGCTTCGGCGATGTTGTCGTGCAGCACCAGGGCGCTCTCCACCTCGGCGGTGCCGATGCGATGCCCGGAGACGTTGATCACATCGTCGATGCGCCCGGTGATCCAGTAATCGCCGTCTTCGTCGCGGCGCGCGCCGTCGCCGGTGAAGTAATAGCCGGGGTAGGGCTTGAAGTACGTGTCCACCATGCGTTGGTGGTCGCCATAAACACTGCGAATCTGCCCAGGCCAACTGGATTTGATCGCCAGTACACCGCTGCCGGCGCCGCTGATTTCCTTGCCCACCTCATCCAGCAAGACCGGTTGTACACCGAACATCGGCCGGGTGGCGCAGCCCGGTTTGAGCCGTGGGGCACTGACCAACGGGCTGAGCATGATGCCGCCGGTTTCGGTCTGCCACCAGGTATCGACAATCGGGCAGCGCTGTTCGCCTACCACGTTGAAATACCATTCCCACGCCTCCGGGTTGATCGGCTCACCGACGCTGCCGAGCAATCGCAGGCTTTTGCGGGACGTTTCCTGCAACGGTCCGGCCCCTTCGCGCATCAACGCGCGCAGGGCGGTCGGTGCGGTGTAGAAGATGTTGACCTGATGCTTGTCGATCACCTGCCAGAAGCGCGAACTGCTGGGGTGGCTCGGCACGCCTTCGAAGATCAGCGTGGTGGCGCCGTTGGCCAGCGGGCCGTAGACGATGTAGCTATGGCCGGTGACCCAACCGACGTCGGCGGTGCACCAGAACACTTCGTTGTCGCGGTAGTCCAGCACGTACTTGAACGTCATCGCCGCTTGCAGCAGGTAACCGCCCGTGGTGTGCAGCACGCCCTTGGGTTTGCCGGTACTGCCGGAGGTGTAGAGGATGAACAGCGGGTCTTCGGCGTCCATCGGTTCGGGTGGACAGTCGTCGCTCATGTCGTGCATGGCTTGGTGATACCAGAGATCACGACCTTCAACCCAGCCCACCTCACCCTGGGTGCGCTCGACCACCAGCACGGTGCTGACGTTCGGGCAGCTTTCCAGGGCCTTGTCGACGTTGCGCTTGAGCGGTATGAAGCGCCCGCCACGCACGCCTTCGTCAGCCGTGATCACGGTGCGGCAATCGGCATCGAGAATCCGGTCGCGCAGGGAGTCCGGCGAGAAACCGCCGAACACCACCGAATGCACCGCGCCGATGCGGGTGCAGGCGAGCATGGCGTAGGCGGCCTCGGGAATCATCGGCATGTAGATGCAGACCCGGTCGCCTTTCTTCACGCCGCGGCTTTTCAGCACGTTGGCCAGGCGGCACACATGGTTGTGCAGTTTCTTGTAGGTGATTTGCGCCGATTCGGCGGGGTTGTCGCCTTCCCAGATGATCGCGACCTGTTCGCCACGAGTGTCCAGGTGACGGTCGATGCAATTGGCGCTGACGTTCAGCTTGCCGCCGGCGAACCAGGTCGCGTCGCCGTTCTTGAGGTCATAGCGCTGGACGGTTTGCCAGGGCGTCATCCAGTCGAGAAAGCGTGTGGCCTGCTCGGCCCAGAAGGCGCTGGGGTGTTCGATGGATTCCTTGTAGAGCCGCTTGTACTCGTCCTGACTCAGTTGCGCAGCCCGGCGGACGGCATCGGCGTGGGGGTACTGGCTGATATCGAACATGACGGTTCCTTATTCTTGTTTTTGCGACAAGTCATAAAGATGCGCCGAGTAGCGGGAGGGTTCAAGTCATGCACAAACAACTGTGGGAGCGAGCTTGCTCGCGATGGCGGTGTGTCAGTCAACATGAGTGTCAACTGATCCACCGCCATCGCGAGCAAGCTCGCTCCCACAAAGGTCAGTACTTGGAGTGCGACCTACGATCAGCCGCGGTGACGCCCGCGGAAGTAGTTGATCAAGCCCTGGGTCGAGGCATCTTCGGCCGGGTTCTCTTCGCTGCCCACCAGGCGGTTGTAGACGCCCTTGCCCAGTTCCTTGCCCAGTTCCACGCCCCATTGGTCGAAGGCGTTGATGCCCCAGACCACGCTTTGCACGAACACTTTGTGCTCATACAACGCCACCAGTGCGCCGAGACGCCGTGGGCTGATGCGTTCGACCACCAGGGTGTTGCTCGGACGGTTGCCCGGGATCACCTTGTGGGACGCCAGTTTCTGCACCTCTTCTTCGCTGGCGCCCTTGTCCCGCAGCTCGGCCTCGGCCTCGGCGCGGGTCTTGCCCAGCATCAGCGCCTGGCTCTGGGACAGGCAGTTGGCGTACAGCCACTGGTGATGGTCGGAAACCGGGTTGAAGCTGACGATCGGCACGATGAAGTCGGCCGGGATCAACTGGGTGCCCTGGTGCAGCAACTGGTGGTAGGCGTGCTGGCCGTTGCAGCCGACGCCGCCCCAGATCACCGGGCCTGTGTCGGTCGACACCGGGGTACCGTCCTGGCGCACGCTCTTGCCGTTGGATTCCATGTCCAATTGCTGCAAATGCTTGGTGATGTTACGCAGGTAGTGGTCGTATGGCAGGATCGCATGGCTCTGCGCACCCCAGAAATTGCCGTACCACACGCCCAGCAGCGCCAGCAGCACCGGCATGTTCTGCTCGAACGGGGCGCTCTGGAAGTGCTGGTCCATGGAATAGGCGCCGGAGAGCAATTCCTTGAAGTTCGACATGCCGATGGCCAGGGCGATCGGCAGGCCGATGGCCGACCACAGCGAGTAACGCCCGCCGACCCAGTCCCACATCGGGAAGATGTTCTCTTCACGGATGCCGAAGGCCACGGCGGCGGCGTTGTTGCTCGACACGGCGATGAAGTGGCGATACAGCTCCGCTTCGGAACCACCCTGGGCCAGGTACCAGGCACGGGCGGCCTGGGCGTTCTTCAGGGTTTCAAGGGTGTTGAAGGATTTCGACGAGACGATGAACAGCGTGGTCTCGGCGCGCAGCTTCATGGTCAGTTCATGGAACTCGCTGCCGTCGATGTTCGCCAGATAGTGGCAGCGAACGCCTTTTTGCGCGTAGGACAACAGCGCTTCGGACACCAGTTCCGGGCCGAGGAAAGAACCACCGATGCCGATGTTCACCACGTCGGTGATGGGCTTTTCGGTGTAGCCGCGCCACAGGCCGTCGTGAATGCGGCCGACCAGGTCAGTGATCTGGTTCAGCACTTTATGCACGTCTGGCATCACGTTGACGCCGTTGACCAGCAACTTGTCGCCCACCGGCCGACGCAGGGCGGTGTGCAGGGCCGGGCGGTTTTCCGAGGCGTTGACGATTTCGCCCTCGAACAGCGACTTGATCGCGCCCTTGAGGTCGACTTCGTTGGCCAGGCCCACCAGCAGGTCGCGGGTCTGGGCGTTGATCAGGTTTTTCGAGTAGTCGAGAAACAGGCCGCAGCTCGACAGGGTGAATTGAGTGAAACGCTGCGGATCGGCATTGAACGCTTCGCGCATGCTGAAATCCTGCATGGCTTTGCGGTGGTCATTCAGCGCTTGCCAGGCTGGCAGAGCGGTCACGTCATGAGGGGTTCGGTAATACGCCATCGCTGCGGGTTTCCTTTTTACTTGAACGACCTTTTGTACACTAAAAATTCCGGCGCGGCTCGAGGTGGGCATCCGGACACTGCATCGACATGATCGCCAGACGCAGGGCGACTACAGTAAACCTCGCGTTGCAATCTGTCTTGACTTTGTCTGACCGGTTCCCGGTACTTTTTTATACAACGGGATGGGAAGGGTCCGACAGACGGAACGCAGATGACTCTCTGTGGGAGCGAGCTTGCTCGCGATGGCGTCAGGTCAGCCGACATCGATGTCGACTGATGCATCGCTATCGCGAGCAAGCTCGCTCCCACAGGTTTTTGTGATGTTTCAGGCGGGGGTGTCGAGGTCCAGATGCAGGTTGTCGATCAGGCGCGTGGTGCCGAGGAAGGCGGCCACCAGAATCACCAGGTCGCGGTCCTCGCTCAACGCCGGGCGCAGGGTCTTGGCGTGACGGATTTCCAGGTAATCGGGACGCAGGCCGGCAGCTTCCAGTTGCTTGAGCTGTTCGCCGATCAACGCCGGGAAATCCCGCTGGCCCTGTTTGATTGACTCGGCGATCTGGCTCAGGACGCGATAGACCACGGGCGCGACGGCACGTTGATCCGGGCTGAGGAAGCCATTACGCGACGACAGCGCCAGGCCATCCTCGGCGCGGACGGTGGGCTCGCCGATGATCTGGATCGGCATGTTCAAGTCATGGACCAGGGCGCGGATCACCGCCAGTTGCTGGAAATCTTTCTGGCCAAACACCGCCAGGTCAGGCTGGACCATGTTGAACAGCTTGCTGACCACCGTCGCCACACCCTCGAAATGCCCTGGACGGCTGGCGCCGCACAAGCCTTCGGACAATTGCGGGACGCTGACGCGGGTCTGTCCGGCCATGCCGTCGGGGTACATTTCTTCGACGCTGGGGGCGAACAGCAGATGGCAGCCGGCCTGGAGCAGTTTTTCCTGGTCGGCTGCCAGGGTGCGGGGGTATTTGTCCAGGTCTTCGCCGGCGCCGAATTGCAGCGGATTGACGAAAATGCTCGCCACCACGAAGTCGGCCCGTTGTGCGGCCTTGGTGACCAGCGCCACATGACCGCTGTGCAGGTTGCCCATGGTCGGCACGAAGGCGATGCGTTTGCCTTCGCCGCGGGCACGGGCCACGGCGGCGCGCAGTTCGCGTACGGTTTTGACGGTGTTCATGCAGAAAATCCGTGTTCGGCACCCGGGAACGTCGCGGCCTTGACTTCAGCGACGTAGGTGCTCAAGGCGCCCTGGATGGAGGTTTGCCCGGCCATGAAGTTCTTCACGAACTTGGGCACGCGACCGGTAATTGACAGCCCGAGCATGTCGTGGAGCACCAGCACCTGGCCATCGGTGGCGTTGCCGGCGCCGATCCCGATCACCGGGATCTTCACCGCCTGGGTGATTTCTTCCGCCAGCTCGCTGGGTACGCATTCGAGCAGCAGCATCGCCGCGCCCGCCTGCTCCAGCGCAATCGCATCGGCACGCATCTGCCGTGCCTGGTTCTCATTGCGGCCCTGGACCTTGTAGCCGCCGAGAATATTCACCGCTTGAGGGGTCAGGCCCAGGTGCGCGCACACTGGAATGCCCCGTTCGGCCAGCAGCCGAATCGAATCGGCCAGCCACAACGCGCCTTCGACCTTGATCATGTGGGCACCGGCCTGCATCAGCATGGCGCTGTTGGTCATGGTTTGTTCGAGGGTGGCGTAGGCCATGAACGGCAGGTCGGCGAGGATCAGCGCATCGGTGTTACCGCGTTTGACGGCGGCCACATGGTAGGCCATCTCGGCGGTGGTCACCGGCAGCGTGCTGTCGTGACCTTGCAGCACCATGCCGAGGGAATCGCCCACCAGCAGCACTTCGACACCGGCCTCATTGCAGGCATGGGCGAAGGTTGCGTCATAGCAGGTCAGCATGGTGATTTTTTCACCTTTTTGCTTGAGACCTTGCAGCGTGGTCAGGGTAATAGCTGGCATGAAAAAGTCCTCATTAGGCGCTCGTGAATGACTGCGAGTAACGCGCATGATTCGTTATCTATACAGGCGCACCTTCTATGCGTGGTGCTTGTAAGGCCTGGATTGCGCCCTTTAGTGCCGCGTTGGCGGCAGCGGGACGCCTATAGTCGTGAGGAGCAATCGGGAAGTCAATTGGATGTGTTACCGGCGGGTG
Source organism: Pseudomonas fluorescens (assembly GCF_001307275.1). Classification (NCBI taxonomy): domain Bacteria; kingdom Pseudomonadati; phylum Pseudomonadota; class Gammaproteobacteria; order Pseudomonadales; family Pseudomonadaceae; genus Pseudomonas; species Pseudomonas fluorescens. The sequence continues at coordinate 3,633,128 of NZ_CP012831.1, forward strand.
TTACCGGGGTTACTGATGCGTTTCAGCGTAGAGGCGTGTTTCGGATCTGACTGCCGGGTCCCGAAACCTGTGGGAGCGAGCTTGCTCGCGATGGCGGTGTGTCAGTCACCCCGGATGCTGGATGTGCCGACGCTATCGCGAGCAAGCTCGCTCCACAGGGGGATGGTCTTCGTCAGTGGGCGGGCAAGCGTTCCAGGCCGGCAAACGGGCACGCGGCAAGCAGGTCCTTGAGCAAGCGCCCATCGGCCAGGCGCAGGTCGGCGGGGGCCAGTTCGGCCAGTGGGTACAGGACAAAGGCCCGGGCCTGCATGTGGTAGTGGGGGACCTTGAGGCGGGGCTCGTCGATCAGGCGCTCGCCGAACAGCAGGATGTCCAGGTCCAGGGTGCGCGGCCCCCAGCGTTCGAGGCGTTCGCGACCTTGTCCGGTTTCGATGGCTTGCAGCGCATCGAGCAGGTCCAGCGGTGCCAGGTGGCTGTCCAGCGCCGCCACCGCATTGGTGTAGCGCGGCTGGCCGGGTAGCAGGGAATCGCTTTGATAAAACGCCGAGACACCCACCAGTTGGGTATCGGGCAATTGCGCCAGCGCCTGGACGGCACTGCGCAATTGTTCGGCGGGTTCGGCCAGGTTGCTGCCCATGCCGATGTAGATACGTTCCATCGATTACTCGCCCGATGCGCTCGGTACACCGGCACGCTTGCGCTTGGCACCGCTGCTGCGGCGACGCTTGCGTGGGCCGCTGGCGCCGTCATCCTTGCCGCTGAGCTCACGAATCATATCGCGGCGCTCGCTGTCGTTGGCGTCCTGGTAATCGGTCCACCATTCGCCCAGGCCATCGGTCTGCTCGCCCGCGCTTTCACGCAGCAGCAGGAAGTCGTAGCCGGCGCGGAAACGCGGGTTGTCCAGCAGCAGGTCGGCACGTTTGCCGCTGCGCCGTGGCAGGCGCTCCTGCATGTCCCAGATCTCGCGGATCGGCATCGTGAAACGTTTTGGAATGGCGATGCGCTGGCACTGTTCGGCGATCAGCTCGTGGGCGGCTTCCTGCATCGCCGGGATCGGCGGCATGCCACGGTCTTGCAGGCGCAGCACCCGGGCCGGCAGGGCAGGCCAGAGCAAGGCGGCGAACAGGAACGCCGGGGTCACCGGCTTGTTCTGCTTGATGCGCAGGTCGGTGTTGATCAGTGCTTCGCTGATCAAGGTGTGGGTATAGGTCGGGTTGTGCTCCAGGGCCTCGGCGCTGGCGGGGAACAGCGGATCGAACAGCTGCAGGTCCACCAGCATCTCGAAGGTGTCTGCCGCGTTGCCTGACAGGAACAGTTTGAGCACTTCCTCGAACAGGCGCGCCGAGGGGATCTCCCGCAGCATGGGCGCCAGTTCGCGAATCGGCATGGCGCTGTGTTTTTCGATGCCGAAATCCAGCTTGGCGGCGAAACGCACGGCACGCAGCATCCGCACCGGGTCTTCCTGGTAGCGCTGCTTCGGATCGCCGATCAGGCGGATCAGACGATTGCGAATGTCGTGTACGCCGTTGGCGTAATCGAGGATGCGTTCGCTGACCGGATCGTAATACAGGGCGTTGATGGTGAAGTCGCGGCGTTGCGCGTCTTCTTCCAACGTGCCGTAGACGTTATCGCGCAGGATACGTCCGCTCTCGTTGCGGGAAGACTGGTTGCTGTCTTCCTCTTCATCGTTTTGCGGATGATTGGCGCGGAAGGTTGCCACTTCGATGATCTCGCGGCCGAAGTGGATATGGACCAGCTTGAAGCGCCGGCCAATGATCCGCGCATTGCGAAACTCGGCCCGTATCTGTTCCGGCGTGGCGCTGGTGGCGACGTCGAAATCCTTGGGGGTGATGTTGAGCAGCATGTCGCGCACGCAGCCACCGACCAGGTAGGCCTGGTAGCCGGCGTTCTGCAAACGTTCGACGATGTTCACCGCATAACGGCTGAACTGGGCCTTTTGCAGCGAATGCTGGCCGCTGTTGAGCACTTCAGGCGTGCTGCGAATGTGTTGCGTACGACGCAAGGGAGAACGGAATGACTGGAACAGCTTCTTCAGCATGGGATGCACTGTTTGAAGGAATATTCGGCCAAAAACGAAGAATGACCGCATGATGGGCGGGGATTCTAGCATTTAGTCGAGGGATGGTGTAGGACGCAGCAGTTTTGAGCTGCAAGCTGCAAGCGACAAGCTTTGTAGGCTTCAAGGAAGGGAAATGACAGAAACCACAAGGGGAGCCGAAGCTCCCCCAGAATTAGTTGCGTGCTCTGTTTTTATTATTGGTTTCGGGCTTCTTGTTTTTGTTGAGTGCCCGCGCCACGAGGTTTTCCCTTCGTGACCCTCCCAATCGGGAGCCAAGAGCAAACGGATTGCTTTGGTCGCTGTGTTGCAGTGATCAATCGATCCAACCAGTTCAGGCACCTGTCTTGAGACAGTTTTTATTGTTCTCGGCCTGGTTGTGGGGCAAGCCCCAAATACAACGCCTCTCCAAAAGAATCAGTTAGCTGCGCCTCTCGCCGTCTTGTTTTTATTGTGCGTGAGTCGATTCGTCTTATTTTTATTGTCTTTTGCATTGCTTGTTATTGTTCTTGTACCAAAGCTATAGCAGGGTGCGTGCCAACTTTTGCGAACCCCAGATAAACCGGGGGTTCTATGGTTATAGCCATTTTTCCGAGGCGAAAAAAAGCCGGGGTTTCGTTACCGTAAACCCCGGCTTCTGTTACGTGAAAAGGACTGAGGTAACAGTTTTTTCACATTCCCTGTGGGAGCGAGCTTGCTCGCGATGGGGGATCAGCTTGCCTATGGCGCGACTGACACACCGCTATCGCGAGCAAGCTCGCTCCCACACAGTCAGCTTTCGCTGGTCGCCCCGGTCTTGCGCCGTGGAATGCCCAGGCGCTGGCGCCGTTCCCACAGGCACTTGCGGCTGACGCCCAGCTTGCGTGCCAGTTCGGTCTCGGTCATGTGGTCCTGGTGCTCGAGGACGAAATGCTGGAAGTAGTCCTCCAGGGACAGGTCTTCGGTGGGTTCGTGGCTGGTGTTGTTGGCAGCGCCGCCCTGTTGCGGGGCCAGGCCGATGAATTCTTCGTCGTCCAGGTCACTCAGTTCGATGTCGATGCCCAACAGGTCGGCAGAGATTTCCGGGCTCTCGCACAGGATCACCGCCCGCTCGACCGCGTTTTCCAGCTCCCGAACGTTACCCGGCCAGGCGTAATGACGAATGGCCTGTTCGGCGTCCGGGGCGAACTTGAGGTCGGTGCGGTTGACCCGCGCGCTCTGGCGGGCCAAAAACGCCTGGGCGATTTCATTGACGTCCGCGCCGCGCTCGCGCAGGGCAGGGAGCTTCAAGGCGATCACGTGCAAGCGGTAATACAAGTCTTCGCGAAACTGGCCGATTTTCGCCAGGCTCTTGAGATCACGGTGGGTGGCCGCGATCAGGCGGACATCGACCTTCTGCGACTGCACCGAGCCGACCCGGCGGATCTCGCCTTCCTGAAGTACCCGCAGCAAGCGCGCCTGGGCCTCCAGTGGCAGCTCGCCGATTTCATCGAGGAACAACGTGCCGCCGTCCGCCGCTTCCACCAGCCCGGCGCGCCCGGCGCTGGCGCCGGTGAACGCACCTTTCTCGTGACCGAACAGTTCGGACTCGATCAGGCTCTCCGGAATTGCCGCGCAGTTCACCGAAATCATCGGTGCCTTGGCTCGGCGCGACAGGTTGTGCAGGGCGCGGGCCACCAATTCCTTGCCGGTGCCGGACTCGCCCTGGACCAGGACATTGGAGTCGGTCGGCGCCACTTTGCGGATCTTGCTGTAAAGGTCCTGCATGGGCGGGCAGGAACCGATGATGCCGATCTCGCCATTGCTGTTGCTGGCCCCGACTTTCGCGGAGGCGCTGGCCTTGCCGACGGGTTCCACCGGGTTGCTGGTCGCCGCCTGTCGGTCACGCAGGATGCGGGCCACGGCCTGGAGCATCTCGTCGTGGTCGAACGGTTTGGCGATGTAGTCCACGGCGCCCATTTTCATGGAGTCGACCGCCGAGCGCAGGCTGGCGTAGCTGGTCATGATCAGCACCGGCGTGCCCTGGCCGAGCTTGATCAGCTCGGTACCCGGGGCGCCAGGCAGGCGCAGGTCGCTGACAATCAGGTCGAACGTGGGGATGCTGAAACGTTCTTGTGCTTCCTGCACTGAACCGGCTTCGCTGACCTGGTACTGGTTGCGTTCCAGCAGGCGGCGCAAGGCGGAGCGGATAATTGTTTCGTCTTCGACGATCAAAATGTGCGGCATTGATTCGATTCTCTCGACGGTCTCAGTTCACAGCGGACGTCGCTTCGACATGACGCGGCAAGGTCACCCGGATACGGGTGCCGCGCTGGCTCTGAACATCGGCCGGGCTGTCGATGGTGATTTGTCCATAATGCTCTTCAACGATGGAATAGACCAGTGCGAGGCCCAGACCGGTGCCTTCGCCAGGATCCTTGGTGGTGAAGAAGGGTTCGAACAATCGGTCCATGATGTTCTGTGGGATACCGCTGCCTTCGTCTTCGACGATCAGGTCGACCGTGTGTTCGAAAGCTTCGCTCTTGACCCGCACCGCGCTGCCGGCCGGTGAGGCGTCCCGCGCGTTGGAGAGCAGGTTGATCAACACCTGGGCGAGCCGCTGGGGGTCGCCGTCGACCCAATGGTCCGGGTCGCACAGGTTGAAAAATTGCACCTCGAAATTGCGCCGGTTGAGGGCCAGCAGACCAATGGCATCCTGGGCCACTTCGGCCAGGCAGACGGGCTCGTCATTGTGCTGGTGACCGCCGGCATGGGCGAAGCTCATCAGCGATTGGACGATGCGCGACACGCGCTTGGTCTGTTCGAGGATCTGGCCGCTGATTTCCGTCAACTCACCATCGTCCTCGCGCTCTTCGCGCAGGTTCTGCGCCAGGCAGGCGATGCCGGTGATCGGGTTGCCGATTTCGTGGGCCACCCCGGCGGCCAGCCGGCCAATGCTTGCCAGTCGTTCGGAGTGGACCAGCTTGTCTTCGAGCATCTGGGTGTCGGTCAGGTCTTCCACCAGCAGCACCAGGCCGCTGTTGCCCGGTGCCAACGGCTCGTCGATCGCCGCCTTGTGCAGGTTCAGCCAACGGGTCTGGCCGTCGAGGGCCAGGTGCTGTTTGTGCAGGTGCTCGTCAGGCAGGTCGATGAAGCCTTGCAGCAAGCCTTTCCATGGCTCGCCCAGGGTGCTCAGGCGGGAACCGACCACGCGCTGGGCGGCGATTCCGGTCAGTTCTTCCATGGCCTTGTTCCACATCAGGATTTCCTGGTCCTTGGCCAGGGAACACACGCCCATCGGCAGTTCCTGCAGGGTCTGGCGGTGGTAACGGCGCAAGGCGTCCAGTTCGGCGGCCAGGCCGGTGAGGCGCGAGTGGTAATCCTCGAGGCGGCTTTCGATGAAGTGGATGTCTTCGGTGACATAGTTCTCGCCGCCGGCCTTGTAGGGCAGGAACGTCTCGACCATGTCCTGGGCCACGCTGGGGCCCATCAGGCCGGACAGGTTGGCCTCGATCCGGTCCCGCAGGCGACGCAAGGCATACGGGCGGCGTTCATCGAAGGGCAGGTAAAGGTCACGCAGGGCCTGTTCGACTTCCTTTTGCGCGGCTTTGGCGCCCAGGGGCTTGGCCAGTTGGGTGGCGAACTCCTGGGGCGAGGCGGCGTGGAGTTCACGGCGCTGCGGACGACGAACATTGTCGACCGCACAGGCTTCGGCGGCGCTGGCCTCTTCGCTGCTGGCGTTGGTGAACAGCGAGATCAGGGTGAACATCAGCACGTTCGCTGCCAGGGAAGCGATGGCCGCCATATGCCAACTGGTGTCGTCGAGCACGTAGATCATGTTCAGCAGCGGAATATAGAAACCCTGCAAGTTACCCATCAGCGGCAGCAGCATCGCCACCAGCCACACCAGGATCCCCGCCAGCAGGCCGGCGATGAAGCCGCGGCGGTTGGCGGTCGGCCAATACAGTACCGACAGCACGCCGGGCAGGAACTGCAAGGTGGCGACGAAGGCGACGATGCCCAGGTTGGCCAGGTCCTGCCCGTCGCCCAGCATCAGGTAGAAACCGTAGCCGGCCATGATGATCGCGACGATCAGCGCTCGCCGGGTCCATTTCAGCCAGCGGTAGATGTTGCCTTCGGCCGGTGGCTGGTAGAGCGGCAGCACCAGGTGGTTGAGGGCCATGCCCGACAAGGCCAGCGTGGTGACGATGATCAGGCCGCTGGCCGCCGACAGGCCGCCGACGTAGGCCAGCAACGCCAGGGCCTTGCTGTTGGCGGCGATGCCGATGCCCAGGGTGAAATATTCCGGGTTGGTGCTGGCGCCCAGCTTCAGGCCGGCCCAGAGGATCAGCGGCACCGCCAGGCTCATCAGCAGCAGGAACAGCGGCAGGCCCCAGCTGGCGCTCACCAGCGAGCGCGGGTTGAGGTTCTCGGTAAAGGTCATGTGGTACATGTGCGGCATCACGATGGCCGAGGCGAAGAACACCAGCAACAGCGTGCGCCACGGGCCTTCCTGCAAGGGCGTGTGCAAGGCGGCGAGGGCGGTCTGGTTCTGCAGCAGCCACACTTCCAGCTGTTGCGGGCCGTCGAACACGCCGTACAGGGCATAGAGACCGACGCCGCCGATGGCGATCAGCTTGATCACCGACTCGAAGGCGATCGCGAACACCAGGCCTTCGTGTTTCTCCCGCGTGGCGATGTGCCGGGAACCGAAGAAAATCGTGAACAGGATGATCAGCACACAGAAACTCAATGCCACCCGGTGCTGCACCGGTTCGCGGGTCAGGATGCTGATGGAGTCGGCCACGGCCTGTATTTGCAGGGCCAGCAACGGTAACACCCCGACCAGCATGAAAATCGTGGTCAGGGCGCCGGCCCAGGTGCTGCGAAAGCGAAAGGCGAACAGGTCGGCCAGGGAGGACAGTTGGTAGGTGCGGGTGATTTTCAGGATCGGGTAGAGCAACACCGGCGCCAGCAGGAACGCGCCCGATACACCGAGGTAACTGGAGAGGAAACCATAGCCGTACTGATAGGCCAGCCCGACCGTGCCATAGAACGCCCACGCACTGGCATAGACACCCAGCGACAGGGTGTAGGTCAGCGGGTGGCGGATGATCGCCCGGGGAATCATGCCCCGTTCGCTGATCCAGGCCACGCCGAACAGCACCGCCAGGTAGGCGGCGCTGATCAGGATCATCTGGGTCAGGCTAAAGCTCATCGGCATCTTTTTGGCTCTGCAGGATGAAGGTCACGACAATCAGGATCAGCCAGAGCAGATACGGCCGATACCAGGCACCCGTGGCATCGATCCACCAATCCATGATGGCCGGGGAGAACAAGTAAATCCCCACTACCAGGAGCAGGACCAAGCGATAGATATACATCCCGGCCTCTCTAATTTATGCGCGTGCCCGAAAACGTGCGGCGATGGTAACGGATGGGCGCCAAGCTGCAAGGGCCGTCAACGTATTTGCGCTTCGGGCAGGCTCAGTGTGCGCGGGATCTTGCCCGCGTCCCAGTGGCGAATGCCCCAGGCCAGCAGTTCCCGTGGGCTGGCGTCGTCCAGTTCGAGGCCCGGTTGCTGGCCCAGCGCGCGCAACGCCCGTAGCAGCAGCGGTGTGGCCTGGTCGGCCGCCAGTGGCGGTGAACGGTAGGACTTGCCGAGCTTGTGCCCGTCGGGCTGGGTGATCAACGGCACGTGCAGGTAACGCGGTTGTGGCAACCCGAGCAGTTCTTGCAGGTAGAGCTGGCGCGGCGTGGAGTCCAACAGGTCGGCGCCGCGCACGATATCGGTTACCCCTTGCCAGGCGTCGTCCAGGACCACGCCCAATTGATAGGCATAGAGTCCGTCGCGGCGGCGGATCACGAAGTCACCGACTTCACGGCCCAGGTGCTGGCGGAACTCGCCCTGGACCCGGTCGGTGAAGTGGTACTCGAGCTCGGGGACGCGCAGGCGGATGGCGGCGTCTTCGGTGCCGTGCCCGGCATTGCGGCACAGGCCCGGATAAATGCCCTGGTACGCCTCCAGTTGCTTGCGCGAACAGGTGCAGGCATAGGCCAGGCCTTGGCTGAACAGCCGGTTGATGACTTGGTCGTAGGCGTCATGGCGCTCGCTTTGGCGAACCATTTCGCCGTCCCATTCAAACCCGTAGCTTTCCAGCGCCTTGAGAATCGCCGCTTGCGCGCCCGGTTCTTCCCGGGGCGGGTCGAGGTCTTCCATGCGCAGCAACCAGCGCCCGTCCACGGCCCGGGCATCCAGGTACGATGCCAGTGCGGCGACCAGCGAACCGAAATGCAGGTGGCCGCTGGGGGTGGGGGCGAAGCGTCCGATGTAGGCAGTCATAGGGTGAATGTTACTGGGTCCGGGCGGTGGGCATGCAATCTCGACAACAAAACATATCCCCTTGTGGGAGCGAGCTTGCTCGCGATAGCGACCTGTCAGCCACATCACTGCTGGCTGATCCACTGCTATCGCGAGCAAGCTCGCTCCCACAGGGGGGCATCGAAGCTTGGAGAAAATATCGGAAACAAAAAACGGAGCGTATGAACGCTCCGTTTCGGTAACAGCCCCGGCGATTACTTGCCGACCTGTTTTTCCTTGATTTCCGCCAGGGTCTTGCAGTCGATGCACAGGTCGGCGGTCGGTCGGGCTTCCAGGCGACGAATGCCGATCTCGATGCCGCAGGACTCGCACCAACCGTATTCTTCGTCTTCGATCAGTTGCAGGGTCTTGTCGATTTTCTTGATGAGCTTGCGCTCACGGTCACGGGCGCGCAGTTCGAGGCTGAACTCTTCTTCCTGACTGGCACGGTCGGCCGGGTCGGGGAAGTTGGCCGCTTCGTCTTTCATGTGGTCCACGGTGCGGTCGACTTCCTGCATCAAGTCCTGTTTCCACTTGTTCAGGATCTTGGTGAAGTGCGCGCGCATGGGGGCGCCCATATACTCTTCGCCAGCTTGCGGGACGTAAGGCTCAAACCCGCTGAGCGACTGATTTTGATTTTGCTTTGCTTGGGTGGGCATGAATGGACCGCCTCTACTCTTGTAATCCACTACGCAGGATTGCTCCATCACCGACACCTGCCGGCCCTGCGGCTGCAAGCGGGCGAACTTACCAGATCAAATCGGGCCGCGCTACTCCCGGTTGTCGAGCCTGCGGCGGCCGGGGGCTGTAAAGCGTGGCCGGGTTCGCTTCGGTGGGGATCTAAACCTGCTCAATGCTTGATTCTAGTCAAGCCTGGGCCAATCGCGGGAGTCATTTCCTGCAATTCGAGGGCTCAGACCGCTTTGGTCTCGCGCGTGTTCCCGCAGTTGTTCCCGAGTTGGGTAGAATCGGTTCTTTTTCCCTTGAAGGAAGGCCAATGGCTCAGCCCTACAGTGCGCGCAGCCGCGCCATCGAACCTTTCCATGTGATGGCGCTGTTGGCTCGCGCCAACGAACTGCAAGCCGCCGGGCATGACGTCATCCACCTGGAGATCGGCGAGCCGGACTTCACCACCGCCGAACCGATCATCCAGGCCGGCCAGGCCGCGCTGGCGGCGGGCAAGACCCGTTACACCGCGGCCCGTGGCATTCCTGAGCTGCGCGAAGCCATCTCGGGTTTCTATGGCCAGCGCTACGGGGTGGACATCGATCCTCGACGGATCATGATCACGCCGGGCGGTTCCGGCGCGTTGCTGCTGACCAGCGCCTTGCTGGTGGACCCGGGCAAGCATTGGCTGTTGGCCGACCCCGGCTATCCGTGCAACCGTCATTTCCTGCGCCTGGTGGAAGGCGCGGCGCAATTGGTGCCTGTGGGGGCGGATGTGCGCTATCAATTGACGCCGGACCTGGTGGATCGTCATTGGGACCAGGACAGCGTCGGTGCGTTGGTGGCCTCGCCAGCCAACCCGACCGGGACGATTCTCACCCGGGACGAGTTGGCAGGGTTGTCCAAGGCCATCAAGGGCCACAACGGCCATCTGGTGGTGGACGAGATCTATCACGGCCTGACCTATGGCACCGACGCCGCCAGTGTGCTGGAAGTCGACGACGACGCCTTTGTCCTTAATAGTTTTTCCAAGTATTTCGGCATGACCGGCTGGCGGCTGGGCTGGTTGGTGGCCCCTTCGGCGGCCATCGGCGAGCTGGAAAAACTTGCGCAGAACCTCTACATCAGTGCGCCGAGCATGGCCCAGTACGCCGCCCTGGCCTGTTTCGAGCCCGCCACCATCGAAATCTTCGAGCAGCGGCGGGCCGAGTTCGCGCTGCGCCGCGACTTTCTGCTGCCGGCCTTGCGTGAACTGGGCTTTGGTATCGCGGTGGAGCCGCAAGGGGCGTTTTACCTCTATGCCGATATCAGCACCTTCGGCGGCGATGCCTTTGCGTTCTGCCAGCATTTCCTGGAAACCGAACACGTGGCCTTCACCCCGGGTCTGGATTTCGGCCGTCATCAGGCCAGCCACCATGTGCGCTTCGCCTATACACAGAGCTTGCCGCGGCTACAGGAAGCGGTGGCGCGAATCGAACGTGGACTGCGGAGCTGGCAAGGCTGATGCGTTTTTCCCCTGCGTTGGAAGAAGGTCGTCTGATTCGACGTTACAAGCGTTTTCTCGCTGATATCGAGACCGTTCACGGCGAACTCCTCACTATTCACTGCCCCAACACCGGCTCGATGCTCAACTGCATGGCTGAAGGCGCGCGCGTCTGGTTCAGTCGCTCCAGCGACCCCAAGCGCAAGTTGCCCGGCACCTGGGAAATCGGCGAAACCCCTCAAGGGCGGCTGGCCTGCATCAATACCGCGAGGGCCAACGCTTTGGTCGAAGAAGCCTTGCGCGCCGGAGTCATCAGTGAACTGAACGGGTTCACCGGGCTCAAGCGTGAAGTGGCTTATGGCGTGGAAAACAGCCGCATAGATTTTCGCCTGGACTACGCCCAAGGCTCGGCCTGGGTCGAAGTCAAAAGTGTCACGTTGGGTTTCGATGGCACCCAGGTGGCGGCGTTTCCCGATGCGGTCACGCTGCGCGGAGCCAAACACCTGAGGGAGCTCGCCGGCCTGGCCCGGGAAGGTGTGCGGGCGGTGCAGCTGTATTGCGTGAACCTGAGTGGCATCGAGGCCGTGCGCCCGGCACACGAGATCGACCCGGTATACGCCGCAGCCCTGCGTGATGCGGTGGCGGCGGGGGTGGAAGTGTTGGCCTACGGAGTGACGTTGACGCCCGAGCAGATGTGGGTGGACCGTGCGTTGCCAGTGTTGCTCGAACCGCTACTGTTCGACCCAGATGCCTTGCTCGTCCTCCCGGCTGTCTAGCGCGGCCAGGAACTGACCGGCGCAGGGGCCGGCCACGCATTCACCGCTCTCGATCAGGAACAGCGCGCCGTGAGTGGCGCACTGGATCAGGCTGGCGCTGGGATCGAGGAACTGGTCGGGTTGCCATTCCAGCGGCACGCCCCGGTGCGGGCAGCGGTTGATATAGGCATATACCTGGCCGGCGCGTCGCACGGCCAGCACCTTGCGCCCATCGAGGTCGAAACCGCGACTGCCGTTGTCGGGCAGTTCGGCGGCGGTGCAAAGAAACTTCATGTGTGTCTCTATATGTCTGTCGGAGTGAGCGTCTGTGGGAGCGAGCTTGCTCGCGATAGTGGTCGATCAGCCAACATTAAGGTGACTGGTACACCGCTATCGCGAGCAAGCTCGCTCCCACAGGGGCTTCATGTAGCAAAAGATCCACGCTTGACGGTCAAATGAAAACAATTATCAAATGGCGCCTCCTTCGCAGGTGGTTGAGGATACTTGGCCCGGCCCGGTCCTGCGAAAAACTTCTTTGAGGAAGCTGCCCGATGCGCCTGAACATCCGCGTTGTTGCGCTCTGTGTCGCTCTGTTGGTCAACCAGGGGGCCAGCGCGGCTGAATCGCCGCAGCGTTGGGTCAGCGCCGGCGGCGCCTTGTCCGAGTGGGTCAGTGCACTGGGGGGCGAATCGAAACTGGTGGGCGTGGACACCACCAGCCAGCATCCTGAATCCTTGCGGGCCCTGCCCAGCATTGGCTATCAGCGACAACTGTCCGCAGAGGGCGTATTGAGCCTGCGTCCGCAGATCCTGGTGGGCACCGAGGAAATGGGGCCGCCACCTGTGCTGGCGCAAATCCGCAGCGCCGGCGTAAAGGTCGAATTGTTCTCGACCACGCCAGACCTGCCAACCCTGCAAGGCAATTTGCAGCACCTGGGGCAGTTGCTGGGGGCGCAGGCCATGGCGGCACGGCTGTTCGACCGTTACCAGGAACAGCTCGCCCAGCAACATGCCCGGGTGACCGAGGCCCAGCTCAAGCAAAAGGCTCCCGGCGTATTGTTGTTGGTGGGCAGTTCCGGCGGCAAGCCGCTGGTCGCTGGTCTGGGTACGGCCGCCGATTGGCTGTTACAGCAGGCCGGAGGTCGCAACCTGGCAACCCACAGCGGCTATAAATCCTTTTCAGTGGAAACCCTGGCCAGCCTGAATCCTGACGTGCTGGTCTTCGCCGACCGTGTCTTGAGTGGTGAAGAAGCCCGTGCGGCGCTGTTCAGGGAAAATCCGATTCTTTCCTCGACCCGGGCCGCCAGGGACGGGCGCATCATGGAGCTTGACCCCACGCTGTTGGTGGGCGGATTGGGCCCGCGGTTGCCGCAAGGCCTGGTGAAACTGACGGCAGGCTTTTATCCGGCTGAGCCGGCCGCGGCGCCATGACTTCGTTGGTCAAGCCTCGCACCTTGTTTATCGGCCTGGGCCTGCTGTGTTTGCTGGCAACCTGGCTGTCCCTGGCCCTGGGGCCGGTGAGCCTGCCACTGCTGGACACCTTGCGCGCCGCTTTACGCCTGTTGGGCCTGCCGGTGGCCGCCGATGGCCTGGAACAGGCCGAACTGATCCTCGGCCAGATCCGTTTGCCACGCACCCTGCTGGGCTTGGCGGTGGGCGGGGTGTTGGCGTTGTCCGGCGTGGCGATGCAGGGGCTGTTCCGTAACCCGCTGGCAGACCCGGGGTTGGTGGGCGTGTCCAGCGGTGCGGCGTTGGGCGCAGCCGTCGCCATTGTCGGTGGCTCGGCGTTGGGTGGGTTGCCCGAAGCCTTCGGCCCTTACGTGTTGTCGTTGTGTGCGTTCCTTGGCGGGCTCGGCGTTACGGCGCTGGTCTATCGTCTCGGTCGCCGCAATGGCCAGACCCATGTCGCGACCATGCTCCTGGCGGGCATCGCCCTGACCGCGCTGTCCGGTTCCGCCGTCGGCCTGTTCACCTACCTGGCGGACGACGCGACCCTGCGCACCCTGACGTTCTGGAACCTGGGCAGTCTCAACGGCGCCAGCTACGCGAGGTTGTGGCCGTTGTTACTGGTCAGCGCCGGCGTGGCGCTCTGGCTGCCACGCCGAGCCCGGGAGCTCAATGCGCTGTTGCTGGGCGAGTCCGAGGCAGCCCATTTGGGCGTCAACGTCGAAGCCCTCAAGCGTGAGCTGGTGTTTTGTACGGCCCTAGGGGTTGGCGCGGCGGTGGCGGCGGCGGGCATGATCGGTTTCGTCGGGCTGGTGGTGCCGCATCTGGTGCGCCTGGTGGCCGGCCCCGACCACCGTGTGTTGCTGCCCGCTTCAGTGCTGGCGGGAGCAAGTCTTTTGCTGCTCGCCGACCTGGTGGCACGCTTGGCGCTGGCCCCTGCGGAATTGCCGATCGGCATCGTCACGGCCTTCATCGGCGCGCCGTTCTTCCTCTATCTATTGGTACGAGGGCGCGCCTGATGTTGCGAGCACAAAACCTGCACATTCAGCGTGGCCGCAATACCGTGCTGGCGGACATCGATCTGCTGCTCAACCCCGGCGAAGTACTCGGTGTGCTCGGGCCCAACGGTGCGGGCAAAAGTACCTTGCTGGCGGGCCTGTGTGGTGAGTTGCGGCCGAGCCAGGGGCAGGTCTGGCTCGAAGACCGTCCACTGGCCCAATGGCAAGGTGCCGAGCGCGCCCGTCGCCTGGCGGTCTTGCCGCAGTCCTCGACCCTGGATTTTGCCTTTCGCGTCGAGGAAGTCGTCGGCATGGGGCGCCTGCCGCATCAGAGTGGTCGGCTGCGCGACGAGCAAGTCGTCGTCGCGGCGCTGCAAGCGGCAGACGCCGCGCATCTGCACGGTCGCAGTTACCTGGCGTTGTCCGGCGGCGAACGCCAGCGGGTGCATCTGGCGCGGGTGTTGGCGCAGTTGTGGCCGGGTGAAGCGGGGCAGACCCTGTTACTGGACGAGCCAACCTCGATGCTCGATCCGCTGCATCAGCACACCATTCTCCAGGCGGTGCGTGAATTTGCCGGTCGCGGCGCCGCCGTGCTGGTTATCCTGCATGACCTGAACCTGGCGGCGCGTTACTGTGATCGCCTGTTGCTGCTCGCGTCCGGTCGGCCGGTGGCCCTGGACACGCCCCGGCACGTACTGCGCCCGGAACCGCTCAAGACGGTGTTTGGCCTGGATGTGCTGGTGCAAGACCATCCGGAGCGCGGGCATCCATTGATCATTGCCCGCTGAGGGCGCCCTGGAGGATACGGACGTGCGCCTGCTCCTGATTCTGGCATTGAGTGTACTGACGGCGTGCCAGAGCATCGCTCCGCCCCCGCTCGACGGACGGATCCGTGATTTGCACAACGGCCAGGCCGTGACGCCACAGGCACTGGTCGAGCGCCTGGCAAAGGCGCCTCGGGTGGTGGTGGGGGAGCGGCACGACAATCCTGACCACCATGCGCTGCAGCTATGGCTGCTCCAGGCATTGGCCGGCCAGCGGGCCCAGGGCAGCCTGTTGCTGGAAATGCTCACCCCCTCCCAACAGCCACGCGTTGATTCGGTCCGCCAACTGCCCGCCTTGCCCAAGGACCTGCCCGACGCGTTGGCCTGGTCCCCCGGCTGGGATTGGAGCCTGTATGGGCCCGTTGTCGAGTTTGCCCTGGCGCAACGCTATCCGTTGCTGGCCGCCAATCTGGACGCCGCCGAGATCCAGCGTTTCTATCGGCAAGCGCCCAGCTTGACGGGCGCTCGCACCAATGCCGCCACGGTGAAGGACGCGTTGTTGGGGCAGATCCGTGAATCCCACTGTGGTTTGCTGCCGGAGTCGCAAATGCCGCCGATGCTGGCCGTGCAGCAACAGCGTGACCGGCGCATGGCCGAACGCCTGCTGCAAGCGCCGACACCGGCATTGTTGTTCGCAGGTGCCTGGCATGGGCGAAAAGATGTCGGCGTGCCGCTGCATGCGTTGGACCTTGGCGCCAGGGAGGCACCGATCGTCCTGATGTTGGCCGAGGAGGGCAGTGACGTGACGTCGGCCATGGCGGACTACGTGTGGTACACCCCGGCCATGCCGCCCCAGGATTATTGCGCGCAGATGCGTGAACACATCGGTAAGTGATATCGCAGGCAAAAAAAGACCCGGCAAGAGCCGGGTCAAATAACCGTGATTAGCCTGATGAGGAGATATCTGAGAGTCCGAACCAAGGGCTGTTCAAATATCGGCCAGTCTCGCGACTGGATGTGGTAATCATAGCGATTCTCATTACCATGTCAAACATTGTTTTTGCGATTCCTCGAAATAATCTCGCGGCCAGGGTTCGCACTGGAAAAGAAAGGGCATCAGGCTTTGTGACGCGTCGAAATGGCGTCCAGCTGTTTATTCAGGGCTTCCTTGCGTTCAGCGGGAATGTCGTTCCAATGCACATCCATCAACGCCCCCTCAATGGCGTACAGCAACACCTTGGACGCCCGGAAACCGCGCGTGCGCACGGCGCGATAGGCGTCTACCGCCCCGAGCCGGCGTAAATCGGAAGCGCTGTGGATACCCACGGCGTGCAGCCACTGGGCCGATGTCTTGCCCAGATTCTTCAGGTGTTGCAGTTCATCATTCATCGAGCCTCCTTGCGACGGCCGACTGGTGCGGTGGGCAAGCTTCTGAGCAGTGTAGCGGTCAGTAGGAAAAGCGTGATTCTTTGGTGGGATTAGATGCAAAAGCTTCTAATGCATTACGCACGATGAGGAGGGAAAAGACTGCATTCTCCAGCGCAAGCGGGGGCGCTGGAGGTCCGTTCGGTCGTGGCAGGTCCGCGCGTTGGCCGGCGCGGTTCAGGCACTGTCAGCGGGTGCGGTAGCGCAGCCGGGTGCCGAAGTTCATCGACATCAAGATTTCATCCGCAGACAGCTCGGGCGGAAAGTAGGCGCCGGATATCTGCGCATGGGCCAGGCTCGCGCCCTCTAGTGACGACTTGCGAAAATCGATGCCGCGCAAATCGGCGGAGCGGAAGTAGGCGTCGCTGAAGTCAACGTCGTCCGCGTTCAGTTCCCGCAGATCAAGCCCTCGAAAATCGCCGCCGCGCATGTCGACCGGACCTTGTGGGCGTTCGCTGTTGAACCCGGCGATATCATCTTTGCGCAGCAAGGCATAAAGCGGGGTACCGAGAAGTTTGGGAAGGCTCATTTCATATCACCTGATGGTTTTATGGCGCCAGTATAGTGCCACTATTTGGCGGCCGTGAAGCCGGACATCGCTTCACGGCCGAAATAGTGATCTACAGGCCTGGCAGGCGCTGGCGGATCTGCGCGACCACGATGTCGAGCGTACCGCTTTCGTTGGTTTGGACCCGCTTGCTGCAGAGAATTTCCGCCGGGGTCAGGGCTTCACGGCTGGACTGTTGTGCGGCGATGACTGCCAGGTTCGCATCGGAGGGGTCTTGTTGATCGGCCTGGCGCTGTGCCAGCCGGCTTTCGATGACCGCTTGCGGCGCGTCGCAATCGAGGATCAGGAACGGAGCGCCAGTGGCCTCGGCGACTTTTGCCGCGGCGTCGCGCTGATCGTGTTTGAGGTAGGTGGCGTCGATCACTACTGGGAATCCGGCGCGCAGGATCGCCGCGGCGACTTCATGCAGGCGGGCGTAGGTGGCGCTGCTGGCGTCGCTGCTGTAGATGCCGGCTTGTGGATCGTTGGGGACCTGTTGCTGGCCGAACAGGCGCTTGCGCTCCACGTCCGAACGCAGGCGAATGGCGCCCAGTGCCTCTACCAGGCGCATCGCGACATGGCTTTTGCCAACGGCCGAAACACCGTGGGTGATGGCCAGGAAAGGCGAAGGGATGGTGCTGTAGCTTTCGGCCAGGTTGGCGTAGTTGCGGTATTGGCGCAGGGTGGTGGCGCGCTGCACCGGATCGGCTTCGGCCGGCATGCTGAACAGCGCGACTTTTGCCCGGACGAGGGCGCGGTAGGCTTTATAGAAGTTCAGCAGTTCCAGGCCCTGGTAGTCGCCGGTCAGTTCCAGGTACTGGCTGACGAAACGCCGCGCCAGGGACTTGAGACCACGGTCCTCCAGGTCCATCGCCAGGAAGCCGGTGTCGGCGTAAACGTCGGTGAAACGGAACGGTTCGTTGAATTCGATGCAGTCGAAAATCACCACCTTGCCGTCGATCACGGTGGCGTTGCCCAGGTGGATATCACCGTGGCATTCACGGATGAAGCCTTCGGCCTTGCGCTGGGTGAGCAGCGGCTTGAGGCGTTCGAAACTGCTTTCGGCCCAGGCTTGCAACGCTTCGAGTTGCAGCAGGTCGGCCTTGTCGCTGAGGAATGGACGGATCTGTTCGAAGTTCTGCAGCACCGGTGCCATCACGCTTTGCGGAGTACCGGCGTCGTTTTCGGCGGGCACCTTGGGCGTGGAGAGGTGGAACTGGGCGATCTGGGCGGCCATCTCGTCGATGTGCGCGGTGGTCAGTTCGCCGTTGGCTTGCAACGTGCTGAGCAATTGGCTCTGTGGGAACTGACGCATCTTCAGGGCGTACTCGATGGCCGGGCCGTCGCCACCCAGTTGTGGCGCTTCGACGCTACCGGTAATCGGCAGGACGTCCAGGTACAGGTCTTGGGTCAGGCGCTGGTTCAGGCGCAACTCTTCGCCGCAGAAATGCTGGCGCGCCTCGAGGCTGGTGAAATCGAGGAAGCCGAAGTTGACCGGCTTTTTGAATTTGTAGGCGTATGGCCCAGTGAGCAATACCCAGGAAATGTGGGTTTCGATGACCTGGAACGCTTCGACGGGATGCGGGTAGAGGGCCGGGTTTTGCAAGGCGGCGATCAGGGATTGGCTCACGGGCGGTCCTTCAGAGTCTGAGAAAATTCAAGGCCGTCATTATGGCGGCAAGCCGCGCTAACGCAAACCGCGTGGCGGGCTCATGTTGAACCGCGGCAAAGTGCGTATAATCCGCCGCCATGACTCGTACCCGATCCCCCCGTACCCCCAAGAAACCACCCGCCAGTCGCCTGCGGCCCTGGCTGGGCTGGGCCCTTAAACTCAGCCTGGTGGGCCTCGTCGTGCTCGCCGGTTTTGCGGTCTATCTCGATGCCGTGGTCCAGGAGAAATTCTCCGGCAAGCGCTGGACCATCCCGGCCAAGGTCTATGCCCGGCCGTTGGAGCTGTTCGTCGGACAAAAGCTGAGCAAGGACGACTTCCTGACCGAACTCGACGCCTTGGGTTATCGCCGTGAAAGCGTGGCCAATGGTCCGGGCGCGGCCTCGGTCAATGGCAATACCATCGACCTCAACACCCGTGGTTTCCAGTTCTATGAAGGCATGGAACAGGCGCAACCGGTGCGGGTGCGTTTTTCCGGTGACTATGTGGCAGCGCTGACCGGCGCCAACAACGCGAGCCTGTCGGTGGTGCGCCTTGAGCCGCTGCTCATTGGTGGCCTGTACCCCAAGAACCTCGAAGACCGGATCCTGATCAAGATCGACCAGGTACCGCCGTTCCTGCTCGACACGCTGATCGCCGTCGAAGACCGCGACTTCTATCATCACTTCGGCGTCTCGCCCAAGTCGATCGCCCGGGCTATCTGGGTCAACACGTCCTCCGGGCATATGCGCCAGGGCGGCAGTACCCTGACCCAGCAGTTGGTCAAGAACTTCTACCTGACCAATGAGCGCAGCCTGACCCGCAAGCTCACTGAAGCGATGATGGCGCTGTTGCTGGAGCTGCACTACGACAAGCAGGAGATTCTGGAGGCGTACCTCAACGAGGTCTTCGTCGGCCAGGACGGCCAGCGGGCGGTGCACGGTTTCGGCCTTGCCAGCCAGTTCTTCTTCAGCCAGCCGCTGTCCGAGCTCAAGCTGCATCAGGTGGCGTTGCTGGTGGGCATGGTCAAGGGACCGTCTTCCTACAACCCGCGTCGTAATCCGGAACGTGCCCTCGAACGGCGCAACCTGGTGCTCGACCTGCTGCAACAACAAGGTGTGGCGACGGCCGAGCAAGTTGAAGCCGCGAAAAAGATGCCGTTGGGCGTGACCAAGCGTGGCAGCCTGGCGGACAGTTCGTTCCCCGGCTTCATGGACCTGGTCAAGCGTCAGCTACGGGAAGACTACCGCGACGAAGACTTGACCGAAGAAGGCCTGCGCATCTTCACCAGTTTCGACCCGATCCTGCAGATGAAGGCCGAAGCCTCGGTCGAGGACACCTTCAAACGGCTGGGCGGACGCAAGGGCGCCGACGAAGTCGAAGCGGCCATGGTGGTGACCAACCCGGAAACCGGTGAAGTCCAAGCCATGATCGGCAGCCGCCAGGCCAGTTTCGCCGGCTTCAACCGGGCCCTGGATGCGGTGCGTCCGATTGGTTCGCTGATCAAGCCGGCGGTGTACCTCACCGCCTTGGAAAAACCGAGCCAGTACACGCTGACCAGTTGGCTGTCGGACGAGACGTTCTCGGTCAAGGGCGCGGACGGCCAGGTCTGGAAACCGCAGAACTATGATCGTCGTTCCCACGGCACGGTGTTCCTCTATCAGGGGTTGGCGCATTCCTACAACCTGTCGACGGCTCGCCTCGGGCTGGAAGTCGGCGTGCCGAACGTACTCAAGACCCTGGCGCGGCTGGGGGTGAGTCGCGAGTTCCCGGCCTTCCCATCGATGTTGCTGGGGGCGGGTGGCCTGACGCCGATCGAGGTGGCCGCCATGTACCAGACGCTGGCCAACGGCGGCTTCAACACGCCGATGCGCGGAATCCGCAGCGTGCTGACCGCCGATGGCGAGCCGCTCAAGCGTTATCCGTTCCAGATCCAGCAGCGCTTCGATCCGGCCTCCATTTATCTGATCCAGAGCGCGATGCAGCGGGTCATGCGTGAAGGCACCGGCAGTTCGGTTTATAACGTGCTGCCCCGGACCCTGACCCTGGCGGGCAAGACGGGGACCAGTAACGACTCGCGCGACAGCTGGTTCGCCGGTTTCAGCCAGGACTTGTTGGCGGTGGTCTGGCTCGGACGTGATGACAACGGCAAGACCCCGTTCACCGGCGCCACTGGCGCGTTGCAGGTCTGGACCAGTTTCATGCGCAAGGCCGACCCTTTGCCGCTGGACATGCCGCAACCGGACAACATCGTCCAGGCCTGGGTCGATTCGCGTACTGGCCAAGGCTCCGACGCCAATTGCCCGGGTGCCGTACAGATGCCGTATATTCGCGGCAGCGAACCGCCACCCGGTGCAGCCTGTGGCGGCACGAATCCCGCCGAATCGGTGATGGATTGGGTCAAGGACTGGATGAATTAAGCAAAGAGGGTTTCAAGTGAACAAGTGGTTGATTCCAGCGGTAACGGCCGTGGCTTTGCTCAGTGGTTGCTCTACCGTACAGCGCGGTTCGATTCCGGTCGTCGACTCCGGCACGGCTGTGTCCAACAGCGAGCGGGTTTCGGCCAACGGCGGTTTCCGTCAAACGACGGTGAAGCGGCCGGCGCAGGGCCAGGTCCAGGCCATCCCGCAGGGCGACACCGGTGTCGTCGTGATGGTGCCCGGCGGTGGTGCGACAACCTCGGCGCCGATCAGCAGCACGCCGATCACGCCGGGCCCGATCACGCCAGGGCCTATCGAAACTTCGCCGATCGATCAGGGCAGCTACAGCATGCCTTCGACGCCGAGCAGCGTCCCGTCGGCAAGTTCCGGCGGTTTGTCCGCCGATGAACAACTGGACGGCCCAGTGCTGGCCCTGCTGACCACGGCACAACAGCAACAGGCTGGTGGTGACCTCAACGGTGCTTCCTCCAGCCTGGAGCGTGCCCAGCGTGTAGCGCCGCGCGAACCGCAGGTGCTTTATCGCCTGGCCCAGGTGCGCATGGCCCAGGGCGATGCGCCGCAAGCTGAACAACTGGCTCGCCGTGGCCTGACATTCTCCAATGGTCGCCCGGCACTTCAGGCCAGCCTGTGGGAATTGATCGCCCAGGCCCGTGAGAAACAAGGCGACTCCGCTGGCGCGGCGTTGGCCCGTCAGAAGGCCAAGGTTTCGCTCTGATGGATACGCGTTTTCCCCAAATCGCCGATCAGTTGCTGCTGATCGAGCGGGAGCTGCGGGTCCAGGGTTGGTGGAGCGAGGTATCGCCTTCGGCCGAGGCGCTGGCCAGCGTAGAGCCGTTCGCGGTCGATACCCTGGATTTCGAGCAGTGGCTGCAATGGATTTTCCTGCCCAGGATGAAAGCCATCCTGGAAAACGACCTGCCGCTGCCCAACGCCTCGGGCATCCTGGCCATGGCCGAGATGGTCTATGCCCAGCGACCCGGGCAGGGCGTGGGATTGCAGCGGCTGTTGGCGCAGTTCGATCAGATGATCAGCAACGTCGGCTGACCGACGTTACTGGCAGTGCTCATCGATCTGCTTGCGGGTTTCCTCGATGCGCTGGCGCCGCTCTTCGTCATTGAGGCGGCGCATTTCCCCTTCTACGTCCTCACGTACCCGCGGGTTGTTCTGCAACTGCGCCAGGTTGGTCCTGGCCTGCTCGCAAAATGCCTTGAGCTGGGCTTCCTGCTCGGCCACCTGCTTCTTGACCTCTTTATCGATCGCCTTCTGGTCGCCAATGACGCCGCCGGAAGGCGGCGCGGGCGGTTTGGCGACGGATGGCGAGGACTTGATCACGGTGGTGGCCTCTGCGTCCTGGGGCGGCTGGGATCCGAAGTGGGTGACACCTTGGGCATCCACCCATTTGTAGACCTGGGCGGCCATGCACATCGGGCTCAGGCCAACCAGCAGGCTGGCCGTCAAGAAGAACATTCGCATGCTGTTTCCTTGTCTTGGGTTGCGCAATTGAAGCTAACACAGTTGCCGTTTAAGGGTTTTTTCTTGCGTTCTCATGCGCTTACTTCGAATAAAGCACATAGACGACTTGACTTGAAGGAGGCGAAACAGAAGAATCCAAAGTCCGCTGTAGAGGGACTGCCAGAAGCAGACCCACTCGGCAGATCATGAGGCGCACATCCGCGCCGACCTGTTACACCCGCAACGCGTTACCTCGCGCTGGGTGGGAAAGGCCCGCAACACTTGGGACGATCCCAATACTTGCTCAGTCAGTGCTGACGTAGTCGGCGACCACCGTCGCTCATGCTCTGCCGAGAAGTAAACCTATTAAGACCCGTCCCCTTTTTGTGGGTCGGTATTCTGGCGTTTTAGAGGTGAACAACGTGGAGCTTTTATCTGGCGGTGAGATGCTCGTCCGCTTTTTGCGTGACGAAGGCGTCAAATATATCTACGGGTACCCCGGTGGTGCTCTTCTTCATGTCTATGATGCCCTGTTCAAAGAACCGGAAGTGACCCACATCCTGGTTCGTCACGAGCAGGCGGCCACCCATATGGCTGATGGTTATGCCCGTGCTACCGGCAAGGCCGGCGTGGTCCTGGTGACTTCCGGTCCTGGCGCCACGAACGCCATCACCGGTATCGCCACCGCGTACATGGACTCCATCCCGATGGTGATCATCTCCGGCCAGGTGCCCAGCACCATGGTAGGCACCGATGCGTTCCAGGAAACCGACATGATCGGTATCTCCCGGCCGATCGTGAAGCACAGCTTCATGATCAAGCACGCGTCGGAAATCCCGGAAGTCATGAAGAAGGCCTTCTACCTGGCTGAATCCGGTCGTCCGGGCCCGGTCGTGGTCGATGTCCCGAAAGACATGACCAACCCGGCCGAGAAGTTCGAATACATCTTCCCGAAAAAAGCCAAGCTGCGTTCCTACAGCCCGGCGGTCCGTGGTCACTCCGGGCAAATCCGCAAGGCAGCCGAAATGCTGCTGGCGGCCAAGCGCCCTGTGTTGTACTCCGGTGGTGGCGTGATCCTCGGCGGTGGCTCCGCGCCGCTGACCGAACTGGCGAAAATGCTCAACCTGCCGGTCACCAATACACTGATGGGCCTGGGCGCGTTCCCAGGCACCGACCGTCAGTTCATCGGCATGCTCGGCATGCACGGCAGCTACACCGCCAACCTGGCGATGCACCACGCCGATGTGATCCTGGCGGTCGGCGCGCGTTTCGACGACCGTGTGATCAACGGCCCGGCGAAGTTCTGCCCGAACGCCAAAATCATCCATATCGACATCGACCCGGCGTCCATCTCCAAGACCATCAAGGCAGACGTGCCGATCGTCGGTCCTGTCGAGAGCGTGCTGACCGAAATGGTCGCCATTCTCAAGGAAATCGGCGAGGTTCCGAACAAGGAGTCCGTGGCCAGCTGGTGGAAGCAGGTCGATGAATGGCGCGGCGATCGCGGCCTGTTCCCTTATGACAAGGGCGACGGCAGTGTGATCAAGCCGCAGACCGTGATCGAAACCCTGTGCGAAGTGACCAAGGGCGATGCCTTTGTGACCTCCGACGTGGGTCAGCACCAGATGTTCGCGGCGCAGTACTACAAGTTCGACAAACCCAACCGCTGGATCAACTCCGGTGGCCTGGGCACCATGGGCTTCGGTTTCCCGGCGGCCATGGGTATCAAGTTGAGCTTCCCGGATGCCGACGTCGCCTGCGTCACCGGCGAAGGCAGCATCCAGATGAACATCCAGGAGCTGTCCACCTGCCTGCAATACGGTTTGCCGGTGAAGATCGTGATCCTGAACAACGGTGTGTTGGGGATGGTTCGCCAGTGGCAAGATATGAGCTACGGCAGCCGTCACTCGCACTCCTACATGGAATCGCTGCCTGATTTCGTCAAGCTGGCGGAGGCCTACGGTCACGTTGGCGTGCGCATCACCGAATCGAAGGATCTGAAGTCGAAGATGGAGGAAGCGTTCGCCATGAAGGATCGCCTGGTGGTGATCGATATTGCGGTCGACACCAGCGAGCACGTCTACCCGATGCAGATCAAAGACGGCTCCATGCGCGATATGTGGCTGAGCAAGACGGAGCGTACCTAATCATGCGACACATTATTTCCTTGCTTCTGGAAAACGAACCGGGTGCGCTGTCTCGTGTTGTAGGCCTGTTCTCGCAGCGCAACTACAACATTGAAAGCCTGACCGTGGCGCCAACCGAAGACCCGACCCTGTCGCGTCTGACGCTGACTACCGTGGGGCACGATGAAGTCATCGAGCAGATCACCAAGAACCTGAACAAGCTGATCGAGGTGGTCAAGCTGGTGGACCTGTCGGAAAGCGCTCACATCGAGCGTGAACTGATGCTGGTCAAGGTCAAGGCCACCGGCGCCCAGCGCGCCGAGATCAAACGTACTACCGATATTTATCGTGGGCAGATCGTCGATGTCAGCGCCAGCGTCTATACCGTTCAGTTGACCGGTACCAGCGACAAGCTCGACAGCTTCATTCAATCGATCGGTACTGCCTCGATTCTGGAAACCGTACGCAGTGGCGTCACCGGGATTGCCCGTGGCGACAAAGTACTCAGCATTTAAACCAAATTAGCGAATGGCCTGAATGGCCGGATATAGGGGAAATTCATGAAAGTTTTCTACGATAAAGACTGCGACCTGTCGATCATCCAGGGCAAGAAAGTCGCCATCATCGGTTACGGTTCCCAAGGTCACGCCCAGGCGTGCAACCTGAAAGATTCCGGCGTTGACGTGACTGTCGGCCTGCGTAAAGGCTCGGCCACCGTTGCCAAGGCCGAGGCCCACGGCCTGAAAGTGACCGACGTGGCTTCTGCCGTTGCCGCAGCCGACCTGGTCATGATCCTGACTCCGGACGAGTTCCAATCGGCGCTGTACAAGAACGAAATCGAGCCGAACATCAAGAAAGGCGCCACCCTGGCCTTCTCCCACGGCTTCGCGATCCACTACAACCAGGTTGTGCCACGTGCCGACCTCGACGTGATCATGATCGCGCCGAAAGCCCCGGGCCACACCGTGCGTTCCGAGTTCGTGAAGGGCGGCGGTATCCCTGACCTGATCGCGATCTACCAGGATGCGTCCGGCAACGCCAAGAACGTGGCCCTGTCCTACGCTGCTGGCGTGGGTGGCGGTCGTACCGGCATCATCGAAACCACTTTCAAGGACGAGACCGAAACCGACCTGTTCGGCGAGCAAGCCGTTCTGTGTGGCGGTACCGTCGAGCTGGTCAAGGCCGGTTTCGAAACCCTGGTTGAAGCCGGCTACGCGCCAGAAATGGCCTACTTCGAGTGCCTGCACGAACTGAAGCTGATCGTTGACCTCATGTACGAAGGCGGTATCGCCAACATGAACTACTCGATCTCCAACAACGCCGAATACGGCGAGTACGTGACCGGTCCGGAAGTCATCAACGCCGAGTCCCGTCAGGCCATGCGCAACGCCCTGAAACGTATTCAGGACGGCGAATACGCCAAGATGTTCATCAGCGAAGGCGCCACCGGCTATCCTTCGATGACCGCCAAGCGTCGCAACAACGCCGCCCACGGTATCGAAATCATCGGCGAGCAGCTGCGCTCGATGATGCCGTGGATCGGTGCCAACAAGATCGTCGACAAAGCCAAGAACTAAGTCGCGAACTTGAGTCGAAAAACGCGGCCTTGGCCGCGTTTTTTCGTTTGGGCGATGGCTTCTGGTATAAAGCTGCATCGTTTGCGGCCGAACCGTCGTCCCAGACATCTGTCGAATTTTTTCACACCGTTGCAAGGTATTGCCCATGAGCGAACGTCCCGACGAGCCAAACCAGGCTCCTGACGCCGAAAGCCTGTTGCCCATCGATGAGCACGTCGAAGAAGGCCATGACGCTGAAGGCCGTAAGGTCCGGCATCGTGGCATCTATCTGCTGCCGAATCTGTTCACCACCGCGAACCTGTTCGCCGGTTTCTATTCCATCATCAGCTCCATGAGTGCCCAGGCTGCCTTGAGCGCCGGTGATAGCGCTGGGGCAAGCCGTTACTTCGCCTCCGCCGCCATTGCCATCTTCGTCGCCATGGTGCTCGATGGCCTGGACGGGCGCGTCGCCCGCATGACCAATACCCAGAGCGCGTTCGGCGCCGAGTACGATTCACTGTCCGACATGGTCGCTTTTGGCGTGGCTCCCGCCTTGCTGGCGTTCGGCTGGGCGCTGGGGGACATGGGCAAGGTCGGCTGGATGGTTGCCTTCATCTATGTGGCGGGTGCGGCGTTGCGTCTGGCTCGTTTCAACACCCAGGTCGGCAAGGCTGACAAACGTTACTTCATCGGTCTGGCCAGTCCGGCGGCGGCGGGTGTCGTGGCCGGTGTTGTCTGGGCATTCAGCGACTACGGCATCCAGGGTTCGAAAATGTCGTTCCTGGTAGCGCTGCTGGTTGCCGCGGCCGGGATGCTGATGGTCAGCAACATCAAGTACAACAGCTTCAAGGAGCTGGATCTGAAGGGCCGTGTGCCATTTGTGGCGATTTTGGCAGTGGTGCTGGTATTCGCGGTTGTGTTCAGTGATCCGCCCCGTATCCTGCTGCTGGTATTCCTCGCCTATGCCGCTTCGGGCCCGGTGCAATACTTGTTGCGTCTTCGCCGACGCTAAACGTTGCCTTAATGTAATTTCCCCCATACTCCGCAGTCTATTGGTGCATCTGCCCTCCAATACTGCGGAGTTGTCATGCTGATCAAGATCCCCAAGTCGTCCGACTGCCGTGAATCGGACGTCACGCCCGAATCCCTCTATCTATCCCGTCGTCAGATGCTCGGTGCAACCATGGCGGGTCTCGCCGTGAGCGGCTTGCCGCGATGGGCCAGCGCTGCCGACGCGGCGCGTTATGCCGAGGTCGAGCCGGGCAAGGCGCCGTCCTGGTTTGCCGAGAAATTGCCCTCCGTCCAATGGGAGGCGGTCACGGTCAAGAACGAGTCCATCACACCGTTCAAGGACGCGACCCATTACAACAACTTCTATGAGTTCGGGACCGACAAAGGGGACCCGGCAGCCAATGCCGGCTCCTTGAAGACCGAACCCTGGAGCGTGGTAGTGGACGGGGAGGTGGGTAAGCCGGGGCGCTATGGGTTGGAAGACTTCATGAAGCCTTATCAGCTGGAAGAGCGGATTTATCGACTGCGCTGTGTCGAGGCCTGGTCGATGGTCATTCCGTGGATCGGTTTTCCCATCTCGGCATTGCTCAAGCAGGTCGAGCCGACCTCCAAGGCCAAGTACATCCGCTTCGAAACCTTGCAGGACCCCAAGGTCATGCCGGGGCAGCGTTCCGGTTTCGCCTTGATCGACTGGCCGTATGTGGAAGGCTTGCGATTGGACGAGGCGATGAACCCGTTGGCCATTCTCGCGGTTGGGATGTACGGGCGGGAGTTGCCGAATCAGAACGGCGCGCCGCTGCGTTTGGTCGTTCCGTGGAAGTACGGTTTCAAAAGTGTGAAGTCCATCGTGCGCATCAGCTTGGTGAGCGAGCAGCCAAAGACCACCTGGCAAAGCATCGCGTCTGACGAGTACGGCTTTTATGCCAACGTCAATCCAACGGTCGATCATCCGCGCTGGACCCAGGCACGTGAACGTCGTTTGCCGAGCGGGCTGTTCAGTCCCAATGTACGGGATACGCTGATGTTCAACGGCTATCAGGATGAGGTCGCTTCTTTATATGCAGGGATGGACCTGAGGAAGGACTACTGATGCGTTTTCCAGTCTGGCGAATGAGCGTCTTCATCGCCGCGGCAGTCTGGCCGTTGCTCTGGCTTTACGAAGCCTCGATGAATGCGTTGGGCCCCGACCCGGGCAAGGTGCTGGTGGATCGGCTCGGGTTGGGGACGCTGATTTTGCTGTTGATCACCTTGAGCATGACGCCGTTGCAAAAAATGACGGGGTGGGTGGGGTGGATTGCGGTCAGGCGCCAGTTGGGGTTGTGGTGCTTTGCTTATGTGGTGCTGCATTTAAGCGGGTATGCGGCGTTCATACTGGGGTTCGACTGGTCGCAGTTGGGCGTCGAGTTGAGCAAGCGGCCTTACATTATTGTTGGGGCGCTTGGGTTTCTCGGCCTGCTGGCGCTGGCTGTCACGTCCAATCGCTACAGCCAGCGGCGACTGGGCGTGCGCTGGAAGAAATTGCATCGCCTGGTGTATCTGATTCTGGGGCTTGGGCTGCTGCATATGCTGTGGATCGTGCGGGCAGATTTGAAGGAGTGGTCGATATACGCCTTTATTGGGGCCGTACTGTTGATGCTGAGAATCCCGCCGGTTATGCGTCGGATCCCGCGTTTGCTGGGTAGGAAAGTCCCTTCTGCAACAAAAGCGTAATTAAGGGTTGACGGCAGATTCTGGACGTCTATAATTCGCCCCACTTCCGGCGCAGTCGAAACGGAAAACTCCTTGAGATTCAACGAGTTAAGTAGGTTTCGAAAGTGCGGGGCTTCAGTTCATCGAGGCTCGGAAGGAGCAGATAGAGTGGTGTTGTTTGACTCTATATGCGGTTCGATCTTCTCGGTCGAAAGCGGTGAAAAAGAGGTGTTGACAGCAGCGAGTAACGCTGTAGAATTCGCCTCCCGCTAACGAGAGATCGGAAGCGCAAGTGGTTGAAGTTGAAAAGGAAACTTTGAAAACTTCTGAAAATAACCGCTTGACAGGTACACGGGGCGCTGTAGAATGCGCGCCTCGGTTGAGACGAAAGACTCAGCCAACCGCTCTTTAACAACTGAATCAAGCAATTCGTGTGGGTGCTTGTGGAGTCAGACTGCTAGTCAACAGATTATCAGCATCACAAGTTACTCCGCGAGAAATCAAAGATGTAACCAACGATTGCTGAGCCAAGTTTAGGGTTTTCTCAAAACCCAAAGATGTTTGAACTGAAGAGTTTGATCATGGCTCAGATTGAACGCTGGCGGCAGGCCTAACACATGCAAGTCGAGCGGTAGAGAGGTGCTTGCACCTCTTGAGAGCGGCGGACGGGTGAGTAATGCCTAGGAATCTGCCTGGTAGTGGGGGATAACGCTCGGAAACGGACGCTAATACCGCATACGTCCTACGGGAGAAAGCAGGGGACCTTCGGGCCTTGCGCTATCAGATGAGCCTAGGTCGGATTAGCTAGTTGGTGAGGTAATGGCTCACCAAGGCGACGATCCGTAACTGGTCTGAGAGGATGATCAGTCACACTGGAACTGAGACACGGTCCAGACTCCTACGGGAGGCAGCAGTGGGGAATATTGGACAATGGGCGAAAGCCTGATCCAGCCATGCCGCGTGTGTGAAGAAGGTCTTCGGATTGTAAAGCACTTTAAGTTGGGAGGAAGGGCATTAACCTAATACGTTAGTGTTTTGACGTTACCGACAGAATAAGCACCGGCTAACTCTGTGCCAGCAGCCGCGGTAATACAGAGGGTGCAAGCGTTAATCGGAATTACTGGGCGTAAAGCGCGCGTAGGTGGTTCGTTAAGTTGGATGTGAAAGCCCCGGGCTCAACCTGGGAACTGCATTCAAAACTGTCGAGCTAGAGTATGGTAGAGGGTGGTGGAATTTCCTGTGTAGCGGTGAAATGCGTAGATATAGGAAGGAACACCAGTGGCGAAGGCGACCACCTGGACTGATACTGACACTGAGGTGCGAAAGCGTGGGGAGCAAACAGGATTAGATACCCTGGTAGTCCACGCCGTAAACGATGTCAACTAGCCGTTGGGAGCCTTGAGCTCTTAGTGGCGCAGCTAACGCATTAAGTTGACCGCCTGGGGAGTACGGCCGCAAGGTTAAAACTCAAATGAATTGACGGGGGCCCGCACAAGCGGTGGAGCATGTGGTTTAATTCGAAGCAACGCGAAGAACCTTACCAGGCCTTGACATCCAATGAACTTTCCAGAGATGGATTGGTGCCTTCGGGAACATTGAGACAGGTGCTGCATGGCTGTCGTCAGCTCGTGTCGTGAGATGTTGGGTTAAGTCCCGTAACGAGCGCAACCCTTGTCCTTAGTTACCAGCACGTTATGGTGGGCACTCTAAGGAGACTGCCGGTGACAAACCGGAGGAAGGTGGGGATGACGTCAAGTCATCATGGCCCTTACGGCCTGGGCTACACACGTGCTACAATGGTCGGTACAGAGGGTTGCCAAGCCGCGAGGTGGAGCTAATCCCACAAAACCGATCGTAGTCCGGATCGCAGTCTGCAACTCGACTGCGTGAAGTCGGAATCGCTAGTAATCGCGAATCAGAATGTCGCGGTGAATACGTTCCCGGGCCTTGTACACACCGCCCGTCACACCATGGGAGTGGGTTGCACCAGAAGTAGCTAGTCTAACCTTCGGGGGGACGGTTACCACGGTGTGATTCATGACTGGGGTGAAGTCGTAACAAGGTAGCCGTAGGGGAACCTGCGGCTGGATCACCTCCTTAATCGACGACCGCAGCTGCTCCATGAGCTCCCACACGAATTGCTTGATTCATTGAAGAAGACGATAGAAGCAGCTTTAAGCTCCAAGCTGATAGCTCACAGCTAACAGTTACAAGCTCGAAATTGGGTCTGTAGCTCAGTTGGTTAGAGCGCACCCCTGATAAGGGTGAGGTCGGCAGTTCGAATCTGCCCAGACCCACCAATTTTGTAATGGGGCCATAGCTCAGCTGGGAGAGCGCCTGCCTTGCACGCAGGAGGTCAGCGGTTCGATCCCGCTTGGCTCCACCATAAACTGCTTCTGAAAGCTTAGAAATGAGCATTCCATCAAGGTGATGGTGAATGTTGATTTCTAGTCTTTTGATTAGATCGTTCTTTAAAAATTTGGGTATGTGATAGAAAGATAGACTGAACGTTACTTTCACTGGTAACGGATCAGGCTAAGGTAAAATTTGTGAGTTGCTCTTTGAGCAAGATCGAATTTTCGGCGAATGTCGTCTTCACAGTATAACCAGATTGCTTGGGGTTATATGGTCAAGTGAAGAAGCGCATACGGTGGATGCCTTGGCAGTCAGAGGCGATGAAAGACGTGGTAGCCTGCGAAAAGCTTCGGGGAGTCGGCAAACAGACTGTGATCCGGAGATGTCTGAATGGGGGAACCCAGCCATCATAAGATGGTTATCTTGTACTGAATACATAGGTGCAAGAAGCGAACCAGGGGAACTGAAACATCTAAGTACCCTGAGGAAAAGAAATCAACCGAGATTCCCTTAGTAGTGGCGAGCGAACGGGGACTAGCCCTTAAGCTTCTTTGATTTTAGCGGAACGCTCTGGAAAGTGCGGCCATAGTGGGTGATAGCCCTGTACGCGAAAGGATCTTAGAAGTGAAATCGAGTAGGACGGAGCACGAGAAACTTTGTCTGAATATGGGGGGACCATCCTCCAAGGCTAAATACTACTGACTGACCGATAGTGAACTAGTACCGTGAGGGAAAGGCGAAAAGAACCCCGGAGAGGGGAGTGAAATAGATCCTGAAACCGTATGCGTACAAGCAGTGGGAGCCCACTTTGTTGGGTGACTGCGTACCTTTTGTATAATGGGTCAGCGACTTATTTTCAGTGGCGAGCTTAACCGAATAGGGGAGGCGTAGCGAAAGCGAGTCTTAATAGGGCGTCTAGTCGCTGGGAATAGACCCGAAACCGGGCGATCTATCCATGGGCAGGTTGAAGGTTAGGTAACACTGACTGGAGGACCGAACCGACTACCGTTGAAAAGTTAGCGGATGACCTGTGGATCGGAGTGAAAGGCTAATCAAGCTCGGAGATAGCTGGTTCTCCTCGAAAGCTATTTAGGTAGCGCCTCATGTATCACTGTAGGGGGTAGAGCACTGTTTCGGCTAGGGGGTCATCCCGACTTACCAAACCGATGCAAACTCCGAATACCTACAAGTGCCGAGCATGGGAGACACACGGCGGGTGCTAACGTCCGTCGTGAAAAGGGAAACAACCCAGACCGTCAGCTAAGGTCCCAAAGTTATGGTTAAGTGGGAAACGATGTGGGAAGGCTTAGACAGCTAGGAGGTTGGCTTAGAAGCAGCCACCCTTTAAAGAAAGCGTAATAGCTCACTAGTCGAGTCGGCCTGCGCGGAAGATGTAACGGGGCTCAAACCATACACCGAAGCTACGGGTATCACGCAAGTGATGCGGTAGAGGAGCGTTCTGTAAGCCTGTGAAGGTGAGTTGAGAAGCTTGCTGGAGGTATCAGAAGTGCGAATGCTGACATGAGTAACGACAATGGGTGTGAAAAACACCCACGCCGAAAGACCAAGGTTTCCTGCGCAACGTTAATCGACGCAGGGTTAGTCGGTCCCTAAGGCGAGGCTGAAAAGCGTAGTCGATGGAAAACAGGTTAATATTCCTGTACTTCTGGTTATTGCGATGGAGGGACGGAGAAGGCTAGGCCAGCTTGGCGTTGGTTGTCCAAGTTTAAGGTGGTAGGCTGGAATCTTAGGTAAATCCGGGATTCTAAGGCCGAGAGCTGATGACGAGTTACCCTTTGGGTGACGAAGTGGTTGATGCCATGCTTCCAAGAAAAGCTTCTAAGCTTCAGGTAACCAGGAACCGTACCCCAAACCGACACAGGTGGTTGGGTAGAGAATACCAAGGCGCTTGAGAGAACTCGGGTGAAGGAACTAGGCAAAATGGCACCGTAACTTCGGGAGAAGGTGCGCCGGTGAGGGTGAAGCACTTGCTGCGTAAGCCCACGCCGGTCGAAGATACCAGGCCGCTGCGACTGTTTATTAAAAACACAGCACTCTGCAAACACGAAAGTGGACGTATAGGGTGTGACGCCTGCCCGGTGCCGGAAGGTTAATTGATGGGGTTAGCTAACGCGAAGCTCTTGATCGAAGCCCCGGTAAACGGCGGCCGTAACTATAACGGTCCTAAGGTAGCGAAATTCCTTGTCGGGTAAGTTCCGACCTGCACGAATGGCGTAACGATGGCGGCGCTGTCTCCACCCGAGACTCAGTGAAATTGAAATCGCTGTGAAGATGCAGTGTATCCGCGGCTAGACGGAAAGACCCCGTGAACCTTTACTATAGCTTTGCACTGGACTTTGAATTTGCTTGTGTAGGATAGGTGGGAGGCTTTGAAGCGTGGACGCCAGTTCGCGTGGAGCCATCCTTGAAATACCACCCTGGCAACTTTGAGGTTCTAACTCAGGTCCGTTATCCGGATCGAGGACAGTGTATGGTGGGTAGTTTGACTGGGGCGGTCTCCTCCTAAAGAGTAACGGAGGAGTACGAAGGTGCGCTCAGACCGGTCGGAAATCGGTCGTAGAGTATAAAGGCAAAAGCGCGCTTGACTGCGAGACAGACACGTCGAGCAGGTACGAAAGTAGGTCTTAGTGATCCGGTGGTTCTGTATGGAAGGGCCATCGCTCAACGGATAAAAGGTACTCCGGGGATAACAGGCTGATACCGCCCAAGAGTTCATATCGACGGCGGTGTTTGGCACCTCGATGTCGGCTCATCACATCCTGGGGCTGAAGCCGGTCCCAAGGGTATGGCTGTTCGCCATTTAAAGTGGTACGCGAGCTGGGTTTAGAACGTCGTGAGACAGTTCGGTCCCTATCTGCCGTGGACGTTTGAGATTTGAGAGGGGCTGCTCCTAGTACGAGAGGACCGGAGTGGACGAACCTCTGGTGTTCCGGTTGTCACGCCAGTGGCATTGCCGGGTAGCTATGTTCGGAAAAGATAACCGCTGAAAGCATCTAAGCGGGAAACTTGCCTCAAGATGAGATCTCACTGGGACCTTGAGTCCCCTGAAGGGCCGTCGAAGACTACGACGTTGATAGGCAGGGTGTGTAAGCGCTGTGAGGCGTTGAGCTAACCTGTACTAATTGCCCGTGAGGCTTGACCATATAACACCCAAGCAATTTGTAAACTCCAAGCCCCAGGGCGAACGAGACCAGATTGCGGTGTGTGAAGACGAAACGAACCGAAAGTTCGCGACGCTCGATTGCAACACACAAACTATCGCATACCCATTCGCTGGAACGTGACCGCAAGGCACGCGCTGGCTACCGAATTTCTTGACGACCATAGAGCATTGGAACCACCTGATCCCATCCCGAACTCAGAAGTGAAACGATGCATCGCCGATGGTAGTGTGGGGTTTCCCCATGTGAGAGTAGGTCATCGTCAAGATTAAATTCCGAAACCCCTATCTGCTGATGCAGGTAGGGGTTTTGTTTTGCCCGTCATAAAAGTCTGCGAACGCTCGTAATAAATTTGCACAGTTATTTTCGAGCTGGAGCACTAGAATAGCCCCACCTTAGCTGAGCCAGAGCTGTTTATGCCCGATCCGTCAGACGCTGATAGGTTGCCAGATCTCCCCCTGGGCGATTTGGTTGCGTGTCATGAGTGCGACTTGTTGATGCGCAAGCCCCAACTGGCCCATGGCGAAAAAGCCGAGTGCCCCCGCTGCGGTTATGAGCTTTATGCTCACCGGCACAATGTAGTCGAACGCAGTCTTGCGTTGGTGATCGCCGCCCTGCTGTTATATGTGCCGGCCAACTTTTTACCCATCATGCAACTCAATCTGCTTGGGCAGTCCTCCCAGGACACCGTCTGGAGTGGCGTAGTGGGTCTGTTCGATACCGGCATGCAAGGCGTCTCGGTAGTCGTGTTCCTGTGCAGCATGGGCATTCCGTTACTCAAGTTGCTTTGTCAGTTGGCTGTGCTGCTGACCATTCGCCTGGACGTTGGCCGTAGCTACGGTTTGTTGCTGTACCGCATTTATCACCATCTACGGGACTGGGGAATGCTCGAGGTCTACCTCATGGGCGTGCTGGTGGCCATCGTCAAGTTGGCAGACATGGCAGCCATCACCGTAGGCCTTGGCTTGGTGTGTTTCATCAGTTTGTTGCTGGTCCAGGTCTGGCTGGAGGTGGTGATGTCACCGCATCAGATCTGGCAGGCGTTATCAGGAGAAGATGCCCATGCGGGCGATTGATGCCGGCATTCTGGTTTGTACGGAATGCCATGAATTGAATCGGCAGGACGCTGAGGCCGACAAACAAACCTGTACTCGCTGCGGCGCGCTGATCCATCCCCGTCGCCCGAACAGCTTGATGCGAACCTGGGCATTGTTGATCACGGCCGCGATTCTTTATATCCCGGCCAATATGCTGCCGATCATGACCATCAACTCACTGGGCCAGGGCGCCCCGAGCACCATCATGGCCGGCGTCATCGAGTTGGTTCACCACGGCATGATTCCTATCGCCTCCGTGGTGTTCATCGCCAGTATCCTTGTGCCGACCTTCAAGCTGGTGGGCATCGCTTTGTTATTGTTTTCCGTGCAGCGGCACCAGCCCATGTCGGCGCGGCAGCGCATTCTTATGTACCGTTTCATCGAGTTCATTGGTCGTTGGTCGATGCTGGATATATTCGTGATCGCCATTCTGGTGGCGGTGGTGAATTTTGGGCGGCTCGCCAGTGTCGAAGCCGGTCTCGGCGCGATTGCTTTCGCCAGCGTAGTGATTTTGACAATGATTGCCGCAGTAACCTTCGATCCCCGACTGATTTGGGATAACACGGAGTCGGATAACGACCATGACTGATTTGCCTACCGCTAAAACCCGACCGGCCTCGAACTGGTCAGCCATCTGGGTCTTGCCGCTGATCGCATTGATCATCGGCGGCTGGCTCGGCTGGCGGGCTTATACCGAGACCGGAATCGAGATCACTGTGCGCTTTGAGAGTGGTGAAGGCATCCAGGTCAACAAAACCGAAGTCGTCTACAAAGGGATGACGGTCGGTAAGGTGACGGCGCTCACACTCGATGACGAAGGCAGTTCCAAGGGCGTGGTCGCGACGGTCGAGATGAACAAGGACGTCGATCAGTATCTCAAGACCGGCACACGTTTCTGGCTGGTCAAGCCGAGCGTGAGCCTGGCTGGGATCACCGGTTTGGAAACCCTGGTGTCGGGTAACTATGTGGCGATCAACCCGGGTGAGGGGGAGTCGACCCGTAAATTCAAGGCCCTGGCCGAAGAGCCGCCGCTGTCGGACGCCAAACCGGGTTTGCACCTGACCCTCAAGGCTGACCGACTGGGTTCGCTGAACCGCGGCAGCCCGGTGTTCTACAAACAGATCCAGGTCGGCCAGGTGAAAAGTTACCTGCTGTCCGAGGATCAGAGCAAAGTCGAGGTCAAAGTCTTCATCGAGCCGACCTATGCCAGCCTGGTTCGTAAACACACGCGTTTCTGGAATGCCAGCGGCATCAGCATCGATGCCAACCTGTCGGGTGTGAAAGTGCGCAGCGAGTCCCTGGCCAGCATCGTGGCCGGCGGTATTGCATTCGCCACACCGGAAAGCCGCAAGGACAGTCCTCCAACGGATCCGAGCCTGCCGTTTCGTCTCTACGAAGACTTTGATGCGGCCGCTGCGGGAATCCGGGTGAAAGTCAAACTCAGCGACTTCGAGGGATTGCAGGCCGGGCGTACGCCGGTGATGTACAAAGGCATCCAGGTCGGCAGCCTGAAGAACCTCAAGGTCGATCCGGACCTGGCCAGCGCGACGGCTGAATTGACCCTGGACCCCTTGGCCGAAGATTACCTAGTCACCGGCACACAGTTCTGGGTCGTCAAGCCATCGATCTCCCTGGCAGGTATCACCGGCCTGGAAGCGTTGGTCAAGGGTAACTACATTGCCATACGTCCAGGCGATAAGGGCGGTGCGCCGCAACGGGAGTTCGAAGCCAGGGCGAAGGCACCGCCACTGGACTTGCGCTCGCCGGGGCTGCACCTGGTCTTGCTGACCGAAAACCTCGGATCGCTGGAGGTCGGCAGTCCGATTCTCTATAAGCAGGTCAAGGTCGGCTCGGTGCAGAGCTATCAGTTCTCCCGCAAGAAAAAGCAATTGATCATCGGTGTGCACATCGAGAAGGAATATGAAGGGCTGGTCAACGGTTCGACGCGATTCTGGAACGCCAGTGGCATTACCCTCACCGGTGGTTTGACAGGCGGGATCCAGGTCAAGAGTGAGTCCTTGCAAAGCCTGATGGCCGGTGGCATTTCCTTCGAGACGCCAGAACCCAATGTGCCGTTGAAAAGGCGCGTTCCACGGTTCCGTCTGTTTGAAGACCGCGAAGCCGCACAGCAGAGGGGCACGGTCGTGACGATCAAGGTCGACCGCGCCGATGGCTTGCGCAACGGTACGCCGATCCGTTTCAAAGGGCTGGATGTGGGCAAGATCGAAGAGGTCGATCTCAGCGCCGACATGCAATCGGTGTTGCTCACTGCGCGTATCACCGAAGTGCCGGAGCGTATCGCCCGGGTCGGGTCTCAGTTCTGGGTGGTCAAGCCTGAGTTGGGGTTGATGAAGACCTCCAACCTGGAGACGCTGGTCACAGGCCAATACATTGAAGTGCAGCCTTCGGCGAAAAACCTCGGGCCACAAAAAAGCTTCGTGGCCTTGGCCAACCCACCGGAAAGCGCTATACCCGAAGCGGGTCTGAGCCTGGTGCTGAGTGCGGCCCGCCGTGGTTCGTTGAAGATCGGCGTGCCGGTCACCTATCGTGAGATCACGGTGGGCAAGGTCACCGGTTATGAACTGGGCCAGACGGCGGACCGGGTGTTGATCCATATCCTGATCGAGCCCAAATATGCGCCACTGGTGCGCAGCGGCACACGCTTCTGGAACAGCAGTGGCTTCGGTTTGGACTTCGGTCTGTTCAAGGGTGCGACGGTGCGAACCGAGTCGCTTGAAACGCTGATCCAGGGCGGTATCGCGTTCGCAACGCCGGACGGTGAACGTATGGGCAATCCGGCCCGAGCGGAGCAGACCTTCCCGTTGTTCGATAAGTTTGAAGACGAATGGCTGACCTGGGCGCCGAAGATCAGTCTTGGCAAGTAGTTGTGGCGCTATCGCGAGCAAGCTCGCTCCCACAGGGATGCAGGATCGTTCATCCAGAAGCAGTCCAATGTGGGAGCGAGCTTGCTCGCGATGAGGCCATCCGTTGCACTGAAGACTAAAAACTGGAGCAATAAAAAAAGGCCGCGGTCCAAATGGACCGCGGCCTTTTTCATGCCCGGCTATTCACTTCACACCGGATCCAGCTCCGGCTCGTCGGCCTGCACATTCACCGTGGCCTTCACCGCATCGTGACGACGGATGTATTTCCAGTCCGCTTCGTCGATGTAGATGCCGTTCGGGCCGCTGCCGCCTTCCAGGTCGATGGCGACACTGGCGCAGACTTGCGGTTTCACACTGGCGAGGATCGGCACGAAGCCCAGTTGCAGGCTGGTTTCCAGCAGTGCCGCCTGGTTTTTCTCGTCGATGTCCGCCGCTTCGTCCAGGTAGTAAGGCAGGCGCACGCGGCCGGCTTGTTCGCGGTCCATCAGGTGCAGCAACAAGTACATGTTGGTCAGTGCCTTGATGGTCATGGTGGTGCCGTTGGACGCCGCGCCGTCGATGTCGGTGTGGATCACGGGTTGGCCGTTGACCTTGGTGATTTCGAACGCCAGTTCGAACAGGTCCTTGAGGCCGAGCTGGTTGTGATTCGCCGCCACCAGCCGCGCCAGGTACTCCTTGGCTTCTTCGTTCTTGTTGTCCTGCTCGGCGCTCTGGCTGAGGTCGAACACCGACAGCGTCTCGCCTTCCTCGTACTGGCCAGCGCTGTGGATGATCTGGTCGATGTGCTTGAGCGCTTCCTTGTTCGGCGCCAGGACGATGCGGAAGCTCTGCAGGTTGGACACCTGGCGCTTGTTGATCTCGCGGTTGAACAGCGCCAGTTGATGCTCGAGGCTGTCGTAGTCGCTGCGGATGTTGCGCAGGGTCCGAGCGATGTCGGTCACGGCCGCACGGCGCGCCTTGCCCAGGGTCAGGGCCTCGTCGGTGCGGTGGGCATAGGCGTTGATCAGCAGTTGCAGGCGCCGCTCCATGTCATCTTCGCTGTCGAACTTGGCCACGCCCTTGAGGCGCACCTGGGCATACAACGCTTCGATCTGGCCATCGACCCGCAGCAGCCCTTGCCAGCTGTCCTGGTAGTCGTTGAGCAGCGGCAGCAGGTTGTCCATGGAATCGTCGACCGGGTCCATGAACGGCGTGCCGAACGGCAGGTCCGCCGGGAGCAATTGACGACGGCGCAGGGCGTCGTCGAGGGTGCGTTGCTTGGCTTCCATGTCGGCGATCTGTCGGCCCACCAGTTGCAACTTGGCGGACAATTGCTGGACGCGTTCGGTGAAGGCATCGCTGGAGCGCTTGAGTTCGTCCTGGGCGGCTTCCATCTGCGCCAGTTGCTCGAGCTTCTCGCCTTCCTCGGCGCTCAGGGTCTGGCTGCGACGGAAGTCTTCCAAGGCTTTTTGC